>DATCMH010000018.1:0-84033 GCA_036563505.1 Beijerinckiaceae bacterium
GGCCGACGCGACAGGGCTGTCCACCGTGCACGTGAACCGCACGCTCAAAACCCTGCGCCGGGAGGGACTGATCGTCCTGCAAGGTACGCAGATCGCGATCCCGGATTGGCGTCGCTTGCAGGCGAGCGCCGACTTCAACCCGGGCTACCTCGCGCCGATGGCGTGATCACCTGCAAGGTGAGAGCGTGAGCGCGTGCTGAAAGCGCCCATCAGGCTGGCGAGGTTGCCTCCCGCGCTGCCCCTCAGGTCTTAGGCGGCACTGGCTCGGGGTCCACGCGATCCACGGCCAGGGTCACCGTTGCGGTGACCACCCGCTGGCCGTGCTGGTTGCGCACCTCGACCGTGATGGAGCGGGCCGTGCCTTTGGGCAGCAAGTCTCGCCCGATCGCGGCTGCCGCCTCGGCCGCCTCGCGCTCGGCCGCATCAAGGTCGGGGAACTCCAGGCCGTCCTCGTCGCACACGAAGCGCACACCCTCGCGCACGTCGAAGTAGAACAAGGGCATCGCGACCTCGCGCGGGCAGCTGTGGCGGGCGTCAACCCTCGCGCATGCGCGCGGTTCCGCCAGCCGGTGCTGGGCCTCACAGACCGCGGGCGGTCGCGCTCGACCGTCTCGGCAAGCTCCTGGTCCTGCGCCGACAGCTTGAGCCCGTGCGCGCCGTTCTCCGGCTTCGTGGGCACGATCCGCCCGGAGCAGGCCATCCTTGGCTGAGCCCCCGCGACGCCGTTGATCTCGCGCCGTGGCGCGTTGCAGGCTAAGGATGAGCGTGGGCGCCGCCATGTCAGGGCGCCGCGCCAGGTTCGGGACCGCCCATGACCGTTCACGCCACCTCGCCTCAGTTCAAGCAGAACGCCGCCCAGGCGCTGGCCGATCCGCAATTGCAGCGGGCGCTCGGCAACGTGCGCCAGGGCTTCATCGGCAAGCGGCAGGCGGCCGCCGACAAGCTGCCGGAATTCGAGGCGCTGCGGGATTCCGCGAAGGACATCAAGGACCATACGCTCGCCCATCTCGACCTCTACCTCGAGGCCTACGAGGCCAAGGTGACGGCGTCCGGCGGGCACGTGCACTTCGCTCGGACCGCGGAGGAAGCGCGGGACATCGTGCTCTCGATCTGCCGGGCGGCGGGGGCGCGCACCGTCACCAAGGGCAAGTCGATGATCGCCGAGGAGATCGGGGTCAACGCGCATCTCGAAGCCCACGGCATCACCCCCGTCGAGACGGATTTGGGCGAATACATCATCCAGCTGCGGGGCGAGATGCCCTCGCACATCATCGCGCCGGCGGTGCACCTCAACGCCACTCAAGTTGAGGCCGATTTCCGCCGCGTCCACACCCACCTCGACGCGGCGCGCGACCTCTCCGAGCCGGTGCAACTCCTGACGGAAGCCCGCGCGGTGCTGCGCGAGCGCTTCCTCGCGGCGGATGTCGGCATCACGGGGGCGAACTTCTTGGTCGCGGAGACGGGAACCTCCGTCATCGTCACCAACGAGGGCAACGGGGACCTGACGCAGATCCTCCCTAAAACCCACGTCGTGCTGGCCTCCATCGAGAAGGTCGTGCCGACGCTCGACGACGTGGCGCAGCTCATCCGCGTGCTCGCCCGCTCGGCGACGGGGCAGGAGCTTTCCGTCTACACCACCTTCTCCACCGGCCCCCGCCGCCCCGCCGACCTCGACGGGCCGGAGAACTACCACGTCGTTATCATCGACAACGGCCGAACGAACATGTTAGGAACGCAATTCCAGGACATGTTGCGCTGTATTCGCTGTGGCGCTTGTATGAATCACTGCCCGGTTTACCATGCGGTGGGCGGTCATGCCTATGGCTGGGTCTATCCGGGGCCGATGGGAGCTGTCTTAACACCTTCTTTGATCGGTGTCGATAAGGCCGGACATCTTCCGAATGCTTCGACGTTTTGCGGACGCTGCGAATCCGTCTGCCCGGTGCGGATCCCCCTGCCGCGGATGATGCGCCACTGGCGCGAGCGAGAGTTCGAGCGGCACCTGAGCCCCGCCACGGTGCGCTCCGGGCTCAAGCTATGGGGGTTCTTCGCCCGGCGCCCGGGGCTCTACCGGGTCGCGACGCGCCTCGGCATGGGGGCGCTCGGCCTCGCCGGACGGGCCAAGGGCCGCTTCGCCTGGCTGCCCTTCGCCCGCGGCTGGACCAAGACCCGCGACTTCCCGGCCCCAGTGGGCTCCACCTTTCAAGCCCTCTACGCCAGCCAGCGGAACGGCCGGAGCGCCGCGTGAGCGCCCGCGACGAGATCTTCGCCAACATCCGCCGGTCGCTTGGGGTCACGGGCAGCGAGCGCCCGCGCCGCGGCATCGCGGACGAACGGCTGGAGCGGTCCCCGCCGGGCGTCGTGCCGGCGCGGGGCCAGGTGTCGGGAGAGGAGTTGCTCGCGCTGTTTCGCACCATGGCTGAGTCGGCGCTCGCCACGGTCGCGGAGGTCGAGAGCCCGGCCGACGTGCCGCTTGCCGTGGCGCAGTACCTGCGCGACCACAACCTGCCGGCCGCGATCCGCATGGGCGAGGACCTGCGCCTCAAGACCATGCCCTGGGAGGGCACCTCGCTCGAACTCGCGCGCGGTCCCTCGGCGGGCAGCGATCTCAACGCGGTGAGCCACGCCTTCGGGGCGGTGGCCGAGAGCGGCACCATCGCCATGGTGTCGGGCCCCGACAACCCGTCGACCCTCAACTTCCTGCCCGACAACCACATCGTGGTGGTACGCGCCAAGGACGTGACGGGCGACTACGAGACCCTGTGGCGCAAGGCGAGGTCGGCCTTCGGCAAGGGCGCGATGCCGCGCACGGTGAACTTCATCACCGGCCCGTCCCGCTCCGGCGACATCGAGCAGACCATGCTGCTCGGCGCCCATGGGCCGCGCCGCCTTCACGTCGTGGTGGTGAACGACTGATCAGGCTGACCTGGAACGGGACAGCGCTGCGCCGGTCTCGGCAAAGCATCGTAAAGGAGCGGTCAACCATAGTGCCGGGGTTCGACGCGGTGCTCCCTCCATGCGGTTTCGTTCCACGGCCTGGCTGATGCCGGCGCTCCTCCTCGCGGTCCCGGCGCTCGCGGCCGGCAACGAGGGCAAGACGCTGGCCGAGCTCATCGGCCCGCCGGCGGGCGAGACGGCCCCGGTCGGCCCGGCGACGCCGGTTCCGGCTCCGCCCTCCCCCGCGGCCGCGACGACACCGGCCGCGCCGGAAACGCAGACGGGCGCGTCGAAGAAGGCGTCCGCCCCGATCCGCTACGCCGCCGTCTCCGACGACCCGCGCCCGGCGCTCGATCCCGGCACTTTCATCCACACGATGCGGGCCGCTGAGGCCTATCAGGTCATCGCTGAAGGCGGCGGCTGGCCGACCCTGCCGCCGGGCGTCCTGAAAGCCGGCGACCAGGGGCCAGCGGTCGCGGCCCTCAAGCAGCGCCTCGGCCTGACCGGCGACTTGAGTGCGGAAGCCCTGCCGGGCGACCGCTTCGATGCCGCGGTGGCGGGGGCGGTGCGCCGCTTCCAGGCCCGGCACGGATTGCCGGAGACCGGCGTCGTGCGCGAGCGGACGCTCCAGGCCCTCAACGTGCCGGCCGAGACCCGCGCCCGGCAGCTCGTCGCGTCCGCCCAGCGCCTCGTCGGCTCGCGCTTTCCCTTTGGCGAGCGCTACGTCGTGGTGAACATCCCCTCCGCCACCGTCGAGGCGGTGGAGGGCGGGGCGGTGCGCCGGCGCTACGTCGCGGTGGTGGGCAAGAAGGACCGCCCCTCGCCGACCCTCATGGCCCGCATCACGGACGTGAACTTCAACCCGACCTGGACCGTGCCGGTCTCGCTGATCAAGAAGGACATCATCCCCCATGTCCGCAAGGATCCGGCCTACCTCGCCAAGATGAAGATCAGGCTCTTGGACGGCAAAGGCCAGGAGGTCGACCCCGCCAAGATCGATTGGTCGACGGACAAGGCGGCGAACTACACGGTCCGCCAGGACCCGGGCGCGATCAATTCGCTGGGCCAAGTGCGCATCGACATGCCGAACCGTCACGCGGTCTACCTGCACGACACGCCCTCGAAGAAGCTGTTCGCGCAGGATGCCCGCTTCCACTCCTCGGGCTGCGTGCGGGTCGGCGACGTGCGCGCCTTCGCGGAATGGCTGCTCGCGGGCACCGGAACGCCGACGGGGGGCGCCTGGGGCACAGCCGAGATCGAGGCGTCCATCGCCACGGGCCAGCGGCAGGACGTGAAACTTGCGAAACCCGTGCCCGTGGCCTGGGTCTACCTCACGGGCTACGCGCTGCCGGACGGCACCGTGCAGTTCCGCGACGACGTCTACGGCCTCGACCGGGAGCCGCCGCCCGCCCCCGCGCCGGCCAAAGACTTCGTGACCTCGTCCATCAAGCCGAAGACACCCGCAGCGCCGGCGCCCCTCCCGGCTTCCTCGCCGGGCTCCGACCGCGCCGCCCCGAAGGACCGGGCCGCCGCCACCTCGCCTCCCGCGCGGTTATGACTCGATGCCGCTCCAGAACCGCGTGACACCGGCGGGCGAGCTCGTCGCCGATCCGGCGCGCGGCCTCCTCATGGGCAACCGCGGCGGGCGCTTTCACGATCCGCGGACGCGAAGCCTCGGGAAGCGCCGTCACGCTTCTAAAGCCTGGATCATCTGTCTGACGGCCTTCCGCGACCACCCAGCCCGCACGGTCTGGGGTCAGGGCTACACCGAGCTGTTCTTCCTCGACGAGGTCACGGCGCTGGCTGCCGGTCACCGCCCCTGCGCCGAATGCCGGCGTGCGGCCGCGCGGGCCTTCCAGGACGCCCTCGCGCGGGAGACGGGCGAGAGCTTGGCGCTGCCCGACATCGATCGGCGCCTCCACGGGGAGCGCCGCGACGGCCGGGCGAAGCAGGTTCACCTCGTATCGGCCGAGAGCCTGCCCGAAGGCGCCGTGATCCTCGATGGCGGTTCGCCGTATGCGGTGCAGCAGGACGCTGTGCGGGCCTGGAGTTTCGCAGGCTACGGCCCAGCCCGAGCGCTCCCGGCCGGGACGGTCCCGTGTCTCACCCCGCCGCTCTCCCTGGCCGCCCTGCGCGGCGGTTACGCACCCGTTTGGCATCCCACGGCGACCTGACGGGGCGGCGGCCCCTTGCCGACGCTGCCCGGCGAGCCATTTGCCCCGCGACGGCGGAGGCGCGGCGCATGGCGCAAAACGGGGACATGGAGGAGGGTCTTCGCCGGACGCTCGCCGAGGCGGACCGAGCGACGGGCGAGGCTGCCGAGGCTTATCTGCCCCGCTACCTTGCGGGGCTCGAGCGGTCGTCCGAACGGTTCTTTGCCGCCCGCAACCCGTTGAGCCGCCTCTATCACCGTTGGCGCTGGCGCCATTACCGCCGTCTGGCCGACGAGGCCCTCGAGCACATCGAACGAGCGAAGGCGCATGGCCGAGGTCCCGGCGGACTTGCCCCCCGGCGCTGAGGGGGCGTTCCGTCAATCCCTGCCCTGCGCGCCGCGAGGGGCTCTCTGCCTTTGACAGGGGGAGGCGACGTGCTAGAGAGCCCGCGCTTTCGCCGGGGCGGCGTTCGAGCGCCCCGCGCCACCGGAATCCCGCTGAAGTGCCCTCATCCGATCCCGCCGGCCGCGTCACCCATTCCGATCTGGCGGGCGCGGTCCGCGCGCTGGCGATGGACGGCGTCGAGCGGGCGAAATCCGGCCATCCCGGCCTGCCGATGGGCGCGGCCGACATCGCCACGGTGCTGTTCACCCGTCACCTGAAATACGACGCCGGGGATCCGCGCTGGTTCGACCGCGACCGCTTCATCCTCTCGGCCGGCCACGGCTCGATGCTGCTCTACGCCCTCCTGCATCTCACGGGCGTCGAGGGCATGACGGCCGACGAATTGAAGAACTTTCGCCAGCTCGACTCCAAGACGCCGGGCCACCCGGAAAACTTCATGACCCCCGGCGTCGAGACGACGACGGGGCCGCTCGGCCAGGGCCTTGCCACGGCGGTCGGCTTCGCGCTCGCCGAGCGCATGCTGAACGCCGAGTACGGCGACGATCTCGTCGATCACCGCACCTACGTGCTCGCCTCCGACGGCGACCTCATGGAGGGGATCAGCCACGAGGCGATCGCGCTCGCGGGCCACCTCAAGCTCGATCGGCTGATCGTGCTCTGGGACGACAACGAGATCTCCATCGACGGGCCGCTCTCGCTCTCCGACTCGGTCGACCAGGTGAAGCGCTTCGAGGCCTGCGGCTGGCGGGCCCTTCGCGTCGACGGGCACGATGCGGACGCCATCGACCGGGCGCTCGGCGAGGCGAAGGTGTCGGACCGGCCGACCCTGATTGCCTGCCGCACCACCATCGGCTACGGCGCGCCCAAGAAGGCGGGCACATCGAAGGCTCACGGCGAGCCGTTGGGCGCGGACGAACTCGCCGGCGCCAAGGCGGCGATCGGCTGGACGCACGAGCCGTTCGAAGTCCCCGGGCCGATCAAGGCGGCCTGGGAAAAGGCGGGCCGGCAAGGCAGCGGCGCGCGCGAAGCCTGGGAGCAACGCTTCGCGGCGCTTCCGGCCGAGGCGCGCAAAACCTTCGCGCGGCGGCTCGAGGCCCGACCGTCGGAGGACGTCGCGCGGGCGATCGCGGATCTGAAGGCCAAGCTCGTCGCCGAACCGCAGACGGTCGCGACGCGCAAGGCGAGCGAGATCGCGTTGGAGGCGATCACGGCGGCGATGCCCGAGCTCGTGCTCGGCTCGGCCGACCTGACCCCCTCCAACAACACGAAGACCAAGGCCGCGGTGCCCGTGGCCCCAGGCTCGTATGCCGGCCGCTACGTCCATTACGGCATCCGCGAGCACGGCATGGCGGCGGCCATGAACGGCATGGCGCTCCACGGCGGCCTGCGCCCGGCCGGCGCCACCTTCCTCGTCTTCACCGACTACGCCCGGCCCGCGATGCGCATTTCCGCGCTCGCCCGCGTGCCCGTCGTCTACGTGATGACGCACGACTCCATCGGACTCGGCGAGGACGGGCCGACGCACCAGCCCGTGGAGCACCTCGCGGCGTTGCGGTCCATGCCCAACATGCGCGTCTTCCGCCCGGCCGACGCGGTGGAGACCGCCGAGTGCTGGCAGCTCGCGTTGGAGCGCACGGACGGTCCGAGCGTCCTGGCGCTCACCCGCCAGAACCTCCCGCAGCTGCGCCGCGAGGCCGGCTCCGACAATCGCTGCGCCTCGGGCGCGTACGAGATTTCGCCGGCTCAAGGCCAGGCACGGGCGACCCTCTTCGCCTCCGGCTCGGAGGTCGAGATCGCCCTCGCCGCGCAGGCCCTGCTGCACGAACAAAGCTTCGCGGTGCGCGTTGTCTCCGTGCCTTCCCTCGATCTCTTCCTTGCCCAGCCCGAGAGCACCCGCCGCGCGGTGATCGGCGATGCGCCGGTCAAGGTGGCGGTGGAGGCGGCGGTGCGCTTCGGCTGGGACGGGGTGATCGGGCCCGACGGACACTTCGTCGGCATGCACGGCTTCGGGGCGAGCGCGCCCTACAAGGACCTGTACCGGCACTTCGGCATCACGGCCGAGGCCGTGGCGGAACGGGTGCTCAGAACCCATAATCTGTGAGCGGCTCGGAGCCGTTCGACCAGCGTGGATCAAGGAGTGACGGGAATGACGGTGAAGGTCGCCATCAACGGGTTCGGACGGATCGGGCGCAACATTCTTCGCGCCATCGTCGAGAGCGGCCGCACCGACATCGAGGTGGTCGCGGTCAATGACCTCGGCCCGGTCGAGACGAACGCCCATCTGCTGCGCTTCGACTCGGTCCACGGCCGCTTCCCGAGCGAGGTCACGGTCGAGGGCGACTCCATCGTCGTCGACGGGCGCAAGATCCGGGTTACGGCGATCAAGAACC
The DNA here is from genome assembly GCA_036563505.1 of Beijerinckiaceae bacterium. GTDB lineage: Bacteria > Pseudomonadota > Alphaproteobacteria > Rhizobiales > Beijerinckiaceae > DATCMH01. The sequence goes on from DATCMH010000018.1 coordinate 7,886, forward strand.
CGGCGGAGCTGCCGCATAAGGAGCTCGGGGTCGACATCGCCCTCGAATGCACCGGCATCTTCACCGCGAAGGAGAAGGCCAAGGCGCATCTCGAGGCCGGCGCCAAGCGCGTCATCGTCTCGGCGCCCGCCGATGGCGCGGACCTCACCGTGGTCTACGGCGTGAACCACGACCAGCTGACGCGGGATCACCTCGTTATCTCGAACGCCTCCTGCACCACGAACTGCCTTGCCCCTGTCGCCAAGGTCCTCAACGACGCCGTCGGCATCGAGAAGGGCTTCATGACGACGATCCACTCCTACACCAACGACCAGCCCTCGCTGGACCAGATGCACAAGGACCTCTACCGGGCCCGCGCCGCGGCCCTGTCGATGATCCCCACCTCGACGGGCGCGGCGAAGGCCGTGGGTCTCGTCCTGCCGGAGCTCAACGGCAAGCTCGACGGCACCTCGATCCGCGTGCCGACGCCGAACGTCTCGGTGATCGACTTCAAGTTCGTCGCCAAGCGCGCGACCTCGAAGGACGAGGTCAACGAGGCGGTCAAGCGCGCGGCGGCCCAGGAGCTGAAGGGCGTGCTGGGCACCACCGACCAGCCCAACGTCTCCATCGATTTCAACCACGACCCGCATTCTTCCATCTTCCACCTCGACCAGACGAAGGTGATGGACGGCACGCTGGTGCGCGTGATGAGCTGGTACGACAACGAGTGGGGCTTCTCGAACCGCATGGCCGACACCGCAGTCGCCATGGCGAAGCTGATCTGACGATCGTTCCAGCCCAGGTTCACAGCCGCTCGCCGCAACAGGAGCCATCATGAGCGACGCCGCCAACCCCAACCGCGTCGAGCCGAGCTTCGTCCCGCCCGCCGGCGGGACGGCGACGGCGCGCACCTCCGAGCAGCTGCGCGCGGCGGTGGAGGGCGCGGTGGCCGGACCCGTCGCGACCTCCGTCCCCGACGCGCCTCGGGCGATCGAAGGCCAGCTCGACCAGCTCTCGCGCATCGAGGAGAAGGCGGCGCGCCTCGAGGAGAAGCAGTCCCGCAGCGAGGCGCAGATGTTGCGCCTCGGCGACCGGGTCGAGGCGGCGACCTCACGCATGAACGAGGCGGCCCGCCAGGCCGACCTCGCGGCGCTGCGCACCGAGGTGCGTGAGCTTTCGGGCCGGGTGCGGCGCCTGCCGGGCTTCGTCACCCTCGTGCTCTGGTCGATCCTCACCGCGCTTCTGTCCGCCGCGGCGGTGGCGGCGGTGATGAGATACGGCATTCCCGGCTTCCTGCCCCCGCGCTGAGAGCCCCGATCATGACCTCGTTCCGCACCCTCGACGACGCCGACGTGAAGGGGAAGCGCGTCCTCGTGCGCGTCGACCTCAACGTGCCGATGGAGAACGGGCGCGTCACCGACGCCACCCGCATCGAGCGCGTTCTGCCCACCCTCCGCGAGATCGCCGACAAGGGCGGCAAGACCGTTCTGTTGGCGCATTTCGGGCGGCCCAAGGGCGGGCCGGACACCAAGAACTCGCTCCGGCCCGTGGCGGAAGCGCTCCAGACCCAGCTCGGGCGCCCCGTGGCCTTCGCGACCGATTGCGTCGGCGAAGCGGCGGCCGCCGTCGTAAACGCCCTGCCCGAGGGCGGCGTCGCGCTTCTGGAGAACACCCGCTTTCATGCCGGCGAGGAGGCGAACGATCCCGCCTTCGTCGCCGAGCTCGCGAAACTCGGCGACCTCTACGTCAACGACGCCTTCTCGGCGGCGCACCGGGCCCATGCCTCGACGGAGGGGCTGGCCCGGGCGCTGCCGGCCTTCGCCGGCCGCTCGATGCAGGCCGAGCTCGACGCCCTGACCAAGGGCTTGGAGGCGCCCGCGCGCCCGGTCGTGGCGGTGGTCGGCGGCGCCAAGGTCTCGACCAAGATCGACCTTCTGGAAAACCTCGTCGCCAAGGTCGACGCCCTCGTCATCGGCGGCGGCATGGCCAACACCTTCCTCCACGCGTCGGGCCTCGGCATCGGCAAGTCGCTCGCCGAAAAGGACCTCGCCGCGACCGCTTTGCGCATCGTCGAGAAGGCCCGCAACGCCGGCTGCGCCATCATCCTGCCGGTGGACGCCGTCGTGGCGGAAGAGTTCAAGGCGGGCGCGCCGCATCACCAATACGGCATCGACGGCATTCCGGACTCAGGCATGATCCTCGACGTCGGCTCGCAATCCGTGGAGCGGATCAACGCCGCCATCAACGACGCGGCGACGCTCGTCTGGAACGGCCCGCTCGGCGCCTTCGAGCTCGCGCCCTTCGACCAGGGCACGGTGGCTGCTGCCCGCCACGCGGCGGAGCGCACGAAGGCGGGCAAGCTCGTCTCGGTCGCCGGCGGCGGCGACACGGTGGCGGCGCTCAACCACGCGGGCGTGGCGGACAGCTTCACCTATATCTCGACCGCCGGCGGCGCCTTCCTCGAATGGCTCGAAGGCAAGCCCCTGCCAGGGGTCGACGCCTTGCGGCGCTAGGGCCTGGCCGTCGACAAAGCGATGGCAATCCCCCATTTTCGGGAGAGACGAACGGCCGTGCCGGCAGGAGCGTGACCCGTGGCGAGCAACGTCGAGAACGCGACGCTTGAGATCCTGAAGAGCATCCAGACGGGCGTCACCGACATGAAGCGAGACCTCTCCGAGCTGAAGGCCGACATGAACGCCCGCTTCGGCTCGATCGACGAGCAGCTGCGCAAGCAGCGGCGCAACGGGGCCGGCATGCTCGTGATGATGCAGGCCACGGCCGGCGCTTTCGACGAACCCGTCAAGGACATCGAGAAGCGGGTCCAGGCGCTCGAAAGCCGGGCGATCTGACCTCACTCCGACCCAATCAACAAGACCCCAGGGAGACTCTCACACCATGGCCCGCATCACCCTTCGCCAGCTGCTCGACCATGCCGCCGAGCACTCCTATGGCGTGCCCGCCTTCAACATCAACAACATGGAACAGGCGCTCGCCATCATGGAGGCGGCCAACAGCGTGGACGCGCCCGTCATCATCCAGGCGTCCCGCGGCGCCCGGTCCTACGCCAACGACGTCATGCTCAAGCACATGATGGACGCGGTGACGGAGATCTATCCGCACATCCCGGTCTGCGTGCACCTCGACCACGGCAACGAGCCCGCCACCTGCATGACGGCGATCCAGGCCGGCTTCACCTCCGTCATGATGGACGGATCGCTGAAAGCGGACGGGAAGACGCCGGGCGACTGGGACTACAATGTCGGCGTGACGAAGAAGGTCGTCGAGATGGCGCATCTGGGCGGCATCTCGGTGGAGGGCGAGCTCGGGGTGCTGGGGTCGCTCGAGAGCGGCACGGGCGAGGCCGAGGACGGCCACGGCGCCGAAGGCCAGCTCTCCCACGATCAGCTCCTGACGAACCCGGACGAGGCGGTGCGCTTCGTCGCCGAGACCAAGGTCGACGCGCTCGCCATCGCCATGGGCACGAGCCACGGCGCCTACAAGTTCTCGCGCAAGCCCGACGGCGCCATCCTCGCCATGCACGTCATCGAGGAGATCCACGCGAAGCTCCCGAACATGCACCTCGTCATGCACGGCTCCTCCTCCGTGCCCCAGGAGCTCCAGGACATCATCAACCAGTACGGCGGCCAGATGAAGCCGACCTGGGGCGTGCCCGTGGAGGAGATCCAGCGCGGCATCAAGCACGGCGTGCGCAAGATCAACATCGACACCGACAACCGGATGGCCATGACCGGCCAGATCCGCAAGGTGCTCTCGGAGCACCCGGGCGAGTTCGATCCGCGCAAGTATCTCAAGCCTGCCATGGAGGCCATGGCGAAGCTCTGCAAGCAGCGCCTGCAGGAGTTCAACACCGCCGGTCAGGCCTCCAAGATCAAGCGCGTCCACACGCTGGCCGAGATGGCCAAGCGCTACACGAAGGGCGAGCTCGATCCCACCTTCAGCGTCGCCCAGAAGGCGGCGGAGTAAGAGGCGGTGCGGGCGGCCCGAAACCGGCCGCCCGATCCCTCCGATCTCTGCGGCATGAGTTCCGGGACGGGCGAGAACGGCTTGCGCGAGGCCCGCTCCGGCGGCAAGAGGGGCGCGTGACCACGCCGAACCTCTACCTCATCAGCCCGGTCGTCGACCAGCCGGACGCGTTCGGCCCGCTGCTGGCGGCGGCCTGCGCCGCTGTGCCTATCGCGGCTCTGCAGCTGCGCTTGGGCGCAGCCGACGAACGGACGCTCGTCAAGAACCTCAAGACCCTCGCACCGCTGGCGCAGGAGCACGGCGCCGCGGTCGTGCTCGCTCTCGTCGGCGACCCCGCGGCCGACCTGCCCCTCATCGCCGCCCGCGGTGGAGCCGACGGGATGCACGCGAGCGGTCCCTCGGTCGACCTCCCCGACCTGCGCGGCCGCCTCAAGGAGGGCCGCATCCTCGGCGTCGGAGGCTTGCGCACCAAGGACGAGGCTATGGGCGCCGGCGAGGCCGGCGTCGATTACCTTCTCTTCGGAGAGCCTCGCGCCGATGGCTCGCTGCCTGATTTCGAGCGCACCCTCGAGCGGGCCGCCTGGTGGGCCGAGATCTTCGAGACGCCCTGCGTCGCCTTCGCTCCGAGCCTTGAGACTGTCGCCGCGGCCGCCGGGACGGGCGCGGAGTTCTTAGGCCTCGGCGACGCGGTCTGGGATCATCCCGAAGGCCCCGCAGAGGCGCTCAGGCGGGTGCTGGAGGCGCTCGAACCCCTGTCCGCGGGAGCGAGGCCATGAGAGCGCTCTCGGCCCTCCTCGGGCTTCTGACGGGCCTTGTCGCGACTGCCGCGGCGAGCCAAGTGCCGACCCTGCCTCAGCCCGTGGACCCCTCGGCCCCGACCCTCGCCGCGCCGGGCCTGCCCGGGACGCCGGCCCTGCCGAACGCGCCGTCCCTGCCCGCGCTGCCGCCGCTGCCCGGCCCGACGGCCGCGCCCGCCACCGACGACCCGCGGGTGGATGTCGCCTACGCCGCCTACCAGGCCGGCCGCTATCTCACGGCCCTGCGCGAGGCCACCGCGCGCCTCGAACGCGTTCCGGACGACGCCCCGGCGATGACGCTTCTGGGCGAGTTGCACAATCAGGGCCTCGGCGTGCGCCAGGATCCGGAGAAGGCGGCCGAGTGGTATCGTCTCGCCGCCAAGCTCGGCGACCGCCACGCGCTGTCCGCGCTCGGGTTGATGGCGATCGACGGCCGCGGCATGGCGCGCGACCCGGACCAGGGCCGGCGCTGGCTCGAAGCTGCCGCCGACAAGGGCGACGGCGCGGCCGCCTACAACTTGGCCCTCCTCCTGCTGACCTCGTCGGATCCCGTGGAACGCGCCCGCGCGGCCGGCCTCCTGCGCACGGCGGCGGAGGCCGAGATCGCCGACGCGCAGCACGCGCTGGGGGTCCTCTACCTGCGCGGCCAGACCATGAGCCGCGACCCGGCCGCGGCGGCCGAGCTGTTCTTCCGCGCCACGAAGAACGGCAGCATCGCGGGCGAGGTGGAATACGCCATCCTGCTCTTCAATGGCGAGGGCGTCGCCAAAAACGAGGCCGCGGCCGCCCGCTTCTTCCGCCATGCGGCGGCGCGGGGCAACGCCATCGCCCAGAACCGCCTGGCTCGGCTCTACGCCGCCGGCCGGGGCGTCGCCCAGAACCTCGTCGAGGCCGCAGCCTGGCACCTTGCCGCCGCCGGCCAGGGCCTGCCCGACCCTTGGCTCGACCAGGCCCTCAAAGGCCTCTCGGCGGAGGACCGCGCCAGGGCCGAGCGCCTCGCGGCGGAGCGCGCGGGCGGGGTGTGAGGCCGCGCGCTCGGCGGCCGAACGCGGGGCCGGTGCGTCCCGACAAGGGCGGTGCTTAAAGCAGGTCGGAACCGTCTTGCGGCACCGCCTCAAGGCTGCGGCTGATCCGGCTGAGCAGGCCGGCGGCGAGAGCCGACAGGGCCCGCTCCTTGCTGTCAGCCGCGATCTGCCGCTTCACGGCGGTCACGCTCTCGACGGTCTGCACCACCTCGTCCACGGTCAGGACGCCCTTGGCGATGAGCGTCAGCAGCAGGCTCTCGACGAGAACGAGCGCGGCCTCGCCCTCGGCGAGGTGCTTCGCGACCGGGTCGACGGGGTCGGAGGCCTCGATCATGACCGTGCCTCTCCGCCGTATTCGGGGGCTTCGCGCTCGTAGGCGTCCTGCAGGGCCGCGGCCAGCCGCTCCAGAGCGGGCACGTCCAGGAGGCGCGCGACGCCGCGGCTGATCACGACGAGTTCGCTGTCCCGCAGGCGCTTGAGGACGCGGCTCACATGCACCGTGGTGACGCCGAGAAAACCGCCGAGCTGCTCCTGCGTCATGGGCAGATCGAACTCAACCGCGCCGTGGGCCAGAACGCCCGCCCGAACGAGCCGCCCCCGGAACTCCAGGAGCATATGGGCCATGCGCTCGTCCGCGTCGCCCTGGCCGAGCGCGGTGACCCAGTTGTGGAGGCGTCGCTCCTCCTCGATCACCTGGAATATGCAGCGCGCCGCGACGTCGCCGTCGCGGTCGAAGGCCTCCTTGAGGCGGCGCTGGTCGATCTGCTCGACCACGAGATCGGTGAGCGCCACCACCGCGTCGCCGTGCGTGGTCATGAACATGCTCTTCACGGCGAAGAGGTCGCCGGGAAGGAACACCAGGATGAATTGGCTGCGCCCGTCCGGCAGGAACCGCACCCGCCCGGCCCAACCCGAGCGCACGCGATGGACGAAGTCGTGATCGCTTCCCTGCGGAATGACGAAGTCGCCGCGGGAGACGACCTTCCTGTGCGGAGCCATGAGGCGCGTGATGGCCTCCTCGCCCCGGCGCAGGGAGTCGGCGATCTCGGGGCGACGCAGGGGGAAGTTGTCGGGGTCGGACATCAGGACGGCACCGCGGAGGGCGGCGGCAGCAGGCGCGCGATCAACCCGGCGAGGTCAGCTTGGGCCATGGGCTTGCCGAGCCAGGATACGTCGGCGACGGCCGGATCGGCGCCCCCCCGCAGCGCCGTAGCCCGAGAGCGCCGCGAACGGCACGCCGCGACGCTTGAGCTCGCGCGCGAGGTCCAGGCACGGACCGTCCGACAGCATGTCATCGGCGAGCGCCAGGTCGGGCCCATCGCCGGATCCGGGATTGGCTCCAAGCCACCTCAAGGCCTGGCTGCACGACGCGAAGGGTCCGACCACCGCGATGCCCTTGTCGGCGAGGCTGTCTTCCAGGAGGAGGCCGATCAGGGCTTGGTCCTCGTCGACGAGGCAGCGTGGCCGTGAGGAGATGTCGGGGGACATGGGCCTAACGCACGCGATCGCAATAACATACGATACAACAATTGTAGCGCTAAGCTCTCTTTTCGTCCGCTCGCGACGGTGCCGCCTAGTCCTTGGGCCCGCCCTCATGTCGCCCCGCGCCTTGACCTTCGTGGTCCTGCATGGTGTCAGGCGGCGACCAACGCGCGGCTGCGGCGTTTCCCTCCCGCCCTCGTCCGGCGCCGCCCCTCCACCATCCCCGCCAGGAAGGTCGCTCCCATGATCCGCTCGCCTCTGATGACCGTGATGACCGATGCGGTGATGAAGGCGGCCAAGGGGCTGCGGCGCGACTACGGCGAGGTCGAGAACCTGCAGGTCTCGCGCAAAGGACCGGGCGATTTCGTCACCGCCGCCGACCGGCGGGCCGAGCAGACCTTGCGCGAGGCGCTCCAGAAGGCGCGCCCCGATTACGGCCTCGTGATGGAGGAGTCCGGCATCGTCGAGGGCACGGACAAAACCCACCGCTGGCACGTCGACCCCCTCGACGGCACCACCAACTTCCTGCACGGCGTGCCCCAGTTCTGCATCTCGGTCGGGCTCGAGCGCGAGGGCCAGATCGTGGCGGGCGTCCTCTACGATCCGGCCAAGGACGAGCTCTTCGTCGCCGAGCGCGGCAAGGGCGCCTACCTCAACAACCGGCGGCTTCGCGTCGCGGCGCGGCGTGAGCTCGCCGACAGCCTCGTGATCTGCGGCGCGCCCCATCTCGGGCGCGGCAACCATCCGCGCTTCCTCAAGGAGATGGGCCACGTCATGGGCGTGTGCGGGGGGATCCGCCGCTTCGGCGCCGCGGCCCTGGATTTCGCCTACGTCGCCGCCGGCCGCGCCGACGTGTACTGGGAGCGCGACCTCCATTCCTGGGACATGGCGGCCGGCATCATCCTGGTGCGCGAGGCCGGCGGATTCGTCACCGACGCCGACGGCGGCGGCGACCCGCTCGCGACCCGCTCGGTCTGCTGCGGCAACGAGACTCTGCACCGCGAGTTGCTCGGCGTGCTCAAGCAGGCGAACCGCTGACGAAGCCGAACCGTTGACCGACGGTAAGGGTTGCGTCATCGGTTGGAGCGGCCCGGACCGGGCCGTCGATCCCGCAGCGCGCGTGAGGACCTGAAGGATGGCGGCGGCCGACACGCAGACCCTGACGCCTCCGCGCATCTACCTCGTGCGGATGGCGGTGTTCCTGGTGCTGACGGGCTTCATCGCCTTCATCCTCTACAAGCCGATCTGGGCGGCCTTCCTCGCCAATCCGGGGCTCAATGCCCTCATCCTCGGCGTGTTGCTCATCGGCATTGTGCTGGCCCTGCGCCAGGTCGGGCGGCTCTTTCCCGAGGTGCGCTGGGTTAACGCCGTGGCGCGCGGCGACGGGGCCCCGCCGGCGGCGCGGGGGCCCGTGCTCCTGTCCCCGATGGCGGGGCTGATTAGCGGACGGGCGCGGACCGGGCTCACCGTCGCGACGCTGCGCTCTCTCCTCGACTCGCTCTCGGCCCGCCTCGACGAGAGCCGGGAGCTGGTGCGGTATCTCGCCGGCCTCCTCGTCTTCCTCGGTTTGCTCGGCACCTTCTGGGGCCTCATCGAGACCGTGAGCTCGCTCGGCCGCGTCATTTCCTCCCTGCGCACGGGCCAGGACGCGGGGGCGCTCTTCGACGAGCTCAAGAACGCGCTCGCCGGGCCCCTCCAGGGCATGGGCCTGTCGTTCTCCGCCTCGCTCTTCGGCCTCGCCGGGTCCCTCATCCTCGGCTTCCTCGACCTCCAGGCGGGCCAGGCCCAGAACCGCTTCTACACCGAGCTCGAGGACTGGCTGGCCCGTTCGGCGGTGCCCGAGGCTCCCTCGGCCCCGGGCGTCTCGCCGGGCCTCGCCCAGGCGCTGGAAAAACTGACCTCGGCGCTGGGCGAAGGCACGGGCGGGCGGGCCGCGACGCAGGCCATGGCCAACCTCGCCGAGGGCATCCAGGGCCTCGTGCAGCACATGCGCTCCGAGCAGCAGATGATCCGCGATTGGGTCGAGGCCCAGGCCGCCCGGGAGCGGGAGCTCAAGCAGGTGCTCGAACGCCTGTCCCGCGAGCGGGTGAGCTGACATGGCCGCGACCCGCCGCCGGGAGCGCGGCCTCGACTACTGGCCGGGCTTCGTCGACGCCCTGTCGACGCTGCTCCTCGCGATCGTCTTCCTGCTCTCCGTCTTCGTGCTGGCGCAGTTCTACCTCGCCCGCGAGCTCACGACCCGCGACGCGGTGCTCGACCGCCTCAACCGCCAGATCTCGGAACTGACCGACCTCCTGGCCCTCGAGCGCTCCGGCCGCCGCTCGGCGGAGGACTCAGTGAGCGGGCTCCAGATCACCCTGCGCGGCCTCGAGCAGGAGCGGGCCCGCCTCCAGGGCGAGATCGCCTCCGGCGGCTCGGCGCAGGCCAGGGCCGGCGAGCTCGACGCGGCGCTCGGCGCCGAGCGGCAGGCGACCGCGCGGGCGCTGAGCCAGGTCGAGCTCCTCAACCAGCAGCTCGCGGCGCTGAGGCGCCAGATCGCGGCCTTGGAGGAAGCGCTCTCGGCCTCGGAGGGCCGGGACCGGGAGAGCCAGGCCCGGATCGCCGATCTCGGCAGCCGGCTCAACGTCGCGCTCGCCCAGCGCGTGCAGGAGCTCGCCCGCTACCGCTCGGACTTCTTCGGCAGGCTTCGCCAGATCCTCGGCAACCGGCCGGACATCCGCATCGTCGGCGACCGCTTCGTGCTGCAATCGGAAGTGCTGTTCCCGGCGGGCGCGGCGAACTTGCGCCCGGAAGCGACGGGCGAGCTCGACCGCATCGCCACCGCGATCCTCGACCTCGACCGCCAGATCCCGCCGGACATCCCCTGGATCCTGCGGGTCGACGGCCACACCGACGCGCGCCCCATCGCCACCGCCCAGTTCCCCTCGAACTGGGCGCTCTCGGCCGCCCGCGCGGTCGCGGTCGTGCAGTACATGATCACCCGGGGGGTCCCACCCCAGCGCCTCGCCGCCACGGGCTTCGGCGAATTCCAGCCCATCGACGTGGCGGGCACGGACGAGGCCTTCAACCGCAACAGGCGGATCGAGCTGAAGCTGACGGAACGCTAGAGGCGCGCCACCCGTCTCCCCTTGTGGGAAAGGGTGTCCCCGGCCCACCCTTGTCATGGCCGGGCTTGACCCGGCCATCCCGGTTCGAAGGCGGGCACGGCTTCACGCCGAGGTTCGCGGGTCGAGCCCGCGAACGACCTGGGGGTGTGTTGAGCCGTTCGGGCTTATGCCCTGCTCCCCCTCACCCCCGCTCCACTGCGTTCCGCTTGCTTCGCCTGCCGGTGCGCAGGCGAAGCCCTCTCCCCAGAAGGGAGAGGGGTTGGGCGCCCGAGTTTCGGACATGTTCTCTCTAAACTGACACGATGGTGCGCGCTCCTCCTCTCCCGGCAGGGGAGAGGGCTCGCGCGGAACGACATGTTCCGTGCGAGCAAGCGAAGCCGAAGGCGGAGCGGGGGTGAGGGGGTACTCTCCGCTACTCGAGCCTCCGCCCAGCACCCCTCATCCGCCCTCGCCGTGCGAGGGCACCTTCTCGCACGAGGGGAGAAGGTCAGGTCGCCGACATCCCCGCCCCCTACTCCGCCGCTTCCGGCAGGAGGCGCGGCTCGCGGCGGGGCAGGTCGCGCAAGGTGCCTGGAACGTCGCCCAGGACGGCGCCGGTGCGGTGGCCCGGGCCGTCCTCCTCCGGCTCGTCGACCGCGCCGACGAAGCGGCCGAAGGCCCAGGCGAAGAAGCGGCCGACATCGTCCATCACCAGGAACACCGCCGGGACGAAGACGAGGGAGAGCAGGGTCGAGACGATGAGGCCGCCGATCACGGCAATCGCCATCGGCGCCCGGAACTCGCCGCCGGCACCGAGCGCGAGGGCGGACGGCACCATGCCGGCGCCCATGGCGAGCGTCGTCATGATGATCGGCCGGGCGCGCTTGCGGCCGGCATCCACGATGGCATCGACGCGGTTCACGCCGCGGGCCACCTCCTCGACCGCGAAGTCGATGAGCATGATGGCGTTCTTGGTCACGATGCCCATGAGCATCAGCATGCCGATGACGACGGGCATGGAGATGGCCTTCTGGGTGATGAGAAGGGCCGCCACGACCCCGCCGAAAGAGAGCGGCAGGGAGAACAGGATGGTGATCGGCTGCAGGAAGCCGCCGAAGAGCAGCACGAGCACGCCGTAGACCATCATCAGGCCCGCGCCCATGGCGAAGGCGAAGCCTTGGAACACCTCGCCCATCACCTCGGCGTCGCCGGACTGCACGATCTGCACTCCCGGCGGCAGGTTTCGGGCGGTCGGCAGCTGCATCACCTTCTCGATCTCGGCGCCGAGCGCGTCGGTGCCGAAGAGGTCGGCCTCGACCGCGATGCGGCGCACCCGGTTCTCCCGGTCGATGGCCGCCGGACCCTGGCCGAGCGCGACCTCCGCCACCGCGGCGACCGGCACGGACGGGCCGCGGCCCGAGGGCAGGCGCAGGGCCTCGAGGAGGCCCGTGTCGCCGCGCAGGCGCTCGTCTATCTGCACCCGGATCGGGATCTGCCTCGTGCCGATGTCGAACTTGGCGAGGTTCGGGCCGATGTCGCCGATGGTGGCGACGCGCACGGTCTCGGCAATCACATCCGTCGAGACGCCGAGATCGGCCGCCTGGCGGTTGCGCGGGATGATGCGCACCTCGGGCCGGTCGAGGGCCGCCGTCGTTACCGGACCCTGCAGGGTCGGGATGGTGCGCATCTCAGAGACGAGCTTGGTCGCCACCTCCGCCACCGCGGCCTGGTCGTCGCCCGCCACGATGAGCGACATCTGGCGCTGGCCGTTCTCGTTGAGCCTCCAGTACCGGATGTCCGGCACCTGGGCGAGGTCCTCGGTGAGAACGTCGTTCTCGAGCTGGGACTGAGTCTTCTGCCGTGCCTCCTTCGGCACGAGGTTGACCACGAAGGTGGCCTTGCGCACCTCCGTCGGCCCCATCGGAAGGCGCCCGCCCGTCACGTAGACGGATTCCACCTCCGGCCGCTCACGCAGGCGCGCGACGATCTGATCCGTCGCCGCCCGGGTGTCGTCGAGGCGCGCGCCCGGCGCGAGCTCGGCCACGAAGAGGGAGCGGTTGGTGTCCTCCTCCGGCAGGAAGCCCGAGGGCAGGAGCTGGGTGGAGTAGAGCGACCCGGCGAAGAGGCCGAGGCCGATGACGAGCGTGAGGAAACGATGGCGCGCCGACCAGCCGACGAGTCGGGTATAGGCGCGCATGACGAAGCCTTCCTTGTCCCCGTGGTCGTGGCCCGCGGAGCGCATGAAATAGGCCGTGAGCACCGGCGTCACGAGGCGCGCCGCGAGCAGCGAGAACAGGACGGCGATGGCCACCGTGAGGCCGAACTGCTTGAAGTACTGCCCCGCGATGCCGCCCATGAAGGAGACGGGCGCGAAGACCGCGACGATGGTGAAGCTGATCGCGATGACGGCGAGCCCGATCTCGTCGGCCGCGTCGATGGAGGCGCGATAGGCCGATTTGCCCATGCGCATGTGACGCACAATGTTCTCGATCTCGACGATCGCGTCGTCGACGAGGATGCCCGTCACGAGGGTCAGCGCCAAGAGGCTCACCACGTTGAGCGAGAAGCCCATCATGCTCATCGCCCAGAAGGTCGGGATCGCCGACAAGGGCAGGGCGATGGCGGCGATGAGCGTCGCCCGCCAGTCCTTGAGGAAGATGAAGACCACGATGACCGCGAGCGCCGCGCCCTCGAGCAGCGTGTGCATCGCCGATTCGTAGTTGCCCACCGTGTAGGTGACGTAGGTGTCGATGAGCTGCAGCCGGACCTCCGGGCGACGGGCCTGGATCTGCTGCACCTTGGCTTCGACGAGCTTGGCGACGTCCGCGTCGGAGGCGCCCCGCGAGCGGGAGATGGAGAACGCCACCACGGGCTCGCCGTTGAAGCGCGCGAACTGGCGCGGCTCCTCGGCCGTATCGTCGACCTTGCCGAGTTCGTCGAGACGCACCTTGCGGCCGCCCGGCAGGGCGATGCTCGTGGCCTTGAGGTCCTCGACCGTCTTGGCGCCGGCGAGCGTCCGGATCGTCTGCTCCTGCCCGCCGATCTCGCCGCGGCCGCCCGCCAGGTTGACGTTGGTCGAGCGCACCTGCCGGTTGACCTCGGCCGCCGTGACGCCGAAGGCGAGGAGCCGGTCGGGGTCGAGGGTGACGCGGATCTCCCGGTTGACGCCGCCGACGCGTTCCACCTTCGAGACGCCTTTGACGCCCTGGAGCTCCCGCGCCACGACGTCGTCGACGAACCAGGACAGCTCCTCGGCCGACAGGGCGGGTGCCGCCGCGGCATAGGTGACGATCGGCAGGCCCGCGATGTCGATGCGCTGGGTGATCGGCTCGTCGATGGTGCGCGGCAGGTCCGCCCGGATGCGGGCGATCGCGTCCTTGACGTCGTTCAGCGCCCGGTCGGAGTTCACCTCCAGGCGGAACTCGATGGTGGTGACGGAGGAGCCGTCGGTCACCGCCGAGTTGACCTTCTTCACGCCCGAGACGCCGGCCACCGCGTCCTCGACCTTCTTCGTCACCTGTGTCTCGAGCTCGGCCGGCGCCGCGCCCGACTGCGTCACCGTGACGGAGACGAGGGGGAAGTCGATGTTGGGGAAACGCGTGATGGGCAGCCCTGCGAAGCTCACGAAGCCGAGAATCATCAGCACGAGGAAGAGCACCGTGGCCGGGATCGGCTTGCGGATCGACGCGGCCGAGATGTTGAGCGCCATGATCGTTCGTCCCGTCCCTTACTGCCCGCGCGCCATGGCGGCCTGCGCCACCGGCTTGACCGCGTCGCCGTCGCGCAGGAACGCGCCGGCCTTGGCGATCACCGTCTCGCCCCCGGCGAGCCCCTCGACGATCTCCACCGTGCCGTCGGCGCTGATCCCGGTCTTGACGGGGCGCACGCGGACGCGATCGCCCTCGACCACCTGGATCGTGACTCCGCCGGTCCCGAAGACGAGGGCGGAGGCCGGCACCGAGACCGCGTTGACCCGCGCCACCTCGAGCGCGGCGCGGGCGAAGGCGCCGAGCCGGAACGCGTCGTCCTTGGGCAACGCCACCCGCACGCGGCCGAGCCGCGTCGTGCGGTCGACTTCGGCCGGGACAAGGCGCACGCGCCCCTCCACCTGCCGTCCGACCTCCGCGGTGACCGAAGCGGGCTGGCCCTCGCGCACCCGAGTCAGGCGCACGTCGAGCACCTCGGCCTCGAGCTCCAGGGCCCCGTCCTGGATCAGGCGGAACAGGGGCTCCGTCGCGCCGGGCGCCGCGATGGCGCCGAGCCGGGCGTTGCGCCGGCTGACGATGCCCGCGACCGGCGCCTTGATCTCGGCGCGCTCGATCTTGAGCATGATGTCCCGGCGCTGGGCCTGGATCGTGGCCTTCTCGCTCTCGGCGAATTTCAAACCCTCGCGCGCGGCGGACAGGCGCGCCTCCGCGCCGCGCAGGGCCGAGAGGCGCTGCTCGTAGGACGCGTCCGTGACGTTGCCGGACCGGCGCAAGGATTCAGCCCGTTCCAGGGCCGGGCGCGCCTCGGCGAGCGTCGCCTCGGCCTGCGGGATCTGCGTGCGCGCCTGGGCGATGGAGGCCTCGACGCGGGCGGCAGACGCGTCGTTCTGGGCGAGCTGGATGTCGAGCTGGCGCCGGTCGAGACGGGCGAGCACCTGACCCCGCTTCACCGCGTCGCCCTCGTCGACGAGGATCTCGGTGACGCGCAAGCCGTCGACCTCGGCCACCACCATCACCTCCTCGCGGGCGATGACGGTGCCGGAAACGACGAGGCGCTCGACGAGCTCGCGCCGGTCCGCCCGCACGGTGGTGACGGTGGGCGCGAACGGCGCGGCGGCCGGCGCTTGGTCCTTGGCAGCGGGTCCTGCAGCGGCAGCCGGCAGAACGCCGGCGATGTGGGCCGCCACGGCGAGGCCGGTACCAAGGGCGAAGAGGTTACGCGGCATGGGAGGCGTCCGGGGTCGTGATGGCGCCCTTGAGCAGGGCGGAGAAGACGGCGAGCACGGCCGCGATGTCGCGGTCGGCGTTGAAATCCGCGTCGATGACGCGGCGCTTGAAGAGGCCGTCGGCGGCCATGCACATGACCCGGACGGCGAAGGCCGTGTCGACGGAAGCCGGCACGTCGCCCTTGACCTTGCCGGCCTCGATGACGGCCGCGAGTCCGGCCTTCAAGCCGCGCTCGAACTCCGCGGAGATCGCCGCGATGTCCGGGTTGCGCGAGGCCTCGGCCCAGATCTCCAGGATCAGCGCCGCCCGCTCGCGCGGTTCCTCGACGAGGTGCTTGCGCGCCATGGCCGCGAACAGGGCGATGAGGTCGCCACCGCCCGACAGGCCCGCGAGATCGGCCGAGAGCTCCTCCTGGTCGCGCTGGCACAATCCCGCGACGATGGCGGCCTTCGACGGGAAATAGCGGTAGAGGTTCCCGGGGCTCATGCCCGCTTCGCGCGCCACGTCCTGCATGGTGGCGCGGTGGAACCCTGAGCGCGCGAAGCAGGTCTCCGCCGCCGCAAGGATGCGGGTGCGGGGATCGAGCTGGGGTGTGACGTCGAGCATGCGGCGGCGTTGGGGCGAATGAGAATGAACGTTCATTTACATGATAGGTGAAGAAAGTAAAGCAAGCGTAGCCGTTCGTCGCGGCGACGCGCGCCGTGACAGGGCTGCGTGAATCGCAAGGTGCTCAGAGATTTGCGGGCGCATCCACGACATCGATCTCGCGCGCGCCTTGCATCCGGACGATCCGCCGCACGTAACGAGCGATGTCCGGCACGCCGCCGAGCACGGTGAGTTCGGCGACGCGCTCGCCCCGAGACCGCCGCTTGCGGTACGCCGCGTAAGGGTAGTCGGCGATGGTTCGAAACGTGTCGCGGCCCCGCGGCGCCGGGAAGCGTCCCGTCGTCCCTGAGTTGATGGGCGAGAGCTCGATCCGATCCCGGTAGGCCTCGACGAGAGGCCTGGCCGCGATCTCGACCACCTCGTGCGCGCGGTCGCGGTAGGCTTTGGCGTCGAGGAGGCGCAAGACGCGCTCGCGGCTGAGCCAGAAATAGACCCGGGCGTTGAGGAGCCGGTACCAATCCGCTGGGTCGAGCCCGTCGGTGAGGCAGCGCCGGAGCCCGGCGTCGTTGAGGGGTTTCTGATCGCGCACGGTGATCCGGCCGAGATCGGGCCGGTCGAGCGGCACGCCTTCGGGCCGGCGCTCCGCTTCGAGCGCCGTCCGCGCCGCACCCCCGATCCCGTACAGGTCGAGGAGGGCTGAGGTGCTGAGCAACCCGTGGCGCCGGATCGACGGCCAGCTGCCGGGCTCGGCCATGTGGTAGAGCACGGGGCAGTCGGTCAGGAGTTCGTCGAGCTCGGCTTCGGTCACAACACACCTTGTCATTCCGGGGCCGCGCAGCGGAGCCCGGAACCCACGACTGGGTGAGCGGCTGCGATCAGCATCCGGCCCAGTCGTGGGTTCCGGGTTCTCGCCTCCGGCGAGCCCCGGAATGACAACACCGACATATAAGGAAAGCCGGCGGTCTTGGCCCCCGCCCCTTCCCTGTGCCATGCCGGGCGCATCGCCGCAGGAGCTGAAGAATGCAAACGAACGCCGACGCCGCCCGCCGCTGGCTCGCCGATCAGCAGGGCGCGATGCTCGCGCTGCTCGAAGAACTCGTGAACATCGACTCCGGCTCCTACGACAAGCCCGGCGTCGATGCGGTGGCGGCCCGGCTTAAGCGCTTCTTCGAGGAGGAGGGCATCCCAGCTCGTCTCGAGCCGAAGGACACCTACGGCGACGTGCTCAAGGCCGAGGTGGCGGGCTCCGGCGGTGGGAACAAGCCGATCGTCCTCATGGGGCACCGCGACACGGTGTTCCCGAAGGGCGAGGTCGCCCGGCGCCCGTTCCGGATCGAGAACGGCCGCGCCACCGGTCCCGGCGTCTGCGACATGAAGGCCGGGCTCGTCATGAACGCCTTCGTGCTCGCGGCCTATCACCGCCACGGCGGCGCGCCGGCGCCGCTCGTCGGTCTTTTCACCTCCGACGAGGAGATCGGCTCGCCGGCGTGCCGGCCGGTGATCGAGGAGACGGCGCGCCATGCCCGCGCGGTGTTCAACTCCGAGCCCGGCCGTCCCTCCGGCAACGTCGTGACGGGCCGCAAGGGCGGCGTGTTCATGGCACTGACGGTGCGCGGCAAGGCGGCCCATTCGGGCGGCAACTTCGAGCAGGGCATCAGCGCCATCGGCGAGCTCGCCCAAAAGATCGCCAAGCTCCACGCCATCACGGACCTTGCCCGCGGCACGACCGTCAATGTCGGCCTGATCCGGGGCGGGCAGTCGGTGAACACCGTGGCCCCGCTCGCCGAAGGCGAGGTGGATCTGCGCTACGTCACGCCGGCCGACCGCACGGCTGCGATGGCGGAGATCGAGCGGATCGTCGCCGAGAGCACGGTCCCGGGCGCGACCGCGGACCTCGTGATCAAGGGCGAGTTCCACCCCCTCGTGCAGGACGAGGCCTCGAAGGCCCTCTACGACACCTACCGCGCGGCCGCCGGCACAGTGGGCCTCGCCATCGAAGGCGAGTTCGCCGGCGGCTGCGCCGATTCCGGCTTCACCGCGAGCGTCGGCTGCCCGACGATCTGCGCCGTCGGACCCGTCGGCGGCAAGGCGCACTCGCCGGAGGAATATATGGAGGTCGACAGCTTCGTGCCGCGCGCGCAGGCCCTCGCGCTCGCCATCGCGCGGCTCGGGGCGTGAGCCTCACATCCCCGAGCGGCCCAAGAACTCCGCGATCTTCGGGCCGGCCTTGGCGATGTGCAGCACGCCGTTGAGGTGGCCGTTGGGGCCGTCGAGGGTCATGGTTTCGACCGGCACCCCGTTCGCCTTGATGGCGGCGGCCGTGCGCTCGACCCATTCGGGGCGGAAGACGAGGTCGGTGGGCGCGTAGATCAGGAGCGCGGGCACCTTGATCTTGGCCGGATCAGCCCCCGCGAGCTGGTTCGCCTTGACGAGGTAGAGGAAGTTGTTGGCGTCGACGATGCTGGCCCGGGCCGCGCCCGCTGCATCCAGGGCCGCCTCGATCCGGAAGCGATGGCCCATGCTGTCGGCCGGGTTCTTGCCCTCGACGGCCGGCGCGAAGCCGAAGGTGGTCTTGGCCCAGTCGGCGCCGTTGGCGTGGAGGGTCACGACTTTCAGGGCGGCGGCGAGGCCCTCCCTCGGCGGGTCCTTCGGGTCGTAGTCGCCGCCCTTCCATTTCGGGTCGAGGCGGATCGGCTGCGCCCAGACGTCGAGCCAAGCGTTAAGGAAGGGGTCGCCGCCCGCCGCGCCGATCACCGGCACGATGCGCTCCACCATCTCCGGATAGGCCACGGCCCACTCATAGGCCTGGAGCGCGCCGCCGGAGGCGCCGATCACCGCCTTGACCTTCTTGACCCCGAGGCTCTCGAGCCAGGCCTTCTGTACATTGACCATGTCCCGGAAGGAGACGACCGGGAAGCTCATGCCGTAGGGCTTGCCCGTCTCCGGGTTAATGGAGGCCGGGCCCGTGGTGACGACGTTCGGGTCGAAGGCGTTGATGTTCACCAGCGTGTCGGAGGACACGACGTAGTATTTCGTGGTGTCGATCGCCTTGCCCGGCCCGATGATGGCGTCCCAGTAGCCGGCCACCTTGTCATCAGCCTTGTATTTGCCCGCCGCGTGGCTCGTGCCGGAGAAGAAGTGGGTGACGAGCACCACGTTCGAGCGGTCGGCGTTGGGGGTCCCATAGGCTTCCCAACCGATGCGCACATTCTTGAGCGTCGCGCCGCCGACCGTCGTGTAGCTCGGCAGCGCAAAGGTTTTCTTCTCGACGATCATGTCCGAGCTTTGAGCGAGCGCCGGCGAAGCGGCGAGAGCGAGGCTGAGCGCGAGGGCCGCGCGGCGGGTGAGCATGGCGGTGTCCGTCCCTGGTGGCGAATCCGGCCGCTTCGATCGGCGGCCCGTGGCGCCATGAAAGCGCAAGGCCTGGCGGCGCGGAAGCCTCAAACGGCGGGTTTCGCCGGCCGTCGGCGACGCGCCAGGATCGTGTCGAGCGTCACCGGCCGGTAGTCCCAGGCATCGACCCCGACATCGACCTGCCGCGTCTGGGGTTTGAGCTTGCCGTGCGAGTGGCCGTGCAGGTTCAGCACGCCCTTGCCGATGCCGTTCCAGGTGCGGAAGGCGTAGTGGCAGAGCACGAGGCGGCGCCCCTCGACCTCGATCTCGCGGTAGTCGGAGACGCTGGCGAAGGCTGGCTGCGCCAGCGTGCCGGGCCCATCGTTGTTGCCCCGGATCAGGTGCTTCGTGCCGTTGAGCCGGGCGAGGATCTCGGCGACCGCGGAGTCCGGTAAGTGGAGCGAGACGTCGCCGAGGTGCCAGACCGTGTCCTCCGGCGCGACCGTCTCATTCCAGCGCGCGATCAGGGCCTCATCGTGGGCGACGAGGTTCGGGAAGGGCCGGCGGTCGAGCCGCAGCACCCGCGGATCGCCGAAATGCGTGTCGCTCGTGAAGTAGACCGTCACGTCTCGTAAAAGCCCTTCGCCGCGGCCCGATGCGGAGAACGATGCTGAGGCCGCCTCCGTTCGCCCGCGTCCGTCATGAACGCGCCATCCTGCGTGATCGCGTTACGGCCTTGCCGATGCGGTGATTCGGGGCGACTTTGCGCCCTCCCCGCACCAACACGAGCAGGACGAGACGCGATGAGACGATCCCGCCGCACGAAGATCGTGGCGACGCTCGGGCCCGTGTCCGAGAGCGAGGAGGCGATCGCCCGGCTCTTCGCGGCGGGGGCCGACGTGTTCCGCCTCAACATGAGCCATCTGCCCCGGGAGCGGCTGCGCGAGCGGGTCGCCCTGATCCGCGGCTTGGAAAGCCGGTTCAAGCGCCCGATCGCGATCCTCGCCGACCTGCAGGGCCCGAAGCTCCGGGTCGGCACCTTCCGCGGGGAGGGCAAGGCCTTGCTGGAGAAGGGCGCGGCCTTCAGCCTCGACGCGGAGAGCGCCTCGGGCGATGCCGGCCGCGTGCATCTGCCCCATCCGGAGATCCTCTCGGCGCTCAAGGTCGGCGACGCGGTGCTCGTCGACGACGGCAAGCTTCGCCTTCGCGTGACTTCGGTGAAACAGGGCGAGGCGAAGACGCAGGTCGAGGTCGGCGGCACGATCTCCAACCGCAAGGGCGTGAGCCTGCCGGACACCGAGATCCCCGTCGCCGCGATGACGGAGAAGGACCGCTCGGACCTCGAGGCGGCACTGGATGCGGGCGTCGACTGGATCGCGCTGTCCTTCGTGCAGCGGGCCGACGACGTCGCCGAGGTCAAGAAGGTGGCCCGCGGCCGGGCGCTCGTTATGGCGAAGCTGGAAAAGCCTCAGGCCATCCAGCGCCTCGACGAGATCATCGAGATCGCCGACGGCCTGATGGTGGCCCGCGGTGACCTCGGCGTGGAAATGCCGCTGGAGAAGGTGCCGGGGCTGCAGAAGCAGATCACCCGCGCCGCCCGCCGGGCCGGGAAGCCGGTGGTGGTGGCGACCCAGATGCTGGAAAGCATGATCTCAGCGCCCGTGCCCACCCGCGCGGAAGTGTCGGACGTGGCGACCGCCGTCTACGAGGGGGCGGACGCCGTGATGCTCTCGGCGGAATCGGCGTCGGGCGCCTACCCCGTCGAGGCGGTCGAGACCATGAACCGCATCGCGGAGGCCGTGGAGCAGGACCCGCTCTACTGGTCGATCATCTCGGCGCAGCGCAACGCGCCGGAGGCGACCGGCTCGGACGCCATCGCGGCCGGCGCGCACCAGATTGCGGACACCCTGAACCTGAAGGCGCTGTGCGCCTGGACCTTCTCCGGCTCCACGGCGCTCAGGCTCGCCCGCGAGCGGCCCAACGCCACCGTGCTGGCGCTGACCCCAAGGCCTGAGACGGCGCGGCGCCTCGCGCTCGCCTGGGGCGTGCACCCCATCGTCACGAAGGATGCCTCCGACATCGACGACATGACTGAGCGGGCGGCCAAGTTCGCCCGCCGGGAAGGCTTTGCCGCCGTCGGCGAGCGCATCCTCGTCGTCGCCGGCATGCCCTTCGGCACGCCGGGAGCCACCAACATGGTCCGCATCGCCTTCGTCGGAGAGGGGGAGAAGGCGCGTTGACAGGCCCACGGTCAGGCTTCAAACTCGTGCGTATACAAACAAAAACAGGGCATGAATTCAGGACTTGGCACGGGCCCTCCGCCCGGTGATCATCAGCCCGGGCGCGGACCGCCCGATGTCGACAGGAAGGGCGCAGCCATGACGATCAGCCGTCGCGAACTCATGGTCCAGGGCGTGGCCGCCGCGGCCGTGCTGAGTGCATCGCCTGGCCGCGCGCAAGGCGCCCCGATCCGGATCGGCGAGATCAATTCCTACACCGCCCAGCCGGCCTTCCTCAAACCCTACCGCCAGGGCTGGGAGCTGGCGCAGGAGCAGGTCAATGCGGCGGGCGGCGCGCTCGGCCGCAAGTTCGAGACCGTCTTTCGCGACGACGGCGGCAAGCCCGAGGACGCGGTGCGTCACGCCGGCGATCTCATTAACGCGGAGAAGGTGGACCTCCTCTCCGGCGGGTTCCTGTCGAATGTCGGCCTGGCGATCGCCGACTTCGCCAACCAGAACAAGCGCCTCTACGTCGCTTCCGAGCCCCTCTCCGACGCCCTCGTCTGGGGCAAGGGCAATCGCTACACCTTCCGCCTGCGCCCCTCGACCTACATGCAGGCGGCGATGCTCGTTGAGGAGGCGGCGAAACTCCCGGCCAAGCGCTGGGCCCTCGTCGCGCCGAACTACGAGTACGGCCAGTCCGCGGTGCGGTGGTTCAAGGAGCTGCTCAAGAAGGCGAAGCCCGACGTGGAGTTCGTCGCCGAGCAGTTCCCGGCGCTGGGCCGCATCGACGCGGGCGCCACGGTTCAGGCGCTGGAAGCTTCGAAGCCCGACGCCATCTTCAACGTGACCTTCGGTGCGGACCTGTCGAACTTCGTGCGCCAGGGCAACACCCGCGGCCTCTTCGAGGGCCGCACGGTGGTGAGCATGCTGACCGGGGAGCCGGAGTATCTCGATCCGCTCGGAGCCGAGGCGCCGGTGGGCTGGATCGTCACGGGCTATCCGCACGCCGACATCCAGACGCCGGAGCACGTCAAGTTCCGCGAGGCCTATCGGGCGAAGTGGAACGACTATCCGCGCCTCGGCTCGGTGGTGGGCTTCGACACCATGAACTCCATCGCAGCGGCGGTGGCCAAGGCCGGCTCCGTCGAGACGGAGAAGCTCGTCGAAGCCCTGCGCGGCCTGCGCTTCAGCTCCGCCTTCGGCTCCGCCGAGTACCGGGCGGTCGACCACCAGTCGACGCTCGGTGCCTATGTCGGTAAGATCGCCGTCAAGGACGGGCGCGGCACCATGGTCGACTGGACCTATCGGGACGGCGCCAAGTACCTGCCGAGCGACGAGGCTGTGAAGGCGCTTCGGCCCCAGAGCTGACGCCGCGCGGCGCTCGTCGCTGACCTTGGCGGCCCGGGAGCGCCGCTCGCCCCTCGGATGATGCGCCCGCGCCGATGCTGGACCTGATCCTCACTCAGACCCTGAACGGCTTGGCCTCGGCCTCGTCGCTCTTCCTGGTGGCCTCGGGGCTCTCGATCATCTTCGGCGTCACCCGGATCGTGAACTTCGCCCACGGCTCCCTCTACATGCTGGGAGCCTATCTCGCCTGGACCCTGGTCACGCGGTTCGGTCCGGCGAGCCCTCTCGGCTTCTGGGGCGGCGTCGCGCTCGCGGCGCTGAGCGTCGGCGTTCTGGGCCTCGTGATCGAGGTGCTGGTCCTGCGCCGGATCTACCGCGCGCCCGAACTCTTCCAGCTTCTCGCGACCTTCGGCGTCGTCCTGATGATCCAGGACCTCGCGCTCGGCATCTGGGGACCGGAGGACAAGCTCGGCCCCCGCGCCCCGGGCTTCAAGAGCTTCGTCGTCCTCTTCGGCAACCGCTTTCCCACCTACGAGCTCTTCCTCATCGCCGTCGGGCCGGCGGTACTGGCGCTCCTCTGGTTCGTGTTCAAGAAGACGCGTTGGGGCACCTTGGTCCGGGCGGCGACCCAGGACCGGGAGATGGTGGGCGCGCTCGGGGTCAATCAGCGCCTGCTCTTCACCACCGTCTTCGCCTTCGGCTCGGTGCTCGCAGGCTTAGGGGGCGCGCTGCAGCTGCCGCGCGAGGCCGTGAACCTCCACATGGACCTCGCGATGATCTCCGAGGCCTTCGTCGTGGTGGTCGTGGGCGGCCTGGGCAGCGTGACCGGCGCCTATCTCGCCGCCGTCCTCATCGGCGTGCTGCACGCCTTCGGGATCCTGATCCTGCCCAAAATCACCCTCGTCCTCGTTTTCCTCGTCATGGCCGTGGTGCTCGTGGTGAAGCCCTACGGCCTGATGGGAACGGCGCCGGTGGGCGCTGCCCTGCCCGCTGGGCCGCCCGCGCCGCTCCTCGGGCCGGCCGACCGGCTCGCGAAGGGGATCGGCGCGGCGGCCCTCCTCGTCCTCCTCGTCGCGCCCCTGGTGGTGGCCGACCACGTCCTCCTCACGCTCACGGAGCTCGCGATCTTCGCGCTCTTCGCCGCCTCGCTCCATTTCATGATGGGGCCGGGCGGCATGGCCTCCTTCGGGCACGCCGCCTATTTCGGGCTCGGCGCCTACGGGGCGGCGCTCGGGGTCAAATGGCTCGGCGCGCCCATGGAGCCGGCGCTGCTGCTGGCCCCCTTCCTCGCGGGGCTGGCGGGCGCGGTGTTCGGCTGGTTCTGCGTTCGCTTGTCCGGCGTCTATCTCGCCATGCTGACGCTGGCCTTCGCGCAGATCGCCTGGGCGACGGCGTTCCAGTGGGTCGACCTCACGGGCGGGGACAACGGCATCCTCGGCATCTGGCCCTCCGCCTGGGCCGCGTCGAAGATCGTCTACTACTATCTCGCCTTGGGCATCTGCCTCGCCGGGGTGGTGGCGCTTCGCCTCGCGATCTTCTCGCCCTTCGGCTACGCGCTGCGCGCGGGCCGCGACAACCGCCTCCGGGCCGAGGCGATCGGCCTCAACGTCACCCGGATCCAGTGGGCGGCCTTCGTCATCGCGGCCGTCATGGCGGGCGTCGCGGGCGGGCTCTTCGCCTTCTTCAAGGGATCGGTCTTCCCGACCTATATGGCGATCCCGCGCTCGGTCGACGCCCTGCTCATGGTGCTGCTCGGCGGCGTCCAGACCGTGGCGGGGCCGGTCGTCGGGGCTTTCGCCTATATGGGCCTGAGCGAGCAGCTCATGAAAGCCACGATGTACTGGCGCTTCGTGCTCGGCCTTTCCATCGTGTTGCTGGTGATCCTCTTCCCGCAGGGGCTCGTCGGAACGGCGAACGCGCTGGCGGCGCGCTGGCCGTTCCGCACCGGAACGCGCCCGGCCGGGAAAGCGGCCCTGGAGCCGGGGCAATGAGCGCGTCCCCGGTCCTGGAGGTGCGCGACCTCGCCCGCTCATTCGGCGGCGTCAAGGCGGTCGACGGCGTGTCGTTTCAGGTCGAGGCCGGACGCATGCTGGCGCTCATCGGCCCGAACGGAGCCGGCAAGACCACCTGCTTCAACATGCTCAACGGTCAGCTCAGGCCCGACCGCGGCGACGTGCTGCTCGAGGGCCGCTCCATCCGCGGCCTGCCGCCGCGGGCCGTGTGGCGGCGCGGGGTGGGCCGCACCTTCCAGATCACCGCCACCTTCTCCTCGATGACGGTGCGGGAGAACGTTCAGATGGCGCTCGTCTCCCACGCGGGCGAGATCTGGCGTCCCTTCGGCCGCCTCGCCGACCGCCACCGGGCCGAGGCCGAAGCCCTGCTCGATCAGGTCGGCATGCGCGATCAGGCCGACCGGGCCTGCGGGGTGCTGGCCTACGGCGACGTGAAGCGCGTCGAGCTCGCGGTGGCCCTGGCGAACCGCCCGAAACTCCTCCTGATGGACGAGCCCACCGCCGGCATGGCGCCGCAAGAGCGGATCGGCCTCATGGCGCTGACCGCACGCCTGGCCTCCGAGCAGGGCATCGCCGTGCTCTTCACCGAGCACGACATGGATGTTGTCTTCGCCCATTCCGACACGGTGCTGGTGCTCAACCGCGGCGAGCTGATCGCGGGCGGGACGCCGGAGCAGGTGCGCCGCGACGCCCGGGTACGGGAGGTCTATCTCGGCTCCGGCGCCACCTCGGGAGGCCATTGATGGCCGTGCCCGCGATCCTGAGCGTGAAGGGCCTCGACGCCTATTACGACCGGGCGCACATCCTGCAGGGCGTCGGCTTCGAGGTCGCCCGCGGCGAGGTTCTGGCGCTGCTCGGCCGCAACGGCGCCGGCAAGTCCACAACTATGAAGGCGATCATGGGCCTCGTGCCGCCGGCCCGCGGCTCCGTGGCCTTCGAGGGGACGGAGATCGCGGGCCGAGAGCCCTTCGAGGTCGTGCGGCTCGGCATCGGCTACGTGCCGGAGGATCGGCGCGTCTTCTCCGAGCTCACGGTCATGGAGAACCTCGCCGTCGCCGAGCGCCCGGCCCGATCCGGCGCGCCGCGCTGGACGCCGGACCGGCTCTTCGCCCTCTTCCCGAACCTCGGCCGGATGCGCGACCGGCCCGGCGGGGCCATGTCGGGTGGCGAGCAGCAGATGCTCACCATCGCGCGGACGCTCATGGGCAACCCGCGCCTCGTCCTCCTCGACGAACCCTCGGAGGGGCTGGCGCCCGTTATCGTCGAGGAGATGGCGCGGACGATCCGAGCCCTGAAGCAGGACGGGCTGACGATCCTGCTCTCGGAGCAGAACCTTCACTTCGCCGGGGCGGTGGCCGACCGCGCCGCGGTCATCGAGAAGGGCGCCATCCGCTTCGTCGGTACGATGGACGCGCTGAAGGCGGACGAAGGAGTGCGGTCGCAGTATCTCTCGGTGTGAAGGGCCGTCACGCCGATCCAACCTCCAACCTCATCCTGAGGTGCGAGGCGAAGCCGAGCCTCGAAGGAGGGCTCCAGGACCGAAACCATCCCTGGAGTCCTCCTTCGAGGGCCGGCTGGTGCCGGCCGCCTCAGGATGAGGTGGATTGGGTGGGATCAGGATCGCTTCCAGCGGCGAGCTTAAACACCCCTCAGCGCAGCCCGTCCTCGCCCTTGATCTCATCCTTCGTCAGCCCGCCGACCCGGGGCAGCGGGCGGCCGCCGTCGGTGACGGCGACCGCGACCACGATCTCGCCGGCCCGCGGCGCGTCCGCCACCCGCACCTCCATCCCGTCGAAATGGCTGCGGACGAAAGCCGCGTCCTTGTGCCCGAGGGGAATGTCGAGGGGCACGCCGAGCCCGCCCCGCTTCTTCGAGGACGGGATCAGCGCCGCGCCGCCGCCCAGCGCCTGGCGGACCGGTGCCCCGAGCTTCGGATGAAGGATCGCCGCCGCGTGCTCCAACTCACCGTCCTCGCCGACCGCGGCCGCCTTGCCGTAGCTCTCGACCTGATCGCCGGGAATACCGAGCGCCGCGACGGCGCGCTCCGCCAGGAGACCGCCGAGTTCCTCGCCGATCGCCACGAGCTCAGCAAGGTCGTCGGCGTAGTGGCCGGCAAAGGGATTCTCGATGACGGCGACGGCGGCGGCGCGGCGCACCGGCGGGTCGACCACCCGGCCCACCTCCGAGCGGGTCTCCTCGACGACCGTGACGATCTTCCGGATGCGGGCGGGCACGGCAGGTCTCTCCAGGATGGGGCAGGGTATCAGCGCTGGCCGTCGAAGACGGAGATCTCGCTCGCCTTCAGGCCGCCGACCCGGGCATGGACCCGCGAGCCCGTCGTCATCACGAGGGCAAGCACCATCTCGTCGGCGCGCGGCCCGTCCGTGAGCCCGACCTCCATGGCGTCGAAATGGCTGCGCACATAAGAAGCGTTGATATGGGTGATCGGCACGTCGAGGCGCGTGCCCGGCCCGCCCACCTTCTTCGTCGAGGGCACGATGGCCTTGGCGTCGCCTAAGATCTCGCGCATGGCGTAGCCCCCCGGCACGTGCCAGAGCGCGCCGTGCTCGAGCTCGCCCGCAGCCCCCACGATCGCGCCCTTGCCGTAGCCCTGGACAGCCGCCGGATCGCCGCCGAGCGCGGCGAGGAGATCGCGGGCCATGGCGAGCCCTAAGGGCTTCAGGTCGTCCATGAAGGAGGCGATCTCCTCCACGTAGCGCCTCGCGAAGGGATTGCGGATCGCGGTCAGGATCGCGGCGCGGCGCATCGGGTGCTCCAGGGGCGGGCCGCCCTCGTGAAAGATGTCCTCGGTGGTCAGGAGCTGCTTGCGGATCGCGATGTCAGGCATGGGCGAGGCTTCGCTGCGGAACGGGTTTCGTGAGCGGGACGGCGAGGCTCGCGCACCGGCCCTCGAGGATGCGCGTGACGCTCCCGCAATGAAGGGCCGCGGCTTCGATCAGGCCCGCATCGGCGAGGTTTTGCGCGCGACGCAGCCCTGCGTCGAGCGCCGCGGCGATCTCGTCCGGCCGCAAGGCGCCGACGCCGACCGTCACGAGCCCATCCCTCAGATCGCTATCGGGCTGGAGCATCTGGGCCGGCACGCGGCGGATCGCGGGATGGCCTGGCAGGTCGACGGCGTTGGCGATCACGGTGGCCGCCGCGTCGGCCTGCGCCGCCGTGCGGGCGAGAACGGTCACGGCGTCGGCGATGCCGAGGGAATGGCTGCGCCCGCGCCAGCCGCTCGTCGCGACCCCGCGCGTTGCTTCCTCCGCACGAAGCACCGCCGATCCGAACAGGCTCGGAACGTCGGGCCGGTCGACGAGCCCGAGGGTCAGCGCCTCGCTGGGGGCGAGGTGGAGGGCGATGTCGCCGCCGTTGTTCACGTAGGCGCGGGCGAGCCTGGCCGCTCCCGTCATCGTGGCGAGGATCTCCTCGGCGACCGCTCCGGCCACCGCCGCCATGGGCGTGATGAAGGTCGAGGCCGCGAAGGGCTGGACGGCCTCTTCCATGCGCTGGGCGATCGGCCCGCGGCAGCGGCTCACGCCTGGAACGGCGGGCGTCCGCAACGCAGCGAGCTCGCCGCAGAGCTCCTCCAGCACGCCCGCGAAGCGACGGGAGGCGGCCTGGTAAGCCGTGCGGACGGCCGCGCCGTCGCCGAAGGCTTCGATCACGAGGTCGATGGGACCGTGCCACAGGTGCAGCCGACGCCCATCGGCGAGAAGCTGTCCCTGCGCGCCCTCCCTCACCCGCGCGCCCTCCGCGGCACCAGCGGCCAGGGATTCTCCCGTTGGAAGGGCACCGGCCGGCGGTCCGCGCCCGCCGATAGCGATGCGAGAGGGCGCACGAAATCCATGTGGCCGCCGAGCGCCGCGTAATCAGCGAGGCTCATGGTGAACTCGATGGGGGCGACGAGCGCCGGCGTCGGGACGTAGCCGAAGGCGTTCGCCGGCGCCCGCGTCACGTCGACCATGAAGGTGATGCCGCCGCCCGGCCAGACATAGACCGGGGCGCCGCCGCAGGTGACGGTGGTCAGGGTGTCCTTGACCGAGCGGGTGAGGCGCACGGGGTTCTCCGTGACGCCGGAGCGCAGGGAGCCGCCGGCTCCGCCCATGAACAGCACCGTCGAGAGGGCCGGCTCGCAGTTCTCCTGGATGCGCTCGACGGAGAGGGCGAGGTCGGCCGGCAGCTCGCGCTCGACGGGCTGCAACGCCTCGTCGAGCTCGAAATAGCCGTGATGCTCGCCCGTGGTGCTCACCATGAAGAGGCGAAGCCCCGGCCAGGCCACCTTCGGGTCGAAGGGCCCGAGGATCGAGAGCGGGTCGGCGATGTCGGTGCCGCCCCAGCCGGTGCCGGGCTGCGCGACCTGGAAGTAGCGCCCGGGCGTGGAGCGCCGGCCCTTCATTTTCACCCCCGTCTCGGGGATGCCCAAAAGCTTGCCCGCCTGGTGCTCGGAGAGCACGCCGGTGATGTGATCGTCGACGACCACCACCTCGTCGGCCTTGCCCTCCCATTGCTTGGCGAACATGCCGATGGTGGCCGAGCCGCAGCCGACGCGCATGCGCTCCTCGCGCACCCCGCTCACGATGGGCGGCTGCCCCGCCTGGACCACGACGGTGGCTCCGTCATCGACGACGAGTTCGACGGCCTTCCCGTTACACAGATCGAGCAGGGCCGCGCAGGCGACCCGGCCCTCCTTCTTCGAGCCGCCCGTGAGGTGATGCACCCCGCCGAGCGAGAGCATCTGCGAGCCGTACTCGCCGGTGGTGACGTGCCCCACGGCCTCGCCCTGAGCGCGCACGATGCTGCGCTCGGGGCCGAGATAGCGATCGGTGTCGATCTTCGCCTTGACGCCGCAATAGCTGAAAATGCCCTCGGTCACGACGGTGACCATGTCGATGCCGTCGACCTCGGACGACACGATGAAGGGCGCCGGCTTGTAGTCGGGATAGGTCGTCCCGGCGCCGATCGCCGTCACGAAGGTATCGGGGCCGCCGACGAGGGACCCGTCCCACTCGCCGCGGTGGAACGGCACCACCGCCCCGCCCTGCGCCAAGGTCCGGTCGAGCACGACGTGCGGATCGACCCGGACCAGCTCGCCGTCGCGGTTAGCGTAGCGGTCGCAGGCGCCGGCGCCGCCGGGGCGGATGATGCAGAGCACGGGACAGGCATCGCAGCGGATCTTGCCGTCGGCGCTCTTCGCGGGCGGGAGAAGGTCTGGATCGGCGGGCGCGGCCGCGTCGGGGAGGAGGTCAGTCATGGCGGCCGGCGCTTTGCGCGAGGAGGGCCGCGCGGACCCGGTCGGGCGTCGCCGGCACGCGGCGGATGCGCGCCCCCGTCGCGTGGTGGATGGCGTTGAGGATCGCCGGAGCGGTGGGGATCAGAGCCTGCTCGCCGATCCCCTTGGCGCCGAAGGGGCCGACGGGGGACGGATCCTCGATCAGGATCGACTCGATTGGGGGCACGTCGCCGGCCGAGGGGATGAGGTAATCGTGGAGGTTCTCGCCGCGGCCGGGGTGGAACTCCTCCATCAGGGCGAGCCCGAGCCCCTGCGCGACGCCGCCCTCGATCTGCCCTTCGACCAGAACCGGGTTGATGGCCCGGCCGACATCGTGCGCGGCCGTGATCTTGAGAACCCGCACGAGGCCGAGCTCGACGTCAACCTCGATCTCGGCCAGATGGGCGCCGCTGCCGTAGACGGCGTAGGGCTCGCCCTGCCCGTCCGGATCGAGCGGCGTGGTCGGCGGATCGAAGGTTTCTTCCGCCGCGAGCGCGTAGCCGTTCACGTCGAGGGGCAGCGTCCCGAGATCGATGGTGCGGCAATGCCCGCCGTCCTCCACCTCGATGCGACCCTCAGCCAGCACGAGCCGGGCATCCGATCCGGCATTGGCGTGGCGCAGGATCGCGGCGCGCAAAGCCCGGCCCGCGCCCTCGGCCGCCTTGCCGGTGACGAAGGTCTGGCGCGAGGCGGAGGTCTTGCCGCAGTCAGGCGTCAGGTCGGTGTCGGCCGAGAGGAGGTCGAAGCGGGCGAGCGGCACGCCCAGCGCGTCGGCGCAGATCTGCGCGATCACGGTGTTCGAGCCCTGCCCGATATCGACGGCGCCCTGGTGCAGCGCTACCCGCCCGTCCGGCTTCAAACCGACGCGGATGGTGGAGGGGTTCGACAGGGAGGTATTGCCGCAGCCGTACCACATGCCGGCGAGGCCGCAGCCGCGGCGTAAATGGCCCGGCGCGCCCGTGTTGAAGGCTGCGGCTTCTGCCTTGGCGCGCGCCCAATGCGGCCGCAGCGCCTCGAAGCAGGCTTTGATCCCGAAACCCTCGCCCAGCACCTGACCCGTCACCGTCGGCTGGTCCGGCCGCAGGGCGTTCAGGATGCGGAACTCCAGCGGGTCGACGCCGAGCCCTGCTGCGAGCTCGTCGTAGAGCTGCTCCTGAGTGATCGCGGCCTGCGGCACCCCGAAGCCGCGGAACGCGCCGGCCGGCACGAGGTGGGTGTGGATCGCCCGGGTTCGCGCGCGGTAGTGCGGGACGAAGTATGGGCCCGAGGCGTGGACGGGCACCCGGTTCGCCACCGTCGGCCCCCAGGAGGCGTAGGCGCCGGTGTTGAAATCCGCTTCGACGTCCAGCGCCACGAGGCGCCCGTCCCGGTTTGCCCCGGCCCGCGCCCGGATGCGCGCCGGGTGGCGCTTCGTGGTGGTCATCATGGACTCAGTGCGCGTGTAAACCATGCGCACGGGGCGGTTCAGGTGCCAGGCGGCGAGGGAGATGAAGGGCTGCACCGAGAGGTCGAGCTTCGAGCCGAAGCCACCGCCGACGGCGGTGGGCACGATCCGCACCGCCTCCGGCGCGATCCCGAGGATTTTGGCGACGTCGTCCCGGTCCATATAGGGCGACTGAGTGCAGGCCTGGACATGGATGCGGTCGCCGACCCGCTCGGCGAAGCCAGCCTCCGGCTCGATATAGGCGTGCTCCACGAAGCCCGTCTCGAACTCGCCCGCGACGACCACCTCGGCCGAGGCCAGCGCGGCCTCGGCGTCGCCCCGGGCGACGCGGCCGCTCACCAGGAGATTGCCGCGGCGCTCCGCGTGAACAAGGGGCGCCTCGGGGGCGAGCGCCTCGTCGAGGGAGACGAGGGCCGGCAGGCTCTCCCAGGCGACGGGGAAGGCGCCAAGGTCGAGGGCCTCGATCACGGCGGGCTCGCCGACGACAAGGGCCACGGCCTCGCCGCGGAAACGCGCTTCTCGCTCGGCGAAGACGGGCTGGTCCGCGAAGGGCGGGATCACGCCGAAGCGGTTTTCGCCGGGCACGTCGGCGGCGGTGAAGACGCGCATGATTCCAGGATGACGGGTGATGAAATCTTCGAGGTCACCGATCGCGAACCGGGCGCGGTGATGCGGACAGCGCACGGCCCGGGCCAGGAGCGTTCCTGCCGGGATCGCGTCGGCCCCGAAAACGTCGGTGCCGTCGAGCTTTCGGGTGCCGTCGAGCCGGGCGATGCGGGCACCGACCGCCGCGCCGGCCGCGGGTTCGGAAGCCGGCCTTGCGGCCCCGACGTCCAGCACCGCGTCGATGATCTTGCGATACCCCGTGCAGCGGCACAGCACCCCGCCGATCGCCTGCAGCACCTCCTCCTCGGAGGGCGCCGAGGTCTCCCGCAGGAGATGCGTCGCCGACGCCACCATGCCGGGCGTGCAGATGCCGCACTGGGCCGCGCCGTGGCGCAGGAACGAGGCCTGGAGGCGCTGCGCGGTGCCGCAGGCTTCGGTCAATCCCTCGATCGTCTCGACCGCGCATCCTTGGACTTGGCCCGCCGCCACGAGGCAGGCGCAGACCGGGGCGCCGTCGAGGAGAACGGTGCAGGCGCCGCAATCGCCGGCGTCGCAGCCGACCTTGGTGCCCGTCAGGCCGACATCCTCCCGCAGAACCTTGCTCAGGCGGGCGCCCGGAGAGGCCGGCACGGCAACCGCGGCGCCGTTGAGCGTGAAGGTGAGGAGGGGCGCAGCGCGGTGCATCGTCAGGCCTTCAAGCGACGCAGGCGTCGAGCGCCCGGCGCACGAGGTGCAGCGCGGCCTCGCGGCGGTAAGCGCTCGTGGCGCGCAGATCGTCGATCGGCGCGAGGTCCGCGCAATGCCGCTCCTCCGCGATCGATCCAAGGCCGGGGCGCACGGGGTGCCCGACGAGGGCAGCCTCGAGCTCCGGCAGGCGCCGCGCCACCGCCGAGCAGGAGCCGACGGCGATCCGGGCCGCGCGCACCCGGCCCCGTTCGTCGGCCTCGACGAGGGCCGCCACCATGGCGATCGAGATCACGAGGAAGCGCCGCGCCCCAAGCTTCAGGAAGGCGGAACGGCCCGCGTCGAGGGTGCGCGGCACGATGACGGCCGTCACGAGTTCGTCCGGGCGCCGCGTCGTGGCGCGGCTTCCCCGGATGAACTGGGCCAGAGGCTCGCGCCGGGTGCCGGCCCGGGAGGCGAGCTCGACCTCGGCGTCGAGGATCAGGAGCGGCGGCACGCCGTCCGCGGCGGGCGAGGCGTTGCAGAGATTGCCGGCGAGCGTCCCCCGGGTCTGGACCTGCATCGATCCCACCTCCCGCGCGGCCTGCTGCAAGGCGCGGAGCGAGGGCGGCAGGGGGGCCCGGGTGATCTCGCTCCAGGTCGCGCGCGCGCCGAAGCGGATCTCGGTGTCGCGGATCGCGATGCCGGCGAGCTCCGGCAAGGCCGTGACGTCGAGAACGCGGGGCGGGAAGGGGCGCTCACCGAGCGCGGGGAAGAAGTCGGTGCCCCCTGAGAGCACGGGCGCGGGCCCGGCCGAGAGGGCGTCCAGGGCCTCGTCCAGCGTGGTGGGCCGCAGGTACATGGCTCGCGTCGCGCCGCCCCTGATAAACGTTGGTATACAAACGAGGGTGCGCCCGGCACCCGGCCCTGTCAACAGCGTCGCAGATGTCCCGCTTGGGCGTACCCGGCCAGGATCACCGCTCGGCGAAAGCCTTCTCGACGACGAACTGGCCGGGCTCGCCCTGGTTGCCCTCGGCGAAGCCGCGCTCGAGAAGCAGGTTCTTGGTGTCGCGCAGCATCTCGGGGCTGCCGCAGATCATCGCCCTGTCCCGGGCAGGGTCGAGGTCGGGGAGCCCGAGCTCGGCCGGCAGCTTTCCGGAAGCGAGAAGGTCCGTGACGCGGCCGCGGTTGCGGAAGGGCTGGCGGGTGACGGTGGGATAGTAGATCAGTTGCCGGCTCACGGCCTCGCCCAGGAACTCGTCCTGCGGCAGGTCGCGGGTGATCGTCTCGCCGTAGGCGAGTTCCGAGACTTGCCGGCAGCCGTGCACCAGCACGACCGTCTCGAAGCGCTCGTAGGTCTCCGGATCCTTGATGATGGACAGGAAAGGCGCGAGACCCGTGCCGGTGCCGAGCAGATACAGGATGCGCCCGTCCTCCAGGTTATCGAGAACCAGCGTGCCGGTGGTCTTGCGCCCGACGAGGATGGCGTCGCCCTCGCGCAGGTGCTGCAGGCGCGAGGTCAAGGGCCCGTCCGGCACCTTGATCGAGAAGAACTCGAGGGTGTCCTCGTGGTTGGCGCTCGCCAAGCTGTAGGCCCGCAGCAGGGGCCGTCCTTCCACCTCCAAACCGATCATCGCGAACTGGCCGTTGCGGAAGCGGAAGGCGGGATTGCGCGTCGTGGTGAAACTGAAGAGGGTGTCGGTCCAGTGGCGAACCGACAGCACGGATTCCTGGTGGAACGCGCTCATGGCACCCAAGCTCCCGATCGGCGGGCGGAGCCGCCTTGCGTGGGTCAATCATGTTTGTATACAAATGAATATCGCGCCGCAGCCGCAGCGTCAAGGGCGCTCTGGCTGACGCGGGGGAGAGACGTCCATGGCCCATGACGAGCCCGCCGGAGCGGCTGCCGGCAAGTTGGTGATCCGCAACATCGGCCTCGTGCTGAGCGGCGACATCGAACGGCCGATCCTCGAAGCGGACACCCTCGTCGCTGTCGACGGCCGGATCAGCTTCATCGGCCGCGCCCAAGACGCGGATGTCGAGGGCGCCACCACGATCATCGACGCGCAGGGCACGGCCCTCGCGCCCGGCCTCATCGACAGCCACGTCCACCCCGTGGCCGGCGACTGGACGCCACGCCAGAGCCAGCTCGGCTGGATCGACAGCACGCTCCACGGCGGCGTCACGACGATGATCTCGGCGGGCGAGGTCCACACGCCCGGGCGCCCGAAGGACGTGGTGGGGCTCAAAGCCATGGCGATCTTCGCCAGCCGCGCCTTCACGGCCTTCCGGCCGGGCGGGGTGAAAGTTCATGCCGGCGCCCCCGTCATCGAGCCAGGCATGGAGGAGCACGATTTCGCCGAACTCGCGGCGGCCGGCGTCAAGCTGCTGGGCGAGGTGGGCTTAGGGGGCGTCAAGGACGGGCCCACCGCGCGCAAGAT
Source organism: Beijerinckiaceae bacterium (assembly GCA_036563505.1). GTDB lineage: Bacteria > Pseudomonadota > Alphaproteobacteria > Rhizobiales > Beijerinckiaceae > DATCMH01. Next base: position 43,122 of record DATCMH010000018.1, read on the forward strand.
GGTGGCGTGGGCGCGAAAGTACGGCATCCAGAGCACGATCCACACGGGCGGGCCCTCGATCCCGGGGTCCGGGCTCATCGGGGCCGACGTGGTGCTGGAGGCCGACACGGACGTGGTCGGCCACATCAACGGCGGGCACACGGCCCTGCCGGACCGGGAGATCCGCTGCATCTGCGAGGGCTGCCGGCGGGGCCTCGAGATCGTCCACAACGGCAACGAGCGGGCGGCGCTCTACACGCTGCGCACGGCCAAGGAAATGGGCCAGCTCGAGCGGGTGATCCTCGGCACCGACGGGCCGGCGGGGTCGGGCGTCCAGCCGCTCGGCATCCTGCGCATGGTGGCGATGCTCTCGTCGCTCGGCGACGTTCCCGCCGAGACGGCGTTGTGCTTTGCCACCGGCAACACGGCGCGGATGCGCAGCCTCGATTGCGGCCTCCTGGAGGTCGGGCGCGCGGCGGATTTCGTGCTGATGGACAAGGCGCAGCACTCGGCCGGCCGCGACCTCCTCGACAGCCTCCAGCTCGGCGACCTGCCCGGCATAGGCATGACGATCATCGACGGGATCGTGCGCACCGGACGGAGCCGCAACACGCCGCCGGCGACGAAGGTGCCCCAAGTGGTGGGTGCCTGATCCGTCAGACGAAGCCGATGGCGCGGCCCGCCACCAGCACCGCGAGCCAGAGGAGAAGGGAGGCGCCGGCCCTGATCCGGGCTCCCGCGGGCACCACGCCCTCGGCGAAGGCCGCCCGCAGCCCGCCGGCATGCTGGAGCGCGACGTTCACGAGGGCGAAGCCTAAGAGCCCGAGCTTGGCGAGGAAGGCCGGGTTACTGAAATATTCCGACGGGCGCACGGTGAAGAGCAGGGCACCGGTCGCGAGCGCGAGCGCGAGCCCCGCCGCCGCCGCGCGCGACAGGAACGGCCCGATCACCGCGAGGGGTGCTGCCCGGAACAGGCCGACGAGGCGGAGATCGAGGGGCAGGATCGCGCCGATCAGCAGGCCGAGCCCCAGGATGTGGGCGGCGTTGACCAGCATGTAGGCCGTGCCCGACTGGCGCAGCAACGGCAGCGCCAGCCAGGCGTCGAGGGAGCTCACGCGCCGAAAGCGGCGTCAGTTCGTGCGGATGCGCTCCGGATACATGTCGTAGGTGCGGCCGGCGACGGTGATGCGCACGGCTTTCATGTGCTTCGTCGCCTTGTCGAGATTGCGGTTGCCGAGCACCGTGATCGCGTCGCCGGCCTTCGCTGCCTCAGCCGTGAAGCCGGAACGCTGGGTCTGATTCGGGTTGCCGAGGTCGATCTGCCAGACCGCACCCTCCTTGTCGGCCACCTGCAGCGAGGGATGCGGGGGCGCCATGGAGACGGAACGCAGGGTGCCCTCGAGCGTCGTCTGCTGCTCCTCGGCCCAGGACCAGCCGTGGTGGGCGGCGGCGCCCGTCGCCGCAACGGCGGCGAGAAGCGAGAGCGCGAGGGCGTGGCGTCGGGCGCGAGGCGTCATCGGGAAGGCTCCATCGTTGACAAGGGCTCGCCCGGGATATGAGGCGCGCCGGCGCGGAGGGAAAGAGCCGCGCTTCGTGCGCTTGGGCGTCTGGACCTCCGCCGCCGATCACGCCTGCGCGAGGGGATCGAAGCCGGCAGGCCTACCCCTCGCCCCGGATCATCTCGATGATGCCGGAAAAGTCGGTGCCGCCTTCGCCCTGGCCGTTGTGGAGGGCATAGAGTTGCGCGGCCTGGGCGCCGAGGGGCGTCACGGCGCCGGCTGCGGCCGCGGCTTCCTGCGCGAGCTTCAGGTCCTTCAGCATCAGCGCGGAGGCGAAGCCCGGCTTGTAGCCGTTGTTCGCCGGCGAGGTCGGCACGGGGCCGGGCACGGGGCAGTAGGTGGTGAGCGACCAGCACTGGCCCGAGGAGGTCGAGGCGACGTCGAACAGCGCCTGATGCGAGAGCCCGAGCTTTTCCGCCAGCACGAAGGCTTCGGCGACGCCGATCATCGAGATGCCGAGGATCATGTTGTTGCAGATCTTCGCCGCCTGGCCGGCGCCGGCCTCGCCGCAATGGACGACCTTGCGGCCCATCTGACTCAAGATCGGCTCGGCCTTGGCGAAGGCCTCCGTGCTGCCGCCGCACATGAAGGTGAGCGTTCCGGCCGTTGCCCCGCCGACGCCGCCCGAGACGGGGGCGTCAAGGGAGAGGCAGCCCCGCTCGGCCGCCATCGCGTGGGTTTTTCGCGCGCTCTCGACGTCGATGGTGGAGGAGTCGATCACGAGCGTGCCGGCCGGCAGAGCGCCCAGGATCTCGGACCAGACCTGGAGCACGTGCTTGCCCGCGGGCAGCATCGTGACCACCACCTCGGCTCCCGCGCAAGCCTCGCCCACCGCGGCGGCCACCGTCACGCCAGCCGTGCGCGCGGCTGCCAGCGCCGCCTCGCCGAGGTCGAAGCCCTTCACCTCGTGCCCCGCCTTGACGAGGTTGGCGGCCATCGGCCCGCCCATGTTGCCGAGGCCGACGAAGGCGATGGTGGTCATGTGGCGTCAACTCCCGCTGATGGTTCGGTGAAGAGTGAGGCGGTCAGGCGCGTCCCGCAGTCCAGAGCGTTCCAACGAGCAGGAAGCCGTAGAACCAGAGCGCCAGCGATCCGAAGACCTTGTCGAGGGCGGGATCGAGCCCGGGGAAGAAAACGGCGAAATGCGAGGCGACCGCCGCCAACACGAGTAGGCCCGGCACGGCGGCGAGCCCACCCACCCGCGCCGCCTCCATCGCCCGCGCCCGCGCGAGGCGGTGGGCGACGAGGCCGAACGCGAGTCCGAGGATCGCGGCGCCGGTGAAGTTGAGCTGGAACGCCCGCCGGCCGGTGACGAAGAACAAAGGTCCCGCGACGTAGAACAAGAGCAGGATCGCGGCGGCGAGCGCGAAGCCGAGGGCGAGCGCGCGCAGGGTCATTGGCTTCGCCCGACGAGCCCCCGCGCCACGATCATGCGCATGATCTCGTTCGTGCCCTCCAGGATCTGATGGACCCTGAGATCCCGCACGATCTTCTCGATGCCGTAATCGGCCAAGTAGCCGTAGCCGCCGTGGAGTTGGAGAGCCTTGTTCGCCACCTCGAAGCCCGTGTCGGTGGCAACTCTCTTTGCCATGGCGCACAGCCGCGTGGCGTCGGGCGAGCCGGCGTCGAGGTTCGCCGCCGCGCGCCACAGGAAGGTGCGGGCGGATTCGAGTTCGATCGCCATGTCGGCGAGGGTGAACTGGAGCGCCTGAAAATCGGCGAGCCGGCTCCCGAAGGCTTTTCGCTCGCTCGTGTACTGCAGGGCCTTGTCCAGCGCTGCTTGCGCCCCGCCGAGCGAACAAGCGCCGATGTTGAGCCGTCCGCCGTCGAGCCCGCTCATGGCGATCTTAAAGCCGATGCCTTCCGGCCCGAGGCGGTTGGCGACGGGCACGCGGCAATCCTCGAAGATCACCTGCCGGGTCGGTTGGGCGTTCCAGCCCATCTTCTTCTCGTTGGCGCCGAAGGACAGGCCGGGCGCGTCCTTCTCGACGACGAGGGTCGAGATGCCTGAGGCCCCGCCCTCGGCCGTTCGCACCATCGTGACGTAAAGGTCGGCCGAGCCGGCGCCCGAGATGAACTGCTTGACGCCGTTGACGACGTAATGGTCACCGTCGCGCACGGCCCGGGTCTTCAGGGCGGCGGCATCCGAGCCGGCGCCCGGCTCGGTGAGGCAGTAGCTCGCCAGATGCTCCATGGTGCAGAGCTTCGGGACGAAGCGCTGCCGCTGCTCGTCCGACCCGTAGCGGTCAATCATCCACGCGGCCATGTTGTGGATGGAGATATAGGCCGCCACCGTCGGGCAGCCCGTCGAGAGCGCCTCGAAGATGAGCGCCGCGTCGAGGCGTGAGAGGCCTGAGCCGCCCACATCCTCGCGGATGTAGACTCCGCCCATGCCGAGTCCTGCTGCTTCCCGCATTTCCTCGACGGGAAAGTGCTTCTGCTCGTCCCAGGCCACCGCGTTCGGCGCGAGGCGCTCGGCGGCGAAGGCTTGCGCTATCTCACGGATGGCGGCCTGGTCGTCGGTGAGGGCGAAGAGGTTAGTCACGCCACCGGCTCGTATGGGTGATGTATCGAGCATGGGATGTGCCCTGGAGCTTGTCGATGAAGCGTTGGTCGGAGGTGACGAGGCGCGTGGCGCGCCGCTCGGCGTGGGCCAAGAACAAGCAATCGTAGAGCGGATGGCGCAGTTCGAGCGACAGGGCGAAGGCAGCGTCGATGAGCGGGGCAGTTGGCTCTAGAATGGGAAGGATCGCCTCCGAGCCGCTCAGCGCCATCCGGGCGAAGTCAGCCTCAACATCACCGCGCCGAACCGCGCGTGTCAGGGCTCCTGCCAACTCGCAGCGCAAATGATCCGGCGCGAACAGCGGCTCGTCCTGGTCGATGAGCGAAACGGCACCATCGGTCGCCGGCCCAGGCACGATCATGTCGAAGACGACGGTTGTATCGAGGATCAAGAGTTCTCCTCGCGCTCGGCCCGAACGAACGGGACGCTGCCTTCGGACAAGGGCGGTCTCTCCCCCCACAAGCGGTGGAGCCCGTCGATCACCGCTCGACGGTCAGCCTTCGTCAGCATCGCGCCTTTCCCGAGCGCATCCTTCGCCTCGTGCTGAAGCGACGTTCCCCTCGCTTCGGCGCGACGCTTCAGCGTTTGGAGCACGGTCTCATCGACGTTGCGGATCAGAAGGTCAGCCATCGGTTCACCTGATATCAATGATGATATCATCCTGTCTTCGCCTCAGCGAGCCCCGGCGAAATGCTGAGTTCGTCGAGTGGCACGGGAAAGGCATGCGGCCGGGTGGCAAGCATGGCGTCGATCAACGCCAGGGCCTCTTTGCGGCCGCTGTTCACCACCTGCTCGAAGGGGGTCCAGGTCTGGACGAAGTCGAGGGGCGCGAAGACGGCCCGGTAGCGTTTCAGCTCGTTCGGGGTCAGCGGCACGCCGCGCACGAAGGCCTTGTGGGCGGAGATGGTGGTGGCGCGGCGCGGGTCGGCGGGGTCGAGCTCGAATTTCAGGGCATCGCCGCAGAAGAAGATGCGGCGGCGGCGGTCATAGAGCGCCGTGTGGCCGTCAAAATGGCCGGCGGTGAGGTGCAGCTCGAGGCCGGGCAGGGGCTCCAGGACGTCGTCGAAGGGCCAGGAGACTTTGAGCGCCGCGGACCAGGCGAGGTCGCCGGGGTGGAGGGCCAGCTCCGGGTCGAAGCGGTCCTGGAGTTGCCAGAGCGCACCGTAGGAATGGGGGTGCGAGGCGGAGAGCACCTGCATCCCGCCCAGCCGCTCGATTTGGCGGAGAGCCTCGTTGCTGAAGGCGGCGCAGCCCTCGAAGCCCAGGTTCCCGTTTTCGGTCCGGACGAGGTAGTGGCTCGATCCGATGCCGCTCACCGGGTCGTTCCAGAAGCGCCAGACGCCAGGCTCGAGCTCGGCCCAGTGGCAGGGAAAGCGCGCCTGCGCCTCTTCCAGCGTCCAGAAGCGCCAGCCGTCCTGGGGCACGACGTGGCGCGCGTCGAGGCACAGGGGGCACTGCGCCGGCCGATCGAAGTGGCGCTGCCAGAAGCCGCAGTTGTCGCAGAGGAAGGCCGGCAGCTCGAGGGCGCCGGCGAAGGGAAGATAGCCGGGGCTCATGAATCGGCGCGGGGGAGGAGGTCGGCGACGGAGAGGGTCAGGCCCGGCGGGTCGAAGGACAGGTCGCCCTCGCAGGCGATACGGGTCTCGATGATCTCGGCGCCGCGGCGATGGTGGATCACGACGCGATGTCCCGCATCGACGATGAGGTAGTGGTGGACGCTGGCGAGGCGAAGATAGTCGATCAGCTTGCGGGTCGCGTCGACGCGGCGGGTCGAGGGCGAGAGCACCTCGACCACGATCACAGGATCGGCCAACTCGACGGCCTCGTCCGGGAGCCGGGGACCGCAGGACACGGCGGCGTCCGGGTCGTAGGCCGTCCGCTCGTTCACACGAACGGTCAGGCCATTCGGAAAGGCCTCACAAGATAGGCCTGCGGCTTCGATCGCGGCTGCGAGGGCTGTTTGCACGGCAACCTTCGTCCGCGCGTGCAAGACCTGCTCCGGCGACATCGCCACGACCTCGCCGTCGCAGAGCTCGTAGCGCCCGGGCCGCTCTTCAGCCCAGGCCAGGAACTCGTCGACGGTCATCCGCGGGGTCGGCTCGTGCTTCATGGGCTCAGAGCCTAGCACACCCGCTCTCGTTCACTGCATGGTCGGGATGACGAAGCTCGCGCCGTCCTTGATGCCGGATGGCCAGCGGGAGGTGACGGTTTTGGTCTTGGTGTAGAAGCGGATGGCGTCCGGCCCGTGCTGGTTCAGGTCGCCGAAGCCGGAGCGCTTCCAGCCGCCGAAGGTGTAGTAGGCGAGCGGCACCGGGATCGGCACGTTGATGCCCACCATGCCCACATTCACCTTGGCCGCGAAGTCCCGCGCCGCGTCGCCGTCGCGGGTGTAGATCGCGACGCCGTTGCCGTATTCGTGGCTGGAGGCCAGCTGCAGCCCCTCGTCGTAGGAGCCCGCCCGCACCACCGAGAGCACGGGCCCGAAGATCTCTTCCTTGTAGATGCGCATGTCAGGCTGGACCTCGTCGAAGAGGCAGCCGCCCATGTAGAAGCCGTTCTCATAGCCCTGCAGCTTGAAGTCGCGGCCGTCGACGACGAGCTTGGCGCCTTCCTGGACGCCGAGATCGACATAGCCGCGCACGCGGTCGAGGTGCTGCTTCGTGACCAAGGGCCCATAGTCGGCGGACGGATCCGTCGAGGGACCGACTTTTAGGCTCTCGACGCGGGGGATCAGCTTGTCCATGAGCTGGTCGGCGGTGGATTTCCCCACGGGGACGGCCACCGAGATCGCCATGCAGCGCTCGCCCGCCGAGCCGTAGCCGGCGCCGATGAGGGCGTCGACGGCCTGGTCCATGTCGGCGTCGGGCATGATGATCATGTGGTTCTTGGCGCCGCCGAAGCACTGCGCCCGCTTGCCCGTCGCGGCAGCCCGCGAATAGACGTACTCGGCGATCGAGGACGAGCCGACGAAGCCCACGGCGCGGATGTCCGGATCGTCGAGGATGGCGTCCACCGCCTCCTTGTCGCCGTTCACCACGTTGAGGATACCTGCCGGCAGGCCCGCCTCGATCATGAGCTCGGCCAGGCGCATCGGCACGCCCGGATCGCGCTCGGAAGGCTTCAGAATGAAGGCGTTGCCGCAGGCGATGGCCGGCGCGAACTTCCACATTGGGATCATGGCGGGGAAGTTGAACGGCGTGATGCCGGCCACGACCCCGAGCGGCTGGCGCAGCGAGTAGATGTCGATGCCCGGACCCGCTCCTTCCGTGTACTCGCCCTTCTGCAGCTGCGGGATGCCGCAGCAGAACTCCACCACCTCGAGCCCGCGCTGGATGTCGCCCTTGGCGTCGGCGATCGTCTTGCCGTGCTCGCGGGCGAGCAGATCGGCCAGCGCGTCCATCTCGCGGTTGAGGAGCCCAAGGAAGGCCATCATCACGCGAGCGCGCCGCTGCGGGTTCACCGCGGCCCAGGCAGGCTGCGCCGCGGCCGCGTTCTCCACCGCCGCACGCATCTCGGCGCGGGAGGCCAAGGCTACCCGCCCGATCACCGCGCCGTCCATGGGCTGATAGATGTCGGCGTAGCGCCCCGAGGATCCCGCGACCTCGCGGCCGCCCACGAAATGACCTACCTCGCGCATGACGCGCCTCCCTCTCGAATCTCAGTCGTTGAACAGCTCGCTAGCATTGCGATAACCGCACGGCCATACGAGAAATCGAAGCGGTCGTGTGCGCGAATGCGATCACAGGCCCGACCACGCGGGACGATGTGGGCATGAGCCGGTTCGATTGGGACGATCTGCGCTTCTTCCTCGCCGTCGCCCGGGCGGGGCGCCTCACGGTGGCGGCGCGGCGGCTGGGAGCCGATCACGCCACGGTCTCGCGCCGCGTCACCGCGCTGGAGGCGGCGCTGAAAGCCAAGCTTTTCGAGCGCCGGCCGCAGGGATATGCCCTGACCGAGCACGGCGAGCGGCTTCTCGCCAAGGCCGAGAGCATGGAGACGCAGGCGCTCGCCGTGTCGAGCGAGATCGGCGGGGCGGACCTCGCCCTGTCGGGCATCGTGCGGATCGGCACGCCCGACGGCTTCGGGACCGCGTTCCTCGCGCCCCGGATGGCCAGCTTCGGGGCGCAGTTTCCCGATCTCGAGGTGCAGGTCGTCGCCATGCCGCGACTTCTTTCCCTTTCGAAGCGCGAGGCCGACATCGCCGTCTCGCTCAGCCCGCCGAAGGAGGGCAAGATCGTCGCGCGCAAGCTCACCGACTACCGGCTCGGCCTCTACGCCACGCAGGCCTACCTCGACCGCGCCGCGCCCGTCACCGCGCCGGACGATCTGCACGCCCACGCCGTCATCGGCTACATCGACGACCTCATCTTCACGCCCGAGCTCGACTATCTCGACGAGGTCTCGCGGGGGCTGCGCGCCCGCATCCAGAGCTCGAGCCTCGTGGCGCAGATGAACGCCGCGCTCTCGGACGCCGGCATCTGCGTCCTGCCCCGCTTCATGGCGGCGCCTGAGCCGCGCCTCGTGCCGGTCCTGCCCGAGGCCGTGGCGATCACCCGTTCCTTCTGGCTCATCGTCCATGCCGACCTGAAAGAGGTCGCGCGCATTCGGGCGGCGATGGATTTTCTGGTGCGCGAGGTGAAGGCAGCGCGGGGGCTGTTCATGCCGTGAATGTCATTCCGGGGCCGCGCAGCGGAACCCGGAACCCACGACCGGGCCGGATGTTGCTCGCAGCCGCTCACCCGGCCCTGGATTCCGGGTTCTCGGCTTCGCCGAGCCCCGGAATGACGCGCTAAAGCCGCCAGGGTAGCGTCCCTTCGGGCAGGCGCGGCGCGAGGCGGTCAAGCCAGAACATTGCGGCGGCGACGACGGCCAGCGTCGCGAGGGCCAGCGCAGCGGCCTGGGCGGAGAGGCCGGCCTCCTCGAGGCTCAAGAGTGCGACCCCTAAGGTCTCCGTGCCGGCGGACCACAGGAGCGCCGAGACGGTGAGCTCGTTGAAGGCAAGCAGAAAAGCTAGGAACCCTCCGGCCAGGGCCGCGGGCCAGAGCGCCGGGGCGATGACGTGGCGCAGGCGCTGCCGCAGGCTCGCGCCGTCGAGGGCGGCGGCTTCCTCCTGGGCCCGGTCGACGGTGCTCATCACCGCGAGCGGCGCTTTGAGCGCGAGCGGCGCGAAGCGGGCCAGATACGCCAGCAGGATGATCCAGGGCGTCGCGTAGAGCGACACGTTCACGACAGGCAGGGGTTTCAGGAAGATCAGGATGCAGGCGATGGCGAGCACCACGCCGGGCAGGGCGTAGGGCAGCTCGAAGAGCCAAAGCAAGGCGTCGCGGAAGCGCCCGGTCTTGCGGTCGAGGGCCCAGGCGAGGGGCACGGCAGCGAGCGTCAGGAGCAGCGCCGAGCCGCCGGCGAGCAGCAGGGAGTTGCAAAAGCCCCGCACCGTGGCCTGCTGGCGGGCGAGCACCTCGACGAAATTGTCGAGGGTCAGCGTCGCGATGGTGAGCGGCGCGCCGTAGGTGGGGCTGAGCGCGGCGGCCAGCAGCGAGGCGAGGGGCAGGAGAATCGTCACCCCGACGAGCGCCCACAGCGCCGCTTCGACAAGGGGCCGGGCCCGGCCGAGCGTCCAGAAGGGACTGAGGGGCCGCTCCGTCTCGATCCGCGCGCCGGGGCGACGCAGCGCGAGCGCGCCGGCCAGCGCCCCGAGGCCGGCGACCGCCGCGACGACGAGGGAGAGGGTCGCGGCATCCGCGATGATGGAGGGGCCGTAGCTCGATAGCCGGCGATAGATCAGCGTCGGCAGGGTGAGATAGTTCACCGGCATCCCAAGCAGCGCCGGGATGCCGAAATTGCCCACGCCCGCCGTGAAGGCGAGGCATCCCGCGGCGACGAGGTGGGGCCGGAGCAGGGGCAGGACGATGCGGCGGGTGATCTGCCAGCCCGAAGCGCCCTCGACCTGCGCCGCCTCGATGACGGCCATCGGCACCCGCCTCAAGCCCGCCGCAACGGTGATGGCGACGAGGGGCGCATGGTGGAGGCCGAGCACCAGGACGATGCCGAACGCGCCGCGCAGGGGATGGGCGGCGCCGGGCTCCGGCGCCAATCCCACAAGCCCAAGGATCGGCGAAGAGGGCCCGAGCAGGGTCAGATAGGCCAGAGCCGCGACCTGCGGCGCGGCCATGAGCGAGAGCACGAACAGGAAGGCGAGGGGCCGGCGGCCGCGCAGGTCGGTGGTGGCGAGGACGAGGGCCACGGCCGTGCCGAGCGCCAGCGCCAAGAGCGCCGAGAGGCTCGCGGTCTCGAGGGTGTTCAGGAGCGCTCGCAGCCCCGCCCGACCGTTGACGACAGCCAGCGCGTCGGCGAGGCGCCACTGTCCTTGAGGCGCCAGCGCCGCCGCGGCGAGGCGCAGGAGCGGCAGCGCGCCGAAGGCGAGAGCCGCCGCGACGAGGGCTGCGAGCACCCCCGTTCCGTCCCGGTCGAGGAGGCTCGGGCGATGCCGCGCCTCAGGCGTGCGCTCGGGCGCGCCGGCGTCGAAGGGCAGCCGGGGGGCGCCGGGCGCGAGGCTCGCCGTCACTGCGTGAAGATGTCCTCGAAGCGGCGCTTGTTCGCGGCCTCGTCGGCGAGAGCCTTGGCCGCATCGAAGGCTAAGACCTTGATCGCGCTGCGCTCGGGGTAGCCCGCGGGCAGGGGCACCGCCGGATGGGCCGGGATGTAGCCCTGCTTGAGGGCGAGCTCCTGGCCTTCCTTCGAGAGGATGAAGTCGACGAAGGCCTTGGCCGCGGGCGCGTTCTTCGTGGTGCTCAGGATCGCCACGGGCTCGCTCACCGCCGAAACGCCCTCGCGCGGGAAGACGAAGGCGATGGGGGCGCCCTTGGCCTTCTCGCGGATCGGCATGAAGTCGACGATCATGCCGTAGAGCTTGTCGCCGCCGGCGACGCTTTTCAGCACGTCGCCGTTGCCGCCGCCGGCCAGCGCCCGGTTCTCCTGCAGCTTCTCGTAGTAGCGCCAGCCGCCCTCGAGGTTGGCGGTGAGCGTCGCGGCATGGATCAGCGCCGCGCCGGAGCTCAAGGGGCTCGGCATCACCACCTGACCCTTGGCCTCAGGGCGCAGGAGATCGGTCCAGGAGACCGGCACGAAGGGGGCCTTCGTGTTGTAGGCGATGCCCGTGGTGATGAGCTTCGTCGCGAACCAGGCCTTTTGGGGGTCGTGCGTGCCCGCGGCGTAAGCGGAGACGTCGGCCTCCGGGTGGGGCAGCAGGCGGCCCTCCTTCTTGAGGCCCTCCATCGTGACACTGTCGGCGATGAGGAGCACGTCCGCCTGCGGCTGGCCGGCCTCGATCTCGGCGCGAAGCTTCGCCATGAGCCGGGGCGTGCCGTCGCGGACGAAGGTGACGTCGAGCTTCGGGTGGCGCGCCTTGAAGGCGTCGATCGTGCCCTGCGCGTCCGTGTTCGGCTGGCTCGTGTAGAGGACGAGCTTGCCGGAAAGCTCCTGCGCTCGGGCAATCTGGGGCTGACCGAGGAGGAGCAAGCCGGCGAAAGCGGCGAGAAGACGCGTCATCGGGGCGACCATGCGAAATGGGAATCGGGGCGGGTCTTGGGGCGTTAGCGGGGACGGGTGACGCTCGTATGACGGCGCTCGGGCGCTGTTGGCGGTCGAGCCGACAAGCCATATGACGCTCCAGCGCCGTTTGTCATCAGGGGTGACCATGACCACGAAGCTCGACCACCTTCGCGCCATGACGGGCGTCGTCGCCGATACAGGCGACGTCGAGGCGGTGCGCCGCCTGAAGCCTCAGGACTGCACCACGAACCCGACGCTGATCCTCAAAGCCGCCGAGATGCCGGCCTATGCCGGGCTTCTGGCCGAGGCGCTGGCCTGGGGCCAGCGACAGGGCGGCACCAAGGAGGCGGTGGCGGGCGCCGTCTGCGACCGCCTCGCCGTCGCCTTCGGCGCGGAGCTCAGCCGCATCGTGCCGGGCCGGGTCTCGACGGAGGTCGACGCGGACCTCTCCTTCGATACGGCAGCGACCGTGGCCAAGGGGCGGGCCATCATCGAAGCTTACGGGGCGCAGGGCATCCCGCGCGAGCGCATCCTAATCAAGATCGCCTCGACCTGGGAGGGCATCCGCGCCGCGGAGGTTCTCCAGCGCGAGGGCATCGACTGCAACCTCACGCTCCTCTTCGGCCTCCCCCAGGCCATGGCGGCGGCGGACGCCAAAGCCTTCCTCATCTCACCCTTCGTCGGGCGCATCCTCGACTGGCACATCAAGGCGGGCGGGGGGCCCTACACGGGCGAGACGGACCCGGGCGTGCTCTCGGTCAGGCGCATCTACGCCGCCTACAAGGCCGCGGGCGTCGCCACCGTCGTGATGGGCGCCTCCTTCCGCAACAGGGGTGAGATCGAGGCCCTCGCCGGCTGCGACCGGCTCACCATCGCCCCGGCGCTCCTCGATGAACTCGCGGCCGACACCGGCCCGCTACCCCGCCGCCTTTCTCCCGACACTACGGGCGACGCTCCGGGCTGGACCTCCTACGACGAGCCGGCCTTCCGCTTCGCGCTCAACGAGGACGCGATGGCGACGGAGAAGCTCGCCGAGGGCATCCGCCAGTTCGCCAAGGATTTCCGCAGCCTGCGCAACCTCGTCGCCGCCCGGCTGGAGCAGGCGGCCTAGCCGCCCCAGGCCGGATCGCTCGAAACCTCCGCCGTGTGCGCCCCGAGCCCCGGCGAGGGGCGCTCGGCCACCATGGCTAAGCCGTCGAGGACGATCGGCGAGCGCAGGGTCGGGATCGTCCCGTCCTTCGCGTGGGGCGCAGGCAGATCGACGCGCAGGCCCCGCGCCAGGACCTGAGGATCGGCGAAGACGTCGGCCACCGTGTTGACGGGGCCGGCCGGAACCTGCAGCGCGCCGAGCGTGTCGAGCAGATCGTCCCGCCGGAAGCGGATCGTGCGCCGGCCGAGTTCAGGCACGAGGACGGCGCGGTGGCGCACCCGGCCCTCGTTGGTGGCGTAGTCGGGATGGTCGCGGAGATCGGCGGCGTCGAGCGCCTCGCAGAGCTTGCGGAACTGCCCCGTGTTGCCGATCGCCAGGATCACCGAGCCGTCGGCGACGGGAAAGACGTCGTAAGGCACGATGTTCGGATGCCCGTTGCCGAGGCGCTTCGGGAGCTTACCCGACACGAAATAGTTGATCGCCTGATATCCGAGCACGGCGACCTGCGCATCCATCAGGGCCATGTCGAGGGTGGCGCCCTCGCCCGTCGCGTCGCGGCGGCGCAGGGCCGCGAGGATGCCGGTGCTGGCGTAGAGGCCGCAGAAGATGTCCGCCGTGGCGTAGCCCGCCTTCATCGGCGGGCCCTCCGGATCGCCCGTGAGATCCATGACGCCCGCCATGCCCTGGACCATGAAGTCGTAGCCGGCCAGCGAGGCGTAGGGGCCGGTCTGGCCGAAGCCCGTGACGGAGCAGTAGACGAGCCGCGGGTTCTCGGCCCGCAGGCTCGCCGCGTCGAGACCGTATTTCGCGAGGCCCCCGACCTTGAAGTTCTCCACCACCACGTCGGCGTGACGGGCAAGGCGCCGCACGAGGGCGCGGCCGTCCTCCGTCTCGAAATCGGCCTCCACCGAGCGCTTGCCGCGGTTGGCGGCGTGAAAGTAAGCGGCCGAGAGGTTCTCGCCGTCCGCGCCCTCCAGGAAGGGCGGGCCCCAGCCGCGGGTGTCGTCGCCGGCGCCGGCGCGCTCCACCTTGACGACGTCCGCGCCGAGATCGGCGAGAAGCTGCCCGATCCAGGGCCCTGCCAGCACGCGGGCGAGTTCGAGAACCCGCACTCCCTCCAACGGCTTCATGCCACGTCGCCTCGCCCTACTCCTCCGAGAGGTCCAGGGCATAGGCGAGGATCTGCATGGCGAGAAGGGTCACGGCGTAGATTTGCAGCGAGTGACGGCCGCAGAACCGCATGAAGCCCGCGATGGGCTCGGGCGGCGACCAGACGGCGTCGGCGCGGCGGAACCGGGCGAGCGCGATCGTCACGATCCCGACGAGCACGGCGAGCGCGATGCCCTCCGCCAGGGCGAACTCATAGTCGATGATTTCCTTTCCCGTGTAGGCGAGCGCCGTGGCGAAGGCGACGCCGTCGCGAAGGGCCGCGTCGAGCCGGGAGCGGCTCTCGGCAGCAAGGCGATGGGCGAGGCCGAAGAGGGCCCAGAGCCACCCTTGCGCGCCGTATTCCAGCACTTGCTGGAACGGCCGGATGAGAAGGATGATCGCGAGGACGAGCAGGGCGACCCGCACCGGCCGGCCCATGACGCGGCTCTCGACCTCCGGCAGGAGTAGGCGCACGAGGGCGAAGTTGATCAGGATGTTGAGATTGATCTTCCCCAACCCCTCGCCCGAGGTCCAGGTATCGACGGCCGTGAGAACCAGCCCCCAGACGATCCAGCTCGCCGGTACCTGCCGGGTGCGGGCATAGCCGATCAGGAAGAAGAAGATCGGCGCGGCGATGCGGCCCGCCACCCGCCACCAATCCTGGTCCTCGTCGAAGAACAGGCCGTAATGGTCGACGAGCAAGAGGGTGACGCCGGCAAATTTCCACAGATCGGTCGTCGAGACCGCGGGCCGGGCGATGGTCGCCGGCGCGGCGGCGATGCGCTGGAGCATGGGAGCCGTCGGAGGAGCGAAGCTTGGCTTGGCTCAACGTGCGACGGTGCGGTTCGATCCAGCTTGCCGTCCGGTCAGCCCATCACGGAGTCGAGACCGCGCTTCAGCCCCGTGAAGGTGCCGACCCGCCGCGCCGCCAGCAGCGTGCCGGCGACGTAGGGCGCGGCGGAGGATCCGGCATCGTGGCGGATCGCGAGGCGCTCGTTGTCGGCGCCGAACAGCACCTCGCAGGAGAGCACGTAGGAGGGCATCCGCACGGAATGCACCTGGACGGGCACCGGGCCGCCGATGCTGCCGCCCCGCGTCTCGCGCACGCCCGAGAGCTCCGCGACCGGCTTCGCGGTTCCCGCCTGGCGCACCTGACCCAGCAGTTCAGCGAGCTCGCGGCCGGTGCCGGAGGGCGTGTCGGCCTTGGCGGCGGAAGCGTAGTCGATCACCTCGACGTCGGGCACGTAGCGCGCGGCCTCGAGGGCGAAGCGACGCATGAGTGTCGCGGTGATCGAGAAATTGCCGGCGGCCAGCACGCCGCGCCCGGCCGCCTGCGCCGCCGCGCCAATCTCCGCATAGTCCTCGGCCGAGAGGCCCGACGTGCCCACGACCACGTGGCGCCCGGCGCGCAGCGCTTCCAACACGTGCCCCTTCACGACGTGGGGCTTGGTATAGTCGATGAGCACGTCGGAGGGGGCCGCGAGAGCCTCGGCCAACGTGCCCGAGACCGTCACGCCCAGCGCGGCGCCGCCCGCCGCCTCGCCCGCATCCCGCCCCGCGGCGGAGCGCGACACGGCCCCGGTCAGGGAGAGATCATCCGCCGCGGCGATCGCCGCGACGAGGGCGCGCCCGACCCATCCGGTGGCGCCGGCGAGAGTGATGCGAAGCGTCATCGTTTCTTCTCACCGTCAGTCCGGGCCCGCGGAGCGGAACCCGGCCACCGTCACGACATCCGTGGGTTCTGGATTCTCGCCTTCGGCGAGCCCCGGAATGACATCCTCAGAAGAACGCCTGCAGCCCGGTCTGCGCGCGGCCGAGGATCAAGGCGTGGACGTCGTGCGTGCCCTCGTAGGTGTTCACCGTCTCCAGGTTCTGGGCGTGGCGCATGACGTGGTACTCGCCCATGATGCCGTTGCCGCCGTGCATGTCGCGGGCGGTCCGGGCGATATCCAGCGCCTTGCCGCAGTTGTTGCGCTTGACCAGCGAGATCATCTCCGGCGCGACGCGGCCCTCGTCGAAGAGGCGGCCGACGCGAAGCGACGCCTGGAGCCCCAGCGCGATCTCCGTCTGCATGTCGGCGAGCTTCTTCTGCACGAGCTGGGTTTGGGCTAGCGGCCGGTCGAACTGCTTGCGCTCCAGCGTGTATGCCCGAGCCCGGTGCCAGCAATCCTCCGCCGCGCCGAGGCTCCCCCAGGAGATGCCGTAGCGGGCGCGGTTGAGGCAGCCGAACGGGCCCTTGAGGCCCGAGACGTTCGGCAGGAGGTGATCTTCTGACACCTCCACACCGTCCATGACGATCTCGCCGGTGACGGAGGCGCGCAAGGAAAGCTTGCCGCCGATCTTCGGGGCCGACAGCCCCTTCATGCCCTTCTCGAGCACGAAGCCGCGGATGGCGCCGGAATGGGCCTCCGACTTCGCCCAGACGACGAAAACGTCGGCGATGGGAGAGTTCGAGATCCACATCTTGGCGCCCGAGATCCGGTAGCCGCCCTCGATCCTTTTCGCGACCGTCTTCATGCTTCCCGGGTCCGAGCCGGCATCGGGCTCGGTGAGGCCGAAGCAGCCGATGAACTCGCCGGACGCCAGCTTCGGCAGGTACTTCTTGCGCTGGCTCTCGTCGCCGTAGGCGTAGATCGGATACATGACGAGGGACGACTGCACGCTCATCATGGAGCGGTAGCCGGAATCGATCCGCTCCACCTCCCGCGCCACGAGGCCGTAGGCGACGTAAGATGCGCCGGCACAGCCGTACTCCTCAGGCAACGTCACGCCCAGCAGCCCGAGCTCGCCCATCTCGCGAAAGATCTCGGGCTCGACCTTCTCCTGGGCGTAGGCCTCGACGATGCGCGGCAGGAGCTTGTCCTGCGCGAAGCTGCGCGCCGTGTCGCGGATCAGGCGCTCGTCTTCTGTGAGCTGCTCGTCGAGGAGGAATGGATCCTCCCACTGGAACGAGGCCGAGGGAGCGGGCTGGTCCTTGGCCTTGGGCAGCGGCAACGCGTTCATGACGGCCTCTCCGATCTCTGAGATCGTTTGAGGCTTAAAACAACTCGGAGGCAGCCTCAAGGCGACGGGGCGTCGCCAGCCAGCGCAAGGCGCCGTTCAGGGACGGCGCTGGATCGAGCCCGTCGTGATGTCGCCGTCCATGCAATGCATCTTCCGGGTCGGCGGCACCCTGCCGCCCCAGTCGGCGCAGTTACGCATCGTGAACTCGTGCATGCCGCAGACCTCCTCGCCGGAGAGCTTGTTCGGCGGCGTGCCCTGGACGCCCCTCTGCTGGCAGGCATACATCGGCGGCCCGCTCGGCGCGGAACGGTTCTGCTCGCTGCCACTGCCGCCCGCGTCGCCACCGCCGCTGCCTCCTCCGCCACCGCCGGCTCCTTGAGCGAGGCCCGGGCCGGCCGTCAGGGCGAGGAGGCCTGCCGTCATCAGCACCGTTCGCGCGATCGAACGTCCCGTCATGGTCGCGATCTCCGTCTCCTAGTCAGGCTTCGCCCGGAACAAAGACTGGCCGGCGAAAAGGTTTCGCCGCACACGCGTTCGTGCGCCGGAGCACCCGGGCGGACCGGACGAGCCTGACCGCCTCCCGTGAAGGCGCGATGACGGGGGATGGAGCGCGGGGCGGGTGCCTATCCCTCGACGGCGAACTTCACGCCTTGGGCGAGCGGCAGGGTGGTGCCGTAGTTCACGGTGTTCGTCTGGCGCCGCATATAGGTCTTCCAGGAATCCGAGCCCGCCTCGCGGCCGCCGCCCGTTTCCTTCTCGCCCCCGAAGGCCCCACCGATCTCGGCGCCCGAGGGCCCGATATTGACGTTGGCGATGCCGCAATCCGAGCCCGCGGCCGACACGAAGGCCTCCGCCTCGCGCAGGTTCAGGGTGAAGATGGAGGAGGAGAGGCCCGCGCCCACCGCGTTGTGCAGGGCGATCGCCTCGTCGAGGCTTGAATAGCGCACCACGTAGAGGATCGGCGCGAAGGTCTCGCGCAGCATGGGGCCGGTCTGCTCCGGCATCTCGACGAGCGCCGGCCGGGCATAGTAGCCGCCCGGCGCGCCCTCGACCGCGGCGCGCCCGCCGCCCGTCACCGTGCCGCCGGCGGCGCGTGCCTCGTCGAGCGCTCGCTCCATGCCGTCGAAGGCGGATTTGTCGATGAGCGGACCGACCAGCACGCCGTCCGCGCGCGGATCGCCGATGCTGACAGAGCCGTAGATGGTTTTGAGCCGGGGCACGAAGCTGTCGTAGATGCTCTCGTGCACGAAGAGACGGCGAAGGGTCGTGCAGCGCTGGCCCGCGGTGCCCATCGCGGCGAAGGCGATGCCGCGCAAGGTGAGGTCGAGATCGGCGGACGGGGCCACGATCGCCGCGTTGTTGCCGCCGAGCTCCAGGATGGCCCGGGCAAAGCGCGCGGCCAGGCGCGGCCCGACCTGCCGCCCCATGGCGGTGGAGCCGGTGGCCGAGACCACGGGCACGCGATGATCGTCGACGAGGGCCTCGCCTGCCGCACGGGCGCCGACCAGCACCTCGCACAGGCCCTCGGGCGCCTCGGCGCCGAACCGGGCGATCGCCCGGCACATCAGCGCATGGACGGCGAGCGCCGTGAGGGGGGTCTTCTCCGAGGGTTTCCACACCACCGGATCGCCGCACACGAGGGCCAAGGCCGCGTTCCAGGACCAGACCGCGACGGGGAAGTTGAAGGCGGAGATCACGCCGCAGACGCCCAAGGGGTGCCAGGTCTCCATCATGCGGTGGTCCGGGCGCTCGGTGGCGATGGTGAGCCCGTAGAGCTGGCGCGAGAGGCCCACCGCGAAGTCGCAGATGTCGATCATCTCCTGCACCTCGCCCAAGCCCTCGGACAGGATCTTGCCCGCCTCCAGGGTGACGAGGCGGCCCAGGTCGTCCTTGGCGGCGCGCAATTCCTCCCCGAGCAATCGCACCAGCTCGCCCCGGCGCGGGGCCGGCACGAGGCGCCAGCGTGAGAAAGCCTCGTGTGCCCGGCCGATGGCGGACCGCGCCTCCTCCGGGCTCGTCTCCCGCACATGGGCCACGACCTCGCCCGTGATGGGGGAGCGGGCGGCAAGCCCCACGTCGCCCAGGGTCTCGCGGGGCACCCCGAGGCGGGCGATGATCTGAAGGGCCTCGTCGCGGACGGAGGGAGGGGAGGACATGCGGCTTGCCTTGATCGCTGATCTTTGCTCAAGCGCTTAGCCTTGCGCGGGACCGGCGGCAATGCGCGCCGCTGCGGGCGACCATGCAGCAGCGTCGGGGGTCGAGCAGGTGATGGAGACGGCCGACGTGGTGATCGTGGGCGGGGCGGCGATGGGCTCGTCGCTGGCCTATCACCTCCTCAGCGACCCGGGTTTTCGGGGCCGCGTCGTGGTGATCGAGAAGGACCCGACCTACCGGCTCTCGGCCTCCGCGCTCTCGGCCGCCTCGATCCGGCAGCAGTTCTCGAGCCCGGTGAACATCCAGATCTCGCTCTTCGGCATCGCTTTCTTAAGGCAGGCGGCAGAGCACCTGTCGGTCGACGGCGAGACGCCGGCACTCGGGCTCCACGAGGGCGGCTACCTCTATCTCGCCACTGCGGCCGGCGCGCCCGTGCTCGCCGAGAACCAGGCCCTGCAGCGCGCGGAAGGGGCCGACATCGCCTTCCTCGACCGCGCGGCGCTGACAAGCCGCTTCCCGTGGCTCACGACAGAGGATCTCGCCTGCGGGACGCTCGGGCTCTCAGGCGAGGGCTGGTTCGACGGCTGGGGCTTGCTCCAGGCGTTCCGGCGCAAGGCGC
Source organism: Beijerinckiaceae bacterium (assembly GCA_036563505.1). GTDB lineage: Bacteria > Pseudomonadota > Alphaproteobacteria > Rhizobiales > Beijerinckiaceae > DATCMH01. Next base: position 62,849 of record DATCMH010000018.1, read on the forward strand.
GGGCGCTCGGGGCCGAGTACCGCACCGGCGAGGTGGTCGCGGTCGAGCGGGAGGGGTCCCACGTCACGGGGGTGCAGCTCGCCGACGGGACGCGCATCGCCTGCGGCGCGCTCGCCAACTGCGCCGGCTCCGGCGGCCCCGCCCTCGCGCGTCTCGCGGGCGTGCCGATCCCCGTTGAGGCCAAGCGCCGCTTCGTCTTCACCTTCACCTGCCGCGAGCGGATCGCCTGCCCGCTCCTCATCGATGTGTCGGGTGTCTACGTGCGGCCGGAAGGGGATGGTTACATGTGCGGTGTGTCCCCCGAGGCCGCGGCCGACCCGGACTGGCGCGACGACGATCCAGGAACCCAGGAGGTCGATCACCTCCTGTTCGAGGAGGTGATCTGGCCCGCGCTCGCCCACCGGGTGCCGGCTTTCGAAGCGATCCGCCCCGGCCGCGCCTGGGCGGGCCCCTACGACATGTGCGCCCTCGATCACAACGCCATCGTCGGCCGGGCCGTGGGCACGGACAATCTCTATCTCTGCAACGGCTTCTCCGGCCACGGCCTGCAGCAATCGCCTGCCGTGGGGCGAGGCCTCGCCGAACTGATCACGCACGGGGCCTATCGCAGCCTCGACCTCTCCGACCTCGGCCACGAGCGGGTCGTCGAAGGCCGGCTGCTGCGCGAGCGCAACGTGATTTGAGAAGGCTGGTGCAAAGGGTGGGTGAGTGGTCTTGAGGCGCTCGGGGCTATGCCCAGCGCCCCCTCATCCTGCCCTCTCCCACGAGGGGAGAGGGTTGACGGCCGAGGCTCGGCGATGGGTCCGGTGATCTGAAACTGTAGAGCGCGCCCCCTCTCCCCTTGTGGGAGAGGGCTTCGCCTGCGCACCGGCAGGCGAAGCAAGGGAGCGCAGCGACCGAGGGGTGAGGGGTATGATGCCGTCACTCGGGCCCATGCCCAGCACCCCCTCATCCGGCCGGCTCTCGCCGGCCACCTTCTCCCACGAGGGGAGAAGGATTTAGGGCCGCCCGTAAACCCGCACCCGACCGCTCGAAGTCTCGCGGCGAAAAAGGTCCGGCTTGGCATCGCTGCCGGCGCCCGCGTTGACGGCGGGCGCGAGCTTCGCGGCTTGCGCCGCGTCGGGGCCCGACGCCATGGCGAGCACGCCGGGCGCGCCGGCCCGCTCCTCGCCGCCGCGCCCGCCGGTGGCGGTCACGCTGCTGCCCATGTCGCTGAGGCTCGCCTCGTCCGTGCGCAGGTCGGCCGCGCCGAGCGCGTGCGTGCCGTCGGTGAGCGAGCCCGTGCCGGGCATCGCCCCCGTGTTCGTCTGGCCGCCCATGGCCCCGCCGGTGAGGCCGGCGCCGACGGGCGGCTCCGCCGGGCCGCCGGAGGCCGCGCCGCGGCGCGCCTCGCTCGCGTCGTCGAGGTCGACCGGGTCGAACATGTCGAGCACCGCCACGGCCTGATCGAGCGCGGAGGCATCGACCCGCGCGGCGATCACCACCCCGCCCCGGCGCAGGCCCGGCTCGAAGCCGGCGAGTTCCTGAGGCGGCAGCGGCAGGTCGTGCAGGGCGGCGAGCGTGTCGTCGCGCCCGAGATCACGAAACCCCGAGATCGCCGAGACGTCGTGCGCGCCCGCGTCGCCGACGAGCGCGATGCGGTCCCGCGCCACACCCGACCCGATGAGGGCCTGAAGCGCCTGCTCGGCACGGGCGCGGTCGTCGAAGAGGGCGGCGATCATCCGGGGCATGGCGGGTCTCCTGGCAAGATCACCCCACAACGGACGGCGGATCGGCCCTGTTCCGATCACGGTCACGTTGGTGAGCCGGCTCCCATGACTTCGCCGAAAGGCAAAGGCCCATGCGCCTGGACGCGGCCGCACCGGAATGCCAAGGGGGATACTGTCATCGATCCGTCATTGAAACGTCGCGTGACCTTCGTGCTAGGGTGATTGGCACCAACGAGAACGCCCGGTGACGACCGGGCCCATTGGCAGGAGAGGAACAGCATGATCACTCGCCGTCTCGCCCTCGCGGTTGCCCTCAGCGCCGGTGTCTCGGGCCCCGCGCTCGCCCAGACCGAGATCCAGTGGTGGCACGCCATGACGGGCGCCAACAACGACGTGGTCGTGAAGCTGGCGGAAGAGTTCAACGCCGCCCAGAAGGACTACAAAGTCGTCCCGGTCTACAAAGGCAGCTACGCCGACACGATGAACGCCGGCATCGCGGCGTTCCGCGCCGGCACCGCGCCGCACATCCTCCAGGTCTTCGAGGTCGGCACCGCCACCATGATGGCCGCCAAGGGCGCCGTGAAGCCCGTGCAGGACTTGATGCGCGAGGCGAACGAGCCCTTCGATCCGAAGGCCTATCTGCCGGCCATCACCGGCTACTACTCGACGGCCAAGGGCGACATGCTGTCGTTCCCCTTCAACTCCTCGTCCATGGTGATGTGGGTGAACCGCGACGGCCTGAAGAAGGCTGGCCTGAACCCCGACCAGCCGCCCAAGACCTGGCCGGAAGCCTTCGAGGCGGCCAAGAAGCTCAAAGCGGCGGGCTTCGAGACCTGCGGCATCTCCAACGCCTGGGCCTCCTGGGCCAACATCGAGCAGCTCTCGGCCTGGCACAACCTGCCGCTCGCCACCAAGGCCAATGGCCTCGACGGCTTCGACACGGAGCTGAAGTTCAACGGCCCGCTGCAGGTGAGGCACCTGGAGACCTTGGCCGCGCTCCAGAAGGACAAAACTTACGATTATTCCGGGCGCACCAACACGGGCGAGGGCCGGTTCACGAGCGGCGAGTGCCCGCTCTTCCTCACCTCCTCGGCCTTCTACGGCAACGTGAAGGCCAACGCGAAGTTCGACTTCGCGGCAGCACCCATGCCCTATTACCCCGACGCGCCGGGCGCCCCGCAGAACTCCATCATCGGCGGCGCTTCGCTCTGGGTCATGGCGGGCAAGAAGGCCGACGAGTACAAGGGCGTGGCGAAGTTCTTCGGCTTCCTGTCCGACACCGACCGTCAGGTGAAGCTCCACACGGAGTCGGGCTACCTGCCGATCACCCGGGCGGCCTACGACAAGACGAAGGCCTCGGGCTTCTACCAGAAGAACCCGAGCCTCGAAGTGCCGCTCCTCGAGCTCACCAACAAGGAGCCGACGGAGAACTCCCGCGGCCTGCGCCTCGGCAACATGGTGCAGCTGCGCGACGTGTTCTCGGAGGAGATCGAGGCGGCGCTCGCCGGTCAGAAGACCGCCAAGGCGGCTTTGGACTCCGCCGTCGAGCGCGGCAACGCCATGCTGCGCCAGTTCGAGCGCACGGCGGCCCGCTCGCAGTAACCCCGCGACCTTTGCCAACGCGCCTCCCCCGCCCGCGGGGGAGGCCTTCTCAAGTTCTCGTCGATGCAGAAGCGCGCGGTCTTCACCTCCAAGACGCTGCCCTACGCGCTGCTCCTGCCGCAGCTCGCCATCACGCTCGTCTTCTTCTACTGGCCGGCGAGCCAGGCGATCCGGCAATCCTTCCTGCTGGAAGATGCGTTTGGCCTCTCCTCCAGCTTCGTCTGGTTCGAGAACTACATCGCCCTATTCTCGGACCCCGACTATTTCCGCACCCTGCTCACGACGGCGGTGTTCTCAGGCGCGGTGACGGCCCTGTCCCTCTCGGCCGCGCTGCTTCTCGCCGTCATGGCCGACCGGCAGCTCAAAGGCGGCACCTTCTACCGCACCCTCCTGATCTGGCCCTACGCGGTGGCGCCGGCGGTGGCGGGCGTGCTCTGGCTCTTCATGTTCCAGCCGTCGCTCGGCGTGCTCGCCCGAGGTCTGCGCGGGCTCGGGGTCGACTGGAACCCGCTTCTCAACGGCACCCACGGCATGATCCTCGTGGTGCTGGCCTCGGCCTGGAAGCAGATCTCCTACAACTTCCTCTTCTTCCTCGCGGGGCTGCAGGCCATCCCGAAGAGCGTGATCGAGGCAGCCGCCATCGACGGCGCGCGGCCGGCCCGGCGCTTCTGGACCATCGTTTTCCCGCTGCTCTCGCCCACCACCTTCTTCCTCGTCGTGGTCAACATCGTCTACGCCTTCTTCGACACGCTGGGCATCATCGACACGATGACGGGCGGCGGTCCGGGCAAGGCGACGCAGACCCTCGTCTACAAGGTTTTCGCGGACGGGCGCCTCGGGGGCGACCTCGGCGGCTCGGCCGCTCAGTCCGTCATCCTGATGGCGATCGTGGTGGGGCTCACCGCGATCCAGTTCCGCTACGTCGAGCGCAAGGTCACCTATTGATGGTCGAGCGCCGCCGCTTCCGGAACGTGCTGCCCCATCTCGTGCTCTGGATCGGGATCACGATCGTCGCCTTCCCGGTCTACCTCGCCTTCGTGGCCTCGACGCACGACGCCGTCACCATCGGCAGCGGCAAGATGCCGATCCTGCCCGGGGCCTATTTCCTGGAGAACTACTACCGCACGATCTTCGTCGGCACCTCGAGCACCACCCGCGAGCCGGTGGCGACGATGCTCCTCAACTCCTTCGTGATGGCGACCACCATCGCGGTGGGCAAGATCGTGATCTCGATCCTCTCGGCCTACGCGGTGGTGTATTTCCGCTTTCCGTTCCGGATGGCGGCTTTCTGGCTCATCTTCATCACCCTCATGCTGCCGGTCGAGGTGCGGATTTACCCGACCTACAAGGTGATGTCGGACTTGAGCCTGCTCGATTCCTACGCCGGGCTGACCGTCCCGCTCATCGCCTCGGCGACCGCGACCCTGCTCTTCCGCCAGTTCTTCATGACGATCCCGGACGAGCTCGTGGAAGCCTCCAAGATCGACGGGGCCGGGCCGTTCCGCTTCTTCAAGGATACGGTGCTGCCGCTCTCGCGCACCAACATGGCGGCGCTCTTCGTCATCCTCTTTATCTACGGCTGGAATCAGTATCTCTGGCCCCTTCTCATCACGACGCGCGACGACATGCAGACCATCGTGATCGGCATCAAGAAGATGATCGCCGTCACCGACGCGCTCACCGAGTGGCAGCTCGTGATGGCCACCGCCATCCTCGCCATGCTGCCGCCGGTCTTCGTGGTCGTGGCGATGCAGAAGCTCTTCGTGAAGGGGCTGGTGGAGACGGAGAAGTGAGAAGGGGTGAGTGGCGAGTGGTGAATGGTGAGTGGGGCTGATCGCCGTGTGATCCCGACCGCCCCCACTCACCATTCACCACTCACCATTCGCCCTCGTGCGGAGCACGACCCATGGCCAGTGTTACCCTCGACCACGTCAAGAAAGTCTACGCCGGCGGCGTCGAGGCCGTGCGGGGCGTGTCGCTGTCGATTCCTGACGGCTCGTTCTGCGTGCTCGTCGGCCCCTCGGGCTGCGGGAAATCCACGCTTTTGCGCATGATCGCCGGGCTTGAGACGATCTCGTCGGGCGACGTGCGCATCGGCGAGCGGGTGGTCAACGCGATCGAGCCCTCCGAGCGCGACATCGCCATGGTCTTCCAGAACTACGCGCTCTACCCGCACATGAACGTCTACGACAACATGGCCTACGGCTTGCGCAACCGCCGCACGCCGAAGGCGGAGATCGACGCCCGGGTGCGGGAGGCGGCACGCATCCTCGCCATCGAGCCCTTCCTCGACCGGCGGCCCCGGGCCCTGTCGGGCGGCCAGCGCCAGCGCGTCGCCATGGGCCGCGCCATCGTGCGCAAACCTCAGGTCTTCCTCTTCGACGAGCCGCTCTCGAACCTCGACGCGAAGCTGCGGGTGCAGATGCGGGTCGAGATCAAGCGCCTGCAGCGCCAGCTCGGCGTGACCTCGGTCTACGTCACCCACGACCAGGTCGAGGCGATGACGCTCTCCGACCAACTCGTGGTGATGAACGGCGGCGAGGTCGAGCAGATCGGCACGCCGCAAGCCGTCTACCGCCGGCCGCGCACCCGCTTCGTCGCCACCTTCATCGGCTCGCCGCCGATGAACCTCGTGGAGGGTGCAGTGGCGGGGGCAGGGCTGGTGCGGGTGGCGGGCGCGATCCTGCCAGCCGCCGACATGCGCGAGGGCTTGAGCGAGGGCACGCCGGTCCTCGTGGGCATCCGGCCCGAGGACGTGCGTCTCTCAGAGACCGGACCCATCACCCTCCCCGTCGACTTCGTCGAGGAGCTCGGCGCGACGGAGCTCTTCCACGGCCGTCTCGGCGACGGCGACTTCGTGCTCCAGGCCCCGACCGGGCGCGTTCCCGCCAGTGCGCCATCCATCGCCTTCGGCATCGACGCCGCGAGCCTGCACCTGTTCGATCCCGAGAGTGGCTTGCGCCTCGGGCGGGACGAGTAGGCTCCTCCCTTTGTCATTCCGGGGCGCGCGACGCGCGAACCCGGAATCCATGACCAGGTGAGCGGCTGCGATCAGCATTTGGCCCAGTCGTGGATTCCGGGCTCTCGGCTCTCGGCGAGCCCCGGAATGACGGCGGATGGGCTTCGCGCTCAGTAGTACCGGTAGCGCACAGCCCGGTACGGCCGGTAGCCGCCGTGATACGGCGCGCGGACGTAGCGGCGTTTGTGCCAGCCGACATGGCGGCCGCGGTACCAGCCGTAATGGCGGCCGGGATGGCCGTAGCGTTTGAAGCCCCGATGCTTGAAGGCGTGCTTGCCGTGGCCTTTCTTCACGTAGTCAGCCGGGGCATCGAGGGAGCGGACAAGGGCGGCGTCGGGGGCCGGGGCTGCGGCGACGCCTTGAGCGGCGAGGAGGCCGAGGCCGAGCGCGACGAGAAGCGGACGGATCATGGGTTCGTTCTCCGGCTAAGTTGAGCCGACCAACCCAACTCGTCCGGTGGCCTCTCCGTTCCGCCGATCACGTGACCCCGAGCTTCTCCTTGAGCCGGCGCGCCGCGCTGGCATAGCCGCCGGCCGCGCCGTCGACGAAATGGACGTGGTCGCTCGCGGTCGGGTTCGGGGTGATGCAGGTGACGAGTGCGGCCCCCTGACGGTGCAGGCCGGCATGGGCGACGCCCGCGGCTTCCGCCTGGTCGAGGCGCGCCGCGATGCGGTCGGCGAGCGCCGGCGTGCAGTCGAGCGTCATGCGCAAGCCGTCGTCGTATTTGCGGAAATCCGTATTCGCCAGGAGCTCCCGTCGGTAGACGGCCGGATCGAAGCGTCCGACCCGCAGGCCGGAGCGGAAGATCGCGGTCGAGACGAGGGTGCGGGCAAGCACCTTGAGCCGGCGGGCGAGGGGGCCTCCCCCGCGCGCGGCCCGCGTCTCGAAGTCGAAGCCCTGCGGCGGCCAGCGAACGGTGAGGGTGGAGTCGGTCACGGGCCGGCCGGCTTCCGGGCTCGTCTCGACGAGGGTGATGAGTTCCTCGACCAAGGCTCGGAAAGCCGGCGCTTCTGTCTCCGCGGCCGGCACGACGACGAGGGAGAGGATCACGCCATGCCGGGCCGGCGCCTCGTCCCAGCGGCAGGACAGGCCTGAGAGGTCCGGCTTGGCCCCGCCAACCGCCGGAGCAACGGCGTATTCGCCCGCCTTCACCACGCGTTCCGCGAAGGCGAGGCCTCCGCCGGCGAACATGGCGTAGGAGACGTGCGGCGAGGGGGCGTAGCGGGCGACGCGCAGGTCGAGGCCTTGCGCCCGCACGGCCTCGACGGGCAGGAGCGCGACGCGCAACGAGAGGTCGAGATCGTCCCGGGCGAAGGCCGCCGTGGCGGCCAGGGCTTCCCGCGCGGCGGACGCGTCTTCCGGCGCGACCGCGAAGCTCGCGCCGTCGCCGCCGAAAGCATAGGGGAAGGGGCGCCGCGCCAGCGCGTTGCCGACCGCCGCGATCACGGCGGCGCCGGCCATGTTGACGGCCTTGTAGCGCCCAGCAGCGATGGCGGCGGTCGAGGCGACGACGTCGGCGACGCCGATCAGCCAACCCTCCGGCAGAGGGCGGTAATGCGCCGGGTCCATGAGCATGCGGAAGTCGGAAAAGACCGGCACGCCCGCGTAGAACCCGTCGGCGCTCATCGGCTCATCCGGCGTGCCGCCGCCCCAGGAGCTTCACGGCCTCGACCAGCACCCGCACGGCGGCGTCCGCGTCAGCTTCCGTGATCGATTCGGCTGGGTTGTGGCTCACCCCATCCTTGCAGCGCACGAAGAGCATCGCGGCGGGGCCGATGGCCGACATGGCGATGGCATCGTGACCCGCGCCGGAAGCGAGGTACCGCGGCGGGATCTGCAGGCTCTGCGCGGCCTCCGCCAGCACGGATTGGAAGCCGGCATCCATCGGTGTCGCGGGCGAGTCCATGAAGGGCTCGAAGGTGAAGCCCACGCCCCGCTTGGCGGCGATGGCGCCGCACTCGGCCAGGATGCCCTCCACCATGGCGTTGCGCACGACATCGTCGGGCGAGCGGGCGTCGAGGGTGAAGATCGCCTCGGCCGGGATGACGTTGCTCGCGCCGGGTCGGGCCTCGCAGACACCCACCGTCGCCACCGTGTCGGTGCGGGTCGCGCCGATGCGCTCGACGGCGCCGATCATCTCCGCGGCGGCGGCGAGCGCGTCGCGGCGCATCGCCATGGGCACGGTGCCGGCATGGCCCGCCTCGCCCGTGACGCGGCAGCGGCCCCGGGTGATTCCGGCGATGCCCGACACGATCCCGACGGGCAGGTTCTCCGCCTCCAGGAGCGGCCCCTGCTCGATGTGGATTTCGAGGTAACCGAGCGTATCCTCGGGCTTGCGCGCGAGCCCTGCGATCCCCTCCGGATCGCCGCCGAAGGCGACGAGGGCCTCGCGCAGGGTGACGCCCTGAGCATCCTTCCCATCGAGCCACGCGGTCTGATAGCGGCCCGCCACCCCTTGCGAGGTGGAGAGATTCGTCGGGAAGCGCACGTTCTCCTCATCGCCGAAGGCGAGGAGCTCCACCGCGAAGGGCAACGCGGCACCCTCGCGGCGCAAGGTCTCGATGGCGACGAGGCCCGCGATGACCCCGAGCGGTCCGTCGTAACGGCCGGCATCGACGACGCTGTCGAGATGAGAGCCGATAAAGAGGGTCTTGGCGCTGGGCGTCGTGCTGTCCCACCGTCCGACGACGGTGCCGAGCGCGTCGAGGCGCGCGTCGAGCCCCGCCGCCCGCATCAGGCCGAGCACGGCCCCGGCCGTCGCCTTGTGGGCGGGGGAGAGGTAGAGCCTGGTCAGGCCCGGCCCGTCCGTGTGCCGGCTCAGATCATCGATGAGCGCCATCACGCGGGCGCCGAGGGGGTGCGGGGAGGTCATCACCGCATCGTACCGGGCCGGCTTGGCCCGCTCAAGCGCCCGAGCCCCGTCGGCGGCCCCCGCCTTGCCTCCGGGGCCGGTTCGCCCGAAAGGAGGGGTCCCTGAACGTCCCGGAGCCGGCTTGACCCTGCCCGACCCTGCATCGCTCGCCGGCCGCCGGCTCGTCTTCGTCGTCACCGAGGATTGGTTCTTCGCGTCGCATTTCCTGCCCATGGCGCGCGCCGCCCGGGGCCTCGGCCTCGACGTCACCGTCGTCTGCCGCGTGCGCGATCACCGAGCAGCGCTGGAATCCGAGGGCCTGCGCGTCGTGGCGCTCGAAGCCGAGCGGCGCAGCCTTAATCCCATGGCAGCCGGCTACGCGGCGGGGCAACTCGCCTCGATCCTGAAGGCGTTGAAAGCCGATCTCGTCCACTGCATCGCACTCAAAGGCATCCTCGTCGGCGGCACGGCGGCGGCGATGGCCGGTGTCGAACCGAGGGTCTTCGCGCCGACGGGCCTGGGGCTTCTCGGCGCCCGGCAGGATCTTCAGGGCCGCGGCGCGCGCCTGGCCCTGCGCGGCCTCATGCGGGCCTTGAGCTCCAAGCGTACCCATTACCTCTTCGAGAACCCGGACGATCCGCGGCTCCTGGGGCTCAATCCGGGGGCGGCCAACGTCACCCTCGTGGGCGGCGCGGGCATCGATCCGGCGCTCCTCGTCCCGGCCCCGCTCCCGCCGCAGCCGCCGCTGCGCGTCGCCGTCGTCGCCCGCATGCTCTGGTCGAAGGGCATCGACGTCGCCGTCGAGGCGGTGCGGGTCGCGCGGGCGAAAGGGGCGCCGGTGACCCTCTCGCTCTACGGCGCGCCCGACCCGTCGAACCCGCGGGCGATCTCGCAGGCCCAGCTCGAGGCCTGGAGCGCCGAGCCCGGCATTTTCTGGCATGGGCCGACGGGCGATGTGGCAAGCGTCTGGCGCGATCACCACGTTTGCTGCCTGCCCTCCCGCGGGGGCGAAGGGCTGCCGCGCAGCCTTCTGGAAGGCGCCGCCTGCGGCCGGGCGATCCTCACCACCGCCGTCCCGGGCTGCCGGGCGCTGGTCCGCGACGGGGTCGAGGGTCGTCTCGTGCCGCCCGACGACGCCCCGGCCCTCACCGAGGCCATGATTCAACTCGCCGCCGACCCGGCCCGAGTCGCGGCTTTCGGCGAGGCCGCCCGCGCGCGGGTGCTCGACGGCTTCACGGAAGCGGCGGTCGGCCGCGCGGTGGCGGGGCTCTACGCCCGGCTCCTCGCCGCGTGACCGACGACGAGCGACTCGCCTTCATCTGGGCGCACACGGCGCTCCGCCCCGTGCCGCACACGCCGGAGATCCGGCTTCACGTCGCCGACGAGGCGACGGCGCTCTGGCAGAAGACCGAGGACGAGCTCGGCGCGCTCGGCCTGCCGCCGCCCTTTTGGGCTTTCGCCTGGGCCGGCGGCCAGGCGCTCGCGCGCTATCTCCTCGACCATCCGGGCCTCGTCGCCGGAAAGCGCGTGCTCGACGTCGCCTCGGGCTCCGGGCTCGTCGCCATCGCCGCGGCCCGGGCCGGGGCGCTCCATGTGGAGGCGGCCGACATCGACGCTTTCGCCGTGGCGGCCATCGCGCTGAACGCCGCCGCGAATGGCGTGACGGTCACCCCGCGCCACGAAGACCTCGTCGGCACGGATGCGGGCTGGGACGCGGTCGTCGCCGGCGACATCTGCTACGAGCGCGACACCGCCGCGCGGATCATCGCGTGGCTCTCGACTTTAAGCCACCGCGGCGCCCTCGTCCTCATCGGCGACCCTGGCCGCAGCTATCTGCCGAAGGACCGGCTCGAAGCGCTGGCCACCTACGAGGTGCCGGTCACGCGGGCGCTGGAGGACGCCGAGATCAAGCGCTCCAGCGTGTGGCGGTTTCGAGCCTAGTCGTCATTCCGGGGCTCGGCGCAGCCGAGAACCCGGAATCCATGACGGGGTGAGTGGGGGCGAGCAGCATCCGACCCAGTCATGGATTCCGGGCTCCGCTGCGCGGCCCCGGAATGACAGTGAGAACCTCTCCAGCACACCCCGGCCTCCCTCCCCTCAGGGGAGGGATTAAGGGTGGGGTACGCGCCGGCAGGCGCGGTTGCAGGCGGTCAAGATCAGAAACGATTGCCGCCTGGCGGCGGCATACCCCACCCCGGCCCTCCCTGAGGGGAGGGAGATCGCCCGGCCCAGGGATCGATCCTAGAACACGCATTCCTCGAAGGCCGGGAGGACCGAACCCTGCCACCGCCCATGAAAAGCTTCGAGCAGTCGCTCGGCCTGGGTGCGGCCCTCCTCCACGATGGTATCGAGGGGGTCGAGGTACATCGTTTCGTCCTGGCCCGATGCATCGCGGCGCGCGCGGCGGGCGAGGCCGGCGCGGGCGAGCGCCAAGGCGTCCCGGGCAATGTCGCGCACGGACCGGCCGGCGATCGTCGCCGCGAGGGCCTGTCCCGGAACCGCCTCGCGCAGGGCCTGGCGCTCGTCCGCCGTCCAGCCCTTGACGAGCTGCCAGGCGCCGTCCAGCGCCGCCTCATCGTAGAGCAGGCCGACCCAGAAGGCGGAGAGCGCGGTGACGAGGGCCGTCGGGCCGACATCGGCGCCGCGCATCTCGAGGTAGCGCTTGAGGCGCACCTCCGGGAACAGGGTCGAGACGTGGTTTGCCCAGTCGGAGCGGGTCGCCCGCTCGCCGGGCAGCTGGGGCAGGCGCCCCGCGAGGAGGTCGCGGAACGAGGCGCCGGCGACGTCGTGGTAGGTGTCGCCGCGCTTGACGAAATACATCGGCACGTCGAGCGCCCAGTCGACGTAGGCCTCGTAGCCGAATCCGTCGGTGAAGGCGAAGGGCATCATGCCCGTGCGCGCCCGGTCGGTCTCGAGCCAGATGGCCGAGCGCTGCGACAGGAGGCCGTTCGGCCGGCCGTCGGTGAAAGGCGAGTTGGCGAACAAAGCGGTTGCCACGGGCTGCAGCGCCACCGAGACCTGGAGCTTGCGGCGCATGTCGGCCTCGGACGCGAAGTCGAGGTTCACCTGCACGGTGGCGGTGCGGTGCATCATGTCGAGGCCGAGCGACCCCACTTTCGGCATGTAGCGCCGCATGATGGCGTAGCGGCTCTTCGGCATCTGGGGCGTCTCGCCTCGCGTCCAGAGCGGGCTCATGCCGAGCGTCAGGAAGCCTAATCCTAAGCGCTCCGCCACCGCTTTGGCCTCGGCAACGTGGCGCTCCGTCTCACTGTGTGTCTCGTGCAGGGTGTCGAGGGGCGCGCCCGAGAGCTCGAACTGCCCGCCGGGCTCCAGCGAGATCGCGCCGCCGCCCTCGCCCTCGAACAAGCCGATCAGGTTGCCGTCATCAATGATCGGCGACCATCCGGAGGAGGCCTGGAGGCCCTTCAGAAGCGCCTCGATGCCGCCCTCGCCCGCGAAGGGGACGGGGCCTAAGGGCTCGCGGCGGAAGGGAACCTTCTCGTGCTCCGTGCCGAGGCGCCACTGGTCGCGGGGCTTTTCGCCTTCCGCGATCCAGGCGACGAGCGCCTCGCGCGACTCGATCGCCGTCGCGTCGGACACGTCACGGGCCATGCACACCTCTTGGGAACGGGAGGGGGCGCAGGGGCGCCCGTCGGAAGGTCGGCCGTAAATAGGCGGGTCGGCGCAACGGAGCAATCGGGCCGTACCGCTCAGCTTTGCAGGCATGCAAGATGCGCGGCCCTGGCACACGAAGCGATTCGGATCGCGGTCTGCCGCAAGAGTTCACGGCCGGTGCGACGCTGACCGGACTTCGCGCGCGGGAAACCTTCCGCTAGGAGACATCGGGGATCGCCTGATCTCGCTCGAATCGCTCGCGCAGCCTCCGCCGTCGCGTCACGCCCCCTGACTCTCGCCATGCACGGCCGCGCGCCCGAACCCGACCGCAACATCCCGACGAATGGAGGCGAGCTGGGCGCGCTCATGCGCGCGCACGACTGGTCGTCCTCGCCGCTCGGGCCGCCGAGTGCCTGGCCGCAGAGCCTGCGCACTGCCGTCGACCTGATGGTCAACTCGCTCTTCCCCATGTTCATCGCCTGGGGGCCGGAACTCGCCTTTCTGTACAACGACGGCTACCGGCCGATCTTCGGCCAGAAGCACCCCCACGCGCTGGGCCGACCGTTCCGCGAGGTCTGGGCGGAGATCTGGCCCGACATCGAACCGCTCGTCGACAAGGCGCTCGCCGGGGAGACCACCTTCCACGAGGACCTGCACCTCGTGATGGAGCGCCACGGCTACCCCGAGGATACCTGGTACACCTTCTCCTACTCGCCGATCCGCGACGAGAGCGGGCGGATCGCCGGCCTGTTCTGCGCCTGCACGGAGACGACGGGACGGGTGCTCGCCGATCGCCAGCGCCGCGAGGCCGAAACCGCCTTGCGTGAGAGCGAGGACCGCTTCCGCAACATGGCCGACCATGCCCCCGTGATGGTCTGGACCACCGACCCGTCCGGCTACTGCACCTACCTCAACAAGGCCTGGTACGACTTCACCGGACAGAGCCAGACCGAGGCGCTCGGCTTCGGCTGGCTCGAGGCCACCCATCCCGACGACAAGGAGCTGGCCGCGGAGACCTTCGTCACCGCCAACGCCGAGCGCGCGCCCTTCCGGATCGAGTACCGGCTGCGCCACCGGGACGGCTCCTATCGCTGGGCCATCGATGCCGCGAGCCCGCGCTTCGGTGCCGGGGGCGAGTATCTCGGCTATATCGGCTCGGTGATCGACATCGACGAGCGCAAGACGATCGAGGCGGCGCTCTCGGCGAGCGAGGACCATTATCGCCACGCGGTGGAGCTCAACCCGCAGGTGGCCTGGACGGCCCTGCCCGACGGCCAGCTCGACCAGGTCGCGAGACGCTGGCTCGACTGGACCGGCACGACGGGGCTGGGCGCGAGCTGGGGCGACGCGATCCATCCCGACGACCTGCCGCCGACCGTCGAGGCCTGGACGCGCTCCTTCACCACGGGCGTGCCCTACGACATCGAGCACCGGGTGCGGCTCCTCGATGGCACCTACCACTGGATGCGCTCCCGCGCTTTTCCGCGCCGCGACGGCGAGGGCCGCATCGTGAAATGGTACGGCGCGACGGAGGACATCCACGAGCGCAAGACCGCCGAAGAGCACCGGGTGCTCCTCATCAACGAGCTCAACCACCGGGTGAAGAACACGCTGGCCACGGTGCAATCGATCGCCCGCCAGACCTTGCGTAACGCCCCCTCGCCCGAGGAGGCCTCCGCGGCGCTGGAGAGCCGCCTCGTCGCCCTGTCCCGCGCCCACGACGTGCTCACCCGGGAGAACTGGGAGAGCGTCTCGCTGCGCGAGATCGTGGCGCTAGCGCTCTCGCCCTACGGCAACCTCGGCGAGGGCCGCCTGCGCGCGGAGGGCCCGCCAGTGCGCCTGCCGCCCCGCACGGCGCTGGCGCTCGCCATGGCGCTGCAGGAACTCGCGACCAACGCGGCGAAATACGGAGCTCTCTCCAACGCGACGGGCGAGCTGCACGTCGGCTGGACCTTGGAGGAGAGCGATCCGCCGTCCTTGCGCCTGCGCTGGGAGGAGCGGGGCGGGCCGACCGTCGCTGCGCCGACGCGGCGTGGGTTCGGGTCGCGCCTCATCGAGCGCAGCCTCGGCCAGGATCTGGGCGGCGCGGTGGCAATCGTCTACGCCCCGACGGGTGTGGTCTGCACCGTCGAGGCGCCCTTATGTCAGCCCCAGCTTCTCGCGTTCGGCTGAGCCGCTCAGCGCTCCGCGAGGCAGGCCTTGGCGTCGGGGCGACCGAGGCAGGCGAAGCCGACCTTGTCGATGGCGGCGTCCGGATCGCTCGGCGCTTTCAGGCGAAAGACCCCGAACCAGCGCCGCGCGGCGTTCGGCTCGATGCGCCCGTCCCGCGCCGGAGCGACGGTGAGCGTCACGCTGTTCTCGACGTTGCCGCCGATGAGGTAGAGCCGGTCGGGCGCCCCGCCCACGACGATATCGCAGTGCATCGGCCCGCTCGCCGCGGCCAGCGCCCAGCCCTCCTCGAGATTCGCCACGTCCTGGCTGTCGCCACGGCCAGCGCAGACGAGGTCGCCTGGCTCAGCCCTCTCCGTGATCGGCTGCGGCGCGAAGGCGGCCTGCGGGTTCGCGTAGAGATGGGCGATGTAGCCCGCGTGCTGAGGATGTCGGTCGAAGGCCTCCAGCGGCAGCCCGGCCTCGCACATCACCCAGGAGACGAAGGCCGCGGACCAGGGCTGGGCCCAGCCCGTATCGGCCCAGATGCGCCAGAGCGCGTTCTGGGTGTCGACGGCGCTCTGGAGCGGCACCACGGCCCAGTAACCGCCGATGCGCAAGGTCGTCTCGGCGGCGTCCTCGGACAGGCCGACGCGCAGAAGCCGGCGCGCCGGCTCGTCGGCGAGGGGCGGGTTCGCGGCGTCCGGCACGATGGTTCGGGGCGTGCGGCCGCTCGCCAGCGTCCCGAGCGTCGGAACGCGGGGCAGACCCCGGCTCGCGATGTCGAGGGTCGAGAAGCGGAAGGCCTCCCATTCGAGCGCCGCCGTCTCGACGATCCGGCGGCGCCAGGTCGTCCGGTCGGCCGGCGCGCGGTCACCGGGGCAGGCCGTATCGCGCACGATGATGCGCTTCGGGCGATCGACCAGCTCGACCCGCAGGCGCGGGTTCGCGGCAACAGCCGGTCCCGCCGCCAGGAGAGCCAATGCCCCGAGCGCGACGATTCGGAGAACTCGGCCCATCATCCCCCCCTCCGGCAACCGTCCCCTGAGCTTGACGGGTCCGGCGCCCCCTGGCCAATAGCACGTCCCGTCGCCAGCCTCGGTCTGCCATGTCCCGCGCCGTCGAAGACCTTCTCGCGATCCTCGATCTCGAGCCGCTGGAGAAAAACCTGTTCCGGGGCCGCAGCCCCCAGGTCGGCTGGCAGCGGGTCTTCGGCGGACAGGTGATCGGACAGGCGCTCGTCGCCGCCTGCCGCACCGTCGAGGAGAAGCCGCCGCACTCCCTCCACGGCTACTTCCTCCTGCCCGGCGACCCCAAGGTGCCGATCATCTACGAGGTCGACCGCATCCGCGACGGAAAGAGCTTCGCCACGCGCCGCGTGGTGGCGATTCAGCACGGGCAGGCGATCTTCTCCATGTCCGCCTCCTTCCATCGCACCGAGCCGGGCTTCGCCCACGCGATCGCGATGCCCAAGGTGCCGGGCCCCGACGAGCTGCCGAGCGAGGCCGAGATCAAGGCCGGCGTCATGCCCCTGATGCCCGATCCGGTGCGCGCCTATTACGAGCGCGAGCGGCCGATCGAGCTGCGTCCCGTGGAGTTCGCCCGCTACGCGTCGCGGGAGCCGATGGAGCCCGTCTTCCACGTCTGGATCCGCGCCACGGGCCGGCTGCCCGACGACCCGGCGATCCACCAGAGCGTACTGGCCTATGCCTCCGACATGACGCTCCTCGATTCGTCGCTCATTCCCCACGGGCGCACCGTCTTCGAGCGCTCGATCCAGGCGGCGAGCCTCGACCACGCGCTGTGGTTCCACCGCCCGTTCCGCGCGGATGAGTGGCTGCTCTATGCCCAGGACACGCCGAGCGCCTCGGGCGCCCGGGGCTTCGCACGCGGTCTGATCTTCACGCAGAGCGGCGAACTCGTCGCCTCCGTCGCCCAGGAAGGGCTCGTGCGGGACCGGGCCGACCTCGCCTGAAGCGCTCAGTTGCACAATAAACAGGCAATCTTCCGGGCCGGAGGCGGGGCCGGGTCGGTCCACGGCGCCTAAATCGAGAGCAGCACGGCCCGAAGCGCGGCCGTAAGCGGCCCTGCTCCCCCTTGGATGCACTTGGCACGCACCTTGTTACGGCGGGTTCGCATCCGCGGCGCCGTCGCGGAGAAAACCCGCAAAAACCCCGCAGCTCCGGCCTGAGCGCGGCGGCACCCAAGGGGGCGAACCCATGAAAATCGTGATGGCCATCATCAAGCCGTTCAAGCTCGAGGAGGTGCGCGACGCGCTGACCTCCCTCGGCGTGCACGGCCTGACGGTGACGGAAGTCAAAGGCTACGGCCGGCAGAAGGGGCATACGGAGATCTACCGCGGCGCCGAATACGCCGTGAGCTTCCTGCCCAAACTCAAGATCGAGGTCGCCGTCGCCGACGACGCCGTGTCGTCCGTGGTGGAGGCCGTCGCCGCCGCCGCCCGTACCGGCCAGATCGGCGACGGGAAGATTTTCGTCACGCCGCTCGAGCGCGCGGTCCGCATCCGCACCGGCGAAACCGACGCCGACGCCCTCTGAGCCTCTCACGATCCGGAGCCACACCCACATGACGTCCCGTACCCTCTTCGCGCTCGGCCTCGGAGGGCTCGCCGCCGCGGCGTTCCTCGTCGATCCGGCCCTCGCCCAGACGCCCGCGCCCCAGGCCGCGCCCACGCCGCCCGTGCCCAACAAGGGCGACACGGCCTGGATGCTGATTTCGACCTGCCTCGTCCTGATGATGTCGGTGCCGGGTCTCGCCTTGTTCTACGGCGGCCTCGTGCGCACCAAGAACATGCTCTCCCTGCTGACCCAGGTCTTCGCGATCGTGTCGCTGGCGAGCCTCATCTGGGTGATCTACGGCTACTCGCTGGCCTTCACCAACGGCGGCAGCCTCACCCCCTATATCGGCGGCTTCTCGAAGGCCTTCCTGAAGGGGATCGACGCCAACTCCAACGTCGCCACCTTCTCGAACGGCGTCGTCATCCCGGAATACGTCTACATGGCGTTCCAGATGACCTTCGCGATGATCACCCCGGCCCTCATCGTCGGAGCCTTCGCCGAGCGCATGCGCTTCTCGGCGCTGATCCTCTTCACGGTGCTCTGGCTCACCTTCATCTACTTCCCGATCGCCCACATGGTCTGGTACTGGGCGGGCCCCGACGCGGTGGCCGAGGCAGCGAAGGCTGTGGCAGCGGCGGCGGACGGAGCGGCGAAGACGGCAGCGCAGGAAGCCCTCGACAAGGTCACGGCGGATGCCGGCCTTATCTACCAGTGGGGCGCGCTGGATTTTGCCGGCGGCACGGTGGTGCACATCAACGCGGGCATCGCGGGACTGGTCGGCGCCTTCATGCTGGGCAAGCGCCTCGGTTACGGCCGCGATCTCCTCGCCCCGCACTCGCTGACCATGACGATGATCGGCGCCTCCCTGCTCTGGGTCGGCTGGTTCGGCTTCAACGCCGGCTCCAACCTCGAGTCGAACGGGACGGCGGCGCTCGCCATGGTCAACACCTTCGTCGCCACCGCCGCGGCGGGCCTGTCCTGGCTCTTCGTGGAATGGGGCGCCAAGGGCAAGCCGTCGCTGCTCGGCCTCGTCTCCGGCGCCATCGCCGGCCTCGTGGCGGTGACGCCGGCCTCGGGCTTCGCCGGCCCGATGGGCTCCATCGTGCTGGGCCTCGTCGCCGGCGCCGTGTGCTACGTGTTCTGCTCGACGGTGAAGAACGCGCTGGGCTACGACGATAGCCTCGACGTCTTCGGCATCCACTGCGTCGGTGGCATCCTCGGCGCGCTCGCCACGGGCATCCTGGTCAACCCGGAGCTCGGCGGCGTCGGCATCCCCGACTACGTCTCGAAGCCCGGCGAGCTCGCGGTCGCGGCCTACAGCTTCGGCCCGGCCTTCATGGCTCAGGTCAAAGCCGTGCTGCTCACCCTCGTCTGGTCCGGCGTCGGTTCGGCGATCCTCTTCAAGCTCGTCGACGTCATCGTCGGCCTGCGTGTGACGCAGGAGGAAGAGCGCGAGGGCCTCGACCTCGCCGACCACGGCGAGCGCGCGTACAACTACTGATCGGCTCCATCCACCCCAATGTCCGAGAGCCCCGGCCGAGAGGCCGGGGCTCTTTCGTATGATGCCCGCTTTCCCTCTCCCCTTGCGGGAGAGGGTGGCCCCGCGAAGCGGGGTCGGGAGAGGGGTGGCGCGAGGCACGAGCGCCCGGCCGGGAGGCCGATCACCATCTCTCCGCCCCACCCCTCTCATGGCCGGGCTTGACCCGGCCATCTCGGTTCGGAGGCGGGAGCGGTTTCGCGCCGAGGTTCGCGGGTCGAGCCCGCGAACGACATGGGTGTGTGTTAAGCCGTTTGGGCTTATGCCCGGCTTCCCCTCACCCTCGCTCACCTTCGGTTCGCTTGCTTCGCCTGCCGGTGCGCAGGCGAAGCCCTCTCCCCGGAAGGGAGAGGGTTCTGGCATCCGGGCTTCGGAGCTGTGATCGATGACGTGACACGGCAGAGCGCATCCTCCTCTCCCG
Source organism: Beijerinckiaceae bacterium (assembly GCA_036563505.1). Lineage (GTDB taxonomy): Bacteria > Pseudomonadota > Alphaproteobacteria > Rhizobiales > Beijerinckiaceae > DATCMH01. The sequence continues at coordinate 82,330 of DATCMH010000018.1, forward strand.
GCCGGGGAGAGGGTCGCGTCGGCGGACCGGCCGACGCGACGAGCGCAGCCAAAGGCGGAGCAAGGGTGAGGGGGTCCTCTCCGCTACTTGAGCCTACGCCCAGCACCCTTCATCCGCCCGGCTCGCGCCACGCACCTTCTCCCACGAGGGGAGAAGGAACGGTCCGCCAAGGTTAATCGGCCCTTAACCGCACCGGCCTAGCCTCCCCGGCGAACCATTCCTCAGGCTCGCCGGTCACCGATGCGCTCTCACCGCCGCTCCGCCTCGTCCCTCGAAACCGTGTCGGAGGTGCTGCGCGCCTTCGTCGGTCATCGCCTCGTGGAGTTGTCGGGGCTGGGCCTCGTCGGGCTGATCGGCGCCGTGACGGTGGCGCTCGCCACCTGGTCCGTGCAGGACCCGAGCCTCAACCACGCCATCGACGGGCCGGTGCGCAACCTCTTGGGGTTCCCGGGCGCGGTGGCGGCGGACCTTGCCATGCAGCTCCTTGGGCTCGGAACGCTGGCCCTTCTCGTCCCGCCCGTGCTCTGGGGGCTTCGCCTCATGCGGCTGCGGCGTCTCGGCCAGGCGCGGCTGCGCCTCGGCCTCTGGGTGCTCGGGACCGGCGCGGCCTCGGCCGTGGCGAGCGCGCTGCCGCCGAGCGACCGTTGGCCGCTGCCGACGGGGCTCGGCGGCGTCGCGGGCGATGCCCTGCTCGGCGCGGCCCGCACCGTCACGGGCCTGACCGGCAGCCCCGGCGCGGCCCTCGTCGGCTTCGTCTTCGCGGGCATCGCGACCTTGAGCCTCACGGCGGCCTGCGGCTTCGCCGCGGATGCCGAGGCCCGCGCGCCGCGCGACGAACGTGCCCCGGCCCCGAACCGCCGCCCCATGCCGGACGAGGGGGAGGACGGGCGCGAGGACGAGCCGGGGCTCGGTGCCCTCGCTCTCGGAGCCCTGGCCCACGGCGCGATGAGCGCCAAAGCCGGTCTGCGCCGCCGCCTGGAAGCCTGGACCGCGTCGCGCGAGGACGATTTCGTGCCGGCCGGGCCGCGCCCGCCCGCCGCCCGCCGCATGCCCGTGTTCGAGGAGGCCCTCCCGCGCGCCGAGCCCGCCCGCCGCGCCGCGCCGCCGCAAGCCGAGGCGCGGCGCCCCGAGCCGGCCGAACCGGTCTTTGAGGCACCCGTCGAGGCCCCGCCGCCGCGCCCGAGCCGCGTCGCGCCGATTGTCGGTGCTGCGGCGTTGCCGTCAGCCTCCGCGCCGATCCTGCACGACGAGGACGAGGAAGAGGATTTCGAGCCCGCAGCACCGGCCCCGGTCCCTCCGCCGGCGCCCGTCAGCCGCGTCGCGCCGCCGCCGCCCGCTCCGAAACCCGGCAAGCGCCTGACCCGCGACGCCCAGCCCTCGCTGCTCGACGAGGGCGACTACCAGCTGCCGCCGCTGACCGTGCTCGCTGAGCCGAAGAAGGCAGCCGCGCCCTCCGTCTCTGCCGACGCGCTGGAGCAGAATGCCACGCTCCTCGAATCGACGCTGGAGGATTTCGGGGTCCGCGGCGAGATCATCAACGTCCGCCCGGGCCCGGTCGTGACACTCTACGAGCTGGAGCCGGCGCCGGGCACGAAGTCCTCCCGCGTGATCTCGCTCGCCGACGACATCGCCCGCTCCATGAGCGCGGTCTCGGCCCGCGTCGCGGTGGTGCAGGGCCGCAACGCCATCGGCATCGAACTGCCC
>DATCMH010000003.1:0-19968 GCA_036563505.1 Beijerinckiaceae bacterium
CGCCCTCCGTCTCGAAGCGGCTGTCCGCGCCTGCCCCAAGCACCCGCCCGTGGAGAATGTTCGCCGCGCCGAGGAATCCGGCCACGAAGAGGTTCGCCGGCCGGTCATAGAGTTCCAGCGGCGTTCCGACCTGCTGCACGACGCCGTCGCTCATGACGGCGATGCGATCGCAGATCGTGTTCGCCTCCTCCTGGTCGTGGGTCACGAAGATCGTGGTGATGCCGAGCCGCTGCTGCAGCTCGCGCAGCTCGCGCCGCACCTGCACCCGCAGCTTGGCGTCGAGGTTGGACAAGGGCTCGTCGAGGAGGAGCACCTTGGGCTCGACGGCAAGCGTGCGGGCGAGGGCGACGCGCTGCTGCTGCCCGCCCGAGAGCTGCGACGGCCGGCGGTCTGCGAGATGGCTCAGGCCCACGAGGTCCAGGGCCTTGGCGACGCGCTGGGCGATGTCCGCGCGTGGCAAGCGCCGCTCTTCGAGACCAAAGGCGACATTCTGGCGAACACTCATGTGCGGCCAGAGCGCGTAGGACTGGAACACCATGCCGACATCCCGCTTCCAGGGCGGCAATCGGGCGATGTCCGCGCCGGCGACGAGCACGCGCCCACGATCGGCCTGGTTGAACCCGGCGATGAGGCGCAACAGCGTGGTCTTGCCGCAGCCGGAAGGGCCGAGAAACGCGAAGAGCTCGCCCGGGCGAATGTCGAGGTCGATCTGCTTCAGGACATGGTTCGTGCCGTAGGAGAGGTCGACGCCCTCGATGCGGACGCTCGCAGGCGCGAGCGCGAGGTCGGTGGGCCGGAGCGGCTGGTTCATGGCGATGCCCCCATCGGCGCGCTCTTGGCTCTCTGACCGCGCTCGATCACGAGATGTGACAGGTAGGTGCATACGGCCACGAGCAGCACGGCGACCACGCCGAGCGCGGCGCCGGGTCCCCGCCCGGCCGGCGACTGCATGAAGACGTAAAGGCCGTAGGCCAGGGGCGCGTCGGAGGTGTTCTGAACGAGCATCAGGGTCGCTGAGAGCTCGACCGCGGCGGTGGCGAAGCTCGAGACGAACCCGGCGAGGATACCACCCATCATCAGGGGCACCACCACCCGGCGTACCGTGCGGGCTTTGGTGGCCCCTAAGTTCTCAGCCGCCTCCTCCAGGGACACGGCGATCTGTTGCAGCGCCGCGTGACAGGCGCGCAACGCGTAGGGCAGGCGGCGCACGGCAAGCGCGAGCACGATCATGATCCAGAGGGAGGCGAGCGAGCGCCCGTCGGGCAGTTGCACGCCGAAAAAGGTCCGCAGATAGCCGATGCCGAGCACCACGCCGGGCACCGCGAGCGCGGCGGAGGCCGCCCAGTCGAGCCAGTGCCGGCCGACGAGGCGCGTACGCAGGACGAGATAGGCGATGGCACCCCCGAGCAGGACGTCGATCAGCCCCGCCAGCGTGGCGTAGAGGAGCGTGTTCTTGATGTAGACCGAGCTCTCGCCGAAGACGCGGGCGTAATGGGCGACCGTGTAGGCGTCGGGCAACGGGCTGAAGGACCAGACGGTGGCAACCGAGAGAAGCAGGAGCCCGAGATGGGGCGCGAGCACGAGCGCCAGGATGAGGAACACCACCGCATAGGCCGCCGCGCTCTCCCATCGCGTCATGGCGCGCTTGGCGAGGCCCCCACCCCCGCGCTGGACGGTGGAATAGTCCCGGCCGCGCGTGGCAGCGGCCGAGGCCGCCATGGCGAGCACCGAGACCACGATCAGCACGACGGCGATGACGTAGCCCATCGGGTCGGCGATGCCGATGGAGGTGACGCGCAGATACGCTTGGGGCGCGAGCATGTCCTTGACGTTGAGAAGCAGCGGCGTCGCGAGGTCGTCGAAGACCTTGACGAAGACGAGCGACGCGCCGGCGAGGTAGCCCGGCAGGGCGAGCGGGAAGACGATGCGGCGGAACAGGCGAAAGCCGGAGCAGCCAAGGTTCTGCGCCGCCTCTTCCATCGCTCGGTCGATGTTGCGCAACGCCGCCGAGAGGTTGACCAGGATAAAGGGGAAGTAGTGGACGGCCTGGACGAACACGACGCCGTTAAGGCCCTCCATGAAGGGGATCTTGAAGCCGAACCAGTCGTCGAGCAGGAGGTTCAGGCTGCCGTTGCGCCCGAAGAGGAGTTGCATCGCCACCGCTCCGGCGAACGGCGGCATGATGAGCGGCACGAAACCGAGCGTCTGGATGAGGAGTGCGCCGCGGAACTGGAAACGCGTGGTGATGTAGGCCAGGGGCAGCGCGAACACGGAAGCGAGCGCCACCGCCATCGCCGACACGTAGACCGAGTTCCAGAACGAGGTGACGAAGAGGTCCGTGCGGACGAAGTCGAGGAAGTTGACGAGGGTGAAGGCGCCCGTGCCCTTCTCCGTGAAGGCGACGTAGATCACCGTCGCGACGGGCAAGACAAGGAAGAAGAGCAGGAGCAGGCCGATGGCGCCGACGAGTGCCCACTGGCCGGGCGTCGCGGCGGGCCTGAACGCCGTGCGGGACAGGGCAAGCGCCATCGTCGTCGTCTCTGCTCCGGAAGGGTCAGGAGGGCGCGGCAGATCGGACCGCCGCGCCGGCCGCGTCAGCGCGCGAGCTTCGCCGCGTCTCCGGCCTTCGCCGCGGCTTGGGCGTAGCGCTCCTTGGCGAAGGCCGCCCATTGCTGCTCGAGCTCGGCCTGCCGCGCGCCCTTCTCCTTGGCCCCGGTGAAGGCACCGGCGATCTCGGGCGACGAGGCTTGCGCTTCGGTGACGGGCATGGCGGCAACGAGGTCGCGCGCTTGCCCCACCAACGCGCGCCCTTGCGGGTTGTCCTTCTTGGCGAGCGCGGCCTCGGCCTCGTGGATGGCCTTGGTGGCCGCCTTCAGCGCGTCGAGCTGGAAGGTGATGAGCTGGTCGAACAGGGTATCGACGACGGCCGTGCGCTTCTCCGACACATCGACGTCGAACTTCACCTTCGCCCCGAGCGACGGGTCCTTGAACGGGTTCGGATAGTCGGCCGGCGCCTTGGCGTAGACGGCGGGGTTGATCGGCAACCGTCGGATCGAGGGCTCGAGCAGTACCTCTTGGCCGGCAGGCGAGAGGAGGTACTCGACGAAGGCCTCCGCGCCCGCCTTGTTCGGCGCGTTGGCCACGATGCCGACATTGGCCGGCACGATCGTGGTCACGCTCGGATAGACGAACTTGACCGGAAAGCCCGAGGCCTGCGCGGAGAAAGCGAAGAAGTCGATGACAACCCCGACGCCGACCTGGCCGGAGTTCACCGCGTCCGGTACGCCAAACGAGCGCTCGGTAACCTGGCGCAGGTTGCCGCCCATCTCCTTGAGTGTTCGCCAGCCTTTGTCCCAGCCTTCCCCCTGCAAGACCGTTTCGATCGTGAGATGCGTGGTGCCTGAGCGCGAGGGCGCGGCAATCGAGACGTGGTCGTAGTAGGCCGGCTTGGCGAGGTCTGACCACTCCTTCGGCTCAGGCAGCTTGTTGGCGCGGGCATAGCGCTCGTTCCACATGATGCCATAGCCCGAGGCGGCGAAACCGAAGTAGAAACCCTCGCGATCGTTGATCGGGAAAGCTCCGATCGTCTCCGGGATCCCCTGTGCCTTGGGCTGGTACTTTTGCAGCAGGCCCTTGCCTTTCAGCACCTCGAAGGCGTCGGGCGCTGAGGCCCAAAAAAGGTCGGTCTGCGTGTTGCCCTTCGTCTCCTCGACGAACTTCACGCCGGCGTTCGTGTTGCGGTTCTGCACCTCGAGCGTGGTGCCCGGATAGGCCTTCTCGAAAGCCTTCTTGAACGGATCGGTGACGTCCTTGGAAAAGGACGTGATCACCGTCACCTTGCCCGATGGCGCCTGGGCCACAGCGCTTCCTGCGCCGGCGATGAGCGCCATCAGCGCCAGAGCGATCCCCGATCTCGTCATCATTCGATCCTCCCTGTTGCTTGCTCGAGCGGTTGACCGCCCTTCAACTGCCTTTCACCGCGAAGACGCCGTAGTCTGCCAGGCGGATTCCGACGGGGTCGCCGGGCTGCCGCAGGCCCCTCGCCTCTGGCGCGACGGCAAAGAGCCGCCCGACCGGTGTGTCGAGGTTATACTCCGCGTGCGCGCCCATGTAGGTCGCCGTCGCGACCGTGCCTCCGAGCACGTCCGAGGCGTTCGGTTCCACGAGGATGATCGCTTCGGGTCGGATGACCACGTCGACTTCACCTTCCACGAGCCCCTTGTGCGGGAGGCGGATGGCGAGATCGCCGAGGCGTACCGTGCCAGCCTCGGGGCTCGCTGGAGTGAGATGGCCCTTCACGTGGTTGGCCTCGCCCATGAAGCTGGCGACGAAAGCGTTTTCCGGAGCTTCGTAAAGCTCGCGCGGCGTGCCGGCCTGGGCGATCTCCGCGTTGCGCATCACCACGATCTGGTCGGAGACGGCGAGTGCCTCGCTCTGGTCATGGGTGACGTAGACGACGGTCAGCCCGAGCCGCTGCTGCAACGCCCGGATCTCCTCCCGCATGGAGCGGCGCAGCCGGGCGTCGAGGTTCGAGAGCGGCTCGTCGAACAGGAGCACGTCCGGCTCGAGCACGAGCGCTCGGGCCACCGCGACGCGCTGCTGCTGCCCGCCCGACATCTCGGAGGGAAGGCGATCGCCGAAGCCTGCAAGCCCAACGGTCACCAGCGCCGCGTCGGCCTCGGCGTGGGCCTCGCGCTTTGCCCGGCCTTCCGAGATCAGCCCGTAGGCCACGTTCTCCCGCACGCTCATGTGCGGGAAGAGCGCGTAAGACTGGAACACCATCGAGACGTTGCGCTCGCCTGCCGAGAGCTCCGTCACGTCGTGTCCGCCGATCAGGATACGCCCCTCCGAGACCCGCTCGAGGCCGGCGATCATGCGCAGCAAAGTAGTCTTGCCGCAGCCGGACGGCCCAAGGAGCGTGACGAGCGTTCCGGCTTCGATGACGAGGTTCAACGGCTTCACGGCCGTCACCGGGCCGTAGCGCTTGGAGACGCCCTGCAGCACGACGGAAGCGGCGGTTCGGGTCGGAGTCATCAGGCGCGCCCTCCGGCGACGGCGAGCGCCGCCACCGGCGCGGTGGAAGCCCGGCGCCGGCCGAGCTGGCGCTCGCCGACCCCGAACTGGATCGCGCCGATCACCGCCATCATGAGGACGATGAGCACCGTCGAGTAGGCGATGGCGAGGCCGTAGTCGCCGTTGATGGCGCGGTTGATGATGAACACAGTGGCCATCTCGTACTCGGCGGAGGTCAAGAAGATGACGGCGCTCACCGTCGTCATGGCACGCACGAAGGAATAGACGAGAGCGGTGACGATCGCCGGTTTGATCAGCGGCAGGACCACCTGGAACAGGGTGCGCGTCGAAGAGGCACGCAGGGTCGTCGAGGCCTCGTCGAGGCTCTTGTCGAGTTGACTCAAGGCTGCGACCCCGGAACGGACGCCGACCGGCAGGTTGCGGAAGACGAAGCAGAGCACGAGGATCGTCGCCGTGCCGGTGATCTCGAGCGGCGGCACGTTGTAGGTGAGGACGTAGGCGACGCCGATCACCGTACCCGGGACGCAGAAGGTGAGCATCAGCGCGAACTCAAGCGCCGTGCGCCCCGCAAAGCGCTGGCGGGCAAAGAGCCACGCGGCGAGGAGGCCGAGCCCTGCCGTGAGCGGCGCGCCGATCGCGGCGAGCTTTAACGTCGTGAAGAGCGAGGCCCAGGCCCCGCCCGACCAGATCAGCCCGGCTGGCCCGCTCTCGACGGCGAAGGCACGGGCGAAGTGGGAGAGCGTCGGCGTCCAGTCCCGGCCCCAGACCTTCACGAAGCCGCCAGCCAGCGCCAGAACATAGACCGTCACCGTGAGAACCGCCCAGGGCACCGCGACGGCGACCGCGGCGCGGCGCACGCCGTCGGGCAAGGGCTGGCTCAAGCCGCCATCGCCCTTGCCCGCCATCGATACGTAGGACCGGCGCCCCACCACCCGGCGCTGAACGAGGAATGCGCCGAGCGCGAAACCCAAAAGGATGAGAGCGAGCGCCGCCGCGCGGCCGAACTCGGCTTGGGCGCCCACGACCGCGAAGAAGATCTCCGTCGAGAGCACACCGAAGGAGCCGCCCAGCACGATCGGGTTGCCGAAATCGGCCAAGCTCTCGACGAAGGCGATGAGGAAGGCGTTCGCGAGGCCGGGACGCATCAGAGGGAGCGTCACGGTCGCAAAGGTGCGAAGACGCGAGGCGCGCAAGGTCTGCGACGCCTCCTCCATTGTCGGCGAGATGCCCTCGACGACGCCGATCAGCACCAGGAAGGCGGTCGGCGTGAAGCTAAAAGTTTGGGCAAGCCAGACGCCCGGGAAGCCGTAGATCCAGCGCCCAAGGCCGGTGCCCGTCACAGCCTCGACGGCCTGGTTGACGAGCCCCGAGCGCCCGAAAATCAAGATCAGGCCTAAGCCCACCACGAAGGACGGCGTGATGATCGGCAGTACCGTCAGAAGGCGTAGCGCCCGCTTGTAGGCAAAGCCCGTGCGGGTGACGATGAGGGCAAACGCCAGGCCGAGCAGGGTGCAGGAGGTCGCGACGGCAAGCGCCAGGGCAAGCGTGTTCCAGGCCGCCCCGCAGGAGCTCCCGCCCGATAGGCAGGCCAAGCCCCAGACCTTGGGCCCGGCGAAGCGATCAGCGATCGCGGCAGCCGCGTTCTGGCCCTCCGGTACGGCCAGGACCTGCCCGAGAACGGTGACCACCGGCCAAGCCGTGAACAGCAAGATGCAGGCGGCGAGCAACCCGACGGCACCGGCGACGAAGCGGTCGCCGCCGAACCGGCCGAGGAGCGAGAGACCTTCTGTCAGGAGGAAGAGGAAGCCGAGGAAGGTGAGCGCGCCGCCGAGGCCTATGCCGAACTGCCGGTTACCCAGCTCGCCGAAGGTCGCCGCGAGGCCAGGATAAGACCAGCCGCGCAGGCCGACGAGCCAAGCCTGCAGGACGAGGGTGAGGAGGCCCGCGCCTCCGGCCAGCGCAAGGATGCGCCCACGGCGCCGGCGCGGAAGGATCGGACCTAAGCCAGGCAGGCCGGCGGCGAGCGCGAGGATCGTCGGCCAGAACCACCAGCGTCCGTGTCCGATCGCCTGGCCGAGCGCGGAGGCGGCGTCCGCGTCATCGGTCGCGAGCGCGCGCCACGCGCCCAGTCCGAGGCCGTCCTGCTGCATGTGCCAGGGCAGGACGACGACGCCGGCCAAGGCGAGCAGCCACCAGGCAAGAGCGGGTCTGTCGAAGCGCATCACCGCAGGCTCCGGATCTCGCGCGACGGGGCGACGGGGATCAGCGCGGCAAGCTGCCGACCTCGCGGTCCCAGCGGTCGAGCAGGCGCTTGCGCTCGGCGGCCTGGCCGTACTTCACGAAGTCATAGTTCACGAGCTTGATCTTCGTCAGATCCGGCGCGCCCGGCGGGAGGGGCGCCGCCTTGTTCGACGGCATCTGGAGCTGCTTGGCCACCTCGAAGCCGATTCTCTGGGCCTCGGGGCTGAGCGCCCAATCGTAGAACTTCTTGGCATTGGCGAGATTGCGCGTGCCCTTGACGATGGAGATCGAGCCGATCTCGTAGCCGGTGCCCTCGCAGGGCGTGGCGGTCCCGATCGGGAAGCCAGCGTTGGCCTCTTGAACGGCGTCGTGAACGAAGGTCAACGAGATGCCTGTTTCGCCACGAGCCGCGGCCTTGACCGGACCGACGCCCGTTCGCGCATAGGCATTCACGTTGGCGTGCAAGGCTTTCAGGTATTCGAATGCCCTTTCCTCGCCCATCAACTGCACCACCGTCGCGATGATGACGTACGCCGTCCCCGACGAGTTCGGGTTGGCGACTTGGATCTCACCTTTGTAAATCGGCTTGACGAGATCGGCCCAGCACGCAGGCGCCGGCAGGTTCTTCTTGGCCAGGATCTCTTTGTTGAAGCCGAAGCCGATGGCGGAGGAATAGACACCGACCGAGCGCTTCTTGGCCGCCTCGTACTGCTTGAGTGCCCAGTCCTGCACTTCCTTCAGGCGCGGCGACTCGTAGACTTCACTCAAGCCCTCCTCCGCCATGATGAGGTGGGGATCCCCCGTGCCGCCGAACCAGACGTCGCCCTTCGGGTTCTGCGCCTCGGCCCGGATCTGGGCGAGCGTTTCGCCCGAGCCCTTCTGGGTCATGTTGACCTTGGTGCCCGTCGCCTTCTCGAAGGCCGTGGCGGCCGCTTGACACCACTCGACCTGCACCGAGCAATAAACGTTGACGGAGCCTTGCGCGGCCGCGCCTCCGGCCGCAGCGACGAGCGCACCGACGAAAACGCCGGCCGCGAGCGCGATGGATTTCATGCTGTCCTCCCTGCCTTCCTGCCCTTGGTCTTGGCTTTGCTTTTGCTTTTCGGGGTCGTCTCTGCCGTGGGCGCCGTCGCCAGGATGGACGTGAGGTTCACATCCGCCAATCCCGCGACGAGGGTCGCGAGGCCCGGTTCGCCAACCAGGCGCGCCGCCTCGTCCAGGCCGAACCAGCGCAGGTCGCGTTGCCCCTTTTCCTTCCACCGCGACAGGTGCCGCTCCACTGCCAGGGGATAGACGTCGACGCGCACGAGGTCGAAGTGGCGCTCCCGACGCTTCCAGTAGAGAAACGTGCCGATCGGCGCCCGGCCGACCCGGCCAACGACGCCGGCCTCCTGCTTGGCCTCCAGCGCGGCGGCCTTGCGGTCCTTCAGCGCCGCCATGGGCCAGCCTTTCGGGATGATCCAACGGCGGGTCTCGCGCGAGGTCACGAGCAGGACCTCACAGCGGCCCTCGATCCACCGCAGCGGAAGCGCCGCCACCTGCCGAAGAATGTCCTCCGGGCCGTCTGGATCGGAGGAGGTCGCGCTCGAGGTGTTGTCGGCACCGTCCATCCGGCCTCACAGGACCTTCGAGCGGATGAAGGAGGTGACGAACTCCGTCGCGATGACGACGGCGAAGATCACGGCGAGGATGAGCCCGACCTGGTCCCAGTACAGGTTGTTCAGCGCCGCATCGAGGGCGACGCCGATGCCGCCGGCGCCGACGAGGCCGAGCACGGCGGACTCACGGATGTTGATGTCCCAGCGCAGCAGGGCCACGGACCAGAAGGCGGGCTCAACTTGAGGCCAGTAGCCCTTGACGAGGATCATGGAGCGCGGCGCGCCCGCGGCGGTCAGCGCCTCGATCGGGCCTCTCTGCGCCTCCTCCAAGGCCTCCCCGAACAGCTTGCCCACGAAGCCGATGGAGCGAAAAGCGATGGCAAGCGTCCCGGCCAGCGGCCCCGGACCGAAGATCGCGACGAAGAGCAGCGCCCAGATCAGGGAGTTTACCGAGCGCGATGACACGAACACGAACTGGGCGAACCAGTTCAGCAGCGCCGAGCGCGTGAAGTTGCGGGCGGCGAGGAACGAAAAGGGCAAGGCCAGCGCCAGCGCCAGGAGCGTCCCGAGTGTCGCCGTGTGAAAGGTCTCGATCAGGGCGGCGTGCACCGCTTTCGGGTAGAAGGCCCAGTCGAAGGGCCACATGCGCACGAAAAGGTCTGCCGTCTGCTCCGGCGCGTCGTAGAGGAACTCGGGGATGATCTCGATCGTGCGCAGCGACCAAACGACGGCGACTGCCGTCAGCACGTAGACGACGGCTCTCGCGGCACGCTCGGCCGGGGTGAAGCGCTCCCAGCGCCGCTCAGGCGCAGCGAAGGCGGTCCCGGCGCTCACTGGAAGATCCTCCGCAGGCGGCCGGCTGCCACCTCGGCCAGCATGATGACCGCGATGATGGCCATGAGGATGGTGAGGACGAAGTCGTAGTCGAAGCGCTGGTAAGCGGTGAACAGCGTCGCGCCGATCCCACCGCCGCCGACCAGGCCCACCATGGTCGAGTTCCGCAAGTTGGAGTCGAGCTGATACGTCGAGAAGCCGACGAAGCGCGCCATCACCTGGGGGAACACGCCCATCGCGAGCACGCTCATGAAGGAGGCACCCGTCGCGCGCACGGCCTCCACCTGCTTCATCGACATCTCCTCGATGGCCTCGGCGAAGAGCTTGGAGACGAAGCCCATCGTTCCGATGATGAGGGCCAGGATGCCAGCGAGCGCCCCGAAGCCCACAGCCTTCACGAACAGGATCGCGACGATGACGTGGTGGAACGAGCGAAAGACCGCGATGACGCCGCGGGCCGTCCACGACAGCCAGGGCGGCGTCAGGTTGCGGGCGGCCACGAGCCCGAGCGGCAGGGACCCCAGGATGCCGAAGAACGTCGACAGCACCGCGATCTGGATGCTCTCGACCATGCCGGTCCACAGGAGCGCGAGCTTGTCCGGCTTGATGTTGGGCGGGAACATGCGGTCGAGGAACCGCGCGCCGTTGTCGAGCCCTTGCACGAAGCGCGGCCACGTCACGTCGAGGATCGAGGCGGCGTAGAGCGCGTAGACGGCCAGGCCGATCCAGGCGAGGCGCACCGGCCAGCGGGCCGGAAAAGCCTTCGTCCGAAAGCTGCCCGCCGTGGCGAGAGTGCCGCTCACGTCAGCCAGCCCTCGCCGCCGTAGACCACTTGCAGATGATGGTCCTCCAAGGCCTCCGGCGGCCCGTCGAAGACGATCTCGCCCCGCGACATCCCGATGATCCGGTTGGCGAAGCGCCGCGCGAGATCGACGTTGTGAATGTTGACGATCACCGGGATCCCGCGCTCGGCGGAGAGCCGCGCCATCAGCTCCATGATCTCGACCGAGGTTTTGGGATCGAGCGAGGAGGTCGGCTCGTCGGCGAGCATGAGCTCGGGCCCCTGCATCACGGCGCGAGCGATGCCGACGCGCTGACGTTGGCCGCCGGAGAGGCGGTCGGCGCGCCGCGTCGCGAACTCGGCGCCGAGGCCCACGCCGTCGAGAAGGTCGAAAGCGCGGGCGACGTCCTCCTCGGGAAAGCGGCGCAGGAAGGCTCGCCAGGCTGGCAGGTAGCCGAGCCGGCCGCAGAGCACGTTCTCGATGACGCTGAGGCGCTCGACGAGATTGTACTCCTGGAACACCATTCCGATGCGCCGGCGTGCCGTCCGCAGGTCCTTGCCGCGCAAGGCGGCGAGGTCCTGACCAGCGAACCAGATTTCGCCGGACGTCGGGTCGACGAGGCGGTTGACGCAACGGATCAGGGTCGACTTGCCCGTGCCGGACGGCCCGATGATGGCCGTGATGCCGCGTCCCTCGACGGCAAGCGACACGTCTTTCAGAACGGGCTGACCGGCCCGGTACTCCTTGCGCAGGTTGCGGATCAGGAGCGCGCCCGAGAGGGCCTGCGTGGCGGCCCCTCCCGCGCCCTGAGGCAGGCTTGCGCGGGTCGGGACACTGTTCACCGTGAGGCTCCCGCTCACGGCTTCGGAGCAGCGGGAGCCGGCGCAGGCGACTGCGTCTTCTTGGCCGCAGCCTCCGCCTCTCGCCGTGACTCGGCCTCGTAAGCCGCCTTGTTGTACGGCGTGCCCGATTTCTCGGCGACCTCTCGCACCACCGCCCAGGTATCCTTGTAGGAGATGGGCAGGAAGCGGTCGTCGCCGTTGAACTCCTTCGTCATCTCCGGCGTGAAGCGGAACGAGAAGAAGCATTCCTTCAGCTTCGTCGCGAGCTCCGGCTTAAGGTCGTGGGCATGCGCGAACGACGAGGTCGGGAAAATCGGGCTCTTGTAAATGATCCGGAAATCGTCGCCCTTGACCGTGCCGCGGGTCACCATGCGGTCGTAGACGTCGGAGGCGACCGCGCCCATGTCGTAGTCGCCAGATACCACGCCGAGCACGGATTTGTCGTGACCGCCTGACATCAGCGGCTTGTAGTCCGTGTCGGGGGTGAGCCCTTGTTCTGGGAAGAGGACGCGCGGGGCGAGGTTGCCGGAATTCGAGGAGGGTGAGGTATGAGCGACCTTCTTGCCCTTGAGGTCGGCGAGCGACTTGTAGGAGCTCGACGACCTCACGACGGCGATCAGGTGATAGCCCCGCACCTCGCCCCCGAGACCCTTCGCCGCGAAAGGCACGGCGCCGGCCATATTGACCGCGAAGCCCGTCGGGCCGGTGGAGAATCCGGCGAAATGCAGCCTCCCTGAGCGCATCGCCTCGATCTCGGCCGAGTTTGACTGGACCGGGTAGTAGACGATCCGCTTGCCGGTGCAGGCCTGCAAGTGGTCCGTGAACGGCTTGAAGATGTTGGCGTAGACCGCCGGATCCTCGACGGGCGTGTAGGCCCACACCAGCGAGGATGGGTCGCGCCAGCGCTTCGGATCCTTCGGCGCGTCTGCGACGAGGTCACGGTCCTCATCGCAGTAATTCGTATCAAGCTGGCCTCGGTTGGAGCATCCAGCGTCCTGCTGGGCCAGGACCGGCGTGGTCAGGGCATTCAGGGCCGCGCCGAGGGCGACGCCCAGCACGGCACCGGCGGTCTTGCCGCTCATCATGGCTTTCCTCCAAAGTCGGGAGCCGGTTGCTGGCTCTTCTCGCTTCGAACGGGAAGGCTAGCGCGCGAACCTGTCACCCGCCTGTCAAACGCCTGAGAGCCCATGCGCCTTCTCCTCGTCGAGGACACCCACGATCTCGGTGAAGCGATGCAGACGGTCTTGCATCGGGCCGGCCACGCGGTCGATTGGGTGCAAAACGGCGTTGAGGCGATCGAGCGCCTCGGCGCTCAGCCCTTCGACCTCGTTGTCCTCGACATCATGCTCCCGGGCCGCAGCGGCTTCGAGGTGCTGAGCGGCCTCCGGGCGCGGCAGGACCGCACCCCGGTCCTGGTGGTAACCGCGCGCTCGCAGATCGACGACAAGGTCTCGCTCCTCGACCTCGGGGCGGACGATTACCTCGTGAAGCCCTTCGACCTGCGGGAGCTCGAGGCGCGCGTGAGGGCGCTCCTGCGCCGGCCCCTCGGCATGCCGGCGAGCAAGGTGACGCACGGCAACCTGATCTTTGACGCCGCTGCCCGAACCGTGACGGTCGCCGAGGCGCCCGTCGATCTCGGCCGGCGCGAGTTCCGCCTGCTCGAGGTTCTGCTCGGCCGTCTCGGATCGGTCGTGAGCAAGGACCGCTTGATTGAGCACCTGTTCAGCTCCGACGAGGACGCCTCCCCGAACGCCGTCGAGCTTTACGTCTCGCGCCTGCGCAAAAAGCTCGGCCCCGGCGCCTCGGTGGAGATCGCGACCGCCCGTGGCGAGGGCTACATCATGCGGCCGAGGGCGCCGCGATGACGGGGCGGCCCTATTCCATTCGCACCCGAATCCTGATCGGGGCCGTGACGCTTCTGTCGCTCATCACGGGCGTGATCGCCCTTCTCGCTTACGGCTTTGCCACCCGCGCCGCGGACGAGGCCTTCGATCGAGTGCTGGGCGCCGCGGCCCTCTCGATTGCCGACGCCGTTCAGATCGAGGAAGGCGCGGTCACGGTCGACGTTCCTTACGCGGCGCTCGCCATTCTCGGAACGTCTGGCCCCAATCGCGTCTTCTATCGCGTCGCCGGGCCGAATGGCGCTTTCCTGACCGGCTACTTCGACCTCGGCTTCGACCGGCCCCGCGCCCGAACGCCCGAACCGGACTTCGTCACAGCCGATTACCGCGGCAGCCCGATCCGCCTCGCCACGGCCGGGCGCTACGTCTCGACCCTTGGGCTTGAGGGCTTCGCTACGATCCAGGTCGCGGAGACGCTAGAGGCGCGGCAAGCACTCACCCTCCAGCTCTTCCGCAACGCCATGGCCGCGAACCTGGCGCTGAGCGCCCTGGCGTTGCTCCTTGTTTGGGCGGGGCTGCACTGGGCCTTTGCCCCGTTCCGGGCCCTCGAGGCCGAGCTACGCGACCGCGCACCGACGGACCTGACCCCGATCCGAACGCCTCTGCCTCGTGAGATCGGTCCTCTGCTCGCAGCCCTGGACGGCTTCATGGGGCGGCTCGCCGGCCTTCTCGACCGGGTCCGAGGTCTCGCCGCGGATGCAGCACATCAGATCCGCACGCCTCTGGCGTCGCTGCGGGCCCAGGCGGAACTCGCGCTCTCGGAAGCGGAGCCGCAGGCCGTCCAGCGTCGCCTGCGGCGCGTCCACGCCAATGCCGTCGCTGCGACCCAGGTCGTGAACCAGCTCCTCACCGAGGCCACCCTGGCTCACAGGTCGCAGACGCAAGGCCCTGCTCCCGTCGACCTTCTCGAACTAGTGGATGAGGTTCGCGAGCGCCTGGACGAGGCCGCTGTCACGCGACTGAGCATCGATACGGCAAGGCTCGGCTCCGACGGGGAACCACTCGTGCAAGCTGACGCCTTCGCCTTGCGCGAAATGCTCCTCAACCTCGTCGACAATGCACTAAAATACTCGGACGGCCCCGTCACCGTCGCGCTGTTTCGCGCTGAGCGCGACGTCGGCCTCGCTGTCATGGACGAGGGCCCGGGCATTCCCGCCCTGGAAATCGGCACGGTCGTCGAGCGCTTCAAGCGGGGCGCGGGCGCGCTCGGGACGGCCGGCTCAGGCCTCGGGCTCAGCATCGCGAAGAGCGCCGTCGAGGCGAGCGGGGGCAGGTTGACCCTGGCCAACCGGCCCGAAGGCGGACTCACCGTCACGGCGGCCTGGCCGGTCGTCGGCGCGAGACGAACGAGCGCCGCGTCGGCCAGCCTCGTCGCGGCCGCGGCGTTCGGCTGCCTGGTCGCGCTCTTCGGACCTGGTAGCCGGGCCGACGCGCGCAGCGAGACCTGGCCGGCCCCGGGCGGGGCTGCCGCAACGCTGCGCGTTGCGGCAGACGGGGAAGTTCCCACCCTGCGCCGCCTCATCCGGGCATTCCAAGCAAAGAACACGTCCGTCACGGTCGAGCTGACGGAGCAGAACTCGGGCCTCCTCAGTCAAGCCGTCGTCACGGCGGCGGCGGCGGGCGCGGGTCCCGACCTCGTCGTCAGCGCGGCCGTCGATCGACAGGTCAAGCTCGTCAATGACGGCTTCGCCCGGAGCCATCGCTCCGGCGAAACTGAGCGGCTTCCGCCCTGGGCGCGCTGGCGCGAGGAACTCTTCGCGGCCACCTTCGAGCCCGTGGTGACGATCTACGACCCGCGCGCCTTCACTGACGACGAGCCGCCTCGCACACGCCTGCGCTTCGCCCAGCTCCTTGAGACCCAGCCAGAGCGGTTCCGCCGGCGCGTGATCACCTATCACGTCGGTCTCAACGGCATGGGCTACGTCTTCGCCACCTTCGACTCCTTGATCGCGCCGGTGTTCTGGCGCCTGACCAAGGCCATGGGCGACGCGGAGGTGCAGGTCGCCGCGGAAACATTCGAGATCCTGGGCGCTCTGCAGCGCGGGGAAGCGAGCATCGCCTACAACGTCGCCGCTTCGGCCGACGTCACCGAAGCGGCCCGCGAGCGCGGCCTTGCTCTGATTGAACCGCAGGACTACCGGCTTGCCGTCCTGCGCACCCTGCTCATCCCTCGCACGGCGCTCGAACCCGAACTGGCGGCGGCTTTCGTGAATTTCGTCCTGTCGGACGAGGGCCAGGGCCTCATCGGACCCACGGCCCTACGGCGAATGGCCGCCGCACGCACTGAGCCCGGACCGAGCGGAACGGTTCACATCATTCCCTTGAGCCCGGCCTCCCTGATCTTCTTGGACGAGCGCAAACGAAATCGGTTCTTCGACACCTGGATTCAGCTGATGCTCAAGCCGTGAGCCTCTCCGGGGAGCTGCTTTGCCCCACCTCCCGGCAGACAGTCTCGCGACCCTTGCCAGGCTTGTCGACGAGGCGTCGTGGCGCTTGGGTTCAACGCTTCGCTCGGCCGTTCGGAACGGCTCCGGCCTAGATGCGTTGCACTCGCGGCTCAGCCAAGGGGCGTCACGTGAACGGTCGGAGCGGTGCCCGCCCTCCGGCCGTTTGCGCCCATTTGGAACGTCGCTTGCTGGCCGCCGTTGACGATGCGGACCGCAGTTCTGCCCCCACATGCGGCTCCCCTTCAAGGCGGCTTCGGCCGCCTTTTCCATTTGGAAGGATCGGCATGGGCGACACGCCAACGGTCGCGCGCAAGAATAACAGGCGCGCTACGAACGAGCTTGCCGAGACGCGCCGCTGGTCCGATCACCTCGCCGGGACGGCGGGGGGCGCTGGCCCGCCGCGGGCTATTACGGCCTGGCAGTGCGTGTGCGGCTGGACGGGAGCCACGAAAGACCTGCGCTTCGTTGGTCATGCCCTGAGCTGCCCGCAATGCCTTGCCCTTGATGGACCAAGGCCGCTGCGAGCCGTCGAGGCCTGACCGAAGGCGGCCCGCCCGATTGCCACCCACGGCGGGAGCACTTCGGATGGTCCAGGGCAGCCGGAGGTAAGGGATCTACCCCATCTGAACACAAACCCGGCCGACACTTAGGCACTTGTGGCGGGGCTGATGCTGAGACGCCAGATCATGGCCATGCTGGCGCGCTAGGCGCTTGCACCCTCTTGGGATCGGCCAGCACGCAATGGCAGCGGCACAGCAGGACAAGCGGCAGCATCACGCGCTCGTACCGCGGCGACCGGCGCAAACACCGATCGTTGTACATCTGCCATCGTGTGCTTTCGGGCAGGTCGGTGCCGTTCGCCCCTGGCACAAGCCGGAGCGAGTTCGAGTGGCCCCTGTCGGCCTTCATCCTGACTATGAAGCTGCTGCCTCAGCCCAAGAAGGAGGTCGTCGCGAAGTCGCTCGATCCTTCGGGCTGACGCGATCACCCAGCGCTTCTGACGAGACTATCGGTCAGAAGGTCCGGGCCTTGCAGGACCGAACTCTCGCCCCCTTGATGACGCGGATGGTTCAGGCGCTCTGCGCGTTGGCATGCTTCCCCGGCGTCGGCCGCGTTTGCTGACCCGAACGCCGCTCCGATCTTGGCTTGGCCCCCCTTTCGATCGCTGAGACCACCTCGTCCGGAGCGAGGTGGTGCACCATGTGGCCCAGTCCGGGCAGCACGATCAGCTCGCTATGGGGCAGCTCGCGGTGCAGGCGCTCCGATTGGCGGCCGAAGTCCGCGATCTGGTCGTCGGCCCCTGTGATCATCGTCACGGGCATGTGCAGCTCGTGGTAATGGTGCTGCAACTCGGTGACCGTCGGCGTCATGAGAGCGGCGTCCTCCGCCGCGGCGCGCAATTGCTGAGGCCGGAGCATCATCGCCTTGGGGAAGCGCTCGTCGAAGCTCCGGGTCACCTTGGCAGGCGCAAACATCTGCTTCACGAGTGCCGGCAGGATGGCCCGAGCGACCAGCGGCGAGACCGTGTAGCGCATCGCGTCCCCAACCACTGGGATCGCTGGTGGCGAGAACAGGAAGGTGTCGGCGCGCAGCGTCGGGTAGTAGTAGCCGGAGGCGAGTACGAGACTGCGGACCAGGTCCGGGCTCTCCAGCGCGAGAGCGACGGCGACCAGCGTGCCCCACGAGTGCCCCATCACGGTGGCCTGTGTCACCCCAAGCTGCTTGAGCGCTGCCTTGAACAGGGTGGCGTGGGCACGAGGCGTCCAGAAGCCCCGGGGCCTGCTGCTGTAACCGTAGCCTGGTCGGTCGATGACGATGACCCGGTGCCGAGCCGCAAGCCGGTCCACAAGGCCGCTCACCACGAAGTCCTGGATCATCGTGCCGTTGCCATGGATCAGCACGACCGGAGACCCCTGGCCGCGTTCGAGGTAGTGCAATCGCACTCCGTCAACGGTCAGAAAGCGTCCGATGGGCGGGGTCTCGCGTTCGGCTTCGGCGGTGCGCTTGCGATTGTAGAGAACGGCAACGCCAGCGACGGCCGCGCAGCCGGCGAGAACCGGTGCAAGCCAACCCCAGCGGCTGGGCGAGAAGTCCTTCCGTCCCCCGTCGATGAGGGGTTGGTGCCGGCCCTGAAGGCGCGCAGTCGCGTCAGCTCTCGTCTCCCGGTGGGACATGCGCTCGTTCCGTATGTACTGAGCAGGGAGAACGCGCGGCCGACGCAATGGTTGCTGCACTGCACAAAAGCCGGAGCGTGGAAGCTTGTGATCCCCAGAAGTGCCGGGCCGCTGGCTCACGCAGTCTATCGGGGTCCTTTTAGATCCTGCCCCGGTTTGACCGAGTCGGGCCGACAAGGTGCTCGACGAAGTTGCGCAGCTCGGCGGTGCGCCGGCGAGCATCGGTGACCTCCTCGTCGAGGCCCAAGCGCCAAGCGAGATCGCGCCGGTGTGGCTCGCGATGCAGAGCCTCGATGTGGGCGACGTAGCTTGCGAGATCGTCCTTGGACCGGGCAAGGCCGTCCTCGACGAGGTCGTCCGCTTGGCGTTGCAGGGCCCCGGCCACTTCGTCCAGGCTGATCTCGGGGTGGTACTGCACGCCCCAGAACACCCCGGCCCCGTGCCGGATTTCGGCGGCCTGCACCGGCGTCAGCCGGTTGCTCGCAAGCAGGCGGCTATCGTCAGGCAGATGCTCGACCTCGTCGGTGTGCACCGCCGGCGCGTCGAAGGACGCGGGCCGGCCCCGCAGCAGAGGATGGCTCGCGCCGGCGACCGTGGGCGTGATGCGGCGGGCAAAGCCGGCCTCCCGGCCCCTCGCCCCCGGGCGCACTCGGCCTCCGGCCGCGACGGTGGCGAGCTGGAGCCCCGCGCACGAGCCGAACGACGGCGTGCCGGACGCGAAGATGGCCTGCATGAAGCCCACCTCCCGTCTGGTCTCCGGGGTCTCCTGATACAGGTGCAGCGGTGACCCCGTGAGGAACACGGCATCGTAGCCAGCGAGCGCCTCGCCGCTCGGCAGGTCGGCTCCCGCGTCCGCTGGCTTGACTCGGGTGCAACAGGCGCCGGGGACGAGTGTCGCCAGCAGGTCGAGATAGGTCTCGCCCGAGGAGCGACCCACGCTCACACGGCGCTTCTGGCGCGCCTCCGGTGGCTCGCTCTCGGCGATGAGAAAGCGCATGGCTGCGCTCATTCCGGGGAGGTCGCCGGGGGCATCGGCCTTGGCAATTCGTGCTCGTCGACGAGGTTGATACAGCTATAAGGCCTTGGGCAACACCGCTCTGTCGACAGCCTGCTGGATCACCCGTCGAAGGCCGTCGATATCCACGCTGCCCGTGGCTCCGTTCCCCTTGACCCTTAGGCCGTCGTCATCGCGATCACTCTTGCGTACAGCGATACGGACCAGGGTCGGCCGGCCTGGGAAGGCATCCATCACTGCTCGCCGTACCTCATCGAACAGCCGTCCGGACCGTGCGTCGTGCGTCAGAAGGTTCGGCTTTACGCCTGCACGCTCAAGACAAGGCCTGGCATTCCAGAATACTTCGACGACGTCGATCACGGCAGACCTCGAGGTGCAGGGGACGGACCCTAACGCCTGTCGCCGCGCTGGGTTCGGTCCGTCTGCCTGAACGCGATGTCTGCTCCCTGCGCGCCGCGGCTCTGCCCGTTGTGTTCAACCATTCCTTCAACTTGCATGCGTCGTTCATCGTGATCGCCGTCGCCCAAACACTGCGCAGGCGTGCATCGGTGGCTGAACACCCGCGTCGAGCTGAGCTGGCCTGCCCTCCGGCTCATGCTCGAAGGTGCATGTAGGTGGCCTCAACCGTGAACAGGCTGACGCTGGCGATCTTGCGCACCAGAGGCGAGATGTCGGCCGGCATCGTCGTGGCAGCGTCCTTTACTATCTGGTACCGTGACCGTGCAGGTCAGGCTGGATGCAGCGCCTTGTCTCGGGCGTGGCACGCTCGTGCAGGTGCCACTCGACGACTCGCCGCAGGGCGTTGACAACCGGGCCATGTACCCGGGCGCGCGGTTGGACTCTCCGAAGCTGAACCCGTTCATGTCGGCGCTTGAGGCGAAACTGCGGGCGGACGAACGATTGCGTTAGCGCGACGGTCCGCGGGTCGGTTTGTGAGGACGGCCACCCGTCGGACCGATGACCGCTTTCAGCGCACAGTGGCCGCGCCGTGTTCTGGCCCGGAGCAGCCCGGCAGCGTTCGCGGCCCACAGAGCGGTCGCTGGCCTTCGACGAGCGCGTGGGTCGTCTCAGCCTCGGCGCGCGGCCCGGTTCTGACCTGT
>DATCMH010000009.1:0-199656 GCA_036563505.1 Beijerinckiaceae bacterium
CGAATCGAAAAAGCCCGGCTCCGCCGGGCTTTTTTCATGTCCGCGCCTGGAAGCGGCGCAAAAGAAAAAGCCCGGCCTTTCGGCCGGGCTTCGCTTCGAACCGAAGTTCGATCTCAGTAGCGGGCGACGACCGCGCCGCCAGCCGGCGACCAGAAGCGGTAGTTGATGCCCGCGCGGACGATGTGAGCCTTCGTCTCGGCGTCGAGACGGAGGACGGCGCCGCCGAGGTTCGTGTTGATCAGGTTCGTGTCGCCCAGATCGACGTAGAGGTACTCGGTCTTGAACGAGATGTTGTTCGTGAGCGCGTACTCGAGACCGCCGCCCAGCGTCCAGCCGCTGTTGCTGTCGGACAGGGAGACGCCGAAGGCGCCGCCGCCGAAGCCGCCGAGGTTGGCGGTGATGCCGGACTTCGTGCGGCCGTAGGCCCAACCACCGGTCACGTAGACGAGAGCGCGGTCGAAGGCGTAGCCGACGCGGGCGCGGACGGTGCCGAACTGCGTCATCTCGGAGCCGAGCGAGGCGTTCAGAGCGCCGCCGCCGAAGTTGGCGCCGATGCCGAGCTTACCCTCGACGTTCGCCCACTGGTAGTCGGCCTCGAGGCCGAGGACCCAGTTGCCGCCGAACTGCCAGTTGTAGCCGACCGTGCCGCCGGCGAGGAAGCCGGAGGAGTTCAGGCTCGCGGCGCCGGTCACGACGGCCGGGCCGCCGACGGGCGTCACGGAGAAGGGGTACTCGAACTTGTCGCCGGCGTAGCCAGCGTTCACGCCGACGTAGAAGCCGGTCCAGGTGAAGACCGGAATGGCAACGTAAGGCACCGGAGCCGGCGCGCTGCGGCGGGGGAGATCGGCGGCCGAGGCAGCGGTCGCCGCGAAGGCGAGGGCCGTGCCGGCCAGAAGGATCTTCTTCATGTCAGTCCCTTTCTTTGTGACCCGGTGGCCCTTCGATCCGAGCCGGAGCCGGGTCCCGCGATAGGCGGGTTATAAGCTGGCAGCCTGGTCAGGTCTGTTGCGCAGCGACCACGCCTTCGGCACCGGCCGTGGCGAGATGATGGCGACACTGTGCAAGCTTGATCCCCTTGGCTTTGCCGCGCCGATAACGTCGAGCAGGCTCTCAGGTTCAGGTGGGCCGAAGAAAACCGGGCGGATATGTGATCACTTTCCGTTTCAGATCGTAAATGATGCATCGAGAGTGCGATCCACGGTGGGCCGATGATGAACGAAGTCGCTCTGATTACGGGAGGCGCGAAGCGCATCGGGGCCGCAATCACCCGACAGCTCGCTGCCCAGGGCTACGCCGTCGCGATCCATTGCCGGCGATCAACTGCCGAAGCGGGGGCCTTGCGGGACGCGCTGATCCGGGATGGCGGCCGGGCCGTGGTCGTCCGGGCGGAACTGGCCGACGCCGCAGCCGTGGACGGCCTGATGGCGCAGGCCGGCCGGGCTCTCGGGCCGGTCACGCTCCTCGTCAACAACGCTTCGGAGTTCGAGGAGGACGCGCTCGAAACCCTCGATCACGCGCGCTGGGAGCGGCACTTCGCCGTCAACCTGCGCACGCCGGCCTTCCTGGCCCGCGACCTCGCCCGGCAACTGCCGCCGGGAGCTGAAGGGGCCGTGGTGAACGTCATCGACCAGCGCGTCTGGAAGCTCACGCCGCAGTTCTTCTCCTACACCCTGACCAAGGCCGCCCTTTTCACGGCCACCAAAACGATGGCGCAGGCGCTGGCGCCGCGGGTGAGGGTCAATGCCGTCGGACCCGGGCCGACGCTGACCGGGGCGCGCCAGGACGAGTCCGATTTCGCCCGGCAGAGCGCTGCTTTGCCGCTCGGACGCGGCGCAAGCCCGGAGGAGGTCGCCGACGCGGTGCTCTACCTCGCCCGGGCGCGCAGCATCACCGGTCAGATGCTGGCCGTCGATGGGGGGCAGCACCTGAACTGGCAGACCCCGGACGTGGTGGGCATCAAGGAATGAGCGAGGGCGGGCTCAGCGCGATGGCGGAGATGAGCCGGCCGTAATCCGGCTCGCCGCGGTGGGTCGTGCGCCGATAGCTGTAGAAGCGCTCTGCGTCCGAATAGGTGCAAAGCTCAAGATCGGCGACCACGCCGACGCCGGCCGTCCTCAGCCGCGCCACGATATAGGCGGGGAGGTCGAAATAGGCGTGGCCCTCACGCGTGCTCGGGCGCAGGTAGCCGTCATTCGACGCGTCGGCCTCAAGCAGTTGAGCGACGAATTCGGGGCCGACCTCGTAGGCATTGGGGCCGATGGTCGGACCCAGCACAGCAGTGATGTCGCTCCGGCGGGCTCCAAGCTCTTCCATAGCGTGAAGCGTCGCCTCGAGGACGCCGTGGACGGCGCCGCGCCAACCTGCGTGAGCGGCACCGATCACCCGCGCCTCCGGATCGGCGAAGAGGACGGGGCCGCAATCGGCGGTTGCGATGGCGAGCGCCAGCCCCTCAGTCGCCGTGACCAGGGCATCGGCCTTCGGCCGCTCGCCCGTCCAGGGCGTATCGACGGTGATCGCGACTGCAGAATGGACCTGATGCAGGCTCACCATCGCCTCGGGCGCGACCTCGAGCTGCTCCGCCATGCGCCGCCGGTTCTCGCGCACCCGGGCCTGGTCGTCGGCCGAGCCGAGACCCCCGTTCAGGGACGCATAGAGACCCTCCGAGACGCCGCCTTGGCGCGTAAAGAAGGCGTG
Source organism: Beijerinckiaceae bacterium (assembly GCA_036563505.1). Taxonomy (GTDB): domain Bacteria; phylum Pseudomonadota; class Alphaproteobacteria; order Rhizobiales; family Beijerinckiaceae; genus DATCMH01. The sequence goes on from DATCMH010000009.1 coordinate 2,695, forward strand.
CCGCAGGGTCGGGTAGGCGGCGAGTTCGGGAGCTTCGATGAACATCGGGGTGGTGCGGCTCAAGGGATCAGGCGCCGGAAAAGCCCGGCAGGTCGGTAAGATCAGGACGCGACAGGGCGAGCGCCTTGAACAAGGCGCCCATTCCGGTGGGGGTCGGATCGGTCAGACGGGCGAGCGCGGCGTCGATGGCCGCGGCTTGCGGCGGCGTCGCGCGCGCTTTGAGGCGCTCGGCCCGGGCTTCGATCCCAAGGGCAAGAAGCAGGTCGCGCTGCGTGAGCGGGCCGTGTGCGCGGGCCGCCCTTGCCGCCCGACGCAGCTGCTCGAAATCGACGTGAACCGTCAGGTCGGCCTCGCCAGGCTCGGCGAGCGGGTCGACGAAGGCGTGCTCGCGCACGGCCTGAAAGGTGTCGCCGCGTCCCGTGGCAAGGTGCCCGTAATCGATGATGAGGGCAGCCCCGCCCTGGTCGGCGAGGCGGGCCGCGATCGAAGCCGCGAGCAGCGCTCCCGCCCCGTGCAACTCGATGACCTCGCCGGGCCGGCCGGCGACGGACAAGGCAGGCTCGGGTTCGGCGGCAAGCCCGAAGGCGAGGGCGTCGTCGCTGAGGCCGACGAGGCGCTCGCGCCAGCCATCGGCGAAGACGAACTGTCGGATGGGCAAGGCATCGAAGAACTCGTTCGCGACCACGATCATCGGCCCTGCGGGCACGGCATCGATCGTGTCATGCCAGCTGACGGGGCAGGGGCTTGCGGCAAGGGAAGTCGCCTGTTTCTCGCGCAGGATAGGGCTCATCTCGACGAGATGGACGCTTGCTGCGGCCAGGAAAGCCGGAACTACGCGCAACGCCCGCAAGGCGTCCGCCATGAGGGTGCCCCGGCCCGGCCCGAGCTCCACCAGGCGGGCGCCCCCAGGCGAACCCATGCGGGTCCAGGTGTCGGCGATCCAGAGGCCGATGAGCTCGCCGAACATCTGGCTGATCTCAGGTGCCGTCGTGAAATCTCCGCCAGCGCCAAGCGGGTCGCGGGTCACGTAGTAGCCGTGGACGGGATGCGCGAGGCACAGGGCCATGTAGCGGTCGAGGCCGATCGGTCCCTCGGCGGCGATGAGTGCCTTGATCTCCTCAGCCAGCGCCGTCACGCCGCGCTCGCCTCGACCGGCCGGCGCGGCCGGGTCGCTCCTCGGGCCGCCAGCCAGACGGTCCCGGCGCCGACGAGCGCCATCGGCACCGAGAGCAGCATGCCCATGGTGACACCGCCGCCGAGGGCTTGGACGCTGTCGCCGAAGAGGAAGCCGAGCTGCGGGTCCGGCTCGCGGAAGAACTCGCAGACGATCCGCGCGAGCGCGTAGCCCAGGACGAAGAGCCCGCCGATCAGCCCGGGGCGGCGAAAGCCGTATCGCCGCGCGGCGAAGCCGAGCAGGATCAAGAGCACGAGGCCCTCCCCGAACGCTTCGTAGAGCTGGCTCGGGTGGCGCGGCACCGGCCCCGCGTGCGGGAAAACGACGGCATAGGGGAAGTCAGGGGCCGGGCGTCCCCAGAGTTCGCCGTTGATGAAGTTGGCGATGCGGCCCAGAAACAGGCCGATCGGCGTGACCACGGCGGCGAGGTCCAGCATCGCGAGCCCGCTCAAGCCCCGCGAGCGGGCAAAGAGCACGAGCGCGAGGATCGCGCCGAGAAAGCCGCCGTGGAACGACATGCCGCCGCGCCATACGGCGAAGATCTCGGTCGGCTGGGAGAGGTAGGTACCGAAATTGTAGAACAGGATGTAGCCGAGCCGTCCGCCCAGCACCACGCCGAGGGCGACCCAGACGATCACGTCGTCGATGTCCGTGTCGGTCGGGCGCTTCAGCCCGGTCCAGAGCGCCTCGCGGCGCGCCAGCGCCCGGGCATAGGCCCAGCCGCCCAGGAGCCCCACGACGTAGGCGAGGGCGTACCAGCGGATCGCGAGGGGTCCGATGGCGATCGCCACCGGATCAATCGCCGGAAAGGGCAGGGCAAGGAACGGCATCGAGAGGGTCCGGGTCGGCCGGCAGATGCACCCCGCCCGGGAAGGCCGTCAACCCCGTTGTGACCCGGCCGGTTTGCCACCACATAAGGCTTTGCCGAATCTTACCCGCCGCGAGCCCTCCGATGCCTTCGACCTCCAACCGCCTGCTCGACGAGTTCGCGCGTCTCGTGACCGACGCCGCGGGCGCCGCTCAGGGTGTGCGCCGCGAGGTGGACACGGTGGTCAAGAGCCAGCTCGAACGGCTGCTCGCCGATATGGACCTCGCGCGCCGCGAGGAGGTCGAGGTTCTGCGCGATCTGATCGCTGCGCTACGCGAAGACAACGAGCGGCTCGCCGCCCGTGTCGAGGCGCTCGAGACTCGCCTCGGCGCGGGCGCCGCAGGGTAGATTCATACTTTCGCCACAGCGGCTCCGCTGTGTTGTGGACAGGGTGTCAGGGGTGGATTGTGGCTTGCGCTCGAATCTTCGACCGTTGTGACAGCGTCAGCTTCGGAAACCCCTGAACCTGATCGCTGGAACAGGACGCGATGGTTGCGCGAGCGGCTTCCTCGACTGCTGAACGCTTCTGCCGACGGTAAATCCACGCTTCGGTCGCGCCTCCCGCGCGATGTTTTCCTCTCCTGACCGCTCTCCCATCGGCCCGCACCGGCGGGCGAGCAGGATTCGACATGACCCAGCTTCACTTGGACGAGACTCCCCGCAGCGAACATCCCCTCGACGTTGTCGAGCGCCTCGCCTCGCTTCGCGATTGGATCTTCGACCGGGCGGAGACGGACGAGATGTCCGTGTCCGTGTCCGGGCGGTGGACGGAGTACCACGTCTCTTTCACCTGGATCGAGGACGTGGAGGCACTCCATGTCGCCTGCGCCTTCGACCTCAAGGTGCCCGAGCGGCGCCGGGGCGAGGTGGTCCAGCTCGTCTCCCGCGTCAACGAGCAGCTCTGGGTCGGTCACTTCGACCTCTGGAGTTCGGAGAACGTGGTGATGTTCCGCCACGCCCTTCTGCTCGCCGGCGGTGCGGAGCCGACGCACGGTCAATGCGAGATGCTGCTGAAGTCGGCGATCGATGCTTGCGAGCGCTACTTCCAGGCATTCCAGTTCGTGATCTGGGCCGGCCAGACCGCCCGCGAGGCCCTCGACAGCGTGCTCTTCGAGACCGAAGGCGAGGCGTGAGCGCGGATAAGGTTTCGCGCCTCTCGATGCTGCGCTAAGGCGGGCCTCCGATCGTCGCTTGAGGTCGCGCTATGTTCCTCGCAGCCCCTGAGATGCCGACCTCCCTCGTCCTCGTGGGGGCGGGCAAGATGGGCGGCGCGATGCTTGAGGGCTGGGTCAAAGGTGGTCTCGATCCGGCGTCAACCATCATCGTCGAGCCGCGCGCTTCACCGGAGCTCGCGAGCTACTGCGCCGAGCGCGGGATCGCGCTCAATCCAGAGCGGGTGACACCTCCCGAAGTGGTCGTTCTCGCCATCAAGCCGCAGGGGCTCGCGGAGGCCGCGCCGGGGCTCGACGGGTACCTTGCTCCCGAGACGCTTCTCGTCTCGATCCTCGCCGGCAAGACGGTGGCCGACCTGCGCGGTCGCCTGACGCGGGCCGGGGCGATTGTCCGGGCGATGCCGAACCTGCCGGCGAGCGTTGGCTTCGGTGCGACGGGCTGCTTCGCTTCGCCCGAGACGAGCGAGCGCCAGCGGGCGGCGGCGCAGGCGCTTCTCGCCTCCAATGGCGCGGTTGAGTGGGTCGAGGACGAAGACCTGATCGACGCCGTGACGGCCGTCTCGGGTTCCGGTCCGGCCTACGTCTTCCACCTGACCGAGTGCCTCGCCGCCGCAGCCGCAGCGGCGGGCTTGCCCCCGGAGCTCGGCGCCCGGCTCGCCCGCGCCACGGTGGTGGGCGCCGGAGAGCTGCTCAAGCGCAGCGAAGCCGAGCCGGTCACCTTGCGCGCGAACGTGACGTCCCCTGGTGGCACCACGGCCGCGGCGCTTGACACACTCATGGGCGAAGAGCGGTTGAAACGCCTTCTCACCGAAGCCGTCCTGGCGGCGAAGCGCCGCGCCGGCGAGCTTTCCGGCTGAAACGAGGTTCCACGGTCCGGTGATGCGCCCCACATACGAAGGACCAGCCGGGAGAGCGCGATGACCGACACCCCTCAGCCGAACCGCCGCGACGCGATCATCGACGCGCTGATGCGCCTCGCCGCGGAGCAGCCCTGGAACGACATCGAGGTCACGGACATCGCCCGGGCGGCCGGCGTCACCTTGAGCGAGTTCCGCGAATTGTTCCCCTCGAAGGGGGCGGTGCTCGGCGCCTTCGCGCGGCGGATCGACCGGCAAGTCCTCGACGGCACGAGCGACGATCTCGCGGATGAGCCGGCGCGGGAGCGCCTGTTCGACGTGCTGATGCGCCGTCTCGACGCGCTCACACCCTACAAGGAGGCGCTGCGCCGAATCTCTTTCGCCGTGCGCGGCGACCTGGTGACCATGGCGGCCCTGAACCAGGTCGCCCTCAACTCGCAGCGCTTCATGCTCGCCGCGGCCGGCATCTCCACCGAAGGGCCGCTCGGCACCTTAAAGATCCAAGGCACCGTGATCGCCTTCGCACGCACGCTTGAAACCTGGCTTGAGGACGACGATCCGGCGCTCGCCCGCACCATGGCCCGCCTCGACCGCGAGATCCGCGGCGGCGAGCGCTTCATGGAACGGGCGGAGGACTTCCGCCGCCTCACCGCGCCGGTTCGGGCGATCGGTGCGGCCCTGTTCGAGCGCCGTCGCCGGTCCCGGCGGCGCCCCGAGCGTTGGACCGACGAGGACCAGGGCGACCCGGCGGCGGCGATCTGATCCGGCTTTCCCGACGCTCAGGCTTGGCGTAACCGTCATGGCATGACGACCGCCACCTTCGACGATTTTCTCAAGCTCGACATCCGCGTCGGCCGCGTCATCGCGGCCGAGCCGTTCCCGCAGGCGCGCAAGCCCGCCTTCAAGCTGACGATCGATTTCGGGCCTGAGATCGGGACGAAGCGCTCCTCGGCCCAGATCACCGAGAACCATGCGCTCGACGCTCTCGTCGGCCGTCTCGTGCTCGCCGTCGTCAACTTCCCGCCCCGCCAGATCGGCCCGTTCATGTCCGAGGTGCTGACGCTGGGCGTGCCGGACGCCGAGGGCAAGGTCATGCTGATCGGCCCCGACCGGGACGTACCCGTGGGCGGGCGCCTGTACTGATCAGGCCGGCAGCCGCACCGTCGCCCGCAATCCGCCCAAGGGGCTGTCCCCCAGCATGATGTCGCCGCCGTGCGAGCGGGCGATGTCGCGCGCGATGGCAAGCCCGAGCCCTGAGCCGCCCTCGTCCTGGTTGCGCGCCTCGTCGAGCCGGACGAAGGGTTTGAACACCTCGTCCCGATGTTCCACGGGGATTCCCGGTCCGTCGTCGTCCACGTTGACCACGAGCCAACGCGTCTCGTGGTTGGCGGAGATCGCGATGCTGTCGCCGTGCCGCGCCGCGTTCGAGACGAGGTTGAACATGAGCCGGCGGAACGCGTCGGGCCGCACGGTGATGGTCGGATCGCCGACGATGTCGAGGGTCGTGGCATGGCCCTGCCGCTCGGCGTCGGCCTGAAGGTCTTGCAGCAGGGCGCGAAGGTCCGTGGCGACGGCCTGCTCGCCGGTGTCGCCGCGGGCGAAGGCGAGATAGCCCTCGAGCATGCGGCTCATCTCGTCGATGTCGCGCTTCAGGTCCTCGACCTCGGGGGTCTGCTCGACAAGCGCGAGGGACAGGCGAAAGCGCGTGAGGATCGTGCGCAGGTCGTGGCTGACGCCGTTGAGCATCGTCGTGCGCTGGTCGATGGCGCGCTCGATGCGCCGGCGCATCTCGATGAAGGCGTGACCGGCCTGGCGCACCTCCCGCGCGCCGCGCGGCCTGAACTCCACCTCGCGGCCTTTGCCCAGAGCCTCCGCGGCTTCGGCGAGCGCCAGGATCGGGCGGATTTGGTTGCGCAGGAACAGGATCGCCACGCCGAGCAGGACGAGGGATGAGCCGCCCATCCACAACAGGAAGATGTGGGAGTTCGAGGCATAGGCCTGGCTGCGCCGCGCCATGACGCGGAGCACCCCATCGTTGAGCTTCACCCGGATCTCGACGAGGTTCGAGCGCCCCACCGTGTCAATCCAGAACGGACGATTGATCTGGCGGCGCAATTCATCGGAGAGGGACTCGTCGAGGATCGAAAAGAAAGGTTTGGGGCCCGCCGGCGGCAGCTCGGCGCCTTTCAGGACGTCGGCGTCGAGCGCCAATCGGTCGGCGGCGATCCGCTCGAGGGTCGCGTTGTCCTTGTCCTGCGGATAGCTCTCGTAGATGTCGATGAGCGCCGCGATGTCCGCGGTCACGGCCGATGAAAGGCGCTGCGTGACGAGCTGCCAATGCCGCTCCATGAACACGTAGGCGATCACCGATTGGAGCAGCACCATCGGCGCGATGATGATGATGAGCGAGCGGGCGTAGAGCCCCTTCGGCATCACGCTGCCGAGCCAGCGGGCGAGGCGCCGGTAGAGCGCCAGCGGCGAGGTGCGCTGGAAGAGACGGGGCCGGCCCTGGGCCGCGCGGGCGAGCATCAATCGACGAGGAGCCGGTAGCCGACCCCGCGCACCGTCTGCAGGTAGATCGGGTTCGCCGGGTCCGTTTCGATCTTCCGGCGCAGCCGGTTGATCTGCACGTCCACCGTGCGCTCATTCGCTCCGTTGCCGCCGCCCGCAAGCTCCTCCCGCGGCACGTTCACGCTGGCCCGGTGGCCGAGGATGGTGAGGATCTCGCGCTCTCGGTCGGTGATGTGCACGATCTCGCCGTCGCGCTTCAGCTCGCCGCGGTCGAGGCGGAAGGCGAAGGGCCCGAAGCTCACCTCCTGCGTGCCAGCCGTCGCGGTCTGCGGGCCCGGGGCGGTGCGCCTGAGAATGTTGGCGAGCCGCAGGATCAGCTCGCGCGGCTCGAAGGGCTTGGGCAGGTAGTCGTCGGCACCGATCTCGAGCCCCGTCACTCGGTCCGCCGGATCGGACCGCGCTGTCAGCATCAGGATCGGCACGGGCGAGTCGGCCCGCACGCGGCGGGCGAACTCGAAGCCGTTCTCACCCGGCATCATGACGTCGAGGACGAGGGCATCGAAGACGAAGCTCTCGCGCTTGGCCCGTGCCTCCGCCGCGCTCGCTGCGGTCGTCACGCGGTAGCCCTGCTCCGTGAGGAAGCGGGCGAGCAGGTCGCGCAGGCGGCGGTCGTCGTCGACGACCAGGAGGTGCGGGGCATGGTCGGGGATCTCGACCCGGGCGCCCTCGCTCATCGCCGCGGTCCCGCAGCCAGCCGCTCGACCTCGGCGCGATCCGCCGGCTCGATCATGGCGAGGAGGAATCCGACGGCCGCGGCGCGCGTCGCCTCCGGGCGCTCGGCCAGCGCCCGCATGATGCGGCGGGTCTGGAGATTGGCGAGACGCCGCGCGAGCTCGTGGCCCGTCCGCGTCGTGAACAGGAGTCGCTGGCGCCGGTCGGCCGTGCCGGTGCGCTGCTCGATGAAGCCCTTCTCGATCAACTCCTTGAGCACCCTGTTCAGGCTCTGCTTGGTGATCTTCAGGATGTCGAGCAATTCGGCGATCGTGAGGCCGCGCTGACGGTCGACGAAATGGAGCACACGGTGATGGGCCCGGCCGAAGCCGTAATCGGCGAGGATCCGGTCGGGATCGCCGACGAAGTCTCGATAGGCGAAGAAGAACAATTCGATGAGGTCGTAGGCCGGCTCCTCGCTCAGGACGGCGTCCTGGTCGGCGATGGATTCAGCGTAGGCGGCCTTGGGCACGGGCGATGTCCTGTGGTTTTTTACGTCAGTGTTGTTGACTTATCTCAGTCCGATTGTTACCCGTCAAGCCCGGCCAACGAAACGAACGAACACGGCGGCCGGTCGGCCGAGGGCTGGTTGCAAGCTCCAATCCGGCCGTATCGTCAGGAAACGTACAGGAGACCGACCCATGTCCGCCATTCCCTTCGACCAGCGCGACGGCACGATCTGGGTCGACGGCGTGCTCGTGCCTTGGAAGGATGCCAAGATCCACGTGCTCTCGCATGGCCTGCACTATGGCTCGAGCGTGTTCGAGGGCGAGCGCGCCTATGGCGGCGCGATCTTCAAGTCGACGGAGCATTCCCAGCGCCTGCGCCGCTCGGCCGAACTCCTCGATTTCAAGGTGCCGTATTCCGTCGCCGAGATCGACGCCGCGAAGCGCCTCGTGCTGGAGAAGAGCGGCCTGCAGGACGCCTACCTTCGTCCCGTCGCCTGGCGTGGGTCGGAGATGATGGGCGTCTCCGCGCAAGGGAACACGATCCATCTCGCCATCGCCGCCTGGGAATGGCCGAGCTATTTCGACGCTGCGGCCAAGATGAAGGGCATTCGCCTCGACATGGCCGAGTACCGTCGCCCGGACCCGGCGACCGCGCCTTCCGCCTCGAAGGCGGCGGGGCTCTATATGATCTGCACGATCTCCAAGCATAAGGCGGAGCGGAAGGGCTACGCCGACGCGCTCATGCTCGACTGGCAGGGCCGCGTCGCCGAATGCACCGGCGCCAACGTGTTCTTCGTGCGTGACGGCGCGATCCACACGCCGCTGGCCGATTGCTTCCTCGACGGCATCACGCGCCGCACGGTGATCGACCTCGCTAAGCGCCGGGGCCTCACCGTGACCGAGCGGCGCATCATGCCGGACGAGATGGAGGGCTTCTCGGAGTGCTTCATCACGGGTTCGGCCGCGGAAGTGACGCCTGTCTCCGAGATCGGGCCCTACCGCTTCCAGCCCGCGGCCATCTCGAAGGCGATGATGGACGACTACCTCGCCGAAGTGCAGCCGAAGGCCAAGGCGGCCTGAACGCCGCTGCATCGCCGGTTAGACCAGCGCCCCCGCGAGTCCCGGCGGGGGCGCATTCGTTTCCGAGACCGGAACCACGATCCGACCCCGAGCGTTCTCATGAGAACAATCCATGAACATGAGGGATGGTCATGACCGCTCGCCAGAAGGCCGCCGGCCGCCACGAGGACCCGCCGGAGGTCGAGAACCCCAAGATCGCGCCCGACGGGGATTCCAATCAGATCAAGGACCCGGACGATTGGGTCACCGGCCACGAGCCGATGACCGGCGCGCAGGCATCCTACCTGAAGACCCTGTCCGAGCAGGCCCACGATCCGAAGGCCTACGACCCCGAGCTCGACAAGGCCGAGGCCTCGAAGCGCATCGACGAGCTGAAGAAAGAGACGGGCCGCTGAGGCTTGGTCTCTAGAAATCCTCCGGGTCGGGAATGCGGTTGAAGGCGATCTTCGCCCCTGCATAGCCGCCCGGAGGCTCCACCGCCGGCCCGAGGCTCAGGACCGGGCGGCGGTAGCGCTTGTTGAGCTGGTCGGCGATGAGCGAGAGCTGCTCCCAGCGTTGCCGCTGCCGGCCTTCCTCCCCCGATTCGAACAGATCGCGCACGACGTCCTCCATGGGCACGATGCCCGACAAGGCCACGTGCACGCTCCGGCTCCGGAACGGCGCTTCCCCCTGGCGCCGGGCGTGGTCGACGAGGAGCGCGAGGCGCGAGAGGATCGTGTGATCGTCGAAAGCCGGCGAAAAGCGATCCTCGCCGTACCAGCCCGCGCTGCGCCGGTCCGTGAACCACAAGCCCAGAACCCGGGCGGCGAAGCCAGCCCGGCGCATCCGCCGCGCGGCCTTCACCACGAGGTAGCGGGCGCAGGCTCCCGCCTTCTCCGGGTTGCGCCAGGCCTGCGGCAGGACCCGGCCGTGCCCGAACATCGACCGAACCGTCTCCGGTCGCTCGACGGCGTAGCCGTGGATCAGCGCCCAGAGCCGCTCGCCTTCGACGCTGCCCCAGATCGCCCGGGCGTGCTTGGGCGCCAGGTTCCAGAGATCGGCCATGGTCGACACGCCGGCTACGGCGAGCCGCCGCGCGTTGCCCGCGGCGATCCCGGGAACGTCCTCGAGCTTCAGGTGCAGGAGAGGGCCGGGCAGGTCCGCCGGATGGAGCACGACGAGGCCGTCCGGCTTCTCCATCTCGGCGGCGATCTTGGCGAGAAGCTCGTTCGGGCCGAGCCCGACGGAGCAGGTGAGTGTCGGGCCGATCTCCCGCCGCACCGCCTCCTTGACCTGTCGACCGACCTCCCGGCTTTGGGCCTGCTCGCTCGGCAGGAGCTCGCAGTCGATCTCGTCGATGGAGCGCACCCCTGCCACCGGCACGACCTGGTCCACGACCCGCACGATCTCGGCGTGAAGCGCGACGTAGCGGTCGTGGCGGGCCGGCACGAGAACGAGGTCTGGACAGAGTGCGCGCGCCTCCCGCACCCACATGCCCCGCTTGACGCCGGCCCTCTTGCCCTCGCGGCTCACCGCGATCAGTCCGGTATGGGCCGTGTCGAGAGGAATGATTCCGACGGGCCGGCCGCGCAGCGACGGCTGCAAGTGCTGCTCGGCCGAGGCGAAGAAGCTGTCGAAATCGACGTAGAGGCGTTCCACGCCTGCAGGTTTTCGCATCGACTCGCTCCGTTGAGAACAAAACATGAACAAGCGCCGGAGCCGGAGTCGAGACTGTCCGTGGGCACTTGCTTTTGCCCTGTGGATTGCGGGGATTGGCTCTCGGCGAACCCGCGCCGTCGCCGGGCGTTGTCCCCCGAACCCGAACGCAGCCGAGGAGCCGTGCCATGCAGATTGCCGAGGTCATGACGCGCGACGTGCGCGTGATCGCGCCCGAGCGGACCATCCGGGACGCGGCCCGCCTGATGGACGAGCTCAATGTCGGCGTGATCCCGGTCTGCGAAGGCGACCGCCTCGTCGGCCTCGTCACCGATCGCGACATCACCGTGCGCGCCACGGCGGCGGGCCTCGCGCCGGACGCCGTCAGGGTGCGCGAGGTCATGACGAGCGAGCTGCGCTGGTGCCACGAGGACGACGACGCGGGCGAGGTGCTGCGCCACATGAGCGAGGCGCAGATCCGCCGCATGCCCGTGGTCGACCAGGAGCGCCGGCTGATCGGCATCGTGTCCCTCGGCGACCTCTCGGCCGATCGCGCCGACGGTGCCGAAGAAGCCTTGCGGCGGATCTCGACCCCGTCCGAGCCCGACCGCTCCGGAACGCCCTCGACGCGCCGCGCCGGCGCGGGCCGGGAGGCTCGGCCCGACCCGCTCACGGCGGACGAGCGCCGCGAACTCGCCCGCCGGCGCGACCGCTCCGGCGAGGACCGGTTCGGCGGAGAGCTGCGGGCCGGCCTGAACGAGGGCTCGGATCGGGACGGGCGTCAGGGGCGCCGCGGCCCGTCCTCAAATGAACGCTCGCTGGTCGGGCGCCTCGATGGAAACCGCGACCGAACCCGGGCGGACTTCCGCTTCCGCGAGGAGGACGCCCTGCGGGCGGCCTTCCCGGGCGGCTACCACGAGGCCTACGGCGAAGGACAGGACCAGGGCGGCGGCCCGATGCAGGGCGGATTCGGCGGCGACGGCTACCGGCATTACGGGCAGGGGTCCGGTTTCCGCGCCCAAGGCGCGGGCGGTCCCGCGGCCGATCCCTTCGCGGATCACGGCTCGCACCCGGACGGCACGCCCCGGAACTACGGTTCCGAGGGTGAGGAGAACTACGATCGCGGCTATCTCAGCGCTCGGCCCTTCGGCGATCGCGGCGATCGTCCCGAGTTCGGGCGCGGAGCGTCGGGTGGTCGAGACTACGGGGCCGGGCCAGGCCACGTCGTCTTCGGACACGGGGACGACCGGGGCCATGCCGGCCGCGGCCCGAAGGGCTACAAGCGCACCGACGACCGCATCCGCGAGGACGTGAGCGACCGTCTGTTCGACGATGCCGGCCTCGACGCCTCGGACATCGACGTCTCTGTTGCCGACGGTGAAGTCACGTTGGCGGGAACCGTGCGCCGCCGGGAGGATCGCCGCCGGGCGGAGGACATCGCGCACGAAGTGCGCGGCGTCGGCCACGTCCAGAACAACCTTCGCGTCGGTGCGGCAGGGCAGGGAGGCTCGCAGGCGGCCTCACCGAACTCGGGCAGCGAACCCGATGCGACCCCCGGCGACACGGGCGCGACGGATGGAACTGCTAGCGTCATCGCCGGATCGCCCTCGGGTGGGCGGACCACCGGTTCGAGCGGCTGAGGGCCGGCGTCGGGCGGCTGCGCCAGGAACCGCTCAGTCTCGTCCCGTCTCTCCGAACCAGGCACTCCGGCGGGCGGCGAAGCCGTTGGTGCACTCCGAGGCGAGCACCGTGCGATCGGCCGCGAGCTGCGGGCGCCGGTCGGCATTCGCCCCCTCCGGGCTCATGTCGACGAACTCACGTCGGATCGCGTAAAGTGTTGAGCACGGCCGAGGCGGCGTTGCTCACGCCGGAATCGGACAGGTCGGGGGCGGATTGGGCGTCGATGGCGTCCGCGATCGTCGCGGGATCAACGGTCTGCGGGTTTAGCTCTCGGAGCAAGCCAACGATGCGAGTCGCCTTGTCGGCCGATTCCGGGCTCGTTCGGGCGATGTCGTCGGCGAGCTGAACGATGGTGTCGAAGACGAGCTGAGCGTCGCGCGGCATCGGTGACGGCATGGCGGCCTCCAGGCGAGCGTGTCGCTTCGACAGCACAACGGGCGTGGGAGGGGATCGTTTCCCGACCGTCGGCGCAGCTGCGCGGAGGGACATAGAACCACAGGCATATGGTGCTTACATGACGTGCACGACCGCGAGGACGAGTCATGCCGTCTGCCCTGCACCCGTCGACCGCGCGAGCGCTCCGGCGCGTCACTAGGGCACCGCTCGTCGCGGGCGCTTTCGCGCTCGTGCTGCTCGACGATGCGTTCCGGATCTGGGTCAAGCCCGCCGCGGCCTGGCTCGCCCGGCTCGGGCTCATGCGCCGCCTTGAAGCCTGGATCGCCGGCCTTTCCCCTTACGCCACGCTGGCCCTCTTCCTCGTACCCCTCGCCATCATCGAGCCCCTGAAACTCTACACGCTGTACCTCTTCAGTGAAGGGCGCTGGCTCATGGGGATCCTGACCTTTGTCGTCGCCAAGGTGGTCGGGATCGGCTTGGCGGAGCGGCTCTTCGCCGTCAGCCGCGAGAAGTTGCTTTCGATCGGGTGGTTCGCCGCCGGTTACCGACGCGTCATCGCCCTGCGCGATGCGGTGCACGCGTGGCTCGAGCGGTCTGAGGCATGGCAGGCCGCGAAGGCCGTCGCGGCCCGGCTTCGCGATGCGGCGCGCCGAGGGATCGCCTCGGCGCGGGCCGTGCTCGGTGGGTGGTTCACGGGCGAGGGCCGCATCGCGGCCGCTCGCCGTTTTTTGAGCCGCCGCTCAATGCAGCCGCAGACCATCTCCCGTCCGCCGACGCGCCCCGCAGGGTGAACGGAGTGTTTCGCCGCGCAGCTCGAGAAGAAATCTTTGGCTCTGTCGCACAAGACCTTTTGGAGAAACGTCCGGCTTCCCATATCTTCTCGCGAGGGCGCATGCCCTTCTTCGACGAGGTGGATACACCATGATGAATCTGACGTCCCGTCGTGGCCGCGCCGTCGTGGCGCTGGCGGCCGTGCTGACCTTGGCGGCCGGCGTGGCGGATGCCCGCCCGGGCGGTAAGTCTGGAGGCTTCGGGTCGCGCGGATCGCGCACCAACGACGCGCCGGCCGCAACCACCACGGCGCCCACGGCGCCGCGCCCGATCGAGCGCACACAGACGCGGCCCGACCAGATGCAGCAGCGCCCGGGGGTGAACGGCGCGCAGGCGGCTCAGCCGTCCCGCGGCCTGGGCGGCGGTTTTCTCGGCGGCCTGCTCGGCGCGGGCCTCCTCGGCGCGCTCCTCGGCTACGGCCTCTCGGGCGGCCTTGGCGGGCTCGCTTCGATCCTTGGCGTGATCCTGCAGGTGGCCCTCATCGGCGGCCTGATCATGCTGGCCCTGCGCTTCTTCCGCCGGCGGCAGGAGCCGGCCCTGGCCGGCGCGGCGCCCGCGAATCGGGTTCCGACCGGCCCGGTTCCGAACGGCCCGATGGCCCGCTCGGCTCTCGGCGGGTTGGCGGGCGGTCTCGGCGGCGGCGCTGCGGCGCAGGTTCGCCGGCCGGGCGTGCCGGACGAGATCGGCCTCGGCCCGGACGATTTCGCCAGCTTCGAGCGTGGCCTGATCGAGGTCCAGACGGCCTATGGCCGCGAGGACGTGTCCGGCCTCTGGCAGGTCGCGACGCCTGAGATGGCGAGCTACTTCCAGGAGGAGCTCAACGACAATGCCCGCCAGGGCGTGGTCAACCGCGTCTCGAACGTGAAGCTTCTCCAGGGCGACCTCTCGGAAGCCTGGCGCGAGGGCGCGACCGACTACGCCACGGTCGCCATGCGCTACGCCCTGACCGACGTCACCGTGGAGAAAGCCACGGGCCGGGTTGTGGCAGGCGATGCGGAGCGGCCGACGGAAGCCGTCGAGATCTGGACCTTCCGCCGCGACCAGGGCGGGCCCTGGAAGCTCTCGGCGATCCAGCAGACGGCCTAACGGCTTATCGGTGCGACTTGTTGTGGTGGCCGGCTCGCGAGAGCCGGCCGCTTTTTCGTGGGGACCGCTCTGCTATCGAGGTCGGAACCGGCCCTCCGAGCCTCCGTTGATCCTTGAGACCCGCCTTGCGGGCGACCAACGGAGACTGCGCCATGGCCAATCCCGGCATCCCCGATCCGAACCCCGGCGGCGGCATCCCGAGCGAAGTGCCGCCCTGCAGCCCCGACGAGATGCCGGACGTCGGTCCGACCGGCCCCCGCACGCCCTATCCGGTCAACGACCCGGGCATCTCGGACCCGACCGGACCAGGCTCGCAGCCCGATTACCTCCCCGGCATCCCGACCGATCCCGGCGTGCGGATGGAGGCCGTCCAGAGATCCGCGTGACCTCGCGACACGCCACGGGCCGAAACTAGGCGGCGCGCAACGCCGCGCGCGCCGCTTCCTCAAGGGCCGCCATGGCGAGCCGATACGGGCCGGGCCCGTGGCTGATCCGTGCGACGCCAAGCGCCGCCAATCGGCTGACCGGTGGCGTCCCGCCCATAACCATGACGTTGACCGGCAGCGGCGAGCCCGCGACGACGCGAGCGATCAACCGCTCATCGACGATGCCGGGCACGAACAACCCGTCTGCCCCCGCATCGGCGTAGGCTCGGGCCCGCTCCAGTGCGGCGTCGGCCATCGCCACGTCGTGAGTTTCCGGCGGACGTTGGAAGAACACGTCCGTGCGGGCATTCACGAACCCTCGCGAGCTTGCCGCACGGTCGAAAGCGGCGCGGGCCGCGGCAACCCTCGAGGCAGCCTCGTCGAGCGGGCGCAAGGATCCATCGCCCGGGTTGCTATCCTCCAGGTTGCAGCCAATCGCCCCTGCCCGGGCGACACGCTCGACAGTTCGCGCCACGACGCCAGGCTCCGGACCGTAGCCGCTCTCGATATCGATCGAGACCGGCAGGTCGGTCGCAGCGATGATGCGTTCCAGATTCGACACGACGAGATCGAGAGAGAGCGCCTCGCCATCGGATACGCCGTGGGCGGCAGCCACCGACCAACTCCCGGTCGCGAGTGCCTTCGCGCCGGCCACGGCAACGACTTTCGCGCTGCCTGCGTCCCAGACGTTGAAGATCACCAGCGGGCGTCCGGCGACGTGAAGCGCGCGGAAACGGTCGGCCTGGGTTATCGAATCGGTCATCGTTGCCTCGATCAGGAAAGGTCAGGGCTTGGCTTCACGGCCCTGCGCCGTCGAAACGACGAGGGCGGGCGGCCGTAGAGGCATGCAAAGGCCGCGTTCATGCGCCGGGCGCTGCGAAAGCCTGCGCGACGCGCGACGTCGTTCATCGTGAGGTCGCTGTCCGTGAGGAGGCGCTTGGCGCGTTGCACTCGCAGGGTCTTCGCGACTTCGATCGGAGAAGCGCCGAGGTGCTCGGCGAAGAGGCGCGACAGGTGCCGTGAGCCAACACCGAGGCGGTTTGCGAGAGCCTCGACCCCGCCCGTGACATCGAGCGCACCGCCCTCGATCAACCGGACCGCGCGCTCGACCGTGGTCTTCGTGCCTCGCCAGGCCGGACAGAACGGGGCGACCTCGGGCCGGCAGCGCAGGCAGGGTCTATAGCCCGCGCTCGGCCGCGGCCGCGCTCGGGTAGAAGGCAACGTTCTCAGGCTTGGGCATGCGCGCCGGGCAGACGGGGCGGCAGTAGATGCCCGTCGTGCGAACCGCGACGAAGAAACGGCCGTCGAACGCAGGGTCGCGGCGGCGCATGGCGTCACTGCAGATCACGGGATCAAGCATAAGCCGAAGGTAGGCGAGGGCAGGAGCCCGGGCGAGCAGGCGTGCGGTGTCCACGTCCGAAAACGACCGGACCTCCTTGACGCTCTGCGATCGCCGAAAGCCGGCTGCGGGCCTTGGATCAACTCGGCCGATGCCGGTCAGAGCGGCCGATGCCTGGCCCTAGATCTCCAGCAGCGCGTAGGGCCGGCCCGTCGGCTTCTCGATGTGCTGGGCCACGTTGTACACGGGCGCCCCGCCGGGCGTCCGTCCCTCGTAGCGGCCGCGATGGGCATGGCCGTGCACCACGGCCGAGACCTTGAAGCGGTCGATGGTCTCGGCGAGGCGGGACGAGCCAAGGAAGGGGAAGATCTCGTGGGGCTCGCCCTCGATCGTCTCCGGAATTGGGGCGTAATGGAGCACGACGAGGGCGCGCTCCTGTTTGACGGTGCGCATGGCGTTCTCGAGCCGCATCGCCTCGTTCATGCTCTCGGCCACCATGGCCTTGATTGCCGGCTCGCCGAAGGAGCCGAGCATGCGCCGCCCGAAACCGCCGGCGAAGCCCTTCACGCCGACGAAACCGACCCCGTCGACCTCCGTTGCCTGTCCGTCGAGCAGTCGGATGCCCGCCTGCCGCAGGATGCGCGAGACCTCCTCGACGCAGCCGCATTCGTAATCGTGGTTGCCGAGCACGCCGATGACGGGGATCGAGCAGGCCCGGAGGTCTTCGGCAAGAATCTCGGCCTCCTTGACCTTTCCGAGGTCGGTGAGATCGCCCGCGAGGACAAGCACGTCTGCCGCGCGGGAAATCTCGCCGAAGAGGTCGCGATAGGGTCCGGCATGCTCCTCCTTGACGTGGAGGTCACCCATAGCGGCGACGCGCAGGGTTGGGGTGTCGCCGTCTGCTGACTCGGCCATATCGTCATCCTGCATTGTCAGCTCCGTCATCCCGGGGCCGCGCAGCGGAGCCCGGAATCCACGACTGGGCCAGATGCTGATGGCAGCCGCTCACCCGGTCGTGGGTTCCGGGTTCTCGGCTTCGCCAAGCCCCGGAATGACGAGAGAGATCAATCGTTGCGCCACTCGCCCTCGCCGCCGACGTCGGCGAAACCCCATTCCTTGACGTCCATCTCGTAATCGATGCGCGAGAACATGCGTCCGCGGCACACCTTCATCTGCGGCGGCGGGAGTTGGCGCTGCTTGTCGAGGCGCTCCAGAAGCTCGTCGAGGAGCCAGGCCGGCACGGCGTCGCGCTCAGTCGGGTAGATCCAGCGGAAGTTGAGGAGGTGGGTGAGCAGCACCTCCCAGTGCACCTCCATGAAGCCGAGGAGCCGCTCCCAATCGATTTGATCGTGGGCTTTGAGGATCGTGTGGGCGACGTCGGCGCCGTCGTAGCGGTGGCGCAGCTGGATGAAGCACTTCGACCAGACGAGCTCGGTCGGCCCGACGATCCGCACCGGCGTGCCGAAGATCTCGACTTGGCGGGCGTTCTCGAACCACTCGTCGCCGATCGGCATCGTACCGTTCGAGGACGCGAAGATCACGTCGAAGAAATGCTTGCCCTTGAACACCTTGCCGAGCCAGCGATCGTCCTCGATCTCGATGGCGTGGCCGGTCGACTTGAAGTGCGCGAGGATGCGCGTGTAGTCCCCCGCCTTGCAGAAGATGTCGAGGTCTTTCGTCGGCCGCGAGATGCCGGTGTAGGCCGAGAGCGCGTAGGTGCCGGCCAATAGGTAGGGCAGGCCGAGCTCATTCAGCTCGCGCAAGGCTTCGACGTAAAAGCTCTCGGCGTCCGGGTTCTTGAGGGTTGGCTCGGCCTTGGCGTCGATGACCGGGACGGTCGAGAGATCGGTGTGATCGGTGATCGGCATGGTCCGGGGTCGTGCAAACGCGGCCGCACGGCCCGCCCTCGTCAACCGGATAAGGTTCAGGAAAGTTCCGGTCCGGCCGGAGCCGCGCCAGGCTCGTCCGGTTCAGGCTCGGACGGGCGGCAATGGCGCGCGCAGCCGACCTCCCAGAACGGCTGCCCCGGCGCCAGAGTGGGAACGCCGGGACGAGCCGGCAGGTCGTCCGGCACGGGGACGACGAGCGCCCACCAGCCATGCGCGCATTCCGAGCGGAACGCCATCTGGTCCGCGAGCGTGGTGCCGAGCTGAAGGAAGCCCGCTTCGAGGGCGGAGAAGGCATCCCGCACGGACTGGTCCGTCGCGTCGGTGCCCGCCTCAGCGTCGGCGCAAACCGCGGCGACATAGGCCTGGATCTCGGCGGCAAGCGACGGGTTCGCAGCCGCGTCGAGCTGCCAGGCCTGCATCCATTCCCGCGTGACGAAGTCGACAGCCTCGGCGCGCGGCCGACCCCGCACTTTCTCCGCGGTCGTGCGCATGTGACGCGCGAGCTCGGCCCGGGCATGGAGGTGACGAGCCGTGAGGGCAGCTTCTCGCAGGCGCGTGATCGCCTCGGTGGCTTGCGCCTGCAACTCGTCCGGATGGCTCGGCATGGCAGACTCTCTCACGGCAGCCGGGCGAGCGCCCCGAACAGGCGCTCGAAGAGCACGTCGGCCTGCACCTCGCCGATGACATGGGCGTTCGGTGGGCGCTTCAGGCGGCTGTTCCAGTCGATGGTCGTCCGTCCGCGCAACGGACCGGCCGAGGTCTCGACCTCCACGAAGCAGTCGCGGCCCGAGAACAGGTCGGGCCAGAGCAGCCAGGCGACGGTGCAGGGGTCGTGCATGGGATGGCCGTGCGTCCCGAGCCCGCCCGGGCGTGGGCGGGTCAGCATTCCGTTGACCGCGGCCGCCGTTCGGGTGCCGGTGCGCGCGAAGGCGGCGAGCGCCTCGGCCGCGGCCACGGCCTGGTGCGTCGCGGAGAGGTTGAACAGCGTGATCGGCCGGCCGCAATCGAGCACGATCGCCGCGGCGTGCGGATCGACATAGGTGTTGAACTCGGCGGCCGGCGTCATGTTGCCGAGGTTCATCGCGCCACCCATCACGACGAGCCGCTTTACCTTGGGCAGGATGTCGGGCGCCAGCCGAATCGCGAGGGCGATGTTGGTGAGCGGCCCCAGGGCGCAGAGTGTGACTGTGGCATCATCCGACGCGCACAGGGTCTCGATCAGCCACGACACCGCGTGCCCGGCGGCCGCCTCCGTGCGCGGCGGGGGCAGCTCCGCGCCGGCAAGGCCGTCCGGCCCGCAGACGAACTCGGCGGTTTCGAGCGGGAAGAGAAGCGGCGCCTCAGCACCGGCGCGGACCCCCACGTTGCACCCGGCGAGCTCGCAGAGCCGCAGGGCGTTGACGGTGGCCTTGGCCACCGGCACGTTGCCGGCCACCGTCGTCAGGCCGATGAGGTCGAGGCGCTCGCGCTCGGCCAGGGCCAGGAGGATGGCGACCGCGTCGTCCTGGCCGGGATCGGTGTCGATGACGATGCGCTCAGCGAGGCTCACGCGGCGCGGGCTCCCGCCGACATGATCATGTGGCTGAGGTCATCGGCCGTAAAGCCGGCGTTCGGTCCGTCGAAGACCTTGCGGCCGCGGCTCAGGATGACGACGCGGGTGGCGAGCGCCGCCACATCCTTCATGCTGTGGCTGATGAGGACGACGGCGCGGCCTTCGTCCTTCAGGCGTCGCACGAGGTCGAGCACTTGCGCCGTCTCTCGCACGCCCAAAGCCGCGGTCGGCTCGTCCATGATGATGAGCCGGGCGTCCCAGCGCAGTGCCCGTGAGATCGCGACCGCCTGGCGCTGCCCGCCCGACAGGCCTTCAACAGGCCGGTCGACGTCCTCGAGAGTCACGGAGAGGCGGGCGAGGTAGCGGCGCGCCTCAGCCCGCATGCGGCGCTTGTCGAGAAGGCGCAGAAAGCTCGGCCCGATGCCGCGGCTGAGTTCGGCGCCCATGAACACGTTCTCCGCCACTGAGAGGCGCGGCGCCAGCGCGAGGTCCTGGTAGATCGTAGCGACGCCCCGCCGCAGCGCATCGTGCGGCGAGCGGAAGCGGATCGGTTCGCCGCGCAGCGCCATGGAGCCCGAGGTCGGCGCCTGGGCGCCGGCCATGATTTTGATCAGCGAGGATTTGCCCGCGCCGTTGTCGCCGCAAATCGCGAGCACCTCGCCCTCGTTGACGGTGAGATCCACGTCAGCCAGGGCGACGTTGCCGCCATAGGCCATGCCGACGCCTGTCAGGGCGAAGAACGGCGCGCCGGCCAAGGGCGGTGTTTGAGGCGCGTCCACCGTCAGTTCAGGTACTGCTTCACGTTCGAGGCATCGACCAGAGCGGCGTCCATGAACAGGTAGGGGCCGGTCGTCACGGTGCTCTTCGGCGCCTTCTTGATCACGATCGTCTCGACCGCGTCCACCGCCTTGCGGCCCATCTCCTCGAAGGGAATGGTGACGGTCGCCATTAAGGTGCTCTCCGGGTCGGCGATGCGACGGAAGGTTTCTGGGCCACCATCGACGGAGACGAGAGGGATCTCGCCGCGCTTGACGCCGCGGGCTTTCAGCAGGTCGTCGATGATGTAGGCCTGCCCGTCGAACGAGGCCCAGATGCCCTGCACTTTGCCCTGGTTCTGCAAAAGGAGCGCCTGCATGCCGGAGCGCACGTCGTCGCGCCAGCTCTGGGTGCGGGCCATGGAGAACTTCGCCAACTCCTTCACGCCCGTGTTCTCGGAGAGCACGGCGTCGAGCACCTTGCCCCGGATTCGCGAGGCGATGTTGCCGTCGAAGCGGGCAGACAGGATGTTGCCCTGGTAGCCCATCTGGCCGAAGAGGTAGAGCGCGGCGTCCGCCCCGACCTTGTATTCGTTGGTTTGGATGTCGAAGAGGGCGTGCGGGCTCGCGCCCGACTGCACGGTGATGACCGGGACGCCCTTGTCCTTGGCCGTCTTGAACTGTGCGTCGGCCTCGATGGGCTTGCCCATTGCGACGATGATGGCGTCGACCTTCTTGGCGATGAGGGCGTCGAACTGTTCGGCGTGCTTGGGCAGGGAGCCCTCGGAGTTGAGGAGCGTCACCGTCCAGCCCTTGGCTTTGGCGGCAGCCGCCGCCGCGTTCGCCACGCGGGCATGAGTCTCGGACGAGAACTGGAACCCGATGATGCCGACCTCGACGGCGGCGGCTGACACGGCGCTGCCCAGGAGCGCCAAGCCGGCGAGCGCGAGCGACTTCCAACCCATGGTGCTTCCCCTTCGTTGCGGTCAGACCTTGAAGGCCGCCTTCTTCAGCATCGTGGCGGAAAACGCGACGGAGGCAATGATGATGACGCCGAGAACGATGTCCTGCAGGTAGTAGGCGGCCCCCATCAGCACGAGGCCGTTGCCCAGCACCTTGAGCACGAAGGCGGCAAACAGCGTGCCCGGCACGTTTGGCCGGCCGGGCTCGAACATCGTCATGCCGAGGAGCACCGCGGCGATGGCGTAAAGGAAGTAGTCGCCCGCCATGTTGGGCGCGGCGGAGGAGAGATTGGCCGCGAGCAGCACCGCGGCGACGGCCGCGAGGGTGCCGGCGAGCGCCAGGCCGAGGCGCTTCATCCGCGCCGTCTCGATGCCCGCGAGCCGCGCCGCCTCAGCCGCCTCGCCCGTCGCGCGCATGTGGCTGCCCATGGGCGTCCAGCGCACGAGCCCGTAGGCCAGCGCCGCGATGGCGCCGAGCCAGATCACGAGGAGCGGTACCCCTGCCACGTCCCCCCGCGCCAAACCCGTGAAGGAAGTCGGCCAGCGACCGACGAAGGCCACGCCTTGCGTCAGCATGAAGGCGAGGCCGCGCGCGATGGCCGCCGTGCCGAGCGTGACGATGAGGGAGGGGACCTTGAGCACGGTCACGCCGAAGCCGTTGAACAGCCCGCAGGCGAGCCCGACGGTGAGCGCCGCGGCGACGGCGAGGCTCGGATCCCACTTCGCCTGGATCAGCGCGCCGACCGTGACGGCCGCGAGGCTCGCGACCTCCGCCACCGAGAGGTCGAGCTCGGCCACGGTGAGCGCGAGGGCGAAGCCGAGGGCCAGGATCGCGAGGAAGCTCGTGTCCTTGACGATGTTCAGTAGGTTGCCTGCGGTCGCGAAGTTCGGCGCCGCGACGAGGAAGAAGGCGATGAGGACGAGCCCGGCCATCACCGTGCCGTAGCGCTCGAGCGCGCGCGTGACGCTCGGCCGGAGCGGGCGGGAAGGAGGTTTGTCGATGGTGGCCGCGTGGGGCGAAATGGCTCAGCGCTCCAGGATGGCGAGATCGTGAGGATTGGCGTCCCGACGTCAAGGGCCACTTGCGAGTGCGTGGCTCAAGGAGGATCGACCATTTGCGCGAGGGCCGCCGTGATCGGTCTGACGGCCTCCTCGGCTTGGCGGAACAATCGGTAGAGCGCATCGTAATGCCTCGTCCGAGCGGGATCCGGCTCGAAGCGCTCGTTCGGCACGCTGGTGTCCTGAGCCGCCTCAAGGTCCGGGTACGCGCCCAGTGCCGTCCAGGCGGCAAGCGCCGCACCGGCGAGGCCCGGCTCGGGAAATTGTGTCGTCACCACCGGCCGGTTGGTGACATCGGCCTTGATCTGCGCCCAGGCGCGACTGGCCGCGCCGCCGCCTCCGAATCGGATCTCGCGCGCTTGGGCGTCGACGGCAATCTCCGCACGCTCCAGCACCAGCCGATTCTGGAAGGCGACGCCTTCCAGCACGGCGCGGACGATGTCGCCCGGACCATGGCGCCGGTTGAGGCCGACGAGGGCGCCGCGCAGCGCCGGATCCCAATAGGGCACGCGCTCGCCGTTGAGGTAGGGCAGGAAGAGAAGGGGTTGCGGGTCGCCCCGGTGCTCCAGCAGAGCGTCCGGGGTGGCACCCTCGCGGCCGAGGAGGCCGAGCGCCCAGGCCACGGCGTCGGCGCCGTTCTGGCTTGGACCTCCGAGATGGTGAAGGCTGCCCCAGGCCACGCTGACGAGCCCATCCGCGACGGCTGCGCGCGCGGAGAGCAGGCCCAAAACCTCGGTCGTGCCGGAGATCGTGTAGGCGAGCCCTTCGCGCAGAGCGCCCAAGCCCAGCACGGCGCACCAGGTGTCGTTGGCGAGCATCGTTACGGGCCGTCTCGCGAGCGACGCGAGGGCGCCCGGCAGCCCGGCGCGCACGGCGCCGACAATCGCGAGAGGCTCGAGGAGGCGGGGCAGCGCGACCGTCAGTCCGGCGCGCTCGATGAGCGAGCCACCGGACGCCGCCGCCGCCGATGCGACGAGCCGCGCCGCCGAGATCGAGTCCGTCGCGGCCTCGCCGGAGAGGCAGAGCGCCAAGAAGTCCTTCGGCTCGACGACGGCGGCGAGGCTCTTGGCCATCTCCGGCTCATGTCGATGCAGCCAGGCGAGCCGGGCGAGGGGATGGTACGCGTTGATTTGCCCCCGCTCCGGGTGGTCGGTCGGCACCGCACCGAGGAGCTCCGGCACGAGGTCAGCGGCGCGGGTGTCCGCCCAGGTCATGGCCGGCCGCACCACGTTGCCATCGGGGCCGAGAAAGACCTGGGTGCGGGTCATGCCGGTGATCGCCACGGCTTGAACTGCCTCGAAGACGGACGGCGCGGCAGCAGCTAAGTGCTCGGCGCAGCTCAGGAAGCCATGCCACCAACTTTCCGGGTCGAGTTCCGCCGCGCCAGCGCTGCCCGTTGGGCGTGGGCTCGCGACGGCGTGGACGGCGAGCGTATGCCCGCTCCGGTCGAGGAGGCCGGCGCGCAGATTCGTGCCGCCGACATCGACGGTGAGGACCGACCCATCGCTCACGCGCGAGCGGCGATGAGCGCGTCGATGGCGGCCCGGTGCGCCATGGCGGCACCGGCGCCGGGCTTCGTCACCGACAAGCCCGCCGCGGCGACCGCGAAGCGGGCAGCCTCGAACGGCACCTGACCCTCCGCCAAGGCGGCGGCGAAGGCGCCGTTGAAGGCGTCCCCCGCGCCGGTGGTGTCGACCGCGGGGCCCGCCGTCATGGCCGGGATCAGGGTCGAGCGGTCGGGCGTGTGGAACAGCGCGCCCCGCTCGCCGAGGGTGATTACCGCGCAACCGGCACCCAAATCGATCAGGGCGTCACCAGCGGCGCGGGCGTCCTCGATCGTGTCGACGCGGCAGCCGGTAAGGAGCGCCGCCTCGCTCTCGTTCGGCGTGACGTAATCCGCGAGCGGCAGGAGAGCTGCCGCCTCGCGCGAGGCCGGCGCCGGGTTGAGGATCGTCACGAGACCGGCGGCCCGCGCCCGCGCCAGAGCGGCCTGCGCGGCCGGGTAGGGCTGTTCGAGCTGGGTGAGCATCACGCCCGCGCCGTCGAGGAGGTCGGGCGTCACGTCCTCGGCGTTGAGATCGCCGGCCGCGCCGCTCACCACGATGATGGCGTTCTCGGCGCTGCCCTCCGGCCGAAAGATGAACGCCGTTCCGGTCGGCTTGTCGGAGCGGCTCACGGCGCGGGTGTCGATCCCCTCGGCTTGCCAGAGCGACAGGCTCATCTCGCCGAAGGCGTCGCGGCCGATCCGGCTGACGAACGCCACGTCGGCGCCCGCGCGCCGCGCGGCGATGGCCTGGTTCGAACCCTTGCCGCCGGGACCGAGCGCGAAGGCCGAGCCGAGCAGCGTTTCGCCCGGGTGGGGCAGGCGCGGCGCGGTGAAGGCGAGGTCGGCCGCGAAGATGCCGAGCACCACGACGCGGCCCATCAGCCGCCCTTCACGGCGCCGGCGGTGAGGCCGGCCACGATCTGGCGCTGGGCGAAGACGGTGAGGATCAGCACCGGCAAGGTGACGATGAGGGCCGCCGCTGCGAGCGGCCCCCAGCTCAGCTGATCGAAGGAAATCATGTTGTAGACCGCCACCGGCAGCGTCCGCGTTTCGCGGCCGGCCAGCACGATGCCGAAGACGAAGTTGTTCCAGGAGAAGATCACCGACAGGATCATCGCCACCGCGATCCCTGGCTGCGCGATCGGCAGGGCGACGTGGCGGAACACCTGCCAGCGCGTCGCGCCGTCGATGTAGGCCGCCTCCTCGAGTTCCATGGGCGTGGTCTCGAAGTAGCCGATCATGATCCAGATCACGATGGGCACCGTGACCACGAGGTGAATGATGATCTGCGGCCAGAGCGTGCCGAGGAGCCCGAGCCATTGGAAGAGCAGGAAGAGCGGGATGAGATAGGACAGACCCGGCGTGATGCGGGCGATCAGGATGACCACCGCCGCCTTCGCCGCGCGCATCCGCGCGATGCCGTAGCCGGCCGGGACCCCGACGAGAAGGGCGAGCAGCGTCGCCGTGCCCGTCACGAGGAGGCTGTTGAGGAAGTAGGTCGGGAAACGGTTCGAGGCGAGGACGTCGGCGTAGTTCTTCCAGGCGAATTGCGACGGAATCAGCACCGGCGGATAGGCGGCGTTGTCGATCTCGAACTTCACCGAGAGCGACAGCATCCAGACGAAGAACAGAACCGCCGGAGAGACGATCACGAAGAGCGCGAAGGCAAGGCCGAGATTGGCGAGAAGCCGGCGCGGGTTCACGGATCGGGCCTCAGGTCCGTCCGCCGGCGCAGATGCAGCAGCGCGCCCGCGAGCGCCACGATCAGCACGAAGAAGATCACGGCGATCGCCGAGGCGTAGCCGATGTCGTAATAGGCGAAGGCCGCGCTGTAGAGGTAGAGGTTGATCGTCTCCGAGGCGGTGCCCGGGCCGCCCTGCGTGATGGCGTAGATGATGTCGAAGCTCTTCACGGCATCGATCATGCGGATCATCGCCGCGATGAAGAGGAAGGGCGTGATGAGCGGCAGCGTGATGAAGCGGAACACCTGCCAGATGTTCGCGCCGTCGATGAGCGCGCTCTCGTAGGGCTCGCTCGGGATCGCGGCCAGGCCACCCAGCACGATGAGCATCACGAGGGGCGTCCACTGCCAGGTCTCGACGAGCACGAGCGAGGGGATCACCGAGGACGGATGAAAGACCCAGAGCTGGGGCGGGATCCCGACGAGGGAGAGCAGATAATTGAGCACCCCGAGCTGAGGGTGGAACATCATGGTCCAGACGAGCGCGATCGCCACCGGCGTCGCCATCATCGGCAGGATGAACAAGCCGCGCAGGAACCCGCGCAGCGGGAATCGAGCGTGGAACACGCAGGCCGCGAGCGTTCCGAGCACGAGGGGCAGGATCACCGACAAGGCGGTGTAGGCGAGCGTGTGCCAGACCGCGTCGGTGAAGCGCGGATCGGTCGGCAACCGAAGATAGTTGGCCAGCCCCACGAAGGTCGTCGGGCTACCAACTTTCCATTCGTGCAGGCTCATCCAGATCGTGAAGGCCCACGGGAACACGATCACCGCGAGCACGACGACGAGGGCTGGCACCACGAAGGGCCAATAGCCCGGCACCCGCGGGCGGGCGGGCGCCGGAGCCGTTTCGGTGACCGGCAGGTCCGTCGCGGACGGGGCCGCGGCGCCGCTCATGCGGCTTGCGCCTCGGTCCGCGACCGCGCGATCCGCATCAGGCCTTCTCGCTGCGCTCGAGGATCGGCCGGTACTGGTCCGTGGCCTTCTTGAGCTCCGCGGCTGGATCGTTGCCGGCGAGCGTCGCGGTGACGGCCGCGCCGACGATGTCGCGGAACTCGGCGACGGGGATGACCACCGGCAATCCGAGCTTGGAGATCTTCGACGAGTCGATGACGGAGTTGAGCCACTCCCGCGGCATCTTCACGCCGGAGCGCACGCTCTCGTCGTTGAGCACCGAGTTGCGGAAGGGCACGCCGCCGCCGATCTGGAGCAGCCGGGCGCCCATGGTCTTCGACACTGCCCACTGGCAGTAGAGATAGGCGGCCTCCTTGTTCCGGCTCGCCTGCGTCACGCCGACACCGTCGCCGTAGGTGGCCGAGTAATGGCCCTTCGGCCCGCGCGGCACCACGCCGTAGCCGACCTTGCCGACGACGCGCGAGGCATTCGGATCTTCGAGCGGCGGCGCCCAGCCGACGCCGTCGATCCACATGGCGGCGCGCCCCTGCGTGAAGGCGGCCATCGACTCCATCCAGTTGAAGCCCTGGACGCCGGGAGGCGCCGTCTTGGTGAGAAGGCGCTGGTAGAGCTTCGTCGCCTCCACCGCCTCCGGGCCGTCGCTCTGGAAGCGGCCGCTCGCGTCGAAATACTCGCCGCCGTGATTGAGGAAGAGGTTGCCCCACAGGGCCATGTTCGCGTTGCGAAGCCCGCGTCCGACGAAGCCGTAGACGCCGGCCTGCGGATCGGTGAGAGCCTCTGCAGCCTTGGCCATGTCCTCCAGGGTTTCCGGATAGGCGATGCCCTTCTTCTGGAACAGCTCCTTGTTCCAGTAGAGGATGAAGTAGTCGACCGACCAGGGCAGCGAGCGCATCTCGCCTTTCTCGGTCTTGGCGTATTGCAGCCCGGCCTGGGAAAAGTCGCTCTCGACGAGGTCGGGCGCGGTGAGGCTCGCATCCTTCATGAAGCCCGAGAGATCCGCGAGCCAGCCGGCCTTCTCGAACTGCCGCTTCTGCACGTGGTAGGAGAGGTGGACCACATCGAAGCTGGGACGGCCCGAGGTTAGCTCGATCACCGCCTTCTGGCGCTGCTGCTGCTCCGGAATCACCTCCGAGTTGACCTTGATGCCGGTCAGATCGGTGAATTCGCTCACGTGGCGCTGCAGCAGGTCGCCGCGCGGCCCCTTGATGAGGTTCACCTCGAGCGTCGTCCCGGCGTGCTTCTTCCAGTTAACGTTCGCATAGGCCGGCAGCGCTCCGCCGCCCATCGCCAGCGCCGTGGTGCCGGCCAGGAATCCGCGCCGCGTCAGGCGCCCGGTCTCGTGGGTCATGGTTCAGAATCCTCCCGAAGGTCGCGTGGCGTCGCGCCGGACTGTTATCATCCGTTCTGAGAGGCCCGCGCCGACGAAGGGCGGGCTCTTGGTCCGGGATTAAGCCGCCACTAACATGGTACTGTCAACGCGCTCCGGGTCGCCTGGGAAAGGGTCACGCACCATCATGAAACCTTCCCTCCGCTTCGGCATCAGCGCCGCCCTGGTGACCCCGTTCGCCGCCGACGGCCGGGTCGATACTCCCCGGCTTGCCGATCATTCGCGCTGGTGCCTCGGCCGGGGTCTGTCCTCCGTGACACTCTTCGGCACCACGGGGGAGGGGCCCTCCGTCGCGGCGCGCGAGCGGGACGCGGTCGCGGCCGCGCTCATCGCTGACGGGCTGGCGCCGTCGAGGGTCGTCGAGGCTGTAATCGCGGCCTCTGTCGAGGAAGCGGCGTGGGGCACCGCTCGGGCCCTGGAGCGGGGCGCCCGGGCGGTGCTGCTGGCGCCGCCCTTCTATTTCGCGCCGACGTCGGACGAGGCCCTGGCCGCCTGGTTTGCGGCGGTATTCGACACGGTGGGCCCGAGCCTTCGCGACGTCATCCTCTATCACATTCCGGGCCTGACCCGGGTGCCACTCTCGCCCGATCTCGTGGCGCGGGTGCGGGCGCAGCATCCCGGCGCGGTGATCGGGGTGAAGGACAGCGCCGGCGACCGGGAGGCGACGATGCGGCTCCTCGCACGCCACCCAGACCTCGCGATCCTGGTGGGTGACGAACGCTATCTCGGGACGGCCTGCGCAGCAGGCGCGGCCGGGTCGATCTGCGGTATGGCCAACCTTGTTCCAGAAGCGATCCTCACCCTCGCCGAGCGGGGCGAGGACGACCCGCGGGTCATTCGCCTGGTCGACGCCGTCCTCGCCGGCCCCGTGATCCCGGGCTTGAAGGCTCTCGTCGCTGCCGCGAAGGGCGATCCTGGCTTCGCGGCCCCGCGGCCGCCGCTCGCGGCCATGGCGCCGCCGGTAGATGCCACCGAGGCGCTACGGGCCTTCGCGCGAGATGTTGCCCTCGCGGACTGACGCAGCACGGCAGCGCTTGCGACACCTTCAGGCTGAGCGCCGCCGAGTCGAACCGAGCTCCACCTCTGGTGTTGTCCGAAGGACGACGCGGACCGGGCCGAGTGCGTGAGAACATGAGGCGGATCGAGATCAGCGGCGGCATCGGCGCCGGCAAGACGACCTTGGCTCGCGCCTTGGCGGCCGGCCTCGACGGGGCGCGCCTCGTCGAGGAAGACGTGCGGACCGTGCCGTTCTTCGCCGAGTTCTACCGCGAGCCGCAGGCCTACGCCTTCGAGAAGAACGTCAGCTTCCTGCTCTCGCACGCCGACCGGATTCGCCAAGCGGCCCGCGCCGCCCTGCGGGACCGGGCGGCCGGCCCGATCCTGTGCGACTATGCCTTGTTCCAGGATCTCGCCTACGCCGACATCGCCTGCGAGCCCGGCGACGTCGCCGCGGTCGAGGGGGTCTACACGCGGCTCGCCGAGCGGGTCGGGGCTCCGGCGCTTGTCATCGATCTTTCCTGCTCACCGCAAACGCAGCTGCGCCGCATAGAACAGCGCGGCCGGCCGGAGGAGGCGCAGGTCGGCCGGGATTATCTCGCTGCTCTCTGCGCTGCCGTCGACCGACGCCGAACGGCTCTCCTCGCCAGTCTGCCCGGGCTACCGACGATCACGCTGGACACCGACGCCCTCGACTGGGGCACGAACCCGGACGACGTCGAGGCGGTGTTGGCCGCCGTCAAGGCCGCCTTGGAGCGGCAAGGCGAACTCGCCCGCGCCGCGCCGAGCCCGTCCACCCCGCTCGCGGCTGCGGCCAGCTTCTAGAGGCGACAATCCCTTGGTGGCTTTGTCATCTTCGTGAGCTGACTTCCTTCGCCACTTTCTCCGGGACGCTTCGGGCGGGCAGAAGCGTGCGGAACCGATGGCTGATGAGCGCGTGGCACTCGCAGGCCGTGTTCTCAAGGCCGGGCCGGTCGATGAGCCGGATCGTTCCGCGCCGGTACTCGATGACCCCTGCCTTCTGCAGACCCTTCGCAACCTGCGTAATCGTCGTGCGGTTGACCCCGAGCATCTCGGCCAGGAACTCCTGGGTGAGGGGCAGGACGTCGCTCGCTGCCCGGTCGCGGCACATCAGGAGCCAACGGCAGAAGCGGGCCTCGACGGGGTGCAAGGCGTTGCAGGCGACGAGCTGGAGCACCTGCATCAGCAGGGCCTCCGTATAACGACCGGCCATGACCCGGATCGCCTCGCTGTCCCGCGCGAGCTGCTGAAACCGGGCCGCATCGATCCGCAGGCCCTGGCCCTCCATCTGCACGAGGGCACGCCAGAACACGTGACGGCTGCCGAGGCCCTGCACGAGCCCGACGGCGCCCTCGCAGCCGATCGCCGCCGTTTCGACCTCCGTGCCGTCGTTCATCACCGTCATGATCGACACCATCCCGCTCAGCGGGAAGATGACGCCGTCGATCACCTCGTCGGGCTCGAACAACCGTTGCCCCGTCCGGAGCGGCACGTGAGACAGGTGCGGTTCGAGGAGCCGCAGATCGGCCGCGGGCAGCGACGCGAGCAGGACGTTGCGTTGCGGCGAGGACGGATCGTGCATGGGAGCGAGACTGTACGCTGAACTTCGGCTCGGGTCGAACGCCCCGAAACCGCGCTAAGTTTCGCTTCCTCAAGACCTTTCCCCAGCGGCTAGGTGAAGGCTTGAACGACCGTGAACGAGATCAGGAGGCAGGCGGTCAGGTCGGGCCAAGCTTGCAGGAAGCGCTGGGCCGGGGTGGTGTCGTCAAGATCCATCGGTGAGCCCAATTCGTTGGAGCGCCCCTGCCGAATGAACGTGCAGAGTTATGTTGCGTTCCCGACATATTGGGCTGGTTTGCTCTCCGCAGCTCTAGCTACCGGCAAGGCGGCCGCGACGGTCAGTGCCCACCTTGAGAGATACGGACGTCCCGCGGGGCGTTGAGGATCTCGAGCAGGCTCGTCGCGACGTGCCGCGCCTCGTCGTCCTTGAGGCGCAGCATGAAGGGGGGCAGCCCGCCGGCCTGCAGCGACATGATGGCCTGTCCACCCTCGTCCATGCCGATGTCGATAGACGGCGAGGTCACGTCGAAAACTTCCTCGTCGTCGCCTTCTTCGTCCTCGCTCGCCTCCGACAAGGCGGACAGCAGTTGGCCGAGCGCGCGCACGAGCGAGCGCGCCGCTCGCGCGTCCATGACGACGGCGGTGTGCTGGTCCCCTTTCTGAAAGGAGAGCTGGATATGGTCGCCCTCGAGCGAAACGGAGATCCCGGCCATGTCACCTCTGTGATCGGCCCACGATATAGGTGCGCCTGCCCGCAGCGCCAGGGACCTCACAGGTGGGCAGAACCCCTCTCTGGCCTCGACTGCGCCTCGTCAAGCCGCGACGAGAACCGCCCGCGTCATGCGATCGGGGCCGAGGTCTTCCACGTTGTCGAGGCTGAGCATGGCCGAGAGCCGGTTGCGCGCGCGGTTGACCCGGCTCTTGATCGTTCCGACGGCGCATTCGCAGATGTTCGCCGCTTCCTCGTAGGAGAAGCCCTGGGCGCCCACCAGCAGCAGGGCCTCGCGCTGGTCGGCGGGGAGCTTGGCGAGAGCGAGCCGGAAATCCTCCATGTCGAGGCGCCCGTTCTGCTCCGGCATGCTGACGAGGCGGCTCGAATAGGACTCGTCCGCGTCCTCCACCTCGCGGCGGCGCTTGCGGTATTCCGAGTGGAACAGGTTGCGCAGAATCGTGAAGAGCCAGGCGTGGAGGTTCGTACCCGGCTGGAAGCGATGGATGTTGGTCAGCGCCCGCATCAGGGTGTCTTGGACGAGGTCGTCGGCCCGGTCGACGTGGTTGGTGAGCGAGATCGCGAAGGCGCGCAGGGACGGCACGGCGGCAAGGAGATCGTCACGGGTCTTGGCGTCGATGGTCGTCGTGGCCTCGATGGTCATCAGGTCTCCTCCGGCCGCGTCCCGGGGGAGGCCAGCCGCTCGGCGAGCTCTCGCAAGCTCTCGGGAAGGGGCGAATTGTTCTGAAGTTCGTAGAGGGCGCGCAGCCCGGCACCGATGCGGTTCCGGGCGCCGCTGTCGAGGGTCGGATCGCCCTCGCTCGGGCCGAGATAGCCCTGCGGCGCCGCGCCTATACCTATGTTCTTTGTCCACATCATATTCATGTGCTCGCAGCCCTGCGCCGTGCGAGGGACGCCCTGAAGGATGGTCCGCGAACGCCGATGCAGTGCTAACGTTTCGGCCAAGGCCGCGGTTCCGAGAGCGGCGCGGTTAAGCTTAGCGGTCGGCGGCAGCCATGACAGATCTCTTCTCCGCATCGGGATCGGGGGCGCCGGACGCCGGCCTGGCGGCGGGCGAGACCCGTCCTCTTGCGGATCGCCTGCGGCCCCGGAGCCTCGAGGACGTCGTCGGCCAAGAGCATCTCCTCGGGCCCGACGGAGCGCTGACCCGGCTCCTGAGCGCCGGCTCGCTCGGCTCGCTGATTTTCTGGGGACCGCCCGGCACCGGAAAAACCACCGTGGCCCGGCTTCTGGCGAGTGCGACCAGCCTCCACTTCGAGCAGATCTCGGCGATCTTCTCAGGGGTCGCCGATCTCAAGAAGGTGTTCGAGGCGGCGCGCCTGCGGCGCAGCACGGGCCGGGCGACCCTGCTCTTCGTCGACGAGATCCACCGCTTCAACCGCGCGCAACTCGACGCCTTCCTGCCCGTGATGGAGGACGGGACGATCACCCTCGTCGGAGCGACGACGGAGAACCCTTCGTTCGAACTCAACGCCGCGCTCCTGTCGCGGGCCCGGGTCCTGATCTTTCGCGCCCTCGACGAGGCCGCCATCGAGCGCCTCATCGCCCGTGCCGAGGCGGTCGAGGGCCGGGCGCTTCCCGTCGACGCGGGGGCCCGGGCCGCGCTGGCCCGAATGGCCGATGGGGATGGCCGTGCGGCGCTCACCCTGGCGGAGGAGGTCTGGCGCTCGGTTCGCCCGGAGGAGGTCTTCGACGCCGAAGCCCTCGGCGCCCTCGTCCAGCGGCGCGCCCCCATCTACGACAAGGGCCAGGAGGGCCACTACAACCTCATCAGCGCGCTGCACAAAACGATCCGAGGCTCGGATCCCGACGCGGCTCTCTACTATCTCGCCCGCATGCTCGACGCCGGCGAGGACCGCCTGTTCATCGCGCGCCGCCTGGTGCGCGCCGCCGTCGAGGATGTAGGCCTCGCCGATCCGCAGGCGCTGGTCGTCGCGAACGCCGCCAAGGAAGCTTTCGACTTCCTTGGCAGCCCGGAAGGCGAGCTGGCGCTGGCCCAGGCCGCGGTCTACCTCGCCACCGCCCCGAAGTCGAACGCGGTTTACACGGCCTACAAGGCCGCGACGCAGGCCGCCCAGAGCCACGGCTCGCTCCCGCCCCCGCGAACCATCCTCAATGCCCCGACCCGCCTGATGCGCCGCATGGGTTACGGCGAGGGCTATCGCTACGACCACGACGAGCCGGACGCCTTCTCGGGGCAGGATTACTGGCCCGAGCGCATGGAGGCGCAGCGCTTCTATGAGCCCACCGAGCGCGGCTTCGAGCGGGAGGTGAAGAAGCGGCTGGATTGGTGGGAGAAGCTCCGCAACGAGCGGCGCGGGGAGGGCGCGTGAACGCCTACCTCCTTGTCTTCCTCGGGGCCGGTCTCGGCGGGGCGCTTCGCCACGGCGTCAATGTCGGGTGCGCCCACTCCTTTGGCACGGCGTTCCCCTGGGGAACGCTCGCCGTCAACGTCCTCGGCTCCCTGATCATGGGTCTGTTGGCCGGATGGCTGGCCTTGCGCGCCGGCGAGGCTTCGAGCCAGCCCCTGCGACTCTTCCTGCTCACCGGGATTCTGGGCGGCTTCACCACCTTCTCGGCCTTCTCCCTCGACACGGCCGTGCTGTGGGAACGGGGCGAGGCGGGTCTGGCCGCCATTTACGTGGTGGGTTCGGTCGTCGCTTCCCTCGCGGCGCTGGCGATCGGGCTCGCGGCCGCGCGCGTGACCCTCGCCTGAGCGCTGCGTGGACGCTGCCGCGCGGCGGTGTTACGACCCGGTCATGCGAAAGAACACGAGAGCCGGAGGCCCCACGCGGCCGGGGAGAGACGGTCCGGCGGGTCCGCGTGCCAAAGCGCGCACCGCGCGACCGGCTCAAGGGCAAACAAAGCGGCCCCCGCGCCCTGCCGGGGAAGCGCGAGGCGAGGCCCGCCCGCCCGAGGCACCGCCGGCTCCGACCAAGCGCGCGCTACGAGCCGTCGCGCAGGAAACCCTCGCCACCGGCGTCCAGACGCTCGTCGTCGAGCCGGACGAGGCGGAGATGCGGGTCGACCGCTTCCTCAATGCCCGCTTCCCGCAACTCGCCTTCACCCACATTCAGCGGATCATCCGCAAAGGCCAGCTCCGTGTGGACGGCAAGCGCGTCGACCCAAACGACCGGCTCGCGGCTGGCCAGAAGGTGCGGGTGCCGCCCCTGGCGCTCTCTGGGCCGAAGCCCCCGACCCGCGCGGCCGGCAAGGACGAGGACGATCGGACCTATCTGCGTTCCATCACGCTCTACGAGGACGCTGACGTGTTGGTCCTCAACAAGCCGATGGGGCTCGCGGTCCAGGGCGGCTCCGGGATGCGCCGCCACGTCGACGGCCTGCTCGAGGCCTTGCGCGACGCGGAGGGGCAGAAGCCTCGCCTCGTTCACCGCCTCGACAAGGACACGGCCGGCTGCCTCGTCGTCGCCAAGAGCCGCTTCGCGGCGGCGACCCTCGCCAAAACTTTTCGGTCTCGCGCGGCTCGAAAAATTTATTGGGCCCTCGTCGCCGGCGTGCCGCGGGTGCGCCAGGGCCGGGTCTCGACCTATCTCGCCAAGGAGGAAACGGGCGAGGAGTCCCGCATGCGCGTCGCGAACCACGGCGACGAGGGTGCGAGTCACGCGCTCACCTATTACGCGGTCATCGAGAACGCCGGCCAAAAGCTCGCCTGGCTCTCGCTCAAGCCCGTGACGGGGCGCACGCACCAGCTGCGCGCCCACGCCGCCCATATCGGACACCCCATCGTCGGCGATCCCAAATACTTCGACATCGAGAACTGGGAACTGCCGGGAGGCGTCCAGAACCGGTTGCACCTGCTGGCGCGGCGCATCGTGATCCCACATCCGCGCACCGGCGCGGCGCTCGACATCACGGCGCCCTTACCGGCCCACATGCAGCAATCCTGGAACCTGCTCGGCTTCGACACGAGCCACTACGATCCGATCGTCGAAGCTCCGGAGGACTGATCGAGGCCGCGGTCACGACCCCGTGACCGATGCTGTTCGAAGCGCGGCAACGGTGGTCTCCTGCGGCATTCCGCGCGTAAGTCTCGCGCGGGACCGACCGGCCTCTCGGCCGTTAGTGATGACTGGTCAGGCGTGCAGTGCCGGCGCTTTCTCGAAGCTCGCGCGTTCAGGCATGCAGGGAGGCAGAAGATGATGGGACGGATCCCCCTGGCATTGCTGACGGTTGTCTGCCTTTCCAGCACCGTTGCGTTCGGACAGACCCCGGAGGTCCAACCGGCGGCGGCCGGTCAGGTTTCGTCGAACGCTGCGAATGAAGAGCCCGGCGCCACGGGCTCCTCCGGTCGGCCTGCCGCCGCGCCCGCGAGCCAGCGTGGACCAGGACCCATCCAGTCTCGCGCCGATGCGAGAAACCGCCGCGCCCAGTCCTACGCGCGCTGCAACGCGAGCGCCCGGCAGCGCTCCCTGCGCGGGGCCGAGCGGCGCCGGTTCGTCGCCCGCTGCGAGCTGGGCTACGAGCGCCCCGTCACGAAGCCCTGAAAACGCGTGCGTCTCGTCGTCTTCGACATCGATGGCACGCTCGTCGACAGCCAGGACACCATCGTCGCGGCGCAAACCGAGGCCTTCGCCAGCCAGGGTCTGACCCCGCCGAGCCGAGAGCGCGCCCTCGGTGTCGTCGGCTTATCGCTACCGGAAGCGTTCACGGCCCTCGTCGGGCCGCAGGGACCCGTTCTCGCGCTGGCGGAAGCCTACAAGCAGGCGTTTCGCCGATTGGTCGACGATCCGAAGCATCGTGACCCTCTGTTCCCGGGCATGGGCGATCTCGTCGCCGACCTCGCCGCGCGTCCGGGCCTGCGTCTCGGTCTCGCGACGGGCAAGTCGCGCCGGGGCGTCGCGCGCTTGGAGCGCCAGCAGGGCTGGTCGCGCCTCTTCGCCACGATCCAGACGGCCGACGATGCACCGTCGAAGCCCGATCCAACGATGCTCCACCGCGCGATGGCGGAGACCGGCGCGACGCCCCACGACACGGTGATGATCGGCGACACGACCTTCGACATCGCAATGGCGCAGACCGCTGGCATCCACGCTGTGGCGGTCGCCTGGGGCTACCATAGGCCCGACGCTCTGGCTCAGGCCGGTGCGGAGGTTGTGGTGAAGTCAGCCCGGGAGCTGCGAAGCCATCTGATGCAGCTCGGATTCTGACGACGCAGTGCAGCCGGAGCCTCGCACCGCGTCGGCGTCGGCCCCATCTCTGTCGTCAGACAAGGTGTGATGATGACCAAGAAGACTGTCCGCGACTGGTTTCCCGATCCGGAGCAGGAGCGCGCCGATCCGATGCGCGCGGCGCAGCAGGCCATGCGCCCGCCGTTGCCGAAACGGTTCTACGAGACGGCGAACGTGGCCGAGGTGGAAGGCCGCTACGCACTGCGTCTCGACGGGCGCTCCGCGCGGACGCCCGGCCGGCGCCCGTTCGTGCTCCCGACGCGGGCGCTGGGCGAAGCCGTCGCGGCGGAGTGGAAGGCGCCGAGCGAGGTGGTCGATCCCGCGCGCATGCCTCTGACGCGCCTCGCCAATTCGGCCATCGATGCCGTCGCCGACGATCCCTCGGCCGTGGTTGAGGACCTCGTGCGCTATGCGGGCTCCGACCTCGTCTGCTACCGCGCGGGCGACCCCGAGCGCCTCGTGGAGGCGCAGAGCCGGGCCTGGGATCCGGTGCTAACCTGGGCTCGGGACGACCTCGGGGCTCGCTTCACCCTGAGCCAGGGCATCGTCTTCGTGACTCAGCCGGAGACGGCCATCGCGGCCGTGCGCCGGGCCGTCGAAGCGGTGCAGGACCCGTTCCGGCTCGCGGCCCTGCACGTCATGACGACGCTCACCGGCTCGGTCCTCCTCGCGCTGGCAACGGCGCGCGCGGTGCTCACGCCCGAAGCGGCCTGGGCCGCCGCGCACGCGGACGAGATTTACCAGGAAGGGGTTTGGGGCGAAGACGCCGAGGCTGCCGAGCGCCGCCGCTTGCGACAGGGTGATTTCGAGGCGGCCGCCCGCATGTTCGCGCTCGCGCGAGCTCCCGCCTAACTCGACACTCGCGACCGCTTCGATGATTTGCCCCGCTCCGGCCCCGTGCTAGAGCGCCCGCGCCGGAGCGCGGCCGTGAGCGCGCTTCGAGACCGCACGAGGCAGCGCCACCCATGAAAACCATTCTCGAACGCCTGGAAACCCGCCGGTCCGAGGCGCGGCTCGGGGGCGGAGAGGCCCGGATCGCGGCGCAGCACAAGCGCGGCAAGCTCACCGCGCGCGAGCGCATCGATCTTCTGCTGGATGAGGGCTCCTTCGAGGAGTTCGACATGTTCGTCCAGCACCGCTCGACCGATTTCGGCATGGCCGATCAGCGAATCCCAGGCGACGGCGTGGTGACCGGCTGGGGCACGATCAACGGCCGCAAGGTGTTCCTGTTCTCGAAGGACTTCACGGTCTTCGGCGGCTCGCTCTCGGAGACGCATGCCCAGAAGATCATCAAGGTCCAGGACATGGCCCTGAAGGCGCGGGCCCCCATCATCGGCCTGTTCGACGCGGGCGGCGCCCGCATCCAGGAAGGCGTGGCCGCGCTCGGCGGCTACGGCGAGGTGTTCAAGCGCAACGTGATCGCCTCAGGCGTCATCCCGCAGATCTCCGTCATCATGGGGCCGTGCGCGGGCGGCGATGTGTACTCGCCAGCGATGACGGACTTCATCTTCATGGTTCGCGACACGAGCTACATGTTCGTCACCGGCCCGGACGTCGTGAAGACGGTCACGAACGAGACGGTGACGGCGGAAGAGCTCGGCGGAGCGAAGGTCCACACCTCCAAATCGTCGGTCGCGGATGGCGCTTTCGACAACGACGTCGAAGCGCTCCTGCAGGTGCGCCGCCTCATGGACTTCCTACCCGCGAGCAACCTCGAGGAAGCGCCCGACTGGCCGAGCTTCGACGACCCGGCCAGGGTCGATGACAGCCTCGACACCCTCGTGCCCGACAACCCCAACAAACCCTACGACATGAAGGAGCTGGTGCTCAAAGTCGTGGACGAAGGCGACTTCTTCGAGATTCAGGAGGCCTTTGCCAAGAACATCGTCACGGGCTTTGCCCGCATCGAGGGGCGCACGGTGGGCATCGTGGCGAACCAGCCCATGGTGCTCGCGGGCGTGCTGGATGCCGATGCTTCGCGCAAGGCCGCGCGCTTCGTGCGCTTTTGCGACGCCTTCTCGATCCCAATCCTCACCTTCGTGGACGTGCCGGGCTTCCTGCCGGGAACCGCGCAGGAATACGGCGGGCTCATCAAGCACGGGGCGAAGCTGCTGTTCGCCTATTCGGAATGCACGGTGCCCCTCGTCACCGTGATCACGCGAAAAGCCTTCGGCGGCGCCTACGACGTGATGGCCTCAAAGCATGTCGGCGGCGACGTCAATTACGCCTGGCCCACCGCCCAGATCGCGGTGATGGGCGCCAAGGGGGCGGTGGAGATCATCTTCCGCGGCAACCAGCCTGAGACGATCGCGGCCAAGACGAAGGAGTACGAGGACCGCTTCATGTCGCCCTTCGTGGCCGCCGAGCGCGGGTACATCGACGAGGTGATCATGCCCCACTCGACGCGCCGGCGCGTGGCGCGGGCCCTTGCCATGCTCCGGTCCAAGGAAACGGAGCAGCCCTGGAAAAAGCACGACAACATCCCGCTGTGACAGTTCACGCCGCCGGCGCGGGCAGGCCGTTGAGCCAGGTCCGCACGGCAGCGAGGTCGTCCTGCGTCAGGCCGTGACCCGTGCGAAGTCGCGTGTGCTCGACGCGGGCGCCGGCCGACGACAGCGCTCCGGCCAGAGGCTCGACCGTCTCGGGCCGGGCGATCGGGTCGGCGAGACCGGATACGATCAGGACGGGATGTCCGGCGAGGTCGGGTCGAGGAGGTCGGGCCAAGGGCAGCATGGGGCGCAGGAGCGCCGCTCCGGCGAGCGTCTCGGGCCGCAGCAGCATCACCGCGGCGGCGATGTTGGCGCCGTTGGAATAGCCGAGCGCATAAGGCGCGCCGATCCCGTAGCGCTCGCGCGCGGCGCCGACGAAATCCGCCAGGTCGTTCGCGCGCCGGACCACGTCCTCCTCGTCGAACTGACCCTCGGCGAAGCGGCGGAAAAAGCGCGGCATGCCGTTCTCCAGCACGGGGCCGCGCGGGGAGAGCAGGGCGGAGTCGGGTGCGAGCATGCGGCCCAAGGGGAAGAGGTCGCTCTCGTCGCCGCCGGTGCCGTGAAGCAGGAGGAGCGGCGGTTCCGCCCCCGGCTCGAAACGATGGATGAACGTGAGGGCCCCCTCGGCCATGCGCGCGCTCCCGCCTGTTGGTTATCGCACGGTTAGCATACGGCGAAGCTTTGCGCGCTTTGTATATCTCCACGAAAGGGCCAGCCGTGCGGCGATCGGACTCGGGACGGGACGGGCCTACGGCGTTGCCCGAAGGCACTCGGATCACCATCTCCGTTGGGCGGGCGAGATCGCGCTTTTTCGTGAACTTTCGGCCCGTTCAAGGTTTTGTGCGACGCGGCGAACACTTGTTCGGGGCTGATCCCTGAGCTAAGCCACGGGCGCGTTTCGAGCCGATCGCGAGGCCTGCCCGGCCGACCGACACTTCCCGCCAGCGGCCGTCTCCGGACAGGCGCTTGCGTCGAGCCTCTCACGGTGTGGTATGCCGAACCTTCTCGCCGAATACCTGCCTCTCGTCATCTTCATCGGCGTGTCGCTGTTCATCGCCGGCGCGCTGCTGATCGCGCCCTTCGTCGTGGCCTACAGCCGGCCGGATGCCGAGAAGCTCTCGGCCTACGAGTGCGGCTTTAACGCCTTCGACGACGCGCGCATGAAGTTCGACGTGCGATTCTACCTGGTCGCTATCCTCTTCATCATCTTCGACCTCGAGGTGGCGTTCCTGTTTCCCTGGGCCGTGACCTTCGGCGAACTCGGCTGGTTCGGCTTCTGGTCGATGATGGCGTTCCTCGGGGTGCTCACCATCGGCTTCGTGTACGAGTGGAAGAAAGGCGCCCTGGAATGGGATTGATCGCCGAACGCGGATCGGTTTCCGATCCCCTCCAGACCCTGGTCGCCCCGCAGCCGAAGGGCATCATCGACCCGAACACGGGCAAGCCCGTCGGCTCCGATGACCCGTTCTTCCTCGGGTTGAACGACGAGCTCGCCGACAAGGGCTTCCTCGTCACCGCGACCGATGACCTCATCAACTGGGCGCGCACCGGCTCGCTCATGTGGATGACCTTCGGCCTCGCCTGCTGCGCGGTCGAGATGATGCAGATGTCGATGCCGCGCTACGACGCCGAGCGCTTCGGCTTCGCCCCGCGCGCGTCCCCGCGCCAGTCGGATGTCATCATCGTCGCGGGCACGCTCACCAACAAGATGGCGCCGGCTTTCCGCAAGGTCTACGACCAGATGCCGGAGCCGCGCTACGTCATCTCGATGGGCTCCTGCGCCAATGGCGGCGGTTACTACCACTTCGTCTATTCGGTGGTGCGCGGCTGCGACCGCATCGTTCCGGTGGACATCTACGTGCCGGGGTGCCCGCCGACTGCGGAAGCGCTGCTCTACGGTGTTCTCCTTCTTCAGAAGAAGATCCGCCGCACCGGCACGATCGAGCGCTGAGGGCTCATGAGCGTTGAACTCGAGAAACTCGGTGAGGAGATCACCGGCGCCTTAGGTCCCGCGATCGTCGATCGCACGATCGCCTACGGCGAGCTGACCCTGACTGCGCAGGCGAGCGACATCGTCTACGTGCTGACCTACCTGCGCGACGACCCGCGCTGCCGTTTCGTGTGGTTCATCGACATCTGCGGCGCGGATTACCCCGGCCGCGAGAAGCGGTTCGACGTCGTCTATCACCTGCAGTCGCCCTACCTGAACCACCGCATCCGGGTGAAGGTGCAGGCGGACGAGACCACGCCGGTGCCCTCCGTCGTCTCCGTCTTCCCGGCGGCGAACTGGTACGAGCGCGAGACCTACGACCTCTACGGCGTGCTCTTCACCGGGCACCCGGACCTGCGCCGGATCCTCACGGATTATGGCTTCGAGGGGCATCCGCTCCGCAAGGACTTCCCCCTCTCGGGCTTCGTCGAGGTTCGCTACGACGATGAGCAGAAGCGGGTCGTCTACGAGCCCGTGAGACTCACGCAGGAATTCCGCAACTTCGACTTCCTCTCCCAGTGGGAGGGGACGGATTACATCCTCCCAGGTGACGAGAAGGGCCGTTGAGGCGAGTGGCAAATGGCGAGTAGCGAATGGAAGGCGAACGCTCGGAAGTTGGTGCGATCAACTCGTACCGAGACCTGCGCGTTTGGCAGGATGCCATGATCATCGCTCAGGACTGCTACACGCTGACCAGCGGTTTTCCGCGCGACGAGATGTTCGGCATGACGGCGCAGATACGCCGTTCGGCTTCGTCCATTGCCGCCAATATCGCCGAAGGTCATGGTCGGGAGAACACAGGCTCGTTCGTACAGTTTCTGCGCATCGCGCAGGGTTCGCTGAAGGAGCTTGAGACACATCTAATCCTGGCCGAGCGCGTCGGCCTCGCTCGTGAAGGCAGCACGCCGCTCCTCACCCGCACAGAAGCGCTCGGGCGTGGATTGCGAGCCCTCATTCGCTCGCTTCAGCGCCGCCAGTCAGGTGAACGGGACGAGCTATGAGCCATTCGCCACTCACCACTCACCATTCGCGGGCCGGAGGCCTCTGATGGGCGAGCACCAGATCCGCAATTTCACGATCAACTTCGGCCCGCAGCATCCGGCGGCGCACGGGGTGCTGCGCCTCGTGCTCGAGCTCGATGGCGAGGTGGTCGAGCGCGTCGACCCGCATATCGGGCTGCTTCATCGCGGCACCGAGAAGCTGTGCGAGTACAAGAGCTACCTCCAGATCAACCCGTATTTCGACCGGCTCGATTACGTGGCTCCGATGTGCCAGGAGCACGGCTATTGCCGCGCCGTGGAGAAGCTCCTCAACATCGAGGTGCCCCGGCGCGCCCAGCTCATTCGGGTGCTGTTCTCCGAGATCAGCCGCATTCTTTCGCACCTCCTCAACATCACGACGCAGGCCATGGATGTCGGCGCCCTCACGCCCCCGCTCTGGGGCTTCGAGGAGCGCGAGAAGCTGATGGTGTTCTACGAGCGCGCTTCCGGCTCGCGGCTGCACGCCAACTACTTCCGTCCCGGCGGCGTGAACCAGGATCTTCCGCCCGCCCTGATCGACGACATCGAGGCCTGGTGCGACCCGTTCCTGAAGGTCTGCGACGACCTCGACGCACTCGTCATCGGCAACCGCATCTTCAAGCAGCGCAACGTCGACATCGGCGTGGTGACGCTCGATGAAGCCTTCGCCTGGGGCTTCTCGGGCGTGATGGTGCGCGGCTCGGGCGCTCCTTGGGACCTGCGCAAGCAGCAGCCCTACGAGTGCTACGCCGAGCTCGACTTCGACATTCCCGTCGGCCGGAACGGCGACAACTACGATCGTCAGGTCATCCGCATGGAAGAGATGCGCCAATCCGTGCGCATCATGAAGCAATGCATCGAGCGGCTGCGGGCTCCGGAAGGACAGGGACCGGTGACGACCCTCGACGGCAAGATCGCGCCGCCGAACCGCAAGGACATGAAGCGCTCGATGGAAGCGCTCATCCACCACTTCAAGCTCTACACGGAAGGCTTCCACGTGCCGGCGGGCGAGGTCTACGCCGCAGTGGAGGCGCCCAAGGGCGAGTTCGGCGTGTACCTTGTGTCGGACGGGACGAACAAGCCTTACCGCGTCCACGTCCGCGCGCCGGGCTTCGCCCATCTCCAGGCCATGGACTTCATGTGCCGAGGCCACATGCTCGCCGACGTATCGGCGGTGCTGGGGTCCCTCGATATCGTGTTCGGTGAGGTGGATCGGTGACAGCGACCGCCGCCGTCCAGGCGCCGCGGATGGCCGCGGCCGACTTCCTGACCTGGGCCGCCAAGCGGGCCGACCGGCGCTACGAGCTCGTGCGCGGCCAACCCGTCGCGATGTCGCCGGAAACGAACCTGCACCTGATGGTGAAGGGGGCGGCGTTCCGGGCGCTCGGCGACGCGGTTGCCTCGGCCGGCCTCGACTGCGTTGTCCTGCCGGACGGCGCGACGGTCGTCATCGACGCGGATACGGCCCGCGAGCCCGACGCCGCGATTCAATGCGGACGAGAACTCGATCCCGACGCATTGACGCTCGACGCGCCGATCGTCGTCGTGGAGGTGACTTCGCCCAGCACCGTCTCGGTCGACGAGAACGACAAGCTGATCGAGTACTTCTCCGTGCCGAGCATCGCTCACTACCTCGTCATCCACCCGCGGCAGGCGGTCGTGGTGCACCACAGCCGCGCGGGAGCCGGCGAGATCCGCACGCGCATCCTGCGGCAGGGTGAGATCGACCTGTCGCCCCCAGGTTTCACCGTGTCCGTCGCCGCCCTGCTCGGGCCGGCCGGCGCGACGCGTTCCGAACAGGAGTAGTCCGTGGCCGTTCGCAGGCTCGCGCCCGAGGCAGTCCAGCCCAAGGACTTCGTGTTCACGCAGAGCATGGAGGACTGGGCGAAGGCGCAGATCGCCAAGTATCCGGAGGGCCGGCAGATGTCGGCCGTCGTTCCGCTCCTCTGGCACGTCCAGGGCGAGTGCGGCGGATGGCTGCCGAAGGCTGCGATCGAGGCCGTCGCGGAGCGGCTCGCCATGCCCTACATGCGCGTGCTGGAGGTCGCGACCTTCTACACGATGTTCAACCTCGAACCGGTCGGGCGCTACTTCATCCAGTGCTGCGGCACGACGCCCTGCGCGCTTCGCGGCGCCAATGATCTCATGGCCTTCCTCGGCGAGCGCGTC
Organism: Beijerinckiaceae bacterium; assembly: GCA_036563505.1. GTDB lineage: Bacteria > Pseudomonadota > Alphaproteobacteria > Rhizobiales > Beijerinckiaceae > DATCMH01. The sequence continues at coordinate 46,935 of DATCMH010000009.1, forward strand.
GGGCCGCAAAAGACGGTCTCGGCCGACGGCAATTTCAGCTGGCTCGAGGTCGAGTGCATGGGGGCCTGCTGCAACGCGCCCATGGTGCAGATCAACAACGACTATTACGAGGACCTGACGCCGGAGACGCTCGGCAAGGTCATGGACGATCTCGCCGCCACCAACGAGGCGAAGGCCGGCTCGCAGATCGGCCGCAGCGGCTCCGAGCCCTTCGAGGCGGTCACGACGCTTCAGGACGCGACCCTCTTTGACGGCTCGCGGATCGGCGCCTGGCGCCAGCGCTTCGAGGAGGAGGCCAAGGCCGCGGAGGCGAAGGCCGCCGAGGCCAAGGCGCAGGCCGAGAAGACGTCGACCGACGCGCGCGTCGCCGAGGGCGATACCCGCCCGGCGAAGCCCGACGCTGGCCGCCCGATCGAGCGCCCGGTCACCAACGCCGAGGGCCAGCGCGCCGCCTCCGGGCAGGAGCCGACCCGGCCGGACGCTCGGGCCGGCGCCTCCTCCACGGACAAGGCGACGGTCGCGAAGAACGACACGCGCGAGGAGAGCCGTCCTTCACCGCAGAGCGACAAGTCCTTCGTCGGCACGCCCGTGAAGCCGGAGGACGACCGCCCGGTGGCCGAGGCGAAAGGCGACACCACGAAGGAGGCAGGCACGCCTCCAAGTGCCGAGCCGCCCCGCCGAGACGGGTCTGAGAGCAAGCCGTCGACCGGCGGCACCTACGAGAAGCCGTCCGAAACGGGCGAGAAGTAAGAACAGGCCTGGGACCTTAAAACCATGCTGAACGACCAGGACCGCATCTTCACCAACCTCTACGGCCTCCATTCGCCGGGGCTCGAGGCCGCGCGCCGGCGCGGCGCTTGGGACGGAACCAAGTTCCTCCTCGAGAAAGGCCGCGACTGGATCATCGACGAGATGAAGAAGTCCGGCCTGCGCGGCCGGGGCGGCGCCGGCTTCCCGACGGGGCTGAAGTGGTCGTTCATGCCGAAGACCTCGGATGGGCGGCCGCACTACCTCGTCGTGAATGCCGACGAGTCGGAGCCCGGCACCGCCAAGGACCGGGAGATCATGCGGCACGACCCGCATCTCCTCGTCGAGGGCTGCCTGCTTGCCTCCTTCGCCATGGGCGCCCATGCGGCCTACGTCTATGTGCGCGGCGAGTACGTGCGCGAGCGGGAGGCGCTCGAGCGCGCCGTGCAGGAGGCCTACGACGCCGGTCTCATCGGCAAGAACAACGTCCACGGCTACGAGTTCGATCTCTACGTCCACCACGGCGCGGGTGCTTACATCTGCGGCGAGGAGACGGCCCTCATCGAGAGCCTCGAGGGCAAGAAGGGCATGCCGCGGCTTAAGCCGCCGTTCCCGGCCAATATGGGCCTCTACGGCTGCCCGACGACGGTTAACAACGTCGAGTCGATCGCGGTCGCGGGGACGATCCTACGCCGCGGCGGGGCATGGTTCGCCGGCATCGGCAAGCCGAACAACACGGGCACGAAGCTGTTCTCGATCTCCGGCCACGTGAACCGGCCGTGCAACGTCGAGGAGGCGATGGGCCTCACCTTTCGCGAGCTGATCGACCGCCATTGCGGTGGCATCCGTGGCGGCTGGGACAACCTCTTGGCCGTCATCCCCGGCGGTTCGTCGGTGCCGATGGTGCCCGCGCACGAGATCGCCGACGCGTCGATGGACTTCGACACGCTGCGCAACCTGAAGTCCGGTCTCGGCACCGCGGCCGTCATCGTGATGGACAAGTCGACCGACGTGGTGCGCGCCATCACGCGGCTCGCCTATTTCTACAAGCATGAGTCCTGCGGCCAGTGCACGCCCTGCCGCGAGGGCACGGGCTGGATGTGGCGGGTCATGACCCGCATGTCGGAAGGCCGCGCGCAGAAGCGCGAGATCGACATGCTCCTCGATGTTTCGCAACAGATCGAGGGGCACACGATCTGCGCGCTGGGCGACGCGGCGGCTTGGCCGATTCAGGGCCTCATCCGCCACTTTCGCCACGAGATCGAGAAGCGCATCGACGACTACGCCGCCAACCCGCATTCCGAGCCGGTTCTCGCGGCGGCGGAGTGAGCGGGATGACCGAGCAGCCTGACAATCTCGTTCTGGTCTACCTCAGGCGACTCGATGAGAAGGTCGACCGGCTGATCGACGACATGCACGACCTGAAAGCGCGGGTGACCGGCGTCGAGGAGAACCTCGCCGGCGTTCATCGGCGCCTCGACCGACTTGAATTGCGGATCGAACGCATCGAGAAGCGGCTCGACCTCGCGGACGCCCATTAGGCAAGAGCAAGATGACCAAGATCCTCGTCGACGGCACCGAGGTTGACGTTCCGCCGGAGTACACGCTGCTCCAGGCCTGCGAGGCCGCGGGCGCCGAGATCCCGCGCTTCTGCTACCACGAGCGGCTCTCGATCGCCGGCAACTGCCGCATGTGCCTGGTCGAGATCAAGGGCGCCCCGAAGCCTGTGGCGTCCTGCGCCTGGGCCGTGCGCGATTGCCGCCCCGGCCCCAACGGCGAGCCGCCGGCCGTCTCGACGAAGTCGGCGACGGTGAAGAAGGCGCGCGAGGGCGTGCTCGAGTTCCTGCTGATCAACCATCCGCTCGACTGTCCGATCTGCGATCAGGGCGGCCAGTGCGACCTGCAGGACATCACGATGGCCTATGCCGTCGACACCACGCGCTTTGCCGAGAACAAGCGCGCGGTGGCCGACAAGTATATCGGTCCTCTGGTCGCGACCAAGATGAACCGCTGTATTCACTGCACGCGGTGCGTTCGCTTCACGACGGAGGTGGCCGGCGTCAACGATCTCGGCGCCATCGGTCGCGGCGAGGACATGGAGATCACGACCTACCTCGAGGAGGCGATGCACTCCGAGTTGCAGGGCAACGTCGCCGACCTCTGCCCGGTGGGCGCCCTCGTCCATAAGCCCTGGAACTATAATTTCCGCCCCTGGGAGCTGACCAAGACCAACACCGTCGACGTGATGGACGCGGTGGGCTCCAACATCTCGGCCGATGCCCGCGGCCGCGAGGTGATGCGGATCGAGCCCTACATCAACGAGGCCATCAACGAGGAGTGGCTCGCCGATAAGTCGCGCTACGTCGTGGACGGACTGCGCCTGCAGCGCCTCGACCGACCCTTCATCCGTGAGGACGGCCGCTTGCGGCCGGCGAGCTGGCCGGAGGCGTTCTCGGCCATCGCCGCCAAGGTGAAGGGCGCCGACCCGAAGCGCATCGGCGCCATCGTGGGCGACTTGAACTCGGTCGAGGAGATCTTCGCGCTGAAGGCCCTGATGCAGAGCCTCGGGGTGACGAACCTCGACTCTCGCCAGGACGGTGCCGCGCTCGACCCGTCGCTCGGCCGCGGTTCCTACCTCCTCAACACCACGATCTCCGGCATCGAAGCCGCTGACGCCGTTCTCCTCATCGGCACGAACCCGCGGATCGAGGCGTCCCTCGTCAATGCGCGCATCCGCAAGCGCTGGCGCCTGGCGCCGATGCCGATCGGCCTCATCGGCGAGCAGGCGGACCTCGCCTATGCTTACGAGTATCTCGGGGCTGGACCGGATTCTCTGTCGGACCTCGTCGGCGGACGCCATAGCTTCATGGAGAAGCTGCGGGCGGCCAAGAACCCGATGATCGTGGTGGGGCAGGGGGCTCTGATGCGCCCCGACGGTTTCGCCGTGCTGGCGCTTGCCGGCCAACTCGCCCGCGACCTCAACGCGGTGCGCGAGGACTGGAACGGCTTCAACGTCCTTCACACGGCCGCCGCCCGGGTCGGCGCCCTCGACCTCGGCTTCGTGCCGGGGGAGGGCGGTCTCGACGCCCAAGCGATGGCTCAGGCCGGCGCGCTCGACGTGCTCTACAATCTCGGCGCCGACGAGATCGCGATCGCGCCCGGCGCCTTCGTCATCTACCAAGGCACCCACGGCGACCGCGGCGCGCACCGTGCCGACGTGATCCTGCCCGGAGCGGCTTACACGGAAAAGTCAGGCCTCTACGCCAACACCGAAGGGCGGGTACAGCTCGCCAACCGCGCCTCCTTCGCGCCGGGCGACGCCCGCGAGGACTGGGCGATCCTGCGGGCGCTCTCCGACGTGCTCGGCAAGCGCCTGCCTTTCGATTCGCAGAACGCTTTGCGTCAGCAGCTCTTCAAGGCTCACCCGCATTTCGCGGCCATGGATCAAGTGAAGCCGTCGGATGCCGGATTCCTCGACGCCCTGGTGGTGCGCGGCGGCGAGCTCGGGCGCGAGCCGTTCAAGAGCCCGATCCTCGACCATTACCTCACGAACCCGATCGCCCGAGCATCGGGCATCCTGGCCGAGTGCTCGAAGATCGCGCGCGGCCGCGCCGGCGCGGCCCTCGAAGCGGCGGAGTAAGAGACTATGAGCTTCGGCGACGCCCTCCTCACCGCCCTGATCGTCGTGGGCAAGAGCTTTTTCCTGCTCGCGGCGCTCCTGATCTTCATCGCCTACGCGCTCTACGCCGACCGCAAGATCTGGGCGGCGGTGCAGCTGCGCCGCGGGCCGAACGTGGTCGGGCCCTGGGGCCTGTTCCAATCCTTCGCGGACCTGCTCAAATTTGTGCTGAAAGAGCCGGTGATCCCGGCGAGCGCCAACAAGGGCATCTTCCTGCTGGCGCCCCTCGTCTCGGGGACGCTCGCCCTCGCGGCCTGGGCGGTGGTGCCCTTCAACCCCGGCTGGGTGATCGCCGACATCAATGTCGGCATCCTCTACCTCTTCGCGATCTCGTCCCTGGGCGTCTACGGCGTCATCATGGGCGGCTGGGCGTCGAACTCGAAGTACCCGTTTTTGTCGGCGCTGCGCTCGGCTGCGCAGATGGTGTCCTATGAGGTCTCGATCGGCTTCGTGATCATCACGGTGCTGATGTGCGCCGGCTCGCTCAACCTTTCGAAGATCATCATGGCGCAGGACACGCGCTTCGGCCTCTTCGGCTGGTACTGGCTGCCGCTCTTCCCGATGTTCGTGATCTTCGTGATCTCGGCCATGGCGGAGACGAACCGGCCGCCCTTCGACCTCGTCGAGGCCGAATCCGAGCTCGTGGCGGGCTTCATGGTCGAGTATTCATCGACGCCATATCTCCTCTTCATGCTCGGCGAGTACGTGGCCATCATGACCATGTGCGCCATCGGAGCGATCCTGTTCCTCGGCGGTTGGCTCTCGCCGATCCCCTTCGCGCCTTTCACCTGGGTGCCGGGCGTGATCTGGTTCGTGCTCAAAGCCAGCTTCATCTTCTTCATCATCGCGATGGCGAAGGCCATGGTGCCACGCTACCGCTACGACCAGCTGATGCGTCTCGGCTGGAAGGTGTTCCTGCCTATCTCGATCTTCTGGGTCGTGCTCACCGCCTTCGTGCTGAAACTCTTGAACCTGGCGCCCGGCGCCGTGACCACGTGAGCGTGCCATGAACATTCGCCAGGCCGCGACCTCGCTCCTCCTGAAGGAGTTCGCCTCGGCCTTCGTGCTGTCGATGAAGTACTTCTTCAAGCCGAAGGCCACGATCAACTATCCCTTCGAGTCGACCTACCGCTCCCCGCGCTTCCGCGGCGAGCACGCCCTGCGCCGCTACCCGAACGGCGAAGAGCGCTGCATCGCCTGCAAGCTGTGCGAGGCGGTGTGCCCGGCCCAGGCCATCACCATCGAGGCCGGCCCGCGGCGCAACGACGGCACGCGCCGCACCACCCGCTACGATATCGATATGGTGAAGTGTATCTACTGTGGGTTGTGCCAGGAGGCCTGCCCCGTGGACGCCATCGTCGAGGGGCCGAACATGGAATTCTCGGTCGAGACCCGTGAGGAGCTTCTCTACGACAAGAACAAGCTTCTCGCGAACGGCGACCGCTGGGAGCGGGAGATCGCCCGCAACATCGCTCTCGACGCGCCCTACCGCTGATCGGGCCGAGCGGGGCCTGCCGCGACGAGGGCCGTTCGGGAATAGGTCAGGGCGGTTGTCCCGCCTGGATTCGGGTTCTATAGACGGGCCGCCGCTCCGAACCTCGGGCCCGGCCGCGACACGCCCGCCGGATGCGGCGGCATTGGGTTGGACGCATGACGGTCACCGCCGCCTTCTTCTACCTGTTCTCCGGGATCACGATCGCGTCCGCGTTCCTCGTGATCGCTTCGCGCAACCCGGTGCAGTCGGTGCTCTTCCTGATCCTCGCCTTCGTGAACGCGGCGGGGCTCTTCGTGATGATGGGCGCCGAGTTCCTGGCGATGCTTCTCGTCGTGGTCTACGTCGGCGCGGTCGCGGTGCTCTTCCTCTTCGTCGTCATGATGCTCGACGTTGATTTCGCCGAGCTGCGCGAGGGCTTCCTGCAGTACCTGCCCATCGGCGGCCTGATCGGCATCGTGTTCCTGATCGAGCTTCTGCTCGTCGTTGGCGGTTGGGCCATCGACCCGAACCTCATCCGCGCGCCGACGGCCGTGGGCACCACGGTCGAGAACGCCGTCAATACGGAAGCGATCGGGCGGGTGCTCTACACCCAGTATTTCTACTTCTTCCAGGCCTCCGGCCTGATCCTGCTCGTGGCCATGATCGGCGCCATCGTGCTGACCCTACGCGAGCGGGTCGGGGTCAAGCGGCAGAACATCTCGGCCCAGGTCGCGCGCTTGCCTGAGGAGGCGGTGCAACTGCGCAAGGTGCCTATCGGACAGGGCCTGGAGGGCTAAGGCATGACCATCGGCCTCTCGCATTACCTCGCCGTGGCGGCGGTGCTCTTCACGATGGGCGTGTTCGGCATCTTCCTGAACCGCAAGAACGTCATCGTCATCCTGATGTCGATCGAGCTCATCCTGCTCGCCGTGAACATCAACCTCGTCGCCTTCTCGACCCATCTCGGCGACGTGACGGGGCAGGTTTTCGCCCTGTTCATCCTGACGGTGGCGGCTGCGGAGGCCGCGATCGGTCTCGCGATCCTCGTCGTCTTCTACCGCAACCGCGGCTCCATCGCGGTTGAGGACATCAATGTGATGAAGGGCTGATCCGTCAGCCGAACCTCGAGCCCCTCATGTACCACGCGATCGTCTTCCTCCCCCTCGTCGGCTTCCTGGTCGCGGGCCTGTTCGGCCGGGTGATCGGCGCCCGGGCGAGCGAGATCGTCACGACGTCGCTCCTCGCGCTCGCGGCGGCGCTCTCCTGGGTGGCCTTCGTCTCGGTCGGCTTCGGTTCGGGCGGGACGCGGGTTCAGGTCGCGCAGTGGATGGCGTCGGGGGACCTCGTCGTCGACTGGGCGTTCCGCATCGACACACTCACCGTGATGATGCTCGTCGTCGTCAACACGGTCTCGTTCCTCGTCCACCTCTACTCCATCGGCTACATGCACGAGGATCCGCACCGGCCGCGGTTCTTCGCCTACCTCTCGCTGTTCACCTTCGCCATGCTGATGCTGGTGACGTCGGACAACCTCGTCCAGATGTTCTTCGGCTGGGAGGGCGTGGGCCTCGCGAGCTACCTGCTCATCGGCTTCTGGTATCAAAAGGACTCGGCCCGCAACGCGGCGATCAAGGCCTTCGTCGTCAACCGGGTCGGCGACTTCGGTTTCGCCCTTGGCATCTTCCTCGTCTTCGTCCTGTTCAATTCCGTCGCCTTCGATCAGATCTTCCCCCGGGTCGGGGAGGTCACGAACCAGACCTTCCATTTCCTTGGCCGCGACTGGCACGCCCTGACGCTCGCCTGCCTGCTGCTCTTCATGGGCGCGATGGGCAAGTCGGCGCAGTTCCTGCTCCATACCTGGCTGCCGGACGCCATGGAGGGCCCGACCCCAGTCTCGGCCCTTATCCACGCCGCGACGATGGTCACGGCGGGCGTGTTCATGGTGGCGCGCCTCTCGCCGCTCTTCGAGGTCGCTCCCGCGGCGCAGACCACCGTCATCGTCATCGGTGCGATCACCGCCTTCTTCGCGGCCACGATCGGGCTGGTGCAGAACGACATCAAGCGGGTGATCGCCTATTCGACCTGCTCCCAGCTCGGCTACATGTTCGTCGGCCTTGGCACGGGCGCCTACGCCGCCGGGCTCTTTCACCTTTTCACCCACGCGTTCTTCAAGGCTCTCCTGTTCCTCGGGGCCGGCTCGGTCATCCACGCGATGCACCACGAGCAGGATATCCGGAACATGGGCGGCCTGCGCCGCTACATCCCCTTCACCACGGCGATGATGGCGATCGGCACGCTCGCGCTCACCGGCTTTCCCTTCACCGCCGGCTACTATTCCAAGGACGCGATCATCGAGGCGGCTTACGCGTCGCAGCGGCCGGGCGCGAACTTCGCGTTCCTGTGCACCGTGCTCGCCGCGCTGATGACCTCCTTCTATTCCTGGCGCCTGTTCTTCCGAACCTTCGAGCAGCGCGCGCGCTGGGCAGGCCACGGTCACGAGGCGCATGCCCACGCTGCCTCGTCGCACGAGGCCGACGGTGCGCCGGGCCACCATGAGGGTGTCGCGCACGACAACAAGGGCCACGACATCGAGCCGGCCTCCCACGCCGACCACGCGCACGGCCACCACGGCGATCACAAGCCGCACGAGAGCCCGCTCGTCATGCTGATCCCGCTCGGCGTGCTCGCCTTCGGCGCGCTCTTCGCGGGCTTTGCCTTCCACGAGTGGTTCATCGGCCACCACTACAACGAGTTCTGGAAGGGCTCCCTCGCCACGGCGCCGAACAACAAGATCCTCGAGGACATCCACCACGTCCCCGGCTGGGTGGTGGCGTCACCCGCCGTGATGATGGTGCTCGGCTTCGCGCTGGCCTACCTCATGTACGTCCGCAAGCCCGACGCGCCGGCCCAGCTCGCCGAGCAACAGCCGCTGCTCTACCGCTTCCTGCTCAACAAGTGGTACTTCGACGAGCTCTACGATTGGGTCTTCGTGCGCCCCGCCAAGGCCATCGGCCGCTTCTTCTGGAAGACGGGGGACCAGCGGGTCATCGACGGGCTCGGCCCCGACGGCATCTCGGCGCGCGTGGTCGACGTCACGGACCGCGTGGTGCGGCTCCAGACCGGCTACGTCTACCATTACGCCTTCGTCATGCTGATCGGCGTCGCGGCGCTGATCACCTACTACCTCGTCGGGGGAGCCCGCTAAATGCTCGGCCTCGGGATCCTCTCCGGCCTGCTCATCGTCCCGCTGGTCGGGGCGGCCTTCATCCTGACGCTGCGCGGCGACGACGACGCGGTGCGCTCGAACGCGCGCTGGGCGGCGCTCGCCACGACCGTCGTCACGTTCCTGCTCTCCCTCGTCGCCTGGGCCCGGTTCGATGCGGGCAACCCGGCCTTTCAGCTCGTCGAGACGCATGCCTGGCTCGCGGAGACGATCCGCTTCAAGCTCGGCGTCGACGGTTTCTCGATGCCGTTCGTGCTCCTCACGACTTTCCTGATGCCCTTCTGCATCCTGGCGTCGTGGGAATCGATCAAGCACCGCGTCAAGGAGTACATGGTCGCCTTCCTCGTCCTCGAGACGACGATGATCGGCGTCTTCCAGGCGCTCGACCTGTTCCTGTTCTATCTTTTCTTCGAGGCCGGCCTCATCCCGATGTTCCTGATCATCGGAATCTGGGGCGGCAAGCGGCGCATCTACGCCAGCTTCAAGTTCTTCCTCTACACGCTGCTCGGCTCCGTCCTGATGCTCCTCGCGATGATCGCGATGTACTGGACGGCCGGCACCACCGACATCCCGACGCTTCTGCAGCACAAGTTCGCGCCGAACCTGCAGACTTGGCTCTGGCTGGCCTTCTTCGCCTCGTTCGCGGTGAAGATGCCGATGTGGCCGGTCCATACGTGGCTGCCGGACGCCCACGTCGAGGCCCCGACCGCCGGCTCCGTGATCCTGGCCGGCATCCTCCTCAAGATGGGCGGCTACGGCTTCATCCGGGTCTCGCTGCCGATGTTCCCGGAAGCGTCGGCCGCCTTCGCGCCGCTCGTGTTCGCGCTCTCCGTCATCGCCATCGTCTACACGTCCCTCGTGGCGCTGATGCAGGAGGACATCAAAAAGCTCATCGCCTACTCGTCGGTGGCGCATATGGGCTTCGTGACCATGGGCCTGTTCTCGATGAACGCTCAGGGCATCCAGGGCGCCCTGTTCCAGATGATCTCGCACGGCCTGATCTCGGGCGCGCTGTTCCTGTGCGTCGGCGTGGTCTACGACCGGATGCACACCCGCGAGATCGCGGCCTATGGCGGGCTCGTGAACCGCATGCCGCTCTACGCGGTCGCCATGCTGATCTTCACCATGGCCAATGTCGGTCTGCCCGGCACATCGGGTTTCGTCGGCGAGTTCCTGACCCTGCTCGGCGCCTTCCGCGCCAATCCGACGGTGTCGCTCATCGCCACCACCGGCGTGATCTGGTCGGCGGCCTACGCGCTCTGGCTTTTCAGCCGCGTGATCTACGGGCCGCTCGACAAGCCGGCGCTCCAGGGCATCAAGGACCTCGACCGTCGCGAGCTCGTGCTCCTCGTGCCGCTCGCCCTCCTTGTCATCTACTACGGCGTCCAGCCCGGGCCCATCCTCGACAGCTTCGCCGCCTCAACGGACAACCTCGTCCGCACGGCGCAAGCCGCGCTCTCGGGCACCAAGGCCGCCGCGCTTCCGCTCAACTGAGGACCTGAGATGAACCCCGTCCTCGCTGCCCCCGCTTTCGGCCCGGCCGCGCCCGAGATCCTGCTGGCGATCGGCGCGCTCGTGCTCCTGATGGTGGGCGCCTTCCGACGCGGCGACGCCGCGCCCCTCGTGAACGCCGGCGCCCTCGTGCTCCTCGCCGTCGCGCTCCTGGCGGTTCTGAGGGTCCCCTCGGTCAAGACGGTCACCTTCGGCGGTGCCTTCATCACCGACGGCTTCGCCAAGGTGATGAAGGTTTTGACGCTGCTCGGCTCCGCTGCCGGCCTTGTGCTCTCCCGCGATTTCTTCCGCCGCGAGGGCATCGACAAGTTCGAGTTCCCGATCCTCGTCCTGCTCGCCACGGTGGGCATGCTGATGATGATCTCGGCGAACGATCTCATCGCGCTCTATATCGGCCTCGAGCTGCTGAGCCTCTCGTCCTACGTCATCGCCTCGTTCCACCGCGACAACCTGCGCTCAACGGAAGCCGGCCTGAAGTACTTCGTGCTCGGCGCCCTCTCGTCCGGGATGCTGCTCTACGGCGCGTCGCTGATCTACGGCTTCACGGGTACGATCTCCTTCCCGGCCATCGCGAACGTTCTCCGCGGCGAGGCAGGGCTCGGCGTCATCCTCGGGCTCGTCTTCGTTTCGGCGGGCGTCGCGTTCAAGATCTCGGCCGCGCCGTTCCATATGTGGACGCCAGACGTCTACGAGGGCGCGCCGACGCCGGTCTCGGCCTTCTTCGCCGCCGCGCCGAAGATGGCGGCGATGGCGCTCGCCGTGCGCGTCTTCATCGGCGCCTTCCCGACGATCATTGGCCAGTGGCAGCAGATCATCATCTTCATCGCGATCGTATCGATGGTGATCGGCTCCTTCGCGGCCATTGGCCAGCGCAACATCAAGCGACTGATGGCCTATTCCTCCATCGGAAACGTCGGCTACGCGCTCATCGGCCTCGCTGCCGGGACGCCGCAGGGCATCCAGGGCGTCATCGTCTACATGACGACCTATCTCGCCATGACGCTTGGCGCTTTCGCCTGCATCCTCGCCATGCGGCGGCGGGGCGTGTACCTCGAGAACATCGACGACCTGTCGGGTCTCGGGCGCACGAGCCCGGCTTTGGCCTTCTGTCTCGCGGCGATGATGTGGTCGCTCGCCGGCATCCCGATCTTTGCCGGCTTCTTCGCCAAGCTGCAGGTCTTCTCCGCCGCCATTCAGGCGGGGCTCTACGCGCTCGCCGTCATCGGCGTCGTCACGAGCGTCGTTGGCGCCTACTACTACCTGCGCATCACGAAGATCATCTACTTCGACGAACCGCGCGAGGCCTTCGACCCGGCGCCGCTCGGCATCAAACTCGTCCTGGGAGCGACGAGCGCCTTCGTGGTGCTCTTCGGCCTCCCCTTCATCGCGGCGCCGGTGATCGGGATCGCGGGGGCGGCGGCGCGGTCGCTCTTTTGATGACGGCATTCAAGCTCGCGGATGCGGCGATCGAGGCGGGGCACGGCGTCCTGTCTTTCGAGACTCTCGGCTCCACGACCGATCAGGCCTTGGCGCAGGCGCGGGCCGGCGTCGACGGGCCGCTCTGGATCGTGGCGCGGACGCAGACGGCCGGGCGCGGGCGCCGCGGCAGCGTATGGCAGACCCTTGAGGGCAATCTCGCGACGACGCTCCTCTGGACGGACCGGCATAACCTGCCCCCGTCCGCCGTCGCGACGCTCGGCTTCGTCGCCGGCGTGGCGCTCGGGAAAGCGCTGCGCGCGTGCTGCGCGGGCCTGACCGTCGCGAGCGCGCTCGACGGTGCGGCCGGACCGGATACCGGCTTCAAGCTGAAATGGCCGAACGACATGCTCGCCGACGGGGCCAAGCTCGCCGGCATCGCCCTCGAGCGCGAGGGTCTCGGCCCCGACCGCCAAGCCGTAGCCGTCGGGATCGGCGTCAACGTGGCGGCAGCGCCCGTTGGCTTGCCATATCCGACGACCTCGCTCCTCGCCCGCGGTTTTCCCCAGGTCACGGCCGCCGCGCTCTTCAGCGCGCTCACCGAGGCTTGGGTGGCGACGGAGCGCGTCTGGAACCAGGCACTCGGCTTCCCGCTGATCCGAGAGGCCTGGCTCGCGGAGGCTGCCGGACTCGGCCGTCCTGTCGCAGTGAGGCTTGCCGGTTCCGTCAAGCGCGGCATCTTCGAGACGATCGACGACGCGGGACAGCTCGTCATTCGGGACCCGGACGGCGCCCGGCACGTTGTGGCTGCCGGTGAGGTTCATTTCGGCGTGGCGGCCAGCGCCGCGCCAGCGGCGGTTTGAAAGGTACAGATGGCGAATCGGCAGGACCAGAACGAGCTCGTCTTCGTTCCGCTCGGGGGCTTGGGCGAGATCGGGATGAACGCGGCCCTCTATGGCTTCGGGCCTGAGCACCGCCGGCAATGGATCCTCGTCGATTGCGGCATGGGCTTCGGCGGCGAGGAGCACCTGCCGGGGATCGACCTGATTTACCCGGACCTGCGCTTCGTCGAGGAGGAGCGCAAGAACCTGCTGGGCATCCTCATCACGCACGCCCATGAGGATCATATCGGCGCTCTGGCCGAGATGTGGCCGCGCCTGCAGGTGCCGGTCTACGCCACCCGGTTCGCCAAGGGCCTGATCGAGACGAAGCGCTCCGGGCAGCCGGGCGCCCCCAAGATCGAAATCACCGAGGTGACGCCGGGGAAGCGCTTCCAGCTCGGTCCTTTCGACATCGACTACGTGCCCGTCGCCCACTCGATCCCGGAATCGAACGCGCTGGCCCTGCGCACCGCGCACGGCCTCGTCGTCCACACGGGTGATTGGAAGCTCGACGACACGCCGGTGCTCGGCGCGCGAACCGAGGAGAGCGTTTTCCGGGCGCTCGGCGATGAGGGGATTCTGGCCCTCATCTGCGATTCAACGAACGTGGTGCGCGAGGGCCGCAGCCCGAGCGAGGCGGACGTCGCCAGGCGCCTCACCGAGATCATCGCCGCTTCGCCCAACCGCGTGGCCATCACCACTTTCGCCTCGAACGTCGCCCGCATCCGCGCCGTCGCGGAAGCGGCCAAAGCGTGCGGCCGCGAGGTCGTCGTCGTCGGTCGCGCGATGGACCGGGTCATCGCCGTGGCCGCCGAATGCGGTTTCCTCGACGGGCTGCCGGAATTCCGCAGCGCGGACGTGTACGGCTACCTGCCGCGGGACAAGGTCGTGGCGCTCCTCACCGGTTCGCAGGGCGAGCCGCGCGCCGCGCTGGCCCGGATCGCCAGCGACGAGCACCCGGACATGGCGCTGTCTCCCGGCGACCGCGTCATCTTCTCGTCGCGCGCGATTCCCGGGAACGAGCGGGAGATCGGCTCGATCATCAACAACCTGATCAGCCGCGGCATCGAGGTCATCACGGACCGGACCGAGCTCGTCCACGTCTCGGGCCACCCGCGGCGCGACGAGCTCGCGGCCATGTATGCCTGGACGCGCCCGCAGATCGCCGTGCCCGCCCACGGCGAGCCCCTGCACTTGGCCGAGCACGAGACCTTCGCGCGCGCACAAGGGGTGCCGGCGGTCGTGAAGATCCGCAACGGCCAGATGCTCCGGCTCGCACCGGGCAAGCCCGAGGTGGTCGACGACGTGCCGGCGGGCCGGCTCTACCGCGACGGCGACATCGTCATCAGCGTGATGGACCGGGCGCTGCCGGAGCGGCGCAAGCTCGCCTTCGCGGGCGTGGTGTCGGTCGCCGTCGCGATGGACGAAGACGGCGAGGTGGCGGGCGATCCCGTCATCGAGCTCATGGGCATCCCGGCGAAGACCCGCAAAGGCGCGTCCATCCCCGACCTCGTCGCGGAGGCCGTGGAGCGCACCCTCGACGGGCTCTCGCGGGCCAAGCGCCGCGATACCGAGACGGTCGAGAACGCCGTCGACCGCGCGGTTCGCGCCGCGGTCGGCGAAGTCTGGGGCAAGAAGCCCGCCTGTCACGTGCTAGTGCTCGAAGTCTGAGGAAGGGGAGGGGTGATGATCGGCCGGCTGAACCACGTGGCCATCGCTGTGAAGGATTTGGGTCGAGCGACCGCGCTCTACCGCGACACCCTCGGCGCCGAGGTGTCGGCCCCCCAGCCGGAGCCGGCCCACGGCGTGACAGTCGTGTTCATCACCCTGCCCAACACGAAGATCGAACTGCTGGAGCCCTTGGGCGAGAACTCGCCGATCGCGGCCTTCCTCGCCAAGAACCCGGACGGCGGCATGCACCACGTCTGCTACGAGGTCGACGATATTGGCGCGGCGCGCGATCAGCTCGTGGCCAAGGGCGCACGGATTCTCGGAACGGGCGAACCGAAGATCGGGGCGCACGGCAAGCCGGTGCTGTTCCTGCACCCGAAGGACTTCAACGGCACCCTCGTCGAACTCGAGCAGGCCTGACCCGATGATGGCGCTCGTTCAGCAACTGGCCGCCTCTCGCGGCACCACCGTCGCCGTCGTCTCCGCGCTGGCGACCGTGGCGATCGCCTTCGCCATCGGCGTCTTCGGGCTGAGCATCGTCGGCGCGATGGGGCTCTACTTCATCGTGTGGTGGATCGGCCTCTTCGCCATCCTACCTTTGGGCGTTCGGAGCCAGTGGGAAGCGGGAGAGGTCGCGGCGGGAACGGAGCCGGGCGCGCCGACGGCGCCTGACCTCAACGAGAAGGCGATCTGGACGACCGTGCTCGCCGACGTCGTCTATCTCGGCACGCTGGCGGTCCTGCCCCTCTCGGGGCTCTGAAAAGAAAAAAGCAAGGCCCTTGCCTTGCTTGCATGACCGTTTCGGTCTGTTTCGACCTCGGCTCTTGTCGGCCGGCGCCCTTGCGTTCGGGCGCGTGATGAAGGTCGTTTTTCCTCCCAAGACTCGGACCGCCGATCCCTTCGCGGGTGGTTGACCCGCCCTGCGATGCTCGGTTCGCATGGCTATAAAGAGCCTGCGAACCGTTGTCACTAGCTCTTAGACGGCTCTCAACGAAGGGTGATCGAGCGGCGCCCACCGTCAGGCGGCGGGTTGCTCAACCCTCGCCGTCTTGTCACCCCCGCAGCGATGTGGTGAGTGCGCCGCGACCCTTCGAGTCGATGCGCCAGTCCGAAAGCCTTCCATGCGCTTGAGCCGCTACTTCCTGCCGATCCTGCGCGAGACGCCCAAAGAGGCCGAAATCGTCTCCCATCGCCTGATGCTGCGGGCCGGGCTCATCCGCCAGCAGGCGGCGGGCATCTACTCCTGGCTGCCGCTCGGCCTTCGCGTCCTCAACCGCATCAGCGCGGTCGTGCGCGAGGAGCAGAACCGCTCCGGTGCCGTCGAACTCCTGATGCCGACGATCCAGTCCGCGGAACTCTGGCGGGAATCGGGGCGCTACGACGCCTACGGCAAAGAGATGTTGCGCATCCAGGACCGGCACGAGCGCGAGATGCTGTTCGGGCCGACCAACGAGGAAATGATCACCGAGATCTTCCGCTCGGCCATCCGCTCCTACAAGGACCTGCCGCTCAACCTCTACCACATCCAGTGGAAGTTCCGGGACGAGGTGCGCCCCCGCTTCGGCGTGATGCGCTCGCGCGAGTTCCTGATGAAGGATGCCTACTCCTTCGATCTGGATCAGGCCGGCGCGCGGCACTCCTACAACAAGATGTTCGTCGCCTACCTGCGCACGTTCGCCCGCTTGGGGCTGAAGGCCGTGCCGATGCGCGCCGATACCGGGCCGATCGGCGGCGATCTCTCCCACGAGTTCATCATCCTCGCCTCGACCGGCGAGAGCGAGGTGTTCTGTCACCGGGACTACCTGTCCTTCGACGTTCCCGGCGCCGAGACCGACTTCGACGACATCCCCGGCCTGCAGGCGACGGTGGACCGCTGGACCTCGCTCTACGCGGCAACGTCGGAGATGCACGACGCCGACGCGTTCGCGGCCGTGCCCGAAGCCGACAAGGTCTCGGCCCGTGGCATCGAGGTCGGACACATCTTCTACTTCGGAACGAAGTACTCCGCGCCCATGGGCGCCAAGGTGATGGGGCCGGACGGGCAGGAGCGGGACGTCCATATGGGGTCCTACGGCATCGGCCCGAGCCGTCTCGCCGCAGCGATCATCGAGGCGAGCCACGACGAGGCGGGCATTATCTGGCCCGACGCGATCGCGCCCTTCGACGTGGCCCTCCTCAACCTGAAGGCAGGCGATTCAGCGACGGACGGCGCCTGCGTTGGTCTCCAGCGCGACCTCGAGGCAGCGGGCTTGTCGGTGCTCCACGACGACCGCGATGAGCGGCCCGGGGCCAAGTTCGCCACCGCGGACCTGATCGGCTTGCCGTGGCAGGTGATCGTCGGGCCGAAGAGCTTGGCCGAGGGCAAGGTCGAGCTGAAGCGACGCGCGACAGGCGAGCGGGAGCTTCTGGCTCTCGGCGATGTCGTCCCGCGGCTCAAGGTTTGAACTCCACAGAGCGATGACGCACTCCCGCACACTCTCCCTTGTTTTGTCGAAGCAGTTAGTCGTTACGCTGGCTGCGACTGGAGTTGCGCTGAGCACGGCAACGCTCGTCATAGTACTCTTGGTCATGAACGGCTATCGAGCGGAGCTGATAGCCAAGGTCGGTAATGTGCGCACGGAAGTTGTGGGCAAGGCGATTCAGGAAGCCCTTGAGACAGAGCAGCGGATCATGGTCCTGTTGCTTGTACTCATTCTGTCGGCCGGCGTTCTCAGCCTGATCTCGGGCGCCGTAGGTCTCTGGACGAGGCGGAGCGGTCCCGTATGACAAGTGCATCCGACACCGGTGCCGGCACACGCCCCTTCGCCCCGTTCGAGTGGATGTTGGCTGGCCGCTACCTGCGCACGAGGCGACGGGAAGGCTTCGTCTCCGTCATCGCGGGCTTCTCGTTCCTCGGGATCATGCTCGGCGTCGCGACGCTGATCATCGTGCTCTCGGTGATGAACGGCTTCCGCAAGGAGTTGCTCGGCAAGATCGTCGGGATCAACGGCCACATCTTCATCGCGCCCATCGACCGGCCTCTGACCGACTACGCCGAGGTGGCCGATCGTGTCGGAAAGATCGCCGGCATCCGGCGCGCCATCCCGATGGTCGAAGGCCAGGCCTTCGCTTCGTCGCCCTACCAGGGCAGCGGCGTCCTCGTTCGCGGCGTTCGCGGCGCGGACATGCCCAAGATCGAGGCCATCTCGGGCAACTTGCGCCAGGGCTCGCTGGACGGCTTCGACGGCGGGGGCGGGGTGGCCATCGGCAAGCGCTTGGCCGAGTCGCTCTCGCTTCAGGTCGGCGACACCTTGACCCTGATCACGCCCCGCGGCGCCTCCACGCCCTTCGGCACCGCGCCCCGGATCAAGGGCTATCCGGTGGCCGCGGTGTTCGAGATCGGCATGTCCGAGTTCGACGCCACCTTCGTCTACATGCCCCTCACGGAAGCCCAGGCTTATTTCAACCGGGAGGGCGACGTCACCGTGGTCGAGGTCTTCCTCGACGACGCCGACCGGGTCGACGAGGCGCGCCAGGCGATCGAAATGGCGGCCGAGCGTCCGGTCCTCCTCACCGATTGGCGCCAGCGCAACCGCACCTTTTTCGCGGCGCTCGAAGTCGAGCGGAACGTGATGTTCCTGATTCTCACGCTGATCGTTCTAGTCGCGGCCCTCAACATCGTTTCCGGGCTGATCATGCTCGTGAAGGACAAGTCGAGCGATATCGCGATCCTGCGCACCATGGGAGCGACCCGGGGCGCGATCATGCGCGTCTTCCTGATCACGGGTGCCTCGATCGGCGTCGTGGGGACGATCGCCGGGTTCGGCCTCGGCCTCCTCATCGCCGCCAATGTGCAAGGCATTCAGGAGGCCTTGTCGCGGCTCTCGAACACCCAGCTCTGGGACCCAACGATGCGATTCCTGTCGCAGATCCCGGCGGAGGTGAACCCGGGCGAGGTTTTGAGCGTGCTCGCGATGGCGATCGTCCTCTCGCTGCTCGCCACCCTCTACCCGTCCTGGCGCGCGGCCCGGCTCGATCCGGTCCAGGCGCTGCGCTACGGGTGAGGCCATGAGCGAGCCGGAGCCCGCCCTGTTCCTGTCCCGCGTCGAGCGGCGGTATAGGCAGGGGGACGGAAGTCTCGACATCCTGCGCGGCGCGGATTTCGCGATCTGGCCGCGCGAACTCGTCGCGCTCGTCGCTCCGTCGGGCACCGGCAAGTCGACGCTCCTTCACGTCGCTGGCCTCCTCGAGAAGCCTGACGGAGGCGAGGTTTATCTCGGAGGCCAGCCGACGGCCGTGATGGACGATTCCGAGCGCACGCGGCTGCGGCGGGAAGACATCGGCTTCGTCTATCAGTTCCACCACCTCCTGCCGGAGTTCTCTGCGCTCGAGAACGTCGTCATGCCCCAGCTCATCCGCGGCCTGCCGCGGGCGGAAGCGTCCGAGCGGGCTGCACAGCTGCTATCGTTCCTCGGCCTCGGCGAGCGCCTGAAGCACCGCCCGGCCGAGCTGTCGGGCGGCGAGCAGCAGCGCGTCGCGATTGCCCGGGCGGTCGCGAACGCGCCGCGCGTATTGTTGGCCGACGAGCCCACCGGCAACCTCGACCCGCAGACGGCGGCCCACGTCTTCCAGACCCTCGTCGCGCTCGTGCGGGCCTCAGGGCTCGCGGCCCTCGTGGCGACTCACAACCTCGACCTCGCCGCCCGGATGGATCGCCGCGTCACGATCCGCGACGGCCTCATCGTCCAGCTGCCGTGAGGACGGCAACGAAGCGTTAAGGTTGACCTTCACCGGCTCAAGCTTTCGCTTGCCACTGAACAAACAAAGAACAAGACTGGACATAGAGAGAACATGAGGTCCAGCCATGATCCGCAGCATCGCCGAAGCCACCGCCGAACTCGTCTCGCTTCTCCTCTTCGTGACCATGGTCGCACTCTGGGCGATGATCCTGGCGCCGATCGCCTGATCCCGCTTTCCACAGCGCTGTGCTCCCGCTGCTCTCGATTCAGCGGCCGTGACTCGCGATGATGATGACCGCCAAGAGGATCATCATGACGCGCGTCCTGCGAGAAGTCGGCTTCGTGCACCTGCACGTGCACTCGTCCTATTCCCTGCTCGAAGGGGCAATGACGATCGCCACGCTGGCCAAGCTCGCGGCGGCGGACAAGCAGCCGGCGATCGCGCTCACCGACACGAACAACCTGTTCGGCGGACTGGAATTCTCCGAGAAGATGGCCGGGCTGGGTATCCAGCCCATCGCCGGCATGCAGCTCTCGGTGCTTTTCGAGGAGCCGGAGCTCGGCGCCCGCACCCTGCCGGAGGCCACGAACATCGTGCTCCTCGCTCAGAGCGAGGAGGGCTACGCTAATCTGATGCGGCTCGCGAGCAGCGCCTATTTCGACGTGGCGCTCGGCGACGCGCCGCGCGTGACGGCGGCGCGCCTCGCCGAGGCGACGCGAGGGCTCATCGCGCTCACGGGAGGGCCGGGCGGTCCGCTCGATCGGGCGTTCCGAACCAACAAGGCGGATCTTGCGGCAGCGCGCCTGAAGCGGCTGAGCGCCGCTTTCCCCGAGCGCCTCTACGTCGAGCTGCAACGGCATGGTCTCGACGAGGAGCGTCAGGTCGAGGGCGCGCTCATCGACCTCGCCGACCGGCACGGGCTGCCCATCGTCGCGACGAACGAGCCCTACTTCGCCAAGCCTGAGGATCATGAGGCGCACGACGCGCTGCTCGCCGTTGCGGAGGGCCGCCTCGTCTCGGACGACACGCGGCGCCGTCTCTCGCCCGAGCACGGCTTCAAGACGCGGGCGCAGATGCAAAAGCTCTTCGCCGATCTGCCCGATGCTCTGGCGGCCTCGGTCGAGATCGCCATGCGTTGCGCCGTGCGGGTCGGCAAGCGCAAGCCCATCCTGCCGAGCTTCGGCCGGGGTCCCGAGGCCGAGCGCCTCGACGAGGGCGAGGAGCTCAGGCGCCAAGCCGAGGAGGGCCTGGGGCGCCGCCTCGCGCAGCACGGTCCGGCGCCGGGCCTCACGGAAGCGGATTACCGCGAGCGCCTCGCCTACGAGGTGTCGGTCATCCAGCGGATGAAGTATCCGGGCTACTTCCTGATCGTGGCCGACTTCATCAAATGGGCCAAGGACCACGATATTCCGGTGGGTCCGGGCCGCGGCTCGGGCGCGGGCTCGCTCGTCGCCTACGCGCTCACCATCACCGACCTGGACCCGTTGCGCTTCGGGCTGCTCTTCGAGCGCTTCCTCAACCCCGAACGCGTCTCGATGCCGGATTTCGACATCGACTTCTGCGTGGAGGGCCGCGAGCGGGTCATCGAGTACGTCCAGCAGCGCTACGGCGAAGCCCAGGTCGGGCAGATCATCACCTTCGGGACCCTGCTCGCCCGCGGCGTGTTGCGCGACGTCGGCCGCGTTCTCGAGATGCCTTACGGCCAAGTCGACAAGCTCACGAAGCTCGTCCCGCAGAATCCGGCGAATCCTGTCACCCTGCGCCAGGCGATCGAGGGCGAGCCGAAGCTCCAGGCGGCCATCGAGGAGGAGCCCGTCGTCAAGCGCCTGATGGCCGTCTCCGAGAAGCTGGAGGGCCTGCACCGGCACGCCTCGACCCACGCAGCAGGCGTCGTGATCGGCGACCGGCCCCTGGAACAGCTCGTGCCTCTCTACCGCGACCCGAAGACCGGGATGCGGGTGACCCAATTCAATATGAAGTGGGTGGAGCAGGCAGGCCTCGTGAAGTTCGACTTCCTCGGCCTCAAGACGCTCACGGTCCTGCGCGTCGCCTGCGACCTGATCAAGGCCCGGGGCATCGACATCGATCTCGGGGCGCTGCCGCTGGATGACGCCAAGACTTACGAAGTGCTCCGCCGCGGCGAGACGGTCGGCATCTTCCAGGTGGAATCGGCGGGCATGCGCAAGGCCCTCGTCGAGATGGAGGCCGACCGCTTCGAGGACATCATCGCTCTCGTCGCCCTCTACCGCCCGGGCCCGATGGCCAACATCCCGGTCTACTGCGAGCGCAAGCTCGGACGCGACGCCGGCAACGAGGCGAACTGGTATCTGCACCCGGCCCTCGAGCCGATTCTGAAGGAGACCTTCGGAATCATCGTCTACCAGGAGCAGGTCATGGAAGTGGCCAAGCTCCTCGCCGGTTATTCGCTGGGCGATGCCGATCTTCTGCGCCGCGCCATGGGCAAGAAGATCAAGGCGGAGATGGATGCGCAGCGCGATCGCTTCGTCTCAGGCTGCGTCGCGAACAAAATCACGGACGCCAAAGCGAACGAGATCTTCGATCTTCTCGCCAAATTCGCTGATTACGGCTTCAACAAGAGCCACGCGGCCGCCTACGCCCTCATCTCCTACCAGACGGCCTATCTCAAGGCGAACTACCCGGTCGAGTTCCTGGCGGCTTCCATGACGCTCGACCTCGACAACACCGATAAGCTCGGCGACTTCCGCCGCGAGGCCCAGCGCATCGGCATTCGGGTGGAGCCGCCGGCGATCAACCGCTCCGGCGTCGTCTTCGAGGTGGCCTACGACCCGAACGGGGAGGGGGCGATCCGCTACGCGCTGGCGGCTGTCAAGGGCGTCGGCCGCCAGGCCGTCGAGGGCCTTGTCGCGGCGCGAGGCGACGGGCCGTTCCGTGACCTCGCCGACCTCGCCCGACGCCTGAACCCCCGGCTCGTGAACAAGCGCACGCTGGAGAACCTGGTCGCCGCCGGCGCGCTCGACGAGATCGAGCCCGACCGGGCTAAGGCCACGGCCTGCGTCGACGCGATGATGAGCCTGGCGCAGCGCGCCGTCGAGGCCTCGACGACCGGGATGACCGACATGTTCGGCGGCGTTGCCTCGGCCGACGTCTCGCTACGCTGCCCTCCGCACGAGCCCTGGCCCGCCGCGATCCGCCTGCAGAAGGAATACGACGCCGTCGGCTTCTTCCTGTCAGGTCACCCTCTCGACGAATACGGCGACCTGCTGAAACGGCTCCGGGTCCAGACCTGGGTCGACTTCTGCCGCAGCGCGAAGATGAACAATGGCGCGGTCGGCCGCGTCGCGGCGACCGTTCTTGATCGGATGGAGCGCCGGACCAAGAGCGGCAACAAGCTCGGCATCGTCATGCTCTCCGATCAGACGGGGCATTTCGAAGCGATCGTCTTCTCCGAGGGGCTGCAGCGCTACCGCGACGTGCTGGAGCCAGGCAAGGCCGTGTCCCTCGTCCTGCAGGCCGGCGTCGAAGGCGAGGAGGTGCGCGCCCGGATCACCTCCGCCGAACTCCTCGACGAGGCCGTGGCGCAGCATCAGAAGGGTATGCGCATCTTCCTGCGCGACGACCGCTCGCTGGTCAGCGTGCAGGAGCGGCTCAAGATCCGAGGGGAGGGCGAAGTGTCCCTCGTCCTTATCCTCGACGAGGGTGAGCGCGAGGTCGAGGTGCGTCTGCCCGGTAAGTACCAGGCCTCCCCGCAGATCGCCGGGGCGCTTCGGGCGGTGCCGGGCGTGGTGGACGTGCAGGTGAATTGACCGCCTCTCTTCCCTCTCCCGTTGAGGGACAGGGTGGCCCCGCGGAGCGGCGTCTGTGGAGGGGGTTAGCGCTGCGATGCGCAGCGCCCGGCTGACAAGCCGATCAGGTTCTCTCCGCTCCACCCCTGTCATGGCCGGGCTTGACCCGGCCATCTCGGTCTCGCTCGCCCGAGACTTCGCGCCGAGGTTCGCGGGTCGAGCCCGCGAACGACAGTTAGGGCCTTCTGACCCGCTCAGGTCCACGCCCAACGCCTCGTCATCGGCTCACGCCGGGCACCTTCTTCCGCAGAGGGGAGAACGGAGCAGCGCCGTTTGCATTTCCGGCCTCTCCCATCTATATGCCCGCGCATCCCACACGCGGAGTTGGCCTCATGCTTTGAATGAGGCGTCCCGGTGGCCGGCGCCCTCGCCGGTCCATTGTCCTCCGCGGCGGTCTAACCGGAGACAAAAACGATGGCGCTTCCCGATTTCTCGATGCGTCAGCTCTTGGAAGCTGGCGCCCATTTCGGCCACCAGGCCCACCGCTGGAACCCGAAGATGGCCCCCTACATCTTCGGCACCCGCAACAACATCCACATCATCGACCTGGCCCAGACCGTGCCCGCGCTCTACCGCGCGCTCCAGGCGGTGTCGGACACCGTGTCCCGCGGCGGCCGCGTGCTCTTCGTCGGCACGAAGCGCCAGGCCCAGGACTCGATCGCTGAATCCGCCAAGCGCTCGGCCCAGTACTTCGTGAACGCCCGCTGGCTCGGCGGCATGCTCACGAACTGGAAGACGATCTCCGGCTCGATCCAGCGCCTGCGCAAGGTCGATGAGATTCTCGCCGGCGGCGGCCAGGGCCTCACGAAGAAAGAGCGCCTGATGCTCGCCCGCGAGAAGGAGAAGCTCGAGCGGGCGCTCGGCGGCATCAAGGACATGGGCGGCACGCCCGACCTGATCTTCGTGATCGACACCAACAAGGAGCAGCTGGCGATCCAGGAGGCCAAGCGCCTTGGCATCCCGGTGGCCGCCATCGTCGACACGAACTGCGATCCGGACGGCATCACCTACCCGGTTCCGGCGAACGACGACGCGGGCCGCGCCATCTCGCTCTACTGCGACCTGATCGCCCGGGCCGCGCTCGACGGTATCTCGCGCAGTCACGGCGACATGGGCGTCGATGTCGGCGCTTCCGAGGCTCCGATGGTCGAGGAGCTTCCGGCCGAGACGACCGCCCCGGCGGCCTACGAGCCGGCCGAGCAGTTCGAGAAGCTCGCCGCGCCCCGCGGCGCGCCGGACGACTTGACCAAGCTCACGGGCGTCGGACCGCAGCTCGAGAAGAAGCTGAACGAGGCGGGCGTGTTCCACTACTGGCAGGTCGCCGCGATGCAGCCGACCGATGCCGCCCAGCTCGACGGCGAGCTCAAGCTCAACGGCCGGATCGACCGTGACGGCTGGATCAACCAGGCTCGCACTCTCATCGAGGCGGCGTGATCTCGCGGCGGGCCTGAGCCCGCCGCCCGAGCCTGACGAGCATGCCAGCCCGGCGTGCCCTCGCGACCGAGGGGCGCCGGGCTCCCTTATGACGACCTAACGAGGACGAGCCATGGCCAACATCACGGCTGCGATGGTGAAGGAGCTTCGCGACAAGACGGGCGCGGGCATGATGGATTGCAAGACGGCCCTGAACGAGACGGGCGGCGACATCGAGGCCGCCGTCGACTGGCTGCGCAAGAAGGGGCTCGCCAAGGCGGCGAAGAAGGCCGGCCGGGTCGCGGCCGAGGGCCTCGTCGCCGTCGAGTCCTCCGGTCACACCGCCACGGTGCTCGAGGTCAACGCTGAGACCGACTTCGTCGCCCGCAACGACCAGTTCCAGGCCTTCGTTCGCGAAGCGGCCAAGATCGCCCTCATGGGCGACGGCAGCATCGAGTCCCTCGAAGCCGCTCACTTCCCCGGTTCCTCGACGACCATCAAGGACCGCCTGCAGGAGCTCATCGCCACCATCGGCGAGAACATGACCCTGCGCCGCGTCGCCAAGCTGTCGCTCCAGAAGGGCCTGATCGCGTCCTATACCCACGGCGCGATCAGCGAGGGCCTGGGCAAGATCGGTGTTCTCGTGGCGCTCGAGTCCGAGGGCGACGTCACCCAGCTCGGCACCATCGGTCGTCAGATCGCGATGCACGTCGCGGCGACGAACCCGGTGGCGCTCGACGCCTCGGGCGTCGACCCCGCGACGGTTGAGCGCGAGTCGGCGATCCTGCGCGAGAAGAATGCCGGCAAGCCGGATCACGTCATGCAGAAGATCGTCGAGAGCGGGCTCAAGAGCTACTACAAGGAGGTCACCCTCCTCGAGCAGCCCTTCGTGCACGATCCCTCGAAGACCGTGACGCAGGTACTCAAGGAGGCCGAAGGGCGCCTCGGCAAGCCTGTCTCGATCAAGTCCTTCGTGCGCTATGCGCTTGGCGAGGGCATCGAGAAGGACGACGGCCCGGACTTCGCCTCGGAAGTGGCGGCCGCGGCGGGCGTGAAGGCCTGAGGCCGGATCGTCCCGAAGTCGAAGAGGCGGCGCCGAGCGCCGCCTTTTTCTTGCAGGAAGGCTCGCCGCGGAGCGTCCGCGCCGCGTTGAGCCCTCGGTCGATCGAACGAAGCCCGGAGCGCCCCACCCGATGACGACGTCCTTCAAGCGCGTTCTCGTGAAGATCTCCGGCGAGGCGCTCGCCGCCCCTGACGGCTACTGGCTCGACCCGCAGACGCTGGCGGGTCTGGCGAGCGACATCGCCCGCTGCACGGCGGCGGGCTTTGAAATCGCTCTCGTGATCGGCGGCGGCAACATCATCCGGGGCGCCCGGATCAGTGCCGCGGGCTGGATCGACCGTGCCTCCGCCGATTCCATGGGCATGCTCGGCACCGTGATGAACTCCCTCGCGCTGGAGAACGCGCTCAACGCGGCCGGCGTCCCCGCCCGGACGATGTCTGCGGTGTCGATGCCGACGATCTGCGAAACCTACGCGCGCCAGCCGGCCCTGCATCACCTCGAGAAGGGCCAGGTAATCGTCCTTGCCGGTGGCACCGGAAACCCGTTCTTCACCACCGACACGTCGGCCGTGCTGCGTGCCGCCGAGCTCCGCTGCGACGCCGTGCTCAAGGCAACGCAGGTCGATGGCGTCTACTCCGCTGATCCGAAGAAGGATCCGTCGGCACGGCGCTTCGAACGCCTCACCCACGACGACGCCATCAGCCAGAACCTGCAGGTGATGGACACTGCCGCCTTCGCGTTGGCTCGGGAGAGCCGGCTGCCGATCATCGTGGGCTGCGTGCACCGCCCCAGTTCCGTGACCGCGATCCTCGACGGCAGCGCGCCCGCGACCGTCGTCGCCCCTTGAAGCAGGGCACGGAGGGGGGTAAGCCGGGCCTGACGGGGCAAGAAGGGAACAGGAAAGCAATGGCTGCGACGACCTTTGACCTCGGAGACATCAAGCGGCGGATGCAAGGCGCGGTCTCCGCGCTCAAGCACGATCTCGGCAGCCTCCGCACCGGCCGCGCGACCCCGAGCCTCCTCGATCCGCTCCAGATCGACGCTTACGGGGCCATGATGTCCATCAGCCAGGTGGCGACGGTGAGCGTGCCGGAGCCGCGCCTGCTCAGCGTACAGGTCTGGGACCGCGGCATGGTGTCGGCCGTCGAGAAAGCGATCCGCGACTCCGATCTCGGTCTCAATCCGCTCACCGAGGGCCAGACCATCCGGCTGCGCATCCCCGAGATGAACGAGCAGCGCCGCAAGGAAATGGTCAAGGTCGCTCACAAGTACACGGAGGAGGCGCGCATCGCCGCCCGCCACGTGCGCCGCGACGGCCTTGACCTGCTGAAGAAACTCGAGAAGGACGGCACCATCGGCCAGGACGACGAGAAGCGTCAGGCCGACCAGGTGCAGAAACTCACCGATCAGACCATCGCCGAGATCGACCAGACGCTCGCGGCGAAGGAAAAGGAGATCATGCAGGTCTAAGTGAGGACCGTGCAGGATCCGGAGCAGGAATGGCCGGCAACAGCGAAGCTCTCGCCGCCCCGCTGACGGGTGAGCGGGCCGGCGAACCGGCCCCGACCCATGTTGCCATCATCATGGACGGGAACGGGCGCTGGGCCGCGGGCCGGGGATTGCCCCGGGTCGAGGGCCATCGCAAGGGCGTCGAGGCGGTGCGCCGCGCCGTGCGCTCGGCGATCGATCTCGGGATCCGCTATCTCACGGTCTACAGCTTCTCGTCGGAGAACTGGCGCCGTCCCGCCCAGGAAGTCTCAGACCTCCTCGGTCTGCTCAAGCGCTTCATCCGGCACGATCTGGCGGACCTTCATCGCAATAACGTGCAGGTGCGCATCATCGGAGATCGGGCCGGGTTGAAGCCGGACCTGCGCGCCCTGCTCGTTGAAGCCGAAACCCTGACGAAGGACAACTTCGGGCTCACCCTCGTCGTGGCCTTCAACTACGGCGGGCGGCAGGAGATCGTGCGGGCGGTCCAGCGCCTCGCCGAGCGGGTGAGAGCAGGGGAGATCACCCCGGATGCCATCGATCTGGCGATGATCGAGGACGCCCTCGACACGGTGGGCATTCCCGATCCGGATCTCGTGATCCGCACCTCGGGCGAGCAGCGTGTCTCGAACTTCCTGACCTGGCAGACGGCCTACGCCGAATTCGTGTTCCTGCCCGGCTTCTGGCCCGACTTCGACGACGCCGCTTTCCGGGCTGCCATCGACGAGTATCGCCGGCGCGATCGGCGGTTCGGCGGCCTCAGTGCCAAGGCCGGCTGAGATGCCGGTTGGATCCGAAGACGGAACGCCACGGCGTCCCCTGCCGACGACCCTGTTCGCGACGGAACTCAGCGCGCGGATCATCTCCGCCCTGGTGCTGGCGGGTGTGGCCCTGCTCGCGGCTTACGAAGGGGGCTGGCTCTTCGCCGCGTTCTGGATCCTTGCCGCCGTGATCGTCGCGGCCGAATGGATCGGCGTGACGCGGGCCGCCCCGCGCGGTGCGCTGCTTGGCGTGTTCGGCGTCGGCGTTGCCGGCACATGCATTCTGGCGCTGCTGGACCGCCCCTGGTGGGCCCTGAGCCTCGGCCTCATCGTCGTCGCGTTCGCCCTTGCCCTGGCGCGACGGGACGATCGCCCCTGGATCTGGGCCTGCCTGCCGGTGGCGGCAGTGATCGGCATTGTGCCCCCCCTCGTACGCGAGCATCCTGCCTTCGGCCTCGTCGGGCTCCTGTGGATGTTCGCCGTCGTTTGGACGACCGACATCGCCGCCTTCTTCACGGGGCGGGCGCTCGGCGGTCCGAAACTCTGGCCTCGGGTGAGCCCGAAGAAGACCTGGTCGGGCTTCCTCGGCGGCCTCATCGCGGGCACGGGCGCGGGCGTTTTCGTCGCCTCGGCCGGCGCTTCCCTCGGCTGGGCGCCGGTCGCGAGCCTGTCGCTCGTTGCCGTGGTCTCGGCCGTCGGCTCGGTCGTCAGCCAGGGCGGGGACTTGGCGGAATCAGCGATGAAGCGCCGGTTCGACGTAAAGGATTCCGGTCATCTCATTCCCGGACACGGCGGCGTCATGGACCGCCTCGACGGCTTCTGGTCTGTCGCCGTGCTCGCGGGGCTGATCATGCTGGCGCGGGAGGCCGGCCTGCGGTGAGCCTATCCCGTCTCTCGATCCTCGGCGCCACCGGTTCCATCGGCCGCTCCACGCTCGACGTTATTCTCGCCCATCGCGACGCCTTCGAGGTCGAGGCGGTCGCAGGAGGGCGGGACGCCCGCGCGCTCGCGGCGACCGCCAAGCGCCTCGGAGCCCGCTTCGCCGCTCTCGCCGACGAAGGCGGCCATGCACTCCTCAGAGATGAGCTTGCAGGAACAGGTATCGCGTCAGGTGCCGGCGCCACGGCCGTGATCGAGGCCGCGCAGCGCGACGCCGATCTCGTGGTCGCGGCAATCAGCGGCACGGCCGGCCTGCCCTCCGCCCACGCCGCGCTCGCGCCCGGCCGGCGCGTAGCCCTCGCCAACAAGGAAAGCCTCGTCTGTGCGGGCGAGGCTTTCATGCGCGACGCGAAGCGGATCGGCGCGGCGATCTTGCCGATGGACTCCGAACACAACGCACTCGCTCAGGCCCTTGGCGGCGGAGCAATCGACGACGTCGCGACGATGACGATCACCGCCTCGGGCGGCCCCTTCCGAACCTGGCCCGCCGAGCGGATCGCGACGGCAACACCGGACGAGGCCTCGGCCCACCCAACCTGGTCGATGGGACGCAAGATCAACATCGATTCGGCCACCTTGATGAACAAGGGGCTCGAACTCATCGAGGCGCACCATCTCTTCGGTTTGGATGCCGACCGGCTCGAGGTCGTGGTTCACCCGCAATCCATCGTGCACGGGCTCGTGCACTGGCGCGACGGTGCGGTGACCGCCGGGCTGGCCCAGCCGGACATGCGCGTTCCGATCGCCCATTGCCTGAAGAACGGCGCCCGCCT
Organism: Beijerinckiaceae bacterium; assembly: GCA_036563505.1. GTDB lineage: Bacteria > Pseudomonadota > Alphaproteobacteria > Rhizobiales > Beijerinckiaceae > DATCMH01. Next base: position 76,518 of record DATCMH010000009.1, read on the forward strand.
GCCCTCGACGCGCCCGCGTCTCGATCTTGCCGCGATCGGCAGCTTAACGTTCGAGGCGCCCGATCTCGAGCGGTTTCCCTGTCTTCGGCTCGCGATGACGGCGCTCGCCAGGGGAGGGGCCTTGCCGGCGGTGCTGAACGCGGCCAACGAGGTCGCCGTGGAGGCGTTCCTGGCCGGCAAAATCGGCTTCGGTGGGATCGCTGCGCTCGTCGAGAGGGTCTGCGCGCGCTCGGAGACGCGGTGGCATCGCGCCCCCGACACGGTTGAGGAAGCGTTAACCATCGATGCGGATTCGCGGCAGGTCGCCGTCTCGTTTTTGTCAGCAATTCATTAAGGTCGCGGTAGGCAAGGCGCCGACCCGGCGGGAGAGCGATCATGGACATCATCACCGCACCGTTCGGGTTCCTCTGGACGTTGCTGACCTACCTCGTTCCCTTCATCGGGGTCCTGACCGTCGTCGTGTTCATCCACGAGCTCGGCCACTTCCTCGTGGGGCGCTGGTGCGGCGTCGGCGTGAAGGCCTTCTCCATCGGCTTCGGCCCTGAGATCCTGGCTTGGACGGACCGGCGCGGTACGCGCTGGAAGATCTCCGCGATCCCGCTCGGCGGCTACGTCAAGTTCGTCGGCGACATGAATGGCGCCAGCGTGCCGGACCAGCAGGGCCTCGGGACGATGAGCGCCGCCGAGCGCGCGGAGAGCTTCCACCACAAGAAGGTCTGGCAGAGGGCCGCCATCGTCGCCGCCGGGCCGATCGCCAACTTCCTCCTCGCGATTCTCGTGTTCGCCGCGATCACCCTCGTGAATGGGCGTGACGTTCTCACGCCGCGGATCGACCAGGTGATGCCGGGCAGCGCGGCGGAGCGGGCCGGCTTCCAGCCGGGCGACCTCGTGGTGGCGATCAACGGTCGTCCGATCGAGAGCTTCTCGGAGATGCAGCGCTACGTCGGCGCGCGCGCGACCGAGAGTCTTGAGATCGCCGTCGACCGGAACGGCCGCGCGACGACCTTGACCGCCGTGCCGGATCTCAAGGAGCAGAAGACGCCGTTCGGTACGCAGCGCCTCGGCATCCTGGGCCTGCAAGCCTCGCGTGACCCTTCTGACCTGCGTCACGTCACCTATGGGCCGCTGCAGTCCCTGCGGATCGGGGCGTTCGAGACCTGGTACGTCGTTGACCGCACCTTCGACTACATCGGCAAGCTCGTGGTCGGGCGGGAATCGGCCGACCAGCTCTCGGGGCCGATCCGCATCGCGCAAGTGTCGGGGCAGGTCGCAACCCTCGGAGGGATCGGCGGCCTCATCAGCTTGATGGCCGTGATCTCCGTCTCGATCGGCCTCATCAACCTGTTCCCGATCCCCCTGCTCGATGGCGGACACCTGATGTTCTATGCCTTCGAGGCCTTGCGCGGCCGCCCCTTGAGCGACCGGGCGCAGGAGATCGGGTTCCGGATCGGCCTCGCGATCGTGGTGATGTTGATGCTCTTCGCCACTTGGAATGACATTCTTCACCTTGGTGCGTCATTCTCCGGGAAGGGCACGTGACCGGAAGGCCACGCCGCTTGGGAAAGTCGCTCGGGTCGGCTCTCGGCAATTGCAACGATACCGAAACTGATTAGAAGCGATGCTAGACCAGAAGGGTCGGAGGGGTCTCGCCCACCGGCTCGCGGGCTCGACCCGCGGTAAAGAAGAAAAGAGACGGGCCTCTTGATGATGTCGACCACGAGACAACGCCGGCGCAGCTCGGCGACGAACGTGACGGTCGCAGCTGCGGCGTTCGCCGCAGCTATGTCGATGACGGGGGCGGCTTTTGCCCAGGAAGTCGTCGTGCAGGGCAACCGCCGCGTCGACGCGGAAACCATTCGGTCCTACGTTTCCGGCACGGCGTCCGGCTCCATCGAGGAGGCTCGCCGCAATCTTCTCTCCACCGGACTGTTCTCCGACGTGCGCGTCGCGCGCCGCGGCTCGCAGATCGTGGTGAGCGTACGGGAGAACGCCGGCGCCAGCCGTTCCGTCATCAACCGGGTGTTCTTCGAGGGCAACCGCAAGGTCGAGCGGGCTCTGCTCGAGGCCGAGACCCAGACGAAGGCGCGCACGAACGTCAATCAGGCGCTCATCGATGCCGACGTCGCGCGCATCCGCGAGATCTATCGCCGTCAGGGCCGCGGCCTGGCGACCGTGACGCCTCGCATCGTCGACCTGCCCAACGGCAACGTCGACGTCGTCTACTCGATCACCGAGGGCGACAAGACGGGCGTCCGCGAGATCCGCTTCGTCGGCAATAACGCGTTCGGCGGTTCGCGCCTGCGCAACCTGCTGACGACGACGGAGATGAACTTCCTGAGCTTCGTCAAGTCGTCCGACATCTACGACCCGGATCGGGTCGCCGCGGATCAGGAGCTCATCCGCCGCTACTACCTGCGCAACGGTTACGCCGACGCTCGGATCGGCGCCCCCGAAGTCGTGTTCGACGAGGCGCGCGGCGGCTACATCATCACCTACACGATCGACGAGGGCCGCCAGTATCGCGTCGGCAACGTGCAGGTCGAGTCGCGCATTCCGGAGGTGGATGCCGGCCAGGTGCAGCGCCGCATCCGCACCGCGGCGGGCGACGTCTACAACGCCGAGGCGGTCGAGAAGTCGCTGACCGATGTCACCACCGACATCGCCAAGCGCGGCTATCCCTTCGCTCAGGTTCGCCCCGTCGGACAGCGTGATCCTTCCTCGGGAACGATCAGCCTCGGCTACGTGGTGGATGACGGTCCGCGGGTCTACGTCGAGCGCATCAACGTTCGCGGCAACACCCGCACCCGCGACTACGTCATCCGCCGTGAGCTCGATGTCGGCGAGGGCGACGCCTACAACAAGGTGCTGCTCGACCGGGCGGAGCGCCGCCTCAACAACCTCGGCTACTTCAAGAGGGTTCGCATCACGAACGAGCCGGGCAATGCGCCCGACCGCGTCGTGGTGAACATCGATGTCGAGGATCAACCCACCGGTTCGTTCTCGATCGCCGGCGGCTACTCGACCTCTGACGGCTTCATCGGCGAGGTGTCGGTCACGGAGTCGAACTTCCTCGGCCGCGGCCAGTTCGTGCGCGTCGCCGGTACGCTGGGAGAGAAGTCGCAGGGCGTCGACTTCTCCTTCACGGAGCCGTACTTCCTCGGCTACCGCCTCGCGGCCGGCATCGACCTCTTCTCGAAGTACACGGACCAGACGCAGTACGCGCGCTACGAGAACCGCATCACCGGCGGTCAGCTCCGCCTCGGCCTGCCGGTCACGGAAGAGCTCTCCGTCACCCTGCGTTACTCGCTCTATCAGCAGGATCTGAGGATCCCGAACACGATCAAGCAGCCCTATAACGACTGCTCCGTGCCGATCTTCGGCTATACTGCGCTCAACACCAATCCTGGCCTGGTGGGCACGGCCAACCGCGCCTCGTGCGAAGGGAACGGCGAAGCCTCGATCGCGATCAAGGAATCGGTCGGCAAGACCATCACCTCGCTCGCGGGCCTGACCCTCACCTACAACACGCTCGACAGCTTCCAGTCGCCGCGCAACGGCTTCTTCGTGGAAGTGAAGCCGGACGTGGCCGGTCTCGGCGGCGACTCGAAGTTCTTCCGTGTCACCGGCGACGCGAAGTACTACCACGAGATCTTCGACGACGTGGTCGGCCTCGCCCGCTTGCAGGGCGGCCACATCGTGGGCCTCGGCAGCCAAGACCTGCGCATCGTCGACCACTTCTTCCTTGGCCCGAGCCTCGTTCGCGGCTTCGCGAGCTCCGGCATCGGTCCGCGCGACGTCTCGACCCTCGATAACCGCGCCAACGCGCTCGGCGGCACCACCTATGTCGGCGGCACCCTCGAGGTTCAGTTCCCGATCTTCGGCATCCCGCGGGATCTCGGCCTGAAGGGCGCGGTCTTCGCCGACGCCGGCACGCTGTTCGGTTACAAGGGTTCGACCGCCTTCGACGTCAATCGGAACTCGATCATCGACGGCTACGATCCGGTGTCGAACCTCTGCGGCACGACCCAGCTCGTGCAGGTCGAGTGCGTGAACGTCCGCGACAAGAAGAACATCCGGTCTTCGGTCGGCGCGTCCATCCTCTGGAACTCGCCGCTCGGCCCGCTCCGGTTCGATTACGCCATCGCCCTCTCCAAGGACGAAGGCGAGCGGACCGCGGCCGGCAACCGGATCGGCGGCGACCGCACCCAGGCGTTCCGCTTCTCGGGCGGCACGCGCTTCTGATCGCGATCAACGACAAGGCCAGGGCCGGCGGGAAACCGCCGGCTTAAGCTTTTTAAGCATGACAGACCCGGTCTTTTTTTCCCGCGCGGACGCGCTCACCCTCGCCGAGATCGCAAGGATCGCGGGGGCGAGCCTGCCGGAGGGCGCCGACCCCGAGCGTCGGCTCGCCAACGTGGCGCCGCTCGAATCTGCCAGGCCCGACGACCTGGCCTATATGGACAACCCGAAATACGCCGAGGCGCTGGCCGCGACGCGCGCGGGAGCCTGCCTCGTGTCGCGCCGTTTCGCCGGCCGCCTGCCGGCCGACACGGTGCCGCTCGTCTGCCCCGAGCCTTACAAGGCCTACGGCGCCGTGCTGGCCCGGTTCTATCCGTCGGCCATGCGGCCCACCAGCGGCTTCGATGCCGTCGGCGTCTCGCCGGGCTCCTTCGTGCATGCCACCGCTCGGCTGGAGCCGGGGGTGACCGTCGATCCGGGCGCGGTAATCGGGCCCGGTGCCGAGATCGGCGCCGGCACCGTCATCGGCGCCAATGCCGTGATCGGGCCGCAGGTGCGCATCGGGCGCGACTGCGCGATCGGCCCAACCGCCACCGTGCTCCATGCTCTCGTCGGCAACCGCGCGGTCATCCACCCCGGTGTGCGGATCGGCCAGGACGGGTTCGGCTACGCCATGGGTCCGGGCGGCCATCGCAAGGTGCCCCAGGTCGGACGGGTCATCATCCAGGACGACGTCGAGATCGGCGCCAACACGACGATCGATCGCGGCGCGAGCCGCGACACCGTCATCGGTGAGGGCACCAAAATCGATAACCTCGTCCAGATCGGCCACAACGTCGTCATCGGGCGCCACTGCGTGATCGTCGCGCAAGTCGGCATCTCCGGATCGACGACGCTCGAAGATTACGTGGCGCTCGGCGGTCAAGCCGGCGTCATCGGCCACGTCCGCATCGGCGCGGGCGCGCAGATCGCGGCCTCAAGCAACGTCAGCACGGACGTGCCGCCCGGCGTGCGCTGGGGCGGAACGCCCGCCAAGCCCGTGCGGGAGTGGTTCCGCGAGATCACGGCCGTCAAAACGCTTGCATCCCGGCGCGGGGCTGCCAAAGACGACGGGCCGGACGGGGCCTGAGCCCCGATCCGCCTGTGCGTTCGTTGAGGGGTGGGACACCGATGAGTGACGCGGGGAAGGTTCTAGAATCCGCCGACATCGTGCGGATCATGGAGTTGCTGCCGCACCGATATCCGTTCCTGCTCGTCGACCGTATCCTGGAGATCGATGGCGACGAATCGTGCATCGGCATCAAGAACGTCACCGCCAACGAGCCGCAATTCACCGGACACTTCCCAACGCGGCCGGTCTATCCCGGCGTGCTCCTGATCGAGGGTATGGCCCAGACCGCCGGCGCCATCTGCGTCGCGTCCAAGATGGCGCAGCAGCAGGCCCCCAAGCAGGTGTTCTTCATGACCATCGATAAGGCCAAGTTCCGCAAGCCCGTGGAGCCGGGAGATCGCGTCGAGTTTCATATGACGAAGCTCAACAACCGCCGGAACATGTGGTGGTACCGCGGCGAGGCGAAGGTGGATGGAGCGCTGGTCGCCGAGGCCGAGGTCAGCGCCATGCTGGTGATGGGCGAATGACGGAACCCTTCATCCATCCGACGAGCCTCGTCGAGCCTGGCGCGACGCTCGGGAAAGGCGTCCGGATCGGCCCATTCTGCCACGTCGGAGCGAACGTGACGCTCGGCGAGGACAGCGAGCTCAAGAGCCACGTCGTGCTCGCCGGGCACATGACGATCGGCCCGCGCGCGAAAATTTTCCCGTTCGCCTCCCTCGGGCACGCGCCCCAGGACCTCACCTATGCCGGCGAGCCGACGCTGCTCACCATCGGCTCGGATTGCATCATCCGCGAAGGCGTGACGATGAACACGGGCACGGCCCGGGGCACGGGCGAGACGGTGGTCGGCGACCGCTGCTTCTTCCTTGCCAATTCCCACGTCGCCCACGATTGCCGCGTTGGCAACAACGTCGTGCTCGCGAACAACGTCATGCTGGCCGGGCACTGCAAGATCGGCGACTTCGTCATCCTGTCGGGCGGCGCGGGCGTGCACCAATGGGTGCGCGTCGGTCCGCACGCCTTCGTCGGGGGGATGTCGGGTGTCGAGAACGACGTCATCCCCTACGGCATGGTGGTGGGCAACCGCGCCCATCTCAACGGCCTGAACATCATCGGCCTGCGCCGGCGCGGCTTCAGCCGCGACCAGATCCATGACATCCGCCGCGCCTACCGCCTCCTGTTCGCGGACGAAGGCACCTTGGCCGAACGGGTCGAGGACGTGGCGGAGGAATTCGCGCATCACCCAATCGTGCACGAGATCCTGGATTTCATCCGGGATCGCGGCGAGCGTGCCATCTGCACGCCGCGCGATCCGGTCCCGGTGAGCGCCGGCTGATGACCGACCTGAGCGAGGGGCCGGTGGCGATCCTCGCGGGCTCTGGGTCGCTGCCCTTGCGCCTGATCGGCGCTCTGCGCGCCAACGGGCGTGCCTGCCGCGTGCTCGCGTTCCGCGGCTTCGCGGAAAGGGCGCTACGCCGTCATGCCGACGCAGTGGTCGATCTCCTCGACGTGCGCCGGGCGCTCGAGTGCCTCGACGGCTGGCGTCCGGCGGCGGTGACCCTTGCTGGCGGCGTGACGCGGCCGCGCCCGGCTTTGGCCGTGAACGCGGCGACCAACGCCGTCGCGCTCTGGCGCAACCGGTCCGAGATTCGTCACCTTCTCTCGGGCGGCGATGATCACGTGCTCAGAGCCGTGGTCACCATGTTGGAAGAGCGCGGCTTTCCGGTGATCGGGGCCCACGAGCTCGACCCGTCGCTCCTCGCGTCGCTAGGCTCGATCGGCCGGCATCCGCCGGACGAGACGTCGCGGGAGGCCGCCGTGCACGGGGTGGCGCTGCTCGCTGCGCTCTCGCCATTCGATATCGGGCAGGCGGCCGTCGTCGCCGGCCGCCGCGTGCTGGCCGTCGAGGGCCCGGAGGGCACGGACCGCATGCTGCGGCGCGTGGCGCGGCAGCAGGGCGGCTGGTTCAGCCGGCCGGCCGGGGAGGGTGTTCTGGTCAAGGTGGCCAAGCGCGGCCAGGATCTGCGCGTCGACATGCCGGCCGTCGGTCCGCGCACCTTCGTCGAGGCGGCCCGGGCCGGCCTGAAAGGCGTCGCCGTAGGCGCAGGTACGACGCTCGTCCTTGACCGGGCGGAGACGATTGCGACAGCCGACCGGCTCGGCCTCTTCTTTGTCGGGCTGCCCGTTACTGGAGCCGCGCCATGACGGCGGAGCCGATACGGATCTGGCTCGTGGCCGGCGAGGAATCAGGGGATCAGCTCGGCGCCAAGCTGATGAGCGTCCTCGAACGGGAATACGGCGATCGCACGGTCCGCTTCGCGGGCGTGGGCGGCCCGGCTATGTTGGCGCGGGGTCTCGAGCCCCTGTTTCCGATGACCGACATCAACGTCATGGGCATCGGCGCCGTCGTGGCGCAGCTGCCCCGCATCGTCCGGCGCGTCTATGAGACGGTCGACGCCGTGGTCGCGGCCAAGCCCGACGCCCTCGTCATCATTGACAGTCCGGATTTCACCCATCAGGTCGCGCGCCGCGTCCGGCGTCGCGCGCCGGGTATCCCGATCATCAACTACGTGAGCCCGAGTGTCTGGGCCTGGCGCCCCGGCCGCGCCAAGGCTATGCGAGCTTACGTTGACCATGTGCTCGCCCTCAAACCCTTCGAGCCTGCCGCCCTCCTGCGGCTCGGTGGCCCGCCCTGCACCTATGTCGGCCACCCCCTGGTCGAGCAGATCGACGCTTTGCGCCCGCAAGCGGGCGAGCGGCCGCCGCTCGCGGCAGATCCCTTGCGCCTCCTTGTTCTGCCGGGCAGCCGCCGCTCCGAAATCTCACGCCTGCTCGATCCGTTCGGGGGAGCGCTGGAACTGCTCGCCCCTCGCCTCGGGCGACCGCTCGAGGTCACCGTTCCGGCCGTGGCGCATCTAGCCGACGTCATCGAGGCGAAGGTGAAGGCTTGGCCCGTCCCGGCCCGCGTGGTCCGCGGCGAGGCCGCGAAATGGGCGGCGTTTCGCGGAGCGCACGCCGCGCTCGCCGCATCCGGCACCGTCACCCTCGAGCTCGCGCTGTCAGGCGTGCCGATGACCGTGGCCTACAAGGTGTCGGCTCTCGAGTACGCGCTCCGCCACCTCGTTAAGGTCTCGAGCATCGTGCTCGCGAACCTGATCCTCGACGAGAACGTCATCCCGGAGCGCATCCAGGAAAACTGCACGCCGGAGATCCTGAGCCGCGACCTTCTCGCGCTTCTCGCCGACACGCCCGAGCGCCGCGCGCAGCTCGACGCCTTCGCCCGCCTCGACGATCTGATGGCCGTCGAAGGCGGCGAGCCGAGCCGTCGCGCGGCAAGGGTGCTCATCGAGACCATTGGGCACCGGGCGATCCCGGCGTCCTGAAGCTCCTCGTCAACGAGCGGTGCCAGCAAAAAGGGGCGCTCGACGGCGCCCCTGTTCGCGTCGGCTCGGAGATCCGCGTCAGCTGCGCTGGTTGATGGTGAGGTAATCCCGCTGAGGGGCGCCGACGTAGAGCTGACGCGGGCGGCCGATCTTCTGCGACGGATCCTCGATCATCTCCTTCCACTGCGCGATCCAGCCGACCGTCCGAGCGACGGCGAAGAGCACGGTGAACATGGAGGTCGGGAAGCCCATCGCCTTGAGGGTGATGCCCGAATAGAAGTCGATGTTCGGGTAGAGCTTCTTCTCGACGAAGTACTCGTCTTTCAGCGCGATCTGCTCGAGCTCCATGGCGACGTCGAGCAGCGGGTCGTCCTTGATGCCGAGCTCGGTCAGCACCTCATGCGTCGTCTTCTGCATGATCTTCGCGCGCGGGTCGTAGTTCTTATAGACCCGGTGGCCGAAGCCCATGAGGCGGAAGGGATCGTTCTTGTCCTTCGCCTTGGCGATGTAGGTGGGGATGCGATCGGGCGTGCCGATCTCCTCCAGCATCTTCAGCGCGGCTTCGTTCGCGCCGCCGTGGGCCGGTCCCCAGAGGCAGGCGACGCCAGCGGCGATGCAGGCAAACGGGTTGGCGCCGGACGAGCCCGCGAGCCGCACCGTCGAGGTCGAGGCGTTCTGCTCGTGATCGGCGTGCAGGATGAAGATGCGGTCAAGCGCCCGCGAGAGCACCGGATTGACCTTGTACTCTTCTGCAGGCACCGCGAAGCACATGCGCAGGAAGTTTGACGTATAGTCGAGGTCGTTCTTCGGATACACGAAGGGCTGGCCGACGTGATACTTGTAGGCCATGGCCGCTAGCGTCGGCAGCTTCGCGATCATCCGCATGGAGGCGACCATGCGCTGATGCGTGTCGGAGATGTCCGTCGAGTCGTGGTAGAAGGCGGAGAGCGCGCCCACGCAGCCGACCATGATGGCCATGGGATGCGCGTCGCGGCGGAAACCCTGGTAGAACCGCGACATCTGCTCGTGCACCATCGTGTGGCGCGTGACGCGGTAGTCGAAATCGGCCTTCTGCGACGCCGTAGGCAGCTCGCCGTAGAGCAGGAGGTAGCAGGTTTCGAGAAAGTCGCCGTGCTCGGCGAGCTGCTCGATGGGGTAGCCGCGATAGAGCAGCACGCCCTGGTCGCCGTCGATGTAGGTGATCGCCGACTCGCAGGCCGCCGTCGAGGTGAAGCCCGGGTCGTAGGTGAACATCCCGGTCTGGGCGTAAAGCTTCGAGATGTCGACCACGCTCGGCCCGATCGAGCCGTCCTTGACCGCAAGCTCGATCTGCTTGTTGTCGGCAATCAACGTGCTCGTGTTCGCGGTCATGGCGCGGAGCCTTTCCTGGTGCGGTTCAGCCCGGGGGAGGGCGGGCGAAGCGGCGATAGAGGTCCCGTCAACGCGGGCGGCGGCCGCCCGTGCCGGGAAAGGGATGCGTTCAGCTAGCTTATCCGTTCCACCCCTTCAAGCGCGCCGAAGGTTGGCCCGCGGCGGAGGCCACGGTCAGGCCGCGATCTGATCCTTGAGGCGCGCGAGGCTCTCCTCCCGACCGAGCACGTTCATCACGTCGAAGAGGCCTGGCGAGGTCGTACGGCCGGTCAGCGCCGCCCGCAGGGGCTGAGCCACTTGCCCCAGCTTGACGCCGAGCCGGTCGGCTTCGACGCGCACGGCTTCCTCGACGCGGGCCGGCGACCATTCGTCGAGGGTCTCCAGGCGCCCCGCGACGGCCGCGACGCGCGCGCGCCCGTCGCCGTCAAGGAGCGCTCGGGCGCGGTCGTCGAGGGGGAGGGGGCGTTGGGCGTAGAGGTAGGAAGCGCTGTCGAGAAGCTCGACGAGGGTCTTGGCCCGCTCCTTCAGCCCAGGCATGGCAGCCAGTAGTTTGCTGCGCAGCTCCGGCTCGAACCGAGCGCCGAGGCCCCGCGACGGCCCGTGCTCGGGCAGGATGCTCTCCAGCGCCCGGACGAGCGCCTCGTCCTCGGCCTGCCGGATGTAGATGCCGTTCAGGTTCTCGAGTTTCGCGAAATCGAACCGGGCCGGCGAGCGCCCGATCGCGGCGAGGTCGAAGGCGGCGATCATCTCCTCCGTGGAGAACACCTCCTGGTCGCCGTGGCTCCAGCCAAGCCGCACGAGGTAGTTGCGGAGCGCCTCGGGCAGGTAGCCCAGCGCGCGGTAGGCATCGACGCCGAGCGCGCCGTGCCGCTTCGACAGCTTCGCGCCGTCCGGCCCGTGGATGAGCGGGATATGGGACATCTGCGGCACGGCCCAGCCCAGCGCTTGGTAGATCTGCGTCTGCCGCGCGGCGTTGGTGAGGTGGTCGTCGCCGCGGATGACGTGCGTCACCCCCATGTCGTGGTCGTCGACGACGACGGCGAGCATGTAAGTGGGCGTTCCGTCGGAACGCAGCAGGACGAGGTCGTCGAGATCTTTGTTCTGCCACACGACCCGGCCCTGGACATGGTCGTCCACCACCGTCTCGCCCTCAGCCTGCGCCTTGAGCCGGATCACCGGTTTGACGCCGGGAGGCGCCTCGGACGGGTCGCGGTCGCGCCAGCGCCCGTCGTAGCGCAGGGGCTTACCTTCCTTGCGCGCCGTCTCGCGCATCGCCTCGAGCTCCGCGGGCGTCGCGTAGCAGTGGTAGGCGCGGCCTTGGGTCAGCAGGCTCTCGGCGACCTCGCGGTGACGGGCTGCGCGCGAGAACTGGTAGATGACGTCGCCATCCCAATCGAGACCGAGCCAGCGCATTCCGTCGAGGATCGCCTCGATGGCAGCCTCCGTCGACCGCTCGCGATCCGTGTCCTCGATGCGCAGCAGCATGCGGCCACCGTTCTTGCGGGCATAGAGCCAGTTGAAGAGGGCCGTGCGCGCCCCACCGATATGGAGAAAGCCGGTCGGGGAGGGGGCGAAACGAGTGACGACGGGTGCGGTCATGGAACCTGAGCACTGAAGGGAAGGGCGTCGGCTCTGGCCGGCGCGGCGCGTTCGTCTACCATGAGGCGGGCGGGGACGTTAAGTCGACGGATGACGGGGTCGCGACGAGGCAAGGAGGGAGCCGCCGCGGCGCTCGCGGGCTACCCGCTCGCCTCCGGCCTGACGTGGCGTCTAAGCGACTGGCGCGAGCCGCTCGCCCGCTGGCTCGCCCTGGAAGTCGAGCACCGCCGACTCTTCCCGTGGCTCGCCGTAGCCTTCGGCGCCGGCGTTCTCCTCTTCTTCGCCGCCGAGGGCCGCCCGCGCCTCTGGGCGCCCCTGACCGGCGCGGCTCTGGCGGCGGGACTCGCGATTGCGCTACGGGCGAATCCGGTCGGGCGTGCCGTCGGGCTCGGAACGGCTGCGTTGTTTGGTGGCTTCGCCGCGGGCGTCGTCCGCCTCGACACGGTGCACACGCCGGTTCTGGGCGAGGTCGTGGTCGGCCCGCTGTCCGGCTTCGTGGAGGTGCTGGAAGAGCGCAACGAGGGAGCCAGGATCCTGGTCAGGGTCACAGCCGTCGCCGGGCTGACGCCGGACGCGCTGCCGCGGCGCGTGCGCGTCACGGCCAAAGACGCCGCGGGTCTGCGACCCGGCCAGCACTTCACGGCGACTGCCCGCCTTTTGCCGCTGCCCGAGGCGGTGCGCCCCGGCGGCTATGACTTCGGGCGCGACGCCTATTTCCAGGGCATCGGCGCGGTCGGCTCGCTCCTGCGCCGCCCCGAGATCAAGCCGGCCCCGCGCGCTCCGGACTTCGGATTGCGCATCAACGCCGCCGTCGACGAGGCGCGCAACACGCTGACGCGGCGCATCGCGGACGCGATCGGTGGTCCCGCGGGCGCAGTCACCGCGGCCCTGGTCACTGGCAAGCGCGGCCTCATCGACCAGGACACGAACGAGGTGCTGCGCGGCGCCGGCATCTATCACATCGTGTCGATCAGCGGCCTGCACATGGTCCTAGCGGCCGGCGCCTTCTTCTGGGCGGCCCGCGCCCTCCTGGCGCTCTGGCCCCATGCGGCCCTGTTCTGGCCGATCAAGAAGATCGCGGCCGTGATCGCGATGGCCGGGGCCAGTGCCTACTGCGTTTTCGCCGGCGCGGAGGTCGCCACCGAGCGATCCCTGATCATGATCCTCGTCATGCTCGGCGCCGTGCTCGTCGACCGGCCCGCGATCAGCCTGCGCAACCTCGCGCTCGCCGCGATCCTGGTGCTTGCCCGCGAGCCCGAGACGCTGCTCGGCCCGAGCTTCCAAATGTCCTTCGGAGCCGTCGCCGCCCTGACGGCCCTCACGGGCTGGCTGCCTCGGCGGGAGAACGGTCCTCCACCGCAGGACATGCTCGGGCGCGCCCTGAACTGGCTTGTCACGGCGGCGCTCGTCATGCTCGTCACGACGCTCGTCGCGAGCGTCGCGACGGCACCCTTCGCCGCCTACCACTTTCAGACGGCCAATCCCCTCGGGCTCATCGGCAACGCCCTGGCGCTCCCGCTCGTCTCGCTGATCGTGATGCCCGGGGCAGTGCTCGGCGTCATCGCGCTTCCCTTCGGCCTAGACAGGCTCGTCTGGGAATTCACCGGCTTCGGCGTCGCGACAGTGCTCAAGGTGGCCGATTGGGTGAGCGACCTGTCCGGGGCCACCCTACTGGTCCCGGCTTTCTGCATCGGGGCGCTCCTGCTGTTCGCCGCGGCGCTGCTCCTCGCAACCCTGCCGATCTCGCCTCTGCGCCATCTGGCGCTGGTGCCGGCTCTCGGGGGATTGGCTCTCGCGAGCCAACCATCCCGGCCCGACCTCCTCGTCGACCGCTCCGGAGCCGGAGCGGCGCTGCGAGGCGCCGACGGCCGCTACGTCCTGGTCGGCCGCGTGTCGACTTTCGTGGCGGGTCAGTGGCTCAAGGCCGACGGCGACTCGCGCGAACCGGACGATCCTAGCCTGCGGTCGGGAGCGCGCTGCGATCCGGTAGGCTGCATCGCCACCGGCCCGAACGGGCGGGTTCTCGCCGTCATCCTCGACCGCCGCGCCGTAGAGGAGGATTGCGCGAGGGCGCAGATCGTCGTGACGCCGCTCACGCTCGCTGGGCCCTGCACGGCGAAGACCGTGCTCGACCGGAGCGCTCTGGCCCGATCGGGCGCGGTGGCTATCACCTTCGAGTCGGAAGCGATCAAGAGCGAGCAGGTCAGACGACGCGACGAGGATCGCCCCTGGCTCCTGCGTCCGGCCCGTGCGCAGCCTCAGGCAGCCCCCGCGGCACCCACCCGACCAACGTCCCGCCGCGCCCCGATCAACCCCGATGCCGCGCCGGAGGACGCGGACGACGATCAGTAGCGGCGGACGAGGCTGACGAGCTTGCCCTGGATCTTGACCCGGTCCGGCCCGAGCACCCGCGTCTCGTAGGCCGGGTTGGCGGCTTCGAGCGCAATGGAGGAGCCGCGACGGCGGAAGCGCTTGAGGGTCGCCTCCTCCTCGTCGATCAGCGCGACGATGATGTCGCCCGTGTCGGCCGTGTCCTGCTTACGGATCACCACGACATCGCCGTCGAGGATGCCGGCCTCGACCATCGAGTCGCCGCGCACCTCGAGGGCGTAATGCTCGCCGCCTGGCACGAAGTCTGGCGACAGCATGATCGTATGACTGCGATTCTGGATGGCCGAGACGGGGCTGCCGGCAGCGATCCGGCCCATGACAGGGATCGAGATGGAGCGGCCCTGATCCTCGGAGCCTTGCGGCGCCGGCACCTTCACCTTGCCGAGCCCGCCTTCGACCACGCTCGGGTTGAAGCGCCCGCGCGGCGTCGTAGCCGCGGTCTCGGGCATGCGGATCACTTCGAGCGCCCGGGCCCGATTCGGCAGGCGGCGGATGAAGCCGCGCTCCTCCAGCGCTGTAATGAGGCGATGGATGCCGGACTTCGACTTGAGGTCGAGCGCCTCTTTCATCTCGTCGAAGGACGGCGGCACGCCGGTCTGGCGAAGCCGCTCGTGGATGAAGCGAAGGAGTTCGTGCTGCTTGCGCGTGAGCATCTCTCGACCTCGGGTCCGCCCGCGCTCACGGGCGATTCTGAAAACAAAGCATGAACAGGTTATCTGTTCTGCATGTGTTCCGCAACCTTTACTGTAAATGAGCTCAAGTGTGGCGCTCGCGCCCGCAGCGTTGCCGCGAACAGGTCCTCGTAGCGCGGCAGGACTTTTGCCGGGTCGAGCTCGTCCAGGCGCGCCGCAAAGTCCTCCTCGCGGAGGGCAGTGTGAGCCCGATCGAGAAGGCGCGCGCCGATGACGCGCGCGAGATCATCAGCCGAGCCGGCTTCAAACAGCCAGCCGGTCCGGCCCTCGTCGATCTGCTCGGGGATGCCGCCCGCTCGGGCACCGATCACGGGGACACCGTGGGCATAGGCCTCAAAGACCACGCGGGGCTGGGGGTCGGGCCAGAGGGACGGAACGACGAGGGCGTCAATCGGCGGAAAAACGTCCTGAGCGCGGCTCCAACCGAGGAACGACACGTTGGGCGCGGCCTCGCGCCGGAGCGCGGCCTCATAGGTCTCGTCCCCGCTCCCGGCGATCAGGACCTCCAAGGCCTCGGGCGAGAAACGCTTCGCGGCCTCGACGAGGAGGTGAGCGCCCTTGTCGGGAATGAGGCGGCCGAACGTGCCAAGGCGCAAGGGGCCGGGCCGGCGCGGCGGCCGCCCGAGATAGCGCAAGTCGTCGAACGCGTTCGGCAGCACGGAGCGCGTGGCCTTTGGGAAGTAACCCCAGTCGACGTGCCGCTGCAGGGTATAGCGGCTCACGCCGACGACCGCGTCCACGAGGCGGGATAGGCGCTTTCGGGCAATCCCCAGCGCGCCGCAGGGCAGGCAGGGCGTCGCGCAGAGCTTGCCGTCCTTGAAGCCGGACCCGCGAGGACAAAGCGAGCCGTACTCATGAAGGTAATGGACGAGAGGAAGGCCGCGCCGCTTCACGGATCGCCAGATCCCCTGGGATAGGCCCGCCACGACATGCGTGTTGACGATGTCGGGCTTCTCCCGATCCAGAACCTGGCCGAAGGCCCGAGCCATGAAAGGGTTGTCGCTGTCGAGGGCGTGCCAAGCCAAACGCGCGGGGCTTGGACGCTTCGACCCGTCGAAACCGTAATACAGGTTGCGGTTCGGCAGATGATAGACCGTCACCGGGCCGTCCGGGGCGATCTCGAGGGTTCGGCCGGCATGGTGGACGGCGAGCGCCACGTGATGCCCGCGCGCGGCGAGGCCGCGGCCTAAGTCGAGCACGGCGGCCTCCGCACCGCCCTTCAGGGTCGCCGGATGGCCCGTGTTGGCGAGGAGGATGCGCATGAATGCCCGTCGGATCAGTCGGGCCGCAGCTTAACGATCGCCGGTTAGCGCGGCCTGAACGTCAGGTCAGGCGCAGCACCCGCACGAGGCTGCCGGTCTCGGCCGCCGGCGCATGCGGCGGCCGGACGAGCAGGGCATCGGCGCGCGCGAGCGCGCTCAGCATGCCGGAGTCCTGGACCGGAAGCGGCGTTACGAGCGGTAGGCCGTCCGGCCGCGGCACCAACGTGGCGCGAACGTAGTCCTGCCGCGCGTCGTTGCCGGGCAGGTCGACGGCGAGGATCGCGGGCTCGGTCCGATCGCGGCCTGCATCCGGATCCCCGACGAGGGCTCGCAGGAGCGGCTCGAGAAAGATCAGGCCGCACACGATGGCCGACACGGGATTCCCCGGCAGGCCGAGGAAGAGGAGCTTGCCCAGCCGGCCATGCATCAACGGCTTTCCAGGCCTCAGGGCGATCCGCCAGAACCCCAACTCCATCCCTTGCCGCCGCAAAGCCTCCTGGACGAGGTCGTGCTCACCGACCGAGGCCCCGCCGAGCGTCACGAGCACGTCGAGGCCGGAGGCGAAACCCGTCTCGAGGGAGCCTGCTAGCCCCTCGTGCGTGTCGGCCGCGATCCCGAGATCGACGGCCTCGCCGCCGGCCCGCGCGACGAGGCGGACGACCGCGTAGAGGTTCGACGCCACGATCTGGTCCGGACCCAAGGCCTCGCCCGGACGGACGAGTTCGTCGCCCGTGGCGAGGAGGCCCACTCGCGGTCTGCGCCGCACCGGGAGATCGGCCCAGCCCATGGCCGCAGCCAGGGCAAGGCGGCGCGGATCGAGTCGGGTGCCAGCCGTGAGCAGGACGTCGCCTTCACGAAAATCCATTCCGGCGGGCCGGACGAACTGACCGGGTTTGACAGGGCCGGAGATGGTGACCTCGGCTCCCGTTCGGACGGCGTTCTCCTGCAGCGCGACGGCGTCAGCGCCTGACGGCATCGGCGCGCCCGTGAAGATCCGCGCCGCTTCGCCCGGGCCCACGGTGCCGGCGAAGCCGCGTCCGGCGGCGCTCTCTCCGACAACGATGAGGCTGGACGTTGCCCGGCTGACATCGGCGGAACGAACGGCGTAGCCGTCCATCGAGGAAGCGGCGAAAGGCGGCTGGGTGCGGCGCGCCGCGAGGTCGCGGGCGAGCGTGCGCCCGTCCGCATCGGCAAGGCCAACGGTTTCCTCCCCGAGCGGCTCCGTGACGCCGGCGAGCACGCGCCGGAGCGCCTCCTCAACCGGGAGCAGGCTCATAGCCCGGTCGGCTCCGCCTCGTAGAGGCCGGAGCGGCCCCCGCTCTTGCGCAAGAGCCGCACGTTCTCGATCCGCATGCCGCGGTCGACGGCCTTCACCATGTCGTAGACGGTGAGGCAGGCCACGGCCACGGCCGAGAGCGCTTCCATCTCGACGCCCGTCTGGCCGGCGACTTTCGCCGCCGCGAGGACGCGCACGCCGGGAAGCGCATCGTCGAGCTCGAGGTCGACTTTCACTTTCGTGAGGAGAAGCGGGTGGCAGAGCGGGATGAGCTCGTGAGTGCGCTTGGCGGCCATGATGCCGGCAAGCCGCGCCGTTCCGAGCACGTCGCCCTTCTTCGCGTCACCCTGGCGGATGAGGGCGAGTGTGGCGGCCTCCATCACCACGCAGCCCTCGGCGGTCGCCTCCCGTGTCGTCACCGCCTTGTCGGAGACGTCGACCATGGCGGCCGCGCCGGCCGGGTCGAGATGGGTGAGCTCGCTCACGCCGCCACCTCGCCTTGAAGAAGCCGGCGCGTCGCGGCCGCGACGTCGGGCTGGCGCATGAGGCTTTCGCCCACGAGAAGGGTTCGCACGCCGACCACGGCGAGGCGCTCCACGTCGGAATGAGCGAAGATGCCGCTCTCGCCGACGACGATGCGATCGTCCGGGATCGTCGGTGCCAGGCGCTCGGAGACGCCGAGCGAGACCTCGAAGCTGCGAAGGTCGCGGTTGTTGATGCCGACGAGGCGCGTGCCGAGGGCGAGCGCCCGGTCGAGCTCCGCCTCGTCGTGCACCTCGACCAGAACGTCCATCCCGAGTTCCCCCGCCGTCTCGACGAGGGCGCGGGCCGCGGCGTCGCCGAGACTCGCCATGATGACGAGGATGCAGTCGGCGCCCCAGGCCCGCGCCTCGTGAACCTGGTACGGCTCGAAGAGGAAATCCTTGCGCAAGACGGGCAGACCGGACGCCTCCCGCGCGGCGGCGAGGTGATCGGGGTGTCCCTGGAAGGACGGCGCGTCGGTGAGCACTGACAGGCAGGCCGCGCCGCCCGCCGCGTAGGCCCTCGCCAGGGCAGGGGGGTCGAACTCGGCCCGGATCAGCCCCTTCGACGGGCTCGCCTTCTTGATCTCCGCAATCAGCGCGGGACCGCCCGCGGCGAGCTTGCGCTCGATCGCGGCGACGAAGCCGCGGACGGGGGCGGCGGCCTGAGCCCTGCGGCGCATCTCATCGAGGGGGATTGCCGCTTTCGCTGCGGCGATCTCGTCGCGCTTGTAGGCTTCGATACGGCGCAGGATGTCGCTCATGGCCGGTTCGAGATCTCGACAAGACGCTGGAGAGCGCCTTTGGCGGCACCGCTATCGACGGCGCGCGATGCCGCCTCGACGCCCTCGGCCAGCGTGCTGACGGTCTCCGCTACGACCAGGGCGGCAGCCGCGTTGAGCACGGCAACGTCGCGATAGGCCGAGCGCCGTCCGTCGAGGACAGCGCGGAGCTCTGCGGCGTTGTGCTCGGGATCGGCCCCGCGCAGGTCCTCGGGTCGGGCGAGCGGCAGGCCGAGCTCCTGCGGGTCGATGGTGAAACGGCGAATCGCGCCGTTTTCCAGCGCCACCACCTGCGTCGGGCCCGTCGTGGTGATCTCGTCGAGACCGTCGGAGCCATGGACGGTCCAGACCCGCTTCGACCCGAGCTCGGCCAGCGCCTCGGTGAGCGGTTCGAGCCAGATCGGGGAGGGCACCCCGAGCAGCTGGCGGCCGACGCCGGCCGGGTTCGACAGGGGGCCGAGCAGGTTGAACAGCGTGCGCGTCCCGAGCTCCACGCGAACCGGCGCGACGTTGCGCATCGAGGCGTGGTGGGTTTGGGCGAACATGAAGCACAGCTTCGCCTCGCCGAGGCAGAGCGCCAGGGTGTCCGGATCGAGGCCGAGCCGAACGCCGAGCGCGGCGAGCACGTCGGCGGCGCCCGAGCGCGACGAGGCGGCCCTGTTGCCGTGCTTGGCCACGGGCACCCCGCATCCCGCGACGATCATCGCGGCGAGCGTGGAGATGTTGTAGCTGCCAGAGTGGTCGCCCCCGGTGCCCACGATGTCGACGGCCTCGGGAGGAGCCTCGACCCGGAGCATGCGCCCACGCATGGCCGAGACCGCGCCGACGATCTCGTCGAGCGTCTCCCCCCGCACCCGCAACGCCATCAGGAACCCGCCGGACTGGGCCGGGGTGACTTCTCCGGACAGGAGCGTGTCGAAGGCCTGCCGGGCTTCCTCGCGGGAGAGCGAGGCGCCGGTCGCCACCTTGGCGAGAAAGGGTTTGAACGCGTCCATGATCCTTCAGGCGGCTGAGGCCCGGCCGGCATTCCAGGCGGCGGCGAGGTCGAGAAAGTTGCGCAGGAGCGTGGCGCCGTGCTCCGAGGCGATGCTTTCGGGGTGAAACTGAACGCCGTGGACGGGCAGGGTTCGATGGGACAGGCCCATGACGAGCCCATCGTCCGTCTCACCCGTCACGTCGAGCTCCGGCGGGCAGGTGTCCCGCTCCACGATCAGCGAATGGTAGCGCGTGGCGCGCACGGGCCCGTTGATGCCGCGAAACACGGCGCGACCCCCATGGTGAACGTCCGAGACCTTGCCGTGCATCGGCCGGGGTGCCCGGGTCACGCGGCCGCCGAAGGCCTGGCCGATCGCCTGGAGGCCGAGGCAGACTCCGAACAGCGGCACGTCGCCGGCAAGGCGCTCGACGACCTCGAGGCAGATGCCGGCCTCGTTCGGCGTGCAGGGCCCGGGAGAGAGCACGATGGCGTCCGGCCGGTCGGCTTCGATCGCCTCGACGCTCGTCGCGTCGTTGCGCACGACATCAACCTGACCGGCAAGGGGGCCGATCAGATGAACGAGGTTCCACGTGAAGGAATCGTAGTTGTCGATGACGAGGACGCGGGACACGGGGCACCCAGAACCACGCGCTCCAGCGCGGCAGCGCCCCGGTTTGCCCAGCCCCGGCCCTGAAATCAAGCGAAAGCGGAGGCGCTCACTGCCCGCGGCGGGCCCGGCTCGCGAAGCGGGTCGCCTCTTCGGCGGCGCGGAACAGCGCCTTGGCCTTGTTGACGCATTCCTGCTGCTCGGCCGCCGGGTTGGAATCGGCGACGACCCCGGCGCCGGCTTGCACGTACATGCGCCCGTCCTTCACCACGGCGGTGCGCAGGACGATGCAGGTGTCCATGGTGCCGTCGGCGCCGAAATAGCCGATGCAGCCGCCGTAAGGTCCGCGTTTGCTCGGCTCGAGTTCGTCGATGATCTCCATGGCCCGCACCTTCGGCGCGCCCGAGACCGTGCCCGCGGGGAACCCGGCCACGAGCGCATCCAATGCGTCCCGGTCCGGGCGGAGCCGGCCCTCGACGTTCGAGACGATGTGCATGACCTGGCTGTAGTACTCGAGGAAGAAGCTGTCGGTGACCCTCACCGTGCCGAGGCTCGCGACGCGGCCGACGTCGTTGCGGCCGAGGTCGAGGAGCATCAGGTGCTCCGCCCGCTCCTTCTCGTCGGCGAGGAGGTCGTCGGCGAGCGCCCGGTCCTCGGCCGGCGTCGCGCCCCGGGGCCGCGTGCCGGCGATCGGACGGATAGTGACCTGCCCGTCGCGCACCCGCACCAGGATCTCGGGCGATGAACAGACGATCTGGAACGCTTCGAAGTCGAGGTAGCAGAGGAATGGGGCCGGGTTGACGCGGCGCAGCGCACGATAGAGCGCGAGGGGCGGCAACGGAAAGGGGGCCTCGAAGCGCTGGGAGAGCACGACCTGGAAGACGTCGCCCGCGGCGATGTACTCCTTGGCCCGCCCGACGAGACCTGAGAATGCCTCCGGCGAGAGGTTCGAGACGGGCGCTTCGATTCCGGCGAGCTGATCCGCGCGGGCCTCGGCCGGCAGGGAGCCCTCGAGCGCACCGGCGGCGGCTTCCAACCGCTCGATCGCTGCCTCGATCGCGGCGCGCGCCGCGAGACCGGGCCGAGGGCGGATTGGGGCGACGAGGGAGATCTCGTCGCGCACCGCGTCGAAGATTACCATCACCGTCGGGCGCACGAGAATAGCGTCGGGTACGCCGAGCACGTCCGGGTTCGGAGCGGGCAGACGCTCCATCTGCCGAACCATGTCGTAGCCGAGATAGCCGAAGAGGCCCGCTGCCATAGGCGGCAGATCCTCGTCGAGATCGATGGCGCTCTCGCTGATCAAAGCACGCAGGCTGTCGAGCGGCGGCTTCGCCTCGCCGACGAACGCGCCTCCCGCGAGCGGGGCGCGGTTGATCGCAGCGGTCGCGCCCTCGCAGCGCCAGACGAGGTCTGGCTCGAGGCCGATCATCGAGTAGCGCCCCCGCACGGCGCCGCCCTCGACGGATTCGAGGAGGAAGGCAGCTCCATGCGCGTGCTGCCTGAGCTTCAGGAAAGCGCCGACCGGGGTCTCAAGATCGCCGACGAGGGTAGTCCGCACGACCGTGGGCTGGCCGGCCTCATATTCGGCCAGGCAGGCGTCGTAGGCGGCCTGCGAGATCATGGTCGCGCTTGCCGCAGGGCGTCAGAACTCGCCGCCGACGGCGCGGCGCAGGGCCTGCTCGTTGACCTGCACGCCCGCGTCCTTCTGGACGAGGGCAATGTACTCCGCCAGGAGATCGTCGCCGAGATACGTCCGCAACTGGTCTGCGATGCGCCCCGCTTCCAATGTCGAGGTGACGAGGGGCGGAACGGTCGCTGCCGTGACCTTGAAGACGATCCGGGTGTCGCCCGCGCCGGCGACGCTCGCCGCCTTGCCGACGTTTGTCGCGAACATCCGGTTCACGGCGTCCGCGGCGAGATCGTCCTTGCCGGCATTGCGGGTCAGATCCGTCGCGGTCTTCGGGGCCGCGCCCGCCTCCGCCGCGACGGCCTCGATCGCCTCGCCCTTTTCGAGCCGCTCGACCAGCGCGCGGGCACGCTCGATGAGCCGCCGGGCGATCGCGTCGGCGCGCCACTGCGCGGCGACGTCCTCGCGCACTTCGTCGAAGCTGCGCTCGCGCCCGGGCTCGATCTTCGCGACTTCGTACCAGACATAGCCCCCGGAGCGGGTCCGGAGCGCCTCCGTATCGGCGCCCACATCAGACCGGAACGCTGCAGCCAGCACCGCGTCCCGCTCGGGCACGGTCACCGCTTGACCGGCCGGATCGCGACCGTCGCGGCCCACGGACGGCAGGGTGACGAGCGCGAGGTTCTTCTCCTTGGCGATCTCGGTGAGGGGCTTCGCTCCGGCGCGCATGTCCTCGACCGCATCATGCACCTCGTCCAGGGTGGCGCGGGCCTTCTCGGCGGCGAGCTCCCGGCGGAGGTCGGCCGCGACCTCTTCGAACGGCTTGACGCTCTCGGGAGCGATCCTCGTCACCCGCAGCAGCACCGGACCGAAACGGCCTTGAACGGGATCGCTGACGCCGTTCTCCGGCAAGGCGAAGGCTGCGTCCGCGACGGCCGAGTCGATCATCTCGGTGCGCGTATAGGTGCCGAGCTCGAGGTCCGCGGCCGACACGTTCCGCTCCTGCGCGAGGGCCTCGAAGCTCGTGCCTTGCTTGATCCGCTCGGCGGCAGCCCGCGCCTCCTCGGCGGAGGGGAACGAGATCTGCTGGATCGTGCGCCGCTCAGGCGTCCCGAAACGGGCCTTGGCCTGCTCGTAGCGCTGACGGGCCGCCGCTTCGGTCACCTGGTCCGGCTGCGCGAGCGCCTCGGCGTTCAAGGCGAGAACATTGACGCTGCGGTACTCGGGCGCCCGGAAGGTCGCTTTGCGCTCCTCGTAGAACGCTTTGAGGTCGGCTTCGCTCGGTGCTGGGATGTCCCCTGCCGCGGTCGGCGCCAGTACGAAGTAGGAGGCCGAACGCCGCTCCGCCCCGTAGCGATGGATGGCGTCCTGCATGGCCAAGGGAACGGTCAGGGCGCCGCTGATGGCATCGGCGATCTGCAGGCGCGTGATCACCGCGCGCTGGTCTCGCACGAAGGCCGGCTCGTTCAGCCCGTTGTCGCGCAGGATGTTCTCGAACAGCCGCCGATCGAACTGGCCGTTCGCACCCTTGAAGTTCTGGTCCTCCATGATGGTGCGCGCGACGGTCTCGTTGGAGATGCCCAGGCCCAACTCACGGGCGCGCTGGTCGAGCGTCGCTTCCGTCACGAGACGCGACAGGATCTGACGGTCGATGCCGAACGCTCGCGCCTGGTCGGGGGTGATGCTCTGCCGCGTTTGGCGGATCAGGCGTTGAAGCTCGTTCTGGTAGGCGGTGCGGAACTGCTCGGCGCTGATCTCCGTCTTGCCGATCACGGCGACGGTATTGCGCGGCGCGCCGCGGAAGATGTCGCCGATGCCCCAGATCGCGAAACTGACGATGAGGAGGCCGAACAGCAAGGCCACGACGACCTTGCCGAGCCAGCTTTGCCCCGCCTTGCGCAAACCCCTGAGCATGAAAGCGTCGTTCCTGAATGATCGCGGGTTGTGGCGATAGACCATCGCATCCGCGAGGGAAAGTCCGAGATGGTTGCCCGGCCGGTGCGCCTTTGTTACGGCGCAGCTCGAAGAAGGATCAGGAACAACGTGGCATGAGCGCGACACGCCCCCGCCCGCTCGTTGCGGGCAATTGGAAGATGAACGGCCGGCTCGCTTCGCTGAGCGCTGTCAACGAATTGCGCGAGGCTTATGGCCGCGATCTAAAGGCGCGGGCCGACCTGCTCGTCTGCCCGCCGGCGACCCTTGTGCACCTCTTCGCGCACGCCGCGCTGGGGTCCGGCATCGCGGTCGGAGGGCAGGATTGTCATGCGAACGAGAGCGGGGCCCATACGGGCGACGTCGCGGCAGAGATGCTGGTCGATCTCGGCGCGAGCTTCGTGATCGTCGGGCATTCCGAGCGGCGGCAGGATCACGGCGAGACGAACGAATTCGTGCAGGCCAAAGCGGGCGCGGCCCTGCGCGCCGGCCTCACGCCGATCGTCTGCGTCGGCGAGAGCCGTGCCGAACGCGATGCCGGCAAGGCGCTTGCCGTCGTGCGCCGACAGCTGCGCAGCTCGTTTCCTGAGAACGCGACGGCCGGCACGGTCGTGATCGCCTACGAGCCGGTCTGGGCCATCGGCACCGGCTTGACGCCCACGGTCGACGACGTGGCCGAAGTGCACGCGCTCATTCGCGAAGAACTGCGCCGTCTCGTCGGGAAGGCCGAGTACGAGCGGGTGCGCATCCTATACGGCGGCTCGGTCAAGCCCTCGAACGCCCGCGAGCTGCTCGCCGTCGCGAACGTTGACGGCGCGCTGGTCGGCGGAGCGAGCCTCGTGCCGGCGGATTTCCTGGCCATCGCGCGCTCCTACCTTCCCGCCCAGGCGTGACCAGGCTCTGGCGGCCTTGGAACGGCCATACCATTTGTGTTAGTGCCCGCGTCAAAGAGCTCCAGCGAGCGGCCCGACCCCGGTGGTCCGGCCGCTTGAGGTTTTTAGAAGTCCATGTCGACCGTTCTCATCGTCGTCCACCTGATCATCGTGCTCGCCCTGATCGGGGTCGTGCTTCTCCAGCGCTCTGAGGGTGGCCTCGGTCTCGGCGGTGGCGGAGGAGGGGGCGTGTCCGGGTTCATGACCGGGCGCGGTCAGGCAAACGCGCTGACCCGGGCGACCGCCATCCTCGCGGCCCTGTTCTTCGGCACGAGCCTCGGCCTGTCGATCCTAGCGAACCAGACGCGCGCGCCCCGCTCCATCCTCGATGGTGCTGCGCCGCAGGGGACGACAGCGCCCGCCGACAACAACCAGGGCAGCGGCCAGGGCCAGGGCGTCCTCGACGAGCTGCGCCGGCTGCAAGGCGGCCAGGGTGGCGGCCAGCCCGCTGCGCCCGCCGCTCCGACGGGGCCGCAGGTTCCTCAGGTACCGCAATCGCGCTGATCACTTCCGGCGGCGCCACCGCCGTTTCATCGAAGCAGGCCGGGCGACCGATCTGCCTCCATCGTGACAATCTCGTGGCTCGGGAGCGGTTCGCGCTGGCGAATCGCCAGGGCTTCTTTATGGATCGAGGTCCATGACGCGGTACGTGTTCATCACCGGCGGCGTGGTGTCATCGCTCGGGAAGGGGCTGGCCTCCGCCGCCCTCGGTGCGGTGCTGCAGGCGCGCGGCTACAAGGTGCGCCTGCGCAAGCTCGACCCCTACCTGAACGTCGACCCGGGGACGATGAGCCCCTATCAGCACGGCGAAGTCTTCGTCACCGACGACGGTGCCGAGACGGACCTCGACCTCGGCCACTATGAGCGCTTCACGGGCGTGCCGGCGACCAAGGCCGACAACATCACGACCGGCCGCATCTACCTCGACATCATCACGAAAGAGCGGCGTGGCGATTATCTCGGCGCGACGATCCAGGTCATCCCGCACGTCACGAACGCCATCAAGGAATTCGTGGTCACCGGCAACGAGGGCTATGACTTCGTCCTTGTCGAGATCGGCGGCACGGTCGGCGACATCGAGGGGCTGCCTTTCTTCGAGGCCATCCGCCAGCTCGGCAACGAGCTGCCGCGGGGCCAGGCGATCTACGTCCACCTTACGCTCTTGCCCTATATCCCGTCGGCGGGCGAGCTGAAGACCAAGCCGACCCAGCACTCGGTTGCCGAGCTGCGCTCCATCGGCATCCAGCCCGACATCCTGCTCTGTCGCACCGACCGCGAGATCCCCCGCGACGAGCGCCGCAAGCTCGCTCTCTTCTGCAACGTGCGGGAGAGTGCCGTGATCGAGGCCCGCGATGTGCCCTCGATCTACGACGTGCCTCTCTCCTACCATCAGGAAGGGCTCGACGCTGAGGTGCTCGCGGCTTTCGGCATCGAGGATGCGCCCGCGCCGAACCTGGAGCGCTGGCGCACCATCTCCGGCCGCGTGCGCAACCCCGAAGGCGAGGTCACCATCGCCATCGTCGGCAAGTACACGGGGCTGAAGGACGCCTACAAGTCGCTCATCGAGGCGCTGCATCACGGCGGCATCGCCAACCGGGCCAAGGTCAATTTCGACTGGATCGAGAGCGAGATCTTCGAGCGCGAGGACCCGGCGCCTTTCTTGGAGGGCGTCAATGGAATCCTCGTGCCGGGCGGCTTCGGCCAGCGCGGGGCGGAAGGCAAGATCCAAGCCGCCAAATACGCCCGTGAGCGCAAGATCCCGTATTTCGGAATCTGCTTCGGCATGCAGATGGCCGTGATCGAGGCGACGCGGCACCTCGCCGGCGTCGAGGAGGCGAACTCCACCGAGTTCGGACCGACGCCCGAGCCCGTCGTCGGCCTTCTGACCGAGTG
Source organism: Beijerinckiaceae bacterium (assembly GCA_036563505.1). Taxonomy (GTDB): domain Bacteria; phylum Pseudomonadota; class Alphaproteobacteria; order Rhizobiales; family Beijerinckiaceae; genus DATCMH01. The sequence goes on from DATCMH010000009.1 coordinate 103,118, forward strand.
GCTGCGCGGCAACGAACTCGAGAAACGGGTCGCGGACGGCGATCTCGGCGGCACCATGAGGCTCGGCGCCTACCAGGCCAAGCTCGCGGGCGGCAGCAAGGTCGCGGACATCTACGGCGGCACCGAGATTTCGGAGCGGCACCGGCACCGCTACGAGGTCAATATGGGCTATCGCGAGCGGCTCGAGGCCAAGGGCCTGCGCTTCTCGGGCGTTTCGCCGGACGGGCTCCTGCCCGAGATCGTCGAGCACGTCGACCATCCCTGGTTCATCGGCGTCCAATTCCATCCGGAGCTGAAATCGAGGCCCTTCGAGCCGCACCCCCTGTTCCGCAGCTTCATCGACGCGGCGCTCACCCAAAGCCGCCTCGTCTGACGTCCCGCGTGGCCCAGCGATGATGTCCCTCGAGGCGCGCCGCGCCGCCCATCGCCGTCGCGGGCTCGCCGCTTACCCGGATGATCTGCCCGGCGACGCCGAGCGGATCGAGGGCATCACGGCCGTGGTCGAGCGTCTCGCCGGTCCCGTGCGCCTGCGTCTGCCGGCTTTCGACCTTGTCGTGGAGGTGCCGCCGGAGGTCGGGGCAAAGATCCTGTATCTGCTTGCCGTCGACGACTATGAGACGAGCGACCTCGAGCTCCTGACGCGCCACGTCGGCTCGGGCGACCGGCTCATGGTCCTGGGCGGCGGCATCGGGGTCACGACCGCGCTCGGCACCCGGATAACCGGCGAGCCCGTCACGGTGATCGAGGCGAATCTCGCCCTTCATCCGGTCATCGCACAGCAGGCCGTGCTCAACGGAGGACGGGTGACGCTCGTCCACGCCGCAGTGGTCGGCGATGCGGCTGCGTACCCGGACGGCAGCGTGACCTTCGAGGTCGCCTCGGACTTCTGGTACTCGCGCCTCGGGGCTGGGCACGGCGCGATTGCGGTGCCCGCTCTCGGTTTCGACCGGCTCTGCGCCGAGCATCGCCCCTCGGCCGTGCTCATCGACATCGAGGGCGCCGAGACCGACGTCCTCGCCGGACCGGTGCCGGAGACGGTGCGCACGCTCATCGTCGAGATTCACACGCCAGAGCTCGGCGCGGCCGCTACGGGGGCCATCGTCACGCGCCTCGTCGGGCAGGGCTTCACCGTGGTGGATCAGCAGGCGCTCAGCTGGACGTTCCTCCGATAGGGGCGGGGCCGCGAATCGGGTACCTCGAACCGGCAAGGGAGACCCCTCATGGCGCGCGGCATCGACCATCTCGTGATCGGCCTGCGCGACCTCGACGCCGGCGCGCGCTTCTACGAGACGCTCGGCTTCCAGGTCGGCGGACGCAACCGCCATCCCTGGGGCACCGAGAACCGCATCGTCCAGTTCCGGTCGAGCTTCCTGGAGTTGATCGCGGTCGCTGACCGATCCGCGATCCCGGAGCCGCGGCCGCAAGCCTTCAGCTTCGGCGCCTTCGTCCGCGATTACCTCGACCGCCGCGAAGGCTTGGCGATGCTGGTGCTCACGAGCGAGGACGCGCGCGCGGATGCTGCGGCCTTCTCCGCCGCTGGGATCGGCACCTACGAGCCCTTCGCCTTCGAGCGCCAGGCGCTACGCCCCGACGGGGGCGAGACGCGCGTCGCGTTCAGCCTTGCTTTCGCCGAGCCGCTCTCCACCAGCGCGGGGCTTTTCGTCTGCCGACAAGAGACGCCCGAGAACTTCTGGAACCCGCGCTTCCAGAAGCACCCGAACGGCGCGACGGGGATCGCCGTCGTCGCCCTCGCAGCAGCGAACCCGCCCGATCTCGCCGAGCGGCTCGCGGCATTCGCGGGCGCGCCGGCCACCATGCCCGGGCAGAACGACTTTTCGATCGCGCTCGCCTCCGGCCGCATCGACGGCTTGACGGTCGAGGACGCGGCTTACCTGTTCGGATCGGTCGAGGCCGATCCTCCGCTTCCCGCCTTCGTGGCGGTCACCCTCGCGGTCGCGGATCTCGACCGCGTTCGCCGGATGTTGTCCTCGGAGCGGCTTCCCTATCAGGAGATCGGCAGCCGCGTCGTGGTGCCGGCGAGCGTCGCCCACGGAGTCGCGATCGCGTTCGAGTTGGGCTAAGCTTCTCGGAACAACGTCATCCGCGGCGGGGGCTTTCCGTGTTCAATGCCATCTCGGGCTTGCCCGAGTTCCTGCTCTACTTCGTGGTCGCGGTCGGCCTCGTCGCCCTTTACCTCACGGTCTACACGCTCGCGACGTCGCATAATGAGTTCGCCCTCATCCGCCAGAACGTCTTGTCGGCGTCCGTCGCGCTCGGCTTCAGCCTGATCGGCTTCGCCCTGCCTTTGTCGAGCGCCATCGTCCACGCCCAGAACGTGATCGACTGCATCATCTGGGGCCTCGTCGCGCTCATCGTGCAGATCCTGTCCTACTGGCTGGTCCGGCTGATCATGCCGAACCTCTCGGAGCGGATCGCGGGCGGCGAGCTTTCGGCGGCCCTGTTCCTGGGTGCGGCCTCCCTCACGGCCGGCATGGTCAACGCCGCGTCCATGACCTACTGAGACGCCGGTCCGGCGCCATGAAGCGCTCGCAGGCCATCTCTCTCGTCCTTATCGCCGGCGCCGGCGCCGTCGCCTATGGGCTCGCCCGCAGCGACCCGTCGCAGAACGAGGAGGACGCCCTGATCTACCGCAGCGAGCAGGAATGCATCGAGGCGCGCCTGCGCAGCGCCGCGGAATGCAGCGAGGCCTACGCGCAGTCGCGCGCCGCCGCCCTGCAGACGGCGCCACGCTACGAGACCGTGAGCGACTGCGAGCGCCACCACGGCAAGCTCGGCTGTGAGCGGGCGAGTTCCGGAGTGGGTGCAGGGGCCGCCTTCGTGCCGCTGATGGCCGCCTACATGATCGGCCGGACAGCCAGCCAGAACCTGCCCATCCAGCCGCTCTTCCGCCACCGCGAGGACGAGAAGCAGCAGGAGCAGGCCTCGTCGGGAGGCCACGGCGGCAGCTACTGCAGCAGCAGCGGGGGGCGGGTCTACGCGGCGCGCAGCGGCGGCGTCTCGCGGGTGTCGAGCGCCGTGGCACGGACGACGACCAGCCGGCCCGAAGTGGTCGCGCGCGGCGGCTTCGGCTCGGCCGCGAAGGCCGTGGCGAGCCGCACGTCCCCGAGCACCAGCGTGTCGAGCCACGGTTCGTCGAGCCATGGCGTGAGCAGCTCCTCCTGACCTCATGCACCGCATTGCCTGCCCCGAGCGGCCCGACTGGCTCGCCACCGCCGAGACTCACGGCTTCCTGTTCCACACCCTCGAAGGCGACCCGTACTGGGACGAGAGTGCTTATTTCGGTTTTACTCTCAGGCAGATCGAAGAGGAGTTTGAGAAACCGAGCGAAGATCTTCACTCGCTCTGCCTGGACCTCCTCGATCGCCTGATCTGGGACGAGAGGGCCCTGCAGCGGCTCGCCATCCCTGAGGTTGCTTGGGAACCGATCGCTGCCAGTTGGCAGCGGCGCGACCCGTCCCTCTACGGCCGTTTCGATCTCGCCTATGATGGAACAGGCCCAGCGAAGCTTTTGGAATACAACGCGGATACGCCGACCTCACTCTACGAGACCGCCGTCTTTCAGTGGCTCTGGCTCGAGCAGGGCCTGGAGCGCGGCCTGGTTCCGGCAGGGTTCGACCAGTTCAATTCGGCTCACGAGAAGCTGATCGCCCGTTTCGCTGCGATCGCCGCGGATCGGCCGATCCACTTCACCTGCATCGCCGACGCGCCCGAGGACCGGGGCACGGTCGCCTACCTCGAGGATTGCGCGCGCCAAGCCGATCTCAGGACGGGGTTCGTGCCGGTCGACAGCATCGCGCTCGGCGCCGATGCCAGCTTCGTCGACGCGGCCGGCGAGCGCATCGAGCTCCTGTTCAAGCTCTACCCTTGGGAATGGGCCTTCGCGGACACGTTCGGCCGGGCGCTGCGCCGCACGCCGACGCGCTTCCTCGAGCCGCCATGGAAGGCCATCCTCTCCAACAAGGGCTTTCTCGCCATGCTCTGGGCGGCGGAGCCCGGTCACCCGAACCTTCTGCCGACCTATTTCGAAGACGACCCCGCAAAAGCCGAACTCGGCCCGTCGTTCGCCCGCAAGCCGCTTCTCTCCCGCGAGGGCGCGAACGTTCTCCTCGTCGAGAATGGTCAAGTCGTGGAGAGGGACGAGGGGCCCTACGGCGCCGAAGGCTTCGTGCGGCAGGCGCTCGCGCCGATGTTCCGCTCCGAGCACGGCACAGCCGTGATCGGCAGCTGGATGGTGGGGGACGACGCCGCCGGCATCGGCCTGCGCGAGAGCGAAGGGCGGATCACCACCAACCGCTCCCGCTTCCTGCCTCACGCCATCCTGCCGGATTGAGGCGGCTGGCGATCGGGGCGGGATCGCGCTAGAGCCTCGGCTCATGACCACCCCGTCCATGACCGTCGCCGCCGGCTCCGTCCGCTTCGGGAACGATCTTCCCTTCGCCCTCATCGCTGGCCCCTGCGCCATGGAGAGCCGCGACCACGCGCTCGAGATGGCCGAAGCGCTGCACGAGATCGCGGAAAAACTCGGGATCGGCCTCGTCTACAAATCCTCCTTCGACAAGGCGAACCGCACCTCGGCCGCGAGCGCTCGCGGCCTCGGCTTCAAGGCCGCCCTGCCGATCTTCGCCGAGGTCAAGGAGCGCTTCGGCCTGCCGGTCCTCACCGACGTGCACGAAGCCGGGCAATGCGCGCCAGTGGCGGAAGTCGTCGACATCTTGCAGATCCCGGCCTTCCTCTGCCGACAGACGGACCTCCTCGTCGCGGCCGCGGAGACGGGCCGGGTCGTGAACGTCAAGAAGGGGCAGTTCCTCGCGCCTTGGGACATGCGCAACGTCGCGGCGAAAGTCACCGCGGCCGGCAACCCGAACGTTCTCGTCACCGAGCGGGGAGCATCCTTCGGCTACAACACGCTCGTCTCTGACATGCGCAGCTTGCCGATCATGGCAGCGACGACGGGCGCGCCGGTGATCTTCGATGCCACTCACTCGGTGCAGCAGCCGGGCGGGCAGGGGACGACGTCGGGTGGGCAACGGGAATATGTGCCGGTCCTCGCCCGGGCCGCCGTGGCGGTGGGCGTCGCGGGTCTCTTCATCGAGACCCATGAGGACCCGGACCGCGCGCCCTCCGACGGTCCGAACATGGTTCCGCTTCGCGAGATGCCGGATCTCCTCGCGGAGCTGAAAGCCTTCGACGAGGTCGCCAAGCGCCGCGCGCGGCCCGCCTCGGCATGAGAGCCGATCAGCAGGCGCTGATCCTGATCCTCGCGGTTTGCGGCTTCGGCAGCACCTTCGCCGGACGCATCACCGAACCTCTCGTCGGCGTCATGGCCCGCGACCTGGGCACCGCGCCCGAGACGATCGCGCTGCTCTCGACCGCCTACGCGCTGCCTTACGCCTTCATCCAGCCCGTGCTCGGGCCCGTCGGCGACGCGCTCGGCAAGGCGCGCATCATGAAGATCTGCCTCGCCGTCCTGTCGGTGACTCTCTTGGCGTCCGCCTTCACGCCGTCGAGCCCCGTTCTGTTCACCCTGCGCATCCTCTCGGGCGCGGCCGCGGGCGGCATCGTGCCGCTCGCGCTCGCGATGATCGGCGATCGCGTCGGCATGGAGGGCCGGCAAGTCGCCATCAGCCGCTTCCTGATTGCGGTGATCCTCGGCCAGCTTGCCGGCTCGTCGGCCGCGGGCCTCATCGCGTCCGAGATCAGCTGGCGCGGCGTGTTCATCCTCGCCGCGCTGATCGCGGTCGCCGGTGCAGCGGCCGCTCTCGTCCGGCTCAAACCGGCACCAGGGGCGGCGCGGGTCTTCTCGCTCTCCGTTGCCTTGGAGCGCTACCGCGACCTTCTGCTGAACCCCCGAGCGCGGGCGCTGTTCGCGCTCGTCTTCGTCGAAGCCACGGCGATCTTCGGCGTGTTTCCCTACGTCGCCGTGCTGCTCGAAAGCCGGGGGGAGGGCGGCCCGCGTGAGGCGGGCTTGGCGCTCGGCGGCTTTGCCCTCGGCGGCCTCGCCTACACGGCGCTGGTCGGCGTCATGCTGCGCCGGCTCGGCGTGCCGAAGATCCTGATCGGCGGTGGCGTGGCGAGCGCAGGCGCGCTCTCGGCCCTCACTCTCGGCGGTGACTGGATCTTCGATGCAGTGGCCCTGGGCCTCCTCGGCCTCGGCTTCTACATGCTGCATAACTCCTTCCAGACGCAGGTGACGGAGGTTGCGCCGACGGCGCGAGCCTCGGCCGTCGCGCTCCACGCTTTCTCGTTCTTCGTCGGGCAGGCGCTGGGGGTGGTGCTCGTCGGCCAGGGTTTCGGCCTCGTCGGCGTCGCGCCGACCCTGCTCGCCTGCGCCGCGGTCATCCTATCCGTCGGTCTCGCGGCCGCCGCCGTCCTCGGTCCGGCAACGAAGCGCTGACCGCGTGCTCTCGCGAGCGCGCGATCGGCTACGCCGAGCGGAGCCTTGCTCGGGCCTGAACCGTTCAGCCCCGGGCGCGGTAGGGCGCCACGCCCTGATCGGGCAGCCACAGGTTCTTCGGCATTTCCCCCGTTTGCCAGAACACGTCGATCGGGATGCCCCCTCGCGGGTACCAGTAGCCTCCGATGCGCAGGTATCGCGGCTCGAGCAGCTCCGCGAGGCGTTTGCCGATCGCGACCGTGCAGTCCTCGTGGAAGGCGCCGTGGTCGCGGAAGCTGTTGAAATAAAGCTTCAGCGACTTCGACTCGACGAGCCAAGGCCCCGGCACGTAGTCGATCACGAGGATGGCGAAATCCGGCTGCCCCGTGACCGGGCAGAGCGAGGTGAATTCGGGCGCGGTGAACCGCGCCACGTAGTCCGTTTCCGGATGGGGGTTGGGCACGCGGTCGAGGCGGGCTTCCTCCGGAGAGCGGGGGTAAGAGGTCGGCGTGCCGAGTTGAAGAGGCAGATCCGTCATGGGGTGTCCGTTACGGGGCGTCACGCCCTGCGGTGAATGAGGCCTGGATCACAGGAGCCTGTGATCCTGCGATGCTGGGATCGGCAATGGCTCGCGATGCTCACGGTTCCCTTGCCCGGCCCGGCGTTTCGGTCAATAAGCCGCGCCACGCGCCAGGGTCGCACCCCTCGATCCGGCCTCGATCCCCAACCTGGAGAACTCTCCCGATGACCGCCATCGTCGACATCGTCGCTCGCCAGATCTTCGACAGCCGCGGCAACCCGACGGTCGAGGTCGACGTCGTGCTCGAGGATGGCTCCATGGGCCGCGCGGCCGTGCCGTCGGGCGCCTCCACCGGCGCCCACGAAGCCGTCGAGCTGCGCGACGGGGACAAGAGCCGCTATCTCGGCAAGGGCGTGACGAAGGCCGTCGCCGCGGTCAACGGCGAGATCCTGGAGCATATCGGCGGCCTCGACGCCGAGGACCAGGTCGCGATCGACGAGGCGATGATCGACCTCGACGGCACCCCGAACAAGGCGAGGCTTGGCGCTAACGCGATCCTCGGGGTTTCGCTCGCGGTGGCGAAAGCGGCCGCGGAGGCGGCGGCGCTGCCGCTCTACCGCTACGTCGGCGGCGTCGGCGCGCGCACCCTGCCAGTGCCGATGATGAACATTATCAACGGCGGCGCCCATGCGGACAACCCGATCGATTTCCAGGAATTCATGATCATGCCCGTCGGGGCACCGTCGCTGGCGGAAGCCGTTCGGGTCGGCTCGGAGGTGTTCCACACCCTGAAGAGCGCGCTGAAGAAGGCGGGCCACAACACCAATGTCGGGGACGAAGGCGGCTTCGCGCCGGACCTTCCCTCGGCGGAGGCGGGGCTCGACTTCGTCATGCAATCGATCGAGGCCGCGGGCTACAAGGCCGGCACCGACGTTATGTTGGCTCTGGACTGCGCTTCAACCGAGTTCTTCAAGAACGGCGCCTACGTCTATGAGGGCGAAGGAAAAACCCGCTCGCCGCAGGAGCAGGCCGAGTACCTGGCGAAGCTCGTGGCGACCTACCCGATCATCTCGATCGAGGACGGCATGGCCGAGGACGATTGGGACGGCTGGAAGATGCTCACCGACCTCGTCGGTGCCAAGTGCCAGCTCGTCGGCGACGACCTCTTCGTCACCAACGTGACCCGTCTGTCAGAGGGCATCGCCAAGTGCGTCGGCAACTCGATCCTCGTCAAGGTCAACCAGATCGGCTCCCTGACCGAGACGCTGGCCGCGGTCGACATGGCGCATCGCGCCGCCTACACCGCCGTCATGAGCCACCGCTCGGGCGAGACGGAGGATTCCACCATCGCCGACCTCGCGGTCGCCACGAATTGCGGGCAGATCAAGACCGGATCGCTCGCCCGCTCCGATCGGCTCGCCAAGTACAACCAGCTCATCCGCATCGAGGAGGAGCTCGGGGCTCAGGCGCGGTACGCCGGCCGCACGGTCCTGCGGCCGGGCGCTTAACCTAAGCGGCCCGCGCTGCGGTCGGGCCTGCGCTGCTTTCGGTGCAGTCGCCGATCGCGGCCGGGCACCCCATTTCGGGCGCTCATGATCGAGCAGGCCCCCTCTCAACGGTCCCTCGCCGTCGCGGCGATGCTGGGCGCCGTCCTGATCTACGGCGCGACCTTTCCGTTCAGCCGGCATGCGACCCAACACGGCCTGACGCCGCATGACCTGACGGCGTTGCGCTTCCTCGTGGCGGGCCTCCTGCTCCTGCCGCTTTTCGTCCGCGCCGGATGGCGCAACTGCGCCGGGATCGGTTGGGGCCGGGGCGCGCTGATCGCCGCGTCGAGCGGGGTGCCGATGGTGTTCCTGATGAACACTGGCCTATCCCTGGCCCCAGCCGCCCACGGCGCCTCGATCCAGCCCGGTACGGTCACCGTGATCGGAGCCGTCGGGAGCATGATCCTGTTCGGCGCCCGCCCGAGCCCCGCCATCGTCGTCGGCATCGCCGTGGTTCTGTCCGGTCTCGCCTGCATCGGTCTTGCAGGCACCGTGACCGGCTCGAGCACGGTCGTGCTCGGAGACCTCTGCTTCCTCGCCGCCGGGAGCCTCTGGGGGCTTTATCCCTTGCTGCTCCAGCGCTGGGCGGTGCCGCCGCTCGTGGCCACGGCCATCGTCGCCGTCCTGTCGCTCGCCTATTTGCCGCTCTACGCGCTCTGGCTCGAGCCCCGGATCCTCACCGCCGACACCGCCTTCGTGCTCGCTCACGGCTTCAATCAGGGCGTCCTCAACGTCATCGCTGGCCTCTGGCTCTGGGGCTATGCGGTGCGTGTCTTGGGCGCGGCGGTGGCGCAGCGCTTCCCGCCTCTGATCCCGGTCATCGGCACGATGCTGAGCATTCCGATCCTCGGCGAATGGCCCGGTGCGCTCCAGAGCATCGGGGTCGCGGGCATCGTGCTCGGCCTGCTGCTGGCGGCCTTCGGTGACCGGCTGATCCGGCACTTCCGGGGGCCTCTAACGGCTCCTTAACCATGCCTGACGTACGGTCCCGGCATGGTCGTCCGCAGGCGCGCCCGCGCGTTCCTCATCCCCCTTGCGCTCTACGGTGCCTCCGGCGCCGTGGCGGCCTATTTCGTCCACCACGCTCATTCGGGCAATCGCGGCCTCGAGGTGAAGCGCGAGCTCAAGATCAAGGCCTATGAGCTCAATCGCGAACTCGAAGCCATCAAGGCCGAGCGCCTGGAATGGGACCGGCGCATTGCCCTCCTGCGCAGCGACCAGATCGACCGCGACCTCCTGGAGGAGCGCGGCCGCGTGATGCTCGGCCGCGTGCACCGCAACGACCTGGTGATTATCACGGGTCCATGAGCCTCTGGCCTTCATCGGCCCGCGCGCAACCGTTCAACTGAATTTGAGTTGATCGAATGAAAGCCAAGCTTTGCCATAAGCTTGCCTCTTGCTGCGGTGCATGACGACCTTGGCCCAGCCCCCTCGCTTTCGGCTTTCCCCTACGCTAAGTCTGAGCCAAGGAAACGCTTCGGAGACACCGATGGCAGTGGCTGCGCGCAGCGCGGGCCGGGCCGGCAAGGCCGCGTCCGCGAACGCCTCCAAGAAGGCGACTAACGCCCCCCAATTCAGCAAGGACGAGGACCTCCACGCCTACCGCGAGATGCTGCTCATCCGCCGCTTCGAGGAGAAGGCGGGGCAGATGTACGGCATGGGCCTCATCGGCGGCTTCTGTCATCTCTACATTGGCCAGGAGGCGGTCGTCGTCGGGATGCAGATGGCGACGAAGGAAGGGGATCAGGTGATCACGGGGTACCGGGATCACGGGCACATGCTGGTCTGCGGCATGGATCCGAAGGGCGTCATGGCCGAGCTGACCGGCCGCCGTGGCGGGTATTCCCGCGGCAAGGGCGGCTCGATGCACATGTTCTCGAAGGAGAAGCACTTCTACGGCGGCCACGGTATCGTGGGCGCGCAGGTGTCGCTCGGCACCGGCATCGCCTTCGCGAACAAGTACCGCGACAACGGCAATGTCTGCCTCACCTATTTCGGGGACGGCGCAGCAAACCAGGGCCAGGTCTACGAGAGCTTCAACATGGCGGAGCTCTGGAAGCTGCCGGTCGTCTATTGCATCGAAAACAACCGCTACGCGATGGGCACGTCCGTGACCCGCGCGTCGGCGCAGGCCGATTTCTCGAAACGGGGCGTGTCCTTCAACATCCCCGGCGAGCAGGTCGACGGCATGGACGTGCGCGCCGTGCGCGAAGCCGGGCAGCGCGCCATCGACTTCTGCCGGACCGGCAAGGGTCCCTACATCCTCGAAATGCAGACCTATCGCTATCGCGGCCATTCCATGTCCGATCCGGCGAAGTATCGCTCGAAGGACGAGGTCACGCGCATGCGCGAGGAGCACGATCCCATCGAGCAGGTCCGCCGGCGCCTCCTGGAGCAGTGGAAGCTCGGCGAGGACGAGCTGAAAGGCATCGACGGCGAGGTGCGCGCCCGGGTCAATGAGGCCGCGGAGTTCGCGACCCACGATCCCGAGCCCGACCCGAGCGAGCTCTACACCGACATCCTGCTCTGAGCGCTCGGCGCTCAGAGCCTTCCATCGCCGCCCGACCCGTCAAAGAACCCGAGCGTCCCATGGCGACCGACATCCTGATGCCTGCTCTCTCCCCCACCATGGAGCAGGGCAAACTCGCGAAGTGGCTCAAGAAGGAGGGCGACAAGGTCAAGCCCGGCGACGTGCTGGCTGAGATCGAGACCGACAAGGCTACCATGGAGGTGGAGGCGATCGATGAAGGCGTCCTCGCCAAGATCCTCATCGCCGACGGCACCGACAACGTCGCCGTGAACACGCCGATCGCCGTTCTGGCCGCGGAGGGCGAGGACGCGTCGGCCGCCGGCAACCGCCCGGCGGCGAAAGGCGCCGGCGAGCCGCCGCCGGCCCGCGGCCCGAGTAGCCCACAGACTGCCCCGACACCCGACATGCAAGCGGAGGGCCTTGCGGATCGACCGGCGCCCGTGTCGCGCCAGGGCGGCGAGCAGGCCCCCGTGGCCCAACCGGCGGCGCCGGCAGTGATCACCAACCGCACCGGCTATGACGCCATGGCCGAGATCCCGGAAGGGACGGAACTCGTCACCATGACGGTGCGCGAGGCCCTGCGCGACGCCATGGCGGAGGAGATGCGCCGGGACGAAGCGGTTTTCGTGATGGGCGAGGAGGTCGCCGAGTATCAGGGCGCCTACAAGGTCACGCAGGGCCTGCTGCAGGAGTTCGGCGCCCGGCGCGTCGTCGACACGCCGATCACCGAGCACGGCTTCGCCGGCCTCGGCGTCGGCGCGGCCTTCGTGGGGCTCAAGCCCGTCGTCGAGTTCATGACCTTCAACTTCGCCATGCAGGCGATCGATCACATCATCAACTCGGCCGCCAAAACCCTATACATGTCCGGCGGCCAGCTCGGGGCGCCGATCGTCTTCCGCGGCCCGAACGGCGCGGCGGCGCGCGTCGGCGCGCAGCACAGCCACGACTACTCGGCTTGGTACTCGAACGTGCCCGGCCTGAAGGTTGTGGCGCCCTACATGGCGGCGGACGCCAAGGGTCTCCTCAAGAGCGCGATCCGGGATCCGAACCCGGTCGTGTTCCTCGAGAACGAGATCCTCTACGGCCAGTCCTTCCCGGTGCCGAAGCTCGACGACTTCACCGTCCCGATCGGCAAGGCGAAGGTGCATCGCCAGGGCAAGGACGTCACCATCGTGTCCTTCTCGATCGGCATGACCTACGCGCTTAAGGCCGCGCACGAGCTGGCGCAGGAAGGAATCGAGGCGGAGGTCATCGACCTGCGGACGCTCCGTCCCATGGACACCGACACGATCGTCGCGTCCGTGATGAAAACCGGGCGCTGCGTCACCGTCGAGGAAGGATTCCCGCAATCGGGCATCGGCGCCGAGATCGCCACGAAGCTGATGGAAGAGGCGTTCGACTACCTCGACGCGCCGGTCGCGCGGGTCACGGGCAAGGACGTGCCGATGCCCTACGCCGCCAACCTCGAGAAGCTGGCGCTGCCCACCGTCGGCGAAGTCGTCCAGGCGGCCAAGGCCGTCTGCTATCGGTAAGTGGCGCCATGCCGGGCACCTTCGAGGAGCTCTCCCCGCCGCCCGATGCCGTCGAGAAGGGCGGGGTCGAGATCCTGCGCTGCTCCATCGTCGATGGCGCGGTGAGCGTGGGGCTTCGCCGCTCCTTCGACGAGCCTTTCACCTGGGGCATCCTGCTCGTCGACCTGGCGCGGCACGCCGCCCGGATCTACGCGCTCGAGACCCAGATGAGCGAGGAGGAGGCCTTGGCCGAAATCCGCGAGGCCATGGAGGCCGAGCTCTCGAACCCGACCGACCCCGGGTCCACGTCCGCCATCAATTAAACCCCTCACGCGGGTGCCGCCATGCCCATCAATATCCTGATGCCTGCCCTCTCGCCGACGATGGAGAAGGGGAATCTCGCGAAGTGGCTCAAGAAGGAGGGCGACGCCATCAAGTCGGGCGACGTCATCGCCGAGATCGAGACCGACAAGGCGACCATGGAGGTCGAGGCGGTGGATGAAGGCATCCTCGCCAAGATCGTGGTGCCGGAAGGCACGTCGGACGTGCCGGTGAACGAGCTCATCGCCTTGATCGCCGGCGAAGGCGAGGATCCGAAGGGCGTCCAGGCCGGCGGCGGGGCGGCGCCGAAGGCCGAGGCGGCTCCTGCGCCTGCTGCGGCACCGCCGGCTCCGGCCAACCAGGGTTCGCAGCCGCAGGCGAACACGACGGGCGGCGACGCCCACCTCTCCTACGCCCGTGTCAACGAAGCGCCGCAAGGTCCCGCCGCCGCGAACGGCGCCGGTCAGCCCGCGCCGCAGGCGAACGGGGCAGGGCAGGGCGCTTCGCAGGGTGGGCGCGTCTTCGCCTCGCCGTTGGCCAAGCGCATCGCCAAGGATGCCGGCCTCGACCTCGCGCAGGTGAAGGGTTCGGGGCCGCACGGGCGCGTTGTCGAAAAAGACGTGCGCGCGGCGATCTCACAAGGCACCGGCAAGGCGGCCGCACCTGCGCCTCAGGCCGCAGCGGCGCAGCCCGCCGCGCCGGCGCCCCAAACGGCCCCTCAGCCCGCGCCGAAGCCGGCCGCTGGCGCGCCAGCCCAGGGCATGACCCTGGATCAGGTCAAGGCGATGTACGAGGCGGGCTCCTACGAGGAAGTCACCCTCGACGGGATGCGCAAGACCATCGCCAAGCGCCTCTCCGAATCGAAGCAGACGGTTCCGCACTTCTACCTGTCCCTCGACGTCGAGCTCGACGCGCTTCTGGCGTTGCGCGAGCAGATCAACGCCAACGCGCCCAAGGACAAGGACGGCAAACCGGGCTTCAAGCTCTCGGTGAACGACTTCGTCATCAAGGGTCTGGCGCTGGCGCTCCAGCGCGTGCCCAACGCCAACGCCGTCTGGGCGGAGGACCGGGTGCTCAAGTTCAAGCACTCCGACGTCGGCGTCGCGGTGGCGATCGAGGGTGGGCTGTTCACGCCCGTCATCCGCAAGGCCGAGATGAAGACGCTGTCGGCCATCTCGGCCGAGATGAAGGATCTCGCCGGGCGCGCCCGCACGCGCAAGCTCAAGCCCGACGAGTACCAGGGCGGCACGACGGCGGTGTCGAACCTCGGCATGTTCGGCATCAAGAACTTTCAGGCCGTCATCAACCCGCCCCACGCGACGATCCTGGCGGTGGGCGCGGGCGAAGCCCGGGTCGTCGTCAAGAACGGCGCGCCGGCCGTAGTGCAGGTCATGACCGCGACGCTTTCGGTCGACCATCGCGTGGTCGACGGGGCGCTCGGGGCGGAACTCTTGCAGGCCTTCAAAGGGTTGATCGAGAGCCCGATGGGGATGTTGGTTTAGGGGCTCCCGATCGCTACCTTGAGTCGAGCCAACGGGAGCCGTCCGTGTCCGAAGTCACCGATCTCGTGCTGCCGATCCTTCAACGTATGCAAGCCGACCTCGCCGACGTGAAACGGGTCCAGGCCGAGCACTCGCGCCAATTGGAGGACATCGAGATTCATCTCGCCTATGCGACCGGCATTGCCTCGCAGAACAAGTTCGATGTCACCTCGGTTAAGACCGAGCTCGCCAAGCTCAAGCGTGCGATCGAGGCACGTGAACCGCAGCCGTAACCGCTTCATGGCGCAGGAACGGCTCAAGAAAATCTCTCGCTTGGATGCCACGTGCTCCGAGACTCTATGCCAGACGCGGTGACGAGCAGGACGATCACGACGTGATGAACCACCTCGCCGGCTTGATCGCACCCGCGCATGTTTGAACCCTTCCTACCCCTGACCCCTCCCCGCAAAGGGAGAGGGGAGATGGAGGCCTGACTCATGTCCACCACCTACGACGTTCTCATCATCGGCGCCGGCCCGGGCGGCTACGTCGCGGCGATCCGGGCGGCTCAGCTCGGGCTCAAGACGGCCGTGGTGGACCGGGAGCATCTCGGGGGCATCTGCCTGAACTGGGGCTGCATCCCGACGAAGGCGCTGCTGCGCTCGGCCGAGATCTACCACTACATGCAGCATGCCGGCGATTACGGCCTGAAGGCCGACGGCATCTCCTTCGACGCCGCTGCCATCGTCAAGCGCTCGCGAGGGGTCTCGGGCCGGCTCAACGGCGGCGTCGGCATGCTGCTCAAGAAAAATAAGGTCGACGTGATCTGGGGCGAGGCGGTCATCGACAAACCCGCACAAGGCACCCAGGCGGGCCAAGTCACGGTGCGCGAGACGAAGCGTGCGGAGGCGCCCAAAGGCGCGCTGGGGCCTGGCAGCTACCAGGCGAAGCACATCATCCTGGCGACCGGCGCGCGGCCCCGCGCGCTGCCCGGCATCGAGCCTGACAAGAAGCTGATCTGGACCTACTACGAGGCCATGGTGCCGGACCGGATGCCCAAGAGCCTCATCGTCATGGGCTCCGGCGCCATCGGCATCGAGTTCGCCTCCTTCTACCGCACCATGGGCGCGGAGGTGACTGTCATCGAGCTCATGCCGCAGATCCTGCCCGTCGAGGACGCGGAGATCGCGGCGCTCGCCCGCAAGCGCTTCGAGAAGCAGGGCATCAAGATCCTGACCGGCGCCAAGGTGACGGGCGTCGAGAAGGGCGCTGACTCGGTGACGGCCACGGTCAACGACGGCAAGGGAAACGTCCAGAAGCTCACCGCCGAACGCCTGATTTCGGCCGTCGGCGTGGTCTCGAACGTCGAGGGGCTGAACCTTGAGAAGCTCGGGGTTACGATCGAGCGCGGCATCGTCGTGACCGACGGCCTCGGCCGAACCTCGGTGCCGGGCCTCTACGCCATCGGGGACGTCGCCGGACCGCCCATGCTCGCCCACAAGGCGGAGCACGAGGGCGTGATCTGCGTCGAGACCATCGCGGGCCTGCACGCCCACCCGATGGACAAGGCCAAGATTCCGGGATGCACCTACTGCCACCCGCAGATCGCTTCCGTCGGCATCACCGAGGCCAAGGCCAAGGAGCAGGGTCTCGACATCCGCGTCGGCCGTTTCCCTTTCCTCGGCAACGGCAAGGCGATCGCGCTTGGCGAACCGGACGGTCTGGTGAAGACGATCTTCGATAAGAAGACGGGACAGCTCCTTGGCGCGCATATGATCGGCGCAGAGGTGACCGAGCTGATCCAGGGCTACGTTGTCGCCATGACGCTGGAGACGACCGAAGAGGAGCTGATGCACACGGTCTTCCCGCATCCCACCCTCTCCGAGATGATGCATGAGAGCGTGCTCGACGCCTACGGACGGGTCATTCACGTCTAAGGATCGGAGGCTCCTTGGCACCTTGGATCCTGTCATCCCAGGATCCAGGGCGGCTCATGACGGCCTGCGACATTTGCAACCAACCTTGCGCCTTGGCCGTTATCGCCCCGAGTCCTTTCACACTCGGAGAGATCAGCGATGGACGGCACTACCTACGGCGCGCTCGGGCAGCCCGGCGTCGGCTTCCTCATGGCCATCATCATCGGCGCGCTCGCCGGCTGGCTGGCGGAGAAGTTCACCCATTCCAACATGGGGCTCTTCGCCAACATCATCATGGGCATCATCGGTGCCGTGGTCGGCAACTTCCTGCTGCGCCTGCTCGGCATCGGGGTGTCCGGCTTCATCGGCAACCTGATCTCGGCGACGATCGGCGCCATCCTCGTGATCGTCGTGTACCGCGCCGTCGCGGGCCGCAGCAGCAGCCACACGCGGACCTACTGACGCGGACCGCCCCGGCGTCAGGGCAGCCCTGCGCCCGCGCGGCATCGCGCGGTTTGCAGGGCGCCATCGGACATCCTAAGTGACGGGCGGCGGAGGTGATCTCCGCCGCCCGAATTTTTTCCAGGTGCGCGCATGGCCGTCGTCCTCGACCTGCTCAACAAGGATCAGCGTCCGCGCCATCCCGAGAAGGCGCATCGGCCCGATCAGCCTCTGCTGCGCAAGCCCGACTGGATCCGGGTGAAGGCGCCCGGCAGCCCCAAATGGTCCGAGACCAACCGGATCGTGCGCGAGAACAAGCTCGTGACCGTCTGCGAGGAGGCAGGCTGCCCCAACATCGGCGAGTGCTGGGAGAAGAAGCACGCCACCTTCATGATCATGGGCGACACCTGCACCCGGGCCTGCGCCTTCTGCAACGTGAAGACGGGCCTGCCCGAAGCCCTCGATCGCGACGAGCCCGCGAAGGTCGCCGACGCCGTGGCGAAGCTCGGCCTCGAGCACGTCGTCATCACCTCCGTCGACCGCGACGACCTAGCCGATGGCGGCGCGCAGCACTTCGCCGAGGTGATCCAGGCCATCCGGGCGCGCTCGCCCGGCACGACCATCGAGATCCTTACCCCCGACTTCCTGCGCAAGGACGGAGCGCTCGAGATCGTCGTGGCCGCCAAGCCCGACGTGTTCAACCACAACCTGGAGACAGTGCCCTCCAAGTACCTGAAGGTCCGGCCAGGGGCGCGCTACTTTCACTCGATCCGCCTGCTGCAGCGGGTGAAGGAGCTCGACGCCACCATCTTCACGAAGTCCGGCATCATGGTGGGCCTCGGCGAGGAGCGGAACGAGGTGCTCCAGCTCATGGACGACCTGCGCTCGGCCGACGTCGACTTCCTCACCATCGGCCAATACCTGCAGCCGACCCGCAAGCACCACCCGGTCCTGCGCTTCGTGCCGCCGGACGAGTTCAAGGGCTACGAGACGACGGCCTACGCCAAGGGCTTCCTGCTGGTCTCGGCGACGCCGCTGACCCGCTCCTCTCACCATGCCGGCGAGGACTTCGCCAAGCTGAAAACCGCCCGGATCGCGGCGACGCGGGGCTGACCGGTCGCATGCCGTCCTTCCGCACCACACGGCTCGTCGGCCACGCGCCGGAGCGGATGTTCGACCTCGTGGCCGATGTCGAGCGCTACCCGGAGTTCCTGCCGCTTTGCGAAGAGCTGAAGGTGCTCCGGCGCGAGGCCGACGGTGAGGGCACGGAGAGCCTCGTGGCGCGCATGAGCGTGGGCTACAAGGCGATCAGCGAGAGCTTCACGTCCAAGGTGAGGCTCTACCGGCCGAACCTCATCATCGATGTCGCTTACGTCGACGGCCCCTTTAGGCGCCTCGACAATCGCTGGACTTTCCGCCCGCAAGAGTCTGGTTGCGCGATCGATTTCGCCATCGACTACGAGTTCAGGAGCGTCGCGCTCGGCCTCTTGATGGGCTCGATGTTCGACAAGGCCTTCCGCAAGTTCACGCAGGCCTTCGAGGAGCGGGCCGACCGCGTCTACGGCCGGCCGACCCGGGCGAGCGCTTAAAGGACTACGGATTCGAGCAGGGCGAGGGCATCCTCGACGGCCCGGCGTCTGACCTGCGTGCGACCGAGATCGCCGTAGCGCCGCTCCAGGTGGCGCGTCGTCTCGCCTCGCCGCGCGAGGCCGAAATGCACGAGGCCGACGGGCTTTGTCGGCGTGGCCCCGCCCGGGCCTGCGATCCCGGTGATCGACACGGCAAGCTCCGCTCGGGATCGCCCGATCGCGCCTTCCGCCATGGCAAGGGCCACCTCTGCGCTCACCGCGCCGTAGGTGGAGATCAACTCGACGGGAACGCCGATGAGCTCGGTCTTGGCCTCGTTGGAGTAGGTCACGAAGCCGCGCTCGACTACGGCCGAGGATCCCGCGATCTCCGTAAGGAGCGCCGCGACGAGACCACCCGTGCAAGACTCGGCCGTCGCGATCATCCACGACCGGGCTTTGCAGGCCTCGAGAAGTTGGGCCGCGCGCGGCTGCAGGTCATCCATGGTGCTCGCTCCGCGTGAGGAGCCGGACACTCGCGACGGCCTGGGCAGCCAGACCCTCGCGGCGGCCGACGAAGCCGAGGCCTTCCGTCGTCGTCGCCTTGATCGAGACCTGGTCGACCGCAAGGCCAGCGATCTCGGCGATGCGCTCCCGCATCGCCTGCCGTAAAGGGCCGATGCGTGGGGCCTCGCTCAGGATCATGACGTCAAGGTGATCGATCACGCCGCCGCGTTCCCGCAGGCGTTGCGCGGCGAAGGCGAGGAACTGGTCGGAGGAGGCCCCACGCCAGCTTGCATCCGAGGGTGGGAAATGCGTACCGATATCACCGTCGGCGATCGCGCCGAGGAGGGCGTCGGTCAGGGCATGAAGCACCACGTCGCCGTCAGAATGCGCGACGACGCCGCGATCATGGGCGACGCGCACTCCGCCGAGCCAAACATGGTCGCCCGGTCCGAAGGTGTGCACGTCAAAGCCGAAGCCCGTGCGCGGGACGAGCGCGTTGCCAAGCCGCCGCTCGGCCAGCGCGAAATCGTCCGGGTGTGTGAGCTTCACGTTGTCGGCCTCTCCCTCGAAAACGTGCACTGTCCCGCCCGCCTGCTCGACGAGACTCGCGTCATCGGTCGCGAACGCGACGGCGGCACCGAGCTTAGCATAGGCACCCTGCAGGACGTGCGTTCGGAACGCCTGGGGCGTCTGGACGGCGCGCAACGCGCTCCGATCGAGAGTTCCTGTCACGAGCCCGTCGGCGACTTGCTTGACCGTGTCGGTGACAGGCAGAACGGGAACGGCCGCGCCACCCGCCTCTCCCGCGGTGATGGCGCGGCTGATCAGGCCGGCGCTCACGAACGGACGAGCGCCGTCGTGAACGAGGACGATCTCGGGACCGAGCGACGAAAGCGCTGAGAGCCCCGCCCAGACCGATTCCTGTCGAGAGGCTCCTCCGATCACCTCGGGGCGGAGCTTGCGGCTGGCAATGGCTCCAAGGCTTCGTAACGCGGCCTCGTAGGCTGGTCGGTCGTGCGCGCCGGTCACGACCTGAACGGCTTCGACTTCATCATGATCCAGAAAGGGGCGGAGCGAGCGGGCGAGCACCGCTTCGCCCGCGAGTATCCTGTATTGCTTCGGCGGTCCGTCACCGGCACGAGTCCCGCGCCCAGCTGCGACGATGATTGCTGCAACCTTCACCACGCACCTCCGCGCCCCCGCCTGCGATCAGTGATAGGGGGCTTCGCAGCTGCTCCGCAAACCTCTTTGTGCTTGCGCGCAGTCCATGTTTGTCTATTTTCTGTGCACGATGACAGTTGACCACAAATTGAGCTTTCGATCTGACACCCTCGCGGATCGGCTCGTCGGTGCCGCGGTCCTAGCGCCGATGTCCGGCGTGACCGACCTCGGGATGCGGCGCCTTGCCATGCGGTTCGGCGCGACGCTCGTTGTGTCCGAGATGGTGGCGTCCGATCAACTCGTGACCGGAGCGGAAGAGGCGCGGCTCAAGGCCGAGGGGGAGGGGATTGCTCCGCATGTGGTTCAGCTCGCCGGCTGCCGAGCGGACTGGCTCGCGGAAGCCGCCCGCCTCGCCGTCGGCTCGGGCGCGGACGTCATCGATATCAACATGGGCTGCCCGGCGAAGCGTGTCGTCGGCGGCGCGGCTGGGTCCGCGCTGATGCGCGACCTCGACCACGCCTTGGGGCTGATCGAAGCGGTGGTCGCGGCCGTGTCCGCCCCGGTCACCGTCAAGATGCGGCTTGGCTGGGACGACGCGAGCCTCAACGCTCCGGAACTCGCACGGCGCGCCGAGGCCGCCGGCGTCGCCGCGCTGACGATTCACGGCCGCACACGTCAGCAGTTCTACAAGGGCACGGCCGATTGGACGCGCATCGCACCCTCGGTAGATGCCGTATCCATCCCGGTCATCGCGAACGGTGACGTGGACGGGGTCACTGCCGCCCGCCAAGCTCTCGCGCAATCGGGTGCAGCCGGCGTGATGATCGGACGGGCGGCCGTCGGCCGGCCTTGGCTCGTCGGAGAGATCGCGGCAGCCCTGGCAGGCCGCACCTGGCGGCCACCGACGCTCGTGGAGCGGGGCGAGGCGGCGGTGGAGCATTACGAGCTGCTCCTTCACCTGTTCGGCCGCGAGGCCGGCCTGCGTCACGCGCGAAAGCATCTGGCGGCCTACGCCGATCATGCCGCCGCAGCCGGCGCCGGCCTTCCCGGGGCGGAGCGGCTCGCGTTGGTCACCTCAGACGACCCGCGCCAGGTTACGACGCTGTTGCGCCGGGCCTTCGCGCCTCGCCTCGCAGATGCCGCATGACGGCAGGCGACATCGTCCTGAACGCCCTGCCGCTCCCGGTGGTCACGGTCGGCCGCGACGGGCAGATCAACCACGCCAACACCGCGGCGGAAGCCTTCTTCGAGACCAGCCTTCGGGTGCTGCAGCGGCAGCGCCTGCGCGACATCCTACCCTTCGGCTCGCCGGTCGTCGCCCTCGTCGACGAGGTGCGCCGTCGAGGCGGCAGCGTGAGCGAGTACCGGATCGACATCGGGACGCCGCGCATCGGGGCGGAACGCATCGTCGACGTCTTCGCGACCGCCGTGCCGGAGCCGGACGACGCCGTCGTGCTCATGCTCCAAGAACGCACCATCGCCGACAAGATGGATCGTCAGCTCACGCATCGCGGGGCGGCGCGCTCGATTACGGCGCTCGGCGCCATGCTGGCGCACGAGATCAAAAACCCTCTCTCAGGGATCCGCGGCGCGGCGCAACTCCTCGAGCAATCGGCCAGCGAGGAGGATCGCCTTCTCACGCGCCTGATCTGCGACGAGGCCGACCGGATCGTAAAGATCGTCGAGCGGATGGAGCTCTTCGGCGACGAGCGACCGAGCGAGCGCGGCCCGGTGAACGTGCACGGGGTGCTCGACCACGTGAAGCGCCTGGCGCAGTCGGGTTTCGCCCGTCACATCCGCTTCGTCGAGGCCTACGATCCTTCGTTGCCTCCGGTCATCGGCAGCCGCGACCAGCTCGTTCAAGTCATGCTGAACCTCGTCAAGAACGCCGCCGAGGCGATCGGGGAGGATGCCCTGGACGGCGAGATCACGCTCGCCACGTCGTTTCGCACCGGCATCCGTCTCCAGGTGCCGGGCTCCCGCGAGCGGGTGAGCCTGCCGATCGAGCTCAGCGTGCGCGACAACGGGCCAGGCGTGCCGGCCGACCTTCTGCCGGACCTCTTCGACCCCTTTGTCACGACCAAGGCCCAAGGATCTGGCCTCGGACTTGCCTTGGTCGCGAAGATCGTCGGCGACCACGGCGGCATCGTCGAGTGCGATCCGGCCCCGCGGCGCACGACGTTCAGCGTTCGCATGCCGATGTACAGCGCCCGGGACGGCCGGGGTTCGTGAGATCGACCTAGGGTATCCGATGCCGACTGGCCACATCCTCCTCGCCGACGACGACGCCGCGATCCGCACGGTGCTCAACCAGGCCTTGTCCCGCGCCGGCTACGAGGTTCGCTCGACGAGCAACGCCGCCACGCTCTGGCGCTGGGTGGCGCAAGGGGAGGGCGATCTCGTCATCACCGACGTGGTGATGCCGGACGAGAACGCTTTCGATCTGCTCCCGCGGATCAAGAAGGTACGCCCCGACCTGCCGATCATTGTTATGAGCGCGCAGAACACCTTCATGACGGCAATCCGCGCCTCCGAGCGCGGCGCTTACGAATATCTGCCCAAACCCTTCGACTTGAAGGAACTCGTCGCGGTCGTCGGACGCGCCCTGTCCCGCCCCCGCGGCCTCGCATCGAGCGCCCAGGCCGAGGATGCCGACAACATCCCCCTCGTCGGCCGCTCGCCGGCCATGCAGGAGATCTACCGGGCGCTGGCCCGCCTCATGCCCACGGATCTCACCGTGATGATCATGGGCGAGTCGGGCACCGGCAAGGAACTCGTGGCCCGCGCGCTGCACGATTACGGCAAGCGCCGGAACGGCCCCTTCGTCGCCGTGAACATGGCCGCGATCCCGCGCGACCTCATCGAATCGGAGCTTTTCGGGCACGAGAAGGGGGCCTTTACGGGCGCGGCATCGCGGAGCGCCGGCCGGTTCGAGCAGGCCGAGGGTGGGACGCTCTTCCTCGACGAGATCGGCGACATGCCCATGGAGGCGCAGACGCGGCTCCTGCGTGTTCTCCAGCAGGGCGAGTACACCACCGTCGGCGGCCGCATTCCGATCCGAACCAACGTGCGGATCATCGCGGCAACCAACAAGGACCTGCGGATCTCGATCCAGCAGGGTCTATTTCGCGAGGATTTGTTCTTTCGTCTCAACGTCGTGCCGCTGCGACTTCCACCGCTGCGCGAGCGCGCGGAAGACGTTCCCGACCTCGTCAGGCACTTCTTCGGCATCGTCGAGAAGGAGGGTCTGTCCCGCAAACAGCTCGACGGCGACGCCCTGGAGCGTCTCAAGCGCTATCGCTGGCCCGGGAACGTCCGCGAGCTCGAGAACCTGGTGCGGCGTCTCGCGGCGCTCTACCCGCAGGACACGATCACCGGACCGATCATCGAGGCGGAGCTCGATACCCAGCCTCTCATCCTGCAGACCTCGACGCCCCGGTCCGGCGCCGATGCCGAAAGCCTCACGAGCGCGGTGGAGCGGCACCTTGCCGAGTATTTCGGTGAGTTCAAGGGCGCCCTGCCGCCGCCAGGCCTTTATCACCGCATCCTGCGGGAAATTGAGGGCCCTCTCATCGGCGCGGCGCTCGCCGCGACCCGAGGCAACCAGATCCGGGCCGCCGAGCTGCTCGGCGTCAACCGCAATACCCTGCGCAAGAAGGTCCGTGACCTCGACCTTCAGGTCATCCGGACCCCGCGCTGATCGGCGGCCCTGGACGACTCAAGGCCGGTTGTAATATTTCAGCCACACTGTTGTGGTGACGCACCAGCCTAAGACGGCCGATCTCCAGCCGGGGTCGGCGGCGCGTTCGGGGCGATTCTTGACAACCATCATGCCTGAGCAGGCGCGCGCGCCGGCCGTCGACGACACGGACCAGCGCGGGCCAGGGTGGCTTGGCACCTTTGCGGTCACAGCGGCGCTCACCTCGGCGCTCGCCACCTTCCTAGTGCTGGCCGGCCTGACGCAGATCCTGCCGACCCACGACGTCGTCGTCTGGGCGCTCCTGATCAACGGCGCGCTGGTTCTCATCCTCCTCGGCGTCGTCGCTCGGGAGACACGCCGGCTCGTTCGGGCCCGGCGTCTGCGCACGGCAGCGGCCGGGCTGCACGTGCGAATCGTTGGCCTGTTCAGCCTCATCGCGACCTTGCCGGCGATCCTCGTCGCTGTGGTCGCCATGCTGACCCTCGAGCGCGGTCTCGACCCCTGGTTCACCGGCGCCCTCAAGGAGTTGATGGGCAACACCGCCGAGATCGCACGCAGTTATCAGGGTGCACAGTGCCAGGGGCTCGCCCGGGAAACGCAGCTCATGGCGGCGGACCTCAACCGCGCCAAGGTGCTCTTCGACGCGGATCGCGGGATCTTTCGCGATTTCATGACCTCGCGAGCGCTGTTCCTCGGCTTTCGCGTCGCCATGATCGTCGAGGCGGACGGCACCGTGGTGGAGCGGGTCGATCCGCGGCCGATCGAGGATTTCACGCCCCCGCGCGCCGAAGAGCTTCGTAACGCCGGCGACAAGGACGCGATCTGCCTCATCCCCAGAAGCGGCAGCGTGTTCCGGGCCGCTTTGAAGCTCCCGGCCCATAACGGCCGCATCCTGTTCGTCGCGCGGCCCGTCGATCCGCAGGCGGTCGAGTTCCCGGCGATCGCTGAAGCCGGGGTCGCCTACTACCAGATCCTGGAGCAGAAGAAGGCCGGCGTGCAGTTCGCCTTCGCGCTCATGTTCGCCCTCGTCGCCCTCATCGTCCTGCTCTCGGCCATCTGGTTCGGGCTGAACTTCGCCAACCGCCTGGTCGCGCCGATCCGGCGCCTGATCCACGCGACGGACCAAGTCGGGACGGGCAACTTCTACGTCCAGGTGCCGGTCCGGAACGGCGAGGGCGACCTCGCCCATCTCGGCGAGACCTTCAACAAGATGACCTCGGAGCTCCGCCGCCAGCACGACGGCATCGCCGCCGCGAACGATCTTATCGACCGGCGCCGACGCTTCACGGAAGCGGTGCTGTCCGGAGTGTCCGCCGGCGTGATCGGCATCGACGCCTGCGACCGGATCACGATCGTCAACCCGTCGGCCGAGGCGCTCCTCGCCCTTCGCCGCGACGCCGTGCTGGGCCAGCCCGTTCTGGAGGTTGTCCCGGAACTCCAGGACATGCTCGTCGAGGCCCGAGGCGGGCGGCATCGCCTCGTGCAGCGGCAAGTGAGCGTGCGGCGCGACGAGCGCGAGCGCACGTTGAACGTCCGCGTGACGAGCGAGCATTCCGGCTCCGAGGAGCACGGACTCGTGGTCACGCTCGACGACCTCACCAACCTCATCGCCGCCCAGCGCACCTCCGCCTGGGCGGACGTGGCGCGGCGCATCGCCCACGAGATCAAGAACCCGCTCACCCCGATCCAGCTCTCCGCCGAGCGGATCCGCCGCAAGTACGGGAAGGTGATCACCGCCGATCGGGAGATCTTCGAGCAGTGCACGGACACGATCGTGCGCCAGGTCGACGACATCAAGCGCATGGTGGACGAGTTCTCGTCATTCGCCCGCATGCCCAAGCCCACGATCGACAACGACGACGTCGCGGCGAACGTCCGCCAGGTGGTCTTCATGATGCGGATCGCCCATCCCGACATCGCCTTCACCGACGATTTCCCACCCGATCCGCTCGTCGTGCCGTTCGATCGTCGGCTCCTGTCGCAGGCGGTGACCAACATCGTGAAGAACGCCACGGAGGCCGTGGCCGCCGTGCCCGAGGCGGAGCGCGGACCGGGCGCCATCCACGTGTCCGTCCGGGAGGAGGGGGCCGACATCATCGCCATCGAAGTCACCGACAACGGCAAGGGCTTCCCGGTGGAGAACCGCCAGCGGCTGCTCGAGCCCTACATGACGACGCGCGACGGCGGGACCGGCCTCGGCCTCGCCATCGTCAGCAAGATCCTCGAGGACCACGGCGGCGGCATCGAGCTCCTCGACAACCCGACGGGGCGGGGAGGACGCGTCAGGATGTGGATTTCGAGAACCAACGAGGCCGCGACGGTGGCGGACGCCGCGCCCAAGCTGCATAGGACGGGGTCATGAGCGCCGACATTCTCATCGTCGACGACGAAGCGGACATCCGCGACCTGGTTGCCGGGATCCTGGAGGACGAAGGCCACCGCACCCGCACGGCCGGCAGCTCCGACGAGGCGCTCGCCGCCATCGAGGCGCGCCGCCCACACCTCGTCTTCCTCGATATCTGGCTCCAAGGCAGCCGCCTCGACGGACTCCAGGTGCTCGACCTCGCGAAGGCTCAGCATCCTGACCTACCGGTGGTGATGATCTCGGGCCACGGCAACATCGAAACGGCGGTCTCCGCCATCCGGGCCGGCGCCTACGATTTCATCGAGAAGCCGTTCAAGGCGGACCGGCTCGTTCTGGTCGCCGAGCGGGCCCTCGAAGCGTCGCGGCTCAAGCGCGAGGTGCGGGACCTGAAGGCGCGCTCCGTTCAGGCGAGCCGGATCGCCGGCCATTCGCCGGCCGTGAATGCGCTTCGTCAGACAGTGGAACGGGTCGCCCCGACCAACGCGCGCGTGCTGATCACCGGAGCCCCCGGCGTCGGCAAGGAGCTCGCCGCCCGGACCCTGCACGCGCTCTCGAGCCGCGCCAGCGGCCCCTTCGTGGTGATCAACGCGGCGACGATCACGCCTGAGACGATGGAGGCGGAGCTCTTCGGCGTCGAAGCGGCGGAGGGCAGGGGACGCCGGGTCGGTGCGCTCGAGGAGGCGCACGGCGGCACGCTCTACATCGACGAGATCGCGGACATGCCGCGGGAGACCCAGAATCGCATCCTGCGCGTTCTCGTCGACCAGAACTTCCAGCGGGTCGGCGGGACCACCCGCGTCCACGTCGACGTGCGCATCATCTCGTCCTCGAGCCGTGACCTCACCCAAGAGATCGCGAGCGGACGCTTCCGCGAGGACCTCTTCCATCGGCTCGGCGTCGTTCCGATCCGGGTTCCGGCCCTCTCCGAGCGCCGGGAGGACATCCCCGAGCTGATCGGCTTCTTCATGGAGCAGATCTCGGCCGCCACCGGCCTGCCGTTGCGCGTCATCGCCGACGACGCCATGGCGGTGCTGCAGTCGCATGACTGGCCCGGCAACGTCCGGCAGCTGCGCAACAACGTCGAGCGGCTCATGATCCTGACGGGCGGCGAGACGGGTCAGCCGATCACGGCGGAGATGCTGCCGAGCGATGTCGGCGCCCTCGTGCCGACAACGCCGAACGGGTCGGGGGGCGAGAAGCTGATGAGCCTGCCCTTGCGCGACGCGCGCGAGATCTTCGAGCGCGAATACCTGATGGCGCAGATCGCGCGCTTCTCCGGCAACATCTCGCGGACGGCCGAATTCATCGGCATGGAGCGCTCAGCCTTGCATCGCAAGTTAAAGTCTTTGTCGATCGGCGGGTAAGCACCTCGGTCTTCCGCACGGGAAAGATCGGAAACGCCGCCGTTTGCACTTGCGAAACGCCAGGCTTCACCGTGTAATGGCGCGCCGGTCCGGGTATTGTGCCCAGATTGAACAACAAAGGGCAGGCCGACCAAAACCGGCGGCGGCGGTCCAACGAGGCACTTTCGATGGCGGGCGAACGCGCTCAAAACCTGCAGGACACGTTTCTCAATCATGTCCGCAAGAACAAGATCCCGCTCACGATCTTCCTGGTGAATGGCGTCAAATTGCAGGGCGTCGTGACCTGGTTCGACAATTTCTGCGTGCTGCTGCGCCGGGACGGGCATTCCCAGCTCGTCTACAAGCACGCGATCTCGACAATCATGCCAGGTCACCCCGTGCAGTTGTTCGAGCAGGGCGAAGAAGCCGTCGAGAAGGTCTGATGATTTGACCGAACCCCGTATGCCGGGAGAGGACCGGGTTCAGCGCCTCGCTGAGCCTGAAAAGGACATCGCTTCGGGCACGCGAACCCTCGTGCTCGGGCCTTACCTCACGCGCCAGCGCCGCGGTGGCCCGCGCTCCGACGGCGGGCCAGCGTCGGCCCGGGCGATCGCGAACCCGCGCTCGCCCGACGCGCGCCTGAGCGAGGCGACCGGCCTTGCCGGCGCGATCGATCTCCAAGTGACCGACTCGCTGATCGTGCCCTTGGGCACGCTCCGGCCCGCCACCTATCTCGGCAAGGGCAAGGTCGAGGAGT
The DNA here is from genome assembly GCA_036563505.1 of Beijerinckiaceae bacterium. GTDB lineage: Bacteria > Pseudomonadota > Alphaproteobacteria > Rhizobiales > Beijerinckiaceae > DATCMH01. Next base: position 131,177 of record DATCMH010000009.1, read on the forward strand.
TCACGGGCCGCATCCGCGCCGAGGAGATCGGCCTCGTGGTGATGGATTGCGCGCTCACGCCCGTGCAGCAGCGCAACCTCGAGAAGGCCTGGGGTGCCAAGGTCATCGACCGCACGGGCTTGATCCTTGAGATCTTCGGCCGGCGTGCCCGGACCAAGGAAGGCTCGCTCCAGGTCGAGCTCGCCCACCTGAACTACCAGCGCAGCCGGCTCGTCCGGTCCTGGACCCACCTCGAGCGGCAGCGCGGCGGCTTCGGCTTCCTCGGCGGCCCGGGCGAGACCCAGATCGAGGCCGACCGACGGCTGATCCAGGAGCGGATGACGCGCATCGAGCGCGAGCTTGAAACCGTGACACAGACCCGCGCGCTCCACCGCGCCAGCCGGCGCCGGGTGCCGTACCCGATCGTCGCGCTCGTCGGCTATACCAATGCGGGCAAATCGACCCTGTTCAACCGGCTGACGGAAGCAGGCGTGCTCGCCGAGAACATGCTCTTCGCGACGCTCGACCCGACATCCCGCGCCGTCACGCTTCCCCACGGCGAAAAGATCATCCTCTCGGACACGGTCGGCTTCATCTCCGACCTGCCGACGATGCTCGTCGCCGCCTTCCGCGCCACGCTCGAGGACGTGATCGAGGCCGACGTGCTGCTTCATGTGCGCGACATCGCCCATGCGCAGACCGAGGCCGAGGCCGAGGATGTCCAGCAGGTGCTGCGCGAGATCGGCATCGAGCCGGGACCGGAGCGGCACATCATCGAGGTCTGGAACAAGAGCGACCTTCTCGCGGACGAGGAACGGGACCGACTCGCGACGCTCAGCGCCGGCATGCCCCCGAACGAGCGCCCAGCCTTGATCTCATCGGTGAGCGGGGAGGGGACGGATGCCCTCCTCCGCCGCATCGAGGCGGTCATCGGCGCCGACCGGCCCGTCTACATCGTGACGATCGAACCGGCGGAGGGCGAGGCGCTCTCCTGGCTTCACCGCGAGGCGGAGGTGCTGGAACGGCGCACCGACGAGGATGGACGCGTCCATGCCAGCATCCGCGTTGCTCACGAGAAAGAGCCGCGGTTCCTCAGCCGGTTCCCGGGGGCGCGGCGGCGGTCAGCCTGAGGCGCGCTCGCGCTCTTTCGCCTTGACCCAGAGCGCCTCCATCTCGTCGAGGGTTGCGTCCTGCAGGCTGCGGCCGCGCTCCGCGAGGCCGGCTTCAATCGCGGCGAAGCGGCGTTGGAACTTCGCATTCGTTCCGCGCAAGGCCGCCTCGGGATCGATCCCGGTATGGCGCGCGAGGTTGGCTGCAGCGAACAGGAGATCGCCGAGCTCATCCTGAACCGCCTCCGGTGCCCCCGCGTCGAGGGCCGCTTCGAGCTCGTCCAGCTCCTCACGGATCTTGGCTACGACTTGGCGCGGGTCGTCCCAGTCAAAGCCAACGGTGGCTGCGCGCGTCGTGAGCTTCACGGCCCGAGTCAGTGCCGGGAAGCCGGCCGGAACGTCAGATAGGAGGCTTGCCGGCGCTGACACACCGCGTGCTGCGCGCTCAGCCTTTTCCGCGGATTTGATCTCGTCCCAGAGCGCCTTGACAGCTTCGCGAGCAAGGTGCCGGGCCTCACCGAACACGTGCGGATGCCGCCGGATCAGCTTCGCCGTGATCGCCTCGACGACGTCGCCGAAAGCGAACGCGCCTTGCTCCTCGGCCATGCGGGCGTGAAACACCACCTGGAGCAGCAGGTCGCCGAGTTCATCGCGCAGGTCGTCCAGATCGCCGCGCTCGATCGCATCGGCGACCTCAAAGGCTTCCTCGACCGTGTAGGGCGCGATCGTCGCAAAGGTCTGGGCCAAGTCCCACGGGCAACCCGTGTCCGGAGCACGCAAGGCCGCCATGAGGGCCAGAAGGTCGGCAATGTCGCGTGAGGGTCGCATGGGCAGGGGTCCGAGACGATTGCGCGTCTATAGCGAAGCGACCGTCGGCCCAGAAGAGCCGTCGAGTGAAGGGCCGAGGCACCGTTTCAGCTCGGAAGACGGCCCCACCCACGTCCTTATCCGGATTTCGCATAAGATACATTATGGAACATAAGTGAGCGTCATCGATGTCCGCGCGGGTCGGGCTGCCGTCAGCCTCCGTGTTGGGCAGCGATGATACCCACTTTCTCAGAACACGGCTCCGTTCTGACGGACGGCGTCGCAGATCGTCCGATAGTCCGAGGTCAGCTCGGTGCCGGCAGGCCAATCGGCGCTGGCATGGTCCTCGCCGAACGCGATGGCGTTCGAGACGGTCGTCGGCGTGTCCGAGTGGTTGAAGTATCGCCCGTTGTCGCCGCACAGAACGAAGAGCCCCGCGCTCTCGTGCCAGGTCGAGTAGATTCGGAGATAGGCCTGCATGTGCTCCGGCAGCGTCTCGATCTCGTGGGGCGTGTAGACGCGATCGATCCGGCCGTCGAAGCGCCAGATGAGATCGCCGCGGCGCACGGGCTGGCGCAGGAAGACCCCGAGCCCGTGGATCGCGCTCGGCTTCAGCTCGGTATCGACCATCATCATGGGACAGCTCCAGGAACGCGGTACGGAATGCTTCAACGAACGGCCGGCGTCACGGGTCCAGCGCCCGGCGGATCGAGCACGCCGAGAGCCTCGAGCCGCGTCCAGTCGCCGCCGATCAGCTTGTCGCCGATGTCGAGACGGTAGCGCAGGTTGGGCACGATGATCCGGCCGGCTCGCGCATAGGCGTCATGCTTTGACTCGGCGATGGTCGGCCCGGCTCCGGTCACGACGAGCGTCCAGCCGTAGAGCCCGCTCGTCACGAGGTCGCCGTCGGCGTTGAGGCCGACTTCGCCGTAGTGCACGTGCCGACGGTCGACGTCGTCCGGGATCAGCACCGGCAGGCCCACGGCCTCGTCAATCTCCTCGCGGGTGTAGGGAAACGGCGGCGTCGTGAGGACGATCCCGGTGCAGAAGCCCGGCCGCGTGCGGAACGGCTCGCCGGAGCGGGTCGCCATGATGCGGAAGAGATCGCCCCAGCGCGTCTCCTGCAAGGGGTCGAGGATGGCATAGCCCGGGTAACCGAAGCGGCAGGTGAACTCGAGGGGCCAGATGCCGTCCTCGTTCACGATGGTGTTCAGGTTGACGTAGCCGACATAGCCGCCCTCCCGCAGGCGGCCGGCCAGGGGCGCCAGCGTCCGGGCGAAGAACGAACCCGTGCGGTCGTAGGTGACGACGGTGCCCATCTCGCCCGTCAGCTCTCCCATGTCGCCGGCGAAGAAGCGCTTGTGCTCCCAGTCGAGGCACGCCGGCGTGAGGAAGCGCTCGCCGTCGAAATAGGCGCCGACGCCCATCTCGATTCCGTCGATATGAGCCATGAGAATGAAACGCTGGCCCGCGCCCGCCTTGGCCTGGACCATGGCGCGGACGTCGCGGCCGTCCGCGGTCTGCCCGACGTAGTTGTCGCCCGAGGAATGGTCGGGGCCGCTGAACTTGAGGACGTAGCGCGCCGGACGGGCATCGAGGAACGCGACCGCCTCGGCGGCATTGTCGAACTCCCAGACATGGCCGCGCGGAAAGCCGAGCTCGGCCAGGAGGTCCTGCGCGTAGGCGCGGTCGTTCTCGAGCCGGTCGCCGTAGGCGCTGCCGCCGATGACGTGGAACCCGTCGCGGCGAAGCCCGTCCTGCAGAGCGCCAAAACCTTCCGACACGCTCTCAAACAGGATGATGCCGAGGTCCGGAGCGGCCCTGATCCAATCGAGCTCGGCCCGCCACTCGGCGACGATCGGCACGAGCCCGGCCATGGTGCCCAGCGCGAGGGGCTCGGTCACGGCGACCCGCACCTCGTGGCCTTCCTCGATCAGGCGCAGGTAGAGCGAGCCGAGATCGCAGGTCTCGCTCACGCCGAGAAACCTCATGCGGCGGCCTCGAGCGCAACGGTGAGCCCGTCGTAGGCCGGCTCAACGCCGGGCGGTAGCTCTCGCTTCAGGTTCTCGAAATCGAGATCGGTGTGGAGGTTCGTGAGAATCGCACGTTGCGGCCGGACCCGGCCGATGAACTCTAGGGCTTCGCTCACCGAGAAATGCGTCGGATGAGGCGTGAAGCGCAGCGCGTCGAGGATGAGGACGTCGAGGCCACGCAGCCGCGCTTCGCTCTGGGCCGGCATAGCGCTGACGTCCGGCGCGTAGGCCAGGCCGCCGAACCGAAAGCCCAGGGCCTCGATGTTCCCATGCTCCATCGAGAAGGGCTCGGCGGTGATCGTGCCCCCTGCCCCATCGATCGCGATTGGCTCGTCCGGATCGATGCGCTGCTCTTCGAGGATCGGCGGGTACTCGCTGCCGGGCGGCGTCTCGAAGCAGTAGCCGAAGCGCGAGCGCAGCAGGGCGCCCGTCGCTTCCGTCGCATGAACGCGGATGCGCCGCCGCATGGCGATGGCAAGGGGTCGCAAATCGTCGATCCCGTGCGTGTGGTCGGCGTGCTCGTGGGTGAAGAGCACGGCGTCAAGGCGCTCCACGTCGGCGTCGAGCAACTGCTCGCGCAGGTCCGGCGAGGTGTCCACCAGCACGCTCGTGGTGCCCTGACCGTTGGAACGCTCCACGAGGATGGAGCAGCGCCGACGCCGGTTGCGGGGGTTCGCCGGGTCGCAGGCGCCCCAGCCGGATCCAACGCGGGGCACGCCGCCGGAGCTGCCGCAACCGAGAATGCGGACTTTGAGGCTCACGCGGCAGCCCCGCGAACAGGTCGCTCGTCGATGGCCGCCGCCTTCACGAAGACGCGATAGGCGTTCGCGGTCGTCGCCTCGGCCAACTCGTCCGCGGAGAGGCCACGGACCGACGCCAGCACCGCGGCGGTCTGCGCGACGTAAGCCGGCTCGTTCGTTCGGCCGCGATGCGGCTCGGGCGCGAGGTAGGGCGCATCAGTCTCAACGAGTAGCCGGTCGAGCGGCACCTCGGCCGCGACCCGCCGCAACTCGTCCGAGCGCTTGAAGGTGATGATCCCTGAGAACGACACGTAGCAGCCGAGCGCAACCCCGACCTCGGCCAAGCGCGGTGTCGAGGAGAAGCAGTGGAGAATCGCGCCGAATCGGCCGCGTGCCATCTCGTCCTGCAGGATCTGGATCATGTCCTCGTCCGCGTCGCGGGCGTGGATGACGAGCGGGAGGCTGCTCTCCCGCGCCGCCGCGATATGGGCGCGGAACACCCGCGCCTGCACGTCCCGCGGGCTGCGGTCGTAATGGTAGTCGAGACCCGCCTCCCCGATCGCGACACAACGCGGGTGCCGGGCGAGCTGGACGAGCTCGGCGGCCGCGACGTCTGGCTCCTCGGCCGCGTTGTGCGGATGCGTGCCGACCGTGAAGAACACGTCCGCGTGGTCCTCCGCCAGGCGCCGGTACGTGTCGTAACGCGAGACGAAGGTGGAGATGGTGACGATCCGCCCGACGCCGGCAGCGCGAGCGCGGTCGAGCACGCCGGGCAGATCGGCGGCGAGTTGCGGAAAGTCGAGGTGGCAGTGGCTATCGACGAGCATCGCGGTTCGCGGGAGAAGATGGAGCGCGGCGCCGCCGTTTAAAGCCGATCGAGCCGGCCCCCGTCCACCCTGAGGGCGGATCCCGTGATGAAGGCGGCGTCGTCCGAGGCGAGGAACGCGACTGCAGCGGCGACGTCCTCCGGACGGCCGACATCCTTCGGATCGATCTTCTCCGCCCCCGACTTGATGTTCGGGTTGTCCCAGAGCATGGGCGTGTCGATGGCGCCGGGCAGGACCACGTTGGCGCGGATGCCTTTCTCCCGCCCCTCGATCCCTGCTGAGCGCGTCAGCGAGAGCATGGCGGCCTTCGCAGCGGCATAGGGTGCGACGAGGGGCGAGGTCATGACCGCGTGAACGCTCGCGACGTTCACGATCGCGCCCCCCTGCCCCATCCTGAGGAACGCCTGCTTCGTGAAATGAACCGCGCCCAAGAGATCGACCTCGAGCACGCGGCGCCAATCCGCGTCCTCGAGTTCCCAGAGCGGCTTGAAGACCATCATGCCGGCGTTGTTGACGATGATGTCCAGGCGGCCGAAGCGCTCGACCGTGGCGTCGACGGCGGCGATCACCTCCGCCTCACGGCCGACGTCGCACGCAAGGCCGAGCACGTCGGCACCGAGCTTGGCGGCGCTGGCCTCAACCTTGTCCTTGGTGAGGCTCGCGATGGCCACCTTCGCCCCCTCGGCAACGAGGCGTTGCGCTGAGGCGAAGCCGATGCCGCTCGAGCCGCCGGTGACGATGGCGACCTTGTTCTCCAGGCGCATGGCTTGTCTCCTCAGGTCGCGAGTTCGCGCGACTTCACGCGGGCGCGGCGCTGGCGATATTGCCGGGCCCATTCGCGGCGGCGGCGGGCGAAAGGCTCGTCGTATTCGCTGGGCAGGACCACGGGGACGGTCATGCACACGCTCTGGGCCGGCAGGACGTCGCTCCATTCCTGGATCAGCTGCTTGTAGGCCCGACCGACCGCCCGGATGTTGCGGTCGAGATCGTAGAGCCCGAGCGCGTTGACGTTGCCCCGGTTCTCGCGCAGCGCCGAATCCCAGTCGACCTGATCGGTGAGCGAATACCAGGTGAAGCCGACGATCGGCACGCCGGTGTTGCGCACGCGCAGGACGTTCGCCCATTGCTTCCAGAGCCAGTTCACGGCCTCGTCGCCGTTCGGCCCCTCCACGAGATTGGTCTCGGTGTGCATCACCGGCAGGCGGTAGCGGTCATAGTACTGGCGCGTGATCTCGTCGTAGCCGAATACCTCGCCCGACGCCCAAGAGCGCCCGTCTGGCGCGACGCGATGCTCGTTCGTGACGTAGTAGTCGTTCCCCAGGATGCAGTGGTGGCGCAGGTGCTCCTCAAGGAAGAAGCGGTACTCGTCCCGCGTCATGCCGTTGTCGAGCAGGTACTCGTACATGTCCGAGTCGACCCGCATGCCATAGTTGAGGTCGAGGGACAGGAAACGGCGGGCGTTCATGATCTCCGCCGCTCGGATCGCCTGCGAGTTCTCCGCGTGAAAATACTCCGAGGACTCACTCTGGATGAAGATCGCGTCGGGGCGGACATCGAGGATGGCGCGCATCGCCAGGACGTTGGCGCGAACCACGTGCTTGAGCGCCGTGACGAAGCCGCGATCCGTCGTGAGTTGCTCGTTCCACCAGCCGTAGTAGCCGGAGAACAGGGCGCAGACGAACATCTCGTTCACCGGCGTGTACAGTTGCACCCACGGATAGCGCCGCGCAAAGGCGCCGGCGTAGTCGGCGAAGAGCGCGGGAAAGTCGGGGTTCTGAAAGTCGCCGATGAAGTCAGGCACGCCGAAATGGCAGAGATCCACGATCGGCACGATGTCGAGGTCGCGCAGATAGGCGAAGGCGAGGTCTGGGAAGTCGAAGTTGTACCGGCCCGCGCCGGTCCACGTCGTGTGGATCGGCGGGCCGTAGCGCAGGAAACGGATGTCGAGGTCGTGGACGAGCTCGAAATCGGTCTGCCAATGCTTGTAGTGCCCGCACTTCTCCATCTCGTCGACGCGGGTGCGGCCGCCACCGACGGTGGGATAGCTGTTCTCGATCCCCGTCGCGAACATGAACCAGGGAGCCGTCATCGCAGGGTCCGTTCGCGCCAGGTGGAGGGAAGCTGGGCTATTGCTCCTCAGCCTCGACGTAACGCGGGAAAATGGGCTCCGGTTGCATTAGAGCCGTCCCCGGCACGAGGCGATGGTCGGGCCCGACATGGGCCAGCGTCCGCGCGTCCTCTGGTACGGCGAGCAGGTCCAGAAGCTTGGCCGCGGCCCGCGGCACGACGGGCTGGGCCAGGATGCCGACCGCGCGCAGCACCTCGGCCGTGACGTAGAGCACGGTGGCCATGCGGGCAGGATCCTGTTTTCGCAGGATCCAAGGTTCCTGTGACGCGAAGTAGCGATTGGCTTCGGCGACCACCGCCCAGGTCGCACCGAGCATGGTGTTCAAGGCGAGGGACTGCATTGCCGATCTGGCTTCATCGGGCAGCGCGTCCGCGAGGGCCAGCATCGCCGCGTCGGCTGCGGTGAAAGTCCCCGGCTGCGGCGCCCTCCCCTCGCAGTTCTTGGCGATCATCGACAGGGAGCGCTGCGCCAGATTGCCCAGATCGTTGGCGAGATCCGCATTGATGCGGTTGACGATCGCCTCGTGCGAGTAGCTACCATCCTGGCCGAAGGCCACTTCGCGCAGGAAGAAGTAGCGCAGCTGATCCGTGCCGTAGGCCTCGGCCAGCGCGTTCGGGTCGATGACGTTGCCCACCGACTTCGACATCTTCTCGCCCCTGTTGAACAGGAAGCCGTGGCCGAAGACGCGCTTGGGCAGGGGAAGGCCCGCCGACATCAGGAAGGCAGGCCAGTAGACCGCGTGAAAGCGCGTGATGTCCTTGCCGATGATGTGTGCATCGGCCGGCCAGTAGCGCCAGCGCGGGGCATCGGCGTCGGGGAAGCCGGCGCCGGTGATGTAGTTCGTCAGGGCATCGACCCAGACATACATCACGTGACCCGGAGCGTCGGGCACCGGGACGCCCCAGGTCAGGGTGGTGCGCGAGATGGAGAGGTCCTGCAAGCCGGAGCGCACAAAGCTGACGATCTCGTTGCGGCGGCTCTCGGGGCCGATGAAGTCCGGGTTCGACGCGTAGAGATCAAGCAGGCGGTCCTGATAGGCTGAGAGACGGAAGAAATAGGTCTGCTCCTCCGTCCACTCGACGGGTGTGCCCTGCGGTCCGAGACGCACGCCCTCCCCGTTCAGGCTCGTCTCGGACTCGTCGTAGAACGCCTCGTCGCGGACGGAGTACCAGCCGGCGTAGGTGTCGAGATAGACATCGCCATTCGCGGCCATCCGCCGCCAGATCTCCTGGCTCGCGGCATGGTGCGCGGGCTCCGTCGTGCGGATGAACCGGTCGAATGAAACGTCGAGCCGCTCGCACGTCGTCTTGAAGAGCGGGACGTTGCGGTTCGAGAGCTCGGCCGGGGTCAGTCCCTCCTTTGCGGCCGTCTGGGTCATCTTGAGGCCGTGCTCGTCGACCCCAGTCATAAAGAACACGTCGTAGCCGTCGATGCGCTTGAAACGCGCGATGGCATCCGCCGCGATGGCCTCGTAGGCGTGACCGATGTGCGGAGCGCCGTTCGGATAGGAGATCGCGGTGGTGATGTAGAAGGTGGGGGCGACCACGTCGCGCTCCTCCGGCGTCGGATGGCGGGTTCCTCGAGACCGCTGCCTCAGGCGGCCCGTTCGACGGCCTTGGCGAGGTCGCCGAGGGCCGAGATCAGCACGGGGCGTCGGTCGAGGTTGTAGGTGTCGGCGGACCGGGCCGCCTGCTTCAGCTTCTCACATACCTCCGCCAGGGGCGCAAGGCGCGCGGCGCCGCGCCCGGCATCGCGCCGCAGCCGCTCGGAGGCCCAGCGCTCGACGAGGTCGAGCGCAAGGTTGTACGATCCTTCTGCGCCGCGGCGGGTGACGGTGTCGACGAGGGTCATCACCCGGCGTAGGTCGAGCTCGGGCAGTCCCGTGAGGAGCCGCCGTACCTCCTCCGCGACGCCGATCGTCTCGGCATCCAGCATCTCCAGCGTGCGCCGAACCGAGCCGTCGCCGAGATCGATCGCGGCCGCGACGAGCGTTTCCTCCGCGGCGGACCAAGGCTCTCCGAGGGTCGCGAGCACGGCCCGAAGGTCACGCTCGTTCAGCGCGCGAAGCGACAGGCGGCGGCAGCGCGACCGGATCGTCGGAAGGAGCCGCTGCGGCGCATGGCTCACGATGAGAAACAGGGAGCGCGGCGGCGGTTCCTCGAGGGCCTTGAGGAGAGCGTTGGCGCTCGCGATGGTGAGATCCTCGGCGCTGTCGACGATGCAGACCCGATAACCTCCGTCGGCGCTCGTCGACTGGAACAGCTGCAGCGCCTTGCGGACGTGATCGACCGCGATCGTCGCGCTCGCCGGCTTGCCCTCACCCGGCGGAACGCGGCGCAAGGCCACGAGATTCGGATGCGACAGCGAGGCGACTTGGCGCGCCGCCGGCTCCTCGGCCGGGACGGCGAGCGACCCGGTCGATTGTGGGCCACGCGCCAGGAGATAGCGTCCGACGCGGTAGGCGAGCGTTGCCTTGCCGATCCCTTCCGCGCCGCCGATCAGCCAGGCGTGATGCAGGCGCCCGGACGCGAAGCCGTCGAGAAAGGCCTGCTCGGCCTCCGCATGGCCGATCAGCGCGGCCTGTTCGCGCGCGTGCGGCGCGCCGGGAAAGCGATCAGGCTCAAAGCCTTGCTCGGGACGGTTCGCCTTCGATGCCACGTTCGGTCCTCAGGCCACGTCCCGCGCCGCGCCGCTCAACGCGGGCAGGCCGGCCTCAAGCGCCGATCGAATCCGCTCGGCCACCTCCTCCACCGTACCGGTGCCGTCGATGAGCACGCACCGTTCGGGCTCGGCCGCCGCGATCTCCCGAAAAGCCTCTGCGAGGCGTTCGTGGAACGACGGGGGCTCCGCCTCGAAGCGGTCCCCGGCTCCGTCCTGCCGCCGGCGCGCGGCCCGGGCCAACCCGAGGGAGGGCGGAACGTCGAGGATCAGGGTAACGTCGGGCCTCGTCGTACCGACGACCACCCGGTCGAGGTCGCGGATGAGTTCGGGATCGAGCGCTCCCAGAGCGCCCTGGTAAGCACGGGTGGAATCGCTGAACCGATCGCAGAGCACGACCTGCCCCGCCGCGAGGGCTGGCCGGATCACGGTGTCGAGGTGATCGCGCCGCGCGGCGTAGAAGAGAAGGGCCTCAGCAAAGGGCCCGAGCGGCTTCGCCGCGCCTGACAGGATGTGCTCGCGGATGCGCTCGGCCCGCGGCGAGCCACCAGGCTCGCGCGTCACCACGCAAGATCGGCCGAGCGCGTCCAGGTGTTCGCGCAGAAGACGGATCTGGGTGGACTTGCCCGCCCCTTCGCCGCCCTCGAAGGTGATGAACAATCCTGGCGCGCTCGCCATCAGCCGCGCGAGAAGGTTTTGCGGATGAAGCCCGTCCCAAGCTCCATGAGACCGTCGACGGCGCGCTGGGTGATCGACCCTTGCGGCACAGCCTCGCCGGCGTAGAGCGGCATTTCGAGCGCCTGGACATCGCCGCGCATGACGCGGAGCTTCCCGACCTGAGCGCCCTGCTCCAACGGCGCCCGGACAGGCCCGTTGTAGACGATCTGGGCGGTGAGCCGATCGCTGGAGCCGCGCGGCAGCAGCACGCGCACCGGGCGCTTGGCCACGAGCGGCAAGCTGCCCTTCGCACCGCCGAAGACGGCGACTTCCCCGACCGGTTGGCCCTGCTCGAACAGTTGGCGGGACTCGAAGGCGCGAAAACCCCAATCCAGCATCTTGCGGGTCTCGTTGGCACGGTCGCGGGCCGTCTTGAGGCCGCTCACGACGAGAACGAGCCGTTGGCCGTTCTGGATCGCGGATGCGGCAAGGCCGTAGCCCGACTCCTCCAGAAAACCTGTCTTCAACCCGTCCGCGCCCATATCCATCGTCAGCAGCGGATTGCGATTCTGCTGCCGGATCTTGTTCCAGGTGAACTCGCGCTCCGCGAACATCTTGTACTGTTCGGGATAGGTCTCGATGAGGTGCAGCGAGAGCTTGGCGAGGTCCCGCACTGTGCTCTTCTGGTCGGGCGCGCTGTAGCCCGTGGAGTTCCGGAAGGTCGACCGCGTGAGGCCGAGTGCCTTCGCTCGGTCGTTCATCATCCGAGCGAAGTTCTCCTCCGTGCCGGCGATACCCTCGGCAGCCGCGATCGACGCGTCGTTGCCGGACTGAATGATAATGCCGCGCAGGAGGTCCGACAGCTTCACCTTGCTGTTGAGCTGGGCGAACATCGACGATCCACCGCCGCCGCCCCCACCCTTGCGCCAGGCGTTCTCGGAAATCTGGAACTCGCTATCCGGATTGAGGCGGCCCTTCTGCATCTCGTCGTAGATCACGGCCACGGTCATCAGTTTGGCCATGCTCGCCGGCGAGATAAGTTCGTCGGCGGCCTTCTCGAAGAGAACGGTGCCGGTCGCGGCGTCGATCAGGATCGCCTCGGGCGCGAGCGTCTGAAATGCCTGCGCGAGGGCGCGGCTCGCGCCACCTGCTATGGCGAGGGCGACGACGAGGCTCGCGAGGAGAAAGACCCGCGCCGCACGAAAGGGCCGGAGCAAAAGGGCGCGCGTCTGCATCAGGTTGATTTCCAGGCTGGCGGGGGCACTTTGCGGCGTGCCGGTCCTGAAATCAACGCGTTGCGGGACGTTTCGTTACAAAGCGCTGCGGAACTGCACAGTGGGTTGCGGGCGCAACTGCCGGAACGGATCGTCCTTCGACAGGCGGACGCCGCGACCCTCGGGGGCGGCGTAGAACATGCCCGCGTAGGTCGCGCGCCCACCGACCTGGGCGACGGGTGTGCGCTGCGGCCGGACCGGCGTCGCGGCGTTCGGGATCGTGCCGAGATCGTAGGGGCGCTCGGGCGGCAAAGGCACGTTCGCGAGGTGCTGTGGCGACGTCTCTTGCGCCACTACGGCAGGCGCCCTGCGCGGGGCTGCGGCGGGCTCGGGCGCCTGGTCCTCGGCGACCTCGTCCGGCGCGGCAGCGGTGCGGAACGCCAGCGCGGCCGGCGCGACAGGTACGGCCGCGGGCCGAGCCTCGGCTACCATCACGGGCGCGCTCTGGCCTGGGTAAAGAGCGGGCTGGCCGTCGAGGCGCAGGGTGGCGAGGAGCTTGGTGTCATCGCTGCCGCGGGTCGAGGCGCGGGCGACGTAGTCGACCTTCACCTTCGCCGTCCCGCGACGCTTGAAGTCGAGCGCCTCCGCGACCCGCTCGGACACGTCAAGGACGCGGTTGGCGTGGTAGGGCCCGCGGTCATTCACCCGCACGATCATCGAGCGATTGTTCTCGAGATTCGTCACGCGGGCGTAGCTCGGCAGCGGCATCGTGGTGTGTGCCGCCGCAACGGAATGACGATCGAAAACCTCGCCATTGGCGGTCAGCCGGCCGTGGAAGGCCGCGCCGTACCAGGAGGCCAGTCCGACGCGGGAATAGCCGCTGCTCTCGCGCGGGACATAGGTGCGGCCGGCGATCTGATAGGGCTTGCCGACGAGCTCGCGCCCGCCGCCTTTCGGCACGGGCTGACCATCCTCGACGACCCGCGGGCTCGCGGTCACGCCGTATTTCGGATCAACCGAACGGCCGCTCGCGACCTTGCTCGTCGGCGCGCTGCAGTTGGCGCAAGCCAAAGCGGCCGTTGCGGCGAAGGCGAGCCGCCCTCCCCGTGCCGCCCACGCTGCGCGGACGGCGGAGGTCCAACCGGGCCTGTTCTGCATCCTGTGATCGCCCCGCGTTCTGGCTCGGCCGAGCTGTGTCGCTCTTCACCGGACATTTCGTTCGTCGATGCCGGTCCGTTGTGGACGGCGCATGTTCTCGGTCGGGCGTTAACAGAGCTTTAACGGCCAAGCTTTGTCAACGCCGGAGCGATCTCGTCGACCATTGCTTGAGGCTGCTCGACGAAAAGTTGAGCAAGACACCCTAAACAGCTCAATCAACAGCGTTTCTCGGTGAGGCGGATGGAACTAGGTTGGCGCAGCTCCTTGCAGTCGCGTGTGAGCCGCATGGTCGATGCGAGACGCTCATCCGAGATCCGGATGCGCTCGATCAAGCGTGCAATCCGCTTTGTAAAACAAATCTTTGCGCGCTCATCTTCTTACAGGGCGCGAAAAGAAAGCGGCGCTACCCACGGGCAGCGCCGCCTTTCCACGTTCAACGTCCGTCGCGGTCGTCGGTGAGTTGCCGGATCGAGAGCGCGCCCCGCTTCTTGAAGAGCAGGTCGACAGCTTCGAGCATGAGGCCGTGCATCTTCGTCCGCTCCGTGTAGGCGAGCTCCCGGAGTTGCTCGTAGACGGGAGGCTCGAGGTAGACCGAGAGCTGACGCGCCCGCTCCTTCAAGGTCGCGCCCGTCTTGGTGGTCATCGCCAGATGCGGCGTCTCGATCGTGGCGACCTCGATGCCGCGCTGGACCGAGGACGACACCGACGCGGCGACGATGGATTTCAGGCTGAGCTTAGGCGGCTTTGACATTACCGGGAACCTGCGTGCGCTTGTCGGTGACGTGGATGCGCTTCTCGATCCAGGACCAGAGGCCGCGGATCTCGCGGGCGGCTTGGCCGGACGGGTTGTATTCCGTCACGCCGAGGCCCACCCCGATGGCGTCCTGGTGGTCGTTGCGCATCACGATGTTGATGTCGGGCAGCACGCCCAGCACTGCGAGGCCGTCGGCCGCGTCGCGGATGCGGTAGGAGCGCGGCGGCGTCTGGTTGAGGACGAAGGCGAAGCGCTTCTCCAGCCGGTAGATGGCAGCGAGCGTCGGCTTGAAGGCGCGCAGGTCCGCCGGCGTCGGCCGGCACGGGATCACGCAGAGGTCCGCGGCGCGAATCGCCGACAGCGTGCCCGGGCTGTCCACGCCCGGCGTGTCGATAAAGACGAAGTCGTACGCCGAGCCGCGCAAACGGGTCATCACATCGTCGAGCTGAGGCGCATCGATCTGCGCGACCTCAGGGGTCTCGAGCTTGCGGTGATCGGCCCAATCGCTGACCGTGGCCTGCCGGTCCATCTCGAGTATGCAGACGTTGCGCCCGGCCTGCTGGGCGGCGATCGCGAGCGAGATGCACAAGGTGCTTTTCCCGCTCCCGCCTTTCTGCGTCACGAAGGTGATCGCCTTCATCCGGTGTTCCTTTCGCACGAGATCGCCGCGTCCTCGTTCTTGGGCGGCGCTGGAGTGTCCTTGGATCCCGTGATCAGACGAACACCGGATGCCGTGCTTTCGGTGTGCGCCGATATGGTTAACGAGCGGTTAAGGACAGCCCGAAATCCGGGGAGCCCGGGATCACAGGATCATCGGATCACACGCCGGCCAGGCGAGCCCGTTGACGCCCCTTCCCCTCGAACCCTAGACAGGGTTCGAGGATCGCCGTGGCTTCAAGCTGGCGCGCCTTTTGGGAAGGGTGGCCGAGTGGTTTAAGGCAGCGGTCTTGAAAACCGCCGTGGGGGCAACTCCACCGTGGGTTCGAATCCCACCCCTTCCGCCATCGCTCATTTCTGGCCATCGTCCGGCTCGACCGACTGCCTACGAGGCCGGGTCGGGTCGCGCACCGCGACCGCTCACGACACTTGACTCCTCGACTCAGAGGCCCAGCCTCAATCTCAAGCGTGACGGCAGGAACTCGCCTTCGATTGGCCGGTTGTGCTCCGGGACGACCCGCTGTTCCGCGAGGATGGACGATGACAGGTTCGACGCGCTCTTGGCCGCGCAAGGCGGTGGTGGTGGGCCTCGTCGGCGTGGTGGCGGGGCTCTCGGTCCCGGGCGGCGGTCACGCCGAGGACGATGCGGGCGTGCGCGCCTTCTTCGTCTCTCAACAGCCGGCGGCCCGGCCCGCGGCCGCGCCGATGCAGTCCGTGACCCTGCCGCGCTTCGTGCCCCTCCCCCTGCCGGCGGCGGTGGCGATCGCGCGGCCGTCCGGCGCGAAGGCGCATGCGCGCCGCGCGCCCGACAGAGCGCCGAAACTGGAATATGCTAGCCTGCCGAAGGAGCCCGCCGTCGAGAAGCCTGCGGTGGTCTCCGGTCCGCGGCTGCCGCCGCTCCAGGCGATCCTGCGTGACGACACGCTGCGCCCGGGTGACATCGTGATGTTTCCCGATGGTCCTCGCGTCTTCAACGGCCAGACGTCCGAGAAGCACAAGGCGGCGAGCTTCGAGCCCGTCGCGAAATCGCGGCTGGTGACGGCCTCGGCGCGCAAGGCGCTCGCGGCGCTTCCGGTCGCATCCACGAATACGGGGGCGGTTCCGAGCGCGCTGGCCGCGCGGTCGCCTCTGCGAGCGGCGCCGAAGCTCGCCGGCAACGGCTCGACGCTCCGTCAGACGGCGTTGAACGAAGTGGCCGGACAGGCCGCGGCCAGCACGATCCGCGTCGTCTATCCGCGCCTCGGCGGACCCGTCACGGTCGAGCGCTGAGCCTTCAATCTGTCGCACGCGAGTACCGCCCGTCTTTAGGGTCCGGGCGGCGTCGGTGTGCAGTAAGTCTCGTTTCTCAATGCAAAGGAGCCCGGCTCGCGTCGAAGCGAACCGGGCTTCTTTGACGCCGCGCTAGTGAGACGTCCGGTTCGGGCGAGCCTCGAGGATCGGCTGGCCGGGATAGGCCTGCAGCCGGGCCTCGTTCTGCGCCACGGGTTCGGCGACGGTCTCGGCCCTCACCGGCTCAGACGCGGCCGTTGCTCCCTCGGGCTGAAGGCTCGACGTCATGTAGTGGGGCTTGTAGCGCAGATCGATGAGCGCCCGCATCTCCGGCGCGGCGAGGTCCATCAGCGTCGCGTCGCGCCAGACGCGCTTGGGCGGCGCGTTCCGCGAGCGGAACATGCCTCGTTTCTCGTCTTCGACCTGAAGGACGATCCGTCCGGTCCAGGTTCGGCGGAGGGTGAAACGGCCTGTGAGCGCCATAATTCAATGATCCTGTCATCCGGGGAGGCGCTCTCGACCTGCAAGAACGCCGCGATTGCAAGGTCAATCCGGTCAAGGCGTCCCTGTTCCCGGCTGCGGGCGTCGCGCGAAAGCTTTGCCATGCGCTGAAGCGGGGAAGAACAATCTTCCAGCGCGGTCCTGTCGCGCCCCGAACACTTCGGCCGGCTCCGGCTCACCCCGCCTTCAAAGCGACGCAAAACGGTGCGAGGCCGCGAGCGTGCGGGCGCGCCCGTTCTCATCTTCTCGACTCGCTGCTCGATCCTGCGCCGCCCGCTTGCCAAAGGGGCCGGCGTCGGGGACACAGCCGTTCGCCCGATCCGGACCTGCCATGACCGCCCACGCCCCTCGCGTCTCCTTCGTCTCGCTCGGCTGCCCCAAGGCGCTGGTCGATTCCGAGCGCATCATCACGCAGCTGCGGGCGCAAGGCTACGAGCTGACGAAGCGCCACGACGGCGCGGATGTCGTCGTCGTCAACACCTGCGGCTTCCTCGACAGCGCCAAGGCCGAGTCGCTCGAGGCGATCGGGGCCGCGATGGCCGAGAACGGCAAGGTGATCGTCACCGGCTGCATGGGCGCGGAGCCGGAGCCGATCCGCGAGCGCTTCCCGAATGTGCTGGCCATCACCGGGCCGCAGCAATATGAGACGGTGGTCTCGGCGGTGCACCGAGCCGCGCCGCCCCGGCACGACCCGTTTCTCGATCTCGTGCCCGACCACGGCGTGAAGCTCACGCCGCGCCACTACGCCTATCTGAAGATTTCCGAGGGCTGCTCCAACCGCTGCTCCTTCTGCATCATCCCCAAGCTCAGGGGCGATCTCGTCAGCCGGCCGGCCGGCGACGTGCTGCGGGAGGCGGAGCGACTGGTGAAGGCCGGCGTGAAGGAACTCCTCGTCATCTCGCAGGACACCAGCGCCTACGGCGTGGACCTGAAGTATGCCGCGAGCTCCTGGCGCGACCGCGAGGTGCGGTCCCGCTTCCTCGACCTCTCCCAGGCGCTCGGCGAGCTCGGGGCCTGGGTGCGGCTGCACTACGTCTATCCCTACCCCCATGTGGCGGACGTCATCCCGCTCATGGCGGAGGGCAAGGTGCTGCCCTACCTCGACATCCCCTTCCAGCACGCGGCGCCCTCGGTGCTCAAGGCCATGCGCCGCCCGGCGCACCAGGAGAAGACCCTCGACCGCATCCGCCAGTGGCGGGAGGTCTGCCCGGATCTGGCGATCCGCTCGACCTTCATCGTCGGCTTTCCCGGCGAGACGGACGAGGATTTCGAGCTTCTGCTCGAGTGGCTGGAACAGGCGAAGCTCGATCGCGTCGGCTGCTTCCGCTACGAGCCCGTGCAAGGCGCGCCGGCGAACGACCTCGGCGCGCCCGTGCCGCCCGAGGTCAAGAACGAGCGCTGGCACCGCTTCATGGCCGCGCAGCAGGCAGTTTCAGCCAAGATTCTCAAGGCGAAGGTCGGCAAGCGCCTGCCCGTCATCATCGACGAGGCCGGGTCGACGGTCGCCAAAGGTCGCTCGAAATACGACGCGCCGGAGATCGACGGCAGCGTCTACGTCGCCTCGCGCCGGCCCTTGCGGCCGGGCGACATCGTCACGGTGAAGATCGAGCGAGCCGAGGCCTACGATCTCCACGGCACGGCAGTGTGACGCGTATCAGCCCGCGATCGTGGACGCCGCGATGCGCCCCACGCCTGCCGTGTCGAGGTCGGCCAACGCCTTTGCCAAAGACCCGTTCGTGTTGATCGCCCGGCAGGCATCCTCGATCACGCGGGTCTCGAATCCTGCCGCCCGCGCGTCGAGGGCGGTCCAGGCGACGCAAAAGTCCGTGGCCAGGCCGGCGCAAAACACGCGGCGGAAACCGCGCTCCTTCAGGTAGCCCGCGAGACCCGTCGTGGTGCGGCGGTCGGCTTCGAGAAAGCCCGAATAGCTGTCGATGCCGGGCCGGTAGCCCTTGCGCACGATCATCTGCGCCATCGGAAGGTCGAGCTCGCGGGCGATCTCGGCACCACGGGTGCCCTGGATGCAGTGGTCGGGCCACAGCACCTGCGTCCCGTAGGCGAGCTGCGTGGTCTCGAATGGCTTCTTGCCAGGGTGGCTTGAGGCAAAGGAGGCGTGGCCGGCCGGGTGCCAGTCCTGCGTCAGGACGACGTTTGCGAAACGGCGAGCGAGCGCATTGATCGGCCCGATCACCGCGTTACCATCCGGCACGGCGAGCGATCCACCGGGCAGGAAGTCGTATTGCACGTCGATGACAACCAAGACGTCGTCCGGGGCCGGCTTGATCGTCATGGCTTGCCCTCTCGCCTGCGTCGCGGCGCCGAAAGCGGCAACCCCGCCGGCAAGCGCCTGAAGAGTGTCGCGCCGACTCGGTGCTCGGATCACCTCGTTCATGGCCGGTCTCCCTTCTCGCACAATAACGGAGAGGAAGTTTACGCCGCCTGCGGTCGCGGGGCCAACCCGAAGAGCCGGTCCCGCGGCCGGGAGCCGCTCACTGCGGCAGCTTGTCGTCGATGCCCTTCACGTAGAAGTTCATGCCGAGCACCTGCTCGTCCGACAAGGCGCCCTGCCCCTTGCACTCCACGGTCGAGCCGTCCTGCTTCACAACGGGGCACTTGAAGGGGTTGAACTTGCCGGTTTTGATGGCGTTCTCAGTCTCTTCGGCCAGCTTTCTCACGTCATCCGGCATGTTCTTGTAGGGCGACATCTTCACCATGCCGCTGTCGAGACCGCCCCAGGTGTCGCCGGACTTCCAGGTGCCGTCGAGCACGGCGTTCACGCGCGAGACGTAGTAGTCGTTCCAGTCGTCGATGATCGCCGTGAGTTGGGCCTTGGGCGCGAAGCGCTCCATGTCGGTCGCCTGGCCGAAGCCGAAGCGGCCGCGGGCCTCCGCCGCCTGGATTGGGGCCGGGCTGTCCGTGTGCTGGGCGAGCACGTCGACGCCCTGGTCAAGCAGAGCCTTGGCCGCGTCCGCTTCCTTGCCCGGGTCGAACCACGAGTTCACCCACACGACCTTCATCTTGATGTCGGGGCGCACGGATTGAGCGCCGAGCATGTAGGCGTTGATGCCCGACACGACCTCTGGGATCGGGAAGGCGCCCACATAGCCGATCGTGCCGGATTTCGACATTTTTCCAGCGATCTGGCCGATGATGTAGCGGCCCTCATGGAACTTCGCCGCGTAAGTCGCGAGGTTCGGTGCCCGCTTGAAGCCGGTGGCGTGCTCGAACTTCACATCTGGGTATTTGCGGGCGACCTTAAGGGTCGGCTCCATGAAGCCGAAGGAGGTCGTGAAGATCAGCTTGTGGCCGGTGCGCACGAGCTGCTCGATGGGACGCTCGGCATCCGCCTCGGAGACGCTCTCAACGAAAGTGGTCTCGACCTTGTCACCCAGAGCCTTTTCCACGGCCTTACGGCCCTGGTCGTGCTGATAGCTCCAGCCCAAATCGCCGACCGGGCCGACATAGATGAAGCCAACCTTCAGCTTTTGCTGCGCCGCGGCGCCGCCAGCGCTGAGAGCGAGGGCGAGGCCGGCGGCGATGGCTCCGGTGAAGCGTGTCATGCGTGGCGAGTCCGTCGTGAGGGGAAGAAGAGCCGTATTCGTCGCAGGTTGAAGGCGTCGGCGCAACCGTCTCGCGCGGTGCGTCAACGGTCCGGAACGAAGGCCTGACCGAGGGAGCCCGGGGCTCCGGCGGCGCGGTGCCGGCCGAGCGAAAGGAGCACGAGGACCAGGATCGTCACGAGATAGGGCACGGCGGCCAGGGCCTGCGAGGGCAGACCGGTCTGCGCCGCCTGGGCGTGGAGTTGGAGGACGGTAGCCGCGCCGAAGAGGTAGGCTCCGACGAGCGCCCAGCCCGGCCGCCAGGCCGCGAAGACGACGAGCGCCAGCGCGATCCAGCCGCGGCCCGCGATCATGCCGGGCGACCAGAACCGGGTGTAGACGAGGGAGATGTAGGCCCCGGCAAGGCCGGCGCAGGCGCCGCCGAACAGCACGGCGAGAAGGCGCACCCGGAGCACGGGCAGGCCGAGGGCATGAGCGGAGGCATGGTTCTCGCCGACGCTGCGCAGGACGAGGCCGGCCCGGGTGCGGCGGATGAATACCGCGACGAGCGCGGTCAGGGCGATCGAGGCGTAGACGAAGGCGTCCTGCCCGAAGAGCAGACGTCCGATGATCGGGATGTCCGTCAATCCGGGCAGGGCGAGGTGGCCGATGGCCTCGCGCCGCTGTCCGACGAAGGGCGCGCCGATGAGGCCGGACAGACCGAGCCCGGTGATGGTAAGGGCTAAACCAGAGGCGACTTGGTTCGCGGCGAAGCCGAGGACTGCGAGCGCGAAGAGCGCGGCCATCGCGGTGCCCGCCGCGAGGCCGCAGGCGATACCGAGAACGGTCGAATCGAAAGCCACGGCTCCCGCGAAGGCGCAGACGGCGCCCATCGCCATCATGCCTTCCACCCCGAGGTTGAGGGTCCCGGACCGCTCCGCCACGAGCTCGCCGAGTGCGGCCAGCAGCAAAGGCGTGGCCGCGGTGACGATGGTGAGCAGGATGGCTTCGACGATCATGGCGTGGCTCTCGCCGTCGCGACCAGCCGGACGCGGTAGCTTACGAGGGCGTCGGCGACGAGCACGCAGAGCAGGAGCAGGCCCTGGAAGGCCTGGGTGAGATCCAGGGGAAGCTTGAGCAGGATCTGCGCGCTCTCGCCGCCGATGAAGGTGAGCGCGAGGACGAGACCAGCGGCCAGGATGCCGAAGGGGTTGAGGCGACCGAGGAAGGCCACGGTGATCGCGGTGAAGCCGTAGCCGGGCGAGATGGCGGGCTGGAGCTGGCCGATCTGCCCCGACACCTCCACGATGCCGGCGAGCCCCGCCAAGGCCCCTGAGATGGCGAAGGCCACGAGCGTCGTCCGTTTCGGCTCGAACCCAGCGAAGGCCGCGGCCTTGGGCGCGTCGCCCGTGACCCGAAGGCGGTAGCCGAAGAGGGTTCGGCCGACCACCACGGCGGTGGCGAGCACTGCCACGAGCGCGAAGACGGAGCCGAGATGGATGCGGCCCGCCACCGCCGGCAGCGTCGCCGCCGGGTCGAAGGTGACGGTCTGGGGGAAGTTGAAGCCCTTCGGGTCGCGCCAGGGCCCGCGCACGAGGTAGTCGAGCACGAGCTGGGCGACGTAGACCAGCATGAGGCTGACCAGGATCTCGCTCACCCCGAAGCGCACGCGCAGCAGGGCCGGGATCAGCGCGTAGAGCGCTCCGCCGAGCGCGCCGAGGGCCAGCATCGCGGGCAGAAGCCAGGGCCCGACCTCCGTGCCGTTCGTGCGCAAGGCCAGCCAGCCGCCGAGCACGGCGCCGATCACGAACTGGCCCTCGGCCCCGATGTTCCAGAGGTTGGCGCGAAAGCAGTAGGACAGTCCGATGGCGATCAGGATCAGGGGCGTCGCCTTCACGGCGAGCTCCTGCAGAGCCCAAGGGTCTCCGAGCGGCCCCAGGATGTAGACCTGGAACGCCGCAAGCGGCGAGCGGCCGAGAAGAGCGATGAGGCCTCCCGCGAGGGCGAACGCGACGACGAGCGCCGCGACCGGTGCCAGGGCCCGCGCCCAGGGCGAGATTTCTGCCCGAGGCGTCAGCTCAAGCCGCATGCTGACCGCCCTCGCCCGCCCCGACGCCCAGCATCTCGAGGCCGATCGCCTCCCGCGTCCACTCGCCCGTCGGGCGGGCCGGTCCGAGGCGGCCGTCGTGCAGTACGGCGATCTGGTCGGCGATCTCGAACAGCTCGTCGAGGTCCTGGCTGATGAGCACCACGGCGCTGCCGGCCTCGGCGAGGTCGACCAGGGCTTGGCGGATCAGGCGCGCGGCGCCGGCATCCACGCCCCACGTCGGCTGGTTGACGACGAGGAGCCTTGGCTGCCGGATGATCTCGCGGCCGATCACGAACTTCTGGAGGTTTCCGCCGGATAGCCGGCGCGCTTCGGGGTCGCGGTGCGGCACGCGCACGTCGAACTGCCGGGTGATGGCGTCCGCCAGCGTGCGGATCGCGCCGGGGGCCACGAGGCCAGCGCGCACGGTCGCCCCCTCGCCGTGGTGCGTGAGAAGGGCGTTGTCGGTCAGGGCGTGGGAGGGGACGGCGGCGTGGCCGAGCCGCTCCTCCGGCACGAACGCTGCCGAGCGAGCCCGGCGGGCCTCGACACCGAGATGGCCGACGGGCTCACGCTCGATCCGGATGGCGTCGGGCCGCGAAGCGAGACGCTCGCCGGAGAGTGCCTCGAACAACTCACCCTGCCCGTTGCCGGCGACGCCCGCGATGCCGAGGATTTCCCCGCGCCAAGCCGTGAGGCTCAGATCGCGCAGGGGCTGACCGTGGAGGCCCTGAGGCGGCAGCGAGAGGTGATCGACGCGCAGCATCTCCGCGCGCTGGGCATGCGGCTCGTGCGCCTCGACGCGCCCGACCTCGCTGCCGACCATGAGTGCGGCGATGTCGCCGGCGCTCATCGCACGCGGGTCGGCGGTGGCCACGACTCGGCCCTGGCGCAGGATCGTCGCCCGGCGGCTCAGGCGGCGCACCTCCTCGAGCCTGTGCGAGATGTAGAGGATCGCCCGGCCTTCCGAGGCGAGCCGCTCCAGGGTGTCGAACAAGCGGTCGGCCTCCTGGGGCGTCAGGACCGAGGTCGGCTCGTCGAGCACCAGCAGCTTCGGGTTCTGGAGCAGGCAGCGGATGATCTCGATGCGCTGCCGCTCGCCAGCCGACAGGCTCCAGACCGGCCGGCGCGGATCGAGGGCGAGGCCGTAAGTCTCGCCGACTTGCGACAGGCGCGCCCTGACGTCACGCAAGGAGAGGTCGGGGAGCGCCACGGCGACGTTCTCACCGACCGTCAGCGCCTCGAACAACGAGAAGTGCTGGAAGACCATGCCGATGCCGAGGCGGCGCGCCTCGACGGGCGAGGTGATCGACACCGCCCTGCCCTGCCACAAGATCTCGCCCGCGCTCGGCTGGATCGCCCCGTACAGGATTTTGACCAGGGTCGACTTGCCGGCTCCGTTCTCGCCAAGCAGCGCGTGGATCTCCCCCGGTGCGACCTCGAGGTCGACGCCGTCGTTGGCGAGAAGGTCGCCGTAGCGCTTGGAGATGCCCCGCAACGCGACGAGGGGCTCGGGTTGACCCGATGCCACGATCACGGGATCCTTCGATCCCGGGATGACGGGACCTTCAAACACTTCCGTATCGACCTTGCCGCCGAGTCGGTCCCGTCTGCGATCATCCCGGGATCATCACGGTCGCACCCGTGGTCTCGCGGGCCTCGAGCGCCCGATGAACCGAGGCAGCCTCGCTCAGCTTCGCCCGGTGATGCACCGGAATCGTCACGGCGCCGGAGGCGATGACCCCAAACAGGTCGGCTGCCATGGCGTCCAGGCTCTCGCGCTTCGACGCATGGGTGAACAAGGTCGGCCGCGTCGCGTAGAGCGAGCCCTTCTGGGCGAGAAGGCCGATGTTGAAGGCGTCCACTGGCCCCGAGGCCGAACCGAAGCTCGCAAACAGGCCGAAGGGCTTGAGGCAGTCGAGGGAGCCCGGGAAGGTATCCTTGCCGACACCGTCATAGACGACGTCGCACAGCGCGCCGCCCGTGATCTCGCGCACGCGATCGACGAAGTTCTCCTCACGATAGAGGATGACGTGATCGCAGCCGTTCTGCCGTGCCAGGTCGGCCTTGTCGGCCGATCCCACCGTGCCGATCACCGTCGCGCCCAGATGCTTCGCCCATTGGCAGGCGATGAGGCCGACGCCGCCCGCCGCGGCGTGGAAAAGGATCGTCTCTCCCGCTTTCAGGACGTGCGTCCGCCGCAGGAGGTATTGCGCCGTCAGGCCCTTCAGCATCATCGCCGCGGCGGTCGCGTCGTCGACGCCCGCGGGCACGTGTACGAGCGCGCTCGCCGGCACGATCCGCTCGTCGGCGTAGGCCCCGATCGCCGTGCCGTAAGCGACCCGATCGCCGGGCTTGAACTCGGACACGCCCTCGCCGACCGACACCACCGTGCCAGCGCCCTCGCTGCCGGGGATGAAGGGCATGCTCGGCTGCGGATAGAGACCAGTGCGATGATAGACGTCGATGAAGTTGACGCCGATCGCGGTCTGCCGAATGCGGACCTGTCCCGGGCCGGGCTCCGGCACGTCCACGCCCTCGTAGACCAGAACCTCCGGCCCGCCGTACTGATGCACCCGAATCGCGTTCGCCATCCCAAGCCTTTCGCGTCTATGGCCGCCATCATAGGGAGTGTGGCGACGGGACTGCAACGTCGCGACCCGTTCGGCCGTGGTGCCGCGTCGCAGGCGCGGCGGCTCGGAGGCGGGTATGTTCGCCGGGGTGGCAGCAACGAGCGGGCACGATGAGCGGCACGGATTTCGACGTCACGGTCGTCGGCGCGGGCGCGGTCGGGATCGCGGCGGCGCTCGCCTTCCACCGCGACGGCCGGCGCACGGCCCTTGTCGGACGACCAGAGGCCCGCGACGACGGGCGAACGGTGGCGCTGCTCGACGGCTCCGTGCGGCTTCTCGCGGCTTTAGATGCTTGGGACGCGGTCGGGCCGGAGGCGGCGCCTCTCGCAATCATGCGGCTCATCGACGACACCGGCAGCCTGTTCCGCCCGCCGCCAGTGGACTTCCACGCCGAGGAGATCGGCCTGCCCTGCTTCGGTTGGAACATCCCGGCGGCCGCTTTGGCCCGCTCGCTCGCCGCCGAGGCGGACCGGCAGGGTCTGCCGATGATCGAGGGAAGCGCGACCGGCCTTGTCTCCGGCAGTGACGCGACCGCCATTGCACTGACCAACGGGCGGAGCATCACGAGCCGTCTCGTCGTTGCCGCCGACGGCCGCGAATCCACGCTGCGCGAGGCGGCAGGCATCGCGGCGCGGCGCTGGTCCTATCCGCAGACGGCGCTCACGGGCGCCTTTACCCACGACCGCGACCACCGGGACGTTTCGACCGAATTCCACACCAAGGAGGGGCCGTTCACGCTGGTCCCCCTGCCCGGCCGTCGGTCGAGCCTGGTCTGGATGATGCGCGACCATCGCGCCGAGGCAGTTGCCGCGCTCGATGACGCTGATTTCGCGCGCGCCGTGGAGCATCAGGCGCAATCCATGCTCGGGCGCATGCGCCTCGACGGTCCGCGCGGCAGGATTCCCATGAACGGCTTAGCGGTCGACGCTTATGCCGCCCCGCGCCTCGCCCTCGTAGGCGAAGCGGCACACGTCTTCCCGCCGATCGGGGCGCAGGGCCTCAACCTCGGCTTCCGCGACGTGGCGGCCCTGCGCGACGCCGTCTTCGACCATGGCCGGGGCGACGGCGATCCCGGCGGCGAGGCGGTGCTCGACGGTTATGGACGCGGCCGAGCCCGGGACGTGCGCCTGCGCGCGGGTGCGGTGGACGCGCTCAATCGCAGCCTCCTGGCCGATCTGCTTCCCGTAGATTTCGCCCGGGGCTTCGGGCTTCTCGCCCTCGGCACGTTCGGCCCCTTGCGACGGGCGGTGATGCGCGAAGGCATTCTGCCGAGGCGCGCCGCGCCACGACTCATGCGGCAGCCCGAGACCGAACCTGCCCGGATCACGGGATCACGGGATCACGGCGTCCTGTCGTGACGCGTCGTCTACCCCCGCCACGCGGCGGAAGTCGGTCGCGTCACGGCGCAGCGCCGGCGCGAGCGGCAGCGGCGTGATCGGAATGCCGTCCCGCCCGGCGTCGGCGCGCGCCGCCCACAAGCCGCGCGCCCGGAAATGCGGGTCGGCCAGCGCCTCCTGGAGGCTGGCGACGACGCAGCAACAGCAATCGAGGGGCTCGAGGCGGGCGCTCCACGCCGCGGCCGGCTCGGCGCGCAGGATCGCCGCGATGGCGACGCGGGTCGCTGCGGGATCGCAGCTGTCGTCGCGCAGGTCTGAAGGCAGGCCAATGCCCTCGCAGAAGGCTCGCCAGAACTTCTCTTCTAAAGCGCCGACCGCGACGAAGCGGCCGTCGGCGGTGTCATAGAGGCCGTAGCGCGGGCTGCCGCCGGCGAGCCTGTTCTCTCCCGGGCCGGGAAACGCACCCGTCGCGAAACCCTCGGCGAGGCCGTACCAGGCGAAGGTGAACAGGGCGTCGGTCATCGCGATGTCGAGATACGTCCCCTTGCCCGTCCGGTCGCGCTGCCGCAGGGCGAGAAGGATGTTGAGCACGGCCGGCATCGACCCGCCGCCGATATCGGCGACGAGGGCTGCCGGCGTCGCCGGTGCGCCGGGCACTCCGGGCGCCAGCGACAGGAGGCCCGAGCGCGCCTGGTAGTTGATGTCGTGACCCGCTTCCCCCGCCCGCGGCCCGGCCTGGCCGTAGCCGCTGATCGAGCAGTAGATCAGGCCCGGGTTGAGCGCGGCCGCGGCCTCATAGCCGAGGCCGAGCCGATCCATCACGCCGGGCCGGAACTGCTCGACGAGGATGTCGGCCCGTTTCAGATACGGGTCGAGCGCGGCGCGGCCCGCCGGCGATTTCAGGTCGACGAACAGTGAGGTCTTGCCGGCGTTGAGGACAGCGAACGGCGCCGAGATGTCGCCGGAGGCCGGCGGGAACGCGCGCATGTCCTCCCCGCCAGGGCGCTCGACCTTGACCACCTCCGCCCCGGCCTCGGCCAGCATCAAGGTCGCGAGCGGCCCCGGCAGCAGAGTCGAGAAGTCGAGGACGAGCAGTCCGTCGAGGGGGAGCGGCATCGCTTCAGGTCACGGCAGGAGAGCGTTGGCCGGCATCCTGCCCGTCCTGATGAACCAGAGGAAGGCCGTCAGCGTCACCATCGACACGACGGTGCCGAGGAGCACGCACGCCGAGGCGCGCTCGACACCGACGTCGTACTGGGTCGAGATCACGAAGATGTTGAGCGCCGGCGGAAGCGCCGCCATCACGACCGCGGCGTAGATCCAGTTCGGGTCGAAGCCGCCGAGTTCGGAAAGAACGAGCCAGACCAAGAGCGGGTGCAGCACGAGCTTGATGATCACGAGGAGCGGCACTTCGAGGCTCACCCGCCCGAGAGGGCGTAGGGCCACCGTCACGCCGAGAACAAATAGAGCGCAGGGCGCCGCGGCGCCGGAGAGCCAGGACACCATCTTGTCGAGGGCTTCGGGCAATCGCACCTGCCCGTAGCTCGCCATCACCCCGGCCAGCGTCGCGAGGTTGAACGGGTGGGTCGCCACCCGCCGTCCGACCTCGGCGACTGTGGCGGCGAAGCTGCGCTTCTCGCGTCCGCCGAACGCCATCAGGAGCGGGATTGCGGAGAACAGGAACAGGCTGTCGAATACGAAGATCAGGACGACGGGCGGGCTCGCCCCGGCCCCGAGGGCGGAGAGCACCAGGGGCGGGCCCATATAGCCGATGTTGGAGTACGAACCCGCGACGCCTTGCATGACCGCCTCCGGCACGTCGCGCCGCGTCCGCCACAGGCCGACGAGGAACGAGAGCGCGAACGCCGCGGCAGTGCAGAGCGTGGTGCCGAGGATGAAGCGGCCGTTCGCGAGCTCCGCCAGCGGCTTGTCGGAGATCAGCCGGTAGAAGAGGCAGGGCAGCGCGACGTAGATGATGAAGAACTGCATCCAGGCCAGTCCCGCCTCGGGCCGCGGCACGAGCTTGCCACAGGCGAAACCGAGCGCGATCAGGCCGAAGAAGGGCGCGACGAGGTTGAGGAGCCCGACGAGCTCGGCCATGCAAGGGTCCGGAACCGGGGGGAAGGAACGCCCGGGCTTCTGGCAGGGAACGCGGACCGGGGCAACCGCGCCCGCCGGCCCCGGTCTGGACGCGGCGGGCCGCCTGCCCTAACCACCTCGACCGGCACCGACGGAGAGATCATGAAACTGCCGCGCCGCTTCTTCCAGCCCCTCGCTGCGGGCGCGCCGGACCCGTACCGCGAGTTGCCGGTGCGGCTCGAGCGCATGATCCACTTCGTGCCGCCGCATGTCGAGAAGGTGCGGGCGAAGCTGCCGGAGCTGATCCCGCAGGTCGATATCGTGCTCGGCAACTTGGAGGACGCGATCCCGGCCGATCAGAAGCTCGCCGCGCGCCAGGGCTTCATCGCCATGGCCCAGGCGAACGATTTCGGGACGACGGGACTTTGGACCCGGATCAACGCCCTCAACAGCCCCTGGATGCTCGACGACGTGGTCGAGATCGTCGGCGCGGTCGGCGGCAAGCTCGATGTAGTGATGGTGCCGAAGGTCGAGGGGCCGTGGGACATTCACTACATCGACCAGCTCCTCGCCCAGCTCGAGGCGAGGCACGGGATCGGGAAGCCCATCCTGGTCCATGCGATCCTGGAAACGGCCGAGGGCGTGAAGAACGTCGCTGACATCGCGGCCGCCTCGCCCCGCATGCAGGGCATGAGCCTCGGACCGGCCGATCTCGCCGCGTCGCGCGGCATGAAGACCACCCGTGTCGGCGGCGGCCATCCGGATTACAAGGTGCTCGCCGACGCCGTGGAAGACGCGCCGCGCGCCGCCTACCAGCAGGATCTCTGGCACTACACCCTGGCTCGCATGGTCGATGCCTGCGTGGCGAACGGCCTCAAGGCCTTCTACGGCCCGTTCGGGGACTTCTCGGACCCTGAGGCTTGCGAGGCACAATTCCGCAACGCGTTCCTCCTCGGCTGCGCCGGAGCGTGGTCGCTGCACCCGAGCCAGATCGAGATCGCCAAGCGCGTTTTCGCGCCCGACCCGGCCGAGGTCGCCTTCGCGCGGCGCATCCTCGACGCGATGCCGGACGGGTCCGGCGCCGTGATGATCGACGGCAAGATGCAGGACGACGCCACTTGGAAGCAGGCCAAGGTCATCGTCGACCTCGCCCGCCTTGTCGGTACGAAGGACCCGGCGCTCGCAGCGCGTTACGGCTTATGACGACCGCGGCGAACCGCTCGCCCCCCATCTCGGAGCCTTTGCGCATGCGCACGGCCAAATACGCCATCGGGCAGGTGGTGAAGCATCGCTTCTATCCGTTCCGCGGCATCATTTTCGACGTCGATCCGACCTTCTCGAACACCGAGGAATGGTGGCTATTGATCCCGGCCGAGATGCGGCCGATCAAGGATCAGCCCTTCTACCACCTGTTCGCGGAGAACGCCGAGACCGAGTACGTGGCCTACGTCTCCGAGCAGAACCTCGTGCCCGATACGTCCGGCACACCGCTGCGGCATCCGCAGATCAAGGAGATGTTCGAGCAGGACGCGAGCGGCGCCTATCGCGTCCGCGAGCAGCGGGCGAATTGAGCGTGACGTGAACGTGCGAAAGCCGGGCGCGTAGCCCGGCTTTCGGCATTCGTCCAAGGATAACTGGATCCAAGCAAGCCTGGATCCAAGGATCACGGCCTCGGGGGAGTAGCGGCGGCACCCGCGGTCGGCGCGGGGGCCGGAGTGGCCGCGGCGCCGGCGTTGCCCTGCTGCTCGAGGCGCTTGCGCATCTCGTCGGAGCGCTTCTCGAGCTCCTCCTGGAGCTTCTTCTGCTGCTCCTCGAGGATCTTCGGATCGATCGCCGGGCCGTCGAACGCCTTGCCGAAGCCGGCGAGCGGCACCGCGAAGGTGACCTCGCGGCCGACCTGGTTCTGAACCGACACGTTGACCGTCCCGCCCCTCTTCATGGCGGCGACGAAGTCGTCCTTGACCGGCGCCTCGGCGAAGCAGCCGTTCGGGAAGCAGATCGCATACTTGCCCGGCGTCGGCTGACCCTGGTCCACCGCGAAGCGGATGCCCGGGTTCAGCAGGAGGCCGAGCGGCATCAGGAAGCGGACGATCTTGCTGTTCTGCGGACCCTTCACGTCGTAGACCGCAGCCGCCAGCACGGGCTGGCCCTGGTCCGAGACGAAGTCCCGCGTCGTGTAGCAGATCTCGGCGTTGTTGCCGGGGTCCTTGCCGCACACCTTCGTCCAGTCGGCCTGCGAGGGCTCGGACTTCACCTGAACGATGGTCGGGCCGGCGGCGCCGCCGGCCTGAGGCTGGGCCGGAGCCGGCTGCGCCGGTGCCGCCGGGGCGGGCTGTTGGGCGGCCGGGCGCTGGGCCGGGCGCTGCTGGCCCTGCTGCTGCGCGACGGCCGCGCCGCTGACGCCGAGGCTCAGCGCCGCCAGGAGGCCGAGGGACCCGCGCGACCGCGCGAGACGTGCCGGAGAAAACATCAGGTATTCCTATCTCGTCGGGTGTCGGATCTTCGATGCGGGTCGATCGCGGCGATCGAAGCGCCCGGCGATCGCGATGTGGTGCGCTCCCTTCCCCACCGAATGCGGCGAAGGCATGACGGGGCGCGGCTTCCATACTCCGACCGGTTGCGGCTTTCCAGCCGCTTGTGCAACGGCGCGACGTGGTAACGTGAGCGGCGACCCGAACGAATCGTGATCGAGCCGCTTACCCCGTCGATGATGACGCAACCCATCCTTCGTGCTTCCGCCGTGGCGCTGACCCTTTCGTTGGTCGCGATGCTGGCGAGCATCGTCTCGCTCGCGGGCTCCGGCCCCGTGCTGGCGGGCGAACAGCGGCACGCGCTCGCCATGCACGGCGAGCCCGCGTTGCCGCCCAACTTCCCGCACCTGCCTTACGCAAACCCGGATGCGCCGCGCGGCGGTCGGGTTATCCTCGGCGTGCAGGGCACCTTCGACAGCCTGAACCCGCTGGTCGTGCGCGGCGTCGCGCCCGACGCCGTGCCGCGCTACGTCCTCCAGAGCCTGATGACGCGCTCCTTGGACGAGCCCTTTACGGTCTACGGCCTCGTGGCGCGCTCGGTCGAGGTGCCCGCGGACCGGAGTTCCGTCACCTTCGCCCTCGACCCCAGGGCTCGTTTCTCCGACGGCCAGCCCCTCACAGCCGCTGACGTGAAGTTCACCTTCGAGTTGCTGCGCAAGGACGGCAAGCCGTTCCACCGCTCGGCCTTCGGTCAGGTGAAGGCGGTCGAGACCCCGGACCCCCAGACGATCCGCTTCGAGCTGAAGAATGGCGACGACCGTGAGCTGCCGCTCCTGATCGCCACGATGCCGATCTTTCCGGCCCATGCCACCGACCCGGCGCGGTTCGCCGAAACGACGCTGGCGCCGCCGATCGGCTCCGGACCTTACGCCATAGCGGAGGTGAAGCCCGGCGAGCGCATCGTGCTCAAGCGCCGGACGGACTATTGGGGCGAAGACCTGAACGTCACCCGCGGGCTCTTCCGCTTCGACGAGATCAGGTACGATTTCTATCGTGACGCCAACACCTTGTTCGAGGCTTTCAAAGTTGGACTTTACGACTACCGCATCGAGACCGACCCGACGCGCTGGGAGACCGGCTACGACATTCCGGGTATCCGGGAGGGCCGCCTCGTGCGCGCGGCCGTTCCCGTCCGCACGCCGCGCGGCATGAACGGCTTCGTCTTCAACACCCGCCGTCCCCAGTTTCAGGACGTGCGGGTGCGGGAGGCGCTGAACTACCTCTTCGACTTCGGATGGGTGAACCGGAACCTGTTCTTCGGGCTGTTGAGCCGTTCCCGCAGCTACTTCGACGGCGGGGACCTCACGGCCGCCGGCCGCCCGGCAGACGAGCGCGAGCGCTCGCTGCTCGCCCCCTTCCCGGATGCGGTGCGCCCGGACATTCTCGAAGGCCAATGGTCACCGCCCGAGACCAATGGTTCAGGTCGTGATCGAGAACTCGCTCGCAAAGCTTTGGACTTGTTGAACCAAGCTGGCTTCGTTCTCGAAAACGATGTCCTGCGCAGCAAGGCAACCCGAGAGCCGTTCACCTTCGAGATGCTGGTCGTCTCGCGCCAGCAGGAACGGCTCGCGCTCAACTACGCGCAAGCGCTTGCCCGGATCGGCGTCCAGGCCCGCGTGCGTCTCGTGGACGAGGTGCAGTTCTGGCGACGGCTCGCCGCCTTCGATTTCGACATGCTCCAGTGGACCTGGCCCGTGTCGCCCTCCCCCGGCAACGAGCAGCGCAACCGCTGGAGCAGCGCCGCCGCGGAGCGGTCCGGCTCGCTCAACTATGCCGGGGCCCGCTCGCCGGCGATCGACCGGATGTTGGAGGCCATGCTCGGCGCCGAGAGCCGCGAAGATTTCTCCGCAGCCGTGCGCGCCCTCGACCGGGTGCTCTTGTCCGGCTTCTACGTCGTGCCGCTCTTCACGGCGCCCGACCAATGGATCGCGCATGACGCTGGCCTGAAGCGGCCGGCTTACGTTCCCCTGTTCGGCCCGTCCGTCGAGGTCTGGTGGAGAGCCGGCGCTTAAGTCACGATGGAGCCGAGCCGAATCGGCGTGGAGGGGGCGTTGAGTCGAGGCAATACGGCGCTGGCGACGGCCGATGACGGGCCTGAGCCTTGGGACGCCCTGAGCTGGTCCGGCATGAGCCTGGGCGGCCTCATGGCGGCCGTGGCCGACCGTCACCCGGACCGGCCGGCCTTCCGCGACCAGCCCGACCGAGAACAGTGGAGCGGACGCCCCCGCATTGATTGGACCTACCGCTTCGCGGGTGACGTCGCCGGCCGGCTAGCGCGCCATCTCGTTGGGTTGAACCTGCCCCCGCGCAGCCTCATCGGCATCTGCCTGCCCAACGGTTCGGAAGCCTGCCTTGCCCTCCTCGCCGTGGAAGAGGCCGGGCATCTCCCATGTCTCCTGCCCATCGCTTGGAGTGAGGCTGACCTCGCCGAGGCGGTGGAAGGCGTGGGCGTTCAAGCCGTCATCACCCAGGGCATCGTCGGCGAGGAACGTCCGGCCGAAATCTTCTGTCACGTGGCGGCCCGCTATTTCGGCCTGCGCTTCATCATGAGCTTCGGGCCCCTCGTGCCCGACGGCGTCGTCGACCTGGACCGCGTGATCCTCGACTCGGCGGATGGCGAGACCCTTCCGGTCGCGGCGGGCGAGAGCGGCGTCGTGACCTTTGCGCGCCGCGACGAGCGCTGGCGGCCCATCTATCGCGGCTGCGCCTCGATCGTGGCCGCCGCGGTCGCGTATCTCGTTCAGGTCAAGGTCGATCCGGGTGAGCGCATCCTGAGCCTGCTCGCCCCCGACGACCATCGCGGCCTGACCACCGGGCTCGTCGCTTCGCTTGTCAGCGGCGCGACTCTCGAATGCCACGGGCTGTTCGAGGCCGCCGCTTTCTCCTCCGCCCTCGAACAGTCGCAACCGACCCACTTGGTTGTCCCGGGCTGGATGGAACCCGCCTTCGGCAAAGCCGGCCTGGACCGTCTACGATCCCTAGCGCTCGTGCATGCGGCGCCGGCCCGGTTCAAAGCCCGCCCGGCCTTGCGGGGGCCGGTGATCGACGTGCTCGCCTTCGGGGAGACCGCCCTCCTCGCCCGCGCCCGGGACGAGGACGGCCACTTCGCGCTTACCCTCGACGAGGATCCTCGCCGCGGCGGCACCGCGCGGGGGCTGCTGCAGGTTCGGCGCGAGGCCGACGGACAGATCCTGTTCGCGGGCCCGGCGGCGGATGCGCGCGCCTTCGACCGAGGCGGGCCTGCTCCCCCGGGTGACGGCTGGGTCGCGTCGGGGTTTCGCGCCGACATGTTCGCCGGGATCGTGATCGGCGTGTCGTGACGCGTCACGGGATGTCCTCGGGCCGACGCCCCGGGCGCGGCTTGTAGCGCGGCAGGGACCAGCCCCGGTAGAGGGCTGCTCCGCGCAGGGCGAAGGCCGCGGCGAAGCCCGAAGGCGCCGCGACCTCCCGCGGCAAGCCCGAAGCCGTGAGCAGCACGAAGATTGCGGCGCCGAGCACCGCGGCCGTGGCGTAGATCTCCCGCGTGAGAATGATCGGGCTCTCGCCCCCGAGCACGTCGCGGACGACGCCGCCGAACGTGGCCGTGATGACCCCCATCGTCACCGCGACGACCGGCCCGGCGCCTGCGGCAAGCGCCCGCTCAGCACCCGTCACGGCGAAGAGGGCGAGACCCAGAGCATCGAACCAGAGCAGGACGCGGTAGCGCGACTGGGGCACGTGTGCCGCGAAGAAGGTAATGGCTGCCACACCGACGCAGACGAGAAGCGATGTCGGCTGCGTCACCCAGAAGACCGGGGCCCCGAGCAGGAGGTCACGGATCGTGCCGCCGCCGATGCCCGTCACGGTGCCGAGCAACGCGAATCCGACGATGTCCATCTCCTTGCGCGACGCCACGAGCGCCCCGGAAATCGCGAACACCACGAGCCCCAGAACGTCGAGAGCGGCACCGATCGTCTGGAGCATGGGTCAACCTTGGCGGCGCGCGAAGCGGGGCTGTTTCGGTGAGGCGGATGAAACCTTCAGCCGTCTCAGCGGTTGTAGACCCCAGAGCTTCAACTTCGACCAGAGTGGATCAAGCGAGCGCGCATGTCCGGCATGAGCAAAGTCGTCGTGGTGGATAATGGCGAGCGTCGCGCGGATCACGGCTTGTCCGTCGAACTGGCGGAGCTCGGCTATGCCAGCGTCACCACCACGGCCGAAGCGACGGACGATGTCCTGAGCATCATCTCGCCCGCCGCCATCGTGATCCAGCTTCCCGATGAGGCCGATGCCGTGTTCATGGCGCTGGCCGAGCGGCTGCGCCGCACGCAGGGCAAGACCGGCGTGCCGGTGATCCTCGTCGATCGCAAGCGCTCGGTGCAGAGCGGCGGCTACGCCTCGCTGCTGGCGAGCGAATTCGCTTCGAACGCGGTGTCGAAGCCCGACCTCTGATCCCGGCATCCTTCGATCCCCGGATCATGTGATCCGAGGAAGCGCCGCCTGTCTCAGGCGGCGTTCTTGCGTTCGGCGATGCGCACGAGGTCGCGCAGGATCCCGGTCGTCACCTTCAGCCGCTCGGGCACGGTCTCAACGTCGCGGATAAAGACGATCCGCATGTCGGGACGCACTTTGGCGAAGGAGCGCTGCTCCGTGACGTAGGACACCAGCCCCTGCGGGTTGGCGAAGGCTCCGTCGCGGAAGCCGACGATGATGCCCTTCGGACCGCCCTCCACCTTCTCCACGTTGGCGCGGCGGCACAGCACCTTGATCGCCATGATCTTGAGAAGCTGGTCGGCTTCCGTCGGCAGCGGGCCGAAACGGTCGATGAGCTCGGCGCCGAAGGCGTCGATCTCGGCATCCGTCTCGAGGGTCGCGAGGCGGCGGTAAAGGCCGAGTCGTACCTGCAGGTCCTCGACGTAGGTCTCCGGGATCGTGACGGGCGCGCCGACGGCGATGGTCGGCGACCATTGCTCCTCGGCCGGCTCCTCGATGCCCGCCTTGAGCTGGGCCACCGCATCTTCGAGCATCTGCTGGTAGAGCTCGTACCCGACCTCCTTGATGTGCCCCGACTGCTCCTCGCCCAGCAGGTTGCCGGCGCCGCGGATGTCGAGGTCGTGGCTCGCGAGCTGGAAGCCGGCGCCGAGGGTGTCGAGGCTCTGGAGCACCTTCAGGCGCCGCTCCGCCTGGATGGTGAGCGTGCGCGTCGGAGGCACGGTGAACAGCGCGTAGGCGCGGGTCTTCGAGCGTCCGACGCGGCCGCGCAGCTGATACAGCTGGGAGAGGCCGAACATGTCGGCGCGGTGGACGATGAGGGTGTTGGCCGTCGGAATGTCGAGGCCCGATTCGACGATCGTCGTCGAGAGCAGGATGTCATACTTACCGTCGTAGAACGCGTTCATCACGTCCTCGAGCTGGCCCGCCGCCATCTGGCCGTGGGCGACGGCGACGCGCGCTTCCGGCAGTTCCTTGTCGAGGAACTCCTTCACCTCGGCGAGATCGTCGAGGCGTGGGACGACGTAGAACGCTTGCCCCCCGCGGTAGCGCTCGCGCAGGAGCGCCTCGCGCACGATGAGCGGGTCGAACGGCGTCACGAAGGTGCGCACCGCGAGCCGGTCCACCGGCGGCGTCGTGATGAGGGAGAGTTCGCGAACCCCCGTCAATGCCAGCTGCAGGGTGCGCGGAATCGGCGTCGCCGAGAGCGTCAGGACGTGGACCTCAGCCCGCAGCTCCTTCAGGCGCTCCTTGTGGCTCACCCCGAAATGCTGCTCCTCGTCGACGATGATGAGGCCGAGATCTTTGAAGCGGATCGTCTTACCGAGCAGCGCATGGGTGCCGACCACGATGTCGATGCTGCCGTCGCTGATGCCATCCTTGACCTTTTTGAGCTCGGCGCTCGGCACGAAGCGCGAGGCCTGGGCGACGTTGAGCGGCAGGCCGCGGAAGCGGTCGCAGAAGGTCTTTGTATGCTGGCGGGCCAGCAGCGTCGTCGGGACGACGACGGCGACCTGCTTGCCTGCCATCGCGGTGCAGAACGCGGCGCGGAGCGCGACCTCCGTCTTGCCGAAGCCGACATCGCCGCAGACGAGCCGGTCCATGGGCCGACCGGAGGCGAGGTCGTCCAGCACCGCATCGATGGCGTTCTGCTGATCCTCTGTTTCGTCGTAGGGGAAGCGGGCCGCGAACTCGTCGTAGAGCCCGTCCGGCGGCAGCAGGCGGGGCGCGTCCTTGAGGATGCGCGCGGCCGCCACCTTCATGAGCGCGCCCGCCATTTCGCGGATGCGCTGCTTCATGCGGGCCTTGCGGGCCTGCCAGGCCCCGCCGCCCAGCCGGTCGAGCTGGACCTCGGTCTCCTCCGAGCCGTAGCGCGTCAGGAGCTCGATGTTCTCAACCGGAAGGAACAGCCGATCGCCGCCGGCATAGTGCAGCTCGAGGCAGTCGTGCGGCGCGCCGGCGGCCTCGATGTTCTTGAGCCCGACGAAGCGGCCGATCCCGTGGTCGACGTGAACCACGAGGTCGCCCGGCGTCAGCGCGGCCACTTCGGTGAGGAAGTCCTGCGGGCGTTTCGCCTTGCGCTTGGCGCGGACCAGCCGGTCGCCGAGGATGTCCTGCTCCGAGAGAACCGCGAGGTCGCCCACCTCGAAGCCGGCCTCGAGCCCCCAGATCGCCACGGGCACGTCCCGCGCCGGCGCGGCCAGCGCGTCCGAGAGGCGCGAGACCGGTTTCGTCTCGAACAACTTGTGATCGTGCAGGACGTGGCAGAGCCGCTCGCGCGAGCCGTCCGACCACGCGGCGAGGACGACGCGCTTGCCGTCCCCTTGCAGCGCCCGGACGTGGTCGACGGCGACCTGAAAGACGTTGGCGTTCTCGTCGGCGCGCTCCGCCGCGAAGCTGCGGCCGCGCCTGGCGCCGAGATCAGCGACGGCGCGGCTGCCGCCCTCGGGCACCGCGAACGGCGTGATCTCGGCTGCGGCAGCGGCCGCCTTGCGCTGCGCCCATTCCTCGGGAGCAAGGTAGAGCGCGTTCGGCGGCAGCGGCTTGTACGGCGCGACCCCGGTCTGGGGATCGTCGAGGGCGCCTTTCCGAGCGTCGTAGTAGTCCCGTACCTGCGCGAGGCGCTCGCCTGCGGCGTCGTCCGCGAGAGCGTCGAGGACCACAGGCACGCCCGGCACGTAGTCGAACAGGGTATCGACGCTCTCGTGGAAGAGCGGCATCCAGTGCTCGAGTCCCGCGTAGCGCCGGCCTTCCGAGATCGCCTCATAGAGCCGATCGTCGCGGGTCGAAGCGCCGAACTGGGCGACGTAGGCCTGCCGGAAGCGACGGATGCTGTCGCTCGTGAGCTGAACTTCGCTCATCGGCACGAGGTCGAGCGCCCGCAGCTGGCCGACGGTGCGCTGCGTCTCGGGATCGAAACTGCGGATCGATTCGAGGGTGTCGCCGAAGAAGTCGAGGCGGACGGGATTGGGCTGGCCCGGGGCGAAGAGGTCGACGATGCCGCCGCGCACGGCATACTCGCCCGTGTCGTGGACGACGCCGGTTCGCAGGAAGCCGTTCGTCTCGAGCCACTGCGCGAGCTTGTCGATGTCGACCATGTTGCCCGGCGCCGCCGCGAAGCTTTCCGCGGCGATGCGGTTCCTCGGCGGCACGCGCTGCACGAGAGCGTTGACGGTGGTCGAGAGCAGGCGCGGGCGCTCCTCCGACGTGCGTGTGCGAGCGAGCCGCGCCAGCGCCGTCATACGCTGAGCGACGACGCCGCCGTTGGGCGACACGCGGTCGTAGGGCTGACAATCCCAGGCCGGGAAGGTCAGCACCTCGATCTCGGGCGCGATGAAGCCGAGCGCATTCTGGAGCGTCTGCTGCCGCTGCCCGTCGCGCGCGACGTGGACGAGCACGGCCGCGCCCTTGGCATCAGGGCTCAAGCCCCGGGCGAGGTCGGCCACGACGAGGGCGTCGAAGCCGTCCGGCACGTTGGCGAGCGTGAGAGGGTCGCCGCGCCGAAGCGCGGTCAGGGCACGTTTAAGGGCGTCTTTCATCGATGCGTCGTGGTGAACGCGCGGCGGCAGGGCCGGTTCACGCGTGCGACGGTCAGCCGTGGATCGGCGCGTCGTGGGTGTGGAAGGATTTCAGGCGGCGGAAGAGTGCGGTGTCGTAGTTCGACGGCGTCTCGTCCTCGCCCGTGATCCAGCGGAAGAGGTCCCGGTCCGGCACTTCGATGAGCCGCTCGAATTCGTCGAGCTCCTCTTCCGAAAAGCCGCCGATCTCAACGTCCGCGAAGCGGCCCATGATCAGATCCATCTCGCGGATGCCGCGATGCCAGGCGCGGAACAGCACTTTGCGGCGGCGCGGGTCGAGGTCGGCGCTGGATCGTGTCGTCCCGCTCATGCCTGGCCTCCCGCGGTGTGAGTGAGCTGTGGTGCCGCGCGGCGTCGCCGCGGCGGCGGTGGCCGGCTATATAGCGACAGCCCCGCCCCGCGCCAGCCCGATGTCCCTGCGTCCCTCGCTCCTCGACCCGCTTTTCGCACCCGCAAGCGCCCTGCCCGGCGTCGGTCCCAAAATCGCACCGCTCCTCGACCGTCTGCTCGGCGGCGAGGGCCGGCCGGCCCGCGTCGTCGACCTTCTGTTCCATCTGCCCCAGGGCGGCGTGGCACGCGACGTGAAGGGCTCGATCGCCGATGCACCCGTCGGCGAGCCCGTGACGTTGGGTGTCACGGTGGTCGCCCACCGCCCTCCCCCGCTCGGAAAGCGCGCGCCCTACCGCGTGCTCGTCGAGGACGAGACGGGTGACGTGACGCTTGTCTTCTTCAACGGGCAAAAGGCCCGGCTTGAGAAGGCGCTGCCCGTCGGCGAACAGCGCTTCGTCTCCGGCAAGATCGAGCTCTGGGACGGGCGGCGGCAGATGGTGCATCCCGACCGGATGCTCGATGCCAAGGGCTTGGCCAGCCTGCCCGCGGTCGAGACGGTCTACGGTGCGACGGAAGGCCTCTCGACCCGCCTCATCGGCCGCTTCGTCGAGGGCGCCCTGTCCAAGGTTCCTGTGATCCCGGAGTGGCAGGACGAAGCCTGGCGCGAGCGCAACCGTTTCACGAGCTTCGCGGAGGCGCTGCGCGCGATCCACCGGCCAGAGGACGCCGCCTCCGTCTCGGCCGAGAAACTTCCCGAGCACCCGGCCCGCCGACGCCTCGCCTATGACGAGCTCCTGGCCTCGCAGCTCGCCCTCGCCCTGGTACGCTCGCGCATGCGCCGGTTGCCGGGCCGCGTGAACGCCGGCAACGGGCAGCTCGTCTCTCGGCTGCGGCGCGCCCTGCCCTTCGATCTCACGCCGTCGCAGGCGAAGGCCGTCGAGGAGATCCGGTCCGACCTCACGGCCGATAAGCGCATGCTGCGTCTTCTGCAGGGCGACGTCGGGTCCGGCAAAACGGCGGTCGCCGTGCTCACCATGGCGAGCGCGGTTGAGGCCGGGCGTCAGGCCGCGCTGATGGCGCCCACCGAGATCCTCGCGCGCCAGCATCATGCCCGGATCGCGCCGCTCGCGGCCGCGGCGGGGCTCAAGACGGCCCTGATCACCGGCCGGGACCGCGCCGCGGAGCGGCGCGCCACGCTCGCCGCGTTGGAGGCGGGCGAGATCGACTTCGCCGTCGGCACGCACGCGCTGTTCCAGGAGGATGTCGAATTCCGTGACCTCGGCGTCGCCGTCGTCGACGAGCAGCACCGCTTCGGCGTTCACCAACGCCTCGCGCTGGGTGCCAAGGGCGGCGGGGTCGACATCCTGGTGATGACGGCCACGCCCATCCCGCGAACCCTGGCGCTGACCTATTTCGGCGACATGGACGTCTCGGTGCTCTCCGAGAAGCCTGCCGGCCGCAAGCCGATCGCCACCCGCCTCGTCTCGACCGATCGCCTCGACGAGGTGACCGGCGCTATCGGTCGGGCCGTCGCCGGCGGCGACCGGGTTTACTGGGTCTGCCCGCTCGTCGCTGAATCGGAGACCGTCGACCTCGCGGCGGCGGAAGACCGGTTCGAGCACCTGCACGGCGTCTTCGGCGACACGGTCGCCCTCGTGCACGGCAAGATGCCCGGGCGCGACAAGGACCGGGCCATGGAGCGCTTCGCGACGGGTGACGCCTCGATTCTCGTCTCGACCACCGTCATCGAAGTCGGGGTCGACGTGCCGGAGGCGACCATCATGGTGATCGAGCATGCCGAGCGCTTCGGGCTGGCGCAGCTCCACCAGTTGCGCGGCCGGATCGGCCGCGGCGACAAGCCGTCGACCTGCCTCCTCCTCTACAAGGGGCCGGTCGGCGAGACGGCGCGCGCGCGGCTCGAGACGATGCGCGAGACCGAGGACGGCTTCGTCATCGCCGAGAAGGATTTGGCCTTGCGCGGCGAGGGCGAGATTCTGGGCACGCGCCAATCCGGCCTGCCCGGCTTTCGTCTCGCCTCGCCCGAGCGCGACGGCGATCTCCTCGCGGCGGCGCGGGACGATGCGCGGCTTGTCATCGACCGCGACGAGGAGCTGCGCAGTCCGCGCGGCGAGGCGCTTCGGCTGCTTCTCTACCTGTTCGAGCGCGACGCTGCCGTGAGGCTGCTGCGAGCGGGCTGAAGAGGCCTAAACTGGCCCGACCGGCTCCAAGGGCCGCTCGCCCTTGGTGGCCATCGCCATAGCGCGGAGCCTTCGCTGGGTCTCGTCGGGCTGGATCACGCCCGCGGACATGACGAGCTTGGCGGCGTCGTCCACGCTCATCGTGAGTTCGATCACCTCCCGCCGCGGCAGGTAGAAGAAGAAGCCGGTCGTCGGGTTCGGCGTGCACGGCAGGAAGACGCCGACGTAATCCGCTCCCGGCAGCCGGTCCTCGACCTCCATCGTGGCCGGGCTCGAGACGAAGACCACCGACCAGGTGCCCTTCACCGGAAATTCGACGAGGCCCACGGTGCGGAACGATGTGCCCTCCTGCGAGAACACAGTCTCGAAAAGCTGCTTCACGCCCTTGTAGATGCCGCGCACCACGGGCATGCGCGCCAGCATCAGCTCGCCCGCGGAGATCAGGCTGCGTCCGACGAGATTGGCCGTCAGGAAGCCGAGCAGGGTCAGACCGAGGAAGGCGATCAGAAGCCCCAAGCCGGGGATCGCGAACGGAAGATAGGTGTCCGGCAGATAGGCGCTCGGCACCAGCGGCTTCACCCAACCGTCGACGAGGGTGACGAACCACCAGGTGAGATAGAGGGTGATGGCAAGCGGGCCGGCGACGATAACGCCCGTGAGGAAGTAGTTACGCAGCCGCGAGCGGGCCCGCGGCCGCGGCCCGTCCGTATCGGCTTTCAGATCGGCTATCGGGTCGGGTGAGGTCGCCATGCGCCGTGTCGAGGAGCAGCCCGCCAAGCGGGGCCGCTCCTCCAGTTAGGCGACCCGGTCGCGAGCCTCAAGCCGCACGCCGGGTCTTTGCTACTCGACGGTGACCGATTTCGCGAGATTGCGCGGCTGGTCGACGTCTTTCCCGAGGACGACGGCAGTGTGATAGGCCAAAAGCTGCACCGGGATCGTGTAGACGATGGGCGCCACGACAGGATGCGTCGCCGGCATCACGATGGTCGCCATCGTGTCGAGCCCCGAGCCCTTCGCGCCGACCTCGTCCGTGATCAGGATGATGCGTCCGCCCCGGGCCGCGACCTCCTGCATGTTGGACACGGTTTTCTCGAAGAGCGCGTCGTGCGGAGCGATGACGATGACCGGCAGCGTCTCGTCGATGAGGGCGATCGGCCCGTGCTTGAGCTCGCCTGCCGCATACCCTTCGGCGTGGATGTAGGAGATCTCCTTAAGCTTGAGCGCGCCTTCCATGGCGAGCGGAAACGCCGTGCCGCGCCCGAGGTAGAGCACGTCCTTGGCCTTCGCGAGCTCGCGGCAGACCGTTTCGATCTGCGTTTCGCTTTTCAGCGCCTCCGACATCAGGCCCGGCAAGGCGATGAGCGCGTCGGCAAGCGCCTTCTCGTCGGCGGCACTGAGCGCGCCGCGAGCGCGTCCCGCCGCCACCGCGAGGGCAAGCAGGACCGAGAGCTGGCAGGTGAAGGCTTTCGTCGAGGCCACGCCCACCTCGGGGCCGGCCAGCGTCGGCGTCACTACCGTGCTCTCCCGGGCGATGCTCGAGGTCGGCACGTTGACGACGGAGAGCACGTGGTGCCCGCCGCCTTTGACGTAGCGCAATGAGGCCAGGGTGTCCGCCGTCTCGCCGGACTGCGAGACCAGAATCGAAAGGCCACCGGGCTCCACCGGCGCCTCGCGGTAGCGGAACTCGGAGGCGACATCGATCTCGACGGGCAGGCGCGCCAGGCGCTCGAACCAGTATTTCGCGATGAGCCCGGCATAGAAGGCTGTGCCGCAGGCGGTGATCGTGACGCGATTCAGAGTCGCGAAATCGAAAGGCAGTTCGACCGGCAGCGCGACCCGCCCTTCGGCGAAGTCGACGTAATGCGCAAGCGTGCGCCCGACCACCTCCGGCTGCTCGTAGATCTCCTTGAGCATGAAGTGGCGGTGGTTGCCCTTCTCGGCGATGAAGGAACCGAGCGGCACGCGCTGGCGGGTGCGGCGCACCACGCCGCCCGAGCCGTCCCGGATCTCGACGTGCTGCCGCGAGAGAACGACCCAGTCGCCGTCCTCGAGATAGGTGACGTCGTCGGTGAACGGCGCGAGTGCGAGGGCGTCGGAGCCGAGATAGTTCTCGCCG
The DNA here is from genome assembly GCA_036563505.1 of Beijerinckiaceae bacterium. Classification (GTDB taxonomy): domain Bacteria; phylum Pseudomonadota; class Alphaproteobacteria; order Rhizobiales; family Beijerinckiaceae; genus DATCMH01. The sequence goes on from DATCMH010000009.1 coordinate 174,565, forward strand.
TTGCCGTGGCCGACCGCGAGCGGCGGCCCATGACGGGCGCCGATGAGAAGGTCGTCGTTGCCGGCGAAAAGGAAGGCCAGCGCGAAAGCGCCCCGCAGGCGCGGCAGCACGGCGCCGACCGCGTCGATCGGGCCCTTCCCGCGGCGCATCTCGTCGGTCACGAGCTGGGCCACCACCTCGGTGTCGGTCTGCGTTTCGAACAGAACGCCTTTGGCCTCAAGCTCTTCCTTGAGTTCGCGGAAGTTCTCGATGATGCCGTTATGCACGACGGCGAGCTTTTCCGTCGCATGCGGATGGGCATTGGTCTCGTTCGGCTTGCCGTGGGTGGCCCAGCGGGTATGGCCGATGCCGATGGCGCCCGAGAGCGGCTCCTGCGAGAGCTTCAGCTCGAGGTTCAAGAGCTTGCCCTCGGCGCGGCGCCGGACGAGCTGCCCGTTCTCCAAGGTCGCGACCCCGGCGGAGTCGTAGCCCCGGTATTCGAGCCGCTTCAGGGCATCCACGACCTGGGGCGCGACGGCCGACTTGCCCAGGATTCCGACGATTCCGCACATGCGCGATGAGGTCCCGTATCAGAGAACGGCAGCATATCGCTCTCTCGTTGAGAGAGAACTAAACCGATCCAACTCGTCTCTTCCAATCACATCGCACGACCATTTGTGACGCGACAAAGGCTCACGCACGACGATAGCTCATTTCTCGCGCTTGGCGTCACGTTGCCTGTCCCTGAACGCCGCGGCCCAGCCTTCCTTCACGGTCTGGCGACCGCGCGCCACGGCGAGAGCATCGGCCGGTACATGCTCCGTGACGACGGACCCGGAGCCGACATAGGCGCCGTCGCCGATCGTCACCGGGGCGACCAGGGCCGAATTGGAGCCGACGAAGGCGCCGGTGCCGATGACGGTACGGGCTTTGGAGAAGCCGTCGTAGTTACAGGTGATGGTGCCGGCACCGATGTTGGCCTCGGCCCCGACCTCGGCGTCGCCGAGATAGGTCAGGTGGCTCACCTTGGCGCCCGCGCCCAAGCGGGTGCTCTTGATCTCGACGAAGTTGCCGACTTTCGCCTTCGGCCCGAGTTCCGCGCCGGGGCGCAGGCGGGCGAAGGGGCCGACGCTCGCGCCTGAGGCGACGCGGGCGCCCTCCAGATGCGAGAAGGCGTGAATGACCGCACCGCTCTCGACGACGACTCCCGGGCCGAACACGACGTGAGGTTCAACAACAACATCAGCCGCAATGCTCGTGTCGTGGCTGAAGAACACCGTCTCGGGCGCCGCGAGGGTGACGCCGGCCGCGAGGGCCGCGGCGCGCAGCCGCTCCTGAAAGACCCGCTCCGCGGCAGCGAGTTGGGCGCGGTCATTGACGCCCTGAACTTCAGTCTCGGGCGCCGTCACCACGGCAACGGCGTCACCCTCGTTCGCGGCGATCGCGACGACGTCGGTGAGATAGTACTCGCCCTTCGCGTTGGCGTTGCCGACCGCGTCGAGGAAGCCGAGCGCCCGATCGCCCCGGAGCGCCATCACGCCGGCGTTGCACAGGGTGATCCGCCGCTCCTCGGGTGTGGCGTCCTTTTCCTCGCGGATCGCGACGAGCCGACCGCCCTCGGTCACGAGCCGCCCGTACCCGGTCGGGTCCCGCGCCTCGAATCCGAGCACGGCCACGGCCGCTCCCGATGCGATTGCGGCCCGCAGCCGGGCGAAGCTCTCCGTCGTCACGAGCGGCGTGTCGCCGAAGGCGACGATCACCTCGTCGGCGCCCTCTTCGAGGGCCGGCCGGGCGGCCAAGACCGCGTGGGCCGTTCCGAGGCGGTCGCGCTGCTCGAAGACGAGCGCATCCGCCACAGTCTTCCGCGCTTCCTCGGCAACATCGGCGCGGTCCGGGCCGACGACGACCGCGAGACGAGTCATCCCGGCCGACCTGATCGCCGAGACGGCATGGGCGAGCATGGAGCGGCCCGCGACCTTGTGCAGGACCTTCGGCAGCCGGGACCGCATGCGCGTTCCCTCGCCGGCCGCGAGGACGACGGCGAGGCAGCGGCGGTCACCAGGAGCAGCTTGAGACGACATGGAGCGTTCCCACGAAAGGTTCGTCTCGATAGCCGAGAGCCGTCACCCGCCGCAACGGGGCGGGGGGAGGCTCAGGATCGGGTTCAAACGTCCCCAAAAAGGCACGTTTTCACCCTTTCATCCCGTGAAACCATGGTAAGACGCCGGCCGCGGACCGGGCCACCCCGAACCGTGCCGATCGTCATGACGCGCCGAAGGCGCGGGAGTTTCTCTGTCACGTGCCATACCGGGTTTCGCGCCGCGATCTCCTCAGCCTCGCGGGAGGCGTTATCGCCGGGGGCGTCCTGCCGGGCGCCGCATCGGCGCAGCCTGCCGCCCCGAGCCCGTTCCAGCCCGTCGCTGAGGGCCAAGCCTTCGAGCCGGCCGGCGTCGTCGACGTGGCCCGGCAGCTCGCGCGCCGCCCCTATGCCGCGCCCCCGAACGATCTGCCCGAGGAGTTTGCGCGGCTCTCCTTCGAGCAATATGCCGGCATCCGCGCTCGTCCCGAGACCTTGATCTGGGCGGGCGAGGGCCGCGGCTTCCGCATCGAGCCCCTGCACCGCGGCTTCGTATACGCGAACCCGGTCGCGCTCTTCATCGTGGAGGACGGGACCGTTCGGCGGATCGTCTACGATCGCAACCGCTTCGACTTCGGCCGGGTCGCCGCCCAAGGGCCGGCCGCCGACATCGGCTATTCGGGCATCCGCCTGCAGGCGACGCAAGGCGGCGGAGCGCCGTTCGACTTTGCGGTCCTACAAGGAGCAAGCTTCTTTCGCGCCCTCGCCCGCGGTCAGACCTACGGCGTGGTCTCGCGCGCGTTGACCCTGAAGCCCGCCGAGACGCGAGGCGAGGAGTTCCCGCTTTCTCGCGCCTTCTGGATCGAGCGGCCGGCGGCCGGCAGCACCGCCCTCGTGCTGCACGCGCTGCTCGACACCGAGTCGGCCTCGGGCGCCGCGCGCATGACGTTCCGCCCCGGCGACATGACGATCATCGACGTCGAGCTCACCCTGTTTCCACGGGTCAACCTCGACCATGTCGGCCTCGGCGCGATGGCCTCGACCTACCTCTTCGGCCCGAACGACCGCCGCAACGTCGACGACGCCCGCCCCGCCGTCCACGACTCGACCGGTCTGCGCATGCTGACCGGTGGCGGCGAATGGCTGTGGCGTCCGCTCCAGAATCCCGAGACGCTCCAGCTTTCCGCCTTCGTCGACCGGAACCCGCGCGGCTTCGGCCTCGTCCAGCGCGAGCGCGACCCGGCCCATTTCCAGGATGACGAGCAGCGCTGGGAGACGCGCCCGACGCTCTGGACCGAGCCCCTCGGCGAATGGGGCCAGGGCGTCGTCCAGCTTATCGAGATCCCGAGCGATTCGGAGATCAACGATAACGTCCTGGCCTATTGGCGTCCGCGGGCTCCGGTCCCCGCCGGATCGGAATATGCCGTGGCCTACCGGCAGTTCTGGGGCTGGGGCCAGCCCGAGCGCCCGCCCCTCGCGACTGTGTCGACCTCATTGGTCGGGCGCGGGAGCCAGGGCCGGCGACGCCGTTTCATCGTCGACTTCGCCGGGGACGAGCTCGGCGCTCCCCTGCCCGACATGCGCCCGATCCTGTCCACGAGCCCGGGCTCGATCCAGGGTCTTAGGGTTTGGCCTTACCCCGAGCGCAAGACGATCCGGGTCGGTTTCGAGCTTGACCCCGGCAACGAAAACGCTTGTGAGATGCGGCTTCTCCTCGAAGCGGGCGGGAAGCCGATCACCGAGACATGGCTCTATCGTTGGACGCCTTGAGCCCTCACGACACGTCGGACGTCGCGGCGCCGCCGCGGCTTGAACCCGCTATGCCCGAGGAGAACCGGCTCGACATGCCGGTTCAGTCCTTCCGCGACTGGTCCAGAGGACGGGAGCGCTCTCTCGCGGCGCCGCACCTCTACCGCGCGCCCTGGGCTGCGAGGCTCTTCGTCTTCGGCGGCGCGGCGCTCCTCACGGCCTACGGCGCGTATCAGATGTACCAGGTCGTGTCGGTGAGCCGCACGACGATCCTGCAGTACGTCCTGCTCGTCCTGTTCACGATCAACTTCTCCTGGATCGCGCTCGCCTTCACGAACGGGCTGCTCGGCTTCTTCGCGCTCCTGCGCCGTCCCCCGGCCCCGCCGATCCCGCCGGCCCTGAAGAGCCGGACAGCGGTGGTCATGCCCGTCTACAACGAGTCGACCGCGCGCACCTTCGCGGCCCTCGAGGCGATGCGGGAATCCATCGACGCGACCGGGCACGGCGCGCAGTTCGACTACTTCGTGCTCTCCGACTCGACGCAGCCCGACGCCTGGATCGCCGAGGAGCGCGCCTTCCTCGCCCTGCGCGAGCGGCTCGGCCCCGACAGCCGGCTCTACTACCGACACCGCGAGAAGAACCACCACCGCAAGGCCGGCAACATCGCCGATTTCGTGACGCGCTGGGGCGGCGCCTATGAGCACATGCTCGTGCTCGACGCCGATAGCCTGATGACTGGCGAATGCGTCGTTCGTCTCGCTGCCGCCATGGAGGCGGACCCGGACGCCGGCATCATCCAGTCGCTGCCCCTCATCATCAACCGCAACACCTTCTTCGCGCGGCTGCAGCAGTTCGCCGCCAAGATCTACGGCCCCGTGATCGCGACGGGCCTGTCCGTCTGGTCCGGGCGGGACGGCAACTATTGGGGTCATAACGCGATCATCCGCACGCGAGCCTTCGCCGAGCAGGCGGGCCTGCCCGATCTTAAGGGCAAGCCGCCCCTCGGCGGCCACGTGCTCAGCCACGACTTCGTCGAGGCGGCCCTGATCCGGCGCGGTGGCTGGACGGTGTATATGCTGCCCGACCTCGGCGGCTCCTACGAGGAGAGCCCGCCTTCGCTCATCGACCTCGCCGCCCGCGACCGGCGCTGGTGCCAGGGCAACCTGCAGCACATGCGCATCATCGGCGCGAGCGGGCTGAAATGGCCGACTCGCCAGCACTTCGCGACGGGCATCGCCTCCTACCTCGCCTCGCCCTTCTGGCTGTTCCAGCTCATCGTCGGCATCGCCCTCGTTCTCCAGACCACTTACATCCGGCCGGAATATTTCAGCCGGGACTTCCACCTCTTTCCGGTCTGGCCCCGCTTCGATCCCGAACGGGCGCTCGCGCTCTTCGCCCTCACGATGGGCATCCTGCTCGCGCCGAAACTCTTCGGCCTCGTCCTCGCCCTCATCCGGTCGGACGCGCGGCGGGCGAGCGGCGGCGCGGTACGGCTGACCCTTTCGGCCTTGCTGGAGGTCATCCTGTCGGCGCTCATGGCGCCGATCCTCATGCTCATCCAGTCCGGCTCGGTGTTCCAGATCCTCCTCGGGCGGGACACGGGCTGGAACCCGCAGCGGCGGGATGACGGCTCGATCCCCTTCCGCGACATCGTGCGGCGCCATCGCTGGCACACCGCGCTCGGGCTCTTCGCAGGTATATCCGCCTTCCTGATCGCGACGTCCCTGTTTCTTTGGATGTCGCCGACCATCGTCGGCCTCGTGCTCGCGATTCCTTTGTCGTGGCTCAGCGGCCAACTCGGGGCGGGCCTGGCCCTCAAGCGCCTCGGCCTGCTGCTGACGCCGGAGGAGTCCAGACCGCCGCCGATCGCGACTCACGCCAACGCGCTGCAGGCGCGCAATGCCCAGAGCGGCTTCGACGACGAGGATTGTTTCCTGGCCCTGCACCGCGATCCGGCGCTGCGGGTGGCTCACGAGGCCATGCTCCCGCCCCGCCCCGCGCGGCGCCGCGGCGAAGTCGACCCGGATCGGGCGCTGGCGCAGGCCAAGCTGGTCGAGGCCGAGAGTCTCGAAGAGGTCGTGCAATGGCTCAAGCCCAAGGAGCGCATGATCGTGCTGCACGACCGCGCCCTCCTCGACCTGACCCTGCGGCTGCGCGGCCCGGCGGAGGCGGCCTGAGGTCGCGACGCGGCCCGAGAGTGGAACCTGCCCGCGCCGGGCCTCTTAGTCTCCCACATCCGGCCGCTCGCGGCCCCTCACGGCGGGAGACACAGCAACATGACGGAAACTCGGTTCAACCGCCTCGGCGCCGTCGCGCTGATCGCCGTCGTGCTGGCCTTCGTGGCTTTCGCCTTCGGGTTCTATCCCGCCGGCTGACCGCCATTGCCGGACGCGTCCGTCCAGAGCGCGTGGTCGTAGAGGAAACGGTCGGGATCCCGGGCCATGACCGCGAGGCCGCGCAAGGCGGGATCGGGTTCGAGGATCACGCCGGTCGGGATGTTCTCGAGAACCGAGGCGAAGGGCGCTTTGTTCGAGAAGGCCGCGCGCAAGCCGCTGGCCTTCAGGAAGGACACGAGGCTCGGGGCGATCCCGCTGCCGATCAGCACGCTCGTCGCGGAAAAGATCAGGGCGAGGTCGCCGGCGACGCGCCCGAGCAGCCGGGCGAAGGCGTGGAGCGCGTCCCGTGCCAGCGGGTCGGCTGCGCTCACCCCTCGCAAAACGATCTCGTGCGATGAGAGGCACTCGCCCGGGACGCCCCGCAAGGCCCCCATAGCCCGGTAGAGCCGAAGCAGGCCCGGGCCAGAGAGAACGGTCTCCACGGTGATCCGCCCCTCGACGCGCTCCAGGTACGGCCAGAAGCGGGCCTCGTCGTCGTCCGCGGGCCCGAGGTCGACATGGCCCGCCTCCGTCGACTGGACGAGCCGCCGCTCGCCCGCCAGCAGGAGCGCGGCCGCGCCGAACCCCGTGCCGGGCCCGAGGACGACAATCGGCCCGCGCCGGCTCGGGCGCGCCTCGCCGATCCAGGCGAGGTCGCCGGATGATCCGTCGAGCACCGCCGCGGCTGCGGCCATCGGCACGTAGTCGTTGACGAGTTCGACTTGCTCCAGGCCGAGCCCTTCGCCGATCGCCGCCGCATCGATGGTCCAGGCGGCGTTGGTCAGCCGGACGACCGGCCCTTCGACCTTCGTCGCGACGGCGAGAAGGGCGCGCCCGGGCGCCGGCCCCGACTGGCTGGACAGAGCCGCGCGGATCGCCCTGAGAGGATCCGGAAAGTCGACGGTCAGGCAGCGCGGCAGAACGCTTGCCCCGCGCACCGTTTTCTCGGCGGAACCGTCGATCAGGGCGAAGCGGGCGTTCGTTCCGCCAATGTCGCCGATGAGGATAGGTCGTTGGTCCGGCATCGTCCCTGCGTCGGAGGATCAAAGGATCACGGCATCCAACGTTTCAGGCGTCCGCCGTTTCCTCAAGCGCGATCGCACCGGCCTCGGCCCAGGTAGAAAGCAAGAACCGGAACGCCGACGGGTCCGGTAGGCGACGCTTAGCCACCGTCGATCCCTCGCCGACGCGGATGGACACGCCCCCGAGCCGGTTGACCGCCTCGAAGCCGTGCTCGTCCGTGAGGTCGTCGCCGACGAAAATCGGCCGGCGGCCGGCATAGGGCGGCAGGGCCATGATCTCCTCGATCGCCACCCCCTTGGAGACGCCGGCGGGCAGGATCTCGGCAACAGCCTTGCCCCATTGCAGCCGGTAGCCATCGCCGAGGGTGGCGACGGCAGCGCGCATGCGGGCCATGGCTTCCTCGGCGCGGTCGGGGGCGAGCCGCCAGTGCAGGGCGACCGTGCGGCCCTTGTTCTCGACGACGATCCCAGGGATGACCGCGTATTCGTCGGCGAGCGTCACTGCGAGCGCGGCAATCCGCTCGTCGGTCCGGGGGATGGCGACGCGGGGGCCGACGCGGCGCTCGACGCCGTGCAGGCCCGCGACGTCGAGGCGAACCGGCTCGAGGAAATCATCGACGACGGCCACGGCGCGGCCGGTCACGATGGCGAGAGCCCCGTCGAGCTGAGCGTGCAGCCGGACGAGCGTCTCCTTCAGCTTGGGATCGACGGCGACATCTTCGGGCCGGGCGACGATGTCGACCAGCGTGCCGTCGAAGTCGACGAACAACGCCCAGCCCGCACCCTCGACGAGGTGCGAGGCCGGGACGCTCGGCGCAGGCGGCGCGGCGCTCATCGGGACGGGGCAGCTCCTCGGGATCGATCGTACAGGATGAAAAGCAGCCCGAACGCGGGCCGTCCTTCCATCTAGTGCAGGATCAGCCAGCCGCCAGCCACGAGCGGCGCGACGATGCCGAGAACGAAGGGGAAGACATGAGCAGCCATGACGTCTCTCCATACCCCGCGGTGTGAGAACGCGGTTCGTTTCCGCTGTGTTCCGGTTTCGATCGCGTTAAGCGAATGAAACCGTCTTCGCCCGCGGATGTTTCGGGCGAACGGCGGGCAGCTGGGCGCCGCATGTCGCGCTGAAACGAAAGCACTTCGTGAGCCGTAAGGGAGATGCGGCTTGGCAGGCCGTTCCCGGGCACTAGCTCAAGCAATGTCGGAGATCGCTTTCATGCTGCGCTGGATCATCGTGTTTTTCCTCGCCTGGTCGGGGGCTGCCGCGGCCCTCGAGAGCGCCGACAAGAGCGCCATCCGGGGCGTCATCGAGCAACAGATCGATGCCATGCGCCGCGACGACGGTGCTGCGGCCTACGGCTACGCGGCCCCGACGATCCAGCGCATGTTCCCGAACCAGGAAAGCTTCATGCGCATGGTTCGCGAGGGCTACCGGCCGGTCTACAAGCCGCGCAGCGTTCTCTTCGGCGAGCTCAAGGACAGCGCCGACGAGATCACGCAATCGGTGCTGCTGCGCGACGCGGACGGTGAGGACTGGCTCGCGATCTACAGCCTCGAGCGGCAGGCCGATGGCAGCTGGAAAATCAGCGGCTGCCGGCTCACGAAAGATCTCGGCGAATCGGCCTAAATACGCTCCCCGCGACGCCTCCCTTCCGGAAGCTCTCATTTTGCCATAGACCTGCCGCCGCAGGCGCCGGGAACCGGCTCGGGAGAGAGGAAACTTCGCGATGACGGCTGAGCCCGCCGACGCGCGGCTCGCGGCGCTCGAGGCCGAGAACCGGGCCCTGACGGCCCGAGTGGCCGATCTGGAATCCGCCTTGACCGCCTGGGGCCAGAGCGGCGGCGACGGGCTCCGGCGGCTCCTCGAAGCCGTCATGGACGCCTTTCCGGGCACGGTGCACGTCAAGGACCGCGACGACCGCTACGAGTTCGTCAACCGCTTCTTCACCGAGTACTGGGGCGTGACCCGGGAGAAGTGTCTCGGGCACACCCCCGTCGAGGTTTTCGGCGACCTCGGCTACTCGGTCGCCGAGCGCGACCGGATCGTCCTCGCGACGAAGCGGGCGCTTCCCTATTACGAGGTCGATTACCCGCAGCGCGACGGGCGGCGCGTCATCGTGCTCTCGACGAAGGTTCCGCTCCTCGACGCCGCGGGCGAGGTCGAGCACATCGTCACCGTCGGCCTCGACGTGAGCTCACTGCGTCTGGCCGAGGCGAAGCAGCGCACGAGCGAGCTCCTGATGCGCTCGGTGGTCGAGGCGGCCCTGGACGGGATCGTGATCACCGATTCCGGCGGCCGCGTCCTGGCCTTCAATCCCGCCGCGGAGGCGCTGTTCGGCGTGAGCCGCGCGGCCATGCTCGGCGATGAGCGGCAGGACGGCGCTCCTCTCGAGACCTTCGGCCTAGCGGGATTGCTCGGAGCCGAGCGCGTCGCCCGGCGCCTCGAAGCCGAGTTGCGCCGCGCCGATGGAAGCCTCTTCCCGGCCGAGGTCACCGTGACCCGGGCCAACCTGGAGGAGAACGACGCGTGGATCGCTACCATCCGCGACCTCACCGAGCGGCGGGGCACCGAGGCGCGGCTCGCGGAGCAACAGCAAGCCCTGCATCAGAGCGAGAAGCTCGGGGCGCTCGGCTCCCTGCTGGCGGGCGTCGCCCACGAGCTCAACAACCCGCTCTCCGTCGTCCTGGCGCAGACCGCCCTCCTCAAGGAAACGGCGACCGACGCGCGCACCGCCGAGCGCGGTGAACGCATCTACACCGCCGCCGAGCGCTGCGCCCGGATCGTGCGCTCGTTCCTCGCCATCGCGCGTCAGCGCACCCCGGAATACGCCGCCGTTCCGTTCGGCCAGGTTCTGCGGACCTCCCTCGAACTCACGTCCTATGGCCTGCGCAGCAGTGGGATCGGCCTGGAGATCGATCTCGCCCCGAACTTACCGCCCGTATGGGGCGATGCCGACCAGCTGGGCCAAGTGGTGATGAACCTCGTGGTCAACGCGCAGCAGGCCTTGCAGGAGCGGCGATCGGACCGGCGCCTGCGCATCGCGGCGCAGCCGGATGGCGCGGGATGGGTACGGGTGACCGTTGCCGATAACGGACCGGGCATCCCCGACGCGATCCGCTCCAAGATCTTCGACCCGTTCTTCACGACGAAGCCCGTCGGCAAGGGCACGGGCGTCGGCCTCTCGGTGTGCCTCGGGATCGTGCAGTCCCACGGCGGCAGCCTGCGGGCGGAGGAGAGTGCGGGCGGCGGCGCCACCTTCGTCATGCTGTTGCCGACGGCGCAGGCCGAGGGCGCCTCCGCCGTCACGGCGCCGATGCCCGAAGAGATCCCCGCCCCTTCGCCGACCGCGATCCTTATCGTCGACGACGAGCCCGACATCGCCCAGCTCCTCTCCGAGATCGTCGCGCCCATGGCGAGCCGGGTCGACATCGCCGAGAACGGGGCAGTGGCGCTGCGCTACCTGCGGGAGCACCCGTATCACCTCGTCATGAGCGACCTGCGCATGCCGGAGCTCGACGGCCCGGGGCTGCTGCGGGAACTGCGCGGCCTCAAGCTGCCGCAGCCGCCGGCGGTTCTCTTCATCACCGGCGACACGCTGCACCACAATCTCGAGTCGTTCCTCGACGAGATCGGCTCGCCGGTCATCGAGAAGCCGTTCCTGCCGAGCGAGGTGCGTCGCCGCGTGAGCGAGCTGCTGGACGCGCGCCGAACGCAGGGGTGAATGCAGCGCCTGGGCGGGCTCCCTCGTCCCGCGCGGACTCGACAGGGCGCCTGCCGTGGCGTCAACTTCGTTCGACGCGAACCACCGACGACGCGGACGTTAAGGAGGGAACGGCACGATGAAACGATTTCGCACCATGGCGGCGGTGGCGGCGCTCGCCTTCGGCCTTGGCGCGGCGAAAGCCGCGACGCCGTCGGACACGCTGGTGATGGGCTGGTGGATCGACGACCTGATCTCCCTCGACCCGGCCGAGATCTTCGAGTTCTCGGGCAGCGAAATCGCCGGCAACGCCTACGAGACCCTCATCAGCTTCGACTACAAGGACGTCACCAAGCTCTCGAGCAACGTGGCCGAGTCCTGGACCACATCGCCGGACGGCAAGACGCACACGTTCAAAATCAAGCCAAGCAAGAAATTCGCGTCGGGCAATCCGCTGACCGCCGAGGACGTAGTGTTCTCCCTCCATCGCGCGGTGCTGCTCGACAAGTCCCCGGCCTTCATCCTCGGCCAGTTCGGCCTGACCAAGGACAACGTGAAGGACAAGATCAAGCAGACCGGTCCGCTCGAGCTCACGCTCGAGGTCGACAAGCCCTACGCGCCCACCTTCGTCCTGTATTCCCTGACCGCGACGGTCGCTTCCATCGTCGACAAGAAGCTCGTCCTGCAGAACGAGAAGGATGGCGACCTCGGCTATGGTTGGCTCAAGACCCGCTACGCCGGCTCCGGCCCGTTCAAGATTCGCGACTGGAAGGCCAACGAGGTCGTGGTCCTCGAGCGGAACGAAAACGCCACGACGAAGCCGACGCTGACCCGGGTGATATACCGGCACCTGAAGGAAACCGCGACGCAGCGCCTCCTGCTCGAGAAGGGCGACATCGACATCGCCCGCAACCTCAGTCCGGAGGAGATCGACGCGGTCCGCAAGGATCCGAACATCAAGATCCAGGACGGGCCGAAGGGCACCCTCTACTACATGGGCTTGAACCAGAAGAACGCGACGCTGGCGAAGCCCGAGGTGCGCGAGGCGCTCAAACACCTCGTCGACTACCAGGCGATGGCCGACACCATCATGAAGTACAAGGTGAAGGTCCATCAGACCTTCCTGCCGGAGGGCTTCCTCGGCGTCCTCAACGAGAATCCGTACAAGCTCGATGTGGCGAAGGCGAAGGAGCTCCTCGCCAAGGCCGGCCATCCGAACGGCCTCACGATCACGATGGACACCCGCTCCACGCCGGAGATCACCGGCATGGCGCAGGCCATCCAGCAGACCTTCGCGCAAGCGGGCGTAAAGCTCGACCTCATCCCGGGCGACGGCAAGCAGGTGCTCACGAAGTACCGCGCGCGCCAGCATGACATCTTCATCGGCCAGTGGGGCGCCGACTATCAGGACCCGAACACCAACGCCGACACCTTCGCGGCGAACGACAACAATGCGGACGACGCGAAGGCAAAGCCCCTCACCTGGCGCAACGCCTGGGATCCGGGCGCGCTCACCCAAAAAACCCGCGCCGCCGTCCTGGAACGTGACGCGGACAAGCGTGCCGCGATCTATCGCGAGCTGCAGAAAGACGTGATGGCCAACGGCCCGTTCATCACCATGTTCCAGCAGATCGAGGTCGCGGCCGTCCGCAAGAACGTCGAGGGCTTCATCATCGGCCCGTCGTTCAGCACGAACTCCGTCACCGCCGCGCGGAAGTAAATGCCCGCCACGACCCGAGGAGGACTCGCCGGAGCCCTCCTCCCCTTCCTCGCCGGTCTAGCGCGTTTCATGGGCATGACGGCGGTCACCCTGCTCGGGTTGCTCGCCGTCACCTTCATCATCGGCCGCGTCGTGCCCATCGATCCGGTGATCGCCATCGTGGGCGATCGTGCCCCGCCCCAGGTCTATGACCGCGTGCGCCGCGAGCTCGGGCTCGACCTGCCCTTAGCCGAGCAGTTCTGGGTCTACCTCAAGCGCGCCGTTACGGGTGATTTCGGCACCTCCGTGCTGACCTCGAATCAGGTGATCTCGGATATCGCCCGGGTGTTTCCGGCGACCCTCGAGCTCGCGACGCTCGGAACCCTGATCGGCACCCTGATCGGCGTTCCGCTCGGCGTGCTCGCGGCGGTGAGGCGCGGCGGCTGGATCGACCAGATCGTGCGGGTCGTCGGCCTCGTCGGCTACTCGGTGCCGATCTTCTGGCTCGGTCTGATGAGCCTGCTGCTCTTCTACGCCAAGCTCGGCTGGGTCGAAGGTCCCGGGCGGATCGACGTCTCCTATTCGTACCTCTACACGGAGACGACCGGCCTCGTTCTCCTCGACACGGCGATGCAGGGCCAGTGGGACGCGTTCCGCAACGCGCTCGGCCACATCGCCTTGCCCGCCGGCCTGCTCGGCTATTTCTCGCTTGCCTATATCAGCCGCATGACGCGCTCGTTTATGCTGAACGAGCTGCAGCAGGAATACGTCACCGCCGCCCGGGTGAAGGGTCTGTCGGAGGCGCGGGTGATCTGGCGCCACGCGCTGCGCAACGCCGCCGTGCCGCTCGTCACGGTGATCGCGCTCTCTTACGCGGGGCTTCTCGAAGGCTCCGTCCTCACTGAGACGGTTTTTGCCTGGCCGGGGCTTGGCCAGTACATCACCAACTCGCTGCAGAACGCCGACATGAACGCCGTGCTCGGCGGCACGCTCGTCATCGGCGCGATCTTCGTCGGGCTGAACCTGATGAGCGACCTGCTCTATCGGCTGCTCGATCCGAGGACGCGATGAGCACGCCCCTCTCCGCCCCGGCACCGACTTGGCGAGAGTGGCTCCTCTCGCCCACCCCTGAGTCTCGGACGCAGGCGAGGCTCGGACGCGCCTACCTCGGCTGGCGCGCCTTCGCGCGCAATCCGCTCGCGGTTGTGGGGCTCGTCATCGTCTTCCTCCTCATCCTGGTCGCGATCTTCGCGGACCTCCTCGCGCCATTTTCTCCCGTCGCCGGCGGTGACCTGCGCACCCAACGGCTCCTGCCGCCGAGCTGGACGAACCTGTTCGGCACCGACGATCAGGCGCGGGACATCCTCTCGCGGCTTCTCCATGGCTCGCGTATCACGCTCTTCGTCGTCGCCCTCGTCTCAATTATCGCTACTCCGATCGGCCTCCTCGTCGGCACCGTGGCGGGTTACCTCGGCGGATGGGTCGATGCGGTGCTGATGCGCCTGACCGACATCTTCCTCGCCTTTCCCCGGCTCATCTTGGCGCTCGCCTTCGTCGCGGCCCTCGGGCCCGGAATCGAGAACGCGGTGATCGCCATCGCGATCACCTCCTGGCCGCCCTACGCCCGCATCGCCCGGGCCGAGACGCTGACCATCCGCAACTCGGATTTCATCGCGGCCGTGCGCCTCCAGGGCGCCTCGACGGCGCGGATCATCTGGAAGCACGTGGTGCCGCTGTGCCTGTCCTCCGTGATCGTGCGCGTGACGCTCGACATGGCGGGCATCATCCTGACCGCCGCCGGCCTCGGCTTCCTCGGGCTGGGGGCGCAGCCACCGACCCCCGAATGGGGCGCCATGGTCGCGACCGGACGCAACTACCTCATCGACTATTGGTGGGTCGCGACCGTGCCGGGGCTTGCCATCTGCATCGTCAGCCTCGGCTTCAACCTTCTCGGCGACGGCCTGCGGGACGTGCTCGATCCCAAGGCCGCCCGATGAGCGATCGCCCTCTCCTCGAGGTCGAGGATCTTCACGTCCGCTTCCACCTGCGGACGGGCACGGTCCACGCCGTGCGGGGATTGTCTTTCACGCTCGGGCGGGAGCGCCTTGGAATCGTGGGCGAGTCCGGGTCCGGCAAGTCGCAGACCGGCCGGGCCATCCTCGGGCTGACGCCGCCACCTGGCGAGGTGACGGCGAAGCGCCTTGCCTTTGACGGCACCGACCTCCTGAGCGCCTCGCGACGACAGCTCCGGACCTTGCGCGGCGAGCGCATGACCATGGTCATGCAGGACCCGAAATACTCGCTCAACCCGGTGATGACGATCGGGGCGCAGATCATCGAGGCCTACCGGGCGCACGCCAAGGCGAGCCGGGCCGAGGCCAAGGACCGGGCGCTTGCCATGCTCGAGGCGGTCAAGATGCGCGATCCCGCCCGCGTCTTCGCGCTCTACCCCCACGAGGTCTCGGGCGGCATGGGGCAGCGCGCCATGATCGCCATGATGCTCGTGACCGAACCCGACCTGCTCATCGCCGACGAGCCCACCTCGGCGCTGGACGTGACGGTGGCAATCGAGGTGCTGCGCATCCTCGACGAGCTCGTCTCCGAGCGCGGCATGGGCCTGATCCTGATCTCCCATGACCTGAAGCTCGTTTCCTCCTTCTGCGACCGAGTGCTCGTGATGTATGCCGGCCGGGTCGTGGAGGCGCTCGAAGCGAGGGAATTACGGGACGCCAAGCACCCCTACACGCAAGGGCTCCTCGACTGCCTGCCGACGCTCGTCGGCGACCGCCATCCCTTGCCGACCCTGCAGCGCGACGCGGCCTGGGCCGAGTGATGCTGTCCGTCGATCGATTGCAGGTCATCTATGGCACCGGCCGGCTCCGCACGACGGCCGTGGCGGAGGCGAGTTTCTCGGTTCCGGCCGGGGGAGCCTACGGGCTCGTCGGCGAGTCCGGATCGGGCAAGTCGACGGTGCTGCGCGCGATCTGCGGCTTGGCCCCGGTGTCCGGCGGCACCATCCATGTCGACGGACAGCCGGTCCCGACGCCGCGCACCAAAGCCTTCTACCGCACGGTCCAGATGGTGTTCCAGGACCCCTACGGGTCACTGCACCCGCGACACGCCGTCGACCAGATCCTGTCCGAGCCGCTCGCCATCCACGGCGAGACGCGCGGCGCGGAGGCGCGGATCCTCGCCACCCTGAAGGAAGTCGGCCTCGGACCATCGTTCCGCTTCCGCTACCCGCACCAGCTCTCAGGGGGGCAACGCCAGCGCATAGCCATCGCGCGGGCACTCATCCTGCGCCCGAAGGTGCTGCTCCTCGACGAGCCGACCTCGGCCCTCGACGCTTCGGTTCAGGCGGAAATCCTCAATCTGCTCGAAGAGTTGCGCTCGTCCCTTAATCTTACCTACGTGCTCGTCAGCCACGACCTCGCCGTGGTGGCGCATCTGTGCGACCGCCTTCTCGTCATGCGTCACGGCGCGGTGGTGGAGGAGACCACCGCCGCTGCGCTCCGGTCCGGGGAGGTGCAGAGCGACTACACGCGCACGCTTATCGCGGCGAGCCAGGGCTACACCCGCGCCGCGCCGCCGATCGGCTGAGCTACTGACGCACGGGTGGTGCGGTCTCGCTCGTCTGCGACCGGCCCGATGTCTTGCCGCCGGCAGGCGCCTGGACGTGGGAGAGATAACCGGCCGGATCAGGCTTGTACTCGTCCGACACCCGGGTCGAGCCGGCCCGGGCGAAAGCGTCGCCGGCGTTGCGCGCGAAGCCGCCCTCCAGGATCGCGTAAGCCGCTGCCGCGATCAGGGCGACGCCAAGACAGGACAGGAGGAATACGCGCATGCTGCCAACCTACTCCGCAGGTTCGGGGTGAGGCGAACGGCGCGGCCCTCCACGAAGCGTCTCTTGACCGCTGAGAACCCGCTCGACCCAGAGCGGGTGGTGGGTGCGCGCCCATTCGAGGTCCACGTCGCCCTTCGACATGGCGTCGAACGAGCCCTGGACGCCAACCGAGCCGAGATAGGCGTGGCCGATGACCACGGCGATGAGGCCGGCCGCGATGAGCGTATGCGCGCCTTGGGCGATCTGCATGCCCGTCACCCCGAGCCAGGAGATCGCCGTCATCATCAGGATGCCGGTGACCGCGATGCCGAAACCGCCGAACACGGAAATCCAGTAGATGAGCTTCTGGCCGGCGTTGAACTTCTCGGCCGGCGGCTCCTCGCCGCCGAAATAGCCGCCCGCACGCTTCATCCACTCGACGTCGACGCGTCCGAACCAGTTGTCCTGCATCCAGGCGACCGTCATGTAGAGGATGCCGAGGATGAAGGCGAAGCCGATGAAGTTGTGGGACACGAGCCCCCAATAGCTCATCGTAGAGAAGGCCGCGTCGCCGACGAGCGGCTGCACGAGGACGCGTCCGAACACGAAGTTCAGGCCGGTCAGCGCGAGCAGGACGAAGCTCACGGCCGTCAGCCAATGGGCGAAGCGGTCGACCGCGCGGAAGCGCTTGATCCGGCGACCCTGCGGGTCGCGTTCGTAGGTCTGGCCGCCTCGGAAGAAGAACAGCGCCGCGACCGCGGCGACCGCGAGCAGGAACAGGATCGCGTGGACCCAGCGCGAGCCGGTCACCTTGAAATCGCGCCAGAAGCGTCCCTCGGGCTGGATCAGAACCGCGGCTTTCGCGTCCGGGATGTAGACGTTCCCCGTCACCTTGCCGTCCGGCAGGCGGCCATCGCGCAGGATGGTGAGGAGCTGCTGTTCGTCGGCAACCGGCTCGCGTTGCGGGTTGAGGTGCACGCCGCGATCCTGCGCCGCGTTGCTCGATTGGGCGAAGGACGGCGCGGCGAAGGCGAGCAGGACGATCGTGAGCAGAAGGCGAAGGATGCTCATGCCCCTCTCCGGCTCTCGGCGGCGTATTCAGGCTTCCACTCGGAATTGCCGGGGCTCATCGGCGACGGGCTGTCCCGGTAGGCCGTCGACCATCCCCAGGCGTTCGAGCCGTAGCCGCGGCGCAGCACCCGCTCGCGGTAGATCGTGGCGATCATCTCACCGTCGCCAGCGAGCAGGGCCTTGGTCGAACACATCTCCGAGCACAGCGGCAGCTTGCCCTCGGCCAGGCGGTTGCGACCGTACTTCTCGAAAGAGGCCGGCGAGTTGTCGATCTCAGGCCCGCCCGCGCAGTAGGTGCATTTGTCCATCTTGCCCTTGGAGGCAAAATTCGACGCCTTGGGGTATTGCGGGGCGCCGAACGGACAGGCGTAGAAACAATAGCCACAGCCGATACAGACGTCTTTCGAGTGAAGGACGATGCCGTCGGCGGTTTGGAGAAAGCAGTCGACCGGGCAGACGGACGCGCAAGGGGCGTCCGTGCAGTGCATGCAAGCCATGGAGACGGACCGCTCGCCCGGCTTGCCGTCGTTCAGCGTGACCACCCGCCGCCGGTTGATGCCCCAGGGCACCTCGTGCTCGTTCTTGCACGCGGTGACGCAGGCATTGCACTCGATGCAGCGTTCCGAATCGCAGAGGAATTTCATGCGGGCCATGCGCTCTTCCTCTCGTGATCTAAGCCGGTTCAACGCGGCAGAGCGTGACCTTGGTCTCCTGCATGGCGGTGACCGGGTCGTAGCCGTAGGTCGTGACGGTGTTGACGCTCTCGCCGACGACGATCGGGTCGGCGCCTTGCGGGTATTTCGCCCGCAGATTCTCGCCCTGGAACATACCGCCGAAATGGAAGGGCATGAACACGACGCCCTGCCCCACCCGCTCGGTGACGAGAGCCTTCACCAGGGCCCGGGACTCGTTCTCCGGCCCGCGCAGCCAGACCATCTGGCCGTCCTTCACGCCGAGCTGCGCCGCGTCCTTCGGGTTGATCTCGGCGTAGGCCTCCTGGACGAGTTCGGCGAGCCAGCGGTTCGAGCGCGTCTCCTCGCCGCCGCCTTCGTATTCCACGAGGCGGCCCGATGTCAGGACCATGGGAAACGCCTTGGCGATGCCGCGCTTGGCCGCTTCCTGCTGCACCGAGAAGCCGACATTCGGCAGGCGGAAGTCCCGGTTGTCCGGCCGCGTCGGATACTGCGCGAGGAGGTCGGTCCGCGGCGTGTAGATCGGCTCGCGGTGGGTCGGGACCGGATCGGGCAGGTTCCAGGCGTTGGCCCGGGCTTTCGAGTTGCCGCAGGGACTACAGCCATGGGCGATGGCGACGCGCTGGATGCCGCCCGACAGGTCCGTCTGCCAGCTCACCCGGTCGATGTCGTTGCCGCCGATCATCTCGATGACGGCGCGCTCGTCGGGGGTGAGATCGGCATCCCAACCGAGCTTGCGCAGCACGGCCATGGTGAATTCAGGGTACCCGTCCGGGATCTCGGAGCCGGGCGGCGCCGTGCCGTCGGCGAGCATGGAGACGCCGTTGCGCTCGACGCCGAAGCGCGCCCGGAAGCCGCCGCCGCCGTCCTTCACCGGGATGTTCGAATTGTACAGCACCGGGCTGCCCGGATGCTTCTGATCGGGCGAGCCCCAGCACGGCCAGGGCAGCCCGTAGTACTCGCCCTGGCACGGGCCTTGGGTGGCCCGCAGGGTTTCCGGGTCGAAGTCGGCCTGATGCTTGATGTGGAGCTTGAGCCGCTCAGGGGACTGCCCGGTATAGCCGATAGACCAGGTGCCGCGATTGATCTCCCGCAGGATGTCCTCGATGTTCGGCTCCGTGCCGTCGACCCCGATGTGCTTGAACATCTGGTCCGCGAAGCCGAGGCGCCGGGCCAGGAGATACATCGTCTCGTGGTCGCCCTTGGATTCGAAGATCGGGTTGACCACCTCGTCGGCCCACTGGATCGAGCGGTTGGAGTTGGTCCGGGTGCCGCGGATCTCGAATTGGGTCGCGGCCGGCAGGAGATAGGTGTTGTCGCGCCGGTTGCCGCCGATGGCGAACGTGGTGGGGTGCGGGTCGCAGACGACGACGAGATCGAGCTTGTCGATCGCCTTCATCATGTCGGGCTGGCGCACGACCGTGTTGCCGCCGTGCCCGAAGACCATGACGGCCCGGAGCCGATCCGGCTGCTGGACCTGGTCCTTGGGTAGGTTGACGGCATCGAACCAGCGCGTCGTCGGAATACCCTTCGTCCGCATCAGCTCCGGCGTAGCGAAGCGCGAGGCGAGGTAGTCGAAGTCCACGTCCCAGACCCGGGCCCAATGGCGCCAGGCGGCTTCGTCGAGGCCGTAATAGGCCGGGAGCGTCGTCACATCGAGGCCGAGATCCGTCGCGCCCTGCACGTTGGAGTGGCCGCGGAAGATGTTGGCGCCGCCTCCCGGCACGCCGATGTTGCCGAGCGCGAGCTGCAGGATGGTGTAGGCCCGCACGTTCGCCGTGCCGACGGTCTTCTGGGTCGAGCCCATGCACCAGATCAGGGTCGACGGCTTGTTCTGGGACATGATCTCGGCGACGCGCTTCAACTGCTCGCCGGGGACGCCCGAGACGCGCTCCACCTCCTCGGGCGGCCACTTCTCGACCTCCTTGCGCACGTCGTCCATGCCGTAGACGCGCCGGGCGATGTAGTCCTTGTCTTCCCAGCCGTTCTTGAAGATGTGCCACAGCACGCCGTAGACGACGGGAATGTCGGTGCCCGGGCGCAGCCGCACGTATTCGGTGGCGTGGGCCGCGGTGCGGGTGAAGCGCGGGTCGACCACGATCATGTGGGCGCGGTTGATCTCCTTGCCGCGCAGGATGTGCTGCATCGAGATCGGATGGGCTTCGGCCGGATTGCCGCCCATGATCATGATGGCCCTGGAATTGCGCAGGTCGTTGAAGGAGTTCGTCATCGCGCCGTAGCCGAGCGTGTTGGCGACGCCGGCGACGGTGGTGGAGTGGCAGATGCGGGCCTGGTGGTCGACGGAGTTCGTGCCCCAGAACGCGGCCATCTTGCGGAAGAGGTAGGCGTTCTCGTTGGAGAACTTGGCAGAACCCAGCCAGAACACCGCTTCCGGGGTCGACTCCTCCCGGATCTTGAGGAGCTTCGCCCCGATCTCGTCGATGGCCTGTTCCCAGCTCAAACGCTGCCACTGGCCGCCCACGAGCTTCATCGGGTACTTCACCCGACGGTCGCCGTGGGTGATCTCGCGCACGGCCGCGCCCTTGGCGCAGTGGGTGCCGAGATTGATCGGGCTGTCGAGGGCCGGCTCCTGGCCGACCCACACGCCGTTCTGAACTTCGGCGATGACGGAGCAGCCCACCGAGCAGTGCGTGCAGATGCTGTGACGCAGCTCGATCGCCGGTCCGCCGGGCACCTCGGAGGCAGCCTGCGCCTTGCGGACCGCACCCGTGCCCAGGGCGCCGAGACCGGCGAGGCTCGCGCCCGTCAGGCCTGCGGCACGAAGGAAGCTGCGCCGGTCGTAGCCTTGCAAGCGTCCCTCGTCCGCGAAGCGGATGCTTGGACCGGAGCGAAGGGCCGTGCCCGCGCGACGTTTCGTCAGCATGCCGGTCGCCTCCTCGCCGTCAGCGGCGGTTGGTCCAGTAGTATTTCCGGATGTGGTCGCTCTCCTGGTAGCGCTGCGCCCGTTGATCCGGACGCGCGGCGAGAGCCTGCGCTTCGGTGGGAAGAGCGGCGGCACCTGCCGCGACGGCCCCGGCCGTACCGGCCAGCGTGAGGATGGATCGGCGGCTCGGCCCGGTTCTGGGCGGATCGTCCTGACGCATGGAAGGGCCCGCTGGCATCGTTCTTCAGGAAGGGAACGAAGCGCCGCGGCGAAGGTTCCTGCGCCGACGGGACCGATCGGCCCCGCTCGGCGTTGATGCTGAGCCGTCGTCGGAGATCCTTCTCAGGAGCCGTCCCCATGCGTCACGCCTCGCCGCGGCTCGCCGCAGCTCTTTTCGCCGCCGCGTGCCTCCTGGCCCGGCCGGCCGCAGCCGGCGACCCGAAGAAGGACATGCTGGTCGCTGATCCGGACGTGCGGCGCAGCCTCGAGCCGGGCAACAACCAGCTCGGCCGCAACGTGCCGAACCAGTTGCCCGCCGAGACCCAAGTCGCCCTGCAGCAGGCCATCGACCGCTCCCATCACGGGTCGACCGGCCTGACGAAGCCGAACGGCGGGACGCGCCAGCCGCCGGACCAAGCGCCCGAACTGCGCGACGGCGAGGCGCCGCGGAAGACCGAGCAGCCGCGCTGATCGATCGGATCAGGCCTCGCTCGTCGGCGGAGGCTCTTCTGAAGGCTTTTCGGGGCTCTCGTCGTTTGGGGCTTCGGCCTCCGCGACGGTCGCATGATCGGCACAGGGCTCGGGCTCAGTGCCAAAGACCGAACGGACCATCTCACGGATGTCCTCGGCCGCCTCCGCGAGCTGCCCGTAGTTCGGCTGGTTGAAGTCCCAGTCGTAATCGGCGAGCGAGCGGTATTCGGCGATGGCCGGATCGGTGACCCACGCGCGGCGCAGGCCGAGGCGTTTCACCTCCTCCGGAACGCCGGCCTGGAAGAAGGCCGCATAGTCGCTTCCCGCGTCGAGGCTGTCGATGGGCGGCAGATCGGGGGCTTGAGGCTCCGGGCCAGGCTCGACCGGGGTCGGCTCGCTCGGTGCGAGCGCGGCGTCGCGCTTGCGCCGAGACCAGCGCGTCAGAAAGCCATCTTCGGCGCCCTCTTCGCTCAAGCCCGTTCACTCCTTGCGCCCCAACGCACAACGGTCTCGTAAACCCTTCGTTGCCGCCCGCCTAGTAGGGTCCGCGCATTCGTGCGTCGGAGATCGGGGACCTTGGGCATCACGTGGACCATCACGCGGTTCGGCGACGCCGTGATCCTGCTGCCTGCGTCGGCCGCGCTCGCGGGTTATTTGCTGCTACGCGGGGAGAGGCGCACGGCCTTGGCCTGGATCGTGGCGCTTGGGACCGGACTAGCCCTGCTCGTCGCGTCGAAACTCTTCCTGATGTCCTGCACGGGCGTCCCGTCGCGCTATGACAGTCCGAGCGGGCACACCGGCTTCGCTGCCATCTTCTACGGCGGGGCGGCCCTCATCGTGTCAGCCGGGCGTCCGCTCTGGCAGCAGCGCCTGGTGTTGGCGGGAAGCGCCCTGCTGGTGCTGGCGATCGGCGCGAGCCGCATCCGACTCGGTGCTCACACCTATCCGGAGGTCGCCATCGGCCTCGCCATCGGCGTCGCGGCCTTCGCGTTGTTCGCGTCTCTCAAGGGCCCCGACGTGGAACGGCCCCCACTCGCGTGGAGGCCGCTCGCTCTGGTTTTCCTGGCTGGACTCGTCCTGACCTGGGGACGTCACCTCGGCGCGGAGGAACGCATCCGCGCTGTGGCCGCGCGGCTCGAGCCGGCGCCGCTCCTGTGCGAGGCGGCGGCGCGCTCGACCACGGCCGTGTCAGCCTTGATTCAACAGCATGAGGAGGATCGTGCTCAGCGCAGTCGTTGAGACGAAGCCGCAGAAGGCGGCCGTGAAGGACAAGGGACGATCGGCTTCGGCCGGGACCGCGATGGCCCGGGAGAGGGTCGTGTCGTTCATGGGAAGGAGCCCCGTGGCGTTGTGGTTCACTTGACGAGATAATTCGCGACGGCGCGAAGAGTTCTTCCGTCGTCGCGAATTGTTTTTCCGGGCAGCACAAGCAACGGTCGAGCTATGCTGTGTATAGCGGAGCGCGGCCCACAGCAGGCGACGGCCGGCGCGAGAGGCGGTTGATCCAAGCGCTGCGAG
This sequence comes from Beijerinckiaceae bacterium, assembly GCA_036563505.1. Classification (GTDB taxonomy): domain Bacteria; phylum Pseudomonadota; class Alphaproteobacteria; order Rhizobiales; family Beijerinckiaceae; genus DATCMH01. The sequence goes on from DATCMH010000009.1 coordinate 197,845, forward strand.
GCCGGTCAGGGCGGGACGCAGGCCCGTCAGGACCAACACCCGTGGCGGAGCGGATCGACCCGGCGCGGCCGCGGTTCGGGGACGGACTCAATCCGTTACGAGGCTGCGCCTCGAGGGCGTCGTTCTCGGTCGTGCGGTACAAAAGCAGCGGTATACACACTCGTCGCGTGTGCGGCCGCGAGCGAGGGCGCGCCTGCCGTCTGCGCTGAAACGGGACAGGACCGAGCGTCGGGCCCGTGAATAACGGAAGTCCTTGCGAACCAAGCCATCGGCGATACGACCGTGATGACTGCATCGCCGTAGAGAGAACGGCACCAAACAGGGATGCTCCCTCGCTGCGCGTTCAGGATGGCCAGCACATTTCCCGATGCGTCATTCTGAAACGCTGCCCGCGGCACGCGTTTCGCTGCACGCAGCCCGGTGTGCGGCCTCTGTCGTAGGCTGCCGCAGGGGAGAACGGGATGACACTCATTCCTGGTGCGCAGAGGGCACTGCATCTGCTCTCGTCCGCGCGCTTGTCGGACTTCAGGCACAAGGTCGGAGAACGGGTGCGGAGCGGGCCCTACAAGCAGCTTCTCGGATACGGCTTGCGACGAGACCTCAGCGTTCCGTTCGACAACCCGAAGGCAAAGATCCCGATCGAGGTGCGCGAACTCGTTGCGAGCGACGTGCCTGCCCTTTTCGCGGACGCCCCTGACGGTCATCCCAACGAACGATTGGAGTTAGCATGGCGGCGCGAGGTCGTGACGAAGGCGCTGCCGACCTGTTACGTCGCGGTTGACTCGCGCAATGGGACGCCATGCTACGTCCAGTGGCTCATCGGAGCAGCGCAGAACCCGCGTCTTCACGAGATCGGGCGTTTCCCGCAGCTGCGGAACGATGAGGCCCTGCTCGAGAACGCCTACACGCCGGCGGCCTATCGCGGGTTGGGGATCATGCCCGCAGCGATGGCCCTGATTGCCGAGCGAGCGGCCGATCTCGGGGCGCGCTATGTCATCACCTTCGTGGGCCATGACAACGTGCCGTCGCTCAAAGGATGCGAGAGGGCGGGCTTCAAGCCGTACATAACCCGCCGCCAGACGGAATACGGGTTCGGCCTGATCTCGACACTGGTCTTCGAACCCCTCCCGGAGCGTTCGTACGCAGCCTGAATGATCGATTGGTGAGCGCGCTGGGGCTCGAACCCAGGACCTACAGATTAAAAGTCCGTTGCTCTACCAGCTGAGCTACGCGCTCCCCGTCGGGGTGGGCAGGAGATAGGCGGATCGCCGGGGAGGGTCAACCGGGATCGCGGTCGCGCTAGGAGCGCACCGCGAACTGCCCTAACGTTCGGGCTTCTCTCGACCGCGTGCCCCCTTGCCCATGCCCCGTGAAGCCGCCCCCACCGACCCCCGCCTGCCCTACCTTGCCGAGATCGAGCGCAAGGCCTTGTGGCTCTCCACCTGGATGATCCACCACGCGAACCACCTGCGGCCGGGTGCAGACGGCCTCAAGGTCGGCGGCCATCAGGCCTCCTCCGCGTCGCTCGCCACGATCCTGACGGCACTCTACGGCGCGGTGCTGCGGCCCGAGGACCGCGTGGCGGTCAAGCCTCACGCGTCGCCGATCTTCCATGCGCTGCAATACCTGTTCGGCAATCAGACCCGCGAGAAGCTCGAGAACTTTCGCGGCTACAAAGGCGCTCAGAGCTACCCGTCCCGCACCAAGGACGGGGACGACGTCGATTTCTCGACCGGGTCCGTGGGCCTCGGCGTCGCGCAAACCCTCTTCGCCTCGCTGGTGCAGGACTACGTGCGCGCCCACGGCTGGGGA
>DATCMH010000005.1:0-169039 GCA_036563505.1 Beijerinckiaceae bacterium
AGGAGGATGGGCATGGCGGGTATGTAGGCGCGTGGCCGTGTCCGTGAAAGCCGCGGTGCGTCACCCCGCCTGCGGCGTCTCTCCCGGGGCCGGAGAGAAGGCGGCAGTGGCGGACTGGCGGGCTGCTGAGGCAGTCGCGCGGTGGCCTTAGCGACCGGATCGGCTCGCTGGGCGGCCCGGTGCGGCACGCTCGTCTTGAAGGCCCCTGCCGCGTGGGCTCCCGACGCACTTTGACGCTCGAGCGAAGCGCGCCCGTGGCAGCGGATCGAGGGACTGCCCAACGACCCGCCGCACGACGACGGCGGCCTGAGCGGGCTCGGCGAGCAGCATCAGGTGACCGCCCCCTGTAACGCTGTCCGAGGTCCCCGCCGGGAGCGCCGCGGCGACCTCCGGCGCGAGATCCGACATCCAGAGGGGCCGGGGCGACCGGGTGACACCGGCCACCACGGCGCAGGGCTGGCGGACCCGCGAGAGGTCGGGCCACTCGTCGTCTTCGCGCAGAAAGTCCAGGATCTGCGCCTCGAACGCCGGCGAGCAGCGGCGTTCGAAGTCACCCTGGCCGGTCGGGCGGAGAACGGCGCGGGCGTGCCCGAGGAGGATCCCCGGATCCAGCTCCGCGTAGGTCGGGATCGCCCGCAAATGCTCGGCGAGCGTTTCCGGGGCGCCGTAGCGGCTCGATTGCGCCCGCGCCCGCAGGGCCATCCGCGTGAGCTGGTCGACGGCCCTCTGCCGCCCCTTCGACGAAGTTTGCGGCAGCAAAGCCGGTTCGAACAGCGTCAGGGTTCGGATGGCACACACGTCCATCGCCGCGAGGCGGAGCGCGAGCACGGCCCCGAGCGAGTGCGCAACGATGTGGGGTGGCCCTCCCCTTCGGGTCACCCGGTCGATGACCGGCACGAGGTCTAGGGCGAGACGCTCGAGCGCCAAACCCGCGGGACGATCGGGTGCGGCGAGGCGCGAGCTACCGTGGCCGCGCAGGTCGATCGCGAACACGCGGCAGGATCGCCCGACATGTTCGAGGTGCGCACGGTAGCTGGCCGCCGCGAAGCCGCAGCCGTGCACGAACAGCACGGTGGGGCCAGCCGAGAGCCCGAGCTCGTACAGGGGCAGAACGGTCCCGTCGTCCACCGCGACGTCCTCGACGCGGCGGAGCCGGTCGGGACCGACCCCGGCCCAAGGCGGGCCGGGGTCGTGCGTGGGCCCATCGACGACGCGGGGCGGCGAGGCCCCCAATACCTCGTTCGCCGCGAGCGGGCAGGCCGTGGCAGCGGCTGCGGCGGCGCTCATCGCCGGACCGCCGACGGGCGACGGGGTTCGGGGTCGTTGCGGGTCAGATCGAGACTGATGCGCCGCGCCGGGTGGTCGAGCCTCCCTCCCAGGGCGCGGAATGCTGCCGGAGCCCAGTCCTCGCCCGGGAACCAGACATACTCGACCCAACGCGCGCCGCGCCGCCGCGCCAGTGCGAGCGCTGCGCCGAGCAGGTCGCCCATCCGTGCTGGCTCTTCCCCGGAGGACGACAACGCGATCTCGCATCGGAGGCCGGTCGGGTCCGCGTGCAACTCGGCGAGACCGACGATCACCCCGCGAACGGTCTGGGCGACCGCTCCAAACGCCTCGGGCCTAACGGCCGAACAGAACGTCCGTATCGAATGGTCGTCGACCCCCGCGTGGAAACGGCGACGCCGCCCTTCGACCGACAGACCGCAAAGGTAGGAACTGATCGCGGGCATGTCGCCGGCGTTAAGCTCGACGAGCTCCTGACGAGACCCGAAGGACGATTCGTATTTTTCAGACTCTCCTCGCCATGTTGCTGCATCTGTGACGAAGCGCGCGAGTGCTTGTTGGGACATTGTCACCTCCGCGATCGGTAGATTTCGTGCCTGATCGGCGTTTAGCTTGGAGTTCTATGTTGCAGCTATTTACGCAGCACTTCTTCATTCGTCCGGATGATGAGCCTTGAATTTTAGATCAAGCGATTTACCGGATAGAATACGGGTGCTCCAGCTCGGTAGTACGGCCAGGGTCACGGGGTCGGCGGCGGGTCGATTCGGGGGGCCAGGATGGAACAAGCGGTCAGCGGCCCGCGCCCAAGGAGATCGTCGCCGGGCTGCGCAGAGGCTGGGCGTTTTGCAGCAGACGCCGGAGCCCGTCGGTGTGTCGCTCCTGAGGCACAACGCCTTCCACGAACGCCAGAGGGACCGGCCCGGCGCGTCATCCCGGCCTCATGCTTCTCGACCGCTGCCCACCCCGGACGCCCCGTTCGACGGGCGGCGGACGGGGTGGCGCGCCGACAGGAGCAGGCGGACGAGTTCGGCTTGGCGCCGGGTCCCCGTCTTCCGGAAGATGCGGTCGAGGTGCGAGCGAGCCGTCGAGGGCAAGATGCCGAGCCGCCGGGAGGTCGCCCGAAGGCCGTCGCCCGACAGGATCTCGGCCGCCACCGCGGCCTCGGCGGCCGTCAGTCCGAAGAACTGCTGGAGATCGTCGGCGCCGGGCAGGCCGGCCCGGCCCGGATCGACGATGAACAGGATGCCGATCCCGGCGCCGCCGTCGGATCCAGCCGATCGGGTGGACGGAACCGGCAGGATCAGCAGCGGCGGGTCGCCGATGCGGCAGGGCTGCGTCGGCTCGGTCGACCGGCCGCCGCTCGACCCCGAGGCGCAGCCGGCGATCAGGCGCCTCAGCGCCGCCGCATCGGACGGGGAGCGCGCTTGAAGCGTCCCCCCGGCGATCGCCAAGCCCGATCCTCGGGCGAGGAGCTCGCGGGCCGCCGCATTCGCGAATGCGACGTTGCCGGCCGCGTCCACCAGGACGACGCCCTGCTCGAGCCAGTCCAGAGCCTCAGTCAGGGCGGTGAACAGGCCGGGTGCCGCCTCCCCACTTCCCGGCCCTGCGACCCGTGCCAACGGTCGGGAGGGGCGGTCGGAAACGGCGAACGGCGAGAGCCGCGGCTGGAGGTTGGAGCAATACGAGATCATGGCGCCCTCTGCTCTCGGGTCACGGCCGGAATGGGCCGTGGCTGTCGTCAAGGAAGGTGCGCGCTGCCTCGCCCCCGTGCATCGGTGCTGGCCCCCATCTTCCCGAGGCGCGAACCCCGAGGTTTCGCGGCGAGACCCCCGGTTTTCGGACCAGCGACTCCGTGAGGAGAAGAACCAGGCCTACACGGCCTCAGCGGCACGAGGCGTGGCGGGCGGGCGCCGGTCGTGGCGTGTCACGATCCGGCGCTGCCTTCCAGGGCGCGGGAGCAGGCGCCGCATCGAGGCGCTCCGGCGATCAACGGGCCGGTAGAGTGTCCAGGGCATGGTTGGCACGGCCGTGGAGGGCATGGAGGTTCTTCGCCTAAGCCGGCCCGCAACCGTCGTCCGCCGGTCATCCGTCACCGGCAAATCGCGGGACAGTCCGCGCGTCAGGCGACGCTCGATCGACACCCGGACCCCGCCCGGCAAATCGACAGGCGCGGCGTCGCGTGCCCGTCTACCTCCATCCCGTGGGCGGACCGCGAACGCTCGCCGTTGGCTGGATATGTTTCCCCGGCTAGCTGCGCCGCGCGGGGTCTGCGGCCGTCAGCAGCCAAGGCTCGGCGCGGAGCCTGAGCATCACCTCCATGCGGTTGGCGGCCCTGAACTTCCCGAGCACTGCCGAGACTTGATGCTCAATGGTCTTGGGGGAGCGCGCCAGCTCGCGTGCGGCCTCCTTGTTGCTCTTGCCCTGGGCGATCAAGCCGAGCACGAGCTGCTCGTTGGCGGTCAGCCCGAGCGGGTGCTGGCGCGCCGCCGTGTAGGGGCCCCGCCGCGGCTTCGGCAATTCGCCGGCGACGCCGAGGCGCTGGGCGCGCCGGCGCGCAAGCGTGGCCGCGGGGCGTGCTTCGATCCCGTCCAGGATCGCGACGGCGCGGGCGAGCGCGGCGCCGGCCCCTGGGCCCGTCACCTGCAGGAGCGACAGCCCCGCCTCGTAGGGGAGCCCGAGCCGCTCCCACTCCGCGGCGGCCCCGCTCGGGTCGCCGGCCAGCTCCCGTGCCCGCGGGACCGGCAGGGTGGACGGGTCAACGTCGAAGTCTTCCGGCATGCCGCAGCGCTGCCACCAAATGGCCAACTCACCGAGGTCGCACGGCCGGAGCTCGCGCGCGCCCTTCGCCACCACGGCCGAGAGCTCTGCGCGGGCCGCGTCGAGCCGACCGGCGAGCCACGCCGCTTCCGCGAGCGCGAACCGCACGGGGACGATGCGCTGCGCCTCGCCGGTCAGCAGCGCCTCCGCGAGCGCGCGTCGCAATGGCGCCTCCCCGTCTGGCGCTCCCAGCCGGACGCGTACCCGCCCGAGCACCGTCAGTGCCGGCAGCTGCATGACTACAGGCAGCCGCTCCATCCCCACGACGCCCTCCGCTACCGTGCGGGCCTCGTGGAACCGCCCCTGCTGCATCCTCAGCTGCGCCTGCCGGCCGAGGAGGTACTGGGTCGTGGCGTCGAGGTCGTGCCGGGCCGCGAACGCGATGCCCTCGGCCAGAAGCCTCTCTGCGAGCGGGAAATTGTCGGACACCACCGCGTGTTCGGCGAAATTCACGTAGGCCCGCGAGGTGTGGTCGTGGAATCCGTGCAGCAGCGCAAGCGACAGGCTGTCCTCCATGAGCTCGCGCCCGCCGGGGAGGCCGGCAAAGAGAAGCGAGCTTGCAACGTTGTTGGAGGCGTGGATCCGCGTCTCGAGTTCGCCCAGCTCGTCCGCGAGCGCGATCGCGCGGCGGCCCCACGCGATCGCTTCGTCGAAGCGGTAGCGGAGCATGTTGAGCTGGGAGCGCGTGCTGTAGGCCATGGCGAGCTCCGGTCCGGGCGCGATTGACTCCGCCACAGCCACGGCGAGGTCGCAGCAGCGCTCGGCCTCCTCACCCTGCCCTTGGTGCCAGTGGATCCGCGACAGCCGGCGCAGGTTGAGGCTGACCTTGTCCGCGGCGCCGAGCGCGCGCCACAGCGTGATGGCGCGCTCGTGCGCCTCCACGATCGCGGCGCAGTCGCGGAGCGCAAGGCCGGCCTCGTAGGCCCAGTCCTCGTGAAGCCGGGCGACCACGGCGGGCTCCGCCCCATCGACGTACTCCAGCGCGATCCCCAGATAGGAGGCCGCCTGCTGATGCGCGCCGAGACGGGAGGCCTGCTCCGCGGCTCGTGGGGCGAGCCCCACCACCAGCGCCCCGTCACCCGCGCCCGCGGCGTGGTGCACCCGGCGCGCCAGCAGCGCCACGGTGTCCGCCCTGGGGTGAGCGGCGAGGGCCGCCCCGACCTTGGCGTGGAGCGAGCGTTGCAGGCTCGGTGACAGCCGCTCCAGCGTCGCTTGCCGAGCCAGCTCGTGCCGGAAGGTCAGGCCGCCCTCGGCATCGCGGCGCAGGACTCCCCGCGCCACGCAGCGGTCCACGAGGCCGTCCGCCTCCGCGCCGAGGAGGGTGCGGACCACCCCGACCTCCACGGAGCCGGGCAGGATGCTCACGGTCTCCAGGAGCTCGCGCTCCCCGGCCGCCAGACGCGACAGCCTTGACCATACCGCGTCCCGGACCGAGGCAGGGAGGCGGTTCTCCTCGTTCTCGCCGCTGGCGAGAAGCTCGGTGACGAAGAACGGGTTGCCGGCGGTGACGCCGTGCAGCTCCGCACCGGACCGCCCGGACGACTGGGCGAGCTCCGCCACCGCGGCTAGCGACAGCGGCTCCAACCTCAGGCGGGTCACGGCCGCCGAGGGAAGGTCGCCGAGGACTTGGCCGAGCGGATGATCGGCGCCGACCTCGTCGCTGCGCGCGGTCAGGACCAAGACCGCGCGGAGCAGCGCGATGCGGCGGCCGAGGTATTTGATGAGGTCGAGCGTCGCGTTGTCGGCCCAGTGGACGTCCTCGAAGATCAGCACCACGGGCTTGGGGGAGTTCTGCAGCGCTCCCAGGAGCGCCGGGAACAGCCGCTCCGGGGCGACGGTCTGGTCGAGCAAGGCCCGGACCCCGGCGTCGAAGCCCCCGGCCATATCGTAGAGCGGGCCGAGGGGCCGCGGCGTGAACAGGGCCTCGCACCAGCCCCACGACACCCGGGCGTCGGCAGCGGCACGGTCGGCGAAGGCGCGTAGAAGCGACGTCTTGCCGATCCCCGCTTCGCCCTCCACGAGCACCGTGCGGCCGTGCCCGGCGGCGGCCGCCTCCCGGGCAGCGCCGAGGGCATCAAGCCAACGTTCCCGCTCAAGCAGCATCGCCGCCCCCGTCGCCGGACCAGCGCCACCCGCCGCGCGCGACCGACGGGAGCCCCGTCGCTTGGCGGCTATCGCACCGCAACAAGAACAAGGTGAACGTCAGGATGCAAGGCGACACGGTGACCATCAGGCGTGCTTCTGTGTGGGTTTCTACGGCGCTTGGGACCGCGCCGGCGCAGGCGGTGGAACTGTCGACCGAGGAGGGGAACGCCGGGCCTGTGGACGCCACAACCAAAGGTGGGCCGATGTCCCGACGGCCAAGCGGGAAGCCGTCTGGGTTCCCTCGAGCCCGCACGGCGACATCTCCAGACCAGACATCCGAACGGCGCCGGATCGCGCCAGGAGCGCATCCACCGCGCGGTGCATCGAGGCGAGGCTGCCCGGCAGTCTCACACGACCCGCGAAACATCCTCACCTCCGGTCTCGGACCCCAGCTGCTCCAGCATGTCTCGCATCCATCCGACCAGCGCTTGCGTTGGGCGGCGCGGGACTCGCGCAACGTCAGGGACGAAGCTGCCTTCGGGCGATTTGGCGGCAGGCAAACCTTCATCGGCCCGTGTCCATCCACACGGCTCGCCCCGGCTGCCTCCGGCGCAACGCCACGTTCCTTGATCGAACTCCGGAACGCGTCGCATCGCGCTCAAGGAGCGCTCGCTTGGCGCAGCGGATACCGCGTTGAAAGCAGCAGCCGTACGAGCTCGGCTTGGCGTCGAACGCCCGTTTTGGCGAAGATCTGCCTGAGGTGTGACCGCGTGGTCACGACGGATATGCCCAGCCGCTCGGCCGTTGCCTTCAAACCGTCCCCGGAGATGATGTCGACCGCAACGTTGGCCTCCGTTCGGGTGAGACCGAACTGCTGCCGCAGCGCGTCCGCGCTCGGAAGAGAGACCCGGGTCGGATCGACGATGAGGAGAGTTACAAGCCCTGAACCTTGCTGGTGCGGCCTGGCCGACGCGACCGGAGTCGCCACCACGAGAAGGGCAGGATCGCCGATGCGGCAATGGAGCATCGTGGCACCCTCGGCAGACCTCCGCTGGCAGGAGGCGCAGCGCGCGATGACGTTGCGCAAGATCGTCGTCATGAGCGAGGATTCGCCGCGGAGTTTCCCGCCCGAGATCATCAGGCCCCGACGGGACGAGAGGAGTTCGAGGGCGGATGCATTGGCGAACAAGAGCGTGGCATCGTCGTCGACGAGGATGGTGCCATGCTCGAGCCGATCGAGGGCGGCCCGAAGTCCGTCCAGGATGGCGCCGTCACACGCGTTACTCGAGCAAGGGCTATCGAACACGTCGGATCGGCGGCCACTCGGCAAGATACCTTTAGCGATGCAAGCGACCGTTTGGTGATGGGACATCATGGAACCTTCCCTCCGAAGCTCAGGACCGCGACGCTGTGCGGATTGCACCGTCTTGCGCTCGTGGCCGTCATGGCCCCGTGATCGGAGCGTGATCGCACTGGGAAAGCTGGGTGATGCCGGACGAGAGCTCTCACGCCGTCACGCTCGAAGCGCTCACGCACGTCGCCGACGTGCCCGAGCTGTTCAGGCGCGTGGCGGAAGGCGGAAGCCTCGGTGACGGAAGCGACGCCGCTCTTCTCGCCGCCTTCGGACTCTCGGAGCTCGCGTCGCCCGCACACGCCCTTGATCCCGACCTGCGCTCCGTTCTTCGCGCGGCCGGGCACCTGACCAGGCTCTTTCGCCTGCCAGCTCCGGATGCGCCGGGCTTGGCCTTCGTCGGCGGGACGGTCGCTCCGGCGTCCTACGGGCTCGACCCCAATATTTACCCCGCTTCGAGCGTGTCGGGGCGAGGCTTTGCGCCTCGGCCGGCCTTTCTCGGCTGTATTGGAGAGGCCGTCGAGCACCTCTCCCGGCTCGAATGGGGCGACGAGACGTTCGATGGGCGAGGCCGGGCACCGCCCCGCAACATGGGCGCGGAGAGCGCGGCGGCTCTCGTCGCCGCGCTTGCGCCCGACGAGGAGGCCGATTGGCTCCCGGCGCGTCGCGTCTGCGACGGCGCCGAGACCGCCGTGCCGGCCGGTCTATGCCTCGTCCGGCGGAGTGGAAGCAGCCGCCCCCCAAGCTCGGGATGCGCCGCCGGCGCGACCTTCGACGATGCCTGCCTCGCCGGTCTCCTCGAGCTCGTCGAACGCGACGCGGCCGCGCTGTGGTGGCACGGAGGCCGCCCGGCGAAACCGTTGGCCGCCGAGGTTCTGAGCATCGCCCTCGGCGCGCGGATCGCCGACCTGCGGCAAGGCGCGGCAGAGCGCGCGACCTGGATCCTCGACATCACCACCGACGTTGAAATCTCAACCATCGCCGCGGTGTCGGTCGACCCGGACGGCTTCGGGCTCGCCTGCGGTCTGGCGGCGCGTCCGAGCGTGACGGAGGCCGCCCGCGCCGCCTTCCTGGAGCTCTGCCAGATGGAGCTCGCGAACCGCCTCGTGGCCTTGAAACTGCATCGGGCGGGCGAGGGCGCGTTGGCCCCGGTCGAACAGCGGCACCGGCGACGTATGACAAAGGTCGACGCGAACGAGGATCGCCGGCTCACGGCGAAGGGCGCGCCGCGCCCGCACCGGGACGAGCCGGCGCCCGGCAGCGCGCGCGGGCAGATCGCCTGGGCGGCGGAGCGGCTTGCCCGGGTCGGCATCGAGGCCTTCGCCGTCGACCTGACCCGCCCGATGGTTGGCATTCCGGCGGTTCGCGTCGTGGCGCCCATGCTTCAAACGCTCCCGGCCGTCTCCAGAACTGCGCGTCTCACACAAGCGATGGTTCAACACCGTTCGCCGCCCTATGATTCTTCCGACATCGACCTGATCTAGCAGGCCCCTGATGCAGCACGGTCCGACTCCGACGCGACGGTTCCGTGCGGGCGATCCGCGTCCGATCTCGTCCATTGCTTCCGACGCCGGACATAGGAGCGCGCTCGCCCTGCTCGATGGGTTCGCGCTCACCTTCGACGGGCGACCGGTCGAGATCCGCAGCCGCAAGGCTCAAGCACTTCTCGCCTACATCGCGATGGACGAAGGGGCCAGCGCGTCGCGCGAGCGCTTGTGCGGGTTGCTGTGGAGCGAGACGAGCGAGGACAAGGCCCGCGCCTCCCTGCGCCAGACGGTGCACGGCTTGCGTGAGGACCTCGACCGCGCGGGATGCCCGCTCGTGGAGGTGGACCGCGAAGCCCTCACCTTCGCGGATGGCTGGACGAGCGACATCGCCGGCCTCGTGGCGCGCACGCGAGACCGGGACGCCGATCCGCGGCTGCTCACCCGCCAGCGCCTTCCCGATGCCCTTCTGCCGGGGTTCGAGGACGCCGATCCGGCCTTCCGGTTGTGGCTTCTCGTGCAGCGGCAGTCGCTGGCGCAAGAACTGACGTGGTCCCTCATGCGGATCGTGGAGGACCGGGACGCGCCCGCGGATCGGGCCCGCGACGCGGCGCGAGCGCTCGTCAACCTCGACCCGACCAACGAGGAGGCCTGCCGTCACCTGATCGAGGACGCGGCCGCGCGGGGCGACACGGCAGGGGCGCTCAAACTCTACAAGCGGCTCTGGGACCTCCTAGACGAGGAGTACGGCACCGAGCCCTCGTCTCGGACGCAGGCCTTGATTGTCCGCATCAAGACGGGGGAGATTTCGTCAGCAGTCAGCGATCGCGAGGCATCTCCCGTCCCGAGCGCGGCGGAGGTGCCGGCCTCGGACCACCCCTACCTCGTGATCTCCACCTTCGACTACGCCGGCGTTGACAGCCGCTACATGCACCTCGTCGGCGGGCTACGTCACGAGCTCATTGCGCGGCTGGTCAGGTTTCGGGAATGGTCGGTCATCGACGGGAGCGCGGCGGTCGACGTTGCGACCCTGCCCGGCCGCTGCTTCTCGGTCGAGGCGACTTTGCGCCAGGCCGGCCCGCGCCTCTCTCTCACGGTCACCACGAAGCAGCAGCCGGGGGGACGCTTTATCTGGAGCGAGTCCTTCGTCATCGACGACGAGCGCTGGTTCGAGATCGAGCCGCTGCTCCTGCGTCGGATCGCGATGGCGCTCAACGTCCAGATCACCACCGAACAGCTGCGCCGGAACGCGCGGGACGCGAACGTTCCGCTCAACCTCTACGAGAGCTGGCTCCAGGGACAACGGCTCATCCTCGAGTTCAAGCCGGATGCGTGGGATCGCGCGGCCGCCCTGTTCCGGTCCGTGAACGCGGCCGCCCCGCATTTCTCGCCGGCCTACAGCTCCCTGGTTCAACTTCACAACATCCGGCACATCGTCTTCCCCGGCACCCGGCGGACCGAGGAGAGCATCGACGAAGGCCTGCAGCTCGCGGCCAAGGCCGTGCAGATTGACCCGTTCGACTCCCGCGCCCACCTCGCCCATGGTTGGGCGCTCTCGTACAAGAAGCGGTGGGCGCAGGCGCAACAGGCGAAGGAGCTCGCTCTCCAGCTGAACGAGAACGACCCCTGGACCTTGACCTCCGCCGCGCTCGTGACGGCGTTCAACGGCCGCCACGAGGCGGCGATCGATCTCGCGGAGCAGGCGCTCCGCCTCATGCCGCAGCCGCCTCCCGTCTACTGGGCGTATCAAGCGACGCTGCGATGCGTATGCGGGGATTACGCGGGCTCCGCTGACGCGGCCGAGCAGGCCGAGGGCGCCATCGCGAACGTGCCCGGCTGGCATGCGGCGGCGCTCGCGCATCTCGGCGACCGCCGCGCGGCTCGGCAGCGGGCCGACGCGTTCCTCGCGGGTATGCGGCAGCACTGGCACGCCGAGGACGCGTCGGATGAGGCGATCCTGTCCTGGTTCCTGGACGCGTTTCCGATCCGCGTGGAGGCCGATCGGGACAGGCTGCGCGAGGGCCTCACCCTCGCCTTGGCCTGACGCGCAGGGCCGCTGATGTAACCGCTTCGTCACCGCCGAAAATCTCGTCCCTCGCCTCCGCCGAACGGGGGACGACGCCCGGGCGCATCGCCCGCATCCTCGGGTCGATTCGATCGCCGCTCAGGCGGAACCGATCGACGGCGCTGAAGACACAACGGGTTTATCGCTCGTCCCTCTCGGGGCGCGCTGAACCTTTGGTCGGGGAGGACATCGATGCACGTCGTCACACTCATCACGAGCGTCACCTTGGTTTTTGTCCTGGCAGGATCTGTGCTCGCGGACTGCTCCGGCGTTCCCGAGCCAATCGGCGCGGCCAGCGGCACGCCCGAGAAGGACACCGTCGGCCTTGCCTGCGTCGCCGACGCGGCGGACACGACGGCTTCGGTCCGGCGCGCTCCGGCCGGCCCGATCACCCGCATCGGTGATGCCACGCCCGATTCGGAGAAACAGACTTTCGGGCTCGCGGCGGCCTCGACGCGCTAACCGCTCGACGTTTTCAGCGCGTCCACTGATCGGCCTTGCTCCCACTCCGAAGGCCGCACCTGCCCGGCCCGGCGTCACGCCGGGCCGGGACTTTGCCGATCGCTTGGAGGATCGCTCGCCCATGAGCATCGCCATCACAGCGCTTCTCACCGGCATCGGGGTAGGCCTTTCCGTGGCCGTGCCGGTCGGGCCCATGAGCGTTCTATGCATGCAGCGCACCCTGTCGGCGGGGCTCGCGGCCGGTCTCGCCACGGGGCTCGGCGCGGCAACCGTCCATCTCGCTTACGGCAGCGCGGCCGCGCTCGGTCCCGGCGCTGCGGCGGTTGGGCTCTTCGCGGATGCCGGCAAGAGTCTGAGCCTGATCTCCGCCCTGGTGCTGCTCTGGTTCGCCGCCCGGCTGCTACGGCGCGACGTTGCGGCGCCGTCGACGCGAGTGGGCCAAGCCGGATGCCTTCGCGCCTACGGCAGTGCCGTGCTCTTCGGGCTGTCCAATCCTCTCACCCTCCTTTTCTTCGCCGCAGCGCTTCCCACGCTGGCCGGTGCCGCGACGAGAGGAGCGGAGCCCCTCCTGGCCGCCGGCGTCTTCGTCGGTTCGGTCGCCTGGTGGACGGTCCTCAGCGTGACCTTGTCCGTTCTCAAGGGCGGCCTCTCCGCGGGGCGGCTCGCCTTGGCCAACAAGGCGTCGGGGCTGATGCTCCTGACACTGGCGGCCCTGACGCTCGCGGACGTATTCGGGTTAAAATAGCCGAGGTCGGGAAACGAGGCCGAAGCCGTCCAAGACGGTTCAGCGCGGCGGCGCAAGATGGGCCGTTGCGTCAAGCTCGGCCCTGACGAATGATCGTGGCAGGAGGGGGCGATGCTGCACGGACGCGAAGCTGACCCGCCGCGGGTCGAACGAAGGGCGGTCCGGCCGGCCACGCAGGGCTCCGGGTACCGCAACCTGTTCGGGGCCCCGGCCGAGGGGGAGATCTTCTCGGGCTACGGCGACCAGACCGAGGATCTGCTCGTCCGGCTCGCGCGCTGCCTCGAGCGCCCGTACCCCTGGCCGGGGCCGGCGAAAGGCGCGCGCGACCCCTTCGACAACCCCGAGATCCCCGCCGGCTATACCTATCTCGCGCAACTCGTCGCGCATGATCTGACGTTCCTCAGCTCGACGCTGCCGCCGCTCGAGGCCGAGGGCGAGGCGGGGCGCAATCTGCGCTCGATCGCGCTCGATCTTGAAACCGTCTACGGCGGCGGGCCGGTGGAGCGTCCTTACGCTTTCTGCGTCGAGCCGGACGGGAGCGCGCGCCGCCGCCTCAGGATCGGCGTCGTCAATGAGGAGGACGGGGCCACGCCGCGGCGTGGCGGGCGCCGCCGCGTGCTCGGCCGCGACCTGCCGCGCGCGGCAAGCCCTTGCACGATCGACGCGCGGCGGGGGACAGGGCGCGGACTCACCGAGGTGCTGGTCTCCGATCCGCGCAACGACGACCACACGATCGTCGCGCAGACCGTCGTTCTGTTCCACATGCTCCACAACTACGCGTGCGGCCGGATCGAGGAGAATCCAGCTGCCATCGCGGGCGAGCATTGGGATCGCGACATCGCGGAGCGTTACCAGCCGAACGCGCCCGAGCGGGCGATTTTCTCATCGGCCCGCCGGGTCGTGACACTCGTCTACCGCGACATCCTGCGCCACGACCTAATGAAGCGCCTTCTCAGCGCGCCGGTCTACGAGCGCTACGTAGGGCAGGCCGATCCGTTCATCGAGACGGATGACAGCCCCGGCATGCCGGTGGAGTTCTCGCACGCGGCCTTCCGCGCCGGACACGCGATGATTCAGCCGAGCTATAGGTTCCGCGGAGAGGTGGATCTTGGCCTGGATGACATCCTGCGCCTGAGCTCGGAGATGGCGTTCGATCGCCTGCCCCCGAAGTGGAGCTGGCTCATCCAGTGGTCGAACTTCTACGATCTCGGCGTTCCGCCAGCGAACCTCAGCCGGCGGATCGCGCCGTCGCAGAACACGGTGCTGTGCGACAGCAGCGCGATTGCCGTGAACGACGACCGCGACGACCCGGAGAGGCCGACCGGACTGCCCCGCCGCGATCTCCTGCGTGGCGCCACGGTGGGCTGCCGAACCGTCGGGTCGCTGATCCGGATCCTCCACGACCGCGCTCCAAATCTCGCCAGACGGTCACCCCTTCTGAGCCGAGACGATCCGACCGCCCGCCGCGAGATGGTGGCGAGCTTCCTCGATCGGCAGGCCGCGGCCGACGCGCGCTTCACGGTCGAGGAGCGGGATCGGATCGCTGCCGACCCGCCCCTCGTGCTCTTCTGCCTGCTCGAGGCCGCGATCGAGGAGGACGGCTTGCGCCTTGGCGTGCTGGGCTCCGTGATTGTCGCCGAGGTGATCTTCCGGGCGCTGCAGCGCGGCGAGCAGGCCGACGACGAGCTCGGTCCGGATGCCGGCGCCCTCGCCGATTGGGTGCTCGGCCACACCTCCGACGCGGAGGGCCGAGCCATCGCCGTCAGGCTTCACACGATGCCGGACCTCATCCGGTTCCTCGCCAGCGCGCAGGGCCTGGCAGATCACGAGCCGTCGTTCATCTAGCAGGGAAAGACAGAGGAGCAGGAGCCATCATGATCGAATTGGTCTCGGTCCAGGATCACAAAGCGTTCGGCAAGCTCGTCGTGCAATGGTCGCTTCAACCTGATACCCGCCCCGCCGACCTCGCCGCCTTCAAGCAGGTCTGCGCCGGGCTCTTGACCATTCCGGATCGGATTAAGGAGATCGCCTTCGTCGACCAGGACCAGCAGACCCTTCTCATCCGCGTCCCAAACAAAGAGATGGTCGAAGAGGCCGTCGTTCGTTTCACCAACCAGCCGCAAGCCAGCCGCTATCCGGCGCCCTCGTTCTACGAGATGATGCACTCGCGCCGTCCCCCTCCGGCCCTCGACATCCTCTACAGCCGCATCGCCGACTACACGATCTCGCAATGCGCTTGAGACCGGACGGCAGGAGCTGGTGGGCACGCGGGCGTAGCACGATCGGCGCGCAAAACCCGGCTAAAGTGTGAGTGCAGGCGCGGGCGCAGCGGCGCCGGTGGACGCGGGAAGTTCAGCTGACGTTAAGTCAGGCGAGGGTCAGGTCGACGCGGGGCAATCTGACGGAGGGTAGGATGAAAAGCTTTCTGACCTGCCTTGGTGCTGCTGCCGTGACCGCCGTGATTGGCCTGAGCGCGCCGGCCTCAGCCTCGCCGCTCGCGGAAGGCTTTCAGCTTCACAACACACAAGGCGAGTACACACAATACGTCGAGCGACGGGTCATCCGGCGAGGTCCGCGGGGTCGGATCGTCGAGCGCCGGGTGATCCGGCCGGATCGTCGCGTCTGTCGCACCGAGGTGGTCCGACGCGAGACACGCCGCGGGGTCGTGGTTGAGCGCGTCCGTCGCTGCCGCTGACGTCTTCCGGCCGCCGCGCACGTCGTGCGGCGGCCTCTATGCTTCCATCGAACGGCTGGCGCCCTCGACGATGACGACGTCGACGGCTGCGGCTCCCTCGCGCAGGAGAGCCACCTCGGCGTACGCCTCCGAGTGCCAGCAGGCCTGGGCCGTCTCATAACTGTCGAACTCGATCACCACGTTGCGCGGCTTCGCCCGGCCCTCCGCTTCCTCGAAGCGCCCGCCCGCGACCAAGAACTTGCCGCCGAACCGCTCGATGTGCGCCGGGAGGGCGCTCGCGTAAGCGCCGTACCCCTCGGGCTCGGTTACTTCGATGCGAGCAATCCAGTAGCCCTTCGGCATCAGCCTCTCCTTCATTCGTGTCTCAAAGCGCCGGCGCTTGTCCGAGCCGCCGCTCACCGCGTGGAATACGGTTTGCACCAAGTGACGCCATCAACAGGAAGGGCGACGACGCGACGAACGCGCGGGCCTGATCGTCCAGGCGGGACGGCTCTTTGGCGATCACGCGAGGTTCACCGTAAAGCTGGCGTAGGCCGTCGCGGGCATGGGCCCGGTATAATCGGCAGGACATCCCGAAAGCCGATGGTGGCCCCTCGCGCGGCGGCTGCCCGACCGACGGAAGGCGCGTTCGCTTCGTTCCAGCCGACTGGGCTGACCGAAAGGGAGACGGTAGAGTTGATCAACGTTCTGCGTGTGATCGGCGCCACACGCGTGTCGTCCAGTGCTCACGGCGGCGAAGAGCCTTCGTTCGCGAACTGCTGTCGTGCCGTACCGCTCGGGACAAGACCGTGGCGCCGGCACCAGGCCGCGAGCGCTCCTGGCTCGACCACCACGCGTTCAACCCGGACACCGACACGGGTCAACTCGCCCTCGATCTGCTCGGCGCTGATCCTCCAGTCGGCATAGGCGTTCGGGAGGTCAGACACGCCCATTGCGTGCAGGCTCGACCAGTCCTCGGCCCGGTACCAGGGCAGGCAGTAGCGCTTCTGGTCTGGGGTGACTGTGTTGATCATGGCGGGGTATCAGTGCGGAAGGCTGCCTGGCAGAGTGGCAACGCAACGGGTCGAGGTAGAGGTCCAGCCCCGCAGGCACAGGTTTTGAATCCAGGTTGAGTGGGTCGTTCCAACACGGCCGAGGCTCTCTTTGTTTAGAATGAGGGTGATACCTGAGGCGCTCCTCGACGGAGGCCAGAATGCCCCGACTTAGAATGCTCCCTCACCCGCTGGTCTTGGCCCTCGGTTTCTTGGCTTTGGCGGGCTGGGGAACGGCCGCCGCTACCCGCGTCCCGGCTGCCACGCGGGATCAGTTGCAGGCTGAGATCGTCCAACTCAAAGCCACCCAGGATCAGCTCCGGGCGGAGCAGCGGCAGCAGTTGGCCAGGATCGAGGACCTTGGCCGCGAGCGTGATCAGGCCAGGGCACAAGCGGAGACCGCCCGACAGGAGCTGGCCCTGGCTCGAAAGGGGCCAGGAGAGGCGCGCGCCAAGTCGGCGGACGCCAGTGCTCGGGCACCAGCAGAGACCAAACGGCAGCGCTAGTGCATCGTCCGCCCACACGACGCTCCATCGGGCTTGTTGAGCCCGAGCTGCTTGTGCGCCTCGGCGGGCGTCATCTACCCAATCGCGTTACATGAGAACCCAAGCTGCCGAAGCTCGGCTCGCTGCCAGTTTGTGATTATGAGGGACACGCCAGGAGGCGCGGGCGTGCACGCCACCATCGGTCGGCTCGGCCGTGCTTAACCGATCTGGCGCATGAACTCCTCCTCGGGTGCAGATTAATCCAGAACCGTTCGAAGGTAATCGTCGGACCCCGGTCATCGATGACTTGCCCCGCGCAGCGACGCCAGGCAGCTTGCACAACGTGCGCCTCCTTATGCAGTCACGCGTTATTTCGCTGTCGTTGTCAGGGCCGTATGACCTGAACGACTTGCCTCGTCTCAGGATCAACGACGGCGATGGTGCCATCCGCGCTCAGCGCGAAGCGGTAGCTCGTTACCTGCGGCACCTCAGTAAAGCTGTCCTCAGCCATCGTCGCCAGGGTCACATCCTCTGAGACCGCTTCGCCGGGGACAAGGATGCGATCCACCCGTGGCAGCTTCGACCCGTCCTTCGATCGACGCTCGTAGTCGCGCACGAACGCTTTGGCTATGTGCGGTCCGGAACTTGTAGCCAAGCTTGACCGTTTAATCCGCATCGAACGGAGGCTCGCATGAACAACATCGTCTGGCTTGTCGGCGCAATCGTCATCATCGCCGCGATTCTATCTTTTCTCGGGCTGCGTTGAGTCACACTAGCACCCGGAGCAGCTTCCTCCTCTGGCCGCTTCCGCGCCAGAGTTGAACACCTGCCGCCGAGCTTCGTTGTCGGAGTTCACCGCTCGTTCTGCCCCACGCGGCGCACCCTCCAAGGCGGCTTAGGCCGCCTTTTCCCTTGGCGCGACCTCCGATGAGCGACCTTCAAGAGAACGCAACGAAAAGTCAGAAAAAGCCTTCGAGAGAGGCTGAGGAAACGCGCCTCTGGTCTGATCATCTCGGTGGATCGGCGGGCGGTGCTGGCCCATTGCGGGCGATCACCGCGTGGCAGTGTGCGTGCGGTTGGACGGGCAGCTCCCGAGAGCTACGCTACCACACTGGTGCACTGCACTGTCCGAGCTGCCAGACGGCTGACCAACCTAAACCCGTGCAGGCCATCGAGATCTGAGCCAGCTTTCAGGCTCGTGGTCGAAGCGGAACGACCGTCGCCGGCTTAGGCTGCACCTGAACGGGCAGGTCCGGGTAGTGGATCTTGACCGTCTGACCAGTTCTTGGATCGAGGATCGTGAGCGTCATGGCCGCCTCCTGGCGATTTGATGAACATGACGTACGGGAAGTTAACACACGGTGTGCTGGGGCACGCGGAGTAATATGGATCAAAAGCCTCGCCCATGGCTCCGGCGCGGCGGAGGTGTCCGACGAGTCACATCTAAAGGGGCGTCTTAGCCGAACGCCCACAAGGAGCGCGTCTGGTTTCCGGCTCACGATCAAGCGCAAGAGCGCTTGATGACCGTTCCGGCCAGCGCTGGATGATCCGAGAGTGGCCGAGAACAGCCACTACAATGTGCCGCGCAGTGTGGGCTAAATCGTGGGGTGCCCAGCAGCTTACCGCCAAATAGATCAAGCCGAAGAATGATTTAGCAAAAATGAATGGCGGATAGGGAGGGACTCAAACTTCCGATGCGCTTATGTTTCCCGTCAGCTAAGTCACTGAAATCGGCCCACCTTTCGCGGAGAACGCGTCTTTGCGGCGGAGAGCGGTTTGCCTGACTCAGAACTCGGCGGTGACGATCTCTGCGAACCGCACGTCCGGTTGGACTGACCGACAACCGGACTGCTGAAAACGGCCTCGGAGAATGGCGGCAGTTTCGGCTGACGTTTTGAGCCGCTTTCGGGGCTGCCATAGAGGCCAGAGAACCGCCGAGCCGCAAAAGCGTCGACACCGCGGCGGTTTACGCAGTCAGTCGCGAGCTAAAACTTGAGCAATAGCAGTGACTTAGGGCGTGGCGGAGAGGGAGGGATTCGAACCCCCGATACGGTTGCCCGTATGCCGCATTTCGAGTGCGGTGCTTTCAACCACTCAGCCACCTCTCCGGGAGCCCAAGCCTTCGGTTGAGGGCTGGGCGATAGCATGGGCCGGTGCTGCGGACAAGCGCGCGGTGGAGCGGCCTGACTCTGAGCTCGGCCGGGCCCGATCGGAGCGGCAGTGGCCGTCGTTCGACTGGGCCGCACGCGGCCCGCGCGACGAGCCCGTGCCGGTGCGCCGGAGATCGGCAGGTTCGCCCATCGCCCCCAAAAAATGGAACCCGGGCCGGGGCTGCCCTGTTTGGGGTGCAGCCCCGCGATGCCTCCATCCGCCTTGTCGCCGCCTTCGGGCGCGATCAGACTTTGCCGGCGGGAGAGGTCAGCCGGACGGATCGAGCCGACCGGACGGCGCGAAGCCCCGTGACATCGCTTAACCGCCCGCACAAGACGATCCATGCCAGCCCGCGACTTTGCCCTTCTGGCCTTCGTGTGCCTGATCTGGGCAAGCCACAACATCATCAGCAAGCTCGTCGTGGCCGGCATGGAAGTGCCGCCGCTCTTCTACGCCGCGATCCGTTTCGCCATCGTGGGAGCGATCACGGCGCCCTGGCTCTTGCCTCTGCCGCGGCCGTTATGGCGGCCTGCCCTCGTCGGCTTCTTCATGGGCGGCGGCGGCTTCGCCCTGTTCTTCCTCGGCATTCAAACCGCGACGCCGTCGAGCGCGGCGATCGTGGCTCAGCTCGGCATTCCGCTCACCGCGCTCCTGTCCGTGACGCTTCTCGGGGAGAGCTTCAGCCGGCGGCGCCTGGTCGGAACCGTGCTCACCGTCGTCGGCGTCGTCGTCGTCATGATCGAGCCCGATGGGGCGAGCTTCTCCCGCGGGCTCCTGTTCGTCGCCGGATCGGCGCTCGTGGGTTCGCTGGGGGCCGTGATGATGAAGCAGGTCGAGGGCGTGCGCCCGATCCAGTTTCAGGCGCTCGTCGGTGCGACCTCCGTCCTTCCGCTCCTGACCCTGACCTCGCTGCTGGAGCAACGGCAGTTCGACGCCGCGTTCTCGGCCGGCTGGCCCTTCGTGGCAGCCCTCGTATTCTCGGTGGTCCTGGTCTCCCTCGTCTCGCATTCCCTCTACTACCGTCTGATCGCGCGGCACGACGCCAACCTGATCGCGCCCCTGATGCTCATGATGCCCCTCATGACCGTGGCGCTCGGCCACCTCGTGACGGGCGACCGCCTCGACGCGAAGGTCATGGCGGGCGCGGCGCTCGCGATCCTCGGCGTCCTCGTGATCACCCGGCCGGAACCGGGAGCGCAGCCCGCGGCCTGAGCCCGGGAGGGGTCGCCAGCGCTAGAGGGACATGACGCCCTCGATGCGGGAGGCTTCGTCCCGGATCACGCTTCGCAGCCAGGTGACGCCCGGATCGGCGTCCAGGACCTCGGGCCAGATCGCTGTGACCGTGAAGGGCGGACGGGCGATGGGCGGCTCCAGGACGAGGAGCTCGAACCGATCGCGGAAGCGCAGTGCCATGGAGCGCGGCAGCGTCACCACGAGGTCGCTGCGGGCGACCACCTCGATGGCGGCGTAGAAATGCGGCAGGCGAAGCGCGATCCTTCGCTCGCGCCCGAGCCGGGCAAGCTCCTCGTCGAGAACGCCGCGCCCGTCGCCGAGCACCGTCACGAGCACGTGGTCGAGACCGGCAAACCTTTCGAGGGTCCAGTCCTGGGCCGCGGCGTGGCCGTGGCGCAGCAGGGTGACGAACGCGTCGCGATAGAGGGCCTCCTGCCGTAGCCCCGACCCGAGCTCCTGCTCGGCGATGCCGAAGGCGAGGTCGATGCGGCCGTCCCGCAGCTCGTCGACCATAGCCGCCAGGAAGGGCACCACCTTGAGGTCGAGCCTCGGCGCCTGCCGGGACAGGCGCGCCATGAGGCCGGGCAGCAGCATGATCGTCTGGTGATCCGTCGCCGCGAGCGTGACCTGGCCGCGCCAGGTCGCAGGGTCGAAGGTCTGCGGCAGGACGATGCCCTGGATCTCGGCGAGCACGCCGCGTAGGACCGGGTGCAGGGCGAGCGCGCGCGGGGTGGGCCGGTATCCATCCGATCCGCGCGCCAGGATGGGGTCGCCGAGGAGCGCGCGCAGGCGCCCGAGCGCCCGGCTCATGGCCGGCTGGCTCATGTTCGCCGCGGCCGCCGCCTGCGTGACGCTGCGGTGCTCGATCAAGGCGTCGAGCAAGACCAGGAGGTTGAGGTCGAGACCCCGAAGGTTCACTTCGCGCATGAGCTCGATATCAAGGATGCATTCGACGCATAGTCGGGGCGAACCTATCCTGGTCTGCAGGTGCCGGGTCAAGGCACAGCCGTAGGAGACCGATCATGTTCGTCGTCACGGGAATCACGGGCAACACGGGAGCGGCCGCCGCGGACGCGCTCCTGCACGCAGGACATCGGGTGCGCGCCCTCGTGCGCGATCCGGCCAAGGCTGGGTCTTGGGCCCGCAAGGGCGTCGAGCTCATCACCGGCGATGTCATGAATCGCGAGGCCCTGCGCCGGGCGTTCGAGGGCGCGAGCGGCGCCTATATCCTCGTTCCGCCGCATCCCCAGCACCCGGACCCGGTGGCGAATGCGACGCAGGTCGCGCAAGCCGTGGCGCAGGCGTCCCGCGACGCCGGGCTCGAGCGCCTCGTTCTCCTGTCGTCCGAGGGAGCCCATCTTCCCTCCGGGACCGGGCCGATCCGCGGCCTGCATGAGGCCGAACGGATTCTTGCCGGCGCCGCCCCGCGCCTCACCTATTTGCGCGCCACCTACTTCCAGGAGAACTGGCACTCGGTGTTCCCGGTCGCCCGGGAGCAGGGCGTGCTGCCGACCTTTCTCACGGACGTGAACCGGCCGCGCCCCATGGTGGCCGCCCGCGACATCGGCCGGACTGCGGCCGACCTCCTGACGGCCGCCGATGCTCCGGCGATCGTCGAGCTCAAAGGACCGCGGGACCTCACCGTCGTCGAGGCGGCCTCGATCATCGGCTCGGCCCTGGGGCGGAGCGTGACGCCCGTTCAGCCGCCCCGCGAAGCCTGGGCCGGCATCCTGATGCAGGCGGGCCTTGGGCAGGCCTACGCGAAGTTGCTGGCCGAGATGTACGACGGCATCAACAGCGAACACGTGAGGTTCGAGGGCGTGCCCGACCAGAGGCGCGGCCCGACGGAGCTCGCCGACACAGTCGCGTCGTGGACGCTGGCCAAAGCCGCCTGATCGAGGCAGCGATGCAGGGGCGGCGCGGCTTCACTCCCGCAGGGGGGCGGCCGCGCCATCCATGTCCGACCCACATCGGGCGCTTGTAGCCCCGTCGCGAACATCCCTGGTCAAGGCCGGGCTGCGCGGGTAGGAGCCTCACTCGGCTCCCCTCCCCGGCGACTCGCATGCGACCTGGCTCCAACGCCGTGTCGATCGGCATCGATTTCGGCACCAGCAACACCGTCGTGGCGTTGGCAGGCCCCGACGGGCAGAGCCGGGCCATCCGCTTCCCGCACGACGGGTCGAGCCTGTCCGTCTACGTCACGGCACTCTGCTTCTGGGACGAGCGCCACGGCACCAGCCGTCTCACGCAGGTCGAGGGCGGCCCCTACGCGGTCGAGCGCTTCCTCGAAGGCCTGCACGCCTGCCGCTTCATCCAGTCCTTCAAGACCTTCGCCGCGAGCGGGTCGTTTCAGGAGACGCGCATCTTCCGGGAGCGCTACCGCTTCGAGGACCTGCTCGCTGCGTTCCTGCGCACCCTGGTCCGCCACGCCGAAGGATCGCTCGACTTCGGGGTCGAACGCCTCGTGATCGGCCGGCCGGTGCGCTTTGCCGGCCACAACCCGGACGAGGCCCTCGCGATGGAGCGCTATCGCGCCGCCTTCGGGCGCCTCGGGGTGCAGCACGCCCACTATGTCTACGAGCCGGTCGGCGCGGCCTTCTTCTTCGCCCGGCAGCTCACCCGCGACGCCACCGTTCTGGTCGCGGATTTCGGCGGCGGCACGAGCGACTTTTCGGTCATGCGCTTCTCTCGCGAGGGCGGTCAGCTGCGGGCCGCGCCGCTCGGCCACGCCGGCATCGGCATCGCAGGCGACAGCTTCGACGCCCGCATCGTCGATCGCGTCGTGGCGCCGCGGCTCGGCAAGGGCGGGCTCTACCGCTCGATGGGCGGAAAGCTCCTGACCCTGCCCGTCCATCCTTACGCCAACCTGTCGCGCTGGAATCAGCTCGCGCTGATGAAGGGCTCCGGAGAGCTGAAAGAACTGCGCGAACTCGCCCGCGTCGCCTTAGAACCCGAGCCGCTGGAACGGTTCGTCGACATCGTGGAGCACGATCACGGCTTCGCGCTCTATCGCGCGGTATCCGAGGCCAAGGTGGCGCTCTCGCACGCGGACGGGACCCGTTTCCGCTTCGCGGCCGGCGAGAGCGTGATTGAGACTACCATCACGCGGCAGGACTTCGAGCGCTGGATCGCGCCGGACGTCGAGCGCATCGCGGCCACCCTCGACGAGAGCCTCGACCAGGCCGGCATCGGGGCGGACGCGATCGACCGCGTGTTCCTGACCGGAGGAACCTCCTTCGTGCCCGCGATCCGGCGCCTTTTCGTCGGGCGGTTCGGCGAGGAGCGCCTGACCTCGGCGGATCAGTTTGAATCGATCGCGTCCGGCCTCGCCCTGATCGGCCAGGACGCAGATCCGGCGCAATGGGCAGCTCGACCCTCTCCGGGCGGGTCCGAGCCCGCCTGACCGTTTCGATGACGGCCCAGGCGAGAACCGGGCCTCCCCGCCTATTGCGCGCGGCGCGACCGGGACACGGCGTAGGCCGGCGAGCGGACCTCGAACATCGGATCGTTCGCCGGGCCGGCGATGCCGTCCGGCAGGTTGAGCACAGGGTCGCTGTTCTTCTCGTCGCAGACCTGGTTCGGCTCGATGCCTGAGATCGCGATCGTACCGAGCTTCACGGTCTTGCGGCTCTCCTCCGGCCACATCGCCGTCGAGTCGTTCGTCGGATCGCCCGGCTCGCCCAGGATGGCGACGAGGTCGAAGGTGACTGGCCCTTTGGCCAGCCGCTCCTTCAGCTCGTCGGCGTAGAAGCTGTCGGGCTTCGTCTTGAGTTCCTCGTCGCTCAGGCCGAGCTGGCCGGCGCCGGCCACGGCCTTGAGTTTCGCGACCGTCGCCTCGCCCTTGGCGTTGGTGAGCGTGTAGGCCTGCACGCCCCAGTAATCGACGCCGGCGAAGCTCGCAGGCACGGGACGCGCGTTGAGCCAGGCGGCCTGCCGCGTCGTCTCCGGGTTCGCCCGGGCGAACGCCGCGATCTTCTCCGGATCAACCTTCCCGTCCGGGCCGGGCAGCCGCACCGTGATGAAGTCGAGGAGCTGGCGCGGGGTTTTGGCGGAGAAGATCGGGGCCGTGACGAAGTAGAAGGTCATCGGGCCGGAGGCGTCCTCGAATTCCATGGCGAAGCCGCGCGTCGTCGGCTTGGTCTTGTCCGAGATGTTCGGGTTGCCGCCGCCCATGGAGAAGCGCGCCGTCATCGGCGTGACCTGCGCGAAATGCGCGGCCTTGGTCAGGCCGGACGCCTCGGGCGAGGGAGTGAACGCGCCCTTGAGGCAGGTGCCCTTCGCCCCGCTCGCGCGCACGCCCTTGTGGTTCCCGGCGACCGCGAACTGCGCCTCGACGATGGCGCCGACGTCCGCGTCCCCTGACGAGCCCGGTTGCGCCCGTGCCCCCTGCCCGGGTGCGTCGACGGTCGGCGTCGTCTGGGCCACCGCCGTCCCGGCGATCAGCCCCGCGACCAACGATGCGGTGAGAGAGACCAGGCGTTTCGACATCGTTGGTTCCCTTCGTGACGATCCTGACCCACGCGGCAGGCGAGCCGAAGGATAGGGTGACGTCTCAGCGCGTCCAATCCAAGAACGCGCTGCGCCGATCAAATCTTCAAGACGCTCCGTAGCCTCCGCCCGTCGGGGTCACGATGGTAATCGCCTCGCCCGCATCGAGCACCGTCCGGTCGCAGCCCTCGAGCCGCTCGACCCGGCCGTCGTTGCGGCGGACGAGGTTTTGACCAAGTTCGCCCGGCTCCCCGCCCTTCATGCCGAAGGGCGGCACCTTGCGATGGCCCGACAGCACGGCGCAGTCCATGCGCTCGCGGAAGCGGATGGTGCGGCTCGTGCCGTCGCCCGCCGTCCAGCGTCCGCGCCCGCCCGAGCCGGGCCGGATGTGGAAGTCCTCCAGCACCACGGGGAAGCGCGTCTCCAGGATCTCCGGATCGGTGAGACGGGAGTTCGTCATGTGGGTGTGGACGCCGGGCTGTCCGTCGAACCCCTCGCCCGCGGGCGCGCCGGAGCAGATCGTCTCGTAGTATTGGTAGCGCTCGTTGCCGAAGGTGAGATTGTTCATCGTGCCCTGCGCGGCGGCGAGCGCGCCGAGCGCCCCGAAGAGGCAGTTCGTCACCGCCTGGCTCACCTCGACGTTGCCGGCGACCACCGCGGCGGGGTAGCGCGGCGAGAGCATGGAGCCCTCCGGCACCACGATGCGGATGGGGCGCAGGCACCCCGCATTCATCGGGATCTGGTCCTCGACCATGACGCGAAACACGTAGAGAACCGCCGCCCGGGTAACGGGCTCCGGCGCGTTGAAGTTGTCGTCGCGCTGGGGCGAGGTGCCGGTGAAGTCGACGGTGGCCTCGCGTCTGTCCTTGTCGACGCTGATCCTGACCTTGATCGCGCAGCCCTGGTCCATCGGATAAATGAACGCGGCGTCGCCCAAGCGCTCGACAACCCGGCTCACGCTCTCGGCCGCGTTGTCCTGCACGTGGCCCATATAGGCCTGCACGACGGGCAGGCCGAAATGGTCGACGACCTTGCGCAGCTCCGCCACGCCCCGGGCGTTGGCGGCGATCTGGGCTTTGAGATCGTTGACGTTCTGCACCACGTTGCGGACGGGATAGGCCGCGCCGGTCAAGAGCGCGATCAGCTCCGCCTCGCGGAAGGTGCCCTCCTCCACGAGCTTGAAGTTGTCGATGTAGACCCCTTCCTCCTCGATGGTGCGGGCGTCGGGCGACATGGAGCCGGGCGCGATGCCCCCGACATCGGCGTGGTGGCCTCGGCTCGCCACCCAGAACAGCACCTTTTCCTCGGCATCGTCGAAGACGGGGGTGCAGACCGTGATGTCGGGCAAGTGCGTGCCGCCGTTGTAGGGGGCGTTGATGGCGTAGACGTCGCCGGGCCGGATCACCGGGTTGTTCTTGATGATCGACTCCACCGAGCGGTCCATGGAGCCCAGGTGCACCGGCATGTGAGGCGCGTTGGCGACGAGCGCGCCGCCCGAGTCGAACACGGCGCAGGAGAAGTCGAGCCGCTCCTTGATGTTGACCGAGTACGCCGTGTTCTGAAGCGTGAAGCCCATCTGCTCGGCGATGGACATGAAGAGGTTGTTGAAGATCTCGAGCATCACCGGATCGGCCTGCGTGCCGATGGCGGTGCGCTTGGGCAGAGGAACGACCCGCTCGAGCACGAGATGGTCCTTGCGCGTCAGGGTCGCCGCCCAACCGTCCTCGACGGCGACCGTCTGGTTCGCCTCGATGATCAGAGCCGGCCCCGGCACGGTGTGTCCGACCCCGATCTGCTCGCGGCGATAGATCGCCGCGTCGCGCCAGGCGCCGTCGGCGAAGATCCGGGTGCGGCGCTCAGGGTCCGGCAACGCCCCGTCTGCGGGCCGATGCTCGGCCTCCGCCGCGCGGCGTCCGCCGCCGACCGCCTCCACCGACACGGCCTCGACCACCATGTCCTTCGAACGGTCGATGAAGCCGAACCGCGCCTTGTGGGCGGCCTCGAAGTGCCGGCGCATGGCCTCCAGGCTCATGCCCTCGGCCGAGCTGCGCAGGCAGGACGCGTTCTGGGCCGAGAAGGCGGGGACCTCCAGCGTCGTGTCCGTGCCGGCGTAGCGGATATGGGCCTGGACATGGACCGCGACGGCCTCCGCGCGTACGCCCTGCGTCGCCACCTCCGCCGAGGCCTCCTTGCCCAGAGCCTCGGCGACTTGCGCGATGCTGGGGAGCACGGCGTCGGCAAAGCCCTGGTCGACCGAGACCTGGCGGAGCGACCGGATGTCGGCGAGGCCCATGCCGTAGGCCGAGAGCAGGCCGGAGAAGGGGTGGATCAGCACCTTCGTCATGCCGAGCGCATCGGCGACCCGGCAGGCGTGCTGGCCGGACGCGCCGCCGAAGGCGTTGAGCGCATATCCCGTCACGTCGTAGCCGCGGGCGATGGAGATCTTCTTCACCGCCTCCGCCATGTTGGCGGTGGCGATCTGGAGGAAGCCGTCGGCGACCGCCTCCGGGCCGCGTCCATCACCGATCTCGGCCGCCAGCGCCTCGAATTTTTGCCGCACGATATCGGCGTCCAAGGGCTCGTCCTGGTTCGGGCCGAAGATCGGCGGGAAAAGTTCGGGGACGAGCTTGCCGACCATGACGTTGGCGTCGGTGACCGTGAGCGGCCCGCCGCGGCGGTAGCAGGCCGGACCGGGATTGGCGCCGGCCGAATCCGGCCCTACCCGGAAGCGCGCTCCGTCGTAGTGCAGAATCGAGCCGCCGCCGGCCGCCACGGTGTGGATCAGCATCATGGGCGCGCGCATCCGCACGCCCGCCACTTCCGTCTCGAAGGCGCGCTCGTAGGCGCCGTCGAAATGGGCGACGTCGGTGGAGGTGCCGCCCATGTCGAAGCCGATGACCTTCGGGAAGCCCGCCTCGACGCCCGTCTGGGCCAGGGCCACGACGCCGCCGGCGGGGCCGGACAGGATCGCGTCCTTGCCCTGGAACAGGTCGGCGGCCGTGAGGCCCCCCGACGACATCATGAACATGACGCGCGCGCCGGTGCGCTCGACGTCGAGCTCCTCCGACACCTGCGCCACGTAGCGCGAGAGGATGGGCGAGAGGTAGGCGTCGACGACGGTGGTGTCCCCGCGTCCCACGAGCTTCACCAGCGGCGAGACCTCGTGCGAAACGGAGACCTGCGGGAAGCCCATGGCGCGGGCGATCCGCGCCACGGCCTGCTCGTGGGCGGGATAGCGGTAGGCGTGCATGAACACGATCGCCACGGCCTTGAAGCCAGCCTCCCGCAGCGCTTCGAGGGCCTGGCGCGCTTCGCCCTCGTCGAGGGTGGCCTCGACCGTGCCGTCGGCGAGCACGCGCTCCCCGATCTCGGTCACGCGCGAATAGAGCAGGTCCGGCTTGACGATGCGCTTGGCGAAGATGTCCGAGCGGGCCTGGTAGCCGATGGCGAGCGCGTCGCGAAAACCCTTGGTCGTGACGAGCGCCGTCGGCTCGCCCTTGCGCTCGAGGAGCGCGTTCGTCGCCACCGTCGTGCCCATGCGCACGTCGCCGATGAGGCCGGCCGGGATCGGCTCGCCCTTCGTCAGGCCGAGCAGGAGGCGGATGCCGTGGACCGCGGCGTCGCGGTAGCTCTCCGGGTTCTCGGACAGCACTTTTCGGGCATGCAGCGCGCCGTCCGGCGCGCGGCCGATCACGTCCGTGAAGGTGCCGCCGCGGTCGACCCAGAAATCCCAAACGCCGGTCATCATCGCCTCGTCCTGTTCGGATCGCTTCATCGCGCAGTTCATCGGTGCCGCGCAATGCGCGACGCGCGCCATGCCCCTGATTGGCGCGCGGACCCGGTCTGGAGCATGAAGGAAAAGCAGGCCGGCTGCGGCAAACTTGGCCGTTTGGGCCTTCGTCTGGAACGGGCCTTGTTCATGGGTGTTGACCTTGGGCGATTTGAAACCCCGATCCCTTTCATGCCCTCCAGGCTCGAGCCGCCACGAAACTCCCTCCCGCTGGCGACGAAACCCGCCTCCCCCGCCCTGACGCGCGGCCGCCCCCGCGGCGGCCCTCGATCCGGGCTCGGCCCCTCCGACGATGCCGAGGGCGGCCTGCAAGGCCGGCGACTCGTCGTCGTCTCGAACCGGGTGCCCGTGCCCTCGAAGGACGGCGCCTCCACTGCCGGCGGCCTTTCAGTGGCGCTGGAAGGTGCGCTCAAGAGCCAGGGCGGCCTGTGGTTCGGCTGGTCCGGCCGCACCGTCGAGCGCGAGGCCGGCCCGCCGGCGATCACCACCGCCGGCAACGTCACCTTCGCGGTCGTCGACCTCTCGAAGCGCGACCACGACCACTACTACGCCGGCTTCGCCAACCGGGCGCTCTGGCCGATCTGCCATTACCGCCTCGACATGATGCAGATCGATAGCCGGGACACGGAGGGCTACTTCCGCGTCAACCGGGGCTTCGCGGAGCACCTGACGAACCTCGTCGCTCCGGACGACCTCGTCTGGGTGCACGATTACCATTTCATCCCGCTCGCCGCGGAGCTGCGCCGGCGCGGCCTGCGCAACCGGATCGGCTTCTTCCTCCACATCCCGTGGCCACCCTCGGACGTGGCGAGCGCCCTGCCGGCCTACCGCCAGCTGCTCGAAGCGCTCACCGCCTACGACGTTGTAGGCTTCCACACCCAGCAGGACGCCGAGAACTTCACCCAGTGCCTGGTGCGCGAGCGCATTGGCCGCCAGCTCGGGTTCGGCACGCACCTCGTGGACGGCCGGCGCCTCACCATCGGTGTCTTTCCCGTCGGCATCGAAACGCAGGCCTTCGCCGAGACGGCGGCGCGGGCCGAGCGCAACCCTCTCGTGCGGCGCATGCGCGCCAGCATGGGCGGGAGCGAGCTCATCATCGGCGTCGACCGCCTCGATTACTCGAAGGGCCTGCGCCAGCGCATCGAGGCCTTCTCCTGCTACCTGCGCCAGCAGCCTCAGGCCCGCGGCCGGGTCACCTACCTGCAAGTCACTCCCAAATCCCGCTCGGAGGTGCCGGAATACAAGCGGATGCAGCATGAGATCGCCGAGCAGGCCGGCTGGACCAACGGCAACCTCGGCGACGTCGACTGGACGCCGATCCGCTACGTCAACAAGACGATCGGCCACTCCTCGCTCGCCGGCCTCTACCGCATGGCCCGGGTCGGCCTTGTCACGCCCCTGCGCGACGGCATGAACCTCGTCGCCAAAGAATACGTCGCGGCGCAGGACCCGCTGAACCCGGGCGCCCTCGTCCTGTCGCGCTTCGCCGGTGCGGCGCACGAACTGGATGCGGCGCTCCTCGTGAATCCCTACGATACGGAAGCGACGGGCCGGGCCATCGCCCAGGCCGTCGCCATGCCGCTCGACGAGCGGCGCGAGCGGTGGGGAGTGATGATGGAGCATCTGCGCCGGCACGGCATCACCGAATGGTGCCGCGACTTCCTCGACGCGCTGGCCGAGGGCGATCCCGCGCTCGCGCCGGCCGGCGGCTACGCCGCGCCTCGCCGCGTCGTCGTCTGACGCTTCGATGCGCCTCGACGACGGCAGCCCGGCGCCCCTCGGGGCGACCTGGGACGGGCGCGGCACGAACTTCGCGCTGTTCTCGGCCCACGCCACGGGCGTGGACCTTTGTCTCTTCGATCCGACGGGGCGACGAGAGACCGACCGCATCCGCCTGCCCTGCCGCACGGACCAGGTCTGGCACGGACACCTCGACGGGATCGGCCCAAGGCAACTGTACGGCTACCGGGTGCACGGCCCCTACGACCCCCGCGCCGGCCATCGCTTCAATCCGGCGAAGCTCCTGATCGATCCTTACGCCCGCCAGCTCGCCGGGCGCATCCGCTGGCACGACGCGCTCTTCGGCTACCGCCCGGGCGCTCACCGCGCCGACCTCACCCCGGACCGTCGCGACAGCGCGCCGATGATGCCCAAAGGCGTGGTGGAGGATCCGTCCCACACCTGGGGCGACGACCGTCCGCCCCGGCGCCCTTTCGGCGAGACGCTGATCTACGAGGCCCATGTCAAAGGGCTTACCGCCCTTCACCCCGACGTGCCGCCGGCAGCGCGCGGCACCTACGAGGGCTTGAGTGCGCCGGCGGTGATCGAGCACCTCGTCAAGCTCGGCGTCACGGCGGTCGAGCTCATGCCGATCCACGCCTTCGCCGACGACCGCTTCCTCGTCGAGAAAGGTTTGCGCAACTACTGGGGCTACTCGACCCTCGCCTTCTTCGCGCCAGAGCCGCGCTACATGGGGGAGGCCGGCGCGTCGGGCCTGCGCCGGGCGGTCAGAGCGCTGCATGACGCCGGCATCGAGGTGATCCTCGACGTGGTCTACAATCACACAGCCGAGGGCAACCATCTCGGGCCGACCCTGTCGTTCCGCGGCATCGACAATGCGAGCTACTACAAGCTCGCCCCGGGCGACCCGCGCCACGGCTGGGACGTCACGGGTTGCGGCAACACCCTCGACCTGCACCATCCCCGGGTGCTGCAGCTCGTCCTCGACTCGCTGCGGCACTGGGTCGAGAGCTACCACATCGACGGCTTTCGCTTTGATCTGGCGCCCGCGCTCGCCCGCGACCCGCACGCGTTCTCGGCCCGCAGTGGCTTCCTGCGCGCGGTCGCCCAGGACCCAGTCCTGTCCCGGGTCAAGCTGATCGCGGAAGCCTGGGACCTCGGCGAGGGCGGCTACCAGGTCGGGGGCTTCCCGCCCGGGTGGAGCGAGTGGAACGACCAGTTCCGCGACCCCGTGCGGAGCTTCTGGCGCGGCGATGGGGGCCAGGTGCCTAAGCTCGCGCAAGCCATCACAGGCTCGCGCGAGATCTTCGAGCCCTCCGGGCGCGGCCCCTTGGCCTCCGTGAACTTCGTCGCCTCCCACGACGGCTTCACGCTCCATGACCTCGTCTCCTATGCCGACAAGCACAACGAGGCGAACGGCGAGGAGAACCGGGACGGGCATTCGCACAACCTCTCCTCCAACGCCGGCGTGGAGGGGCCGAGCGACGATCCTGAGGTCCGGGCCGCTCGGGCGCGGCTGAAGCGGGCCCTGCTCGCCACCGTCTTCGTCGCTCAAGGGGTCCCCATGCTCCTGATAGGTGACGAGCTCTCGCGAAGCCAAGGCGGCAACAACAACGCCTATGCCCAGGACAACGAGACCTCCTGGCTCGATTGGGCGAGCGGCGGCGAGGATCCCGACCTCCTCGGCTACGTTCAGGCACTCGCGGGCTTGCGCCGGCGCTTCGGGGCCCTGCGCCGCCGCGCCTTCCTCACCGGCGCCCTCCTGCCGGGCGGCGAGCAGCGGGACGTGATCTGGCTCGCGCCGGAGGGGCGCGAGATGGAGACGCCGGACTGGACCGACCCCACGCGGCAGGCGCTCGGTCTCCAGTTCGGCAACGACGCGCCGGAGGGCGGACGCGTCCTCCTTCTCCTCAACGCGGGCGGCGGGCCCGTGGACTTCCGGCTCGGCGCAGGTCTCCCCGCGGGCGACTGGCGCCCGGTCTTCGATTCGAGCCTTCCGGGAGGCGTCGTCGAGGGCAGCCCTGCCCTGCTCGCGCAGGGTGGAACCTTCGTCATCGCGGCCCGTTCACTCGTGCTTTTCGCGCACGAGGGGACTGACCAATAATGCGGCGCGCGCATGCCATGCCGTTCGGGGCGCAGCTCGGCCCGGACGCCACCCGCTTTGCCTTATGGGCTCCGACGGCGGAAGCCGTCACCCTCGTTCTCGACGGGCAGGAGCATCCGATGCCGGCCGCCGAGGAGGGTTGGCGCCGCCTCACCCGGCCCGAGGCCCGCGCCGGCAGCCGCTACGGCTTCAAGATCGACGGCGGCCTCGTCGTCCCCGATCCGGCCTCGCGGTTTCAGCCCGACGACGTGCACGGCTTGAGCCTCGTCGTCGACCCGAACGCCTATGACTGGCAAGACCCAGCCTGGACCGGGCGCCCCTGGGAGGAAACGGTTCTCTATGAGCTCCATGTCGGGACGGCGACGCCGGAGGGCACCTATGCCGGCCTCGAAAAGCGCCTCGAAGACCTGCGCGATCTTGGCGTCACCGCAATCGAGCTTCTGCCGCTCGCCGACTTCCCCGGCCGGCGCAACTGGGGCTATGACGGGGTTCTTCCTTACGCGCCTGACGCGGCCTACGGCTCGCCCGACGACCTGAAGCGCCTCGTCGACCGGGCGCACGCCTTGGGGCTCATGATCTTCGTCGACGTGGTCTACAACCACTTCGGGCCCGCGGGGAATTACCTCCACGCCTACGCCAAGTCCTTCTTCACTGACCGTCATCAGACGCCCTGGGGCGCCGGGATCAACTTCGACGGCCGGAGCGGCGGCCCGGTGCGGGACTACTTCGTCCACAACGCTCTCTACTGGCTCGAGGAATTCCACGTCGACGGCCTGCGCTTCGACGCGGTCCACGCCATCCTCGACGACAGCGAAACCTCGATCATCGTCGAGATCGCCGCCCGGGCCCGCGAAGCGCTGCCCGGCCGCGAGGTCCATCTCGTGCTGGAGAACGACGCCAACGAGGCGCGCTGGCTCGCGCGGGACCAGGCATCCCGCCCGACACTCCACACCGCGCAGTGGAACGACGACCTTCACCATTGCTGGCACGTGCTGGTGACGGGAGAGAGCGACGGCTACTACGCCGACTACGCCGACGCGCCGGTCAAACGCCTCGGCCGCTGCCTCGCGGAAGGCTTCGCCTACCAGGGCGAGCCCTCGGCCCATCGCGGCGGCGAGACGCGGGGCGAGCCCTCGGGCCACTTGCCCCCGTCCGCCTTCGTCGGCTTTCTCCAGAACCACGACCAGATCGGCAACCGGGCCTTCGGCGAGCGCATCTCCGCCATCGCCCGGCCGAAGCGGCTGGCCCTGGCCCACGCCGCGCTGCTCCTGAGCCCCCAGGTGCCGCTCCTGTACATGGGCGAGGAATGGTCGGCCTCGACGCCCTTCCTGTTCTTCGTCGACTTCGCGGGCGACGAGGCCTTGAACGACGCCGTGCGCGAAGGCCGCCGGCGCGAGTTCGAGAGCTTCGCGTCCTTCAAGGGCGCGACGGAGGCAATCCCCGATCCGACGCAGGAGGAAACGTTCGTCCGCTCGCGTCTCGACTGGCACGAACGGGAGCGCCCGCCCCACGCCGAGGTTTTGGCCCAGACCAAGGCCCTCCTCGCCCTGCGGGCGGCAGAGGTCGTGCCCCTGACCAAGACCCGGTTCCTCGGCGCCGAGGCGCGGGAGCCGCAAGCCGGGCTCCTCGACGTGACCTGGCGCTACGAGGGCGGGACCTTGCGGCTCCTCGCCAATTTCGGCGAGGACGAGGCCGCGCTCGACGCCGGCGCGGGCCGGGCGATCTGGACGAGCCCGGGCGTTGCGCCGGGCGAGACGACCCGCCTGCCTTCTTGGACCGGCTTGGTGCTCAAGGGCGAGGCTCAGTGAGCGCGCCCGACGAACTCGTCGAGCGCTTGGCCGCCCTGGTCGGCGTCGCCGGCGGCTACACGGACCAGCTCGGGCGGCCCGTCCCGACGCCGCTCGGGGCGCGGCGCGCCGTGCTGGAAGGGTTGGGCTTCGATCTGTCCTCCACCGAGAGCGGACACGAGAGCCTCGCCCGCGCCGAGGCTGTCAAGGCCGCGCCGCTGCCCGCGCTGATCCCGGTCGAGGCCGGCCGGTCGGCCCGGGTCCCATTGCGCGCCCCGTCCGGCAGCAGTGCCACGTGGCGGCTCACGGAAGAGAGCGGCGGGACGCGCGAGGGCCGTGTCACGCCGACCGGCGACGCCCTCGTCCTGCCCGCCCTTGGACCGGGCTACCACAATCTCGAACTCGCCGCGGGCGGCGCACCCTGGCGCGCCACGGTGATCGCCGCCCCGCGCCGCTGCTGGTCGCCGCGCTCGTTACGCGACGGCGCCCGCCTGTGGGGCCTGACGACCCAGGTCTATGCCCTGCGCGGCACGGAGGATCTCGGCATCGGCGGCTATGCGGAGGTGGCGACGCTCGCAGAGCGCGCCGGCGCGCTCGGCGCCGACTTCTTGGGGCTCAGCCCGGTCCACGCTCTCTTCGCGTCCGACCGCACGAAGATCTCGCCCTATTCGCCCTCGTCGCGCCTCTTCCTCGAATCCCTGTTCATCGACCCGACCCGGATCGAGGGGTTCGGCGGCAGCCCGGCCGAGACCCTCCTTGCCGAGCGCGGGGCCGAGCTCTCGGCCCTGCAAGGCCAGCCCCTCATCGACCACGCCGCCGCCTGGGCCCTCAAGGCGCCGCTCCTCGAAGCCCTGTTCGAGGCGGGCGCCCTGCAAGGCGACGACTTCGCCGCCTTCCGCCGGGACGGCGGGGCGGCGCTCGAGGCCCACGCGGTTTTCGAGGCGCTCTCCGCGCACTTTCGCGCCGAGGGACGCTGGTGGCTCGGCGACTGGCCGGAAGCGTATCGCCGCGCGGACGCCCCCGAGGTGGCGCGCTTTGCCGCCGAGAACC
Source organism: Beijerinckiaceae bacterium (assembly GCA_036563505.1). Taxonomy (GTDB): domain Bacteria; phylum Pseudomonadota; class Alphaproteobacteria; order Rhizobiales; family Beijerinckiaceae; genus DATCMH01. The sequence continues at coordinate 34,848 of DATCMH010000005.1, forward strand.
CGCGGCAGGTCGCCTACCACGCCTGGCTGCAGCACGTCGCCGACGTCCAGCTCGGCCAGGCGGCGGCCGAAGCGCGACGCAGCGGCATGAGCATCGGCCTGTATCGCGACTTAGCGGTCGGCGGCGATCTCGGCGGCTCGGAGATCTGGGGGGCGCCGGAGCGCTTCGCACTCGGGCTGTCCATCGGTGCGCCGCCGGACCCCCTCGGCCCGCAGGGCCAGAACTGGGGCCTGCCGCCCTTCGACCCGCTCGCTCTCGAAACGCAGGGCCTCGCGGCGTTCCGGGCGCTGGTGGCCGCCAACATGCGCCATGCCGGCGCGATCCGCATCGACCACGCGTTCCAGCTGCAGCGGCTGTTCCTGATACCGCGCGGAGCTTCCGCCACGGAGGGCGCCTACGTCGCCTATCCCTTCGAGGCGCTGCTCGCCGTGCTTCGCCTGGAGAGCCATCGCCACCGCTGCCTCGTCATCGCGGAGGACCTCGGCACCGGGCCCGAGGGCTTCTCCGACGCGATCATGGCCTCGGGCATCCTCAGCTACCGGGTGCTGTCCTTCGAGCGCGAGGGGGACGGCGGCTTCAAGCCGCCGGAAGTCTATCCGGCGGAGGCGCTCGCGGTCATCACCACCCACGACCTGCCGACCTTCCGCGGCTGGGTGCGCGGCCTCGACGTGGACCTGCGCCAGACGCTGGCCCTGTTCGATCCGGAGACCGCCGAGCGCGAGCGCGGCGCGCGGCGCGAGGAGATCCGCCGCTTCTCCGAGGCTCTGACGGCTCAGGGGCTCCCCGCCGAGGGGCCGGACGGGGAGCCGACGCTCGAGGCGGCGATGCGGTACCTCGCCCGCAGCCGCTCCGGGCTCGTCGGGCTCCAGATCGAGGACGCGGCGGGGGAGCTCAATCAGCCGAACCTGCCCGGCGTCGACGGCGTGCATCCGAACTGGCGCCGCCGCCTCGGCCAAACCCTCGACGCCATCACCGCGCCGGGAGCTGATCTGTCCAAGCTCGCGGCTGCCCTCGCGACCGAGGGACGCGGCGCGCGCGGCGGGGTGCTCGCGAGCCCGCCGCCGCGGGCGACGTATCGCCTACAGTTCCACAAGGACTTCACCTTCGACGACGCCGCGGCGATCGTGCCCTACCTCGCCCGGCTCGGGATCAGCCACGTCTACGCCTCGCCGATCCAGGCGGCGCGGCCCGGCTCGACCCACGGCTACGACATCGTCGATCACACCCGCATCAACCCGGAGCTCGGTGGCGAGGAGGGTTTCGAGCGCCTGAGCGACGCCTTGAAGGCGCACGGCCTTCAGCTCCTCCTCGACATCGTGCCCAACCACATGGGCGTCGGCGGCGCCGACAATGCGTGGTGGCTCTCGGTGCTCGAATGGGGCGAGCTGTCGCCCCACGCCCAGGCCTTCGACGTCGATTGGGAGCGCCTGGGCGCCCACGGCAAGCTCGTGGTGCCCTTCCTCGGCGATCGCTACGGCGAGGCTTTGGAGAAGGGCGACCTGAAACTCGTCTTCGACGCCGGCGAGGGGTCTTTCAGCGTCTGGCACTGGGAGCACCGCCTCCCCGTCTGCCCCCTCTCCTATCCCATCGTCCTCGACCGGGCGCTCGCGGCGCTCGATGGCGACCCACAAGCCGCGGCGACCGTGCTCTCGATCAGCGAGCGTTTGCGCGCGATGAACGAGGAGACGGACCCTGAGCGCCGCTCCGGCTTCGTCGCGGAAGCCGAGGACCTGAAGGCGCGGCTCGCCGCGGCGGCCGCGGCCTCGCCGGCCTTGGGCGAGGCGATCGAGCGGGCGGTCGCCCTCGTCAACGGCATCCCGGGCCAGCCCGAGAGCGTCGGCACCCTCCACCGCATCCTGGAGGCGCAGGCCTACCGCCCGGCGCATTGGCGCGTGGCGGCGAGCGACATCAACTACCGCCGCTTCTTCGACATCAACGGCCTCGCCGGCATCCGCGTCGAGATCCCGGAAGTCTTCGACGCCACCCACGCCCTCATCACCCGCCTCGTGCGCGAGGGACGGATCCAGGGCCTGCGCATCGATCACATCGACGGCCTCGCCGACCCGGAGGGCTATGCCGGCCGCCTGCAGCAGGCGGTCGGGCCCGGCTTCTACGTCGTCGTCGAGAAGATCCTCGAGCCGGGCGAGGAGCTCAGGCCCTGGCCCGTCGCCGGCACCACGGGCTACGAGGCCCTCAACCTCCTCGACGGTCTCTTCGTCGACGGCCGCGCCAAGCCTGCCCTCGAGCGCGTCTACCGCGCCCGCACCGGCACCGAAGCGCGCTACGGCGAGCTGCTGCGCGGGGCGAAGACGGAAATCCTGGAGGGCAGCTTCGCGAGCGAGCTGGAAGTGCTGGTCTCCGATCTCAAACGCATCGCCGATGCCGACCGGCGCACCCGGGACTACACCGTCAACGCCATGCGCCGGGCTCTGGCCGAGATCATCGCGCGGTTCCCCGTCTACCGCACGTATCTCGGCGACGGTGAGGCGGTCGCGGAAGACCTGAAGCTCATCGACGAGACCGTAGGCGGCGCCAAGCGCACCAGCCAGCTTCCCGACCGCAGCCTGCACGACTTCGTCGCCGCCTGCCTCTTGGGCAGCATCGAGACGGAAGGCCCGGGCCGGCCGGCGCCGGACCTCGTGGCGCGCTTTCGCCGTCGCTTCCAGCAGCTCACCGGCCCGGTGATGGCGAAGAGTCTCGAGGACACTCTCTTCTATCGCTACGTGCCGCTCCTTGCCCTCAACGAGGTCGGCGGTGATCCGGGGCACGCCGGCACCTCGCCCGAAGCCTTTCACGCCGCCAACGCCGAACGCCTGCGCGCTTGGCCGCACGCCCTCGTCGCCTCGGCGACCCACGACACCAAGCGGGGCGAGGACGCCCGCGCGCGCCTCCATGCCCTCTCCGAGATGCCCGAGGCCTACGCGGAGGCGATCGAGCGCTTCGAGGCGCTCGCCGCGCCGCACCTCACGGACGGCCGTCCCGACGCCAACGACCGCATCCTGCTCTTCCAGGCGATCCTCGGTGCCTGGCCCCTTGATCTCCTCCAGGATGGGGCCGACCCGGCGCTCGTTGGGCCCTTCCGGGAGCGCATGGAGGGCTTTGCCCTGAAGGCGCTCCGGGAGGCGAAGCGGCACACGAGCTGGATCCATGGCGACGAGGCCTACGAGGCGGCAGCGCTGAAGCTCCTGCGCGGCCTCCTCGACCCGCACGCACCGTTCCTGTTCAAGTTTCGGGCGCTCGGCCGGCGCCTCGCCTTCCTCGGCATGCTCAACGGCCTCGCCCGCACCGCGCTCAAGCTCACAGTGCCGGGCGTGCCGGACATCTACCAGGGGACGGAAACCTGGGACTTCTCCCTCGTCGATCCCGACAACCGCCGTCCTGTCGCCTACGACCGGCTCGCCCGGGGGCTGGACGAGGCTCAGCCCTGCCCGGCCCTGCTCGCGCGCTGGCGCGACGGGCGGGTGAAGCAGCGCCTCATCGCGGACCTCCTGGCCGACCGGCGCGAGCGCCCCGCCCTCTACGCCGAGGGCTCCTACCGCGCCGTCGAGGTCCGCGGTGCTCATGCCGCGCACGTCGTCGCCTTCGAGCGCCGCCGCGGCGAGGACGGCCTCGTGGTGGTCGTGCCGCGCCTGTTCGGTGGCCTCGTCTCGGGCGAGGTGCCGCCCCTCGGCGACAAGGCCTGGGCGGGCACGAGCGTCGCTCTGCCTCAAGGCCGTTTCCGCGACCTTCTGACTGGTGCCGAGATCACCCCCGCCATGCCCGACACCCCGGTCGGGGAACTGTTCGCCGCGTTCCCCATTGCGGTCCTGAGGACCTTGCCATGAACGAGATCGCGCCCATCGCCGCCGGCCGCCGCGCCGCCGGCCCCGCGAAGCCGGCTGTCACGGGGCCGCGCATCTACAACCTGTTCCCGCCCCTGGTCGGCCCGGTCTCCGCCTGGACCGCCGAGCTGCCGCGCATCGCGGCCATGGGCTTCGACTGGGTCTACCTCAACCCGTTCCACGAGACGGGGGGCTCGGGCAGCCTCTACGCCGTCAAGGACCCGGGCCGGATCGACCCGCGCTTCCGCGACGAGGGCGCGGGGGATGACGAGGCTCTGCGCCGCTTCACGCAGGCAGCGGAGGCGCTCGGCCTCAAGGTGATGACGGACCTCGTGGTGAACCACACGGCGCGGGACGCGCCGCTCGTCAGCGAGAAGCCGCACCTCTTCCGCCATGACCCGACAGGCGCGGTGGCGAGCCCCTTCGCCGTCGATCCCGACGACCCGACGAAGCGCACGGTCTGGGGCGACCTCGCGGAGCTCGACTACCACGACCCGGGCGCGCGCGCCGAGCTCGTCGCCTACTGGAACGACTATGTCGCCCGGCTGCAGGCGCTCGGCGTCAAGGGTTTCCGCTGCGACGCCGCCTACAAGGTTCCGCCGGAGGCCTGGGTCGCCCTGATCGGCGGGGCGCGGGCCCGCGACGCCTCCGTGCTCTTCGCGGCCGAGACGCTCGGCTGCACCTTCGAGGAGGCGCGGGCCACCGCGGGGGCCGGCTTCGACTACCTCTTCAACTCCTTCGCCTGGTGGGACGGACGCGCGCCTTGGGCGCTCGGGCAGTACGAGGAGCTGCGGCTCCTCGCCCCCTCGATCGCGTTCCCCGAAAATCACGACATGCCGCGGCTCGCGGCCTCGCTGCCCGAGGATCCGAGCGCCGCGGCGCGGGCGCTCAAGATGCGCTATGCCCTTGCGGCAACCTTCTCCGCGGGCGTCCTGATGCCGATCGGCTACGAGTGGGGCTATCGTCGCCCCCTCCACGTCGTCGAGACGACGCCTGAGGACCGGGAGGAGACGGGCGTCGACATCTCGGCCTTCATCGGCCAGATCAACCGCCTGCGGACAGAGCTGCCGGCGCTGAACGTCGAGGGCGCGCAATGGCGCGTGAGCGCGCCCGACGCCCCCGTGCTGGCCCTCCTGCGCTTCGACGCCGGGCATCCTGAGGCGGCGCGCCACGGAACGCTGGTGCTGGCGAACCTTACCGACCGGCCGGCCCTCGTCGACGCCGGCGCGCTCATCGCCCGGGCGGGCGGGCTCCTCGACGGGTTCCGCGACCTCACCCCCGACCGGCCGGGCCTCGACTTCGCGCCCGGCAGCTTCGCGACCCTGGAGCCGCAGGAGATCCGCGTCCTCGCGGCCGTCCGCGCCATCCCGGCGCGCCTGCGCGCCAAGGCCAAGGCGCCGAGCGGTGAGGGGCGGGTCGTCATCGAGGCGGTCGAGCCGGAGATCGACGGCGGGCGCACCGCCGCCAAGCGCATCGTCGGCGAGGAGCTCGAGGTCACGGCCGACATCTTCAGCGACGGTCATGACGTGATCGCGGCCGAGGTCGTCTACCGCTGCGCCGGCGAGACGGAGTGGCGGCGCGCGCCGATGCGCTTCGTCGACAACGACCGCTGGGCCGGGCGCTTCCCGCTCACCCGCAACGCCCGCTACCAATACACCGTCCAGGCCTGGCGCGCGCCCGACGCCACCTGGCGGACGGAGGTGCTGAAGAAGCAGGCCGCCGGCCTCGACCTACGCCTCGAGACCATCGAGGGCTTGGCGCTCGTCGCCAGGGCCGCCGAGATCGCGGCGGCGCCGGGCGGCGGGGCAGAGGACGCCGCGGCGCTGGCTGCTCTGCGGGAGCGCCTCGCGGCCATGCCCGAGGGATCGCCCGACCAGCTCGCGCTGCTGCTGGAGGACGAGACGGCGGTGCTCCTCGCCCGCACGGCGGAGCGGCTCAACCTCTCCCGCTATCCCGTCACCCTCGAGGTGATCGCCGACCGTCTCGCGGCGCGGTTCTCGGCCTGGTACGAGATCTTCCCCCGCTCGCAATCGGGCGATCCGAACCGGCACGGCACCTTCGACGACGTCATCGCCCAGCTGCCCCGCATCCAGGCGATGGGCTTTGACGTGCTCTATTTCCCGCCGATCCACCCGATCGGCGTCCGCAACCGGAAAGGCCGCAACAACTCCTTGACGGCGGAGCCCGGCGATCCGGGCAGCGTCTACGCCATCGGCTCGGAGGCCGGCGGCCACACGGCGGTCCATCCGGAGCTTGGGACGCTCGACGACTTCCGCCGTCTCGTCGCACAGGCGCAGCGCCATGGCCTCGAGATCGCCCTCGACTTCGCCATCCAGTGCTCGCCGGACCACCCCTGGATCAAGGAGCACCGGGAGTGGTTCGAGTGGCGCCCTGACGGCTCCATCCGCTACGCGGAGAACCCGCCCAAGAAGTACGAGGACATCGTCAACGTGCGCTTCTACGGCGAGGCTTTGCCCTCGCTCTGGATCGAGCTGCGCGACGCGGTGCTGTTCTGGGCCGAGCAGGGCGTTCGGATCTTCCGGGTCGACAACCCGCACACGAAGCCGATCCCGTTCTGGGAATGGATGATCCGGGAGGTCAACGACCGCTATCCGGATGTTCTCTTCCTCGCGGAGGCCTTCACCCGGCCCAAGATGATGAAGAAGCTCGCCAAGGTCGGCTTCCAGCAGTCCTACACCTACTTCACCTGGCGCAACACGAAGCAGGAGCTCGTCGACTACATCAACGAGCTCGCTGGCCCGATGGGCGAGACCTACCGGCCGAACTTCTTCGCCAACACGCCGGACATCAACCCGGTCTACCTCCAGACGAGCGGCCGCGCGGGCTTCGTCGTGCGCGGAACGCTGGCGGCGACCCTGTCCTCCGTCTACGGCCTCTACAACGGCTTCGAGCTCTGCGAGGCGGCGCCCGTGCCGAAGAAGGAGGAGTACCTCGACTCCGAGAAGTACGAGATCAAGGCCTGGGACTACGACCGCCCCGGCAACATCACGGAGCACGTCACCAAGCTCAACCGCATCCGGCGCGAGAACCCGGCGCTCTGGGACTTCCGCAACACCCTGTTCCTGAATGCCTGGAACGACCAGATCCTGGCCTATGCCCGCCTGACGCCGGCCCGGGACAATTGCGTCCTCGTGCTGGTCAACCTCGACCCGCGCAACCGCCAGGAATGCACCTACGAGGTGCCGCTCTGGGAGTTCGGCCTGCCCGACCACGGCTCGATCGAGGCCGAGGACCTGTTGGGCGGCACCCGCTTCACCCTCCACGGTAAGACGCACCGCATCGCCCTCGACCCGGCCGAGCGCCCGGTGGTGATCTGGCGGCTCATTCCGCCTCGGAGATAGCGAATGGCGAGTGGTGAATGGCGAGTGGGGAGGGCGCGCGCCGGACCAGTCGCGGTCAGTCGCCTCGTCGTGCTCGCCCCGCTCGCCATTCACCACTCACCATTCGCCCGGACCCCATGATCGATCGCAGCGACACGCAGTGGTACCGCGACGCCATCATCTACCAGTTGCACGTGAAGTCGTTCTTCGACGCCAACGGCGACGGGATCGGCGACTTCGAGGGCGTGACGCAGAAGCTCGACTACGTGAAGGATCTCGGTGTCACCGCGATCTGGATCATGCCGTTCTACCCCTCGCCCCTGCGCGACGACGGCTACGACATCGCGGATTACCGGGGCATCAACCCGTCCTACGGCGCGATGCGCGACTTCCGCCGCCTCGTGAAGGAGGCGCATGACCGGGGCCTGCGGGTGATCACGGAGCTCGTGATCAACCACACCTCGGACCAGCATCCGTGGTTCCAGAAGGCGCGGCGCGCCAAGCCTGGCTCGGCGGCGCGGGATTTCTACGTCTGGTCGGACACGGACAAGCGCTATTCCGACACCCGCATCATCTTCCTCGACACGGAAGCTTCGAACTGGACCTGGGACCCGGTCGCGAACGCCTATTTCTGGCACCGCTTCTACAGCCACCAGCCGGATCTGAACTTCGACAATCCGAAGGTGCTCGAGGCCGTGCTCGACACCATGCGCTACTGGCTCGACATGGGCGTCGATGGGCTTCGCCTCGACGCCATCCCCTACCTGATCGAGCGGGAAGGCACGAACTGCGAGAACCTTCCTGAGACGCACGACGTCATCAAGCGCATCCGGGCGGCCCTCGACGCCGGCTATTCGGACCGCATGCTGCTGGCCGAGGCCAATCAGTGGCCTGAAGAGACGGCGGAGTATTTCGGCGACGGCGACGAGTGCCACGCCGCCTTCCACTTTCCCCTGATGCCCCGCATGTACATGGCGTTGGCCCAGGAGGACCGGCACCCGATCACCGACATCATGCGCCAGACCCCGGAGATTCCGGAGGGCTGCCAATGGGCGATCTTCCTGCGCAACCACGACGAGCTCACCCTCGAGATGGTCACCGACAAGGAGCGGGACTATCTCTGGACGTTCTATGCCGCCGAGCGCCGGGCCCGGATCAACCTCGGCATCCGGCGGCGGCTGGCGCCCCTCGTCGAGAACGACCGGCGCAAGATCGAGGTCCTGAACTCCCTCCTCCTCTCGATGCCGGGCACGCCGGTGCTCTACTACGGCGACGAGATCGGGATGGGCGACAACATCTATCTCGGCGACCGCGACGGCGTGCGCACCCCGATGCAGTGGTCGCCCGACCGCAACGGCGGCTTCTCCCGCGCCGACCCCTCGCGCCTGTTCCTGCCGGCGATCCAGGATCCGATCTACGGCTTCGACGCGGTGAACGTGGAGGCCCAGGCGCGCAGCCCCGCGAGCCTGCTCAACTGGACGCGGCGCATGGTGGCCCTGCGCCGGGGTCATCCGGCCTTCGGGCGCGGCTCCTTGCGCTTCCTCTACCCCGCCAACCGCAAGGTGCTGGCCTATATCCGCGAGCACGAGGGCGACACGATCCTGTGCGTCGTCAACCTCTCCCGCGCGCCGCAGGCCGTCGAGCTCGACTTGTCGGATTACCGCGGCGCGACGCCTGTCGAGATGACGGGCGGCAGTCCCTTCCCGCGCATCGGCGAGCTGCCCTACCTGCTCTCGCTGCCGGCCTACGGCTTCTACTGGTTCGCCCTCTCGACCACCGATGTCGACGAGGAGCGCTTCGGCCCGGCGCCGAACCCCGAGCTCTTCACCCTCGTCCTGCAGGGGCCCCTCGACTCGCTTCTGAAGGGCCGCGAGCGCACCGCCTTCGAGACCACGGTCGCGCCGCGCTTCATCGCTTCGCGCCGTTGGTTCGGCGACAAGGACAAGCGCGTCGTCGGCATCCGGGTGCTCGACGTCGCGACGATGAAGAACCGCGATGGGCGGGACGCCTTCCTCCTGCCCCGGGTGCAGGTGGTGTTTCGCACCGGCGACCGGCAGGATTACTTCGTGCCCCTCGCCGTCGAGGAGGGTCGCGAGGACGAGAGCCTCATGCCGTACGCCGTCGCCCGCGTGCGGCGCGGCCCGCGCATGGGACTGATGTTCGGGGCAGCCTCCTCGCCCGAATTCGGCGTGGCGGTCATCGACGCGATCCGGAATGGAACCGAGATCGCCACGCCCGAAGGCACCCTGCGCTTCCGTGCGACCGGCGGCTTCGACCCGGAACAGGACCCCGACCCGGCCGACGTGCGCCGCCTCGGGGGCGAGCAGTCGAACACCTCCATCGCTTTCGGGTCGCGGATGATCCTGAAGCTCTATCGGCGTCTCCAGCCCGGCATCCATCCGGAGGTGGAGGTCGGGCGCTTCCTCACCGAGGTGGCGCGCTTCGAGAACACGCCGGCGCTGCTCGGCACCGTGGAGCATATCGGCGACGACGGCACCGTGACGGCGCTCGCCGTGCTCCAGAGCTTCGTGCGCAACCAGGGCGACGCCTGGACCTGGATCGTCGACGCCCTTCGCCGCGAGCTCGATGATCTGGCCGTCATCCCGGAGGCCGAGATCGCGGAGGAGACCGCGCGGGGCTTAGGGATCCACCAGCCCATCGTCGAGGCGCTTGGCCGGCGCACGGCGGAGCTGCATCGCGCCTTCGCGACCCCGACCGACGACCCGGCCTTCGCCGCCGAGCCGCTCTCAGCCGCCGATCTCGACGTCGCAGCCGACGATGCCGCGGCGCAGGGCGAGCGGGCCTTCGCCGCCCTCGAGCGCCTCGCCGCGCAGGATCGTCCGGCGCTCGCGTCGCTCGCAGCCCGGCGTGAGGAATGCCTCGCCGTCATCGATCGCCTGCGCCGGGCGGCGCCCGGCGCGGTCAAGACCCGCGTGCACGGCGACTACCATCTCGGTCAGGTGCTCGTCGTCGGCAACGACGTCATGATCCTGGACTTCGAGGGCGAGCCCTCCCGCCCTGCCGAGGAGCGGCGGGCCAAGTCCTCGCCCCTGCGGGATGTCGCCGGGATGCTGCGCTCCTTCGCCTATGCCGCAGAGACGGCGGGCCGGGACGTGGCTGCCCGCTTCCCGGAAGCCTCGCCACGCATCCTTGCCGCCGCCGAGACCTGGCGGCGACTCGCGACGGCCGGCTTCCTCGACGCCTACGCGGAGGCCGCCCGAGGCAGCCCGGTCTGGGTCGAGGACGCGGGCACCCGCGCCGGCCTGCTGCAGCTTCATCTCCTCGCCAAGGCGCTCTACGAGGTGAATTACGAGGCGAGCAACCGGCCGGACTGGATCGACATCCCGGTCCAAGGCGTTCTGTCGATCTTGGACCAGAGCGAACGGGGCTGACACGATGACCACCGACGTCGAGATCGAGCGGCCGGCGCCGCGTGCCCGGCGCCCGGCCGCCCCGAAAGCGCCCTCGGTGCCGCCGGAGGCGGTCGCGGCCCTCCTCCGGGCCGAGCACGGCGACCCCTTCGGCCTGCTCGGGCCGCACAAGGTCTCCGCCACGCAATGGGAGGTGCGGGCCTTCCTGCCGGGCGCCACGGCCGCCGCGGTCGTCGGCCGCGACGGCGGGGAACTTGCGGCCATGGAGAGCCAGCACGAGGCCGGCTTCTTCGTTGGCCGCTTCGCAGCCAAGCAGCGGCCTGACTACCGCCTCAAGATTGAGGCGCCCTGGGGTACGGAGCTGCGCACCGATCCCTATTCCTTCGGCGAGATCCTGACCGGGGACGAGGTGGCGCGCACCCGCAGCGTGGGCGACGACGCCCTCTTCCGGGTCCTCGGTGCCCATCCGCGCCGCGTCGGCGAGGCGGACGGGTTCCTCTTCGCCGTCTGGGCCCCGAACGCCCGGCGTGTCAGCGTGGTCGGCGACTTCAACGCCTGGGACGGGCGCCGCCACCCGATGCGGCTTCGCCACGACGGCGGCATCTGGGAACTGTTCATCCCCGATCTCCCGCCCGGCGGCGCCTACAAGTACGAGATCAAGGGCGCCGATGGGGGTATCCACCTCAAGGCCGATCCGCTGGCCTTCTACGCCGAGCGCCCGCCCGCCAACGCCTCGCGCCTCTCAGGCCTGCCCGCTCTCGACTGGAACGACGCGGCCTGGATGGCCTCCCGAGGCGCGCGGGACCCGCGCAAGGCGCCGATGTCCGTCTACGAATGCCACCTCGGCTCCTGGGCCCGGGTGCCGGAGGAGGGCAACCGCTATCTCACCTACCGCGAGCTCGCCGAGCGGCTGATCCCCTACGTCAAGGACCTCGGCTTCACCCATCTCGAGCTCCTGCCGATCACGGAATTCCCCTTCGATGGCTCCTGGGGCTACCAGCCTGTCTCGCTCTTCGCGCCGACGAGCCGCTTCGGGCCGCCGGAGGACTTCAAGGTCTTCGTCGAGGCGGCCCATGCCGCGGGCATCGGCCTGCTGCTCGACTGGGTGCCGGGCCACTTCCCCAACGACCCGCACGGCCTCGGTCTCTTCGACGGCACCCACCTCTACGAGCACGCCGACCCGCGCCAGGGCTACCACCAGGATTGGGGCACCTACATCTACAATTACGGGCGCCAGGAAGTGGCGGCCTTCCTCGTCGCCAACGCCCGCTTCTGGCTCGAGCACTACCACTTCGACGGGCTTCGCATCGATGCCGTGGCCTCGATGCTCTACCTCGACTATTCTCGCAAGGCGGGGGAATGGGTGCCCAACCGCTACGGCGGCAACGAGAACCTCGAGGCCATCGACGTCCTGCGCAAGACCAACGAGACGGTCTACAGCGCCTCGCCCGGCGTGGTGACGGTGGCGGAGGAGTCCACCGCCTGGCCCGGCGTCTCGCACCCGACCTACACGGGAGGCCTCGGCTTCGGCTTCAAGTGGAACATGGGGTGGATGCACGACACCCTGCGCTACATCTCCAAGGAGCCGATCCACCGGCGCTACCACCACCACGACCTCACCTTCGGCCTGCTCTACGCCTTCACCGAGAACTTCGTGCTGCCCCTCTCCCACGACGAAGTGGTGCACGGGAAAGGCTCGCTGATCGGCAAGATGCCCGGCGACCGCTGGCAGCGCTTCGCGAACTTGAGGGCCTATTACGGCTTCATGTGGGGGCATCCGGGCAAGAAGCTCCTTTTCATGGGCGGCGAGATCGCCCAGGAGCGGGAGTGGAACCACGACACGTCTCTCGACTGGCACCTCCTCAACGACCCGTTCCACGAGGGCGTGCGCCGTCTCGTCCGCGACCTCAACCGCCTACACCGCGAGATGCCGGCGCTCCACGAGCGCGACACCGAGGCATCAGGCTTCCAATGGCTCGTCTCCGATGATGCTGAGAACAGCGTCATCGCCTGGGCCCGCCGCGGCGACGACCCGGAGAGGCTCGTCGTGGTGGTGTGCAACTTCACCCCCGTGCCGCGGGAAGGCTACCGGGTCGGCGTCCCGCTGCCGGGCTTCTATCGCGAGGTGCTCAACACGGATGCCGACATCTACGGCGGCTCGAATGTCGGCAACGGGGGCGGCGTCCAGGCGGAGTGCAACGAGGCCCACGGCCAGCCCTGCGCCCTGACGCTGACCTTGCCCCCGCTCGGGGCGGTCTACCTGGAGCGGGTGGCATCGTGAGGCTGCGTGGTACCTCCCTCCCCTCAGGCGAGGGTTGGGGTGGGGTATGCCGCCGACCAGCGGCAATCAGTGCCTGATCGGAACTGCCTGCGGTCGCGCCTGCGGCGCGTACCCCACCCTGCCCTCCCCTGAGGGGAGGAAAACACGGCGAGGTTGCTCATCAAGCGATGCCCATAGCCTTTTCCACCCATCCCCTCGCCGGCCAAGCGGCCCTCGTCACCGGCGGCTCCTCCGGGATCGGGGCCGCCATCGCCCGCGCTTTCGCGGAGGCCGGCGCCAAGGTGGCCGTCAACTATCGAAGCGAGCGGGAGCCGGCCGAAGCCATCGCCGCCGCGATCCGGGCTGAGGGCGGCGAGGCCATCGCCGTCGCCGCGGACGTCTCGCAGGAGGCGGAGGTCGAGCGCATGGTCGCCGAGACGGTCGCCGCCTTCGGCCGCCTCGACATCCTCGTCGCCAATGCCGGCCTGCAGCAGGACGCCGCCGTCCGAGACATGACCCTCGAGCAGTGGCGCAAAGTGATCGACGTCAACCTGACGGGTCAGTTCCTGTGCTGCCGCGCGGCGGTGCGCCGGTTCCTCGATCAGCAGGAGCGCCCCGACCTGTCGCGGGCGCGCGGCAAGGTCATCTGCATGTCCTCCGTCCACGAGGTCATCCCCTGGGCGGGGCACGTGAACTACGCCGCCTCGAAAGGCGGAGTCATGCTGATGATGAAAAGCCTCGCCCAGGAGGTGGCCCGCGACCGCATTCGCGTGAACGGCCTCGCCCCCGGCGCGATCCGTACCCCGATCAACCGCGAGGCCTGGGAGACGCCGGAGGCCATGAAGAACCTCCTCAAGCTCATCCCCTACGGCCGCATCGGCGAGCCGGAGGATGTGGGCCAGGCCGCCGTCTGGCTCGCCTCGGACGCGAGCGACTACGTCACCGGCACCTCGCTCTTCATCGACGGCGGGATGACGCTCTATCCCGGCTTCGAGGACAACGGCTGAGGCCCTTGGCCCTCGGCGAGCTTCTTGCGAAACCGGGTCAGCGCTCCGTCGAGCTGGGTCGCCGCCTCGGAGAGATCGGCGGCGCGCTCGGCAAGCGAACGCAAAGCGCCGCTGTCGAGGCTTCCGGGCCTGGTCTCCATCGCCCGCACGGCCTTGCCGTAATCCTGCAGGGCCACGTCGACCTCGTCGGCGAGATCCGCGAGCGGGGTTCCCATGACGATGTCCTCGAAGCCGAACTCCGCCTCGTCGTCGCGCTCAAGTGTGGCGTCGTAGCGAAGGCAGAGGAGGTCGAGGCGGTGGCGGCACCAGCCCTCCGGCGCGTGGCAGGTGCAGGCGATCCGGATGCGGTTGCCGCGAAGCCGCTCCGCCGTGACCGTGTGACGGGTTTCGCCGTCGGCGACGGTCAGCATGACCGGGTTTCGCGGCAGCTCGCTGCGCGTCAGCATGGCGTAGTCCCCCAAACGTCTTCTGCTGTTTTGCCGACGATGATGACGCAGAGTGGTGAACAGCTCAAGCACGGCCAAGGCTCGCGCGGCGGGGGCGAGGCGACCTGCATTGTCGCCGTCCCTCGCCTCGTGATACCCGCCGCGCCATGGCCCAAGAACTTCTGATCGCTCCTTCCATTCTCGCCGCCGACTTCGCCCGCCTCGGCGAGGAAGTGCGGGCCGCCGACGCGGCCGGCGGGGACTGGATCCACATCGACGTGATGGACGGGCACTTCGTGCCGAACATCACGCTCGGCCCCGACATCGTGCGGGCGCTGCGCCCGCACACCCGAAAGATCTTCGACGTCCACCTCATGATTGCGCCGGCGGACCCCTACCTGGAAGCCTTCGCCGCGGCCGGGGCCGACGTGATCACGGTCCATGCCGAGGCCGGCCCCCATCTCCACCGCTCCCTCCAGACGATCCGGGCCTTGGGCAAGCGCGCGGGCGTCGCCCTCAATCCCGGCACGCCTGAGGCCGCGGTCGAGCCCGTGCTCGACCTCGTCGACCTCGTGCTCTGCATGACCGTGAACCCGGGCTTCGGCGGGCAGGCCTTCATCCCCTCCGTCTGCGACAAGGTCCGACGCATCCGGGCGATGACGGCGGGACGGGACATCGACATCGAGGTCGATGGCGGCGTCACCACGGAGACGGCCGGCCTCGTTGCGGCGGCCGGCGCCAATATTCTCGTCGCCGGCTCGGCGGTGTTCAAAGGGGGTGACTATGCCGCGCGCATCGACGCGATCCGGGCGCAGGCGGCGATGGCGCGGGGCGAAATTGCCTGAGGCGGCCCGCATTGAGGCCACCAGCTTCGCGTGCTACCCGGCCTCGACCCCTGACGAGAGCCGCCGATGATCCCCCGCTACAGCCGCCCCGCGATGGCGGCGATCTGGTCGCCCGAGACGAAGTTCCGCATCTGGTTCGAGATCGAGGCCCACGCCACCTCGGCGTTGGCCGAACTCGGCGTCGTGCCGCGGGAGGCCGCTGAGAAGGTTTGGGAAAAGGGCGCCGAGGCGGTCTTCGACGTGGAGCGCATCGACGCCATCGAGCGCGAGGTGAAGCACGACGTCATCGCTTTCCTCACCCATCTGTCCGAGATCGTCGGTCCGGAGGCTCGCTTCGTCCACCAGGGGATGACCTCGTCCGACGTGCTCGACACCTGCTTCAACGTACAGTTGGTGCGCGCGGCGGACCTCCTCATCGCCGACGTCGACGCCCTGCTCGCAGCGCTGAAGCGCCGGGCCTTCGAGCACAAGATGACGCCCTCCATCGGGCGCTCGCACGGCATCCACGCCGAGCCGGTCACCTTCGGCCTCAAGCTCGCTCAAGCCTATGCCGAGTTCTCGCGCAACCGCGAGCGCCTTGTCGCCGCCCGTCGGGAGGTCGCGACCTGTGCCATCTCGGGGGCGGTGGGCACCTTCGCCAACATCGATCCGCGGGTGGAGGAGTATGTCGCCGCGAAGATGGAGCTCGAGCCCGAGCCCGTCTCGACGCAGGTCGTCCCCCGCGACCGGCACGCCATGTTCTTCGTGACGCTGGGCGTCGTCGCCTCTTCGATCGAGCGCCTCGCCACCGAGATCCGCCACCTGCAGCGCACCGAGGTGCTGGAGGCGGAGGAGTACTTCTCCGAGGGCCAAAAGGGCTCCTCGGCGATGCCGCACAAGCGCAACCCGGTGCTGACCGAGAACCTGACGGGCCTTGCCCGCATGGTGCGCGGCTACGCCCTGCCGGCGATGGAGAACGTGGCCCTCTGGCACGAGCGGGACATCTCTCATTCCTCTGTCGAGCGCATGATCGGCCCCGACGCCACGGTGACCCTCGACTTCGCCCTCGCGCGGCTGACGAGTGTCATAGACAAGCTCCTCGTCTATCCCGAGAACATGCAGAAGAACCTCGACCGCCTCGGCGGGCTCGTTCATTCGCAGCGGGTGCTTCTCGCCCTGACGCAGAAGGGCGTGTCGCGGGAGGACAGCTACCGCCTCGTTCAGCGCAACGCGATGCCGGTCTGGCGCGGCGAGGGCGACTTCCTGACCCTCCTCAAGGCCGACCCGGAGGTGAGCGCCAAGATGTCAGCGGACGAGATCGAGGCTTGCTTCGACCTTGGCTACCACTTCAAGCACGTCGACACGATCTTTCGGCGGGTGTTCGGGGCGGTGTGAGGCATGCGCATCGCGGTTCTCGCCGACATTCACGGCAACGTCCGCGCCCTCGAGGCCGTCATCGCCGACCTGCGCGAGCGCCGGGTCGATCGCGTCGTCAACCTCGGCGATTGCCTGTCGGGACCGCTGGAAGCGGCGGACACCGCGGCCCTCCTCATGCGGCAGGACTGGCTGACGGTCCGCGGCAACCATGATCGCTGGCTCGTCGAGACGCCTCCCGCGCAGCTCTCGCCATCCGACCGCGCCGCGGCGGACCAGATCGACGACGCCGTGCGGGACTGGTTGCGGAAGCTTCCGGCCACACGACGACTCGAGGACGTGCTCCTCGTGCATGGCACGGCGACGAGCGACACCACGTATCTCACGGAGCGCGTTACTCCGCACGGCGTCACCCTTCGCCCCGATGAAGAGATCGCCCGCGATCTCGACGCCTTCGACGGCACGCTCGTGTTGTGCGGGCACAGCCACGTCCCGCGGCTCGTCGCTTTGAGCGACGGGCAAACCGTGTTCAACCCCGGCAGCGTCGGCCTTCCCGCCTACGACGATGATCATCCGGCTTGGCATGCCATGGAGGTCGGATCGCCTCATGCCCGCTACGGCGTGATCGAGCGGACGGCAAGTGGCTGGCGATTCGAGCACCACGCGGTCGATTACGACTGGCGGGGGGCTGCCGATGCAGCCCTGAATGTCGGACGCCGAGACTGGGCGCACGCCCTCTCGACCGGCTTCGCGTTGAGGTCGTGACACCATGCGCATCGCCGATTGCGACGTCATCATCATCCCGGGCCTCGGCGGCTCCGGCCCGGACCACTGGCAGAGCCGCTGGGAGGCGAAGCTGTCCACGGCGCGGCGCGTCGAACAGGACGATTGGGATGCGCCTTCGCCCGTCGCTTGGGCCGAGCGCATCCTTGAGACGGTGAGCGCGGCCGAGCGGCCCGTCGTGCTCGTGGCGCACAGCCTCGGCGTCGTCGCCGCGGTCGAGGTTGCCCCGCTTCTGCCCGAGGGCCGGGTGCGGGGCGCCTTCCTCGTCAGCCTGCCCGACGTCGAAGACGAGGAGCGCACCCCGCCCGAGACCTGGAGCTTTGCCCCGATCCCCCGCGGGCCCCTGCCCTTCCCGAGCGTCCTGGTGGCGAGCCGCACCGATCCGTACTGCGCCTACGAGCGGGCCGAGGATTTCGCCTATGCCTGGGGCGCCGCCTTCGTCGACGCCGGGGATGCCGGCCACATCAACGTGGCGAGCGAGCACGGGCCCTGGCCGGAAGGGCTGATGCGCTTCGCGGGGTTCATGAAGCTGCTTTGAGCCGCTTCAGGTTCACGACCACGACGCCTCCCAGCGCCATCAGGCCGCCGACGACGCCGAGCAGTGTCGGCACCTCGCCGAGCCACACGTAGCCGATCAGCGTCGCGAAGGGCGGGACGCAGTAGAGGAAGTTGGTCGCCCGCGCCGCCGGAAGCCGCGACAGCGCCACCGCCCAGGCCGCGTAGGCGACGGCGCCGGGAACGAGGGCGAGATAGACGGCGGAGCCGACCGCCTCGGCGCCCGCGACCTGCGCCTCGCCGAGAGCGGAGGGCAGCCAGGGCGACAGGAGGGCGGCGCCGACGAGGATATTCCAGGCCGCGACGGTGAGCCCGCCGTGCCGCTGGAAGAGCGGCTTCTGGACGACGGTGGTCGACGCCGTGCACAGGGCCGCGCCGAGGATGAACATCGTCCCTCGGTCGAGCGTCAGCGCCTGAAGGCCCTGTCCCTCGCCCAGCGCGATGAGCCCGATGCCGGTGAAGGACAGCGCCGTTCCGGCCCAGGCCAGCCTACCGAAACGCTCGCCGAGGAAGGCCATGGCGAGGATCGCGGTCAGGATCGGGTTGACGTTGATGATGAAGCTCGCGGCGCCCGCGGAGACGGTGGTCTGGCCGATGTTGAGCAGCACGGCGTAGAGCGCGACGAAGACGGTGCCGCCGAAGACGAAACGCCAGAGCTCCGCACGCGCGGGCAGGGTCGGCCGGGCGACCGCGAGGTAGAGGGCCGCGGGCAGCGCCGCGAGCGCGAAGCGCAGGGCCCCGAGCTCGATCGGTCCGAAACCGGCAAGACCCGCCCGAATCGCCGGGAAGGCCGAGGACCAGCCGAGCAGGGTCAGGCCGATGGCCGCGATCGTGATGCCGTCCAGGGCACGGGAGCCTGGCGCCGGGCGGGCCGGCCGGTCGAGATCGGACGAACCGGAGAGGGCGGGATCGCAGACGGTGCTCATGACGGCCTCCTGGTCGGGTCGGCTGCGACGATCTCGTGCGGCGAGCTCCTTGACAAACGAACAGATCAACGTGTTGCTGTGAGTATGGCTCACAGCTTTCAGGATGTGCCGCCCCTCGACGCGCTGCAGGCTTTCGAGGTCGCCGCCCGCGCCGGCAGCTTCAGTGCGGCGGCCGACCAGCTGCATCTGACCCATGGCGCGGTGAGCCGCCGGATTGCCCGCCTTGAGGACTGGTTCGGGCACAAGCTCTTCGAGCGGCGCGGGCGCGGCGTCGTGCTCACGCCCGAAGGGCAGCGCTTGTCCGAGCGCACCGGCGAGGCTTTCGCGCTCATCGCGGAAACGCCGGATCGCTGGACCGAAGCGCGCGGGGCCGCCATCGTTCGTCTCTCGACCGTGCCGTCCGTGTGCGCGAGCTGGCTGCTGCCCCGGCTCGAGAAGCTGGAGCAGGGCCAAGAGGGCGGCGAGGCGCTCCGGATCGAGATCCTGATCGACCAGAAATACGCCGACCTGCAGGCCGACGGAGTCGATCTTGCCATCCGCTGCGGACGCGGCACGGTGCCCGGCCGCGCCTCGATCAAGCTGTTCGAGGAGCACTGCTACCCGGTCGCGGCGCCGGGGCTCGCCCAGCGCATCGGGCCGGGCGGGCCCGAGCGCTTCCTGGAGCATCCGCTCCTGCACGATTCCAACGCCGGCGGCTGGCGCGCCTGGTTCGCGACGCACGACATCGACTACCGCCCGCAGCGCCGGGACCGGCGCTTCGAGGATTACAACCTCGTGCTCGCCGCCGCCATGAACGGCCTCGGGATCGCGCTAGCCCGCCCGCCGCTCGTCGTGGAGGCTCTGCGGAGCGGCCGTCTCGTGCCCGTGGACGAGCGCACGGCCCTCAACCCCGTCGCCTACTGGCTTGACCGGCCGCCAGGTCCCTTGCGGCGCAGCGCCGAAACCCTCGCCCGTCGCCTCCTCGCCGAGGCGGGCGTCCCAGAGGGGCAGGCGCGCGCGTTCCTGGGTTGAAGCGGCTCGCACTGTATTTGACCGAATGAATTCGCTTCATCTTGGATCGCCGACGGCAGGATCGCTCAGTTCCTGACATCCTTGGAGCCACGATGACGTTCCTCAAATTGATTTCCGCCAGCCTCTTCGTGAGCGTCGCATGCGCGGCCTCGGCTCAGACGATCACGATCCAGACCGGAGACCGCTCCGCCGAAGGCGCGAAGATCTCCACCTTGCGCGTGCAAACGACGACGAACCTCAGCCTGCCCGCTGTGAACCTCCAGAACCCCGACGAGCAAAGGACGCAGCAAGAGGCAGCTCGCCGCGCGATCTACGACATGGCCAACCGTGAGTGCCGCCTCTTGCGGGAGGTCTTCGGCACGGATTGCCGGATCGTCACCATGAACGTGTCGAGCAACGCTCAACTGCGCCAGGGCGGCGGCACCGAACTCGTCACCGCGAACGGCAACGTGACCTACGAACTCTTCCCTGCCGCGCCCAAGCCCTGAGATTTGGGTCGGATACGAAAAAGGGCCGCCCTTCCGGGCGGCCCTTGCTGTGTTCGGCCTCTCGCTTCTGATCAGCGCGAGTAGAACTCGATAACGAGGTTCGGCTCCATCTGGACCGGGTAGGGCACCTCGGTGAGGCCCGGCACCCGGGTCATGCGAGCCGTCATCTTGGAATGATCGACCTCGATGTAGTCCGGCACGTCGCGCTCGGGCAGCTGCGCGGCCACGACCACGAGCTCCATCTGCTTCGACTTGTCCTTGACCTCGACCACGTCGCCCGGCTTCACGAGGTAGCTCGAGATGTTGACCCGGCGGCCGTTGACCTTGACGTGGCCGTGGTTGACGAACTGGCGGGCCGCGAAGGGGGTCGGCACGAACTTCGAGCGGTACACCACCGCGTCGAGGCGGCGCTCGAGCAGGCCGATCAGGTTCTCGCCGGAGTCGCCGCGCATGCGGATCGCTTCCGCGTAGTAGCGGCGGAACTGCTTCTCGGTGATGTTGGCGTAGTAGCCCTTCAACTTCTGCTTGGCGCGCAGCTGCGTGCCGAAGTCAGACGCCTTGCCCTTGCGGCGCTGGCCGTGCTGGCCGGGGCCGTATTCGCGGCGGTTGACGGGGCTCTTCGGGCGGCCCCAGATGTTCTGACCCATGCGGCGGTCAAGCTTGTGCTTGGCCTGAATGCGCTTCGACATCGCTGTTCCTCTGGTGTCGATTGATGAGGAACGCGCCCTCCTCTTCCCGTCAGGGACGACAGGTCCAGCGAAAGCTGGTCCACGGGTGCGTGAAAACGAACACGCGGCCCGGTGAGGAGCCGCGTGAACGTTAGCGGGTGCTAGCGGAGGCGGGCGGCGAAGTCAAGACAGTGTGGCCCCTCGGCACCCTAGAGCGGCAGCGGCTCGGCCTCGCAGCGCGACAGCCCGCGGGCGGCAAGCGTCTCGCGCAGAGCGGGCGTCACGCCCGCGCCGTCGGTGAACACGGCGACGCCGTCGCCGGTCTCGTGCTCGCCCGGGATCGAAGGGCCGAGCAGGTCCGCGACGCGGCGCGCGATGGCCGGGGCCGGATCGAGCCAGACGACGGGCCAAGGGCTCACCCGCTCGAAGCGGGGCAGGAGCAGAGGATAATGAGTGCAGCCGAGCACCACGACGTCGGTGCGGCCCACCTCGTCGGCGACGAAGGCCGGGGCAATCTCGGCCCGCACCTCGGCGTCGCTCACCGCCTCGCCCGCGAGTTCGGCCGTGGCGATCTCGGCAAGGCGCGGCGAACCGACGAGCGTCACCTTGGCGTCGCCGGCATAGGTCGCGACGAGGTCGCGGGTATAGGCCCGCGCCACGGTGCCGGGCGTCGCCAGCACGCTGATACGCCGTGAGCGCGAGAGGAGGGCCGCGGGCTTCACGGCGGGTACGGTGCCCACGAACGGCACGGGAAAGCGCGCGCGCAGGTGGGGCAGCACGCCCTCGACCGTCGAGGCGGTGTTGCAGGCCACCACCACGAGGTCCGGGGCGTGCCGGTCGATGAGCCGCTCCATCACCGCGGCGAGCCGCGCCGCCAAGGCCTGCTCGTCGAAGCGCCCGTAGGGGAAGCCGGCATCGTCGGCGGCGTAGAGGTAGCGCGCGTCGGGCCGGGCCCGGCGCAGTTCGGCGAGCACCGTGAGCCCGCCGAGGCCGGAATCGAAAACGAGGATCGTGGGGGTCCGCGGCGTCATGGCCCGGGGCACATACACGGTTCCAGCGAGGAGATCGACGCGCATGGCTCGCGAACGCAGGAGGGAAGAAGGCCGCCGGCCGGATTAGGCAACGGTTCGGGTTAACAACGTCTGAGGGCCAGGATCGGTGGCGGATCGGCGTGGGGCAGCAAGGCTCCGCAGCTTGAGCTTAAGCCCCCGTTGATTTGGACTTCCCGCGGCTCAGCGGCTTGCCCGGCCCGGATGGGCGTTCATGATCCGTTCATGCAACCGATTGATTTCACGCACGTTCTCCCCTGGCGCCAGAGGGTGTTGAGTGAGCCAGATGCTCGACGGAGCATCTGCGCAGGGCCGGGCTCGGATCGATGATCGCAGCCGCGTCGGCCAGCCCCGAAAAGGCGGAAGCGGTCGCGCCCGACGGGGCAACGGCGAGCTCGGCGCGTGGCATTCCCGCCGGTCTCACACGTGACCTCAACGTGCGTTCCATCAGGGAGAGAACAGATGCGGTATGGATTTCTTGCGACGGTGGCCGCGGCCGCCTTGTCCTTGAGCGTCGCGGCCGTCGCCCAGAGCAGCGGCGGTGGCTCCTCGAGCGGTGGCGGCAGCGCCGGCGGCTCCGGCGGAGGCGTCTCATCGCCGTCCGGCGGCGCGGGCGGTTCCTCGTCGGGCGGCAGCCTGTCGTCGGGCGGCGGTTCTTCGGGCGGCTCCGGCCTGTCGGGCGGCTCGGCTTCGAGCGGCGGCGCATCGGGCGGCGGTGCGGCGGGCGGCTCCGGCTCGTCCGCTTCGTCGGGCTCCGGTGGAGCGGGCGGCGCTGCGGGCACGGGTGGCTCGACGGCGGGCAGCGCCGGCTCGGGCGGTTCGCGTTCCGGCACGGCGGCCCAGGAGAACACCGGCTCGGGCTCCGGCACGCGCTCGGGCACGGCCCAGCAGGGCCAGCAGGGCACGGGTGGCTCCAACCAGCCCGGCACGGCCCAGTCCGGCCAGTCCGGCTCGCAGCAGTCGGGTTCGTCCTCGGCCGGCAGCAACCAGACGAGCGGCTCGGCGACGAGCACCGGCTCGACCTCGACCACGACCAACATCACCACGGAGCAGCGGACGCAGATCAACCAGTCCTTCCGCTCGGTGAACGTGCCTTCCGCCAGCGTGAACATCTCGTCGGTTTCGATCGGCACGACGTTGCCGGAGACCGTGACCTTCGTCGACGTGCCGCAGGAGATCATCCGCGTCGTGCCGGCCTGGCGCAGCTACAAGGTGGTGAAGGTCCGCAACGACATCGTCATCGTTGACCCGAGCACCCGTCGGATCGTTTACGTGATCGAGGGGTAAAGCGAACCGGACGGGGCGGCACGCCCGCCCCGTTCACCCTCGCTCGAACACTCAAGGCCCGGCGCCGAGGAGCGGCGGGCCTTTCTTTGTGCCCTTCGCCCTTCCCGGATCCCGCCCGCCGATGCACCGCCTCGCCCGAGCTCTAACCGTCGTTTTCATCGCCCTTGGCGCGAGCGCCCGCGCGCAAGACCAGCCTGCACCCATCGCTCCACCGCAGGTTCCCTCGGTGCAGTCCCCCGACACGCAGAACCTCGGCGATCCGCCGGTCGTGCCGGACGCCGCGGAGCCGCGCGACGAGCGCGACCTGCCGGGCGGCTCGATCGCCGACACCCTGACGGGCAAGGACCTCTACCACGGCAATTATTGCGGCCACGGCAGCAAGGGCACGGGCCTGCCGGCGGCCGACGACCTCGACGCCGCCTGCCAGCGCCACGATGCCTGCTACGATCAGGCGGGCTATCGCTCGTGCGCCTGCGACGCCAAGCTGCGCGACGAGGTGCTGGCGCTTGCCGGACGGCGGAACTTGTCCGAGGTCATGCGCTCGCGGGCCGAGACGATCGCGGCGGCGGCAGACCTGATGGAGTGCCGCAAGCCCTGACCAGGCATGCCGGACAGGCCTTGCCTCAGACCGAGAGTTTCCGCGAGACCTCGTCCGCCGCGCGGCGGCCTTCCAGCGTCGCGCCCCCGACCGTCATCGCGCCGCCGCCTGCGGTCGCTTCGCCGGCGAACCAGACGCGGTCCGCCACCGGCCGGCGAAGGTCATAGCGGCTCTTCAGCGCGCCGGGCCTCACGATGGAGTAGCTGCCCTCCGCGCAAGGATCGCTCCACCAGCCGGCGAGGCGCCCGCCCGTGACGGCGCCGCGCACCCGCTCGCCGACGAGGGCCGCAAGCCGATCCGTGACGAAGGCCACAGCCTCCCGCTCCCCCGCCTCGCACAGGCGCCGGGCATGGTCGCCTCCGAGCGTGGCGACGCAAAGGTCGCGCCCGAACGGCCAGAACTCGAACGAGGTCATGGCCTGGTCGGGGCCGATCTCGAAGAGATCGGAAGCTTCGAGGGTTCCGACCCGCGACCGGTCGAGGGCGAGCGCCACCTTCGTGTAGGCGCCCATCGAGAGACCATCGAGGGCGGCGAGCGTCTCCGCGGGCAGGGCCGGCGCGAAGCGGATGCGCTCGGCGCGCAGCACGCCGACGGACACGGTGACGATCGCGGCCCGGGCGCGCAGATCGCCGGCGGAGGTCTCTGCGACAACGCCCGGCCCGTCGAGGCGCAGCCGCGTCACAGGTGTGCCAAGGCGCACGGGCAGTCCTTCCCCGTAGCGCTCGACGAGGCGGCCGTAGCCGTCCGGCACGATGTAATCATCCCCGGCCCACAGCCCCTGGTAATCGGCCAGCGACACGCGCTGCGGATCCTCGCCGAGGGAGAGCCGCGTGATGGCAGCGGCGGCGCCAGTGAGCTCGGGCGGGCCGTCGCGCACGGCCTCGGCGAAGGAGCGGTCCGCCTCGCCGGCCAGCGTCAGCGAAGCCCAGACGCGGCCGAAGGCGCCGCGGCGTCGGGTCCGCTCGGCGTCGGTCAGGCGTCGACCGTCGAGGAAAACGAGGGGCGGCTGGCCCGACGGGTCCTCCTCGGTCGTCACGCCAAGCTCCTTGGCGATCCCGAGCCAGGGATTGCGCTCGCCCCAATGAATGAACTGCGCGCCCGCGTCCCAGGGCGCCCCGAGGCTCGTCTCCGTGTAGGCGCGACCGCCGAGGCGGTGTCGAGCCTCGAGCACCACGACGCGCCGCCCGGCGGCGATCAGCGCCTTCGCCGCGGCGAGCCCCGCAGCGCCGGCGCCGACCACCACGACGTCGACGTCGCCGGTCTGGCCGAAGCTCGGGGACGCGGCCAGCGCGAGGCCGCCCGCGAGGAGAGTTCGTCGGGTCATCGTCATGGCGTTTGATCTAGGCGCCAGGGCGCCTGTTGTCAGGGCCGGTGGCCTTCAACGCACGACGATGTGTTTCGGCACAGCCTTCCACCTCGAGCGAAAGGGCGCGGAGCCAAGCCTTGAGGGCTGGCCGTCGACGTGAGCGCTGGTCGACTGAGCGCTAGCGCCGTGCTGAGGCCTTCGGCGTCGCGCGCGGGGTCGCGCGCAGGGTCGGCGACTGGCCCTTGCCGGTCGCGACAGGGGCGGCCGCCGGCTGAGCCGTCGCCGGCGCTTCGGGCTTCGGCGCCTCGGCGCTCAGGCGCTTGACGGGCCAGCCGTCGCTCCAGCGGCCCATGTCGGTGAGGGCTGCGTCCTTGCGCAGGGTCTCGCCGTCCTTGCCCTCGAAGGCGGCCGTGGCGGCAAGGTCCAGGGTCTTCCAGAAGGCGTAGTAGTCGACGCTGTCCGTGACGTTCTGCCCGAGCTGGGCGACGAGGATGCTCTGCTCGCCCGAAAGCACCATGTCCGCCGACCATTTGGGCGCTCGCGCCTTCGGGGCTTTGGGATCGACGGGCGGATCGGGCGGCAGCTTGATCTTGGCCCCGTCGAAGGCGTCCTTCGTGGAGCCGGGCGAGGCGAGTGCTGCGGCGAGCGTCGGAAAACCGTACTCGTCGGAGGGCGCGCGCATCAGCACCTTGCGGGTGAGCGGGACGCTCGAGGCCTCGCGCATCAGGCGCTTTGCCGTGCGATCGCTTGCCTGCCACTCCCGGTCGCCGATGACCGTGACGAGGAGCGTCGCCGGATCGATGCGGGACAGGTCCTCCAGCACGATGCCGCGGGATTTCTCGTCCTTGGCGACGCCGCCCGGCATGGTGCCGAGCACCAGTTTTGGCACCGGCAAACCGTCCTGCGCGGCCTTGGCTGCGAGGTTGAAGGCGAGCGCCGCGCCGGCGGAATGCCCCACCAGCACGACGCGGCCGAGGTCGGGCTTTGCCTCCGCGTCCTGGCCGAGCTGGGCGAAGGCGTCTTTGAGCAGGCCCACGGCCTGCGCCGTCGCCTCGGCGGGCCGGGTGCGGTTGAGCTCCTGGAAGCGCGGGTAGAGGACGAGGTAGCCCTTCCGCGCGAGATGCTCGATCCAGCCGCCGTAGATCTGCGGGTTCGTCGCCCCCCAGGCGTGGAGGAACACCGCCACGGGCCGCGGCTGGTCGGGGGTGCCGGCACGATGAAAAACGTAAGTGGCGGCGCTCGCCCGCCCGACCGCGCGCTTGACCACGTCCCCCGCGGCGTAATCCGCCCCGCCCGCCCCGGCCTTCGGCTGAGGCGGCGGCGTCGCGCCGAGCGCCGCGCCGCTGAAGGCGAGGCTGCCGGCGAGGAGGACGAGGGCGAGGCGGGAGCGCATGGTGGGTCTCGGAAACGAACAGGGCGCGAAGCTGGCCCAAGGGAGCGCAAGGCAGCCCCCCTGGCAACCACTACCGTCGTCGCAGTTAAGGGCGGGTCAACCTTGAGGGTTTTGCTTCTGCGGGCTTCGCTTGGCGACGAGGGCGCGGATCACGCCGCGCAAGGTCCGCACGTCCTGCTCGGAGGGCTGCATGCGGGCGACCATGTCGCGCAGGTTGCGCACCACGACGGGGCGCTTATCGGCCGAGAAGAAGCCGGCAGCGTCGAGCTCCGCTTCGAGGTGGTCGTGGAGCGCTCCGACCATCGCCTTCGGCGCGGGCGGCGAGTGCTGGCCGCCGGGGAACGGCAGGGCGCCCCCTGTCTCGGCGCGGCGCCACTCGTAGGCCGTCAACAGGACGGCCTGCGCGAGGTTGAGGGAGGGAAAGGCGGGGTCGACCGGAAAGGTGACGATGAAGTCGGCGAGCGCGATCTCGTCGTTCTCAAGCCCCGTGCGTTCGCGGCCGAAGAGGATGCCGGCGCGCTGGCCGCTCGCGGCCCGGGCGGCCGCCTCCGCCATGGCGGCGTCGGGCCCGAGCACCCGCTTCATCTGTCCGCGTTCGCGGGCGGTGGTGGCGAAGACGAAATGGAGGTCGGCGACCGCTTCGGCGGCCGTCGCAAAGAGCTGGGCCCGCTCCAAGAGCGGGGACGCGCCCGACGCCGCGGAATGCGCCCCTTTCTTCGGCCAGCCGTCCCGCGGCGCGACGAGGCGCAGGTCCGACAGCCCGAAATTGGCCATGGCCCGGGCCGTCATCCCGATGTTCTCGGCAAGCTGCGGCTCGACGAGGATGATGATGGGAGCTTGCATCGACAAAGGCGTCCTCGCAGCGCGTGCCGCGCATAGCGCGAGCGCCGTGCCGCCGCCAGGGCCGAAGCACGCCGCTCGCCCACGAGCGTCCTCGTCGAAGGGCCGATCCCGCCCCCGCTTTCGCGCCGTTCGCCGCCGCGCTATAGCGCCTCGCGATCGCGCTCGTCCGCTCCGGGCGAAGCGCCTCTCTCCCGCTCCAGCGCGCAAGGTGTCCCGTCCATGGCGAAGATCAAGGTGGCCAATCCCGTCGTCGAGCTCGACGGCGACGAGATGACCCGGATCATCTGGCAGTCCATCAAGGACAAGCTGATCCACCCCTACCTCGACATCGATCTCGAATACTACGACCTCGGCGTCGAGCACCGGGACGCCACCAACGACCAGGTGACGGTGGACGCGGCGAACGCCATCAAGCGCCACGGCGTCGGCGTGAAATGCGCCACCATCACGCCCGACGAGCAGCGGGTGAAGGAGTTCGGCCTCAAGGAGATGTGGAAGTCGCCCAACGGCACGATCCGCAACATTCTCGGCGGCGTAATCTTCCGCGAGCCGATCATCATGAAGAACGTGCCGCGCCTGGTGCCGGGCTGGACGCAGCCCATCATCGTCGGCCGCCACGCCTTCGGCGATCAGTACCGTGCCACCGACTTCAAGTTCCCGGGCAAGGGCCGCCTCACCATCAAGTTCGAGGGCGAGGACGGCACGGTGATCGAGAAGGAGGTGTTCAAGGCCCCCGACGCCGGCGTCGCCATGGCGATGTACAACCTCGACGCATCGATCCGGGAATTCGCCTATTCCTGCTTCAACTACGGCCTGTCACGGCGCTTCCCGGTCTATCTCTCCACCAAGAACACGATCCTGAAAGCCTATGACGGGCGCTTCAAGGACATCTTCCAGGAGATCTACGACGCCGAGTTCAAGAGCCAGTATCAGGCGCTTGGCATCACCTACGAGCACCGCCTCATCGACGACATGGTGGCCTCGGCCCTCAAGTGGTCCGGCGGCTATATCTGGGCCTGCAAGAACTACGACGGCGACGTGCAGTCCGACACGGTGGCGCAAGGCTTCGGTTCGCTCGGGCTCATGACCTCCGTTCTCGCGACGCCGGACGGCAAGACGGTCGAGTCGGAAGCCGCCCACGGCACGGTGACGCGCCATTACCGCGAGCACCAGAAAGGCAAGGAGACCTCGACCAACTCCATCGCCTCGATCTTTGCCTGGACCCGGGGCCTCAGCCACCGCGCCAAGCTCGACGACAACCAGGACCTCGCCCGCTTCGCGCAGACGCTGGAAAAGGTCTGCGTCGACACCGTGGAAGCCGGCTACATGACGAAGGATCTCGCCCTGCTGGTCGGCGCCGAGCAGAAATGGCTGTCCACCACGGGCTTCCTCGACAAGATCGACGAGAACCTGAAAGTCGCCATGGCGGGGTGAGTCGCTCCTCCACCCTGATCCGACGACGGAGCCCGGCCCTGCGCCGGGCTTCTTCTTTCTTCGGCAGGGTTCCGAGCGACCTTGACGCGAGGACAACAAACCTATAGGAATATTGACCTCGTGTGAGGGGTCGCTATGCCGTTGTCACCGTCGCAGATTAGGGAGCTTCACGATGTCCGCGTTGGCCACGCGCGGATCGAGCTCGACGTCTTGCGCTTGCGTGTCAGGCTTCTGCGCCGCTACGACCCGAACCAGCCGCGGGTGCCGGCCGGAAGCCCGGAGGGCGGCCGCTGGACGGATGGGGGCGGAGGACAGCCGCGGGAGGATTACGCGCAGCTTCGGCCACGGCGCGTCCCCGGGCTCCGGGTCATCAACGGACGGGGACATCAGCTCACGGCGGGGCAGGAGACGCGTCTCGTCGCGGCCGAGGCGGAGGCGCGTTCGCTGACCAGGGAGGTGCAGCGCCGCGATCCCGACTGGCGCCCGCCGGCTGCCGTCTACTCCGATCCCGAAGGCCTGATCCGCGCCAACCAGCTCACCGCGCAGCAGGCCCGCCTCCGGCTTCAGGAGCTCGGGGCGAGTGAGCCGAGGCAGAGATCCTTTCAAGCGGAAATGATCCGCGATGGAAGGGAAATCGGCATTCGTCATCAAAGAGCGTCGCCGCGAACCCGGACGGTCAGTGATGCCGAGTTCAATCATCTCATCGAGTCGTTCAGTCTGCGGGCCGAGTTGACGAACTCACCCAGTCGCTACGGAGGCTCGTGGTTTCAACGACCTGATGGTTCTATCTTTGGACTCAGGAGAAGCGATCAATCCGGGATTACTTTGGATATCATCAGAAATGACCACCCTGTCATTACGACTGGCTACTAAGGTACATAAGCGATGAGCGCGGAACTCCGACACAGGCACTACGGGACACCGGTGAGCGAGTGGCTGGAGCAGGTCGCCAACGAGTTGCCCAGGGATGCCGTAGGCCTCTGGCAGATCGTTCCTGATGGCCGGTTCGGCTTCGGTCTCGAAGGCGACGCGTTGGCCGAGTACATTCGCCGCTCCATCGCCGTTCTCCTGCGACGTGGGGCCGTTCCGGTCGTCGGCGGCGGTGACACGGATTACTACTGGATTTACCAGCCCCAGTACGGCTCGCGTCCGGGGGAGATCATCGAGAGCGTCGTTCGGGAATGGCTTTCCAACGGGGCCAGGGACGAGGACCCTGGCGGCCTTTGGTTCGCGTTGCCCGATCATCCGGGGACGCCCAACTATGTCCTGATCCGGTCGTCATGACCGCACGACGCCAGCCGAGTCTCATCCCAACGGGAGTAAGCCGATGACCCGCTCCCCTCTCCACACCGGCGGTTGCCAGTGCGGCGCCGTGCGCTACGCGCTCTACGCCGAGCCGACCGGCACGAGCATCTGTCATTGCCGCATGTGCCAGAAGGCCTTCGGCAACTACTTCGCCGCCTTGACCGGCGTGAAGCGGGCCGACCATGCCTGGACGAGGGGACAGCCCGGCACTTTCCACTCGTCCGAGATTGTCGAACGAGGATTCTGCCGTGACTGCGGCACGCCGCTCACCTTCGCCTATGACCCCCACGACCGGATCTCGGTCTCGATCGGCAGCCTCGATCATCCCGAGCGGGTCACGGTGGAGAAGCAGTACGGCATCGAGAGCCGCCTGCCGGCCTTCGAGACGCTGCACCGTCTGCCCGGCACTGCGACGGAGGACGACGATGTCCCCGCGAACTGGCGCCCGAAACTCGCCTCCAGGCAGCATCCGGATCACGACTGAACCTTAGCCGAACGAGGCCGCCCCCAGACTTCGTTAAGGGACGATGACCGTCAGCATGCACTCAGAACATGCCTGCCGTGGTCAATCACCTTAACTGAGGCGTTGGCCCGCGTCTGAAGCAGGGCTATAAGACATCAGCACAAGGTGATGTCATGTTCCTCTCGTTCCTTCTCTCCTATCTCGGCCGCAGCCGCGCCTTCGCCTGGACGCCGGCGCTGGATCTTGCCGACAACGAAGTCTACTCGGCCCTGATCCCGGGCGCGCAGTACTGACTGCGTCCCCCCGGTCATGGCCGGGTTCGACCCGGCCATCTCGGCTGCTTGCACTCGGGCTTTCACGCCGAGGTTCGTGGGTCGAGCCCGCGAACGACGTCGATGGTGTTCTGAACCACTCGGGTCTACGCCCGCCACCCCTCATCCGTCCTCGCTTCGCGAGGGCACCTTCTCCCGCAAAGGGGAGAAGGTAGTCGCAGCCCAACCCTCTCCCCTTTAGCGGGAGAGGGTGGCCGGCGGAGCAGGCCGGGAGAGGGGGCGCTGCACAGCAGCGCTCGGCCGACAGGCCGATCCAGCGTCCCGACGCTCCGCTCCTCCCGACACACCACCCGCTCCTCCGCCCGACGGCACGCGCCAACACTCTTGCCCACGGCCGCCCGGTGCTCCATGTGCCGTTTAGAAATCTTCTAAACGGAGCACCCGCGTGAAGGCGCTGGCGGAACTCGACGAGCGCGAAGTCCTCGCCCTGGCGATCGCCAACGAGGAAGAGGACTCGCGCATCTATCAGACCTTCGCGGATCGGCTGCGCCCCGACTACGCGGCATCCGCCGCCGTGTTCGACGCCATGGCCGCGGAGGAGCGCGAGCACCGCGACTCCCTCTACGGCGCCTATCGCGAGCGCTTCGGCGAGCACCTTCCCCCGATCCGGCGCGACGACGTCAAAGGCTTCCTCAAGCGCCGGCCGTTCTGGTGGAGCGCCGTCCAGGACGCCGCCCGCATGCGCACCGAGGCCGAGGCCATGGAGCAGCAGGCGGCGGCCTTCTACGAGCGGGCTGCAGGCCAAGTCACGGATCTGGGCGTGCGCCAGCTCTTCACGCACTTGGCCGAAGTCGAGCGCGGCCACGAGCGCCGGGCCGGCGAGGCCGCCGAGACGCATCTTACCGCCGACGCGCTGGCGACCGAGAAGGACAGCGAGCGCCGCCGCTTCGTGCTGCAATACGTCCAGCCGGGCTTGGCCGGTCTCATCGACGGCTCCGTCTCGACGCTGGCCCCGCTCTTCGCCGCCGCCTTCGCGACCAAGAGCAACTGGGAGACCTTCCTTGTCGGGCTCGCCGCCTCCATCGGCGCCGGCATCAGCATGGGCTTCACCGAGGCGCTCTCCGACGACGGCCTGATCACCGGCCGCGGTTCGCCCTGGGGGCGCGGCGTGATCTGCGGCCTGATGACGGCCTTAGGGGGCCTCGGGCACACCCTGCCCTACCTCGTGCCGGACTCCTGGCCCAACGCCTTCCTCGTCGCGACGACGGTCGCCTGCGTGGTGGTGGCGGTGGAACTTCTTGCGATCTCCTGGATCCGCACGAAGTACATGCAGACCCCGTTCTGGAGCGCGACGATGCAGGTCGTGCTGGGCGGGGTGCTCGTCCTGCTCGCCGGCATCCTCATCGGCAGCGCCTGACGCGTCGGCAGCGCCTGAAGCTGCGGCAGCATCCGGACCGGCTCCGCTTGACGATAGGGCATGAGCGCGCGAAGTCCGGCGGGGCTGCCCGCGCCGAGCCCTGCGCAAGGACCCGATGTTCCGCCTCGTCCACCTGACCGATCCGCATGTCGGCCCGCTGCCGCGCCCGCGCCTGCGCGAGTTGCTCGGCAAGCGCATCACCGGCTACGTGAACTGGCGCCGCGGCCGCAAGCACGCTCACGACATGGCGCTGCTCGCCAACCTCGTCGCCGACGTCCGCACGCAGCGCCCCGATCACATCGCCTGCACGGGGGATGTCTGCAACATCGGCCTCGCGAGCGAATGGCCGACCTCCCGCGTTTTTCTCGAGGCGCTCGGGCCCGCGGAGGCCGTGAGCTTCGTGCCGGGCAACCACGACGCCTACGTGCCCGGCGCGCTGGAGGGCCTTCTCGCCGCCATCGCGCCTTTCGTGCGCGACGATGCCGGCGGGCCGATCCGCTTTCCCTACCTGCGTCGGCGCGGGGCGGTGGCGCTGGTCGGCCTTTCCTCGGCGGTGCCGACCGCTCCTCTCGTCGCGAGCGGGCGGCTCGGCAAGACGCAGATGGCGCTCGCGGAGGGGATGCTGACGCGTCTGGGCGAGGAAGGCGCGTTCCGCTGCGTGATGGTGCATCACCCGCCCCACCGGGCCGGCGCGCCGCCGGGCCGCAACCTTACCGACGCCCGCGCCTTCGAGGCGATGATCGCCCGCACCGGCGCCGAGCTCATCCTGCACGGCCACAACCATATCGGCTCGGTCGCCACGATCCCCGGGCCGAAGGGGCCCGTGCCCGTGGTGGGCGCGCCCTCGGCCTCCGCGCTCGGCGGGGCCATCGTCCACCGGGCGGAGTATTTCATCTACGACATCGACGGGGAGCCTGGCGCCTACACCGTCACCGCCGAGCGCCGCGGCTTGAGCGCCGACGGGTCGCTCGGGCCCTTGGGCAAGCTGTTCCTGACCGTTTGAGAAAACAGCAAGCCGCTGTCGTTCCGGGGCTCGGCGAAGCCAAGAACCCGGAATCCACGACCGGGTGAGTGGGGGCGACCAGCCTTCGGCCCAGTCGTAGGTTCCGGGCCCGCCTGCGGCGCCCCGGAATGACAGGGCAATCTCACACCCTCGCCCGCTCGGGCGCCGTCGCCCCGTCGATGGCGGGGCTCGCCCAGGTTCGAAGGTAGAGCGCGAGCGACGCCGCGTCCTCGGCCCGCGCCACGAGGCCGATGTGACGGTCGGGGCGGACCAGCACCTGGAGCCAGCGCCGGGCGATCTCCGCGAGCGCTCCTTCTCCTGCTTCGACGGCAAGCGCCGTCACCGGCTGAGACGAAGCCCCGAGCGCCTCGGCGAGGGCCGCCGCGGTCTCGACGGGCAGGTTGGCCGGGCGAAGCCACGTCCAGCGCCCGTAATCGAGGAGCTCATGCAGCCGCTCGCGGCGTGTGTCGACCACGACGACTTGGTCGGGCACCCGGTCGCCGGCCCGGAGCCGGCTGCCCTTCGCGGCCTGACGCGACAGCGGGCTGCGGCCGTGGCCTGAATCGAGGTCGCTCACCGCGCGCTCGATCGCGGCGGCGAGCCCCGGCACCTTCAGGCCCGCGCGCAGCAGGGCCGCTCGCGGCGCGTAGCCGAGACGGTTCGTCGGGTACTCTACCAAGTTGAGGCGCATGAGGCGCAGGAAGCTCGACACGGCGTGACGTTCCTCGGCGTCGTAGGTGTCGAGGAGGCAGTCCGGTGCCGCGCCGCGATGCACGGCCGCGAGCTTCCAGGCGAGGTTGTGCGCGCCGCGCAGGCCGATATTCATCCCGTGCCCGCCGATGGAGGGCCAGACATGAGCCGCGTCGCCCGCGATCAGCACACGCCCGTGGCGCAGCCGTGTCGCGAGGCGCTGCTGGAAGCGGGCCCGGTTGAGCCAGGTCACGTTCTGGAGCTCGAGTTCCGGCGTTCCCGCGACTGCTGCGATGAGGTCGCGCATCTCGCGCGCCGTCGGCGGATCGGCCACGGCCGGGTCCGGGTCGGGAACGTAGGCGAAGAAGCGGTAGCCGCCCTCCGGCCGTGGGAAGACGCCCAGGCACGCGTCCGGCGCGATGAAGTAGTGGCCGTGTTGGGCGTCATAGGGGTGCCGCCACCGCGGCGTGGCGTCGACCTGCAGGATCTGCAGGTTGCGCCGGCGCCGCCCGGGAAAGTCGATCCCGAGCGCCTGGCGCACGAAGCTGCGCGAGCCGTCGCAGCCGACGACCCAAGACGCCCGCGCCTCTTCTTCGCGTCCGTCGGCCCGGCGCAGGCGCAGAGAGACGCCCGCCGCGGCGTGCTGGAGGCGCACCGCCTCTGCCGAGCGCTCGACGGCGGTGCCGGCCGCCTCGAGCGCTTCCGTGAGCAGGCGCTCGGTGTGGTGCTGCTCGATGATGAGCGGCGTGGGATAAAGGCTCGCGAGCCCGCCCAGCGGCACCGCGCCGACGAAGTGGCCGCGGCTATGGAGGTCGAGGCGCTGCAAGGCGTTCGCCGCCGCCGCGACGGGGGCCGCCGCGCCGAGATCGTCGAGCGCTTCCGCGCCCCGCGGCCAGATCACCGCCGCGCGGGGCTCCTCCTTGGTGGCGGGCTCCCGGTCGACGATGCGCACAGCGAGACCGTGGCGGCGCAAGCCCAGCGCCAGGGTCAGCCCGACGGGGCCCGCGCCCACCACGATGACGT
The DNA here is from genome assembly GCA_036563505.1 of Beijerinckiaceae bacterium. Lineage (GTDB taxonomy): Bacteria > Pseudomonadota > Alphaproteobacteria > Rhizobiales > Beijerinckiaceae > DATCMH01. Next base: position 69,785 of record DATCMH010000005.1, read on the forward strand.
CGGCGCGGCCGCGTCCCTGCCCGTTCCCGATGAAGTCGGCCATGCCCCGATCCCGCCGCGGCTCGATGGCAGCCGCTCGGGGACATCGGCGAAGCCCAGCCGCGGTTCCCCCTTGCGACGGTAGGGCTCAGGGGAAGCGGCGCGCCATGCGGCGCGAGAGAGTGCTGATCCCCTTCCCCTGCGCGCTGACGCGCTCCGGCCGGGGATGACAGGGGAGACGGATCAGAACGTCTCGGCTGTCATCCCCGGCCGGAGGCGGCTTGTCCGCCGGAGGGGAAGGGGATCCCGCACAGCATCTCGTCGCGAAGCGACGCCGCCTGCTCAGATGCAGCGCCCCCCGTCCACGGTGAGAACGGCGCCCGTCACCATCTCGGCCTCGTCGGAGCAGAGGAACAGGGCCGCGTTGGCGATGTCCTGCGGCGTCGAGAGGCGGCCCCAGGGGATCGTGGCGCGAAAAGCCGCGCGCTTCTCCGGCGTGTCTTCGCCCATGAAGGTTGCGAGCAGCGGGGTCTCGCCGGCCACCGGCGCGATGGCGTTGACGCGGATGCGGTCGGGGGCGAGTTCCACAGCCATCGACTTCGAGAGCAGGTTCACCGCGCCCTTGGTCGCGTTGTACCAGGCGAGCCCCGGTCGCGGCCGGATGCCGGCGGTCGAACCGATGTTGAGGATGACGCCGCCGCCTTGGGCCCGGAACTGCGGGATCGCGGCTTTCGCGAAGAGGTAGATCGACTTCACATTGACCGCGAAGACGCGGTCGAACTCGTCCTCCTTGACCTCCAGCATCGGCCGGTTGCGGTGGCTGATGCCGGCGTTGTTCACCACGATGTCGAGGCGCCCAAAGGCGTCGAGGGTCGCGCCGACCGCCCGGTCCACATCCTCGCGCCGCGACACGTCGCAGGCGAGCGCCAGAGCGCCGGAGCCGATGCCCTGCGCGGCCTCCTCGGCGAGGCTCCCATTGATGTCGAGCACGGCCACCTTCGCCCCCTCGCGGGCGAAGGTCTCGGCGATGCCGAGGCCGAAACCTTGGGCGGCGCCTGTGATCAGCGCGGTCTTGTTCGCGAGGCGCATGAGGTCTCCGTCAGCCGCGGTCGCGCCGTCGCGCCGGGTCGAGGTTGGTGTTCTTGTAGAGGTCACCGAGGGCGCAAACCTCGCCGATCTCGCCGAAGCTCAAGACGTCGGTCGGACGATTGACGACGCGCTCCGCCCAGGTGCCGTCGGCCTGGCGCTCATGGATGGTCGCCTCGATCCGGGCCTGCTCGACGATGACGATCCAGCGGTTGTGTGGATGGTCGCGGTAGAAATCGAGCTTCGGCTGAAAGACCCGCGGCCGGTCGCTCACTGATCGCACCTCCACGACGAGGTAGAAGCGGTCGAGGCCGCGGCGCGTGGTGTCGATCTCGGCGTCGACCACCGCGATCTCCGGCTCGGGGCGGAACGGCGAGTCGTCGGAGAGCTCGATGCCGATCTCCCGATCGGCCATCCACTCGGGCTTCCGCTTCGCGAGCGCATCGCGCAGGTGGAACTCGAAATTGCTGGCAATGCGTTGGTGGCCGACGAGCGGCGCGGCGTTCATCACGGCGATGCCCTCGATCAGCTCCCAGTGCTCCTCCTCCGAACGGCTTTCCAGCCATTCATGGAAGGTCGCCACCGTGAAGGGGCCTGGGCCGATCCCTGACAGACGGGACATGATCTCCTCCTGGCAGGCGAGCTTAAGCCAGCCGTAAGCGCCGCTTCAACGCCGCTCAGCCGTGGTTCACCACGATCGTCTTCGAGGCGGAGAATTCGTAAAGCGCCTCGAACCCCTTCTCGCGGCCGTGGCCGGATTTCTTCACGCCGCCGAAGGGCAGCTCGATGCCGCCGCCCGCGCCGTAGCCGTTGACGAAGACCTGGCCGCACCGCATGGCCCGCGCCACCCGCATCGAGCGGCGGGCATCGCCCGTCCAGACACCGGCGACGAGGCCGTAGGGCGTGCCGTTGGCGAGGCGCACGGCGTCCGCCTCGTCGTCGAAGGGAATGATGGCGAGCACCGGGCCGAACACCTCCTCCGTCGCGAGCTCGTTGCCGCGCGGCACCGGGCCGAAGAGCGTGGGCTCGACGTAGAAGCCGCCGGGCGGCGCATCCGCCACCACGCGGCCGCGGGCGAGGACCGGCACGTGCCGGTCGCGCGCCCGGCTCAGGAATCCCTCGACGCGGCGCTTCTGGCCGGCATTGACCATGGCGCCGAGATCGAGGTCGAGGGTGTGCGGGCCCGCCCGCACCGCCGAGAATTTGGCCGCGACAGCCTGCGTCACCTGGTCGTAGGCGGAGCGCTCGACGAGGATGCGGCTCCCGGCGGAGCAGGTCTGGCCGCCGTTCTGGACGATGGCCCGTACGAGGACGGGCGCCGCCGCCTCGATGTCGGCGTCGGCGAAGAGAATTTGAGGCGACTTGCCGCCGAGCTCCAGGGTGCAGCCGATATGGTTGCGGGCGGCGGCCGTCTGCACCAGCGTCCCGACCTCCGGGCTGCCGGTGAAGGAGATGAAGTCGATGCCGGGATGGGAGGCAAGCGCCGCGCCCGCCTCCTCGCCGAGGCCGGTGACCACGTTCAGCGCGCCCTCGGGGAAACCCACCTCCAAGGCCAGCTCAGCCATGCGCAGGAGCGTGAGGCCGGCGTCCTCGGCTGGCTTGACGACGCAGGCGTTGCCGCAGGCGAGCGAGGCGCCGACCGACCGGCCGAAAATCTGGGATGGGTAGTTCCAGGGCACGATGTGCCCCGTGACCCCGTGCGGGTCGCGCACGACGGCGACGGTGTAGCCGTTGAGGAAGGGGATCGTCTCGCCGTGAACCTTGTCGGCGGCGGTGCCGTAGAACTCAAAGTAGCGGGCGGTGGCCACGATGTCGGCGCGGCCTTGGCCGAGGGGCTTGCCGGTGTCCTGCGCTTCCAGCGCGCCGAGCTCGTCGACGCGGGCCGCGACCGCCTCGCCGAGCTTGACGAGGAGCCGGCCGCGCTCGGTGGCCGTGAGCTTGCCCCAGGCGCCCTCGAAAGCGGCACGCGCCGCGCGCACGGCGGCGTCGACGTCGGCCGGGCCGGAGCGCGGGATCGCGGCGAAGGGCTTGCCGTCGGAGGGGCAGACCACGTCGAGGATGCGCCCGTCCTCGGCCGGCCGGCGCTCGCCGCCGACGAGGTTGAGGAAGAGCGGCTTGGCACCGGCGGTGGGGGCGGCGTCGCGGGCGGTCATGGCGGGCTCCGCAAGGGAAGGCGCGCCACTCTAGGGCGAGGGGGACGCGCCCGGAAGGGGCTTTGCGTCGGGCTCCAGCAGGCGCTTTGCCGCCCGGACGGCCGGCGCCTCGACGAGGCGGTGGACGAGCACGGCGACGAGGGTCGCGGCCACGAGCGCCGCGACCACGAAGACCGGCGCCGGCAGGGCGGCGAGGCCGAGGCGCTGCACGAGCTCGCGCAAGCCCCGCACGGCGAAGGGGTGGACGAGATAAAGGGCGTAGGACGCATCGCCGACGAGGATGCCGAGCCGCGTCGGCCAGCCCACACGCTCGACGGGGCGGCCGAGCGCGGCCGCGGCGACGAGGAGGGAGGCCGGCAGGCCGTAGGCGAAGGCCCGGGTCACGTGAAAGGGGGCATCGGGGCGGTCGAAGTCGGCGGCGAGCAGGAGCAGGCCGAGGACGGCAAGGCCCGCCCGGAGCACTCCACCGAGCCTGACGCCGTTCGCCCGCGCCAGGCCGAGCGCCGCGCCGAAGGCGAATTCGAGGATGATCGGGTGGGTCCAGAAGGCCGCGGGCTGGGGCAGCGGCGCGAGGAGGCGCCCGACGAGGACGAGGGCGGCCAGGCCTGCGATGACGCTGACCACCGCGCGGGTGCGCGACAAACCCAACGCGAGCGCGAAGAGCGCGTAGAAGAACATCTCGTAGTTGAGCGTCCAGCCCAGCGAATAGACCGGCAGGGGCAACCCGTCCGGCCGGGCATAGGGCCAGAACAGGTAGGAGGCGGCGACGAGGCCCGGCGAGTGAGCCTCCGCGTTGAGGAGCCCCGGCGCGACGAGGGCCAGGGCCAAGTAGACGCTCGTCACCGCCCAGTAGAGCGGCACGATCCGGGCGATCCGGTGCGCCAGGAAGACGGCCTGCCCGCCCGGTCGCCCGAAGAGGCGTTCCGACGCGTAGACCATGATGAAGCCGGAGATCACGAAGAACACGTCGACGCCGGCCTGCCAGGGCAGAAGCTGGCTCATCATGAAGTTCCGGCCCGTCGCGGCGGCCAGGAGAACCGCCTCGTGCTGGGCATGCAGCACCACGACGGCGAGCGCCGCCAGCGCCCGCAGGACCTGGACCTCGACGAGCTTCACGACGGACCGGCCGCGCCGCGGCTCAGGCCCGCCCCGGCAGGGCTTCGGGCGCCCCCTCCCCCACGGCGATGACTTTGCCGGGGTTGAGGATGTTGTCGGGATCGAGCGCGTTCTTCAGGCTGCGCATGAGGTCGAGGGCCACCGGGTCCTTGTAGCGCAGGAGCTCGTCGCGCTTGATGAGGCCGATGCCGTGCTCGGCGGCGATGGAGCCGTTGAGCGCATGGACGATGTCGTGGACGATGCGGTTGAAGCGCTCCCACTCCGCGAGGTACGCCTGCTTGTCCATCCCTAAGGGCTGGCTCAGGTTGAAGTGGATGTTGCCGTCGCCGAAATGGCCGAAGGCGCAGACCCGCACGCCGGGCATTGCTGCCTCGCAGGCCCGGGTCGCCTCGTCGATGAAGTCGGCCACCTTCGAGACCGGGACGGAGACGTCGTGCTTGATCGAGCCGCCCTCCAGCTTCTGCACGTCGGAGAGCTCCTCGCGCAGGCGCCAGAGCGCCTTGTTCTGCGCCTCGCTCGCGCCGAGGGTGGCGTCCTCTACGAGGCCCGCCTCGATGGCGTCGCCGAGAATCGCCTCGAGCTGGTCCTGCAGCGGCGCGTCGGCCTGCGCCGACGAGAGCTCGACGAGGGCGTAAGCCGCGTGATCGCCCTGGAGCGGGCGGATGACGCCGCTCACGTGTCTGAGCACGATCTCGAGGCCGAAGCGCGGGATGTACTCGAAGGCGGTGAGCGCCTCGCCGGCGCCGGCCCGCAGGCGCTGAAAGACCTGCAGCGCGTCCTGCGCCGAGGCGCAGCCGAGGAAGGCCGTGACCTTGGTCTTCGGCTTCGGGAAGAGCTTGAGCACCGCCGCGGTGATGATCCCGAGTGTGCCCTCCGAGCCGACGAACAGGTTTTTCAGGTCGAACCCGGCATTGTCCTTGCGCAGGCCTTTGAGGCCGTTCCAGACCCGGCCGTCGGCGAGCACGACCTCGAGACCGAGCACGAGGTCGCGGGTGTTGCCGTAGCGCAGCACGGCCGTGCCCCCCGCGTTGGTGGCGAGGTTGCCGCCGATCCGGCAGGAGCCCTCGGAGGCCAGCGACAGCGGGAAGAGGCAGTCGACGGCGTCGGCCGCGTCCTGCACCGTCTTCAAGATGCAGCCGGCCTCCACCGTCATGGTGGCGTTGACCGGATCGACCTCGCGGACATGGTCGAGGCGGGCGAGCGAGAGCACCACCGCGCCATAGGGCACGCCGCCGCCGACGAGCCCCGTGTTGCCGCCCTGCGGCACGATCGCCACGCCCGCCTCGGCGCAGGTGCGCACGACGAAGGCCACCTCCTCCGCGTCCTTCGGCTTCGCCACCGCCAGCGCCCGGCCGGTGTAGAGGCCGCGGGATTCGACGATATGGCCGGCGAGATCGGCCTCGGCCGAGGAGACGTAAGGCGCGCCCAAACGGTCGCTCAAGCGGCGCAGCACGGTGTCGGGAAGGGGCGCGTGGGCGTTCATGGCGGCGATCCTATTCCGGTCGGACCTTTGCCCGGGGAGGGCTTCACCTGCAACCCTGCGCTCGCTCCCCGCTGTCATGGCCGGGCTTGACCCGGCCATCCCGATCTGGAGGCGCTGGCGGTTGTGGACCGAGGTTCGCGGGTCGAGCCCGCGAACGACATGGGGGTGCGTTGAGCTGTTCGGGGCTTATGCCCGGCTCCCCCTCACCCCCGCTCCACTGCGTTCCGCTCGCTTCGCCTGCCGGTGCGCAGGCGAAGCCCTCTCCCCGCCTGCGGAGAGAGGTGATGACGGCCGAGCCTCGGCTTGTTCATGTGATCAAAAGCGATGGTGCGCGTCTCTCCTCGCCCCGCTTGCGGGGAGAGGGCTCGCGCGGAACGAAGGTTCCGTGCGAGCAAGCGAAGCCGAAGGCGAAGCGGGGGTGAGGGGGGCTCGCCGCAGCCACCCGAGCCTACGCCAAGCACCCCCTCATCCGCCCTCGCTGGCGCGAGGGCACCTTCTCCCACGAGGGGAGCAGGGAGCACGGCCCCTGGCGCAACCGGATTCACTCCGCTAGGGGGCTGCCGAACCATTCGCGAGGCTCAGCCCATGCTCACCGTCATCCCGAAGCCCCCGCGCGTCGTCCTGGCGGTCGCCGGCTCGGAGCACGGCTTTCCCGTGCGCCGGGTCTACTGCGTCGGACGCAACTACGCGGCCCATGCGCGGGAGATGGGGCACGATCCGACCCGCGAGCCGCCCTTCTTCTTCATGAAGCCGACCGACGCCCTCCAGCCCGTGCCCGAGGGCGAGACGGCGGAGCACCCCTACCCGCCGAAGACCGGGAACTATCACTTCGAGGTCGAACTCGTGGCCGCCATAGGCAAGGGCGGGCGCGACATCCCCGTCGAGAGCGCCCTCAACCACGTCTACGGCTACGCGGTCGGGCTCGACATGACCCGGCGCGACCTCCAGGAGGAGGCAAAGCAGCTGCGCCGTCCATGGGAGCTCGGCAAGGCCGGGGACCTTTCAGGCCCCATCGGGCCGATTCACCCGGCCGAAACGGTGGGCCATCCGGCCAAGGGCGCGATCACGCTCACCGTCGACGGCGCGGCGAAGCAGACGGCCGACCTCAAGGACATGATCTGGTCGGTGGCGGAGCAGGTGTCGTACCTGTCGAGCTACTTCGAGCTCGTGCCGGGCGACGTGATCTTCTCCGGCACACCGGAGGGCGTCGGGGCCGTAGCGCGGGGCCAGACCATGGTCGGCGCCGTCGAGGGCTTAGGGGAAATCCGGCTCGCGGTCGTCTGACCTCAGGCAGGCTCCGGCTCGGGCAGCGCCCGGGCGGGCCGCGCCGGCGCGCTGCCCGAAAGCACCTCCGGATGGGCGGCTGAGAAGCGGTCGAGCTCGGCCATGACCGCGTCGAGATGGGCCTCCATGGCCTGCCGCGCCCCGGCCGGATCGCGTCGTTCGAGCGCGTCGAGGATCACCCGGTGCTCGGCCAGCGTCACGGCGTGGCGCCGCGGCGACCAGAGCAGGCGGCGCACCCGGTCGATATTGGCCCGCGACGCGTCGATCACCGCCCCGACCCGGGCCAAGTCCCGCACAAGCACCTCGTGGAAGGCGAGGTCCTCGGCGTGGAAGCGGGCGCGATCGTCGGCGGCCACGGCCTGTTCCTGCGCGGCGACGGAGGTGCGCAGCGCCTCGAGCCCCGCCTCGCTCAGCGAAAAGGCGGCCCGCTCGGCCACCGCCGCCTCGAGGGACCGGCGGATCATCATGGCCTCAGCGATCTCGGGCAGGCGCAGCCGCGCGGCGCGGGAGCCGCGCTGCGGCAGGATCTCGACCAAGCCTTCGGACGCGAGGCGCGCGAGCGCCTCGGAGACCGGAAAGCGCGAGACGCCGAGCCTCGCGCACACGGCCGCCTTGTCGATGAACTCGCCGGGCGCGAAGGCGAGCTCCACGACCGCCCGGCGCAAGGCCCGCTCGACCCGCTCGGTCGTGTCGCCCCGCGGCCCCCGCGCCAGGGGCTTGAGAAAGGCGTAACGCGCCCCCTTGTGCGCTCCGGTGTCCATAGTAGCATGTTAGCCGAACCGGGCAGGCGCGCAACGCTCCGCGCGTCCGCCCCAACGACATAAGCCGGCGCCACCCTAAGCCGGCCGGACCGTCATCTGAGGCCGCTCCGCGGCCCGACAGGAGGAACGCCTAATGTTGAACCCCACCCGCCGCTGGGCCGCGGGCCTCGTCGCCGCGGCAGCCCTTCTCGCCGCGGCCCCGGCCATGGCTCAGACGAAGCTCAAATGGGCGCACGTCTACGAGACCTCCGAGCCCTTCCACACCCAGTCCGTCTGGGCGGCGCAGGAAATCGCCAAGCGCACGAACAACCGCTATGCCATCGACGTGTATCCGGCCTCCCAGCTCGGCAAGGAGACGGACATCAACCAGGGCCTGTCCCTGGGCACCGTGGACATGATCATCTCAGGTCCCAGCTTCGCGGCCCGGTCCTACCCGCCGGTCGGCATCGGCTACTATCCCTACACCTTCCGGGACGCCGATCATCTTCTCGCCTACGCCAAGAGCGACGTCTTCAAGGAGCTAGCCGGCGGCTACGCCGAGAAGACCGGCCACCAGATGATCGCCATGACCTATTATGGCGTGCGGCACACCTCGACGAACCGGATGTTCAAGTCCTGCGCCGAGATGAAGGGCCTCAAAATCCGGGTGCCGGACGTGCCGGCCTATCTCGCGATGCCCCGGTCCTGCGGCGCGAACACGACGCCCATCGCCTTCGCCGAGGTCTATCTCGCGCTCCAGAACGGCACCGTCGACGCCCAGGAGAACCCGCTCACCACGATCGAGGCCAAGAAGTTCTTCGAAGTCCAGAAGCAGATCGTGCTGACCGGCCACATCGTCGACCACCTCACCACGATCGTCGCCAAGGGCACCTGGGCCAAGCTCTCCGACGAGGACAAGAAGATCTTCCGCGATGTGGCGCTCGAGGCTGCCGCCCGCGCCACCGAGCAGATCAAGACCCGCGAGAAGGAGCTCGTGGACGAGTTCAAGGCCAAGGGCCTGACCATCACCGAGGTCAACAAGGACGAGTTCCGCGACGCGGTCATGAAGGGCGTGACCTTCGAGTCCTTCGGCTACCGCAAGTCGGACTGGGACAAGATCCAGGCCATCAAGACCGGCCAGGGCACCTGAGCCGCCGCGCCGAAGGCGCGTGATCTGGGGCGGCCGTGCGCGGCCGCCCCATCCGTCCCTGATCTCGGGAACCACCGTGCAGACTCCGATCGCGTCCTCCGCCGAGGTCCACACGCCGGTCACGGCCGAGGAACTCGCGCACACCTTCGACGAGGCCCCGCCGGACGCGGACCTCTCGGGCTACGCCGTCGAGGACTGGGCGGCTTTCGCCTTGTTCTGGATCATGACGCTGGCGGTGTTCCTGCAATTCTTCACCCGCTACGTCCTCAACGATTCCTTCGCCTGGACGGAGGAGATCGCCACCTACTGCCTCGTCGCCATCGTGTTCGTCGGATCGGCGATGTGCGTGCGGCTCAACCGGCACATCCAGGTGGATTTCCTCTACCGCTACCTGCCCGCTGGCCTCGCCCGGGCACTGGCGACGGGCATCGACCTTATCCGCTTCGGCTTCTTCGCCTACGGCGCGACGCTGGTGTGGCGCTTCATGCAGGTGATCGGCGACGAGGAGATGACGACCATCCGCCTGCCGAAGAACATCATCTACGGCGCGGTGTTCTTAGGCTTCGTCGCCATGGCGCTCCGGGCCCTGCAGGTCACCGTTCAGAACTGGCGCCAGGGCTACTCCGTGCTGGAGCGGCCGGAAGCCTACGACGCCCCCGTCGTCACCGAGGCCTGACGGCCGTCCCCCCGCCGCATTGCAGGCCCTCGATGCTCGTTCTTCTCGGCTCCTTCCTCGCCCTCATGGTGCTGGGCCTGCCCGTGGCGCTCGCCATGGCGGTCGCCTCCCTTCTCTACATCGTCACGACGGGGAGCGTGCCGGACGTGATCATCGCCCAGCGGATGATCGCCGGCGTCGAGAGCTTCCCTCTGCTCGCGGTTCCGTTCTTCATCCTGGCCGGCAACCTAATGAACATCGCCGGCGTGACGGGGCGCATCTACTCCTTCGCCGTGGCTCTCGTCGGCTGGATGCGCGGGGGCTTGGCCCAGGTGAACATCATCGGCTCGGTGATCTTCTCCGGCATGTCCGGCACCGCCATCGCCGACGCGGCGGGCCTCGGCACGATCGAGATCAAGGCGATGAAGGACCACGGCTACTCGACGGAGTTCGCCGTCGGCGTCACGGCCGCCTCCGCGACGCTCGGACCGATCATTCCGCCGTCCCTGCCCTTCGTCATCTACGGGATGATGGCGAATGTCTCGATCGGCGCCCTCTTCCTCGGCGGGCTCATCCCCGGGGTCGTCATGACCCTGCTGATGATGCTGACAGTGGCTTATTTCGCCCATCGCAACGGCTGGGGCGGCGACGCGAAGTTCTCCTGGCGCCAGCTCGGGGCCGCCTCGATCGAGATCGCCGTCGTCCTCGCCTTCCCCCTCGCCGTCTGGCTGATGATCCAGGGCGGGGTCTCGCCCAACGTCTCGATCGGCATCGCGCTCGCCGTTCTCCTCGCCCTCGACTGGTACTTCGACTTCTCGGCCGTGATGGCCCTGATGGCGCCGGTGATCCTCATCGGCGGCATGACGCTCGGCCTCTTCACCCCGACCGAGGCCGCGGTCGCCGCCGTGATCTGGTCCTTGTTCCTCGGTCTCGTGCGCTACCGCTCGATGACCATGCGGGCGCTCGCCAAGGCCACCTTCGACACGATCGAGACCACGGCCTCCGTGCTCTTCATCGTCACCGCCGCGTCGATCTTCGCTTGGCTCCTGACGGTCAGCCAGGCGGCGCAGCTTCTCTCCGACGCGATCCTCGGCCTCACCCAGAACAAGTGGGTGTTCCTGCTCCTCGCCAACCTGCTCATCCTCTTCGTCGGCTGCTTCATCGACACCATCGCGGCGATCACCATCCTGGTGCCGATCCTCCTGCCCATCGTTCTCAAGCTCGGCATCGACCCGATCCATTTCGGCCTGATCATCACGCTCAACCTGATGATCGGCCTCCTGCACCCGCCGCTGGGCATGGTGCTCTTCGTGCTGGCCCGGGTGGCCCGGCTCTCCGTGGAGCGCACCACCATGGCGATCCTGCCCTGGCTCGTGCCCCTGATGCTGGCGCTCATCGCCATCACCTACATTCCCGAGCTCACCCTGTGGCTGCCCCGCCAGGCCGGGCTCGTGCGATGATAGCGCGTGCGGCAGCCCTCCACGGCGCCCGCGACCTTCGGATCGAGCGGGTCGAGACGCCCCCGCTCCCGCCCGGCATGGTGCGGGTGCGCTTCGCCGCGGGCGGCATCTGCGGCTCGGACCTGCACTATTTCGGCCACGGCCGGACGGGCAGCTTCGTCGTCACGGAGCCGCTCGTGCTCGGGCACGAGATCGCGGGCGAGGTGGCGGAGGTCTCCGACGGCGTTGAGGGGCTTAAACACGGCACCCGCGTCGCCGTGAACCCGGCCCGCTTCTGCGGCCATTGCTCGGCCTGCGCCGGGGGACGGCCGAACCTGTGCGAGAACCTGTTCTTCATGGGCAGCGCCAGCCGCACGCCGCACATGCAGGGCGGTTTTCGCGATCTCATCGACGTGGCCCCAAGCCAGTGCGTGCCCGTGCCCGACAGCCTGCCGATCGGTCACGCGGCGCTCGCCGAGCCGCTGGCGGTGTGCCTGCACGCGGCGGCTCGGGCGGGGGATCTCAAGGGGCGCAGGGTCGCGATCACCGGCGCCGGGCCCATCGGGCTCCTGCTCTTGCTCGTCGCCCGCGACCAGGGAGCGGCGGCAACGGTCGTCACGGACCTGGCGAAGGGGGCGCTCGACCATGCCGAACGCCTCGGCGCGAGCGCCGTGCTCGACGCCAGCGATCCCGACGCTCTCGCCTCGCAGGCTCCGGACGTGGTGTTCGAAGCCTCGGGCGCCCCCTCGGCGCTCGCGGCGGCGATCCGGGTAGTGCGGCGGGGCGGCACGGTGGTCCAGGTCGGCAACCTGCCCGCCGGCGACCTTCCGGCCCCGCTCAACCTCGTGATGGCCAAGGAAGTCGATCTGAGAGGTTCGCTGCGCTTCGGCCATGAATTCGCCGAAGCGGTGGCGCTCATCGTTCAGGGCCGGATCGATGTCGGCGCCCTCGTCACCTCCGAGTTGCCCCTCGACGAGGCGCCCGCCGCCTTCGCCCTTGCCGCGGACCGCAGCCGCAGCGTGAAAGTTCTGCTGCGCCCCTGACGTGCTTCACGGCCGCCCGACCGCGGCCCTTCGCTCAACGTGACATCGACTCAAGGACCCGTGCCCGTGACCGCCCCCCGCACCCTTCGCCTTCACGCGGACGACAACGTCATCGTCGCCGTCGACCTCGTGCCCGCCGGCGCGCTCGCGGCCGACATCACCGCCCGCGAGCGCATCATGCGCGGCCACAAGATGGCGGTCGCGCCCATCCGCGAGGGCGAGCCGGTACGCAAGGTCGGCCAGATCATCGGCTTCGCGAAGGCCCATATCGCCCCGGGCGAGTGGGTCCACGAGCACAATGTCGGCCTGCAGGACTTCGCTCGCGACTACCGCTTCGCCGAAGCCGCTCGGGACGACGACCTCCTGCCGCCGGAGCTTCAGGCCACGTTCCAGGGCTACCGCCGCGCCTCGGGCAAGACGGGCACCCGCAACTACCTCGGCATCCTCACCTCCGTGAACTGCTCGGCGTCGGTGGCCCGCTTCGCAGCGGCCGAGGTGGAGAAGTCGGGCGTGCTCGCCGATTATCCGGGCATCGACGGCATCGTCGCCATCGTCCACGGCACGGGCTGCGGCCACGCGGCCTACGGCGAGGGCTTCGAGGTTCTGCGCCGGACCCAATGGGGCTATGCCAGCCATCCGAATTTCGCGGGCACCGTGATGGTGGGCCTCGGCTGCGAGGTGTTCCAGATCGGCCGCATGAAGGAGGAGTACGGGCTCTCGGAGACCGACACCTTCCGCACGCTCACCATCCAGGAGACGGGAGGCACCCGCAAGACGGTGGACGCCATCGCCGAAGCGATCCGGGCCATGCTGCCGCTGGTCGCCAAGGCGCAACGCGAGACGCGGCCGGCCTCGGAGCTCATCCTCGCCCTGCAATGCGGCGGCTCGGACGGCTACTCCGCCATCACCGCGAACCCGGCGCTGGGCGCCGCCTCCGACCTCCTGGTGCGCCATGGGGGCACCTCGATCCTCTCCGAGACGCCGGAGATTTACGGCGCCGAGCACCTGCTGACGCGCCGTGCCGCGACGCGGGAGGTCGGCGAGAAACTCGTCTCGCGCATCAAGTGGTGGGAGGACTACACCGCCAAGAACGGCGGCGAGATGAACAACAACCCCTCCCCCGGCAACAAGGCGGGCGGGCTCACCACCATTCTCGAGAAGTCGCTCGGCGCCGCTGCGAAGGGCGGTACCTCGACCCTGCGCGCGGTCTACGAATACGCCGAGCCCGTGAAGGAGCGCGGCTTCGTCTACATGGACACGCCGGGCTACGACCCCGTCGCAGCGACGGGCCAAGTGGCGGGCGGCGCCAACCTCATCGCCTTCACGACGGGCCGCGGCTCGGCTTTCGGCGCCAAGCCCGCCCCCTCGATCAAGCTCGCGACGAATTCCGACATCTACCGCCGCATGATCGACGACATGGACATCAACTGCGGCGACGTGCTCGACGGCGTCTCCATCGAGGCCAAGGGCCGGGAGATCTTCGACACGGTCCTGCGCGTGGCCTCCGGCGAGCCGACGAAGTCGGAAGAGCTCGGCTATGGCGACGCGGAGTTCGTGCCCTGGCAGATCGGGGCGGTGATGTAGGGTTCTCTTCTCTCCTTGAGGGAGAAGGTGCCCTCGCGCCGGTGAGGTCGGATGTGGGGTGTGGGGCGCGGGTCCGGCTGGCTGCGACAAGCACCCCCTCACCCTCGCTCCACTTCGTTGCGCTTGCTCGCACGGAACATGTCGTTCCGCGCGAGCCCTCTCCCCTGCCGGGAGAGGAGGAGCGCGCACCATCGTGTCAGCTTAGCGAGAACAGGTCCGAAACTCGGGCGCCCAACCCCTCTCCCTTCTGGGGAGAGGGGTTCGTCTGCGAACCGGCAGGCGAAGCAAGCGGAACGCAGTGGAGCGGGGGTGAGGGGGAGCGGGGCATGAGTCCAAATGGCTCAACAAATCCCTGTCCCCTTGCGGGCTCGACCCGCGAACCCCGGCGCGAAGCCACGCCCGCCCCCGAACCGAGATGGCCGGTCAAGCCCGGCCATGACAAACGTGGGGCGGAGAGGCCGGCAGCCTCACCGACTCCGAACCCCGGCACGAATCTCGCTACCCTCACCCCGAAGCGAATCAGGAGCGGGCCTTGAGCGCGGAGCGGGATCGGACGGTCGGCGTCGTCGGCCTCGGCAACATGGGCCTGCCGATGGCCCGGACCCTCGCGGAAAAGGGCTGGGCGGTGCTCGGCTGCGATCTCGCCCCGGAGCGCCGGGCCGCGGCCGCCGCGGCCGGGATCGAGGCCGGCGAGAATGTCGCCGAGACCGTTCGGCGCGCCCGGTTCCTCGTCCTCTCCCTGCCGAAGGCCGAGCACGTCGCGGGCGTGGTTGAGGCTGCGGGCCTTCTCGCGCCGGGCCTGTCCCGCACTCTCGTGATCGACACCTCCACCTCCGAGCCCGAAGTGAGCCGTCGCCTCGCTGCCGCTCTGGCGGGCGCCGGGCACGGTTTCCTCGACGCACCCGTGAGCGGCGGCCCGGCCGGAGCCGCGGCGGGCACTCTCGCCGTGATGGTCGGCGGCGGAGAGGCCGACCTCGCCGAGGCACAGCCGGTGCTTGAGGCCCTGGCAGCGAAGGTCGTCCATGTCGGCGCGAGCGGGGCCGGTAACGTCGCGAAACTCGTCAACAATCTCCTCGTCGCCGCCCACATGCTCACGACCCGAGAGGCCCTGCGCCTCGCGGCCGCGGCGGGCGTCGAACCGGAGGCAGCGCTGAAGGTCGTGAACGCCGCCACGGGCCGCTCCGCCATCTCCGAGGTGCACGTGCCAACATGGGTGCTCTCGGGCCGTTTCGACAGCGGTTTCTCCGCCGGACTGATGCGCAAAGACGTGATGCTCGCCCGGGCGCTCGCCGCCCGCGCCGGGCTCGACCTGCCTCTGGCCGACCTCGTCGCCGCGCTCTGGAGCGAAGCCGAGAGCGGGGTCTCGGACGCGGACGACTTCACCCGGCTCGGCGACCCCGCGGCGCCCCGGCCGACCCGCGAGGTGGCCTGACATGGACCGCACCCACGACCCGACGGCTGAGGCTGCCGAGCGCCTGCGGACGCTCACGCACGAGCTTCTGAGCGATCTCCTGCACGCCTCCGGCGCGCCCCTCGGGAGCCTCGTCGACGGCGCGCTCTTGCCCGGCGACGGGGAGGAGTTGTCCCTCGTCGATCCGGCGACGGGCGAACCTTGGCTCACCTTCCGCGACGCCGGACCGGCCGCGGTCGAAGCCGCCCACGCCTCCGCGCGGCGGGCGCAAGGCGCGTGGCTGGCGTTGACCGCCGCCGCCCGCGGCCGGGCGATGTGGGAGGTCGGCCGCCTCGTCCGGGTGCGGGCGGCCCCGCTCGCCGAGCTCGAGGCGCGGTCCTCCGGCCAGCCGATCCGCGACACCCGGGGCGTCGTCGCCAAGGTGGCGGAGATGTTCGAGTACTACGCCGGCTGGTGCGACAAGCTCCACGGCGAGGTCATCCCCGTACCGACGACCCACCTCAACTACACGCGCCACGAGCCCGTCGGCACGGTGGTCCAGATCACCCCCTGGAACGCGCCGCTCTTCACGGCCGGCTGGCAGATCGCGCCGGCGCTCTGCGCCGGCAACGCGGTGATCCTGAAACCCTCTGAGTTCACGCCCGTCACCTCCCTCGTGTTGGGCAAGCTCTGCGAGGAAGCGGGCCTGCCCCGGGGCCTTGTTAGCGTGATCGCCGGCCAGGGGCGCACGGCGGGCCAGGCGGCCGTGGCGCACCGGGACACGGCGATGGTGGTCTTCGTCGGCTCGGGACAAACCGGCGCCGCCATCGCGGCGACGGCGGCGAGGAACACCGTGCCCTGCCTCCTCGAGCTCGGCGGCAAGTCGGCCAACATCGTCTTCTCCGACGCCGATCTCGACCGGGCCTTGCTGGGCGCCCAGGCCGCGGTGTTCTCCGGCGCCGGGCAGAGCTGCGTCGCGGGCTCGCGCCTCCTGATCGCGCGCAGCATCCACGAACGCTTCGTCGAGCGCCTGAGCCGGGCCGCCGCCCGCATCCCGGTCGGCCGGCCGGCCGACGAGGGCACCCAGATCGGTCCGATCAACAACGCCCGCCAGCACGCCCGCATCGCGGCTCTGGTGCGCCAGGGCGTCAGTGAGGGCGCGCGCCTCGCGGCCGGCGGCGGGGCGCCTGCGGGCCGCGAGGCCGGCTTCTTCTACGCGCCGACCGTGCTCGACGGCGTTGATCCCGGAAGCACGATCGCCCAGCAGGAGGTGTTCGGGCCCGTGCTCGCCGTCATCCCCTTCGACGACGAGGAGGAAGCGGTGGCGCTCGCCAACGGCACCCCCTACGGCCTCGCCGGAGCGGTCTGGACGGGCGAGGTCGGCCGCGCCCACCGCGTCGCGGCGGCGGTCCGGGCGGGCACCTTCTGGATCAACGGCTACAAGACGATCGGCGTCATGTCCCCCTTCGGCGGCTTCGGGCGCAGCGGCTACGGGCGCTCGAGCGGGCGCGAGGCGCTGATGGCCTACACGCAGACGAAGAGCGTCTGGGTCGAGACGGCGGCGAACCCGCCCGCCACCTTCGGCTACGCACCGGACTGAGGATTAAGGTCCGAACTCAATCAGCTTGACGGCAAAAGGCCGGCTCTCGGTCCCATTCGGATACTGCCAATCACGCCCGTCGTGCCATTCTCTGATCGTGAATGGAATTCCGATCATCGCTGAGATCATCCGCCGGGACCCGCTTCGCTGGGAAGTGCTTGGGCTCGTGCGTGAGCTTGCGCTGACTGACTGCTGGATCGCAGCTGGTTTCGTACGGAACGCTGTATGGGATTACCTTCACGAACGCTTGCCCGCACCGCCGACGAGCGATGTCGACGTTATCTGGTTCGACCCGGCGCGAACACATCGTGGCGTCGACGAGAAGCTGGAGGCGTTTCTCCGAGGACGTAAGCCGGCAATCGCTTGGTCGGTGAAGAATCAAGCCAGAATGCATCACCAGAATGGCGACCCGCCCTACGCTTCCGCAACGGACGCTATGCGGTACTGGCCGGAGACGGCAACAGCCGTCGCGGTACGGCGCACGGGGGAGGATCGATGCGAAGTGGCTGCGCCGTTGGGAACAGATGACCTTCTAGGTCTCATCCTGAGGCCAGGACCTGCGTTCGTCGGTGCAAAGCGTACGATCTATGAGGCGCGTCGGCACGGCAAACACTGGCCGAAGATCTGGCCCCTCCTCCACGAGGCGGACAGCTAGATGCACCGGTCAAACAACTCAGGCGTTCATACGACCGAGTATCCATAATCATCGATGCGGATCGCGGTCTGCCGGAAAAATCCCTTGAGAATCATCCTTCTCGGGGCTGTTTCCGAGCTCATGTCCGGAACCGGCCGCTTTCAGCCGCCCGCTCGTGACATCGGCCGGTCGCGGAGCAGCTGCCCGGTTGACCTCTCAGCCCACCGATCCATCTCCCGCCCCGACCGGAGAACACACGCGAAGCGGGGACGGGGATGCGGGAAGCCAACGCCGTGGATTTCTGGCGCGGCTTCGCCCTCGTCTCGATCTTCGTCAACCACGTGCCGGGCAACGTCTTCGAGGGCTTCACCCACAAGAACGTCTCGATCTCCGACGCGGCGGAAATCTTCGTCTTCCTCGCCGGCTGGTCGCTCGCGCTCGCCACCACGAACCCCAAGGGCTGGGACAGCGCGCGGCGCGTCGTGCTGCGCCTCCTCTCGCGGCTGGTGGAGGTCTACCGGGCCCAGCTCGTCACCACGGCGATCGCGCTCGCCATGGTGGCGGGCGCCGCGGTCATCCTCGACAACCCGCTCTTCCTCGAATGGCACAATGCCGGACCGGTCTTCGCCGACCCAGTCCATGCCACCGTCGGATGGGTGCTGATGACGCACCAGCTCGGCTACTTCAACATCCTGCCCCTCTACGTCGTGCTGCTGGCGCTGGCGCCGCCCTTCGTGCTCCTGGCGCGCCGCCACGCGGGCCTGGCCCTTCTCGCCTCAAGCAGCCTCTACCTTTACTGCCTCGTCAACGAGATCAGCCTGCCCACCTGGCCCACCGAGGGCACCTGGTTCTTCAACCCGTTCACCTGGCAGTTCCTGCTCATGCTCGGCTACGTCGCGGCAGCGACGCTCCGCGACCGCCCGGCGCTGCAATCCCTTGCCAAACGGCTGCAGTCGATCGCCATCGCCGGCGTTCTGCTTGCCGCAGCGCTGACTTGGGTGGACTGGCGCCCTGATCCCTTCAGCGTGCCGGAGCCGCGCCTGCTCTTCCTCTTCGACAAGGGCTACCTGTCGCCAGCCCGGCTGCTCCATGTCCTCCTGCTGGTGCTGGCCTTCCAGGGCGCCTTCGCTCACATCGCGCGGCATGCTCCGACCCTGGCGGACCAGTTCTCCGCGCTCGGCCGCAACTCGCTCGCCGTTTTCTCCGTCGGGTCGATCCTCAGCCTCGCCGCATGGCTGGTGCGTTTCGTCACGGGAGGCGGTATGCTGGTGGATATCTTCGTTATCGGCATAGGCTTAGCGTGTCTGGCGTTCACCGCATGGTTCGTGGAATGGCGTACCCGATCACCGCGTCCCTCGTCGCTCTCTTCCTGATCGCGGCGCCCGCCGCCCAGGCGCAAGGTCCAGCCGCGGCGGCCGTGCCGGCGGAGAACCTCGACACCAGCCTCTCGCCGCAATGCCGCGTGCCGGGCTCGAGCCTCTACACGCTCGCGCCCCTTAGGGGCGTCAAACGGGCGCTGCGGGAAAATCGGGCGGTGCACGTGCTCGCCATCGGCTCTTCCTCCACCGTCGGGGTCGGCGCCTCCTCGCCGCAGGCGAGCTATCCGGCGCGGCTCGCGGGCGAGCTCGAGCGCCTTTTCCCCGGGATTGCGATCGACGTCGTCAACCGCGGCATGTCGGGCGAGAGTGCCGCGGCGGCCGCGGAGCGCATGCGCAACGCGGTGGCGGAGGTCGACCCGGACCTCGTGATCTGGCAGGTCGGCACCAACGACGCCCTGGCCCGCGTCGACGTCGACGGCTTCCGCTCGACGCTCGCTGACACGGTGGCATGGCTGAAATCCCACAAGGTCGACACCGTGATCGTCGACCCGCAATACACCGCGAGCCTCGCCAAGGACGAGCACTACCAGAGCATCGTCGAGGCGATCGGTACGGTGGCCCGCGAGGCCCGGGTGCCGCTGGTGCGCCGCTACGAGGCGATGCGGTATCTCGCCGGCCAGCCCAGCAACTCGGGTTTCCTCTCCGGCGACCGTTTCCATCTCAACGACCTCGGCTATCGCTGCATGGCCGAGCACGTGGCCCGCGCCGTGACGGTGAGCCTGCTTCAGGCCGAGTCCGGCCCGGACCAGGGCGCGCCCGAGCCGCCGAAGCAGCCCTGACCGCCCCGTGGCGCCCCCGCGGCAGGCCGGCTTTCGCATCGTCCGGGCCGCGGCGGCGCGGCCGCGGCTCCTCGGCGCGGCGCTCGCGGCCCTGGCCGTGGGCTTGCTGCTTCCATCCGCCTTCAATCCCTCGACGCGCATCCTGATGGCTTGGGACGCCGGCACCCTGCTGCACCTGGCCCTGACCTGGACGATGATGGCCCGCGCCGACACGAAACACCTGCGCCAGCGCGCGGTCATGCAGGATGCGGGCGCCGTCGTCGTCCTCGCGCTCACGATCCTCGCCTCCCTCGCGAGCCTCGGGGCGATCGCGGTGGAACTGCGCGGCTTGCACGACATGCCGCCGACGGACATGCCGCCGCGGCTCCTCCTCGTTGGCGTGACGCTCCTGTGCTCCTGGCTCTTCGTGCAGACGCTCTTTGCCCTGCACTATGGCCACGATTATTACAGCGGCGCGGAGGGCGCCCGGAAGGGCCTCGCCTTCCCCGGCGACGGCGCGCCGGACTACTGGGATTTTCTCTACTTCGCCGCGACGATCGGGGCAGCCTCCCAGACCTCGGACGTGACGATCGTCTCGAAGCGCATGCGCCGCTTCGTCCTCGCTCACACCATCCTCTCCTTCCTGTTCAACACCACGGTGCTGGCGCTCGCCATCAACGTCGGCGCGAGCCTGATCTGAGGCTTCCTCGCGCCCCTTAAGGGTCGGGCAATCCCGCCCTGCTATGCCGGAGAGAAGCGCGAGGAGCGGCCGTGACGGCAGGGGTCGAGGGAGTCAGCGTGTCGGAGCGGCGGTCGCGCTGGGCCGGCCTCGGCACGGCCGAGCGCGCGGCGCTGGGCGTGCTCGGCGTCCGGGTCGTCGGCGCCGGCCTCGCCTATGCGAGCCAGGTCGTCCTGGCGCGCCTTCTCGGGACGGAGGCTTACGGCGCCTTCGCCCTCGCCTTCGTCGTCCTTCTCGCGGCCGGGCACGGCGCCCTTTTCGGACTGTCTCAGGCTGCCTGCCGCTTCGTCCCGGAGCATGCGGCCGAAGGGCGGCCCGATCTCCTGCGCGGCTTCGTGCGCTTCGGCGCGCTCTGCGCCCTGGCGAGCGGCGCAGCCATCGCGCTCACTGGAATCGGCCTCCTGCGCCACGGACCCTTCACGCTTCAGCCGGCGGTCGCGGCGGCGCTCGTCGCGGCCTTTCTCGTGGTCCCGGCCTTCGCCATGCAGGACTTCGTGGAGGGGGTCGCCCGCGGCCTTGACCGGCCGATGCTCGCCATCGCGCCGATCTACGTCCTGCGACAGGCCTTGATCCCGCTGCTGGCCATCGCCGCCGTGGGCTTCGGCTGGCCGGCCGATGCTCCGACCGCGCTCGGCGCGACGGGGCTCGCCGTGCTCGTCGCCCTAGCCGTCCAGGGGACCCTCGTGCGGCGGGCCTTGCGGACGGCGGCCGGTCCGGCCTCCATGGCCGCCGCGCCCCGCCGCTGGGCCACGGCCTCCCTGCCGATGGCCTTGTCGGACTGGACCGTGCTCGCCCTGTCGAGCATCGATGTTCTCCTGCTCGCCGCCTTTCGGCCCGCGTCGGAGGTGGCCCTCTACTTCGCCGCGACCCGCCTCCTCCAGTTCGCGGGCTTCGCGGCCTATGCCGCCTCCGCCGCCACGGCGCAGCGCTTCGCGGCAGCGCAGGCCCGCGACGACCGGGCGGAGTTGCGCACCCTGGCGCGCCGCGCGGCGCGGCTCACGTTCCTCGCGACGGGCGCTATCGCGCTGGGGGTGCTCGCCGCGGCGCCGCTGCTGCTCGGCCTGTTCGGGCCGGATTTCGGGGCGGCGCTGCCGATTCTCGGCGTGCTCCTCGCCGGTGCCGTGCTCCAGGCCGGTTTCGGGCCAAGCGCCGACCTCCTCAACATGCTCGGAGGCGAGCGGGCCGGCGCTGCCGCGTCCCTGGCAAGCCTGGCGCTCGCGGGCCTGCTCTGCACCATCCTGATCCCGGCTTTGGGCGCGCTCGGCGCGGCCCTCGCCATGGCGACGGCTCAGGTGGCGCGGGCGGCCTTTCTCCACCACCTCGCGCGGCACCGGTTCGGCTTCCGCGCCGACGCCCTGGCCTGGGCATGAGCGCCCTGGACCTCGCGACGCGCCGAGCGCCGGCCGCCCCCCTGCGGGCGCAGACCGTCGACCACGCTTGGCTCGTTGCCCGCCGGAGCGCGTGGCAGGCGCTGGCCGCGGAGGCGCTGACCCCGAACCCGGATTTCACGCCCGGTGTCATCGAGGCGCATCTGGCGACGGGCGCCGGCCCGGGAGCGGGCCGCTTCGTGGCGGTCGCGCGGGGCGACGCGCTCGTGGCGCTCCTCCCCGCCCGTCTGGGCCGCACCTGGCTCGGCCTGTCGCGCCGCGCAGCAGCCTCCTGGCTCTCGCCCTACATGGTCCACGGCACGCCGCTGATCGCGCCGGGCGACACGGAGGCGGCCGCGGCCGCCCTCCTCGACGGCATGGCCGAGCACGGCCCTTGGCGCCTGCCCTTCGTCGGTCCGGAGAGCGAGGCGGGGCGACGGCTGCGCGCGGTGGCCGAGGCGCAGGGCTGGACGGCGGCGCTCTTAAGCGCGGCCGAGCGGCCCGTCCTGGCGCGCCGCGCGGGTTACGAGGCGCTCGTCACCGAGGCTTGGAGCCGCAACCGCCGACTCGGCCTCGCCCGGGCGCGACGGCGCCTGTCGGCGCTCGGCGCGGTCACCGTCGAGACGGCGACCGGAGGCGCTTCTCTCGCGGCGGCGGTCGAAGCTTTCCTCACTCTGGAACTCGGCGGTTGGAAGGGGCGGCGGGGTACCGCCATGGCGGCGCGGCCGGCGAGCGCGGCGCTGGCGCGGCGCCTCTTTACCCTGGACGATCCGCTGGTCGCGCCCCGCGCCGACCTTCTGCTCCTCGACGGACGCCCCGTGGCGGCGAGCCTGGCGCTTGTCAGCCGCGGCACGGCGCATCTCCTCAAGACAGCCTACGACGAGGGCCTCGCCAGGACGGCACCGGGACTTCTCCTCGAGGACGAGATCATCCGCAGCCTGCACGCGACGGGCTTCGCCGAGCGCCTCGACTCCGCGAGCCTGCCCGGCACGGTGTTCGATGAACTCTACCCGGACCGGGAGCCCGTGGCCGAGCTCATTCTCGCGCCGCCCGGCGTCAGCCTCGGATCGGCCCTGCGGGTCGAGGCCGCGAAGCGCCGGGCCACGACCCTGCTGAAGCGGGCCCGGCGCTGAGCCCGCCCGGGTGCGACGACGCGGCCCAGGCCTCGCCGTCGCGATCAGGGCGTTGATCGGACGGCGTGCCGCGCGGGTGCGCGCGAACCCGGACATTTCGATGCAGAAATCCACTGGCACCGTGAAATGGTTCGACCCCGTCAAGGGCTACGGCTTCATCGCGCCCGAGGACGGTGGGCGGGACGTGTTCGTCCACGTGACGGCCGTCCGGACGGCGGGTCTCGAGACCCTCGCCGAGGGCCAGGCCGTGGCCTTCGAGCTCACGAACGAGCGCGGCAAAACGGCGGCGGCGAACCTGGAGCTGCGTTAGAGCTGCCTTCGCTCGCGCTCAGCCAGCTCTCTCACTTCGGTGGTCGCATTTCCGTCACGTGAGCCGGGGCCCACCTCACTTGGAAATGCTCTCTGCCGGCTCACGGTTGACGGGCCGGCCCGAACCGCGCATCGCTGAGGCCATGCGCCCGAGCGCCGTTCTCTTTAAGGCCCACACGTGACCGACGCGGGCCCCCTCACGCCCGAAGCGGCGATCGACCGTCTCGGCGCGCTCCACGGGGCCGCCACCGAGGCCCTGCGCGAGGCGCTGGAGCGCTTCTTCGCGACGGGCGTCGCGCCCACCCCGGACGAGCGGCAAGGGTTCCGCTACCCGCGCCTGACGCTGAGCTACACCCCGAACGGCCCGCAGCCCGTCACCAAGCGCGCCTATGCCAAGTTCCAGGGGCCGGGCACCTACGCCACCACGGTGACCCAGCCCGCCTTCTTCCGCCGTTACCTCCTGGAGCAGCTCGAGCCCCTCGTCAGAGATTACGGCGCCATTCTCGGGATCGAAGCGAGCGATCAGGAGATCCCCTACCCTTACGTCTTCGAGCGCGGCGACGAGCTCGCCCGCGGCGCGGTGACGGCGTCCGACCTCGCTCACCATTTCCCGACCCCGAACCTCGCCGCGGTGGGCGACGAGATCGCCGACGGGCTCTGGATCGAGGCAGAGGGCGCCCCGCGCCCGCTCTCCCTCTTCGACGCCGTGCGGGTCGACTACTCGCTGCGCCGTCTCGTCCACTACACCGGGACGGACTGGCGCTCGGTTCAGCCCTGGATCCTGCTGACGAACTACCACCGCTACGTCGACCAGTTCATCCGCTGGGCGCTGGGGTGCCTCGCCGAGGACGGCCCTTGGGACCGCCTCGTCCTGCCGGGCGGCATCGCGGTCGATCGGGGCATGAGCCTCGACGCGGCGCAGGCCGAGGCCGCGCTCTCGCCCTGGCACCGCTTCCAGATGCCGGGGTATCACCTCACCCGCCGCGACGGGCAGGGCGGCGTCTCCCTCGTCAACATCGGCGTCGGGCCTTCGAACGCGAAGAACATCACGGATCACCTCGCGGTGCTCCGGCCCCATTGCTGGCTGATGATCGGCCATTGCGGGGGCCTGAGGCAGTCGCAGACCATCGGCGACTACGTGCTGGCTCACGGCTATCTCCGCCGCGACCGCATCCTCGATAGCCTCGTGCCGCCGGAGATCCCGATTCCGGCGCTTGCCGAGGTGCAGGTGGCCCTGCAGGAGGCCGCGGCGCGCGTCACCACCGAGCGGGACGCCCGTCTCAAGCAGCGTCTGCGCACCGGCACTGTCGTCACGTACGACGACCGCAACTGGGAGCTGCGCTGGAGCCAGGAGCGGCGCCGCATCAACCAGTCACGGGCGATCGCCGTCGATATGGAGAGCGGCACCATCGCCGCCCAAGGCTACCGTCTCCGGGTGCCCTACGGCACGTTGCTGTGCGTCTCCGACAAGCCGCTCCACGGCGAGATCAAGCTGCCAGGCGCCGCGAACGCCTTCTACGAACGGGCCGTGGGCGAGCACCTGCTCATCGGCCTGGCCGCCGTCGACATCCTGCGCGGCCAGCTCGGCTCGCTGCATTCGCGCAAGCTCCGCTCCTTCGACGAGCCGCCCTTCCGCTAGGTTTCCGCATCCCTCCCCCGCGACACGCCCGCGAAACGCGCGCGGCCGACAAGCCCTCTCGTGCGCCGGCTCACCGCCAGGCGCGCCGTGTCCGGCCATTCTCGCCGGAACGAGAGGCAGGGACTGGGCATGGTTTCGGCGGCACGGATCACGGCAGGCTTGGTGGCGGGCGCTCTGACGCTCGCCCCTGCGCTCGCGGCCACGAGCGCGCGTGCTGAGGCTTTCCAGGCCGGGCGCGCCCTCGTCGACGTCCAGGATTCAGCCCTGCTTCAGCGTCTTGAAGGCGAGGGCCTGGCCCTTGCCGAGATTCTCGGTGTCGCCCCGGCGGACATGACGGCGGAACTCTCGGCCGCGAGTCCCGCCTTCGCCCAGATCGCGGCGACGATGGCCGAAGACGTGGGCTCCTTGCGCGCCGACATCCAGGCGAGCGGCCGCGCGCTCTCCGAGCCCGGCCCCGGCGAGGTCGGCGGCACCCTCGACCCGCGCTGGCTCACGAGCCCGATTGCCCGCTTCGAGCTCGCCGGGATCGTCAACCGCCTGGACCGGCGGGACTTCGCGGCCCTCGACGGCGTTTCCACCTGCGGCGAGATACGGTTCCTCTACCGTCTCGCCTACCGGGCGCCGCGCCGCGACGGAGCTGCCGCCTCGCGCCTGCCCTTCAGCCTCAACGTGGTCTTCGACGTGCCGCGGACCGGAGCCGATTGCCGCGACGCGGCAGCCCTCTGGCGCCCCGCGACGGATCTCGCCGGCGTCGAGACGCAGGCGCGCTTCCTGCAGGACGGCCCGCTGCGGCCCGATCGTCGCGTCCTGAAGCAGATCGAGGTGAACGCTCAAGCCGTGCGCTTCCCCTCCGGTGTCGAGACGGCGTTCGGCGGTCAGGCGCTCTACCTCCTGCGCACCTTCGCAATTCAGGGCACGGGCGCCGCGATGAGCGTCGTCCCCAAGTCCCTTGAGAACACGCCGGACCTCGCGCGGCTCAAAGCCGACGAGGCCCTGCGCCGGGACTTGGTCGCGTATCTGCGCGACAATGTCCCCGGCATCGACGAGGGCGTCTACGCGCTCCCTGAGCGCTTCCTCGCGACGAAGGCGCTCGCGGTCTCGACTTTCGGCACCGCGCGGCTCGGCAACCACCCCTTCACCGAGATCCTGTCGGAGGAGGACTTCAAAGGTGTCAAGTTCGAGAATACCCGCCTCGTGCGCTCCGCGACGGGCTTGATCGAGCGCCTCGACAACGGCACCTGCCAGGGCTGCCACCAGGCCGGCGCGACGGCGGGCTTCCATTTCCTCGGCCTCGACCGCGAGACCTCGCCGCACAATCGGCTGAAACTCGGCGTCTCGCCCCATTACGCGGCGGAGGCTGCCCGCCGCTCCGCGGTGGTCGACGCCGTGGCCGAGGGTCGCGAGCCGAGCCGCTTCCGCCCCCTCTCGACGGCGCCCGCGGCGGATTGGTCCGGCGAGATCCCGCGCCACGTCCCCGCCGGCACCGGTATGGCCTGCCTGCCGCAGGGCGCTCGACAGCACCTCGATGGCGCCTGGGCCTGCGGAGCGGAGCAGACCTGCGAGGTGCTGACGGAGAACGCGCGCCTCGGCGTCGCGCTCGGTCAATGCATGCCGAAACCTGAGAAAGTGCAGGCCGGCGTGGCGTGCCTCGCCGGGCGCATCGAAACCGCGGACGGCTCGTTCCAGGACCGTTTTCGGCGTTTAAGGCAGGTGAACAGCTTCGCCGAGCGCCCGACTGCGACGCAGTACAACTGCCGCCCGGCGCGGATCGGCGTTCCCGGCGGCCTCGCCTACCGCCAATGCGGCCCGGACGACCGCGCCTTCAAGGCTTTCGCGGACGGGGCGAGGCCGGCCGAGATCTGCGGCATGGCCGGCGGAAAGAGCTTCGATGCCTGTGTCGCGAGCGGGGATTTCGCCACCTGCATGGCGGGCAGCGTGGCGCGCGGCATGCGCCCGACCTGCGGCCGGGACACGTTCTGCCGCGAGGATTACCTCTGCCAGAGCCTGCCCGAAGGGCTTGAGGGCGCGGACAAGCTGCCCTCGGATGTCGGCTACTGCTCCCCCACCTACTTCGTCTTCCAAATGCGGGTGGACGGGCATCCCGACCCGATCGCGGGCGGGCGGCGTCGGCAGGCGCAGCGCTGACGGTCAGAGCGCCGCAGCAATGCCGGCAGCGGCCCCGCCAGCGGCCAGCGCCCAGAGCGGGTTGCGCGTCGTCCAGATCGTGAAACCGGCGGTGGCGACGGTGACGAGGCCGTGCAGGAGGTCGCGGTCGACGCTTCGCGCCATGACGAGCCCGCTCGCAGCGATGAGGCCGACGGCGAGGGGCGCGAGGCCACTGCGCACGGCCTTGAGCCAGGGCGAGGCACGGTAGCGCTGCACGACCCCCGCGAGACCGTAGGCCAACAGGCAGGACGGGCCGCAGATGGCGAGCGTCGCGACGAGGAGCCCGGCGAGGCCCGCGACGTGGTAGCCGACGAGGCTCGCGATCATCACGTTCGGCCCGGGCGCCGCCTGCGCCAGGGCGAAAAGGTCAGCGAAGCCCTGGGGCGTCAGCCAGCGATGCACCTCCACCGACTGCCGTTCGATGTCCGGCATCACGGCATTGGCACCGCCGATGGCGATGAGGGAGAGAAGCGCGAAGGTCGCGGCGAGATCGCCCAGAGGTTCGTCCCTCATGGCGTGTGCCTGCGCCGCGCCGCCGCGATCGCCAGGGGCGCGAGCCCGAGCACCACAAGGATCAGGGGCCAGCGCAGCACGCCCGCGCCGAGGAAAGCGAGCACCCCGGCCCCGGCCAGCAGCGGCCCGGCCTCGAGCTTGCGGGCGAGCTTGACCGCCATCCCGAGCACGAGCCCGGCGGCCGCGGCCGACATGCCGCCGAGCACGGCCTGCACCGTCGGGTGGCCGCCGTAAGACTGGTAGAGGGAGCCGATCGCTACGAGCACGACAAGGGGCGGTCCCATCAACCCGGCGAAGGCCGCGAGCGCCCCGGCCGGGCCGGCGACACGCCGGCCGAACATGATGGAGAGGTTGACGACGTTCGGGCCCGGCAGGATCTGCCCGAGACCCAGGAGTTCGGCGTAAGCCTTGTCGTCGAGCCAGCGCCGCTCTTCCACCAGGATGCGGTGCGCCCAGGGCGCGACGCCCCCGAAGCCGCACAGGCCCGCCTTGCCGAAGGCGAGGAAGAGCTGGAGGGGCGTGATCGGCGGAGCGCTCTTCGCCTCGGCCTCGTCCTGCATGGCTCACCTCCCCTCGCGCAAGCTCCCCGTGACAGGAGGCGGGCTGACGGGCAAGGCCCGGCGGTGCGGGGCAGGTCTTCGCAGCCGAGGACGGTCCGGGTACCCCGAACTGTCATTTCGGGGCTCGGCGCAGCCGAGAGCCCGGAAGCCATGACTGGGCCGAATGCTGCGAGCGGCCACTCACCCCGTCGTGGATTCCGGGTTCCGCTGCGCGGCCCCGGAATGACGATGCTGGTGAGTCAAGCTTGGCGGCCTTGGCGACTTTGGCCCCGGCGGTCTCGTGCTCACCGGCATCTTGGCGCCGATCGCCGTCCACCTGTTCCGACCAGATCAGACCTTCAAACGAGCGAGCCTTCCGCGTCCTGGCGCGCTTTCCAGCGCAGATAGGCGAGATTGCCGGCGCCGATCGCGGCCAGCACGAGGCCGACGAGCAGCCGGGCGCGGCCGCCCGCGTCCTGGCGATCGGCGGCCGCCGCGTATCGGAGAAGCGTGCGATCACCCGTCGTGACCTCGTAGATCGTCGACTGGCTCGGCGACACGAGGAAGCGGATGCGCTGGCCGCGGGGCAACGCGTCGAGGTCCTCGATCCAGAGGCCGAGCGGGGGAGAGAGGGTTGCGGGCCCAGTGCCCGGCAGGTTGAGGCCGACGCGCTGGGTCGGCGTGTGGGTGTGCCCGCGCCGCTGCTGCGCGGTGACGATCTCCCGGCGGACCGAGACGGGCGCCGTCTGCTCGACGGCGACGAGCCTCATGCGGGAGGGCGGCAGCATGCGCCAGCCCACGAACAGCATGATGAGGCCGCCGGCCAGGAGGCCCGCCAGCATCACGCGCCAGAGCACGTCTTTGAAGTCCATTCCCGGCTCCGCCCCTCTCGACGGCCGGGATCCTAAGCGCGCTCCGCTTCAGGGCAGCGGCGCGGTGACGCTCACTGTGTTTCGGAAAGAAGCGCTGCCGCGCCTGCCGCGCTCAGTTCGCGACCCGCAGCGCCGATTCCGCGTACTGCTTCACGCCCAAGCTGGTGCAGCCCTGCGCGCTCTGATTGAGGGCGACGGCGCCGTTGCTCGTGAGGGTCTTGAACACGAGCTTCGCGCAGAGCGGGCTGTTGCTCCCCGGGTTGCCGTGCATGGTCACGTCGGAGTTGGGCAGGTAGACGATGCCGTCGACGTTCAGATTCGCGCCCGACCCCCAGTTGTTGTCGACGTCCCCGGTCATCGCCGGGTCTTGGTAGATCGACACCCCGCGCCAGGGATTGCTGCTGCCCGTCGAGGGCGAGACCGAGAGCGTCGCGGCCTTGCCGTTGCCTTTCGGGAACACGATGGCGCTGGCCGTGGACGCTCCCCCGGTCAGGACGAAGGTGACGCGGGCGGTCTGGATGTTCGCGTCGTCGTCGAGGACGAGCTTGCCGTTCTCGATCACGATCACCGTGTCTGTCGCGGGCGCGTTGCCGGTGAGCCACCCTGAGCCGCTCAAGGTGAGGTTGCCGCAGACGTGGTATTCGGTGTGGCTGGCCGCGGCCACCGTGATCATCTGGGGCAAGGAGCCGCCGGCCCGCCACGTCACGCCGTTGGAACTCTCGTTGCCGCACTTCTTGACGATGTTGCTGGCGAGCGCCGCGTGGATGTCCGGCACCACGGAGGCACCGGATTGCGGGTTGCTGCAGCTCGACGTGCCGGCCGCGATGGACGCCTTGGCGCCGGTGTCGTGGCCGTTGCAGCGGATGCTCGCATTCGAGCGCAGGACGCAGCCCGACAGGTTCACTTTCGGCGCGCCGTTGAATCTGAGGGCCTCCTCGGTTGAGCCCTGGTTGCTGCCGAGGGTGAGGATGCAGGACGAGTCGCTGGCTCCGCCCGCGCTGGAGACGGTCGAGGACACCCCCACCGTGATCGCGTTGACGCCGAGAACGCTGGCGAAGGCCATGGGCACCGGCGATTGGAGCGATCCGGCATAGGTGCCGCCCGCAGGGGCCGTGAAGGTCGGCGTCGGAACGGTGCCTTGGCTGCCGAGCGCCGCCTTGAACGCGTCCTGGGCGACCTGCTTCCACCCGTCGCCGCCGTTCTTGGCGCCGGCCAGCACGCCGGCGTCGAGCGCCGCCTGGAGCCGCCCTTTCTGCGCCCCGACCCGCGCTAAATCGATCGCCGCGCCGCCTACGAAGACGAGGGGCGTGACGGCTAGCGCGAAGATAACGGCGACGCCGCCGTCCCGGTTCAGGCGAAAGCCGCGCAGCGATCGTGCGAGGGTGGTGCGAATGGTCATGGCAGGCCCCGAGAACATCCGACGATCTTCGAGTAGCACCTCGCAAATTCGCGTTATCGGGAAGCTGCGAATTTTACCGATCCGGTTCGCGCGGGCGGCTGGGGGGATCGCGGCTCGATTGTGATCAGGCCTCAGGGCAGGACGCACCGCAGCGTTGAGGCCGCGGGGCTCGTCAGGTCACTCCCCGCGTGGCCCCGTACACGCTCGGCCGTATTGCAGGACAGTGCCGTGACTCTAGGCTTGCTCAGTCAATTAGCCTCATAACGAACCACAAGTGTCGGCATTCGTGCGCCGTCCCACTTCGAAGAGGATCGGACCGGTGCTTTTGGTACTGGCCGTGAACGCCTTTCGGACGTTCTCGAATGCCCGCAGCCTCGCGTACTGTCCGACCGGTGAGAAGGCGGCCGCAGCACGCAAGACTCCGTCCGGTTCGACCGTGTAGCTGCCGGTCGACGCCTCGACCATGGTCAAGCGCGCGAAGCGAGCTTCGGCAATGCTAAGGACAGCTCCGAGCTGATCCGAGTGACCGCCGCGAGGCCGGGCCAGGGTGGAGAGGTCGGCCGGTGCTGCGAACAGCCCGTCTTGGCCGCCCACGAGGACACCGCCGGCCGGCGACGCGCCGATTGCACGGACCGCGCGTGATGGGCCTCCTTCGGCATCGACAAGCTTGCGTGCAAACCCGCTTTCCGAGAGAGCGAACACTCCGCGAGAGGTACCGAGCAGAACCTCGCAACTCCCGGGATCATAGCTCGTGAGCAGGTTCACGTCTGGAAGGCCTGACACCTCCTCCCAACGCCGGTCTGGCGTGATCCGCCACCAGCCTTTCTCATGAATGAGAATTGAGCGAAGGCGCGGCAATGGCAGGATGGCAAGAGCACCGAATGGGCGACGGCTGAAGCTCCACCGCTCAGCAGGCTTGAGCGTTGGAAAGCCCTGCAACGAGAAAGGGGTTTGCTCGCCCTTTGCGTCGATGGACGTGATCCCGTCTGAGTTGAAGCTCAGCACAGTCTCGAACCACGGCGCATCGACGAGTTCGCCAGGAGGTTTCTTAGGCAGGCCAAAGGTCTCAAGACGGTAACCGTCAGGCCCGCCGCGTAGCGCTTGTATCGGACGGACGCCGGCTTGGATCAAAACGGTTCGTAAGGTCGGCAGAACCGCAACGACCTTTGGAACCTGTCCCTCTTCAAGCACTTGGAACGACAGGTCGCGCCCGATTACAGCTCGCGTGACGCCCGAGGCGAAAACGTCTCCAGACCACGAGAGTGGGATCAGCGAGCGGGTGCAGCAGCCCATTTGACGTTCAAGCGAAACGAGATGACCGTCGTTCGGCAGGTGGAACAGGCCGCCTCTCGATTCAATCAGAACACCACGCCCCTCCGGGGCTTCGGTCATGCTCCCGACGATGTCGCCGAACTCCTTGGTGTCGCTACCGGGAACAGGTCGCAGACATACGGACGAGGGCGGATAGCTCTCCTTGATCCGTCGTGCCTCCGCGCAGGCGTCACCGCCCCCACGCTCGGCGTCGACGAGGAGAGCGAGGCCGCGCGACGAAAGCAACATCAGTTCGCCGGTCCCCGGGTTCTCGCCCAGAGTAGGCTGTAGTCCCGCGGCAATGAGTTCCCCGCCGGCGGCACGCTCCGGGTTGAGGTCGCGGTCGAGCAGGTAAATTCCCTCTCGCGTCGACACGACCCCCACACCGCCGTGCGGCCAGTCGGCTAGGTCGGGCGGAGAGAGACCCTCGGTCGAGAACGGCATCCTGAGCGCCGCGAGGCGTCCGTCACGTCCAAGCTCGAAAAGCCCCTTGCTTGTCGAGACAACGACGCGACCGATGGCGGACAGGTCGTATATGCGCGGGAAGTCGCCCAGATGTGCCGCCCCGCTATCAGGGACGGGGATCATGCGCTCACCATCGTAGAGGTGGAGCCCCTCGCGACCGAAGATCAGCGTTCGGCCGAGTGTTGGCAGGTCCTGTATGCGGCCAGTAGCGTTGGGGCCGGGTCGGTGGATGCCGACATCACCCCCCGGTATCTCCTGCCATCCTTCAGGGCCGATCCGACGCCAGCGCTCGCCGAAGTCGAAGAAGTTGCCCGCCCCGTATCGCAGCACGTCACCGAAAATGGCAGAGCGTAGGAAGGGAAAGCTCGCCCCGTACGTCTTCTTGGTCGCGAGCGTCCGCGCCGTGAAACCTCCGCGGCCTGACCGGTGGATTGAAAGCACCAGCGTGTTTGCCATGAACAAGACGGCGTTGGCACGCGGAACGTCGGTCACTGAGCCATAATCGTCCTTGTTGAGTTCATCGACATTGGTCGTCCACGTTCCCTCGTCCGCGAGCACGTGGAGTGCTTGGTTCATGTCCACGACAACGGTGGCACGAATGGAAGGAGCATCATGCACGCTCCTGACGCCCGGGATGCCCTTAGCGCGCAACTCCTCCTGCCGCTCCCATGGCCGGATTGAGTTGGCCTCGACAACGTAGGCCTGACCGTCGCTGACTACCAATGTGGCTTGCGCTCGAGGCAGCAGATAGGGGCCTCTGGGGTTTTGCCGGAGCGCCTCTGGCCGCGGCACGGTCGAGAACGCGTTGGCACCAGTTGGGAGGACCGAGAGCGCTCCCGTGGCGTAGGTGACTGCCACCTTCCGACCACTCCAGGGCTCGGTGACTAGGTTCCCTCTGTCCAAGAAGCTTTTCGGATAGGAGCCCTCGTACCGAACCAATCGGCGGTCCAGAATTGTCCACTCACCACCGCGATTGTTCGGGGTGAAGACGGGGCCCGGCAGGCCGGGGATGTTGAAAACGTTCGTGACGAGACGCCAAGCATCGCCGACGTCAGCCTCGGTCGGAGCACTGTCCGCGACAGGAATAATGCGATAACGGCCCGAGGTTGGCGAACTCGGGAAGGCCGTCGCCGAGAAACCGAGCAAGAGCATGGCGGCGACTGTCGCTGCTCGCAGTTTACCGAAACAGCCAAGGGTGAAAAGACCTTTGGTCGACAACATGAGCTCATCAGGAGGGTTCGACAGAAGCTGGATCGTACACCTCAAGCGTGCTCAGCCCAGACAAAACCGCCGTGGGTAGTTAATCCTCCCTACCTTCATTGCAGCCGACCATGTGCCAGACGGCTATGCAATGACGCCACCTCAAAGGAGGATCGTCGACGAAACCGTTGTAGCGCTCCTTCGGCGCGAGAGGCTCCTCAGGGCACCTGGTCATTCGCCGGGGCGGTGCGAGCAGGCCACCCAACGTCATGAACTCAACGCGGCATCGGTGGCGGTTCTGCCAGCACAACGCCTGAAGCTGGTCACAGCATCGTCGAGATGAGCGAGGCGATGGTTCGCCATTACGCTCGGGACGTGAACAAGAGCCGGCTCACGGTGAACGGGATGCGTAAGCTTGAACAGCACCGGCCCGCCATCCTGCCGATGCAAGGCCGCCCGAGCGAGCCGTGAGCTGGGTTTTGGAACCGGGCTCCTGAAGTCGGGAACTGTCCGGTTCTGCCACCCGCCCGGCTCTCAGAAGACCGGGTTTGATGGTGGGCGCACTAGGGCTCGAACCTAGGACCCGCTGATTAAGAGTCAGCTGCTCTACCAACTGAGCTATGCGCCCTCGCCGAAGCGAGCCGGCGGGAGGCTTGAGGGCCGTCCCGCCGGGAGGTCGGGCGTTTAGCAAAGGCCCGGCGGTTTGTCCAGGGGTTTTGGACTCACTCCGCCGCGACGGGAAGGCGCGCCTTCTCGGCGTGGTAGGCGCCCGTGCCGCGGGAGACTACGTCGTCCTCGGGGAGGACGTCGCCCGGCTCGAGATCGGCGCTGCCGTCGAGGCGTTTCCAGAGCGGCAGCAGGCGGTCGAGGTCGAGGGCGGGCCAGGCGTCGAGGCCGTCGAGCACGAAGTAGGTCTCCTGGAAATCGTCGATGCGGTAGCGGGTGCGCATGACGCGGGCGAGGTCGAAGCCGATCCGGTTGGGCGAAGGATCTTCAAGGGCAAAGATGGTTTCGGAAGGTGACGAGGCGATGCCGGCGCCGACGATGCGCAGGCCCTGCGGGGTACGGGCGAGGCCGAACTCCACGGTGTACCAGTAGAGCCGGGCGAGGCGCTGCAGCGCGCCGTGCTCAGCGGCGACGAGCCCCGCCTCGCCGTAGGCCTGGAGGTAATCGGCGTAGCGCTGCTGCATGATAAGGGGCACGTGGCCGAACACGTCGTGGAAGACGTCCGGCTCCTCGATGTAGTCGAGTTGCTCCGGCTTGCGGATCCAGAAGCCCGCGGGGAACTTGCGGTCGGCCATCAGGCGGAAGAAGGCGAGGTCCGGCACGAGGCCGGGCACGGCCACCACCTCCCAGCCCGTCGCGGCGCGAAGGCGCTCGTTCATGACCCGGAAATCGGGAATGCCCGACGTGCCGATGCCGAGGCCGTCGAGGCCGTCGAGGAACTCGTCGGCGATGCGGCCCTTGAGGAGCGCGCGCTGGCGCTGGGCCAGCGTGTTCCAGGTGGCGTGGTCCTCAGGCGTGTAATTTGCGAAGCCCTGGTCGACGAGCCAGTCGCGCGGGTCGGTAGAGCCCTGGTTCGAGTTCATGGCGTGATCTCCCTGTTGCGGAAGAGGTTACGTCGGATCGAGGGTCATTCCTTGCCTAATCCTGGCCGCTCGGCGAGGCTTGAGGTCACGATATGACCTAACAATCCTTCGGAGCCCCGATGACCCGCCCTCTGACCCCTTCCGACCGCCGCATCCTGCGCGCCGTGCAGGCGGACGGGCGCGTCACCAACGTCGCCCTCGCCGAGGCCGTGGCGCTCGCGCCTTCGCCGTGCCTGCGCCGCCTCAAAGCGCTCGAGGAGGACGGGTTCATCACGGGCTACCGGGCGCTCGTCGACCGCAAGGCCTTAGGCTTCGCCGTGGAGGCCTTCGTCTTCATCAAGCTCGAGCAATCGGAGCCGGGCTGGCGCACCCGCCTCGTGGAGCGGCTCAATTCCTACGAGGAGGTCATCGCCTGCTACGCGCTCGCCGGCGAGACGGATCTTTTGGTCCACGCGGTGGCGACCACGATCGAGAGTTTCGGCGAGCTCACGATGAACCGCCTCTTGGTGCTGCCGGGCGTCGCCGACGTGCGCTCGAGCTTCGTCCTCCAGGTGGTGAAGCCGCCGAGCGCGCTGCCGGTGCACGACTAGCGAGCCCTCGGCCTTGGGCGAGGGCTCGCCGCGGCGCCGCGTCAGGTGATGTGGGCGCCCCGCGTCTCGACGTAACAGGCATAGAGCGACTGGCTCGCCGTCATGAAGAGCCGGTTGCGCTTCGTGCCGCCGAAGCAGACGTTGGAGCAGATCTCGGGCAGGCGGATCTGCCCGATCCGGGCGCCGTCGGGCGCGAAGACGTGGACGCCGTCGTAACCGTCGCCCACCCAGCCCGCGCTCGCCCAGACATTGCCGTCCTCGTCGCAGCGGATGCCGTCGGCGAAGCCAGATTTGCCGTTGAGCTCCATGCTGGCGAAGGTGCGGGGATTCTTCAGCGTCGTCCCGTCGACATCGTAGGCCCAGATGATGTTCTTGGCGTCGGGGTAGTGCGAGGCGCCCGTGTCGGCGACGTAGAGGCGCCGGTAGTCGTTGGAGAAGCACAGGCCATTCGGCTTAAAGGGCTGGTCGGCGACCTTGGTGATCGTGCCGGACCGGTCGATCCGGTAGATCGCCTCCTTGCGGATCGGCTGCGGGTTCGAGGCGCTCTGGGGCAGGCGGTTGCCCTCGTATTCCATCAGCGAGCCGTAGCCCGGATCGGTGAACCAGATCGCGCCGTCGTTGGGATGCACCACGGCGTCGTTCGGGGCGTTGAACTCCTGGCCGTCGAAGCGCTCCGCGAGCACGGTGGTCTTGCCGTTGTGCTCGTAGCGCACGACCTTGCGGGTGCCGTGTTGGCAGGCGATCTGGCGGCCCTCGAAGTCGAAGGTGTTGCCGTTGCTGTTGCCGGCTGGAAAGCGGAAGCGGCGGGCGACGTGCCCGTCCTCCTCGAGATACCGCAGGTTCTCGTCGTTCGGGATGTCGCTCCACAGCAGGTAGCGTCCGACCCCGCTCCAGGCCGGGCCTTCCGCCCAGAGCGTGCCGGTGTGGAGGCGCTGAATCGGGGTGTTCCCGAGCTTCGACTTGAAGCGCTTGTCGATGACGACGATGTCCGGATCGGGATAGCGCTGGGGCCCGGCCTCGGGGCCGAAGTTACGCGCGAAAGCCTGGGGCGCCATGGCGGTGGCCGCGGCCACCGTGGCAGCCTTGGCAAGAAAGGCCCGACGGCTTGGGGCGTCGAGGCGTTCGAGCCCCTTGGGGGCCGGCTTGGCGAGGTCGACGAAGCGGTGCAATTGGATGCGGGCCATGGAATGTCCTCCCGAGCAATGGGCGTCGGAGGACCGATAGGCAGCCCGGTGGCGTTCCGGGCCTTCGTCGAGAGAGGGACGCAACGCCGTTCGACGAACCCCCACGCCGGACGATTGGACGCCGCGCGGAGCGCTTTGGCAAGGTTTGGCGCCGGTGCCGATCGCTACGGCTCGGTGCGCCCCGTCCCCTCGCGGTCCCGCTCGTAATGCCGTGCGAGCGGGAACGGCGGCAGCCAGGATTCGCGGCGGAGGATCCAGCTCTCGTAGGTCGGCGTGAACTGGTCCGGTGCGTCGAGGGCGCCGAGGCTGACCTCGACCTCGTCACCCTCGCTCGCGAAGACCGACGAGCCGCAAGTGGGGCAGAAGTGCCGCCCCTTGTAGTCGCGGGTCTCGCCCTGGATCGTGACGGCGCTCGCCGGGAAGATGGCGGCACCGTAGAAGAGCGCGCCGTGATGCTTGCGGCAGTCGAGGCAGTGACACAGGCCGACGCGGTACGGCCGGCCCGTCGCGATGATGCGCACCGCGCCGCACAGGCACCCGCCGGTGAACCGCTCCATGCCGCGCCTCCTGTTACCCGCCCCAGCCGGGCAATCCGCTTGCGCGGCCGGGGTTCCAAGAGGTTCAGCCCAGGGTGAACGCCTCGTGCACCGCCGATTGCACCGCCCCGCCCGTCACGGCACCGCCGCCGGCGACGTAGATCCAGTCGCCGATGGCGGTGGCGCCCACCGCGTGGCGGGGCGTCGGCATCGGGGCGTGGCTCGTCCAGGTGTCGGTGGTGGGGTCGTAGCTCTCCATCTGGCCGAAGACGCGCCCTTGGGTGATCTGGCCGCGGTTCACGATTCCGGCCTCGCCGCCCATCGCGTAGTGGCGGCCGCGGTAGATGACGAGGCCGTGGCCGGAGCGCGGCGTCGGCAGGGGCGCCCGCTCCTCCCAGGTGTCCCGGTCGGGCAGGTACACGTGGTGAAGGCCGGTGTTGTACTCGAAGGTGTTGAAGCGCCCGCCGACGACGTGGATGCGCCCGCCGTCAGCGACGCAGCCGATATGGTCTCGCGCGCCTGGCAGGGCCTTGAGCGTCGACCACTTGTCGGCTTGAGGGTCGTAGACCTCGTGCCAGCCGACGCTCGCGCGCTCCTGCGCCGGCTCGGAGGCGCCGCCGATGAGATGGACGCGGCCGTTCAGGACCACCGCGGCCGCGGCACCCCGTGGGCGCGGCAGCGGCGCGATGGGTGTCCAGCGGTCGCTTGCGACGTCGTAGGCATAGGCGTTGTGATCGGCGTTGCGGTTCTGCTCGATGAAGCCGCCCAGCGCGTAGACCCGGCCCGCGTCGGCCACGACCGCGACGTGGTTGGCGCCCCGCGGCAGGGGCGCGGCGTTGAACCAGCGGTCCCCGTCCGGCTCGTAGACGTGGTGATAGGTCCGGTCGACCCGCCCCTCGCCGTAGCCGCCGATGATGTGCATGCGCCCGGCATGGGCGGTAGCCCAGGCCATCTCCGAGCGCGGGATGGGCAGCGCCGCCCGGGGCGCCCATCGCCCGGGCGGGCCCGCCGGCGCGGGGCTTGCCACCACGCGCTGCGCCTCCTGCTCCGGCGTGAGGGTGAGCGGCCCTCCGCCGCGCAGGGCCGCATAAGGGTCGGGCGAGGGCGCGGCGGGAGCGAGGTGACCATGATGGCCCGCGTGCTGCGCCAGGGCGCCGCCGGACGCGAGGGCGGCGCTGCCCGCCAGGAAGATGCGGCGATGCATCGTCCGTGCTCCTTTTGCCCTTACGCTCTTCACTCCACGAGAGCGGCGTAGAGCAGGTTCTTGAACAGCATGCGCGTGTGGACCCGCGGGGTCGGCGCGGCGGCCATGAAGACGCCGACGATCTTCTCCTTCGGATCGATCGTGAAGCTCGTCCCGCCGGCCCCAGCCCACATGGCGTCGCCCGTCGAGCCCGGCGCGACCGCGAACCCGTCCTGGCGCCGGATGCCGAAGCCGAGGCCGAAGCCGTAGCCCGGCCCCGTCGAGCCGGCGGTCGAGCCGGCAAGCCCGACGAGGTGGTCGGAGAGCATGAACTCCACCGTCTTGCGGGATAGATAGCGCGTGCCGTCGAGCTCGCCGCCGTTCAAGAGCATCTGGCAGAAGCGGAAATAGTCCTGCGCGGTGGTGACGGTGCCGGCGCCGCCGAGGCGATAGCGCCGGCCGGGATCGGCCTCGACGCGCACCCATTGCCAGCCGGCGGCCTTCTGCGGGTCGGAGTCGAAGGCGTCGGCCATCCGGCTCATCTGCTCAGGCGTCGCCTGGAAGGAGGTGTCCTTCATGCCGAGCGGCTTGAACAGGCGCGCCTCGAGGAAGCGGTCGAGGCGCTCGCCCGAGACCCGCTCGACGACGACGCCCAGCACGTCCGTCGAGAGGCCGTACTCGAAGCGGGTGCCCGGCTCGTAAGCGAGGGGGATCTGCGCGAGGCGCTTCGTGAACTCCTCCGGCGAAAGGTCACCGTCGCGCGACTCGACGTCGGCCTTGGCGTAGGCCTCCTTGAGTTCCGGATAGGGCGCCGTGCCGAGATAGGTGAAGCCCGCCGTATGGCGCAGGAGATCCTGCACCGTGATCGGCCGCGTCGCCGGAACGGCCTCGCGCTTCACGGCCCCGGTCTCGTCGCGGCGCTCGACGAGGACCTTCATCTCCTTGAAGTCGGGAATGTAGGTGCTGATCGGGTCGCGCAGGCTCAAGCGCCCCTCCTCGACCAGCATCATGGCGGCGACCGAGACGAAGGGCTTGGTCATGGAGAAGGCGCGGAACATGGCGTCCGGCGCCATCGGCTTGGTCTTGGCCGGATCGAGGTGACCGTGCGCCTCCAGGTGCACGATCTTGCCTTTGCGCGCGATGAGCGAGACCGCGCCCGGCATCGTGCCCTTGTCGATCTCACGCTTGAGCGCGGGCGCGATGCGCTGCAGGCGCTCCTGCGAGAGGCCCTCCTGGCCCTTTCCTTCGAAAGCGAGGGCCGCGGGCGCGATCCCGAGGCTCAACGCAACCAACGCAGATCCCAGCACGCTCTTCATCATGGCGTCCTCCCTGGCCCGTTCGGCACCAGGGAGCTTAGCGCAAGGAGCGGTGCCGGAAAGGGCCGATTCTACTCCGCCGCGGCCTGGGCGTGGGTGCGGGCGCCCCGGGCCATCAGCTTGTTCAGCGCGGCGAGATAGGCCTTGGCCGAAGCGACGAGGGTGTCCGGGTCGGCGCCCCGCGCCGTGACGCTCCGTCCGTCGGATTGGAGCCTCACCGACACCTCGGCCTGGGCGTCCGTGCCCTCCGTGACGGCATGGACCTGGTAGAGCTCCAGCACCGCCTCGTGCGGCACGAGGGCCTTGATGGCGTTGAACACGGCGTCGACCGGCCCGTTGCCGTCGGCCTCCTCCGTCACGAAGCGCCCGTCGATGTCGAGGCGCATGGTGGCGCGCTGAGGGCCACGGGTGCCCGCGATCACCGAGAGCGATACGAGACGGATGCGGTCGTGGGCGGTGGCGAGGTTCTCGTCGACGAGGGCCTCGATGTCCTCGTCGTAGACGTTCTTCTTGCGGTCGGCGAGGGTCTTGAAGCGCTCGAAAGCGTCCTGGAACTGGTTGTCGGAGAGCGCGTAGCCCATCTCCTCGAGCTTGGTACGGAAGGCGTTACGCCCCGAATGCTTGCCCATGACGAGGGAGGTCTTCGACACGCCGACGGAGGCCGGCGTCATGATCTCGTAGGTCTGCTGGTGCTTGAGCATGCCGTCCTGGTGGATGCCGCTCTCGTGAGCAAACGCATTCCGGCCGACGATCGCCTTGTTGTACTGCACGGGGAAGTTCGTCGCCGTGCCGACCACCTTGGAGGCGCGGGTGAGCATCGTGGCGTCGATGCCCGTCTCGTAGGGCAGGACGTCGCCCCGGGTGCGGATCGCCATCACGACCTCTTCCAGCGCCGCGTTGCCCGCGCGCTCGCCGATCCCGTTGATGGTGCACTCGATCTGCCGGGCGCCTCCTTCGAGGCCCGCCAGGGAATTCGCCACCGCGAGGCCGAGATCGTTGTGGCAATGGACCGAGAACACGGCGCGGTCGGCGCCGGGCACCCGCTCGCGCACCGCGCGGAACATGGCGCGGTGCTCGTCGGGGGTGGCGTAGCCCACGGTGTCGGGCAGGTTGATGGTGGTGGCGCCCGCCCGGATCGCCGCCTCGACGCAGCGGCAGAGATAATCGATCGGGGTGCGGGTGGCGTCCATCGCCGACCACTCCACGTCCTCGACGAGGTTGCGGGCCTGGGCCACCGTCGCGCTGATGATGTCCAGCACCTCCTCTTCCGTCTTGCGCATCTGGTGCGCGAGGTGGATCGGCGAGGTGGAAACGAAGGTATGGATGCGGGGGCGTTGCGCGAAGCGCACCGCCTCGCCGGCGCGAGCGATGTCGGCGGTGATGGCGCGGGCCAAGCCCGCGATCACCGCGCGCTTAGTGCGCCGGGCGATCTCGGCCACGGCCTCGAAGTCGCCGTTGGAGGCGATAGGAAAGCCCGCCTCGATGATGTCGACGCCCATCTGGTCGAGGAGTTCGGCGATCTGGAGTTTCTCTTCCAGCGTCATGGTCGCGCCGGGGCACTGCTCGCCGTCGCGCAAGGTGGTATCGAAGATCAGGACCCGGTCCTTGGCGGAGCCTTGTGGTGCGGGACCTTGGGATACAAAATCAGTCATCGGTGTCGTCCTTCTCGGGGGCGCCTGTCGGGCGGCGCTCAGGTTCCGGTCTCGTCTGAAAACCCCCTGAGAGCCCAGGCGCGCGCGCCCGGACGGCCCTCAGGGGCAGGTAAGGAGAAGGAGGCTAAGGAGCGCGCGCGCGGCGGCCGGAACGGCCCGCGTCTCGTCGCTGCGCTGTGAGCCGGCGGTCGCCAAGGCTCTGCTCCCGGAAGGCGGCGCCACCGCGCCGAACCCTCCGGTTGTACCCGCGCGATCCGGGCTTTGGCAAGCTGACGCTACGATATTGGCGCGTGCCGTCCGATCGGCTACGCCTCGATCTCAGAAGCGATTTGCGAGAGTTTGCGTGCAGTCCCCCGTCATTAGTCATCAGGTCAAGAGTTGGTTCGGCTCGGAGATTTCAGGGGTCGCCCGGCATCCCACGGTCCAGGCGCTGGCCGCCAAATGGATGCAGATCCGCACCGAGCGCGACCCGACGCTCGCGGATTTCTGGCACGGGGCGGACGAGGCCTTCGCGGCCTATTGCATCCTGTTCCTGCGCAGCGAAGACGACTTCGTCTATCTCCACCACGGCACGACTTTACGCGCCCGCGTCGGCTTCTCGATGCAGGGACGGCGCCTGTCCGAGCTGCGTACCCGCGTGCGGGAGCGGCTCCTCGACATCTACGAGGGCGCGGCCGACCGCTTCGAGATCGCCTACTTCCAATCCTTTGCCGACTTCCAGCAGGACGTGGTGCTCTGGGGGCGGCTGTGCCTGCCGCTTCGGCTCTCGGAAGACACGTCCCAGACGGCGCTCCTCCTCTATTGCCACGCGATCGAGGACAAGAACTCGATCTACCGCGCGCTCTTCGAGCATTCGATCGCCGGCACCATCATCGGAGCTCCGGTGCGGGACGGGGCGGGGACGATCACCGACGCCTGGATCATCGCGCAGAACGACCGCGCCGCCGAGTTCTCCGGCATCCGCGACCACGCGACGAGCGACCTTCTCCTGCGCCACGTGCCGTTGTTCGCGCGCGACGACGTCTGGTCGACCCTCGTCGGCGGGGCGGGGAGTGGCCGGCGGGCGGCGATGCTCGTCGACGAGGCGCGGGGCTTGCGGCTGCGCGTCTCGGCCGAGCTGATCGACGACTATCTCGTCATGCGCATGGCCACCCTCGATCAGGCGATCGAGACCTTCACCATCGGCTCCCCCGCGGAGCCTCGCGACCAGGAGTGACCCCGCGATGCGTTCGTTCGTTGCCCGTGCCGCCCTCCTCGCCTGTGCCGGCCTCACGTTGGGCGCCTGCCAGCAGAGCGCCTCTTCGCCTGCCCCGAACCCGGCGCTGGCCTCGACGGGCGTGACGAGCCCGGGCTTCCGCTTGCCGGAAACTGCGGGCTGCGCCGGCGAGGTCTCGCGCTTCCGCGCCGTGATGGACAACGACCTCGCCACCGGCCATGTCGGCAAGAGCGTCCACGCCCGCGCCACCGCCGACATCAACCGCGCCGCCGCGGCCTGCTCGGCCGGCCGGGACGCGGAGGCCGTGCGGATCATCGCCTCGACCAAGGGGCGGTTCGGATATCCATGAGCCCTTCCTCCCTCGTGGGAGAAGGTGTCCTCCGCAGGAGGGCGGATGAGGGGGTGGTGGGCGTAGTCTCGGGTGTCGGCGAGCCCCCCTCACCCCCGCTTCGCTTCGCTGCGCTTGCTCGCACGGAACCTTCGTTCCGCGCGAGCCCTCTCCCCGCCAGCGGGGCGAGGAGGAACGCGCACCACCGCCTCAGATAATCTCGTACAAAGCCGAAGCCCGGCCGTCATCACCTCTCCCCGCGGGCGGGGAGAGGGCTTCGCCTGCGCACCGGCAGGCGAAGCAAGCGCGTCTGCGCGAGGGTGAGGGGGAGCGGGGCGTAAGCCCCGTGGGCCCACCTCTCCCGAACCCTCCCTATCCCGCCTCCCCGAAACTCCAGCGCAAAAAGAGTTGCAGGAAGCTCGGCATTTGGGCCGCGTCGATGTCGGCCGCCGAGCGCGCGACGACAACCCCGGCAAGTTCCGGATCCGGCTCCTCGGCCAGAAATCGCTCGATCCGGGCCGCGACCGCCGCGGCGGGCTCCGGCATCCGGATCGGCCGCAGGAACGCCGTCTTGGGGCCGTCCCGGGCGACGATCCAGTGGTCAGCGACGCAAGGCTCGTCGGGAACGAGGCCCGTCTCCTCGCGCAACTCCCGCAGCACGCTGCCCGCGAGGTCGACCGTGCCGTCGGGCCTCACGTCGGACGGGTCCGGGGTCCCGGCGGCGAAGTAGATCTTCCCCGCATTGGCCGTGTGTGCGCCCATGACGCCGAGCACGAAACCGCCGTCGGAGCCGGCGAGCGCGCCCATGGCGAAGCCGTTGGCGACGGAGGCGTCCGGAAAGCCGTGGTCGCGCCAGGCGAGGAAGTCGGCGTAGCTCGTCTCGAAATAGGTGGCGCGGCAGATTTCCCCGGCGATCTCCTGCCCTTGAAGCAGGAGGACACGGCCGTTGAACATGCGCGGCTTCTCGGCCGTCAGCGCCGCCCAGTGATGGTCGATCAGCGGGCGGTTCTCCTCCGCCCAGGCCCAGCGATGGGGCGCGACGCGGGCCTCGAGCCGGGCGACCCGGCGGACGAAGCGGGGCTCGCTCGCGTCAGGACCTTTCACACCTCGAGCTCGCCGCGGGCGACGACGACCGCGCCGCCGCCGATCTCTGCGGAGGCGAGCGCTCCAGCGCGGATCACGAGCTGAAGGGCGATCTCGCTCGGCCGACCCATCTCGACGCCCTGGCGGATCGCGATGTCGTGCTCGCCGATGCCGAGAGGCTCGAACTGCATCAGGGCGCCGGCGAAAGCCGCAGCCGCCGAGCCCGTCGCGGGATCCTCCGTCAGGCTCGGGGCGGGAAAGAACATGCGGGAGCGAAAGCCGTCGCCCTCGCGGGCATAGACGTAGACAGCCGGGTGCGAAGAGTCCCCGAACACGGCCTCGAAGGTGCCGCTCGACACCTGGGCGCGGGCGAGCGCGTCGAGGGAGGCCACCGGCACGAGATCGTAGGGCACGCCGGCCGAGTGGCGCGAGGGCCGGTGCCGGTCGAAGCCGATCTCGTCCGGCGCGAGGCCGAGCGCCTCGGCCGCGCGGGCAGGCTCGAGCCCCTCGCCCCAGGTCTCGGGCAGCTTCGGCAGGCGAAAGCGCGCCCGGCCGCGGCCCTTGCCCGTCACCTCGACGGCGCAGGAGACGGTGCCGACCTTCTCTTCCAGTCCGAACAGCACCGCGCCGGGTTCATCCGCGCGGTCAAGAAGGGCGAGCAGCACCGCCGTACCCACCGTGGGATGGCCGGCGAA
This sequence comes from Beijerinckiaceae bacterium, assembly GCA_036563505.1. Taxonomy (GTDB): domain Bacteria; phylum Pseudomonadota; class Alphaproteobacteria; order Rhizobiales; family Beijerinckiaceae; genus DATCMH01. The sequence goes on from DATCMH010000005.1 coordinate 114,282, forward strand.
GGGCAGCTCGTGCAGAGGGGTAAAGATGCGCAGCGCGGCGCGATGGCGTCCGTCGTCCGGCGGCGCCACGAACACCGTCTCCGACAGGTTGAATTCCGTGGCGATGGCCTGCATCGCCTCCGCATCGAGCCCCTCGGTGTCCAGGACGACGGCGAGCGGATTGCCGGCGAGCGGCGTATCGGTGAACACGTCGAGGGTGACGAAGCGGCGGGGCATCAGGGTCTCGGGGCGGCACGAATCCGGAGGGAGCGCGGCACCCTAGCCACGCTTGCGGGGCAGGTCGACCGTGACGATCAGGGGCGAGTGATCGCTCGCCTTCGGCCGATCCCAGCCGACCCGGGGATAGCGGTCGGCGCGGGTCGCGAGATGCCCGATGGAACGGTCCGGGTGCGCCGGATCGAGGGGCACGCGGTAGGGCAACCCGTGGCGCAGGAGCTCGACGGTTGGCGTCGGGTTTGCCCCGGCGAGCGCCGGCGAGAGCAGCACGTAGTCGAGCTGGACATGCGCCTCCTCGAAGGGACGGTCCTTCCGCTCGGCCTGGTGGTGAAAGTAGGTCCAGCGCTGCGACGTCGGCAGCACCGCGACGGGGTTGATGGCGAAGCCGTCGAGGAGCGGGTCGAGGCCGCTGGGCTTCGCGGGCACGGCCTCGCCGTCGCGAACCTGTTCCGTGAAGTCGTTGAGGTCGCCGGCGATGATCCAGTTCGCGTCGCGCCAGCCCTCGCCGAAGCGGCGCTCGATGATGCGCCGGACGCCCAAGGCCTCAGCGTGGCGGATCGGCCGCGTCTTGTCGCGCCCGTCCAGCCGGTCGGCGATCGCTTTGAAATGGCAGACGTAGACGGTGAGCTCCGCTTCGCCGAAATCGAGGTCGACCTCGAGGCAGTCGCGGTTGAAGACGAGGTCGTCCGGTCCGATGCGAAGGGCCGCGAGCTCCTCCGTATGGACCCCGAGCCCCCCAAAGGTTTCCTCCTGGTGCGAGCGGGCCTTGGCGCCCTTCTGGTCGAGGAGGTCGAGGCGGGCCGCGAAGGCGACGTCGATGCCCCGCGGGTCGTTGCCATCGATCAACCGGAAATGGCCGTAGCGCCGGTCGGTGAGGCGATGGACGTAGTTGCTGAAGAAGGCCTGGAGAACGCCGAGATTGTCGATCTCCTGCAGCGCCAGGATGTCGGGCGCGGCCTGCGCGAGCGCGAGCGCCGAGAGTTCTCGCTTGTCATCCTCGAGAGCCACCGCCAGCGAGCGCTGGACGGCCTCGCGCTGCTCGGGGTCGGGCACGTCGAAGAGGGAGAGCGCCGGCGCCGTCTCCGGGCGCTCCTTCGGCCCGAAGCTGTGGCGGGAGGCGAGGTTCTCGACGTTGAAGGTCGCGACGCGCAGGCGCATGGAGCGGCAACCCCCGGCGCGATTCCTTGTTCCCGCCCTTGTTCCCTTCAGACCTCCTCGACGGAAAAGCGCCGGCTCGGGTTCACGAACTCGTCCTGCGCCGCGACGGTGAGGATCTCGCGCGAGCCGGCGTCCGCGGTGCGCCGCAGGAGGCCGTAGACCGAGGCCGAGGCTTCGCTGAGCGCCGCCGACGCTGCGCGGGAGCGGGCATAGTGCACGAAGAACAGGGCCGCGATGGCGTCGCCCGCCCCGTTGACGGAGAGCGCAAGCTTAGGGGTCCGCACCCGCCAGAAACGGCCGCCCTCCGCCGCGAGAAGGTCGATGGCGTCGGAGGGCGTGTCCTCGACCTGGAGCGAGGTGACGAGCACCACTTTCGGCCCGAGCGCCTGGACCGCGGCCACCGCCGCCTTGGCATCGGGCAGTGTGCGGGTCTCGGTCCCCGCGAGGTAGTCGAGCTCGAACTGGTTCGGCGTGATGATGTCGGCCGCCGGCACGGCCTGGTCGCGCATGAACTCCGGGATGCCCGGCCGCACGAAGACGCCGCGACCCACATCGCCGATCACGGGATCGCAGCAATACAGCGCGTCCGCGTTCGCGGCCCGCACCCGGGCTACGGCCCCGAGCACGGCGTTGCCGATGTCGGCCGAGCCCATATAGCCCGAGAGCACGCCGTCGCAGGTGGGCAGCACGCCGCGCTCACCGATGCCCTCCACCAGTTCCTCGATGGCCGGCCCGTCGAAGACCCGGCCCTTCCAGGCGCCGTAGCCCGTGTGGTTCGAGAACTGCACGGTGTGGATCGCCCAGACCTCGCAGCCGAGCCGCTGCATCGGGAAAACGGCCGAGGCATTGCCGACATGGCCGTAGGCGACGTGGGACTGGATGGAGAGAACGTTCATCGGCAGGGCGACCCGGCAGCAGCGCAGCCGATCCTAGCGCGCGCAACCCGCGGGAACAGTCGCGTTTCGTGATGGAAACCGATCGCCTCGCGTGATCGCCTTGGGTGAGGGTTGCCAAACCGCGCCGCTCCGGCAACAAGGCCTCGCCTTTTCTCAAGGATCCCCATGGACGCTGGCGCGCTGCAGGAACAGTTCACGGGCTTCGTGCGCGCGCACCAGGTCTGGGCCCCCGTCATCGTAGGGGCGCTCGCCTTCGGCGAGTCCCTGGCCGTGGTGTCGATCTTCGTGCCGGCGACCGTGCTGCTTCTGGCCATCGGCGCGCTCATCGGCAGCGCCGAGCTCGCCTTCTGGCCGATCTGGTTCGGGGCCGCCGTCGGCGCTATCCTGGGGGACTGGGTGTCCTACGAGGTCGGACGCTACTTCGAGGAAGGCCTGAAGAGCCGCTGGCCCCTCAACCGCAGCCCCCAGATCGTCGAGCGGGCCGAGAGCTTCGTGCAGCGCTACGGGGCGGTCGGCGTTTTCGTCGGCCGCTTCTCGGGGCCGCTCCGCGCCATCGTGCCTCTCGTCGCCGGCATCTTCGAGATGCCACGTCTCACCTTCCAGATCGCCAACGTCGCCTCGGCGCTCGCCTGGGCCTACCTGCTCTTGGGCGCCGGCGACGTGTTCGGGGAAATGGGGTCGAAGCTGCTCAAGCCGTAGCGGCCAGCCGCCTCTCCTTCTCCCCTCTGCGGGAGAAGGTGTCTGCCGTAAGACAGGCGGATGAGGGGTGGCGCTGGGCGTGGGCCCGGACGGATCAGAGTACCCCAGTGTCGTTCGCGGGCTTGACCCGCGAACCTCGGCGCGAAGGCCCGAGACCACGGACCGAGATGGCCGGGTCAAGCCCGGCCATGACAGGAGTGGGGCGGAGAGAGACTGATCGGCCTTCCGGCCGGGCGCTCGTTGCCTCGCGCCACCCCTCTCCCGACCCCGCTGACGCGGGGCCACCCTCTCCCGCAAGGGGAGAGGGAAGAGGCGCGGCGCTCCACCCTCGGTCCTCAGCTCGCGGCGCGCTTGATGAAGCGGTCGTCGAAGGTGGTAGCGAGGTCGACCTTGGCGTTCTGCATCTCCGGGTCGAGCACCTTGAGCATCTCCATCACGCTCGCCATGCCCTCCGGCGCGATGACGCCGTTGCGGGAGTAGCTTTCGAGCGAGTTCTTCACGGCGCGCAGGTACAGCGGCTTGTCGCCGAGGTGGTACTCGGGGGGCACGGCCTCGGCGACCTCCTCGGGGCTCGCGGTCTGGAGCCACTTCAGGGATTTCGCGAAGGCGTTGGTGAGGCGCTGGGTCGTCGCCGGATTCTTGTCGATGAAGTCCTTCTTCAGGTAGAGCACGGCCGCAGGATTCGAGCCGCCGAAGAGCGCCCGCGTGCCGGCTTCCGTGCGGGTGTCGACGAGCACCTGGATGTCGCCGTCGGCTTCCAGCTTGGCGATGACGGGGTCGAGGTGCGAGATGGCGTCGATCTCGCCCTTCTTCATCGCCGCGACCGCGCTCGCGCCGCCGCCGATGCCGATGAGCGCCGCGTCGCCGGCTTTCAGCCCCGCCTTGACCATGGCGTACTGCGCCGTCAGCGCCGTGGAGGAGCCGGGCGCCGTGACGCCGATCTTGGCGCCCTTCAGGTCGGCGACGGACTTGATCTGCGCGGCCCTCTCCTTGCGCACGCCGATGACGATGGCGGGGAAGCGCCCGAGCTCGCAGACCGCGCGCACGTCCTGGCCCTTGGCCTGCATGCGGATCGTGTGCTCGTAGGCGCCCGTCACCACGTCGACCGAGCCGCCGATGAGGGCCTGGAGCGACTTCGCCCCACCGCCGAAATCGTTGATCTCGACCTCGAGCCCTTCCTCCTTGAAGTAGCCTTTGCGCTCAGCGACCGTCAGCGGCAGGTAGTAGAGGAGCGGCTTGCCGCCCACGCCCAAGGTGACCTTGCCCTTCTCCGGAGCGCCTTGCGCGCGGGCGCCGGGCGCAGTCCCGATGAGGCCGAGCGCGGCGGTGCCGGTGAGAAAGGTGCGACGGTCCATGGCGTTCCTCCGTTGGTGCTTGTCGTTACGTCAGGGAGAAATCCTGTCTCATGCTTGCCCGCTTGTCGACGGGGCGGGCCGCCAAACGAGCAGCCGGTTCTCGATGGCGGTGACGAGGGCATCGATCAGGATGACGAAGACGGCGAGGATGAACATGCCGGCGAAGACGCCGGTGACGTCGAACACGCTTTCCGCCTCGTGGATCTTGTAGCCTAAGCCCGCCGAGGAGCCGAGATACTCGCCCACCACCGCCCCGACCAGGGCAAAGCCCACCGAGGTGTGGAGCGAAGAGAACATCCAGGTGAGCGCCGAGGGCCAATAGACGTGGCGCAGCAGCTGGCGCTCGTTCATGCCGAGCATGCGGGCGTTCGACAGCACCGTCGGGCTCACCTCGCGCACGCCCTGGTAGACGTTGAAGAACACGATGAAGAACACGAGGGTGAAGCCGAGCGCCACCTTCGACCAGATGCCGAGGCCGAACCACAGGGCGAAGATCGGCGCGAGCACGACGCGCGGCAGGGCGTTCGCCGCCTTGATATAGGGGTCGAAGACCGCCGCCAGAAGCTCGCGGCGGGCAAAAAGGAAGCCGAACGCGATACCGCCGATGGCTCCCGTCGTGAAGGCGAGCACCGTCTCGAGGAGCGTGATGCCGAGATGCCGCCAGATCTCGCCGGAGGCGAATTCCTTGATGACCCGCGCGATCACGTCGAGAGGCGTCGAGAAGAAGAACTGCAGGTCCTTCGGCCGACCGAACAGCGAGGTGGTCGTCGCCACGTGCCAAGCCAGGAGGATGAGCAGGCCGACGCCGATCTGCAGCGCGAGGAGCTTGAGGCGGGTCATGGTGCGCTGTCCCCCATCCCATAGGCCTTCTGCACCTCCACCCGCAGGCTCGCCCAGATCTCCTTCTGGATCCGGTGAAAGGCCGGCTCGAGGCGGATCTCGGCGATGTCGCGGGGGCGGGGCAGGTCAACGGGAAAGTCGCCCACGATCCCGGCCGCGGGGCCGGCCGACATCACCACGACGCGGTCGGACAGCGCGATGGCCTCCTCGAGATCGTGGGTGACGAAGAGCACGGCCTTGCGGTCCGCGGCCCACAGATCGAGGAGGAGGTTGCCCATGATCTGGCGCGTCTGGGCATCGAGGGGCCCGAAGGGCTCGTCCATGAGCAGGATCTCGGGATCCCGGATCAGCATCTGGGCCAGTGCCACGCGCTTTCGCTGCCCGCCCGAGAGCATGTGAGGGTAGCGGTCCGTGAAGGCTTTCAGGCCGACCCGGGCGAGCCAGTCGCGGGCGCGCCTCTCGGCCTCGGCCCGGGGAACGCCCTTCGGCTCGAGCGCCACGGCGACGTTGTCGAGGGCCGTCTTCCACGGCATCAGGGCCTCGGCCTGGAAGAGGTAACCGGCGCGGGCGTTGAGACCTTTCAGCGGCGCGCCGAAGATCGAGACATCCCCGTCCGCCGGCTTGAGCAGGCCCGCCGCCGCGTTGAGCAGGGTCGACTTCCCGCAGCCCGTCGGCCCGACGATGGCGACGAACTCGCCGGGCTTCACCGCGAGGTCGATGCCCTGGACGGCGACGTAGCGGCCGCCCTTCACGCCGAAGGCGATGCACAGGCGCGCGAGCGAGACGGCGGCGCTCGAACTCATCGACGTGGCGGCTCCCCCGGAACGACTGCGCCTTGACCGGCGCTTGAGGCGGCACCGTAAAGCCTCGCCGCGGCATGGCAAGCCACTGACGCTAAGCCACTCACGGTGGAACCGGCCCTCCACCCCGCCCGTTCACGGGATCACGCCACCGACGAGGAGACGGCCATGAGCAGGGGCAAGATGAAGGGCGACAACTCCGCCGACAGCAAGAAGCCGAACGCCCGCGGAAGCGGCGGCACGACGAAGAAGAGCCAGGACGCCGGCCATCAGGACAACAACAAGGCAGCCAACACGAAGTCGAACACCCAGTAAGAGTCTGCAAACGCGGAGCGCCTACCGGCGCATCACCGTTGTGCTGGATCCCCTTCCCCTCCGGCGGACAAGCCGCCTCCGGCCGGGGATGACAACAGAGGCGCTCTGAGCGTTTCCCCACTGTCATCCCCGGCCGGAGCGCGAAAGCGCGGAGGGGAAGGGGATCCAGCACAGCTCTCGTCGCGCAGCGACGCCGCTTATCGTCAACGCGCGGCCCGCGCCATCCGTGGTGGCTCTGGATGATGACGGCTCCAGGCGCGGCGCAGTTGGCGCGGCGAGGCGAAGCCGGCGCGCTCGGCGACGCGCTCCATGTCGAGGCGGGTCTGGTTCAGGAGTTCGCGGGCGAGCGCCACGCGCAGGCCGTTGACGTAATCCGGGATGCTCATGCCCGCGTGCTCGTTGAAGAGCCGCGAGAGGTGACGCGGGCTGGCGCCGGCGGAGGCCGCCAGCATCTCGAGCGTCCAGGCCTTTGCGGGGTCGGCGGCGATCAGGTCCTGGACCCGGTGCACCGCCGGGTGAAGGTGGTTGCGCCCGACGAGGAAGGGCGAGAGCTGCGGGTCGGAGCCGGCGCGGCGAAGATACACGACGAGCGCGCGGGCGACCGCCGCCGCCGCGGCCGGCCCGGCGAGCCCCTGGACGAGGTGGAGCATCAGGTCGATGCCGGCGGTGACGCCCGCGCTGGTGAGGCGCTCGCCGTCCTCGACGAAGAGCCGGTCCTCCAGGACCCGGGCGCGGGGCGCGGCCGTCGCGAGCTCGGCGCAGAGGCCGAAATGCGTGGTGCAGGCATGGCCGTCGAGGAGCCCGGCGCGGGCGGCGAGCATGGCGCCCGAGCAGATCGTGACGAGACGGATGCCGGGCCGGATCGCGCCTTCGAGCCAGGCAACGATCGCGGCCTCGGCCGCCTCGTCCGCCGGATCGCCCTCCCCGGGCGGGTCCGCGCTGCCCGACACCACGACGAGGGCGCCCTCGGGCAGGTTCTCGGGCAACGGCGCGATCGCGGCGAGGGTGAGCCCGATCGAGCTCGCGAGCGAGCCCCAGGGACCGACGAAGGCGACCTCGAAGGTGATCCGGTCCTGCACCTGGTTCGCCTTGCGCAGCACCTCGACAGGGCCGGCCACGTCGAGGAGCAGGGTGCGCGGCGGCAGGACGACGAAGACCGGGACCGTCTCGCGCATCACGCCGCCTGCCGCTGCGGCGCGGGATCGAGCGCTTCCACCACCGTCGCGATCCGGGCGAAGCGGTTGGCCAACACCAGTTCCGTGCGGGCCCTGATCTCGTCGGCAGCCCAGCGCCGGCCCGCGGCGTCCGTCATGGCGAAGGTGAGCGTCGCCTCCGTCACGTAATCCACGGCGTAGCCGAGGTCGGAGGCATGACGCGTCGTCGTCTCGCAGCACTGCTCCGTGCGGATGCCGGCCACGATCACCCGGCGGATGCCGTTCTCGACGAGCCAGACGTCGAGCCCGCTGCCGACGAGGGCGCTGTGGCGGCGCTTATGGAACACGGCGTCGGGCGCGACTTGGTAGGGCTCGAGCGGGCGCACATGCCCCTCGGCGAGGGCGAAGGGCCCAGTCTCCTCGACGTGGAACACCTGCGCGACCTTGTAGCCCCGGGCCCGGGCGCCGTCGGTCAGCGCCTGAAGATGCGCGAGGAAGGCCGGAACGTCCTGCATGTCCCAGTAAGGACGGTGGCGGAACGACTCCTGGACATCGATGACGATGAGGGCGGTGTCGGTGGCGGACATGGAGCGAGACCTCGTCAAGCGGTTGCGATGACGAGAGATCTACGGTCCGTCAAGCCGGCACCGAAAGGCCTGGGTCGGACGAAGATGGGACGGAAAAGGACATGGCTCGCGAGGAGCTGCTGCGTGGCGGGCACAGGACGCGGCCCCGGCCGCGAGGTGCGGCGTGCTTCGGGAAGATGGCGATCGGCTGGCGCCGAGCGCTGCTGCGTAGCGCCCCCTCTCCCGACCCCGCTTCGCGGGGCCACCCTCTCCCGCAGAGGGGAGAGGGTTCTGCTCCCTACCTTCTCCCCTCTGCGGGAGAGGGTGCCCTCGCGACGTGAGGGCGGATGAGGGGTGCTGGGCAGAGGCCTGAGTAGATCAGAACGTCATCAATGTCGTTCGCGGGCTCCACCCGCGAACCTCGGCGTGAAGGCCCGAGTGCAAGCAACCGAGATGGCCGGGTCAAGCCCGGCCATGACACAGGCGAGGCGGAGACGCTTCCGCCTCCAGCCGCCTCAGTTCCGGCTCTTGTCGACGAGCGCCTTGGCCTTGATCCAGGGCATCATGTCGCGAAGGCGGGCGCCGACTTCCTCGATCGGGTGCTGGGCGAGCTTGGCGCGGGTGGCCTTGAAGGAGGTCTGGTTGACCCGGTTCTCCAGCATCCAGTCGCGGGTGAACTTGCCGGTCTGGATGTCGTCGAGCACCCGCTTCATCTCGGCCTTGGTCTCAGCCGTGACGATGCGCGGGCCCGTCACGTACTCGCCGTACTCGGCGGTGTTCGAGATGGAGTAGTTCATGTTGGCGATGCCGCCCTCGTAGATGAGATCGACGATGAGCTTCACCTCATGGAGGCACTCGAAATAGGCCATCTCGGGGGCGTAGCCCGCCTCGACGAGGGTCTCGAAGCCCGCCTTGATGAGCTCGACGAGACCGCCGCAGAGCACCGCCTGCTCGCCGAACAGGTCGGTCTCGCACTCCTCCTTGAACGAGGTCTCGATGACGCCGGCCCGGCCGCCGCCGATCGCCGAGGCATAAGACAGGCCGAGGTCGTGGGCGTTGCCCGAGGCGTCCTGCGCGATGGCGACGAGGCAGGGCACGCCGCCGCCGCGCGCGTATTCGGAGCGCACCGTGTGACCGGGGCCCTTCGGCGCCACCATGAGCACGTCGAGGTCGGCCCGCGGCTCGATGAGGTTGAAATGGACGTTGAGGCCGTGGGCGAACATCAGGGCGGCGCCCTGCTTCATGTTCGGCGCGAGGTGCTCGCGGTAGATGTCGGCCTGGAGCTCGTCAGGGGTGAGCATCATCACGACGTCGGCCCAGCGGGCGGCGTCGGCCACCTCCATGACCTTCAGCCCCTCCTTCTCCGCCTTGGCAGCCGAGGCAGAGCCTTTGCGCAGGCCGATCGCGACGTTCTTGACGCCCGAATCGCGCATGTTGAGGGCATGCGCATGGCCCTGGCTGCCGTATCCGATGACGGCAACAGCCTTGTCCTTGATCAGGTTGATGTCGGCGTCGCGGTCGTAATAAACGCGCATGGTTCGCTCCTTCTAAGATGACGCGCTGGAAAGGGACGGCGCGGCGGTCTCGTCCGTGCCGTAGAGGGTGAGGAACTGGTCAGTGGCCCGCGCGGCGTCGCGCTCGATCTCACCGGCTGCGATCGCCTGTCGGTCGCCCAGCAGGAGCCGAACCTGCACGTCGCGCCCGACGAGGCCGATGAAGGTACGGAACGCCGTTTCGGTGTCGTCGAAGGCGAGGATGCCCGCCTCGCGGCCAGCCTCCAGCAGGGGTTTCAGGCGCTCGCCGATGGCAAGCCGCCCGTTGGCAAGGACGATGGTGCCGAGGTTGCTCTCCTGCGACGCGGCGTGGCTGATCGCGATGCGGTTCAAGGCGACGGAGGTCGGACTCGCGATGACGCCGAGCCAGTTCGCGGCGAAGCGCGCGAGGCTCTCGCGCAAGGCGCCCGCATCAAGGTGCTGCCGGTCGAAGTTGCCGGCCCGCACCTTGGAGGCCTGCCAGCGCACCGTCGCCGTCAGCAAGCCGTCCCGGTCGCCGAACCACTTGTAGAGGGTTTCCTTGGAGCAGCTCGCGGCGCGCGCGACGGCGCTCATGGTCAGGGCATCGCCTTCCACCATCAGCGCGAGCACGGCGTCGAGAACGGCCTGCTGCCGCTCTGTCATGTGCTCGCCGTCCTGCTGTTCCACTTCGCTCACTGACCGTACCGTACGTTACGGTTCGGTCGATAGATGAAGCTGCGCGGCTTTGCAAGAGCGTCGCGGCAGGCGATGGTGCCAACGCTGATCCCGCTGAGGCTGTGGGCCGGATCGCGCAGGAGACGTCCGATGGCCTCCGTTGAGAAACCCGTCCTCGCCACCCCGGACGAGGTGATCTCCTTCTGGCGCGAGGCCGGGCCCGACCGCTGGTTCGCGCAGGACCACGCCTTCGACCACGCCTGCCGCGCTCGCTTCCTCGGGACGTATGAGGCGGCCGCGCGGGGCGACCTCAACGAGTGGGAGCTCTCGCCCGAAGGTGCGCTCGCCGTCGTGCTGCTGCTCGACCAGTTCCCGCGCAACATGTTCCGCGGCACGCGCCGCGCCTTCGCGACGGACCCCGCGGCGCTCGATACCGCCGATCGCGCCGTCACCAAGGGCTTCGACGCGGCGATCGACCCGCCGCTGCGGCGCTTCTTCTACATGCCCTTCATGCATGCCGAGGACCTTGGGGCCCAAGACCGCTGCGTCAGGCTCGCCCGGGAGGCCGGCCAGGAGGAGACCCTGCGCTACGCGGAACTCCACCGCGATCTCATCGCCCGCTTCGGCCGCTTCCCCCACCGCAACGCGGTGCTCGGCCGCGCGTCGACGCCGGAGGAGGAGGCTTACCTTGCGGAGGAAGGCGCGTTTCGGGGTTAGCCGGACGGAGAGAGGCCGGAACTCAGCCGGCGCGACGTAGGAACGAGCGCAGCGGCACCCTCTCCTCCGTGGGCGCCGAGGCGGGCCGGACGAGGAAGCGCGACGCAGCGGGCGCCGCGGGCTCGGGCGCGGCCACAGGCATCTGGGACGTCGCAGGTGCAGGGGCGGCCGCGGGTGCTCCGACGATGTCGGCGCGGATCGGCCGTGGCGGAGCGAAGACGCGGCCTTGGCCGAGGGGCACGTCGAGGTCGATGAGGTCCGGCACGTCCTCCTCGCGCTCGACGCGCTCCGCCACGAGGCGCACGCCGGCCCGGGCGAGCACGGCGGCGAGGTCCGTGACGGCGATGTCGAGCCCGGTGCGCGCGTCGGGGCGCAGGAGCATGTCGGCGGGCAGTTTCAGGAGCCGCACGCCGCGCTCGGCGAGGGTGAGCGGATCGAGGCGCAGGTCCGCGGCGCGGTCGAGGGCGAAGGGCACGCCGCGGTCGCGCAGAACGGCGAGCGCGCCGGCCCGCTCGGCATCGAGGGTGCGCCAGCAGCGCTGGGACAATTCGAGGACGAGGCGCCCGGCGACGTCAGGATGCTGGTCGAGGACGCGGCCGACCGAGCGCAGGAAGCCGGGCTCGGCGAGCGACGCCGGCGCGACGTTGACGCTGACGAGGGCCTCGCTGCCCTTGCCCGCCAGGTGCCGCGCCACCGCGGCCGCCCGGGCGAGGACGCGCCGGTCGAGCTCGGCCGAGAGCCCGCAGCGCTCCAGCACCGGCAGGAACTCGGCGGGCGTCATCAGGCTGTCGTCGGCAAGCCGCAGGCGGGCCAGGGTCTCGTAGGCGCGGGCCTTGCGCTGGGGCAGGGAGACGATGGGTTGCAGGTGCAATTCGAGCCGATCGCGCTCGAACGCCTCGACGACGGCGCCGAGGCGGCGGGAATCCAGGGCATCGAGGGACGGCGCGGCCTCCCGCACGGGCGGGGCGACCGGGCCGGGCTCCGCCGCGCGCGGTACGGCCGCCACCGGGGCGGGGCGGGCCGGCGTGTCCAGGGCGACCGGGGCCGGCGCGCGGGCAGCAGGAGCCACGCTCGGGGCTGGCGGGGCATTAGCCGCCTCCCCGCGCAGCGCGGCGATCAGCGCCTCGGGGCCGGGCGCCGGCCGGACCTGAGGGAGCGGCTGGACCGCTGCCTCGCCTCTCGGAGCTGCAGGGGAGCTGGGCGCGGCATCGGCGCGCTGGCGCAAGGCGGCGAGGTCTCGGTCCTGACCGGAGACGGTGACCGCGAGGTCGCGCACGAGGTTGCCGAGGAGCGCGATTTCCCCTGTCACCTCGGCGACGTTCGTGCGCAGGTCGCGCCCCGCGAGTCGGTCGAGCTCGATGACCCGGCCCTCCAGCGCGATGAGCCGGCCGGACAGCACGTCGAGGTCCTGGGACGCCTTCTCGATCGTGGCGGTGGCGCTCCTCGCGCGGTAGCAGGCGAGGCCCGCTCCGGACGCGGCCGCCGCGGCCGCGGCGATCGCCGCCGTCGAGGCGCCGCCCAGCAAGGCGGCCGCGCCCGCGACGCCCAGCGCCCCGACGAGACCCAAGCCCGCCCAGGCCGCCGCGCCCGGAAAGCCGCGGTGGAACCGATATCCGCTCGTCATGGGCTGCCCCCGCCCGATCTGTCGCGCGTTCGTCCTGAAGCGAATCGCACGTTTATAGTTAACGATGTCTTGCGCCCGCCCGGGGTGGGCGAACAAGGGCCTATTCCGACGCGGGCCGGCCCGCGTCGCGCTTCGGGGAGCCGTGATGCCGCGTCGCCACAACCCGTCCGGCATCGCGCCGCCGGCCTCGCACTACGCCCACGGGGTCGAGCACCGGCTGTCCGGCCGCCGCCTCGTGATCTCGGGTCAGGTCGGCCTGCGCTCCGACGGCACCCTCGCCGAGGGCCTGCGCGCCCAGCTGGAGACCGCCTTCGACAACCTCGTTGCCGTGCTCGCGGCGGCGGGCATGGCCCCTGAGAACCTCGTGAAGGTCACAGGCTTCGTCACCGTGCCGGGCTCCGTCGCGCTGTGGCGCGAGGTTCGCGAGGCGAAGCTCGGCCTGCACGCGCCGGCCGCGACCTATTTGGAGGTCGCGGGCCTTGCGCGGCCGGACTGGCTCGCCGAAATCGAGGGCGAAGCGGTTCAGGAGGACTGACGATGGCCGATCGCGCCGAATTCTTGATGCAGGTCGAGGGCATGACCTGCCAGGGCTGCGTCGACGCCGTGACGCGGGTCATCAAACGCCTCGACCCGGGGGCCGAGGTCTCGGTCGACCTCGCCCACGGGCGCGTGTCCGTGACGACGGAGGCGCAGAGCCTCGACGTCGCGATGGCGCTCACCAAGGCCGGCTACGACGCCCATGCCATGACGGGCTGATCCGTCGCGCTTCGCGCCTCGAACCCGCCGAAGGAGGCGTGAATGGACTATGCCGGACACCTCGCCTTCGTCGGGGGCTTCGTGCTGCTCGGCTGCGCCAGCCCCGGACCGAATTTCCTGGTCGTGACCTCGCACGCGCTCGCCTCCCGACGCGAAGGCCTCTTCGCGGCGCTGGGCGTCGGGGCTGCGGCGCTCACCTGGGCCCTGATCGGGGTGGCCGGCTTGGCGCTCGTGCTCGCCCGCACCAGTTGGCTCTACGAGGCGATCCGCCTTGTCGGGGCGGTCTACTTGATCTGGCTCGGCTCGCGCCTGCTCTGGGGCTTGCGGCGGGCCGGTGGCGACGTCCGGACGGTCGCGCCCAGTCCCGCCTCGCCGCAGGGGGCGTGGGTGCGGGGCTATCTCACGAGCCTCACCAATCCCAAAGCGCTCGCCTTCGCGGCGAGCTTCTACCCCGCCGTTCTTCCCGCGGCGGCCCCGGCTTGGGTCTACGTCGCGACGGTCGCCGTCGTCGCCGGCGTATCCAGCGCGTGGCACCTGGGGCTCGCCCTGACCCTGTCCGCCAAACCGATGGGACAGCTGTACCTGCGGGGTCGGCGCGTCCTCGACGCCGTCATGGGCACCCTGCTGGTCGCCCTCGGCATCAAGCTCGTCGCGGACCGTTGAGGCTCCCCTCTCTGATCGGCTGTCCTGACGTCGCCATCGCGAGCGAGCCTCCGCCACCTACCGCGCTGCGGCGTCGCCGGTGAGCCCGGCCCGGGCGAGGGCCGCGGCGAGGCGCGCGGTCGCCTCGGGTGCGAGACGACGGCGCGCGAGCACGCCTCGCGGGTCGCGGGCGTAGTCGGGTTGCACGGCAAGGAGACGCCGCACGGCTTGGCGTGCTTCGTCCTCCTCCCCGGCCTCGACGGCGACGACCGCCCGGGCGACGTGCCCCAGCACGTAGCTCTCAGCGACGATGCGGTCGGCCGCCGCCCGCGCGCCGGCCTGATCGCCCTGCATGTAGGCTGCCAGGAATAGGAAGAAGTCGTACCAGGGCGGATCGGTTGGGTTGGCTTCCGCAGCCCGCCCGATGAGGGCCGCTCCCTCCGGGTAGCGCCCGAGCTGGATCTGGCGCGCGCCGAGATCGGCCATGATGTCGCTGTCGTAGGGGTTGAGGTCGAAGGCGCGCCGGCCCGCGCGCAACGCCTCCTCGACGGCGCCGCGGGCGAAGAGCGCGGCCATGAGCGCCTGGTGGGCGCGCGGGCTTTCGGGACCGAGTTCCACCGCGCGCCGCGCGGTGCGAAGCGCCCGGTCCAGGGATTCGGGCCGCGGATTGAAGCCGTTGCGCACCTCGTCGAGGGCGAGAAGCGCCAGGCCGGCCTCCAGGCTCGGGGCCGGGGCGCGGGCCGTCTCCTCCTCCAGGCAGGTGCGGGCGTTGAGATGCGCCGCGGCCGTCGGGTTCATCCAGTAATCGTAGGCCGACACGAGGCAGCGCACGCGCGCGCTCGTCTCCGGGCGCTGGCGCAGGTCGGCGAAGAGCACGCCGTAGGGTTGGCCGAGCGTCGTCGCGACCTGCCGCGCCAAGTCGAGTTCCGGCGGGGCGAGCGGGTCGGCGCGCCGGTTCGGGTCGAAGTCGCGCACCCAGACCACCCGCCCCGTCGGGCGCTGGGTGAGGCGGACGCTGACCCGGGGCCCATCCTCTGCATCCCGCACCTGCAAGGCGAGTTCGTAGCCCTCCCTCAGGGCGGGCTCTCCGTCGCCCTGGTCCCGCACGGCGATCTCGTCGAAGCGGGCGAGCGCGTCGACGACGAGGCCGCGCAGGACTTTCGGGGAGAGGAGCTTCGAGGCCGGACCTCCGGCCGCGAGGGGAGCCACGGTGACGACGGGCCGCCCGTCGGCGCGGGCCGCCATCTCGATGGCTCCAGGACGCGCCGACCGTGAGGCCGTGGTCCGCTCGCGGGGTGCCGTTCCCCAGGCGAGTAGCGCGGCGAGCACCGCAACGACCGCGAGGACCCCGCCCGTGATCCAGGGGAGAGGGGGACGCAGGCGTTCGGCAGGGCGGGGCGGCGGGGAGTGGTCGTGCCCGATCGCGGGCTCCACGGCCGCAGGAGGAGGCGCGGCGGCGACCGGCTCCTCCGGCGGCCGGATCTGGGGTGGCGCGGGCTCCGAATCCCGAACGGGCTGCGCCGGCTCGTCCTCGACCGGCGCGGCACCGGATTGTCTTACGAAGAGGGGCGCGTAGCTGCCGCGCGGCACCGCGATGCGCAGCGGATCGCGGCTTCCCCCGTTGGCGTAATAGGCGTCCAGCGCCTTGCGCAGGCGGCCGGCCTCGACGCGCACGATCGGATCGGTCTGGGGATCGAAATCCGAGGGACGGCCGAGCGCCTCCGTCGCGATCGTGTAGCCCTTGATGCCCTTGCCGTCACCGCTAAGCACCTTCTCGACGACGAAGGTGAGGAAGGCGATGAGCTGGGGCGCGTTGCGGAAATGCTCGCTCTCGGCGATGCGGGCGAGCGCCTGCCGGACCTCGGACGCGGAAGGCGGCGGGTCGGTCTCGGCAGTCCCGGGGAGCCTTTTGGTCATGTCGTGCTCAGGGCGACGGACGCGGAGCCCCTCGGTGAGTCGGTTCAACTTATGTGATCCGCCTATGGCTCCGCAATCGGCCGGCACTGGCCGACAGGGCCCGCGGGCTGTTACCGTGGCGAATCCAGATCGACGGAGGGCGCTGAAGATGTCGCGCGCGCAGAACGTGAGAGTGGTGGGCGAGGATCGGGTGAGCGAGGTCGCCGCGCCGAACGACCTCGATGCCTGGTGGCTGCCTTTCACCGCGAACCGCTCGTTCAAGCAGCGGCCGCGCATGGTCGCCCGCGCCAAGGACATGCACTACTACACGCCCGAGGGCCGTGCGATCCTCGACGGCGTCGCGGGGCTGTGGTGCTGCAACGCCGGCCACAACCGCGACCCCATCGTCGAGGCCATCCAGCGCCAGGCCGCCGAGCTCGACTATTCCCCCGCCTTCCAGTTCGGCCACCCGCAGGGCTTCGCGCTTGCCTCCAGGCTCGCCCAGATGGCGCCGGGCGACCTCGACCACGTGTTCTTCTGCAACTCCGGCTCGGAGGCTGTCGACACCGCGCTCAAGATCGCCCTCGCCTATTGGAACGTCTCGGGGCAGGGGCAGCGCACGCGCCTGATCGGACGCGAGCGCGGCTACCACGGGGTGGGTTTCGGCGGCATCTCGGTCGGCGGCATCGTCTCGAACCGCAAGTTCTTCGGCAGCCTGCTCGCCGGCGCCGACCACATGCCCCACACCTACAGCCGCGAGCACCAAGCCTTTTCGAAGGGCGAGCCGGATTGGGGCGCGCATCTCGCCGACGATCTCGAGCGGATCGTCGCGCTCCACGACGCCTCCACCATCGCCGCCGTGATCGTCGAGCCCATGGCGGGCTCGACGGGCGTGCTGCCCCCGCCCAAGGGCTACCTGCAGCGGCTTCGCCAGATCTGCGACAAGCACGGCATCCTGCTCATCTTCGACGAGGTGATCTCCGGCTTCGGACGCCTCGGCCATGCCTTTGCCGCCGAGCGCTACGGCGTCGTGCCGGACATGATCACCTTCGCCAAGGCCGTGAACTCCGGCACGGTGCCGATGGGCGGCGTGCTGGTGCGCAAGGGCCTCTATGACGCGTTCATGAAGGGACCCGATCACGTCATCGAGCTCTTCCACGGCTACACGTATTCCGGCCACCCGCTCGCCTGCGCCGCGGCCCTCGCGACCCTCGACATCTACCGCGAGGAGAATCTCTTCGAGCGGGCGCGGGCGCTGGAGCCGGTCTGGGCCGACGCGATCATGACGCTCAAAGGCCTGCCCAACGTTCTGGACATCCGCACCCTCGGGCTCGTCGCGGCCGTCGATCTCGCCTCGCGCCCGGACGCCTTCGGCCAGCGCGCCTTCGAGGTGCTGGAACGCGGCTTCCAGGAGGTCGGGATCATGGTCCGTTCCACAGGCGACACCATCGCCCTGACCCCGCCGCTGATCATCTCCGAGGACCAGATCGGGGAGATCGTGGACAAGATGGGCCGCCTTATCCGCGCCGTGGCGTGAGGGGGCAGCGGACCTTTCGGAGGGAACAGGATGGGCGTTCTTCGCATCGACCTCGGTGAGACGACCGAGGTGGGCCTCGCGCGATTGGCGGAACGCACCGGCGCATCCGTCGAGCGTTTAGCGGTCGAGGCGCTGGAGCGGTTCGTCGCGGACGAGACGGTGACCGTCGAAGGCATCGAACGCGCGCTGGAGGACGCACGGCATGGCCGCGTCGTTCCGCATGAGGAAGTCGCCAGTGAGGTCGAGCGCCTCATCGCCGAGGATACCGGCGGTTCGATTGCTTGAAGCGTATCGTTTGGGCTGACACGGCGCGGCGCGACTACCTCGGCCTTCTCAGGCGCATCCGCGCCGACAATCCAGCCGCGGCCGCGCGCGTGGCCGGTGAGATCACGAAGGCCGTCGAAGGCTTGGCGCGCCACAACACCGGGCGGGCCGGGCGCGTCGCCGGGACGTACGAGAAGAGCGTGACGGGCCTGCCTTACGTGGTCGCATATCTCGACGACGGGGCCGAACCACTCACGATCCTGCGCATCATTCACACGGCTCGGAACTGGCCGCACGGCCGCTGGCCCGATTGACGCTTGACCCGGCGAACGGGCCCCCTAGGACGGGTTGGTCCCGCCTTTCGAGCCCGAGCCCGCCCGATGCCAACCGATCTCGAAGTCGCCCGCGCGGCGGTGCTCCAGCCCATCGCCGCCATCGCCGAGCGGGCGGGCATCCCGGGCGAGGCGCTCCTGCCTTATGGGCGCCACATCGCCAAGCTCGACCAGGGCTTCGTCGAGGGCATGAAGCCCCGGCCGGACGCCAAGCTGGTGCTCGTCACCGCGATCTCGCCGACGCCGGCGGGCGAGGGCAAGACCACGACGACGATCGGTCTCGGCGACGCCCTCAACCGCATCGGCAAGCGCACGATGATCGCCCTGCGCGAGCCGTCGCTCGGGCCCTGCTTCGGCCAGAAGGGCGGCGCCACGGGGGGCGGACGGGCGCAGGTCGCACCGATGGAGGCGATCAACCTTCATTTCACCGGCGACTTTCACGCCATCACGAGCGCGCACAACCTCCTCGCCGCGCTCCTCGACAACCACGTCTACTGGGGAAATAGCCTCGGCATCGATCTGCGCCGGGTCGCTTGGCGGCGGGTCATGGACATGAACGACCGGGCGCTGCGCCGCACGGTGACGAGCCTCGGTGGCCCGGGCAACGGCTTTCCGCGCGAGGACGGCTTCGACATCACCGTGGCGTCGGAGGTCATGGCGGCTTTCTGCCTCGCGCAGGATCTGGCGGACCTCGAAGCCCGGCTCGGGCGCATGGTGCTTGCCGAAACCCGCGATCGCCGCCCCGTGACGCCCACCGACCTCAAGGCGACGGGCGCCATGATGGCGCTTCTCAGGGACGCCATGCAGCCGAACCTCGTGCAGACGCTCGAAGGCTCGCCGGCGCTGATCCACGGCGGCCCCTTCGCCAACATCGCCCATGGCTGCAATTCGGTGGTGGCGACGACGACGGCCTTAGGGCTCGCCGACATCGTCGTGACGGAAGCGGGGTTCGGGGCCGATCTCGGCGCCGAGAAGTTCCTGGACATCAAGTGCCGCCAGGCTGGGCTCACGCCCGCGGCGGCCGTGGTCGTGGCGACGATCCGGGCGCTCAAGATGCACGGTGGCGTCGCCCGGGCGGACCTGAGCGCCGAAAACCTGCCGGCCCTGGAGCAGGGATTCTCCAACCTGGAACGGCACGTCGCCAACATGCGCGCCTTCGGGTTGCCCGTCGTGGTGGGCGTGAACCACTTCACCTCGGACACGCAGGCCGAGCACGACCTCCTCGTGCGCCTCTGCCGCGAGCGGCTCGACGTCGAGGCCGTCACCTGCCGGCACTGGGCGGACGGTGCCGCCGGCGCGGAAGACTTAGCCCACGCGGTGGCCGCCCTCGTCGAGACGCCAAGCGAACTCCGGCTCCTCTACCCCGACGCGCTGCCGCTCGCGGAGAAGATCCGCACCATCGCGACGCGCGTCTACGGAGCAGCGGACGTGGCGATCGAAGGCGCGGCCGCGAAGAAGCTCGAGGGCTTCGAGGCGGCGGGCCACGGCCATCTGCCGATCTGCATGGCCAAGACCCAGTATTCGTTCTCGACCGATCCGGCCAAGCTCGGGGCGCCCTCGGGCCACGTCGTGCCCGTGCGCGACGTGCGCCTCGCCGCTGGCGCCGGCTTCGTCGTGGCGATCTGCGGCGACATGCTCACCATGCCCGGCCTGCCGCGCCAGCCGGCGGCGGAGGCGATCCACCTCGACGCGCAGGGGCGGATCGAGGGCCTGTTCTAAGAGGCTGTCGAAGGTTCAGCGACCCTCGGGGCCGGGCGGAGCCTCGCGGGTCACGGCCGCGAGCGTCTGGGGCGGCCCGGAGCGGCGCCAGCCGTCGTAATAGGCCAAGTTGAGCGCGGCGGCCGCGATCACGAACACCACGAGCAGCAGGGCGGGCATCGGCCGTGATCCCTTCGCCTCTTCGACGGCGAGGAGACTAGGCACGGCCGTGTCACGCGAGCGTGAAAGGGCTCGCGCGAATGCGTTGCGAAACGATCCATCAAATGCCGCGGAGAGGCGCCCCGGACCGGGGCGGTGCTCCACCCCTGTCATGGCCGGGCTTGCCCCGGCCATCTCGGTTCGGAGGCGGGCACGGCTTCACGCCGAGGTTCGCGGGTCGAGCCCGCGAACGACATGGGAGTGGCTGACACGCTTGGGGGTTGTGCCCTGCTCCCCCTCACCTCCGCGCTGACGCGCTTGCTTCGCCTGCCGGTGCGTAGGCGAAGCCCTCTCCCCGGAAGGGAGAGGCGTTGAGCATCCGAGTATCGGTTCTGTGTTCGTGTGTCTGACACGGCAGAGCGCGTCCCTCCTCTCCCGGCAGGGGAGAGGGTTGCGTCGGCGCACCGGCCGACGCGACGAGCGCAACGAAGTGGAGCGAGGGTGAGGGGGTGCTCGCCGCAACTACCCGGGTCCATGCTCAGCACCCCCTCATCCGGCCCGCTGCGCGGGGCACCTTCTCCCACGAGGGGAGAAGGCAGGGTTCCTCGCTTGCCCCGGCGTTCCCCCGGGGCTACGAGGCCGCACGCTCCCCCAAAAGCCCTTCGCGCACAGGATTGCCATGTCGAAGCCCGACCGCCTGAAAGCCCGCCTGCCGCGGGGCTTCGTCGATCGCGGGCCGGCGGAGCTCGCCGCGACGGGCCGCATGCTCGACGCGATCCGCCGGGTCTACGAGTCCTACGGTTTCGAGGCGCTGGAGACGCCGCTCGTCGAGTACACCGACGCGCTGGGGAAATTCCTGCCCGACCAGGACCGGCCGAACGAGGGCGTGTTCTCTTTCCAGGACGACGACGAGCAGTGGCTCTCGCTGCGCTACGACCTCACCGCGCCCCTCGCGCGCCACGTGGCGGAGAACTTCGACGCGCTCCCCAAACCCTATCGCAGCTACCGGGCTGGCTGGGTGTTCCGCAACGAGAAGCCGGGACCGGGGCGTTTCCGGCAGTTCATGCAGTTCGACGCGGACACGGTGGGCGCGGGCAGCGTCGCGGCGGATGCCGAGATCTGCATGATGGCTGCCGATACGCTGGAGGCGGTGGGCATCAAGCGCGGCGACTACGTCATCAAGGTCAACAACCGGAAGGTGCTCGACGGCGTCATGGAGGCGATCGGCCTCGGCGGCGACGAGAATGCCGGGCGGCGGCTCACGGTGCTGCGGGCTTTGGACAAATATGATCGCTTAGGAAGCACTGGCGTTCGTCAGTTGTTGGGTAGAGGGCGCACGGACGAAAGTGGTGACCATACCTTAGGGGCCGGCTTGACTGATGATCAAGCCAATAAACTTCTCATGTATGTTACCGCAGGAACTCCATTAGACACTGTACAAATTGATCTTCTCGATATCTCGACTGACAACGATTTCATTGAACACGAAGTTGACGGAGAAAAATACGCTGCTGTTTTCGAATCGGATCGGACGATCGATTTTCTTCGAAACCTCTTCGATCACGAGGGGTATCAGTCCGGTTTGAGCGAACTCGAGACTATAGCGGGTCTGAGTAAGGCTTGTGGTTACGGCACACGTCGCATTCGCATAGATCCCTCCGTCGTTCGCGGCCTCGAATACTACACCGGACCGGTCTACGAAGCCGAGCTGACGTTCCAGGTGCCAAACGAGCAGGGCCAGCCGGTCCGTTACGGCTCCGTCGGCGGAGGCGGGCGCTACGACGGGCTCGTCGGGCGCTTTCGCGGCGAGGTCGTGCCGGCGACAGGCTTTTCGATCGGCGTCTCGCGGCTCTTCGCGGCGCTCCAGGCGATCAAGAGCCCCATCGTCACCGGCGCCAAGCCGAGGCCGCTCGTCGTCGTGACGGCGATGGATCAGGACCAGGTCGCGCGCTACCAGCGCCTCCTCGCGGAGCTCCGGTCGCTCAAGGACGAGGCCGGCGAGCCTCTGCTGCGGGCCGAGATGTATCTCGGCGCGGGCAAGTTCGGCGCCCAGATGAAGTACGCCGACCGCCGCGGTGCCGTCTGCGCCATCATCCAGGGCTCGTCCGAACGGGACGCCGAGGGCGGGCCGCAGGTGATCGTCAAGGACCTGATCGAGGGCGCGGCGGCGGCCGCCGCCATCAAGACCAACGCCGAATGGAAGGCCGCCCGCCCGGCCCAGTTCGCGGTGCCGGAGGCCGAGATGGCCGCGAAGGTGCGCGAGGTTCTGGCGCGGCACGCTTGAAGCGAAGCGGCAGAGTTGGGACGATCGAATTGAGAAGGCGCTGATCGGCCTTGCGGCCGAGCGCTCGCTGTCGCGAACGTCCCCTCTCCCGACCCCGCTTCGCGGGGCCACCCTCTCCCGCAGAGGGGAGAGGGCGACGCGCCATACCTTCTCCCCTCTGCGGGAGAAGGTGCCCCTTGCGTCAGCAAGGGGCGGATGAGGGGTGCTGGGCGTAGACCCGTGCCGTTCAGAACAACAACACTGTCGTTCGCGGGCTCGACCCACGAACCTCGGCGCGAAGCCGTCAGCGCCTCCGAGCCGAGATGGCCGGGTCACGCCCGGCCATGACAGAGTTGGGGCGAAAGGCTCATCAGCTCGCGCTTCCTCAGAGCGTCGAGCCCATCGCCCCCGTGTTGGTCGTGCCCGACGTTACCCGCAAATTGTTCTGCACGTGGGTGACGCCCGAGACGCTCTCGGCGACGTCTTCGGCGCGCCGCTTCTCGAAGCGGCTCGAGACGGTGCCGCTCAGCGTGACCTCGCCGTCAGCCACGGCCACGTCGACTTCCGAGGCGTCGACCTGCGGATCGTCGGTGAGGCGGTCGCTCACGTCCTCGCGGATGCGCTCGTCGGACCGGCGATAGCCTTTGGGGCCGCGCCCGCGGTGGTGAGTCGCCCCGGCGTCGCCGGACTGGGCGTCCTGCTGGCGCCGGCGCGAGGCGTCGTCGTCGCCGAACCAGGAGAAGACCTCGTCGCCGGCGCGCTCCAGAAAGCCGCGTTCGCCACGGTACCCGGTCATGTCACGATCGTCGCGGGAGCCTCGGCCATAGCCCTGGTCGGCGCCGTAGTTGCCGCTGAGATAATCATTGCCGCCGCGGTAGCGCTCCTCGGAGCGCTCCTGGCCGCCGTAGCTGCGGCTGCGCGACTCGCCGCGGAACACGTTCTCGGGCCGGCTGTAGCGCTCGTCGTCGTAACCGCGCCCGGTCACGTCGCGGAAGGAGCGGGCGGAGCCGCCCGTGCCGTAACCCGTGGAGTCGCCGAAGTCGCGGCCGGAGCCGCGCGCTTCCTCGGGGCGGTAAGGCCGGCTCTCGGCGTTGCGGGCGTAGCCGCCGCGCTCGAAGCCGGAGCGGTCGTCGTGACCGCGGTCCTGCTCGTCACGGCCGAAGCCGGAGCGGGCGTTGCCGAAACCGCGCTGGGCGATGGTGCCGCCGTCACTGCCGCGATCTCTGGGGTAGTCTCTGTCGTCGTTCGGCTCACGTCCGAAAGGACGGCTGGTGCGGGTGTCGTCGGCCATGGAATCTCCTCCTCGAGAGCCACAAGGAACGCGCGAAGGCCACGGCGGAGCGCGTCTCGCTTCGGCCGGGGCGGCGTTCGGCTAACGTGAGGGCGGGAGACCCGGTTCCTGAAACGACGCGCGGGCCCGCCGGAGCGGGCCCGCGACACGGATCCATGGCTGAGGAGGAGAGGTCTCAGCGCAGGATCGCGTAGGAGTCGGAGCGCAGCTCGAGGCCCGTGGCGCCGAAGGCGAGACCCAGGCCCGCCTGGCCCGAATGCATCACCGGCTCGAGGTCGATGCGCTCGCCCAGCGTGTTGAACAGAACCTGGGTGCCGGCGCCGACCACCACCGTGGCCTCGGCCGAATTGCCCGAGAAGGTGCCCGACAGCATGCCGGGGCGGGCGCGGCCGCCGGGGGTCATCACGCGCCAGGCGATGGTCTGGGTGCTGGTCAGCCCGACATCGAAGCCGAGGCGGTTGAAGCGGCCGGAATAGCTCTCGGCGATGGGGCGGCCACGCCGCTCGAAGGTGCATTGGGTGCCGCGGCTGGAACCGATTACGAGGCCGAGATTCGGATCGAAGGCGCAGGTGAGCGTGCCGGCCTCGCGCATCGGGGCGGGCAGGGACGACGAACGGGCCTCGGCGGCGCCGGCGAGCAGCGTCAGGGACAGGGCGGCGAGAAGCGGAGCGCGCATGGAGTGATCCTCTCTGGTCAGGGAGGCCGCCTCGTCGGCGAGCGGCCCTTCGTTTCGACGAGAGAGGTTTTGCAGCTTGGCTGTTTCGCGCCGGTGTTGCGCGATGGTCCGTTGTGTTTCGGGGCCTCTATCCGAGCACCGCGCCTGGCGAGAGGCGTCGGCCGCGCAGGAAGTCGGCGGCGGTCATCGTGCCCTTGCCGGCGGGCTGGACGGTGACGAGGCGCACCGCGCCCTCCCCGCAGGCGACGAGGCCCTCAGCGTCGAGGAGCGTGCCGGGCTGGCCCTGCCCATCCGCGCGGGCCGTGCGCAGCACCTTGACCCGCTCTGGCCCCTTCGGCCCCGCATGGGTGAAGGCGGCGCCGGGGAAGGGGCTCAGGCCCCGCACGTGGTCGTGGACGGCACTTGCTGGACGCGTCCAGTCGATGAGCGCCTCGGCGTTGTCGATCTTGCGGGCGTAAGTGACGCCCTCCTCCGGCTGGGGCGTGAAGGTGAGCCCGCCGCGGGAGAGCGCGGCGAGCGCCCGCACCATCAGGTCGGCACCGAGGCCCATCAAGCGGTCGTGAAGTTCTCCGGCACTCATGTCGGGCGTGACGGCCACGCGCTCCACCATGGCCACAGGGCCGGTGTCGAGCCCCTCCTCCATGCGCATCACGGCGACGCCGGTTTCCGGGTCGCCGGCCATGATCGCCCGCTGAATGGGAGCCGCGCCGCGCCAGCGCGGCAGGAGCGAGGCGTGGAGGTTGAGGCAGCCGAGCGCCGGCGCGTCGAGGATGCTTTTGGGGAGGATCATGCCGTAGGCCACGACCACGGCCACGTCGGCCTCGTGCGCCCGGAACGTCTCCGCCGCTTCTTCAGTGCGCAGCGTCTTCGGGGTCAGGACCGGCAGGCCGAAGCGCTCGGCGAGGCGCTGCACCGGCGAGGGTTTGAGTTCCAGCCCCCGCCCGGCCGCCGCGGGCGCCCGGGTGTAGACCGCCGCGACCTCGTGGCCTTGGCCTAAGATCTCGGAGAGCACCGGCACCGCGAAATCCGGGGTGCCCATGAACACGACGCACAGGGACATGGGGTGGGGTCTCCTGGGGCTTAACTCCTCTCCCCGCTTGCGGGGGGAGGGTCGCGTCGGCGGAACGGCCGACGCGACGAGCGGAACGAAGTGAAGCGGGGGTGAGGGGGTCGGGCCGCTGCGGCGATCAGGCCCGGCTCCCCCTCACCTCCGCTCACGTTGCTCGCTCGCTTCGCCTGCCGGTGCGCAGGCGAAGCCCTCTCCCCGCGAGCGGGGAGAGGAGGAGCGCCCCAGCTCACCCCTCGCGCTTGGCCGCTTTCGCGAATTTCTTCGTCACCCGGTCCCGCTTGAGCTTCGATAGATGGTCGATGAAGAGCGTGCCGTTGAGGTGATCGATCTCGTGCTGGACGCAGGTCGCGAAGAGGCCATCGGCCTCCTGCTCGACCGTGGCGCCGTCGAGATTCGTGTAGCGGACTTTCACCCGGGCCGGGCGCTCCACCTCGCCGTAGTATTCGGGGATGGAGAGGCAGCCCTCCTCGTAGGTGTTGAGCTCCTCCGAGGTCCAGGTGATCTCCGGGTTGAGGAGCAC
Source organism: Beijerinckiaceae bacterium (assembly GCA_036563505.1). Classification (GTDB taxonomy): domain Bacteria; phylum Pseudomonadota; class Alphaproteobacteria; order Rhizobiales; family Beijerinckiaceae; genus DATCMH01. Next base: position 139,914 of record DATCMH010000005.1, read on the forward strand.
GATCGGCTCCCGCTCCCCTTCCGTCTTCGAGACGTCGATCGTCACAACGCGCTTCGGCACGCCGATCTGGATCGCCGCCAGGCCGACGCCCGGCGCGTCGTACATCGTCTCGAGCATGTCGGCGGCGAGCTGGCGGATCTCGTCCGTCACCGCGCCGACGGGTTCGGAGACCTGGCGCAGCACCGGATCGGGCAGGATGACGAGGGGGCGGATGGTCATGATTTGCTTGTGGAAACCGTGCGGCGCCGGAGATAGGCGCTGCCGCCGGGCCGGTCAACGCACCGCTTCGTTCATCCTCTGTTCGTAAGTTGTCGGGGCGTCGCGAGAGGATGCCCCATGATGAACGAGACCGTGTTCCAGCTCGGGAGCCACGCCGTCACGGGCGCCGAGGCGGCGATCACTGCTGCGGGCGGGATGCTGATGCTCCTCGTCCTCGCGACGCTCCACCTCGCCCGCGGGCGGCGCGAGAGCCAGGTCGCCGCGGCGGTGGCCGAGGAGCGCCTCGCCGAGATGGACGACAAGGTCGGCGAGCTCGTGCGCCTGCAAGCGGAGATGACGGGCCGGATGCAGACCATCGCGGAGGTCTTCGGCTCCCGCCAGGGCGACCTCGTGCGCCACCTCTCCGAGCGGATGGAGGGCCTGCAGCACCGGGTCGGCCAGGGGATCGAGGGCGCCGCCCGCCACCAGGCCGAGAACCTGGCGAAGTTGAACGAGCGCCTCGCCGTGATCGACGCCGCGCAGAAGAACCTCACCGACCTCACGGGCGAGATCGTGGGCCTGAAAGACGTGCTCGCCAACAAGCAGGCGCGGGGCGCCTACGGCCAGGGGCGGATGGAGGCCATCGTCCGCGACGGGCTGCCCCAGGGCGCTTACGCCTTCCAGGCGACCCTCTCGAACCGCACCCGGCCCGACTGCCTCGTGCGCCTGCCCGGCGACGGGCGCGGCCTCGTCATCGACGCCAAGTTTCCCCTTGAAGCCTTCGTCGCTTACCGCGAGGCGAAAGGCGAGGAGGCCAAAGCCCGCGCCGCCCAGCGCGTGCGCGCGGACGTCGCCCTCCACATCCGCGACATCGCCCAAAAATACCTGCTGCCGGGGGAGACGCAGGACATCGCCCTCATGTTCGTCCCCGCCGAGTCGCTCTACGCGGATCTTGCCGAGCATTTCGAGGACGTGGTCCAGCGCGCGCACCGCGCGCGCGTCGTCATCGTCTCGCCGGCGCTCCTGGCGCTTGCCATCCAGGTGACCCAGGCCCTCGTGCGCGACGCCCGCATCCGCGACGAGGCCCGGGTGATCCAAACGGAAGTCGCCCGCCTCGTCGAGGACGTGTCGCGGCTTGCCGAGCGCACGGCGCGGCTCGACCAGCATTTTCGGCAAGCCCAGGAGGACGTGGCCCAGATCAGGGCGTCGTCGGACAAGATCACGCGGAGAGGGGAGCGGATCGGGGCGCTGGATTTCGCGGGGGTGGAGGGGGCCAGTGGGATCTGTTCGGGGCGGGTCGCGGCGGAATGAGGGAAAGGATAGCTAGTTGACGGATAGTCACATCATATGCCGGGACCTTGCCCCTTTCGGGCTCAGCGCTGATTCTGCAAACGAGACTCGAAAAAAGCGTCAACGGTCGAGTTATCCACCGCAAGTTTTGGTTGCAGCCGCCTAAGGGACTGGAGCTGACGTGAGCTGTGCTGATATTTTCTAAGGAGAGAAGATCGGCCAGGGATCGAGACGATGCCCAAGTTCTCGGAATATTTCAGCCTCAATAAAACCCAGTATGAACTAGATTTTGTAGACGTCAGCAACGATTATGATACATGCGTCTACGTTGATCCTTACGCGATAGAAATCCAAGATGATCTTTGGGCCACTGAAGCGTCCGAACATGTCCGCACGTTTTTCACTGAGGTTCTTGAAGCGATCCGTAGCAACGACATCGGCCGAGCTGAAAACTTGATGTCGCATCTCAGCGAGCCGCGTGAGACATTTCTAGGGATTTCGCAGGGAATGCCACTCGGCAGAGGGGTTGGACAAGGACAAGCGCGAAAACTGATCGCGGCAATTAGGGGTAGCAAGGCTTATCACTCGGGGCTACTTTTAGATTTATCTGAAATGGCATTGTATGTTGAAGGTGTTGATAAGGATAAAATTTCAGACCTTACGACCAACATAATAAGAGGCTTATTGGTTGAATATACAAATCAGCAGTGTCAGTTGTATGGCATCGTTACAAAAAATTACTCTGGACCATCTTTGTGGGATAAATCAAGACGGAGATGGATTTCTAAAGTGGTCAAACTGCCGTACATTGACGAAGATCCAGTCCTTCTTGTCCCAAAATACATTGTGAGACGAAAATTGTCGATTGGCAGTCAGGAGTTCTACAATAAGCAGATTACAGATTTTCTTGTTGCTGAACATCTTCGAGCCAACAGCTCCCTTGTTCAGCTGATTAGAGGGGAGAGGAAGGTCTTCAAAACGGATGTGAGGGAGCAGCATCCCAAATCAAAATCATACATTACAGAGATGGTGCTAGCTCATCCGGAACTTCTTGATATGTACAAAGAAGTTGCAAAAAAACATAGCGCCCTGGCTACCTTCAACGAAGACGCTCCGTCGGTGCATGCTATATGCGCCGCTCTAGCTGAACAATTCCATCGGGTCCCGCCTGGCCGTGAACATGCAGAAGATTACCACTTGCTTGTTATGGGCGCGCTAACCGCACTATTTTATCCTGATCTAATACAACCGCGTAAAGAGTGGGATATTCATGAAGGGCGGAAGCGAGTGGACATCGTATTCACAAACTCCGCGGACACAGGTTTTTTCGCCCAACGCAGAAACGATCATTATGTCAATGCTAATGCTGTTATTGTCGAATGCAAAAACTATTCAAATGACATCAGCAATCAGGAGATCGATCAACTCATTGGGAGATTTGACTAGAACAGAGGTAAATTCGGCATGATAACCTGTCGCGCCATAGAAGACCGTCAACGTCTAAATCAGCGGTGCCGTGATGCCGCGAGCAGATCACAGGGTTACATTATAGCTTTGGATGATATTGATATAGTCAACATGCTACATTCGAAGGCACAACTCAGGGATGATGACGTTTATCGGGTATTGCACTTGAGGTACCGCGACTTGATTTCCTAGCTCTTGGGATTACGACATGACATGTTCTTAAAGGCGACTTCGTTTACACCCATCTCGGCAGACTGAGGTCGCATGCTACACGTTTCCGTGTGAACTAAGCACGCTTCACGCATACGGCTCGATGATACCGCCGGCGCAGACATATTGCCTTTGTCGTGACTGACCTCGAACTATTGATCGATCCCGACCGGAAAGGCTGTGCCTTTCCGGTCGGGATGGCTTAATCTCGACTATAGCGAGGTAGAGTCAGGGCGGCGTGTAGTTTTCGCTGAGAAGGATACCCTCCTAAAAGACGCAATGGCCGCGCCGTCGGTTTCGCTGTGACACCGGATACTGCGACGGCCTCGCTTACCCTGCGGCTTCAATGCGAGGCGTGACCCTCGCCTCTAGGGACGGGCCGCCGCTGAGCCAAGGGCGGTATGAAATCGCGCAGCGCCTTCGTCCCGCCATCTCCGGCGCGCAGGCTTCGTGCCGTGGAGGGTTCGCTTCTCGAAAGGAGAAGACGATGGAGCACACGCCACTCGCCGCCCTGACCGCCAAAGCCGACCTGACGCCCGCCGGCCCGCCCCGCCTCTCGCGCACCGAGCGCCTGGAGCGCTGGATCGACATCCTCGACCGCGACCCGGCCCGCAAGCTGCGCCCGCTGCACGAAATCGAGTACAGGTCCCTCGAGGAGCGCCGCGCCACCCGCGCCAACGACTCGCCGCTCACCGTCGCCTATGCCGACCCGGTGCTGCGCAGGGAGGGCCTTCGGAGCGACCGCCTCGGCGACTCCCTCGACTTCTTCGGCCTCACCGAGCACGAGGCGCATCACACCCTCTGCTCCTGCCACATGGGCAACACCTTCACGGCCAAGCAGGCCGCGAAGCGCCTGCGGAGCCTTCTGCCGCGGGCGCAAGGCGGAGGTTTTTGGGCCGCGGTGGGGGCCTTGATCAAAGGGTGAGAGGCGGAAGCGTTCGTTGCTCGCAGCCCCGCCTGACGTGAGTTGGAGGTGGATGCTCCAGCACTCCCAGGTTGACAATCATAGACATTATGCAACCATGACGCGTCTGAGGGGCGCGCCATGCCGATCGTTGGAACAGGCTGGGAGTTTCACATCATTCGCCGGGAGCAGCAGACGCGGTCGCTCGACGGCCGTCGTCGCACGGTCGGCAGCTACAAGCTTTACCACGACGGCGTCGAGCAGATCGGGACCGACTTCCGCGGCACGGTCGCCGAGGCGAAGGGGCCCGGTGCCAATGCGCCAGCGGGCAATGGTCGCCGGATCACGGCCGGACGCTATCCACTCGCGACCCAGGCTGGCAGGAAGTACGTCACCTGGGGATAACCCAGATGTGGAGCCGAAGCCGGGGATCGAGTTGCTGAAGACGGGCCAGCGCTCTGAGATTCTGCTTCATCCGGGTCAGGGATTCCTGGCGAGCATCGGCTGCATCAATCCCTGCACCTCCCTGCCCAACGCGGACGTGCGGATCGACTATGTCGGGAGTCGGCAGCGGGTGATCGCGCTGATCGAGAACCTGAAAAGCTACGTGGGCCCGACCTTCCCCACGACCAATGGCAAGGCGATCAAGAACGCCTTCATCGTGATCGACGGCGAGCCCTGATCCGTCCCACCGGGCGGAGACACGATGGTCGCCCGTCCCCTAGTACAAGAGAAGCTTCGCCGGAGCAGCACACGTCAGGCGGTGGCCGGCGCCCCGCGCAGCAGTCCCTCTGTGCTCAAATCTTCATCCAGTTCGGGCCAATGGAGGCCGTAGCCGCCGCCGGCCCGTTCCCAGCGTCCGCGCTGCGCGGGCGTCGCGTTCGCCAGACGTGGGAACCAGGCGAGCGGGGCCGCGATGGTGCGGCCGTCCATCAGGTCCACGATGATGCGGTCGTCGTCGAACCGCACATCGGCGACGCGCTCATCGGCTGCGAGGGCCGAAATGCCCATGCCACGCCTCCAGCAGTTGAGCCCTGTGCTCGCGAACGAGCGCCAGGACACGGGTGAGGTCGGGCGCGCGAAAGCCCAAGTTCCGCGCCAGTGCGACCGGGTCGAGCCATACCTTGGCCGAAGCCTCGCCGCGGTCAACGTGGACGTGCGGCGGCTCGTTCGGCTCGTGACTGTAGAAATAGAAGCGGAAGCCCTCGACGCGCAGAACCGTGGGCATCCCCTCCCGCCCTCACTCGGCGGCGTCGACGTAGAGCTTCCCACCCCCGTCCAAGAACTCCTTCGACTTCGACGCCATCCCCTGCGCCCTCTGGTGCTCGATCTCCGCGGCCGCTTGATCGAGAGCCGCCCGTTCGTTGTCGCCCATGGCCTGCACCTCGGCGCGCAGGTCCTGGGTGATCTTCATGGAGCAGAATTTCGGGCCGCACATCGAACAGAAGTGGGCGACCTTGTGGGCGTCCTTCGGCAAGGTCTCGTCGTGGTAGGCGCGGGCGGTGTCGGGGTCCAGCGACAGGTTGAACTGGTCCTCCCAGCGGAAGTCGAAGCGGGCACGGGACAAGGCGTCGTCGCGCACCTGCGCCGCCGGGTGGCCCTTGGCGAGATCGGCGGCGTGGGCTGCGATCTTGTAGGTGATGACGCCCGTCTTGACGTCGTCGCGGTTCGGCAGCCCCAGATGCTCCTTCGGCGTGACGTAGCAGAGCATGGCGCAACCGTACCAGCCGATCTGCGCTGCGCCGATGGCCGACGTGATGTGGTCGTAGCCCGGCGCGATGTCGGTGGTGAGCGGGCCCAAGGTGTAGAAGGGCGCCTCGCCGCATTCAGCTAACTGCTTTTCCATGTTCACCTTGATCTTGTGCATCGGCACGTGGCCGGGGCCCTCGATCATCACCTGGCAGCCCTTGGCCCAGGCGACCTTCGTGAGCTCGCCCAAGGTCTCGAGCTCGGCGAATTGCGCGCGGTCGTTGGCGTCGGCGATGGAGCCGGGGCGCAGGCCGTCGCCGAGGGAGAACGAGACGTCATACGCCCGCATGATGTCGCAGATCTCGTCGAAGCGCTCGTAGAGAAAACTCTCCTTGTGGTGGCCGAGGCACCAGCGCGCCATGATCGAGCCGCCGCGCGAGACGATGCCCGTCACGCGCTTGGCGGTCAGCGGCACGTAAGGAAGCCGCACGCCGGCGTGGATCGTGAAGTAGTCGACGCCCTGCTCGGCCTGCTCGATGAGGGTGTCCTTGAACACCTCCCAGTCGAGCTTCATCGGGTCGCCGCCCACCTTCTCCAGGGCCTGGTAGATCGGCACCGTGCCGATGGGCACGGGCGAATTGCGCAGGATCCAGGAGCGGATGTTGTGGATGTTCCGGCCCGTCGAGAGGTCCATGACCGTGTCGGCGCCCCAGCGGATCGCCCAGACGAGCTTTTCCACCTCGTCGGCGGCGGTGGAGACCACCGCCGAGTTGCCGATATTGGCGTTGATCTTGACCAGGAAGTTGCGGCCGATCGCCATCGGCTCGAGCTCGGGGTGGTTGATGTTCGCCGGGATGATGGCCCGGCCGCGGGCCACCTCGTCGCGCACGAAGTCCGGGGTGATGAAGGGCGGGATGGCAGCCCCAAAGCTCTCGCCGTCGGCGAGCTTCTCCTCGGCCTCAGCCAGCGCCTGCTCCCGGGCGAGGTTCTCGCGGTGGGCGACGTAGATCATCTCTTCGGTAGTGATCCCGGCGCGGGCGAACTCGTACTGCGTGACGGGCTGGCCGGGCGCTCCCTTGCGGATGACGCGCTCGGCCGGGCAGGCGGCGACGAGCTTGTCCGCCGAGACGTGGCCGTTGTCCTCCGGCTTCACCGGGCGGGGCTCCACCGCCGCATAGCCGCGTGCCGCGATCCAGGGCGCGCGGACCTCCGGCAGACCCTTGGCGAGGTCGATGCCCGCATCCGTCTCCGTGTAGGGGCCCGACGGATCGTAGACCCGCACCGGCGCCTCGTTCGGATCGGAGAGGACGACCTCGCGGAACGGCACCGTAACGTCCGGCCGGCCCGGCACCGCGGCGTAGACCTTGCGCGAGCCCTGGATCGGCCCGGTGGTGACCGATTGCGGCAGGCCCTTCGGGGGCGGGACGGGGATGTTCATTGTGTGTCTCCCTGCGGGGAACCCGCCGCATCAGCGGCGGCGCCGACCCGATCGCGCATGCGATCAGGCCATTGAGGATGCGGAACACGGCAACGGCCGCGGTCCGAGCGCGCTTGCGGAGCGGCTACGCCGCCCCGGCGACTCGGGCTGAACTTGGTCTGATGGCGTGGGTTGAGCGGCTGCAAGTTCCCGTCCCTCCGCCGGTATGACCCGGATCAGGTTCAAGGGTCAGGGCGTCAGCCCAATCTCAGCCGCTCAGGCGCGGCCCCCCTCGGAACGGAGACGACGTTACGCCGGCGAAGGGGGAAGTCAATCGGGCCGCTGTTCCAAACGGGCGCGCCACTCCGCCCGCACGATTGCGGCCGTCGCCTGAAAGCTCATCCCTGCGTAGACGAGGTCGAGGACGTATTCCGGCCAGCGCACCGGCGAGAGGCGGGCGGCGAGGATCAGCGTGGCGCCGATCAGGGTGGCGAGCGCATCGTTGCGGCTCGTCAGCCACGTGGCCTGGATCAGCGGGTTGGCGCTGCCGTGGAACCGCCAGAGCAGGCCGACGACCAGGAACGCGATCAGGATCGCGCTGGCGGCCGAGAAGCCCAAGGTCAGCGGGTCGATCGGGCGCGGGTTCGCCACTTTGTCCCAGAGGTCGTAGAGGGTGTGCAGGCCAGCGAGGCCGAGGATCGCGGCGATGAGGAGTGCGGTCGCCCGCTCGGCCCGCGCCGAGCGTCCGAAGACGAAGGCGGCCAACCCGTAAAGCGCGACGTCGTAGGCCCAGTCGAGCCCGTCCTTCAGAAGCTGGCGCGAGTCGATGGCGAGCGCCCAGGCGCATTGCCCGGCGGCGAAGACGAGGATGCCGAGGGCGATGGCCCAGATCCGCCGGGCATAGGCGCGGCCCTCGACATCGTGGGCGGGCGAGGGGAAAAGCTTCAGCATGGCGGCACTCTGCCGCGCCAGGGGTTAGAGGGCCACGTCCCCGGTTCCGTTCGGCTAAGCTCCATGCCAGTGTCGCGGCCGCGCTTCGATCCGGGCGCGCCGCGAGACGAGTGTGACCGGGTTCGGGATGACGGCGCAGGGGGAATGGGCAGAGCTGGTCGCCGCCGTCGCGCAACGCCGCGACCGGGCGGCCTTCACGCGCCTCTTCGACCATTTCGCGCCGCGGCTCGTCACCTACCTCCTGCGCCAGGGCGCCGATCCGGCCCTGGCCGAGGAAATTGCCCAAGAAGCGATGGTGGCGCTTTGGCGCAAGGCCGCCCTGTTCGACCCCCAAAAGTCCTCCGTCGCGACCTGGCTTTACCGGGTGGCGCGCAACCGCCGCATCGATCACCTGCGCCGCGACCGCCTCGCCTTCCTCGACACGGAGGATCCGGCGCTGGACGTCGCCGACGAGAGCGACCTCGACCGCCTGGTCGACGTACACCAGCGCGAAGCCGCCGTGCGCATCGCCCTCGATCGCCTTCCCACGGAGCAGCTGGACCTGGTGCGCCTCGCCTTCTTCCAGGGCCTGTCCCATTCCCAGATCGCCGAGCGCACGGGCTTGCCGCTGGGCACCGTGAAGTCGCGCCTGCGCCTCGCCTTCGGGCGGTTACGGCGCGCGCTCGAAGCCGGCGGCGTGGTGGAGGCGAGCTGATGCGCGCTCTCCTTTGCGAGCGGCTCGGCGGGCCCGACGACCTCGTCCTCGCCGAGGTGCCAGAACCCGAGCCTCAGGCCGGCGAAGTGATCGTTGGAGTGTCGGCCGCGGCGCTGAACTTCTTCGACACCCTCATCATCGCGGGCCGCTACCAGTTCAAGCCTGCCCTGCCCTTCTCGCCGGGCGGCGAATGCTGCGGGCGCATCCTGGCGCTGGGCGCCGGCGTCGAGGGCTGGCAGGTGGGCGAGCGCGTCGCGGCCTACACCGGCTGGGGCGCGGCGCGGGAGCGGGTGGCGGTGCCGGCCTTGCGCCTCGCCCGGGTGCCCGATGCGGTCACGGACGAGCAGGCGGCCGGCCTCACGATCACCTACGGCACCGCGCTGCACGCCTTGAAGGATCGGGCGCGCGTGAGGGCCGGGGAGACGCTCGCCGTACTCGGCGCGGCTGGGGGCACGGGCCTCGCCGCCGTCGAGATCGGCCGGGCGCTCGGCGCGACGGTGATCGCCTGCGCCTCCTCGCCCGAAAAGCTCGCCGTCGCGCAGGAGCACGGCGCAAGCCTTCTCCTCGACTACGCCGCGCAAGATCTGCGCGGGGGCCTCAAGGAGCTCACGGGCGGGGCTGGGGTCGACGTCGTCCTCGACCCCGTGGGCGGGGAGTTGGCCGAGCCGGCGCTGCGGGCCATCGCCTGGGCCGGGCGCTACCTCGTCGTCGGCTTCGCGGGCGGCGAGATCCCCAAGATCGCGCTCAACCTCGCCCTCTTGAAAGGCTGCGACATCCAGGGCGTGTTCTGGGGCGCCTTCGCCGAGCGCGATCCGCAGGCCAACGCTGCCAATCAGGAATGGCTCTTCGCCCGCACCGCCGAGGGGGCGCTCTCCGCCCGCGTCCACGCGGAATATCCCCTGGAGCAGGGCGCCGAAGCCCTGCAGGTGATCGCGCGCCGCGAGGCGACGGGGAAGGTTCTGCTCAGGCCCTGAGGCTCGAGGCGCCAAGTGCCGGGGCGCCATCCATGCCCATCACCGCCGATGCGCCGTCTGGCTCGCGATGGAGCGCGTCCGCTCGGTCACGACCTCGCCGGTGTGCTTCGTCTGGGCGGGCTCGACGAACAGGATCCAGGCCTCGCCGGGCGCGCTGGGCAGGTGCTCGACCCCGCGCGGCACAGTGTGAAAGTCGCCCGCGTTCAGCACCACCTCCGAGCCGTCGCGAAAGTGCAGGACGAAGGTGCCGCGGCAGACCAGGAAGAACTCGTCTTCTTCCGCATGGGCGTGCCAGACGAACGTGCCCTTGACCTTGGCGAGCTTGATGAACTGCCCGTTGGCATCCGCGATGACGCGGGGCGACCAATGCTCCGTGACGGCCTCGAACGCGTGGGCGAGATGGCTTTGGTTCAGCACGGAGGCAATCCCCTCAAGGATGCAGGCTCAAGCCCTTCGTGACCTTGTCCACGTCCTTGCGCTCGGCGTGGAGCGCGAGCCCGACGAGGTCGAGGGCGTCCGTCGTGACGCGGGCCACGGCGGCGCGGTTGTCGGCGTCGTTGCCGGTCGCGAAGAGGTCATGCGTGTAAATCGAACAGCGCAGGGCGCGCTCGCGGGCCCGGGCGAGCGTGCGTGTCAGCTCCTCGCCCGAGGCAGCGAAGATCAGGATCGGCTGGCGGATGAGAGGACCGTAGAATCGTCCCGACGCATCCTGGTAGGGTTCGCCGGGCAGTTCGGGATACGTTCCGACGAGCCCGCCCGCGAGGAAGGCCGTGACGTTCAGCTTCTGCCAGGGCGCGAGGTTTTCGCGCACCACGATGGCGACTTTGGTGTCGTAGCGCATGGGGGAGCCTGTGCCCGAAGCGCGTCCGGTGCGTCTTGAAGGATCGTGCGGGGCCTCGCACCGCGACTGGCTGCGCCTCTCGCCCGACATCGGCGCCGTCGAGCGGGTCGAGGCGTATTTCTCTGGATACGCCTTCGATCCGCACCGCCACGACACTTACGCCCTCGGCATCACGCTCTCGGGGGTGCAGCGGTTCGATTACCGCGGCGCGGAGGCGAATAGCCTGACCGGCGACCTCATCGTCATTCACCCAGACGAGGTCCATAACGGCCGCGCCGGGGCGGAGACGGGCTTCACCTACCGCATGGCCTATATCGAGCCCCGCCTGATCCGGGACGCCCTGGGCGGCCGCGCGGGCGCGCTGCCCTTCGTGCGCCGGGCCGTGCTGGACGATGCCCGCCTGCGCGGCGCGCTCGTCGCCCTGCTCGCCGACCTCGACCGGCCGCTCGAGCCCCTCGAAGCGGATCAGGCGGTCGCCGCCGTCGCGGAGGCGCTCATCGACCTCGACCCGTCCGCGACGCGAGGTTCGGCGAGGAACGCCGCCTGCGCCCGGGCCGTCGAGCGCGCCCGCGCCTATCTCGACGCCCATCACCAGCGCGTCGTCGCGTCGGAGGAGCTCGAGGCCGTCACGGGCCTCGACCGGTTCGAAGGCGCCCGGCAGTTCCGGCGGCGGCTCGGCACGAGCCCGTACCGCTACCTGACCTTGCGGCGCCTGGCGCGGGCGCGCGCACTCATCCGGTCGGGCGCGGCCCTGGCCGATGCGGCAGCAGAGACGGGCTTCGCCGACCAGAGCCACATGACGCGTCAGTTCAAGGCGGCTTTCGGCCTCTCGCCGGGACGGTGGCGGGCGATGCAGGCAGCGGCGGGGCGGGGGCGGAACGCCGGCGAGGCTTGAGGCTGGAACCCGCGCCCGGGAGGGCGTATGTAAGCCTCCATGAGCGAACCTGAGAACCTTGTTCTGGCGCATCTGCGCGAGCTTCGGGCCGAGATCAGCGCCTTGAAGCGTCGCATCGAGCAGCTCGAAGCCGCGCAGCCGAACCACTAGCAGCCGAACCATCAAAGACGCCGCGCCGCTCTTAGGCGCCCTCCGTCACGGATCACCCCCATGAACTGGATCTCCGAAGTCGTCCGGCCGCGCATCAAGACGCTGTTCAAGCGCGAGACGCCCGAGAATCTCTGGATCAAGTGCCCGGACACGGGTCAGGTGGTCTTCCACAAGGAGGTGGAAGCCAACCATTGGGTGATCCCGGGCTCCGACCATCACCTGCGCATCGGCGCCGTGCAGCGCCTCAAGATGATGTTCGACGAGGGCACCTGGATCGACGTGCCCCTGCCCGAGGTCGAACCCGACCCGCTGAAGTTCCGCGACAGCAAGCGCTACGTCGACCGGATCCGCGACGCCAAGGCGAAAACGGGCCTCCAGGACGCCTTCAAGATCGGCTACGGCCGCTGCGAGGGCCTGGCCATGACGATCGCGGTCCAGGACCTCGACTTCATCACGGGGTCCCTCGGCACCGCCGCCGGCGAGGCCTTCATCCGCGGCGCCGAGACGGCGGTCGAGAAGCGCACGCCCTACGTGGTCTTCACAGCGTCCGGCGGCGCGCGGATGCAGGAGGGCGTGCTCTCCCTCATGCAGATGCCCCGCACCACCATCGCCGTGCGGCGCCTGCGCGCCGCGCGTCTTCCTTACGTCGTCGTGCTCACCAACCCGACGACGGGCGGCGTCACCGCGTCCTACGCCATGCTGGGCGACGTGCATCTCGCCGAGCCCGGCGCGCTCGTCGGCTTCGCCGGGCCTCGGGTCATCGAGCAGACGATCCGCGAGAAGCTGCCCGACGGCTTCCAGCGCGCGGAATACCTCATGGCCCATGGCATGGTGGACCAGGTGGTCCATCGCCACGCGATGAAGGGCACGGTGGCGCGGCTCTGCCGCCTGATGACGAAAGCCGAGCCGCGGGCCGAGGCGGCCTGACGGGGCGGCATGGAATCCTCCGACGCGCTCATCGCGCGCTTCCTCGCGCTTCACCCGAAGACGATCGACCTCTCGCTGGGGCGCATCGAGCGCCTCCTGGAGCGGCTCGGCCATCCGCAAGCCAACCTGCCGCCGGTGATCCACGTCGCCGGCACCAACGGCAAGGGCTCCACCATCGCCTTCATGCGAGCGATCCTGGAGGCGGCGGGACGGCGCGTGCACGTCTATACCTCGCCCCATCTCGTGCGCTTCCACGAGCGCATCCGGCTCGGACGCTGGGGCGGCGGTCGCTTCGTCGACGAGGAGCGCTTCGTGGAAGCCATGCGGCGCTGCGAGGCGGCCAACCGGGGCGAGCCGATCACCGTCTTCGAGATCACGACGGCGGTGGCCCTTCTTCTCTTCTCGGAGACACCGGCCGACGTGCTGCTCCTGGAAGTCGGCCTCGGCGGCCGTTTCGACGCGACGAACGTCATCGCGGCGCCCGCCGCCGCCGTCGTGACGCCGATCGGCTACGATCACGCCGAGTATCTCGGTGACACCCTCGACAAGGTAGCCTTCGAGAAGGCCGGCATCTTTAAGCGCGGCGCCCCCGCCGTGATCGCGCCGCAGGACTACCCGGAGGCCGATGCCGTGCTCGTCGCGGAGGCCGAGCGGCGCGGGGCGGGGCCGATCTTCGTCGGCAACCAGGACTTCTCGGCCCGGGAGGAGGGGGGCCGCCTCGTCTACGAGGACGAGAACGGCCTCCTCGACCTGCCCCGGCCGCGGCTGTCGGGCCGCCACCAGATCGTCAACGCCGGCACCGCCATCGCTGCCTTGCGCGCCGCAGGGTTCGGCGACCTGGAGCCCCCGGTCTACGAGCGGGGGCTCGTTGGGGCCGACTGGCCAGGCCGCCTCCAGCGTCTGACCCGCGGCCGGCTTCCGGGTCTCGTTCCGGACGGCGCCGAGCTCTGGCTCGACGGCGGCCACAACCGCGACGGCGGCCGCGTGCTCGCCGCCGCCATGGCCGACCTCGAGGAGACGAGCGCCGCGCCCCTCGTCCTGGTCACGGGGATGCTCGGCACGAAGGACGCGGACGGCTTCCTGCGGAACTTCGCAGGGCTCGCCCGCGAGCTCATCGCCGTGCCGATCCCCGCCCAGCTCGCCGCGCGCCCGGCCGAGGAGGTGGCCGCCATCGCGGCCCGAGTCGGGCTCACGAGCTCGACGGCGCCCAACGTCGAGGCGGCCCTGACCTCCCTCAACGACTACGTCTGGGACCGCCCGCCCCGGGTCCTCGTCTGCGGTTCCCTGTACCTCGCCGGCGAGGTGCTCTCGGCCAACGGCACCCCGCCGGTCTGAGTGGGCGCTGTGCGGGTAGAGGCGCGCCGCCGCCCTGCCTTGCGCGAATACGGCTTGCCGCCCTGCGCCGCTGCCCTTAGGCCAGGGCGGCACAGGCTTGAGGGAGCGCGCCATGGCTTATGAGACCATCCTCGTCGAGACCCGGGGCAAGGTCGGCCTCATCACGCTCAATCGGCCGCAGGCGCTCAACGCCTTGAACGCGGCCCTGGTCGGCGAGATCAACGAGGCGCTCGACGGCTTCGAGCGCGACCCCGCCATCGGCTGCACGGTGATCACGGGCTCGGAGAAGGCCTTTGCTGCCGGCGCCGACATCAAGGAAATGTCGGGGCTCGCCTACCCGCAGACCTACCTCGACGATTTCATCACCTCCTGGGATCGCGTGGCGCACAAGCGCAAGCCGATCATCGCCGCGGTCGCCGGCTTTGCGCTCGGCGGCGGCTGCGAGTTCGCCATGATGTGCGACATCATCCTCGCCGCCGATACCGCGAAGTTCGGCCAGCCCGAGATCAAGCTCGGCGTCATGCCGGGCGCCGGCGGCACGCAGCGCCTCACCCGCATCGTCGGCAAGGCCAAGGCGATGGAGCTGTGCCTCACGGGGCGCATGATGGACGCGGCCGAGGCCGAGCGCTCCGGCCTCGTCTCGCGCGTGATCCCGGCCGCCGACCTCTTGGGCGAAGCGCTGAAAACCGCCGAGACCATCGCTGCGATGTCGCTGCCCATCGCCATGATGACGAAGGAGAGCGTGAACCGCGCCTACGAGACGACGCTGGCCGAGGGCATTCGCTTCGAGCGGCGGGTCTTCCACGCCATGTTCGCCACCGCCGACCAGAAGGAAGGCATGGCGGCCTTCGTGGAGAAGCGCAAAGCCGACTTCCAGAACCGCTAGACGAGGTCAGTTCATGAGCGCTGCCATCGCCGAGGCTCGTCACCCCGAGCCCGTCCTTCCGCTACCGACCTACGCCGACGTTGCCCGCGCCGCCGAGCGCATCGCCGGCCAGGCCCACCGTACCCCGGTCCTGACCTCGCGCACCGCGGATGCCCAAACCGGCGCCCGCCTCTACTTCAAGGCGGAGAACCTGCAGCGCACCGGGGCCTTCAAGTTCCGCGGCGCCTTCAATGCCATCGCGGCGCTGCCCGGGGATGCGCGACGCCAGGGCGTCCTCGCCTTCTCGTCGGGCAACCACGCCCAGGCCATCGCCTATGCCGGGCGCCTGCAAGGCGTGCCGGCGACCATCCTGATGCCGCAGGACGCGCCGGCGATGAAGGTCGAGGCAACGCGGGGCTACGGCGCCGACGTCGTGCTCTTCGACCGCTACAAGGAGGACCGGGAGGCGCTGTCCCGCGACCTCGCGGCCGAGCGCGGCCTCACCCTCATCCCACCTTACGACCATTTCGACGTAATCGCCGGCCAGGGCACGGCGGCGAAGGAGCTCTTCGAGGAGGTCGGCCCTCTCGATCTTCTCTTCGTCTGCCTCGGCGGCGGCGGGCTGCTCGCGGGTTCGGCGCTCGCGGCGGCCGAGCTCTCCCCCGGCTGCCGGGTGATCGGCGTCGAGCCGGAGGCGGGCAACGACGGCCAGCGCTCGTTCCGCTCCGGCGCCATCGTGCGCATCCCAGTGCCGCGCTCCCTCGCCGACGGGGCGCTGACCACGCATCTGGGCGACCGCACCTTCCCCATCATCCGGGACAGGGTCGCGGACGTCGTCACCGTGAGCGACGAGGGCCTGCTCGCCGCCATGCGCTTCTTTGCCCTGCGCATGAAGACCGTGCTCGAACCCACGGGGTGTCTCGCCGCAGCGGCAGCCTTCGCCGGCGCCGTGCCGGTGAAGGGGCTCAACGTCGGCGTCATTCTGTCGGGCGGCAACGTCGACCCGGCGGTGCTCGCGCGGGCGCTCGCCTGAGCGCGGCACCGGCGCGCATCGCGCGTTGACGCGCTCAGGCGCCGCGGTTATACACCGCCGCATTCGGGCCTGCGCGTCCTTCGCGCGGGCCTTCACCTTTTCCTGCCACCTGCCGATCCGATAGCCCGCGCCGCGGGCCGCGGTCGGGTCGAGAACGAGGATCGCCCCCATGGCCAACACCGTGTCGGCCAAGAAGATGACCCGCAAGATCGCGAAGCGCACCGCGATGAACCGCGCGCGCCGCTCGCGCATGCGTACCTTCCTCAAGAAGGTCGAGGAGGCGATCGCCACCGGCAGCCAGTCCGCCGCGTCGGAGGCCCTGCGCGCCGCCGAGCCGGAGATCATGCGGGCCGCCCAGAAGGGGATCGTCCACAAGAACCTCGCCTCGCGCAAAGTGTCGCGCCTGACGGCGCGGGTGAAGGCGCTCAGCGCCTGAGCCTGACACTTCCGGTCCTGACGTTCCTGAAAAGCCCGGCCCTGCGCCGGGCTTTTTGACGTTCGGAGGGGCGCTGCCATGCCGTTCGCGGGCCCTTGACTCTGCCCGCGCCGCGGCGGGTGGCGCCGCGGGACAGCCGATCGGCGACCGCGCAGAGAAAGCCAAGCGCGCTCATAAGCTTAAGCGGCAAAGGAAAGAGAGCCCCTCGAATCTCGGCCGGAGTCGTGCGAATCGCTGGAACGGCGAAGCTTGGTCGCGCGTTACGAGTCGCAAGGGTTCCCGAGCCGCCGGGGTGAACAAAATGTTAAACAGAACAGGTGCTTATGAGCTGACAAGCGCGGGCTCCGGCGCCACTCGCGGGGCGGGTTGGGAAATCTGGGGACTCTCTTCTGTTGCACCCCCGCGGGGGGCTGTGTAAGGTCAATCCACTTCAGCGGCCCTGCCGGGAAGTAATCCACCGCTCAATCAGTTGTCCTAACCTCGATCCTGGGGATAAGGCCTTGTTTACTGTCGCTTCACCTAAAGACAAGCTGCGGTTCTCATCGTCCTTCCTCGACGAGGACGACTTGCATTAGCCTTTCCGGTTAGCTGAACGACTGGGTTCGGCGGCCAGACACCTCGAACAATAAACAGAAAATGTGAACAGGGGGCGCCCTCGGGTGCGGCCCGCGGGAGCGTATGTCCTGCAGGTCGGCCGGGTGGGCAGGTGTGGCGTACGGGGACGCGGGATGACGCCGGGGAGCGGCGCGCCGGCGACCTTGGGAAGGGACATCGGCATGTTTCGGAATGGCAATGAGCGCGCCTTGAGCGGTCCGGTCGCGATGGCGCGCAGCGAACGACCCGCGGGGGAGGCGGGCCGGCGCGACGAACGGCGTCAGCCGGAGCGCGACGTGGAGGCGGAGATGGCGGCGACCGATAGGGCGGAGCGGCCGGTCCCGGCGACGGACGGGGCCGCCGACGAGGCGACAGCCTCCGCCCGCGAGACCTGGACCCGCGTCAAGCGCCGCCTGCGGGCCGAGCTCGGCGAGGACGTGTTCACGAGCTGGTTCGCGCGCCTCGAGCTCGAGACGGTGATCGACGGCTGCGCCTGCCTCACCGTGCCGACCCGGTTCCTGAAGAGCTGGATCGAGGCGCATTACGCCGACCGCGTGCTCAGCGTCTATCGGAGCGAGGCGCCGGCCCTGGCGCGGGTCAGCATCGGCGTGCGCGGCAGCCTGGCCCGCGAGACGCCCCGCCCCGCAGCCCCGACGGCGACGGCGTCCCCCCGGCCGGTGCCGGCTTCGGATAGCCGCAAGGCGGCCGGACCGGCACCATCGGACCTGGTCGAGCCCGACGCGGCGGGCGCGCCGCTCGATCCGCGCCTCACCTTCGAGAGCTTCATGGTCGGGCGCTCCAACGCCCTGGCGCATGCCGCCGCCGACCGCGTCGCCCGGCATCAGGGCGCAGCGCTCTACAACCCGCTCTACCTTCATGCCGGGGTGGGCTTGGGCAAAACCCATCTCCTGCACGGCATCGGCCACGAAGCCCGGGCGCAGGGGCGGCGGGTGATCTATCTCACCGCCGACCGCTTCATGTACGGTTTCGTCGCGTCCTTGAAGGCGCAGACCTCCCACGCCTTCAAGGAGCGCCTGCGCGGCATCGACCTCCTCATCATCGACGACGTGCAGTTCATCCAGGGCAAGACGATCCAGGCCGAGTTCGGCCACACGCTGAATGCCCTCATCGATGCCGGGCGCCAGGTGGTGGTGGCGGGCGACCGACCGCCCGCGGAGCTGGAAGCGCTCGACGAGCGGGCCCGCTCGCGGCTCGCCGGCGGCCTCGTGGTGGAGATCGGCACCCTCGACGAAGGCTTGCGCGGGGCGATCCTCCAGACCCGCCTCGCGGCGGTGCAGGCGGCCCATCCGAGCTTCGAGGTCGCGCCGGCAGTCGTGACCTACGTCGCCAAGCAGATCGAGTCGAATGGCCGCGATCTCGAAGGGGCCGTCAACCGGCTCCTGGCGCACGCGACGCTGACCGGCACTGCCGTGACGATCGAGACCGCCGAGACCGCGATCCGCGACCTCGTGAAGAACCGCGAGCCCAAGCGCGTCAAGATCGAGGACATCCAGAAGCTCGTCGCCTCCCGCTACAACGTCTCGCGCTCCGATATCCTCTCGGAGCGCCGCACGGCCGCGGTGGTGCGCCCGCGCCAGATCGCGATGTATCTCTCGAAGGTGCTCACCCTGCGCTCCCTGCCGGAGATCGGCCGGCGCTTCGGCGGGCGCGATCACACCACGGTGCTCCACGCCGTGCGCAAGATCGAGAAGGCACTGTCGGAGGACACGTCGCTCAACGACGAGGTCGAGCTCCTGAAGCGCATGCTGCAGGATTGACGGCGGTCCCCGGCGCGGCCTCGCCCAGCATCGTCATTCCGGGGCTCGGCGAAGCCGAGAACCCGGAACCCACGACCGGGTGAGCGGGAGCGGCCAGCACCCGGCCCAGACATGGATTCCGGGCTCCGCTGCGCGGCCCCGGAATGACAGCGCGGAGCGATGACGAGGTCTGGGATGGCGCTGACGGCGAAGCCCTACTCCCTTGCCTTTCGGCTTGCGCTTCGCCACTCTGCCGGCCCCGCTTGACCGCCGCTTGCGGCGAGCGCCCCGCCTTCACGACCCCGGCTCGGCCCTGAAAGCCGGGCCGGACGTTTCTAGAACCCTACGGATTGACCGATGAGAGTGACAGTCGAGCGGGCGGCGTTGTTGAAGTCGCTCGGCCACGTCCACCGCGTCGTCGAGCGGCGCAACACGATCCCGATCCTCTCCAACGTGCTCCTGCGCTCGGACGGCGAGCGGCTGCGCCTCAAGGCGACCGACCTCGACATCGAGGTCACCGAGACCATCCCCGCCGAGGTGGCGGATGGCGGCGCCACCACCGTGCCGGCCCACGTCCTCTACGACATCGTGCGCAAGCTGCCCGAGGGCGCCCAGGTCTCCCTCGAGACCCCTGGCGATTCAGGCCAGATGCAGATCCGCTCCGGCCGCTCGCGCTTCATGCTGCAGGCCCTTTCCGAGAGTGACTTCCCGGACCTCGCCGCGGGCGAGCTGCCGCACCGCTTCGACATCAAGGCGACGGAGCTCAAGCGCCTCATCGACAAGACCCAGTTCGCGATCTCCACGGAAGAGACCCGCTACTACCTCAACGGCATCTACCTTCACGCCGTCGAGGCCGGCGGCGAGACGAAGCTCCGGGCCGTCGCCACGGACGGCCATCGGCTGGCCCGCGTCGAGATGCCGGCGCCCAAGGGCGCGCAGGGCATGCCCGGCGTGATCGTGCCGCGCAAGGCGGTGGCGGAGATCCAGAAGCTCGTCGAGGCGGGCGAGGAAAATGTCGGCATCGAGCTGTCCTCGGCCAAGGTGCGCCTCACCTTCGGCGAGGTGGTGCTGACCTCCAAGCTCATCGACGGCACCTTCCCGGACTACCAGCGCGTGATCCCCTCGGGCAACGACAAGCTCCTCACGGTGGAGCGCGACCAGTTCGCCCGGGCGGTGGACCGCGTTTCCACCATCTCCTCGGAGCGGGGGCGGGCCGTGAAGCTCGCCATCGCCGACGGGCGGCTGGTGCTGACCGTCACCAACCCGGATTCAGGTTCGGCGACGGAGGAGCTGGAGGTCGACTACGACGCCCCCTCCATCGATATCGGCTTCAACGCGCGCTACCTCCTCGACATCGCCGCCCAGCTCGAGGGCGACACGGCCCTGTTCCGGCTCGCCGATCCCGGCTCCCCGACCCTGATTCAGGACCGCGACGCGGCGCCGGCGCTCTACGTGCTGATGCCGATGCGGGTGTGATGGCGCGCCTTGCGCGTTCGGTGGCGCGTGCTGATCTGAGAGACGAGAACGGCCAGGGGACTATCGATGTCGAAGCATTACGTCCTTGACCGAGAGGAAGAGGCCCTCGCGGAAGACCTCGTCGCTTCAGGCCGCTTCGCGAACGTCGATGAGGTCGTGCGCGAAGGCATGCGGCTTATCGGTGAGCAGGAGCGTCAGGCGATCCGCACCTTGGATGATCTGCGGGAGGCCTGGGAGGCTGGGATCAACAGCGGTGAGCCCGTGGATGCGGACCAAGTCTTCGATCGCCTCTCTGCGAAATACGACGCCATGGCGCGCATGAGATCTCGGTGAGACGAATTCGGTTCTCGCCACGGGCCGAGAGCGACTTCGAAGCCATCGGTGACTTCATCGCGATCGGCGACCCTGTGAGAGCGCGAACCTTCGTCGACGAGCTGCGCGCGCTGCACACTCATGCGTGATCACCCATGGCAGGGCCGCCCTGTCCCGACGCTCGCCCCCGATCTGCGGCAGGTGGCGTTCAGGAACTACCTGATCCTCTACCGCGTCGATGATGAAGCCGTGCTCATCGTTCGCGTCCTTCATGGATCGCGTGACATCCGCAAGCTCATCGGTGATGCCGGCGAGTGAACCCGCCCGGATGGCGGCCCTCCCCCGCGTCACGCGCCTGATCATGCAGGATTTTCGCACCTACGAGATCCTCGACTTGGCCGTCGAGCGCTCTCTCGTGGCCCTCGTCGGCGACAACGGGGCGGGCAAGACGAACCTGCTCGAGGCACTCTCGCTCTTCGCCCCCGGGCGCGGCCTGCGCCGGGCGGACCTCGCCGAGATGGCGCGCCAGGGCGCCCCCGCTTTCGCGGTCTCAGTGACCCTCGACACCGCCTTCGGCGAGCACCGGCTCGGCACGGCGCTCAGCCGGGCCGAGGACGGGCGGGCGGGGCGGGTCTGCCGCATCGACGGAGGATCCGCCGCCTCGCCCGCGGCCTTCGCGGAGCACCTGCGCCTCGTCTGGCTGACCCCGGATCTCGACGCCTTGTTCCGCGGAGCGGCCGGCGACCGCCGCCGCTTCCTCGATCGCCTCGTGCTCGCCGTCGACGCCGACCACGCCGCCCGGGTCAACGCCCTCGAACGGTCTCTGCGCTCGCGTAACCGGGTGCTCGAGGAGAGCCCCGACGACCGGATCTGGCTGGACGCCATCGAGCGGGAACTCGCCGAACTCGCCGTGGCGGTCGCGGCCGCCCGGCGCGAGACGGTGGAGCGCCTCGACGCCCTCGTCCTCGCCACCCGCGACGAGGCCTCGCCCTTCCCCTTCGCCCGGCTCAACCTCGAGGGCGAGATCGACGCCCTCGTCGCGAGCCATCCCGCCGTCGACGCGGAAGACCGCTACCGCGCCATCCTGCGGGAGGGCCGCGCCCGCGACCGGGCGGCCGGCCGCACCCTCGTCGGGCCGCAGGCGACGGACCTCGCTGTCCGTCACGGCCCGAAGGACATCCCGGCGAGCCTTGCCTCGACGGGAGAGCAGAAGGCGCTCCTCATCGGCCTGGTGCTGGCCCATGCCCGGCTCGTCACGGCGATGAGCGGGCTCTCGCCCCTCATCCTCCTCGACGAGGTGGCGGCCCATCTCGATCCGCGCCGGCGCGGCGCCCTGTTCTCGGCCCTGGAGACGATCGGCGGCCAGGTCTGGATGACGGGGGCGGACGCGGCGCTCTTCGCGGAGCTCGACGCCCGCGCCGACCTCGTCGGCGTGACGCCGGGGCGGGCGGAGCGGCTGCGGTGAGCACGGATGCGGCCGGGCCCCGCCCGGCCTTCTGGCCGGCGTTCCTGCGGATCGCTGCGCTCGGCCTCCTCGCCCTGCTCTCGCTTCTGCCCCTGCTCGCGCCGGCCCTCGCCGCCCTGCGCACCCGGCCGGGACTGGATACTGTGCCCGCCGCGGTGCTCGCCGCCGGAATCCTGGCCCAGCCGGCCCTCCTGGTGCTCGCGGCTTCAGGGATCGGTGCCGCCCTCGCGCCGCGGGTCGGCCTGCGCTCCCTCGTCGCCGGTCCCTGGACCCGCGAGAGAGCCCGCGGCGGCTGGCGGACGGCCCTTCTTCTCGCCGTCGCCATCGGCTTCACGATCCTCTTGGCCGACCTCGGGCTGCGCCGGCTCTCGCCCGGCTCCTTCGCGGGCCTGGGCGCGCACCTCGGCGAGGGCACTGTCTGGGTGAAGCTCAACGCCCTTCTCTACGGCGGGATCGTGGAGGAGATCCTGCTGCGCTTCGGCCTGATGACGCTCCTCGTCTGGGTCGGCGCGCGCCTCGCGCCCGCGACCTTCGGAAGGCGACCGGGATGGGTCCTCTGGCCGGCGAACGCACTTGCCGCCCTCGCCTTCGCGGCGGGTCACCTGCCTGGGCTCGCGGCGGCCGTGCCGCTTGATGGCGTCCTGGTGTTTCGCACCCTCGCCCTCAACGGCGCCGCAGGCTTGGCCTATGGCTGGCTCTACGCCCGGTACGGCCTCGAACGCGCCATGGTGGCCCATGCCGCGACGCATGGTATGTTCTGGCTCGCAGGGTCGCCGTTGGCCCGCCTCGCCGCTCCTTGATCTCCCGAAGGAAGCTGAAGCCCCATGACCCTCGCTGGCCTCCTTCTCTTCAGCGCGGCCTACGTCATGGCCGTGGCCTCGCCCGGCCCCGGCGTCGCCGCGGTGCTCGCCCGGGTCCTCGGGCGCGGGCTCTCCGGCATCATTCCCTTCATCGCCGGCTTCGTGGTTGGCGACCTCGTCTGGTTCACGGTGGCCGCCATGGGCCTCGCCGTTCTCGCCCAGACCTTCGAGACACTGTTCCTCGCGATCAAGTATGCCGGCGCGGCCTACCTTCTCTACCTCGCCTTCAAGCTCTGGACCGCCCCGGCGCGCCCGGCCGAGGTCGAAGGCGCCGCGCCTACCGAGAAGGGGGTGAAACTCTTCCTCGCCGGGCTGGCGATCACGCTCGGCAATCCGAAGGTGATCGTGTTCTTCCTCGCCCTCCTGCCGACGGTGATCGATCTCGGCAACCTGTCAGCCGCGGGCTTCGCCCAGATCGCGGCGCTGATCGCCGTCATCCTCTCGGGCGTTCTCGGCGCTTACGCGCTCCTCGCGGCGCGAGCCCGGCGCCTGTTCACCTCGACCCGGGCGATCCGGCTTCTGAACCGCGGCACCGGGGCGGTCATGGCGGGCGCCGCCGCGGCGATCGCCGCGCGCTGACCAGCAGAAGTCGTTTCACGAGGATGAGTCGAACTTTCTCGCGCGTGCGTGCGCGTGAGACGGTGAAATTTCAAGGGATCGTCCCTAAATAAAGCTTCAGACGAATCACGTGACCGGCGCCCCTGTTTTGTTCGCGCGCCGCGAAGGACAACTGTTCATGGCTGACGCTGCCCGCCCCCTGCCCCAGAACGAATACGGTGCGGACTCGATCAAGGTCCTGAAAGGCCTTGATGCGGTCCGCAAGCGGCCGGGCATGTATATCGGCGACACCGACGACGGCTCGGGCCTGCACCACATGGTCTACGAGGTGGTGGACAACGCCATCGACGAGGCGCTCGCCGGCCACGCGACGGAAGTCACCGTTACCTTGAACGCCGATGGCTCCTGCACCGTGACCGACAACGGCCGCGGCATCCCGACCGGCATCCATGCCGAGGAGGGCGTCTCGGCGGCCGAGGTCATCATGACCCAGCTTCATGCCGGCGGTAAGTTCAACAACACCGCCGAGAGCGGCAACGCCTACAAGGTGTCAGGCGGGTTGCACGGCGTCGGCGTCTCGGTCGTGAACGCGCTCTCGAGCGTGCTGCGCCTGCGCATCTGGCGCGACGGCGAGGAGCACGCGATGGAGTTCCGCCACGGCGAGGCCGTGGCGCCCCTCGCGGTGGTCGGGCCGGCCAACGGCCGCCGCGGCACGGAAGTCACCTTCCTGCCGAGCCCCGAGACCTTCGCCATCATCGAGTTCGACTTCGCGACGCTGGAGAAGCGCCTGCGCGAGCTCGCCTTCCTCAATTCCGGCGTCCGCATCATCCTGTCGGACCTGCGCCACGCCGAGCACCGGCGCGACGAGCTCTACTACGAGGGCGGCGTCGAGGCCTTCGTGCGCTACCTCGACCGGTCGAAGAAGCCCGAGCTGCAGAAGCCGATCATGGTGCGCGCCGAGCGCGACGGCATCGGCGTCGAGGTCGCGCTGTGGTGGAACGATTCCTACCACGAGACGGTGCTCTGCTTCACCAACAACATCCCGCAGCGCGACGGCGGCTCGCACCTGACGGGCTTTCGCGGCGCGCTGACGCGCCAGATCACCGGCTACGCCGAGTCCTCCGGGCTCATGAAGCGCGAGAAGGTCACCCTCGTCGGCGACGATTGCCGCGAGGGCCTGACCGCGATCGTCTCGGTGAAGGTGCCCGATCCGAAGTTCTCGTCTCAGACCAAGGACCGCCTCGTCTCGTCCGAGGTGCGGCCCGTCGTGGAGGCCCTGGTCAACGACGGTCTCAGCACCTGGCTCGAAGAGAATCCGAGCGAGGCGAAGAAGGTCGTCGAGAAGGTGGTGCGGGCAGCGCAAGCCCGCGACGCCGCGCGAAAGGCCCGCGACGCCATCCGCAAGGACGCCATCGGCGTCACCTCGCTGCCGGGCAAGCTCGCCGACTGTCAGGAGAAGGACCCGGCCAAAAGCGAGCTCCTGCTGGTCGAGGGCGACTCGGCCGGCGGCTCCGCCAAGCAGGGCCGCGACCGCGCCTTCCAGGCGGTGCTCCCCTTGCGCGGCAAGATCCTGAACACGGAACGGGTGCAGGCGGGCCGGATGCTCTCCTCCGAGCAGATCGGCACCCTCATCGCGGCGCTCGGCGTCGGCATCGAGTTCGGCGGCGAGAAGGGCGAGGAGACAGGCGGCCGCTCGGTGCGCTTCACCCTCGACAAGCTGCGCTACCACCGCATCATCATTATGACGGACGCGGACGTGGACGGTGCCCATATCCGCACCCTGCTGCTCACCTTCTTCTACCGGCAGATGCCGGATCTGATCGACAGCGGCTACCTCTACATCGCCCAGCCGCCGCTCTACAAAGCGGCGCGGGGCAAGAGCTCGCTCTACCTCAAGGATGAGCGGGCGCTGGAGGATTACCTCATCGATGCCGGCACGGAAGGCGCCGTGCTGCGCCTCGAGTCAGGGTTCGAGTTCGGGGGCGCTCAGCTCAAGACCCTCGTCGAGGAGGCGCGGGCGGTGCGCCAGGTCATCCAGAGCCTGCACAGCCGCTACGACCGCGCCGCCGTCGAGCAGGCGGCGATCGCGGGCGCCCTGAACCCGGACGTCGCCGACGATCCGGAGCGGGCTGCGGGTGCCGCGGCCTATATCGCCCGGCGCCTCGATGCCCAGGCCGAGGAGTTCGAGCAGGGCTGGCAGGGCGAGGCCCGCGAGGGAGGCTACCTCCTCACCCGGACCCTGCGCGGCGTGACGCAGGCCATCCAGCTCGATCAGGCGCTGATCGCGAGCCAGGAGGCCAGGCGCCTCGACGAGCGGGCCGCCGTCCTCCAGGACGTCTACGCCAAGACCGCGACCCTGGTGCGCAAGGGCGACGAGACCGCCATCCACGGCCCCCTCGCCCTGTTCACCTCCGTCATGGCGCTCGGACGCAAGGGCCTGCAGTTGCAGCGCTACAAGGGCCTGGGCGAGATGACCGCGCAGCAGCTCTGGGAAACGACGCTGGACCGCGACATCCGCTCCCTGCTCCAGGTCAGGATCAAGGACGCCACCGACGCCGACGACCTCTTCGTCAAGCTGATGGGCGACGTGGTCGAGCCCCGCCGCGAGTTCATCCAGGAGAACGCGCTCTCGGTGGCGAACCTGGACGTGTGAGGGTGGATGCGCTGACACCCCGCATTCTGAATGGGAAGCACGGTTGAGAGGGTCGGGCGCCGCGCCCGACCCTTAAGTTGCGATAGCGGTGAGCGGTGCGAGGCTCAGCTCCGGTCGCGGTCCGTGGTGCCCGTGCCGGCGACGCGGTTGCCGCGCTCGTCCTCGATCTCCACCTCGGTGCGGCGCACCGTGTCGGACACCGTCTGCGTGCGCTCCTCGGCGGTCTTGTTGACCACGAGTTCTTCCCGAACGCGCGCGCTCTTCGAGACCACGGCCTCTTCGCCCCGCTCCTCGACCTCGATCGTCCGCTCCTGCAGGAGGCGCGCCTCGTCCTCGGCGGTCAAGGTGCGGTCCACCGGGCGGCGCTCGACATGGACGTGCTCCTCCCGCAGGGTGACCTGCTCCTGGACCGGAGTCTCGACCACGTAGGACCGCACCCGCACCCGGCCGCCCATTACCTGGCGCTTGCCGACCCGGAGCTGCTCCTCGACGACCGGGATCGCCTCGCGGTCCGTCGCCGTGCCGGTCGCGGCGGTGCTCGTCCCCTGCGTCGACGCGGACGCCGTGTAGCCCGTCCAGCCCTCGCGGCGCCACGTCTCCTCGCGCTCGTCCATGTCGACGGCACCGTAGCGCTCCACGATCTGCGAGATCTGCGTCGCCTGAGTGCCCTCGGCGGTGATGGCCACCGTGACCCCGCCGCGGCTCATGCCCTCGGCATAGGCGTAGCGGTCCTCGTCCGGAAGGAACATGTCGCCGAGCGATGCGAAGAATCCGCCCTCGTCGCGGCTATGGTCGTAGGACGTGCCCGAGCGCTAATAGTTCGATTGCGCCTCCGGCAGCACGCGAATGGCGCTGCGGGCGACGCCCTCCTCCGTCAGCGCGTCGATGGCCTTCTCGGCGTCGGAGCGGCTGTCGAAGTGAGCGATGATGGTCTGATGTCCTTGCATCGATCTGTTCCTTGAGCTGGATGGGCGGCTCGGCGGCATCGCCGAACGAACGGTGCTTGAGGATCGCGGTTCCTTGGCCGGCCGCTCCGGGCGGAGCGGCCGAGCCGGGTTGTCAGGGCTACGAGCGGCGGTTAAGGCCGTCCGTGCCGGTGGTCGTCGACGTGGTGCGCGGCGTGCTGTCGACCTCGACGACGGTCGAGGCCGTCCGGTCGTGGGTGGTGGCCGTGCCGACATGGGTGGTGCCGACATGGGTGGTAGAGGCTGCCGGGCTCAAGCCGAAGCGCTGCGTGATCGTCGGCTCGACCGTTCCCATCCGCCCGCCGAACCAGGCCGCAAGGGCGCCGAGGATGAGGCCGAGCGCCCCGAACAAGGCGCCGCGCGAGACAGCCTTGGCCGCCGTATCGGCCGCCTGGGTGGCCTGCTGCTTGGCGCTGTCGACCGACTGCCGGTACTGCTGCTCGTACTGCTGGACCTGGGTCCGGGCCTGCTCGACGGGCACGTTCTGAGCCCGCGCGATGGCCTGAGCCGCGCGCTCGCGCGCTTCCTGGGCTTGGCTCTGATTGCCGGTGACAGCCGCGCGCACGGCGGCCACCGCCGCGTCGCGCAACGCTGCCGGATCGTTGCCGCCCGTCGCGCCCCGCACCGACTGCTCGATGCCGGAGAAGGGGTCGGTGACCCGCGACAGGTTGGGCGCGGCGACCTGCGCTGCGGTCTGGGCCGTCGAGCCGGCGGTGCTGGCCACGGTGCCGAGCGCGCCGGTGACCGTGCGGTAAGCCCCGCCCAGGATGCCGCCGACGGTCGAGCTGAGGAGGTAGAAGATCACGAGCGTCGTGAGCGCCCAGGCCGTGAGACCGTGCCAGCCCGCGGTCGATTCTTTCGGCTTGCCGGCGAGCCGCCCGGCCGCGTAGCCCCCGGCGAGAGAGGCCAGGATGCCGGACAGCGCGAACCAGAGGCCCGCGCCGATCGAGAACGACGAGGCCGAAGGGTTTTCCCCCGCGCCGGCCGCCGGATCGAGGGTCGCGGCGCCGATGCCGATGCCGAGCAAGTTGAGGATCAGCTGCGTCACGAGCGCCACGACGACGCCCGCCAGGACCGCACCCCAGGAGATCCTGTTCAGCATGATCGAGCGCGCATCCTCGGCCGGCGTGACCGGGCTCATGTGCGGCGCATCGTGATCGCCGCGATTGCGCGGCGTATCGGGATGGTAGACGTCGGCCATGGAAACTCCTTCAGGGTCTCGCACAGCAGGCAAAGATCATCGGCACGGGCGAAAGCCGTCCGTGCTTCGAGGTCCGTTCCGCCGATGCGATCTGAGGCCCTAAGTCCCTGACGAGCCGGTCGGTTCCAAAAGAAGCCCTACCGAACGTGAACGGCGGTGAGGCGCGCGGCGGGTGAGCCGGCGAGCGGGCTCGACACTCTCGGAAGTCGCCATGCAAAAGGCCGTCACGGATCGTCCGTGACGGCCTTGGCGAACAGCTTTGTGCGTCTAGCCGGCGCTCACTGCGTGAGCTTGACCGGCGCCTTGTCGAAGGTGTGCAGGTAGGCGATCAGGTCGTCGATGCGCTTCTCGTCCTTCAGGCCGGGATAGACCATCTTCGTGCCCGGGATCTTGGCCTTCGGGTCTCTGATGTATTCGCGGAAGGTGGCCTCGTCCCAGGTGATCCCTGAGTTCTTGTTCGCGGGCGTGTAGCTATAGCCCTCGACCATGCCCGCCTTGCGGCCGAACAAGCCGTTGAGCACCGGGCCGACCTGGTTCCTCGCGGTGTCACCGACCTGGTGGCAGGTGCGGCACTGCAGGAACACCCGCTCGCCCGCGGCCGCGTCCTGGGCGAGAGCGTTGCCCGTCAGGCCCATCAAAGCGGCAAAACCCAAGATCACTGAACGCATCTGTTTTCCTCCCATCATCGACTCCGAGGCGACGCCTTGGATCGAGAATTGTCGAGCTTGCCTCTTGTTCCAGAGGAACGGTCGAGCGGTGGATTGTCGCACCGCTTCGCACTCCACGGTTTTCTCACGCGCGTGCTCTCACCATGGTCTCCGTCCCCAACGCCTGGAACACCTGTGTCACGATGCTGGTGTGATCGAGGCCTGCCTGGGCGTAGAGGCGGGTAGGCGTGTCCTGGTCCAGATACCGGTCGGGGAGCGTGAGGCAGCGCACTTTGAGCCCCTGGTCGAGTTGGCCCTGGGTGGCGAGAAGATGCAGCACGTGGCTCCCGAAGCCGCCCACC
>DATCMH010000007.1:0-178723 GCA_036563505.1 Beijerinckiaceae bacterium
CGCAGCGCCTCGCGAAGCGAACAGGACGTGTGAAGCGGAGAGAGCCTGATCGGCCTGTCGGCCGTGCGCCGCTTCGCGCCGCACCCCTCTCCCGACCCCGCTTCGCCGGGCCACCCTCTCCCTCAAGGGGAGAGGGGACGCGGCGCTGCCGCCACCAATCCCTCCCCGCTTGCGGGGAGGGTGGCCGGCGCGAGCCGGACGGGTGGGGTGAGCGCTGGGCCGTTCGTGACGCGGAGTCGCCGAACCCAATCCCAACCTCTCGCTCTCACCCCGCCAGATCCACCGCCACGGGCACGTGATCGGACGGCTTGTCCCAGCCGCGGACGTGCTTGTGGATCGCGGCACCCGTCAGCCGGTCCGCGGCCTGGGGCGAGAGGAGGATGTGGTCGATGCGAATGCCGTTGTTCCGCTGCCAGGACGCGGCCTGGTAGTCCCAGAACGTGTAGGTCTCGTCCCGGTCGGTGCAGAGCCGGACCGCGTCGGCGAGGCCGAGATGTTGGAGCCGGCGGAAGGCCGCGCGGCTCTCGGGCTGGTAAAGGGCGTCGTTGGTCCAGGCCTCCGGGTTGCGCACGTCCCGAGGCTCCGGGATGACGTTGTAGTCGCCCGCGAGCACGAGAGGCACTTCGAGGGCGAGCAGCGCCTCGGCATGGGCGCGCAGGCGTTCCATCCAGGCGAGCTTGTACGGGAATTTCTCCGTGCCGAGTGGGTTGCCGTTCGGCAGGTAGATGGAGGCGACCCGCAGCCGGCGATCGCCATCTGAGACGACGGCCTCGATGTAGCGCGCCTGCTCGTCGGCGGCGTCGCCCGGCAAGCTGCGGCGCACCTCGTCCAGCGGTGTCTTGGAGAGGAGCGCGACCCCGTTGAAGCCCTTCTGGCCGTGGGTTTCGACCTGATAGCCCGCGGCCTCCACCTCGGCGCGCGGGAATGCGTCGTCGGTGCATTTGAGTTCCTGGAGGCAGACAACGTCCGGGTCGGCATCCTTCAGGAACGTGATGAGGTGGTCCAGCCGCTGCCGGATCGAGTTGACGTTCCAGGTCGCGATCCGCATCGGTCGAGGACTCCCGTGACCTTGCCGTCATGCGACGTTCGCGGCGGGGTGACAAGACGCTGCCGCTCCACCAGGGTTTCACCATGGCCGCCTGGACCGACCCGATCGACCTGTACTGCGAGCGCACCAGCGCCGCCCTCTGGGCGGAGCCCCTGAACGCGGTCTCGAACCTTGCCTTCCTGCTCGCCGCGGCTGCGGCCTACCGGCTCTGGCGCGGACGGGGCGGGGAGGACCACCCGGCGCTCGCGCTCATCATAGTGACGGCGCTCGTCGGCATCGGCAGCCTGCTCTTCCACACCGTGGCGAACCGCTGGTCGCTGATGGCCGACGTGATCCCGATCGGGATCTTCATCTACGGCTACCTGCTGCTGGCCTTCCGCCGCTATCTGGGATGGGGCTTGCCGGCGGCGCTCGTGGGGCTTGCCGCCTTCGCCGCCGTCAACACGCGCGCGAACGCGCTTTGGGGCGCCGCCTTCGGTCCGGGCTCGCTCGCCGCGATGAACGGCTCGGTAAGCTACCTGGCGCCGGCGCTGGCGTTGATCGTCGTCGGAGGCTTCCTGCTCGTCACCGCGCGCGAGATGCCCCGGCGGCGCGCGCCGGGGCAGGCCCTCGTCGCCGCGGCGGGCGTCTTCGCCCTCTCGCTCCTTTTCCGCACGATTGACCAGGCGGTCTGCGCCGCGGCGCCCTTCGGCACGCACTACGCTTGGCACGCCCTCAACGCGGTCGTGCTCTTCCTGCTGCTGCGCGCGGCGATCCGCTTCGGACCCGCCCTCAGCCGCTGAGCACCCGGCGCGCCACGGCCTGCACGATCGCGGGCAGCACCTCGAAGGCGTAAGGCGCGTGTACCCGCTCGAGCCAGTGGTGATAATCCCGGCCCCAAGGGCCGATATTAATCAGCGGAATACCCGGGGTCGCACCCTGGCTCAGGTTCCAGCGGATGCTGTTGCCCCAGAGCGGCGTCTCCGAGGCCGCGGCGGCCAAGTCCTTTGCATCGACGGGACCGAGATAGCTCATGTCCGCGATGGCCGGAAAGTAGTCGATGCCGCGGATCGAGGTCCCATGCGCTGCGGCCGTCTCCTGCGCTGCCGCGAGCACGTCGCGGCGCAGCTCTGCGTCCTCGTCGCGCCAGGTCACGGACGGGTAGGGCATCGAGCCGAAGCCAAGGACCACGGCCGGACCGGCGAGGCCTGACGCTTGCCAGGCGGCTTCCGTGAGCTGGCGCGCGCGGGTCGGCAGGTCGAGGTCGGGCCGTTGCGCCAGCGCCTCCGCGAGGTCTGCGAAGCGCGCCTCGAAGCCGGGGTCGCGGGCCATCGCGGCCCCCTTCACCTCGGCGAAGCTCACGATGCGAATCGCATTCCAGGCAGGCGTGACCTCGACCGGCACGCGCAGCCGTGCGGCCCGTTCCGCGAGCCGCGCCCGCGCCCGGTCCACGGCGCGTTGCGCGATCGTGCGGGCGACGGCCATGATCTCGGTCGAGGGGCGGCGGTGGATCAGGACGTTCCAGTAGGTCCAGACCGTGCCGGGCACCGTGACGTTGTACTGGTTCTTGAGGTCGCGGGAGCCGAGCGCCGTCGGCGGGGCGGCGAGTTCGCCGCAAGCATCCTCCGCCAGCTCCGGCGCGCATTCCATCTCCGAGACGAGCTCGGCCGCGAGGTAGGCCGCGTTCACGCCGTCGAAGGGATAGGCCGCGTGCGCCTCCTTGCCGACGACGAAGGCCGAGAGGAGGAGCTTGCCGATGCAGCCGAAGGCAACGACCCGGGCATACTCGCCGTCCTCGGGGTCGTTGATCGCGTCGAGGTTGATCCCGAGCTTCGCGTCGAGCCCGCGCTCGGCCAGGAAGCCGGGCAGGAGATCGGCGGCGGCGCGCATGCCCGCCGAACGATCCTCCTCGTCAGGCGTGGCGATGAGGAGGAGGTTGCCGTCCCGGTCCGGCTCCGCGGCGAAAGCCTCGAGCGCGGCGATGCCGGCAGCCAGCCCGGACTTCATGTCAAGGAGGCCCCGACCGGGCAGGAAGTCACCGCTCTTCAGATCGGCGAGCGCCAGCGGGTCGGCGCCGGTGGCTTCGAGCTTCGCGATGAGCGCGTCGCGCAGGGCTTCGGCCTCGCCGGCGAGATCCTGGAGCGGGCCGTAATCCTCGGTGGTCACGGTGTCGAAATGGCCCGAGAGGGTAACGGTCCGCGTGCCGCGCCCCCGCACCAGGGCCAGCACGTTGGCGCGCCCGAGCGGATCGCCCGGCAATGGCGCCACGACGAGATCTGCCGGGTTGGCCTGGAAGTAGGGCAGGGCCCGAAGCATGCCGGCGAGGCGGAGGGCGAAGACCGCCTCGTCCTTGCTGCCGGTCACGCTCGGCCACGCCGTCAGCTGGAGGCTGATCGTCCGCGCCCGCGCGGCGAGGTCGAACGCTTGCGGCAGCGGGGCGGGGCTCGGCCGAGACATGGGGCGACATCTCCGTTTGATCGGAACGGCTTTCGGCACGCGGCGCCTCAGGTCAAGCGTGGCCGCTCCGCTCAGTCTTGCCAAGCTCGTGCGACTTTGGTCGTATTCGTCCGAGGGATTTCGACCCACCGACCGTCGGCAGGTCAGCGCTCCGCGAACAGTCAAGTCTGCAACCGTGGCTCAGCCTCGGCGTTGGTTCAGCGAAGGAGCACCACGGGAGGGAGGAACTATGCGTCCCTTGATCATCACTTGCGTCGCGGGTGCGGCGCTGCTCGCCGTTGTTCCCGCCTGGTCCCAGGGGGCGGGCGGAGGTGCCGGAGGTGGCGCCGGCGGCGGAGCGTCAGGGTCGGCCGGAAGCGCCGGCTCGTCGGGGTCGGTCGGCGGCACGTCGTCCGGTTCGAGCTTGAGCGCTCCGAACGCCGCCTCCCCGGGCGCGGGCCTCTCCGGCTCAGCCTCGTCTGGTCTGAACTCCGCTCCGGGCATTGAGGGCAGCAGCGGCGGCCGGTCGGGTGGAACGTCGGGCGCTGGCGGGAGCGCGACGGCTGGCGCCGCCGGCAGCCCGGGGGCGTCGGGCTCACGCACCGACGTGTCCACCACAGGGGGCGTCAACGCCAACCCGCGGCAGCAGGAACTCGACCGCAAGAGCGAGCAGATCAACCGCACCGTAATGCGCAGCATCTGCCGCGGCTGCTGAATTCCTGACGTTGAGCGTGGCGGCCGGGCCACGCTGCGGTGCGATCCTTCAGGAGTGCGCCGCTTTCGCTTGATCGCGCGGCGATCTCCGGGGCACCGTGCCGCGAACGGTTGACCCCTCTGACGGACGCCTCGCCGATGAGCCTCTGGACCAAAGCCTTGGCGGCTGCCGCCACCCTTGCACTGGGCGCCTGCGCGGCCACGACGACGCCCATCGTCGGCCACCCGAACCCGCCGCCGCCCCCCGGCCTCGCCTATGTCTGCGGCACGCAGCCCTTCCTCTTCGCCACCTTTACCGCGCGCTGTGTGCCGGCGCCGATCGAGCGGCGGACGACGGTGATCCGCGCCAAGGGCTGAGCTTGCGGGGCTTTCCCCGCGCCGCGCACGGCAGCGCTGCCCCAATTTGGGCGGGACCTCTCAGGCCGCGAGCTGCGTTGACCGCCCACGGCGAGGGACGGCGCTGCCGTCCGCTCGCGATCGGCGGAGTTCCTCAACTATGCGCAAGACCTTGATGATCAGCCTTCTCGGCGCCGTCGCTGCGGCAGCAGCTCTCGGCACCGCGCCGGCGCAGGCCCAGTTCCTCTCCATCGGTGTCGGCAACGGCTACACGGGGGCCGAGTACGGCTACGACGACGACGAGTTCGGCTGGGGGCCGGCCTACCGCCCCGAGACCACCTTCCGTCCCGCTTACGGCTTCTACCCGACGGAGCGGCCGTATCCCTATGGCGGCGTGACGACGACGCAGCGCGTCGTGAGCACGGCACCGGCCTACGGCGATTACGGCCAGGTGCCTGTCCGGACCCGCACCGTGACCCGTTCGGCCTACAGCTACGATCAGCCGATCACGACGGGCAGCATCGCCGGTTACCCCGCCGAGTACGGCGCCCGCGCCTCCGGCTATCGCCAGGTCGCGTATTACGGCCGTCCGCGCGTCGTGCAGCGCCGCGTGGTGACGCGCTACCCGGCTTACGGCTCGCGGCGCGTGGTCAGCCGCAGGGTCATCACCCGCGGCCCGTATGGCGAGCGCCGCGTCGTGGTGCAGCGCCGGGCGATCTCGTACTGAAGCGGCGCGGCCGGGGGCCTTCATCCGCGTCGCGACAACTCGTGCGCTTCAACCTTGTCAGGGCCGGGCTTGACCCGGCCATCTCGGTTCGGAGGCGGGTACGGCTTTGCGCCGAGGTTCGCCGGTCGAGCCCGCGAACGATGGGGGTGGGTTGAGGCGTGCGGGCTTACGCTCGGGCTCCCCTCACCCTCGCTCGCGTGGCTCGCTTGCTTCGCCTGCCGGTGCGCAGGCGAAGCCCTCTCCCCAGAAGGGAGAGGAGTTGAGCATTCGGGTCTCGGCCCTGTTCTCATTCGTCCGACACGGTGGTGCGCGTCTCTCCTCTCCCGGCCGGGGAGAGGGTCGCGTCGGCGGACCGGCCGACGCGACGAGCACAGCAAAGCGGAGGTGAGGGGGTTACTCTCCGCCACTCGAGCCTTCGCCCAGCACCATCGATTAGAACCGCCCGCCCACTCCCATCCGCCCGCCGGGCGTGATGTTGGGCCGGAAGGAGTTGCCGGACGGCTCGTCGTCCCGCGGATCGTAGGGGCGCATCGCCCGCGACTCGCCGGTGAACGGCTCGCGGTAGGGCTGCGCCCGCGCTGCGTCGGTGCGCGGCCGATCGGCGCGAGTCTTGGCGGCCCGCTTGGCCTTCGCCGCGGGTTTCGGCTGCGCTGCCGCGCCATCGCTGATCGAGGGCGGCAACGACAGCGTTCCTTGTGCTACTGCCACCGAGGGCAGGGCCAGCGCGGCGACGAGGAGCGTGGGGCGAAGCATCATGACATTCCTTGCGTGTTGCGCTCGAACGGCCCCGGACCCTAGCACGGTCTGGGAGCCGGGCCAGGGTGCGGCCTCAGCGGGCCCAGGACGGCCGGTGGCCCTGCGGGCGGCGGGCGCCGTCGAGGCTGAACGCGCCGGCCCCCGTGAACACCAACAGCAGGAAGACGAAGCAGTAGAGGATCGACGCGTCGCCGCCGTTCAGGACGGGATAGACGTTCCGGGGGAAGTGGAACCACCAGTAGGCGACCGCCATCTCGCCTGCCAGGATGAAGGCCACCGGCCGGGTGAACAGCCCGAGCAGGATGAAGAGCCCGCCCACGAGCTCCAGGATCGCGCCGATCCCGAGAAGCGACAGCAACGGCGGCAGGCCGTTCGCCGGCGGCGCCGGGAAGCCGAAGAGCTTTTGGGTCCCGTGCGGGATGAAGATCAGCGCTGTGGCGATGCGCAGCGCGGCGACGGCATAGGGCGTGTAGCGGTCGAGGCGGTCGGAGAACATGGTGCTGCCTGGTGCTGGTTGGTCGCTGCTCGATAGCCCATCCGGCCGACCGCGCCAAAACGGAAAGGGGCGCCGCGGGGGCGCCCCTTCCATGACGATGTCGCGAAGAGGTTTTAGGCCTCAGCTGCAGCCCGTGGTGCTGCCGCAGGTGTCGCACTTCAGGCAAGTGCCGTTGCGGACCAGCGTGAAGTTGGCGCATTCCGGGCAGGCCTCGCCGACATAACCCTTCATCTTCGCCTCGGCGCGGCGGGCCGCGACGGTGGGCTGGGGCGCTGCTTCCGGAGCGGCGAAGCCGAGCTTGGCGATCGCCGCCTCGTCCACCGCCGGCTCTTCCTTCAGCGCCGTGGCGCCGCGGACGGGAAAGCCCTCGCGTGCCTCGGCCCGGGCGGCGGCTGGAGCCGGTGCCCCCGAGGCTTGGCCGCCCGGGATCAGCATGAGCCGGTCCGAGTTGCCGCGCACGAAACCCTTCGAAACCACTTGGCTCGCGGGCGCCGCCGTGACGGGCGCCTTCGACTGCGCCTCACCCCGGCCGATGGTGGTGGGGCCGGCCTCCGACGGGTCGACATGAGCGAGGTCGTTGCGGTTCAGGTACGACACCGCGAGCTCGCGGAAGACGTAGTCGAGGATCGAGGTGGCGTTCTTGATCCGCTCGTTGCCGGCCACGAACCCCGCGGGTTCGAAGCGGGTGAAAGTGAAAGCCTCGACGTATTCCTCGAGCGGCACGCCGTATTGCAGGCCGAGCGAGATCGCGATGGCGAAGTTGTTCATCATCGCCCGGAAGGCCGCGCCTTCCTTGTGCATGTCGATGAAGATCTCGCCGAGGCGCCCGTCGTCGTACTCGCCGGTGCGCAGATAGACCTTGTGGCCGCCGACCACCGCCTTCTGCGTGTAGCCCTTGCGCCGGTCGGGCATCTTCTCCCGGTCGTGGACGTGCACGACGCGCTCGACGATCTTCTCGACGATGCGCTCGGCGACTTGAGCCGTGCGCGCCGCCGCCGGCTGGGCGACGAGGGCTTCCACGGCCTCCTCCGCGTCGTCCTCCTCGTCGGCGATGAGGGCCGAGTTGAGGGGCTGGGAGAGCTTCGAGCCGTCGCGGTAGAGGGCGTTGGCCTTGAGCGCCAGGCGCCAGGAGAGCTGGTAGGCGCTCTTGCAGTCCTCGACTGTGGCGTCGTTCGGCATGTTGATGGTCTTGGAGATCGCGCCCGAGATGAAGGGCTGCGCCGCCGCCATCATGTGGATGTGGCTCTCGACCGAAAGGTAGCGCTTGCCGATGCGCCCGCAGGGATTGGCGCAGTCGAAGACCGGGTAGTGCTCCTTTTTCAGGTGGGGCGCGCCCTCGAGGGTCATGGCGCCGCAGACATGGATGTTCGCGGCCTCGATGTCTCCCTTCGAGAAGCCGAGATGGGCCAGAAGCTCGAAGGACGGGTCGTTGAGCTTCTCGGCCGGCACCTTGAGCGTGCCGGTGAGGAAGTCCTCGCCGAGCGTCCACTTGTTGAAGACGAACTTGATGTCGAAGGCCGATTTCAGGCCCTTCGTGACCGACTCGATCTTCTCGTCGGTGAAGCCCTTGGCCCGCAGCGAGGCCGGGTTGATGGCTGGCGCCTGGGCGAGCGAGCCATGGCCGACGGCATAGGCCTCGATCTCGGCGATCTCCGATTCGCGGTAGCCGAGGCTGCGCAGGGCGTCGGGCACCGCCTGGTTGATGATCTTGAAATAGCCGCCGCCAGCGAGCTTCTTGAACTTCACGAGGGCGAAGTCGGGCTCGATGCCGGTGGTGTCGCAATCCATCACGAGGCCGATCGTGCCGGTCGGCGCGATGACGGTGACCTGGGCGTTGCGGTAGCCGTGCTTCTCGCCGAGTTCCAGCGCCCGGTCCCAGGCGAGCTTCGCCCGCGCGATGAGGACGGCTTCAGGGCAGGAGGCGTGGTCGAGGGGAACGGGATTGTTGGAAAGGCCCTCGTAGCCCTCCGCCTGCCCGTGCGCCGCGCGGCGATGGTTGCGGATGACCCGCAGCATCGAGTTCGCGTTCTCGGCGAAGCCCGGGAAGGGCCCGAGCTCGCCCGCCATCTCGGCGGAGGTGGCGTAGGACACCCCCGTCATGATCGCGGTGAGCGCGCCACAGAGCGCCCGGCCCTCCGTCGAGTCGTAGGGCAGGCCCATGGTCATGAGCAGGCCGCCGATATTGGCGTAGCCGAGGCCGAGCGTCCGGTAGCGATAGGAGAGCTCCGCGATCTCCTTCGAGGGGAACTGCGCCATCAGCACGGAGATTTCGAGCACCACCGTCCAGAGGCGGCAGGCGTGCTCGTAAGAGGCGACGTCGAAGCGCTTGTTATCCCGGTCATAGAAGGCGAGGAGGTTCGCGGAGGCCAGGTTGCAGGCCGTGTCGTCGAGGAACATGTACTCGGAGCACGGGTTCGAGGCCCGGATCCGCCCGCCCGCCGGGCAGGTGTGCCAATCGTTCATCGTCGTGTTGAAGTGCAGGCCCGGATCGGCGGAGGCCCAGGCGGCGTAGCCGATCTTCTCCCAGAGCTCGCGGGCCTTGAGCGTCTTCTTCACCTTGCCGGTGGTGCGGTAGGTGAGATTCCAGTCCCCATCCGCCTCCACCGCGCGCAGAAAATCGTCGGTGAGGGAGACGGAGTTGTTGGAGTTCTGGCCGGCCACCGTGAGGTAGGCCTCCGAGTCCCAGTCCGTGTCGTAGATCGGGAAATCGATCTGGGTGTAGCCCTGACGCGCGAACTGAATGACGCGCTTGATGTAGGCGTCCGGGATCATGACCGCGCGGGCGGCCTTGATCTCGCGCTTGAGGGCCGGGTTGCGCTCAGGGTCGAAGCAGGCTTCGCCCTCGGCCTCGCACTGGGTGCAGGCCTTCATGATCGCCTTCATATGCTTGTTGGCGAGCTTCGAGCCGGTCACGAGGGCTGCGACCTTCTGCTCCTCGGTCACCTTCCAGTCGATATAGGCCTCGATGTCCGGATGGTCGGCATCGACCACCACCATCTTCGCCGCCCGGCGGGTGGTGCCGCCGGACTTGATGGCGCCGGCCGCCCGGTCGCCGATCTTGAGGAAGCTCATCAAGCCCGAGGAGCGCCCGCCGCCGGCGAGCTTCTCGCCGTCGCCGCGAAGCCTGGAGAAATTGGAGCCGGTGCCGGAGCCGTACTTGAACAGGCGCGCCTCGCGGACCCAGAGGTCCATGATGCCGCCCTCGTTTACGAGGTCGTCCTGCACGCCCTGGATGAAGCAGGCATGCGGCTGCGGATGCTCGTAGGCCGACTTCGACTTCGTGAGCTTGCCCGTCTTGTGGTCGACGTAGAAGTGACCCTGGCTCGGGCCGTCGATGCCGTAGGCCCAATGCAGGCCGGTGTTGAACCATTGCGGCGAGTTGGGCGCCACCATCTGGTTGGCGAGCATGAAGCGCAGCTCGTCGTAGAAAGCCTGCGCGTCCTCCTCCGAGGAGAAGTAGCCACCCTTCCAGCCCCAGTAGGCCCAGCAGCCGGCGAGCCGGTCGAAGACTTGCTGGGAGCGGATCTCGGAGCCGGTGCGCTCCTCCTCGGGCAGGCCCTTGAGGGCCGCCTCGTCCGGCACCGAGCGCCAGAGGAAAGAGGGAACGTCGTTCTCCTCGACCTTTTTCAGGCGCGTCGGCACGCCCGCCTTGCGGAAATACTTTTGCGCCAGCACGTCGCAGGCCACCTGGCTCCACGATTCGGGCACCTCGATGCCCTCGAGCCGAAAGACAACGGAGCCGTCCGGATTGCGGATCTCGCTCGTGGCCTGTCGGAAGGCCATCGCCGCGTAGGGGGACTGGCCTTGGGTGGTGTAGCGCCGCTCGATCCGCATCGTTGTCTCCATCAGCCGGCCGGCTTGAACGCCGGTCGCGGCCGAGCTCGTGAGCCCCGTTACGCGCTGATTCTCGAACGGGCGCGCGTCCCCGTCGGCCGGGCCGTCAGGCCCGATCGTATGTCCGCTTCGGTTTTGGGCGAGTGAAGCGGTCGGGGACGCTGCTGCGCCCCGCCGCCGTCATCTGAATCGACGCTAGGCCGACTCCGGGGAGGCCGTCAATGACCCGCTCAAGCTTGACGTAACGTCTAGTCATTGCGTCGTGTCCGGTATGCCACACAATATATAGTGGT
This sequence comes from Beijerinckiaceae bacterium, assembly GCA_036563505.1. Classification (GTDB taxonomy): domain Bacteria; phylum Pseudomonadota; class Alphaproteobacteria; order Rhizobiales; family Beijerinckiaceae; genus DATCMH01. The sequence goes on from DATCMH010000007.1 coordinate 10,620, forward strand.
TCATGGCGGTTACGGGACTCTGAACGCGGCGCAAGCCGAGCGGTTTCATCCTGACCCGAAGCCGGCTGTGGACAACCGTCCCCGTCATCCACATGGGCGGGACACGGCCGGCCTGAAGGCGGAACTTTTGCCGGGGGTGGAATATGGGTACCGACGGTCCACCGACACTAACTCCAACCCTGTTCCCTCTCCCCTTGAGGGAGAGGGTGGCCCCGCGTCAGCGGGGTCGGGAGAGGGGTGCGGCGCGAAGCGGCGCACGGCCGATAGGCCGATCAGGGTCTATCAGCACTGAGCAACTTCTTCGCTTCGCGAAGCGCCTCTCGGCGCGACCCCTCATCCGCCCGGCTTGCGCCGGGCACCTTCTCCCGCAGAGGGGGAGAAGGATCGCGCGCCGCAGTGAAGCACCCATCCTGGACAGGGCGCATCCGCCTCGCCATAGTCCGCGCCGCTTCGGGCATCAGGGCTGGAGCGTCGGGCGAGGTTCCGCGTTGACCTCCGCGCCCGCGACGGCCCGGGACACGAGAGATCATGACCTTCAAGGACTGGTTCCTGCAGACCTTCACCTGGTGGAGTAGCCAGACCACCGGCACGCGCTTCGCGCTGTGGTGGAACAAGGGCGAGCTCGTCGGGGAAGACGAATTCGGCAACCGCTACTTCCGCTTCAAGAGCCACGTCATCGACCCATCGGTCGGGGCGGAGCGGCGTTGGGTCGTCTACAACGGCGTTGCCGACGCTTCGAAGATCCCGCCCGGCTGGCGCGGCTGGATGACCCACACGACGGACGTGCCGCCGACGGAAGAGACCTACGTCAAGCGTCCGTGGGAACAGCCGCATCTGGAGAACCAGACCGGGACGCCGAATGCTTACCGGCCCCGCGGCTCGTTGCAATCTGCCGGCCAGCGCCCCGCTGCCACGGGCGACTACATCGCCTGGACGCCGAACGAGTAAGGATCAGGCCGCAGCCGCCGGCGCGCTCGCTCCGCGCGCGGTCACGGCGACCTCGACCTCCATGCCGAGGTAATCCTCGGCGTCGCCGACGTAGCTGCCGGAGACAGGCAGCGCCTGGCTCGGCTCCCGGGTCACGGCAATGCGGATGAGCGATTCCGAGCCGATGAGGCCGTTCGTCGGGTCGTACTCCACCCAGCCCGCGCCCGGCAGGTAGACCTCGGCCCAAGCATGGGTTGCGCCTGCGCCTAGTGTCGCGTCGGCGCTGCCGCCGTCGAGCTTCGGGTCGTAGAGATAGCCCGACACGAAACGCGCCCCGAAGCCGAGGCTGCGGGCCGCCTCGATGAAGAGGTAGGCGTAGTCGCGGCAGGTGCCGCTCATCCGGTCAAGCGTCTCGGCGGGGGTCTGCGTGCCTTCCTCCTCCCGGGCGCGATAGGCGAAGTCGCGACGGAAGGCGAGGTTCAGGTCCGCGAGGAGCGCCAGGGTATCGGTCGAGCGGCTCAGGACGAAGCTCTTGGCCCATTCCTCGACGCGGCCGCCCGGGTCGGGCGAGTGCCGCTCCAGGGTCCGGCCGAGATCGGTCCGGTCCTCGCTCGTGTAGACGAAGGGGTATTGCGCTGCGTCCGGGTCGAGGTCGAGGAGGGGAGCGGGCAGGCCGTAGCGCTCGATATGCAGGACGCTCTGAACGAGGAGCTCCACACCGGGCTCGGCGAAGGTCGCCACGGCCACGGAGTTTCCGAACACGTCGTGGAGCCAGCGCGTCGTGGCGGGCGGCGACAGCGTGAGTTCCGTGCGCACGAGACGCAGGTCGTGGCTGTCGCGCGGACGCAGCATAAGACGGTGCGGTCCGAAGCTGACCGGCTTCGCGTACCGATAGCGCGTCGTGTGGCGGACGGTTAGGGCTTTCATCGGAGGCTCACGCGGGGGCACCAGGCGCGAATGCCGGAAAGGCGCCCGAGGGCGAACGCCCTTTTTCCAACATGGTTCACATGATAACGCCACGGGACGGGTCGGGGGAGCGCCGCGTTCAACGTCGCGCGGGGCTACCGGTCCGGGCGCGACAGCGCGGGACCTCCGGCGAACCTTCAGGCGAACTCGCGATGACGCTTCGATCGACCACGGCCGGCTTCAGTGCTGCCCTCCTCGCGGCGGCGCTCTCGGCTCATCCCGCGCTCGCCGACAAGATCAAGAACCCCACGGCCGTCTTCTCCGGCCTCGACAAGATCACCGGGCGCATCGTCTCCTTCGAGGTGGCCGTGGACGAGACGGTGCAGTTCGGCGCGCTCCAGCTCACGCCGCGGGTCTGCTTCACGCGCCCGCCGACGGAGAGCCCGAACACCACGGCCTTCCTCGAGGTGGACGAGGTCACCCTCGACAACAAGTATCGACGCATCTTCACGGGCTGGAGCTTCGCCGCGAGCCCCGGCCTGCACGGCATCGAGCACGCCGTCTACGACGTGTGGCTCACCGACTGCAAAGGCGGCAACCAGATCATCGCCGAGCCGAAATCGGGAGACGAGGAGCCCGCGCAGCCTCAAACCCGCCAAGCCGAGCGTCAGCGCCGTCAACAGCAGCAGCCCCTGCCGCCCGCGGCCGAGGCGGCGGCGCGGACCCGGCCGGGCGAGCGCATCGACGTCGCGCCCGAGCGCGGCGTGCCGGTCCAGCCGCGACAGGCCCCGAGCCGCCGTTTCTTCCCGACGAACAACGGACCGGTGCAGCTTGGGCCGGATCCGATGGGCAGCAATCGCTGACGGGCTTCGTCGCGTTCGGGTGAGTTTCGCTTCGCGACAGTGATGGGGTGCTGAGCGGAGGCCCGGGTAGCGCGGAGAGCACCCCCTCACCCTTGCTCCGCCTTCGGCTGCGCTCATCGCGTCGGCCGGTCCGCCGACGCGACCCTCTCCCCTGCCGGGAGAGGAGGAGCGCGCACCGCCGTGCCAGCCTAGCGAGAACATGTCCGAAACTCGGGCGCCCAACCCGTCTCTCTTCTGGGGAGAGGGCTTCGCCTGCGCACCGGCAGGCGAAGCAAGCGAGCACCGCGAGCGGGGGTGAGGGGAAGCCGGGCACCAGGCCCAAGCGCTTCCGCACACTCCCATGTCGTTCGCGGGCTCGACCCGCGAACCTCGGTTCGGATGCCCCAACCCCCGCGTCGACCGAAGTATAACCGAAACACACCCATGTGCCGCCAAGCACATCCGTCCACACACCTTCTCGTCATAAGCCTCTTCCAGCTTCTCGGGGAAGCATCAGGAAGAGGATAGACCGATGTACATGATCAACACGCTCTCGAACCGCATGCGCTCGACGCAGGACACCGGCGTGAGCTTCTTCGACACGATCGAGATCGGGTCGCTGCCGCAAGTCGATCCGCTCGCCCGCTACGGCACGGCCGGCGCCGATGTGATGGTCGCTGCATCGGGCGGCACCTTCTCCGAACCCAGCCGCACCTATGCCGGCGGCGGCGACGACGTGGTGCTTGGAACGGGCGGCGTGGACCACATCTGGGGCGGCACCGGCGACGACGAAATCTACGGCGGCGGCGGCGACGACAAACTCTACGGCGGGACGGGTGACGACGTCATCAACGGCGGCGCCGGCTTCGACTGGATCGAGGGCGGCGACGGCCATGACGTGCTCAGCTCCGGCTCGGGTTTCGTTCACCTCGACGGTGGTGCCGGCAACGACATCCTGCACGGTTCGACCGACGACATCTCCGGTCTGTTCGGCGGCGACGGGCACGACACCTTTTACCTGAAGGCGACCGATCCGGCCGAGGGTATGAGCTTCGTCACCGGCGGTGCCGGGTGGGACGTGCTCGTGCTCGACCACGTGATGGCCGGGTCCGAGGTCGAAATTTCCAAGAGCTACGGCCAGTCGTACAAGCTCTGGTGGGAGGACAGCCAGGGCCGCCAGCACGTCGACATCATTGACCACATCGAGCAGTTCAAGGTGGGCGGCGTCTACTACACCTTCGAGCAGTTGTTCGGCTGATCGGGGCTGCTTCGGCCGGTGCCGTCATTCCGGGGCTCGGCAACGCCGAGAACCCGGAACCCACGACCGGGTGGGCGGCTGCGAGCAGAGTCCGGCCAAGTCATGGATTCCGGGTTCAACTTCGCGGCCCCGGAATGACGGTGAGCGGGTACCGCGCCTAGACCTCGACCCCAATCTCCAGCACCGCCAGTGCCTCGGCCCCGGTGACGACCTTGTCCCGGGGCCAGGCCTGCCACTCGGCGTCGGCCGCGACCGCGTCGCGCAGCATGCGCCGATAGACGCGGCGGGGCACCTCCACCGCGCCGAAGCGGGCGAGGTGCTCCGTGACGAACTGGGTGTCGAGGAGCGTGAAGCCGCCGCGGATCAGGCGGGCGATGAGGTGAACGAGCGCCACCTTCGAGGCGTCCCGCGCCCGGTGGAACATGCTCTCGCCGAAGAAGGCGGCGCCGAGGCGCACGCCGTAGAGGCCGCCCACCAGCCGGTCGCCGTCGTAGACTTCCACCGTGTGACAATGGCCGAGATCGTAGAGCTCGCCATAGAGCCGCCGGATGCGGGCCGAGATCCAGGTGCGATCCCGTCCGTCGCCGGGCTCGGCGCAGCCGTCCACCACCGCGTCGAAATCCCGGTCGACGACCACCTGATAGGTCGTGGTCCGCACCGTGCGGGCGAGGCGCCGGGAAACGTGGAAACCTTCGAGGGGAAGAATGCCCCGCTCACGCGGCTCGACCCAGAACAGGCCCGGATCGTCGGCGTCCTCCGCCATGGGGAAGATCCCCGCGGCGTAGGCCTTGAGCAGGATCTCAGGCGTGATCTCGACGAAGCCGCCGTGCATGACGCTTAACCTAACGGCAGCGTCACGCCTCCTCAATCCCGCCCGTCGCGAGAAAGCGCTCGAGCCAGTGGATGTCGTAGGCTCCGTTCTGGATGTCCTGGTTGCGAACCAACGTCCGGAACAGGGGGAGGGTGGTCTCGACGCCGTCGACCACGAACTCGTCGAGCGCCCGGCGCAGGCGCATGAGGCATTCGTTGCGGGTGCGCCCGTGCACCACGAGCTTGCCGACCAGCGAATCGTAGTGCGGCGGGATGCGGTAGCCCTGGTACGCCGCCGAATCGACGCGAACCCCCAATCCGCCCGGCGGGTGGAAATAGGTGATGAGGCCTGGCGAGGGGCGGAAGGTCGAGGGGTGCTCGGCGTTGACCCGGCACTCGATGGCATGGCCCTCGAGGCGCACGTCTTCCTGCCGCACCGATAGGGCAGCGCCTGCCGCGACGCGAATCTGCTCGTTCACGAGGTCGATCCCGGTGATCATCTCCGTGACGGGATGCTCGACCTGGATGCGGGTGTTCATCTCGATGAAATAGAACTCGCCGTTCTCGTAGAGGAATTCGATCGTGCCCGCGCCGGCATAGCCGAGCTGCCGCATGGCATTGGCCACCACCTCGCCGATGCGCGCGCGCATCTCGGCATTCAGCGCAGGAGACGGCCCTTCCTCCCAGACCTTCTGGTGACGCCGCTGGAGCGAGCAGTCGCGCTCGCCGAGGTGGATGGCGCCGCCGCGGCCGTCGCCGAGCACCTGGATCTCGATGTGGCGCGGCTTCTCGAGGTATTTCTCGATGTAGACGGCATCGTCGCCGAAGGCCGCCTTGGCCTCTGTCTTCGCCGTGGCAAGCGCGTGGGCGAGGTCGTCTTCGGTTCGCGCCACTTTCATGCCGCGTCCGCCGCCGCCGGCCGCGGCCTTGATCAGCACGGGATAGCCGATCTCGGCGGCGACGCGTTTTGCCTCCGTCTCGTCGGAGACACCGCCCTCCGAGCCCGGCACGCAGGGGATGCCGAGCCGCAGCGCCGTGCGCTTCGCTTCGATCTTGTCGCCCATGATCCGGATGTGCTCGGCGCTGGGGCCGATGAACGCGATGTTGTGGTGCTCCAGCACCTCGGCGAAGCGCGCGTTCTCGGAAAGGAAGCCGTAGCCGGGATGCACCGCGTCGGCGCCGGTGATCTCGCAGGCCGCGATGATGGCGGGCAGGTTGAGGTAGCTGTCGCGGGCCGCGGGCGGGCCGATGCAGACGCTCTCGTCCGCGAGCCTCACATGCATGGCGTCGGCGTCGGCCGTGGAATGCACCGCGACGGTGGCGATGCCGAGCTCCTTCGCCGCGCGCAGGATCCGCAGGGCGATCTCGCCCCGGTTGGCGATCAGGATCTTGTCGAACATCAGGTCACTCGATCACGAGGAGCGGCTCGCCGTATTCCACCGGCTGGCCGTCCTCGATGAGGATCGCAGTGACGGTGCCGGCGCGGGGCGCCACGATCTCGTTGAAGGTTTTCATCGCCTCGACGAGGAGCACCTTGTCCCCCGCCTCGACCCTGGAGCCGATCTCGACGAAGTTCTTCGCGTCGGGCGAGGGCTTGCGGAAGGCGGTGCCGACCATGGGGGACAACACCGTGCCCGGATGGTTCGCGGCGGGCTCCGCCGCCGGGGCCGCGATCGGGATCGGCGGCGGCGCGGTCACCGCCGGAGGCTGCGGCGAGGCCGATCCCATGTAGGGCACGGAGACGGTCGCCTGGATCGTTCGCGCAACGCGGATGCGCAGGTCGCCCTTCTCCACCTCGATCTCGGTGAGGTCCGTCTCCGCGATGAGCGTCGCGAGCTCGCGCACGAGGTCCGGATCGAAGGGGCTAGCTTTCGCCATCGAAGAGGGTCCTGAGGCTGGAACGAGGTCGGAAGAAAACGGAGATCAAGGTTTCGGCTTGGCGCGATCGGCCAGGAGGGCGAGCACGGCGTCGAAGCCGAGAAGGTAACTGTTGCTGCCGAAGCCTGCGATCACGCCGGCGCAGACGGGGGCGAGCATCGAATGATGGCGAAACGCTTCCCGGGCGTGGACGTTCGAGAGGTGGATCTCCACCGCGAGGGCCCCCGACCCACTGATCGCGTCGCGGATCGCCACGGAGGTGTGCGTGTAGGCGCCGGCGTTGATCACCACGCCCGCGCCCTTCAGGCCTGCCTCCTGAATCCAGGTCACGAGATCGCCCTCGTGGTTGGATTGGCGCGCCACGAGCTCGACGCCGGCCTTCGCCGCGCGTTCCTGCAGACGCTGCTCGATCTCGCCCAGGGTGACCGCGCCGTAGATCGCCGGCTCCCGGCGGCCAAGCAGGTTCAGGTTCGGCCCGTTGAGGACGTGGATGGCGTGCATCGCGGCGGGGTTCGAGCGCATCGTCGCAGACGGAGCGTCCCCTTAACCGAAAGGTGCGCGGGGCGGAAGGGCTTTGGCCGGCGGTCGGGCCGTTACCCTGTCATTCCGAGTTCCGTTGCGCGGCCCCGGAACGACGCGCGAGCGATCAAGTCGATCCTCAGCAGGTTGCCTTGCCGCATTGGCGCACGCCCGCCACGACCTTGCGCAAGGGGTCGACGCCCACCGCGCCCGCGATGACTTCCTCGCCGATGATGAAGGCGGGCGTGCCGGTGAGCCCCAACTTGTCGCCGAGCGTCACGTTCTCCTGGATGGCGTCGCGCACCTCGGCGGCCTCGACATCCTTGTCGAGCCTGGCGAGATCGAGGCCCATCTCCTTGGCCACCGCCTTCGCCCGCTCGCCGTTCACCCGTCCGCGGGTCTCCATCAGGCGCACGTGGTAGTCGAGGAGCTTCTCGCCCTTGAGCTGCTGCTTCGCCGCGAGCGCCACCCGGCTCGCCTCGAGGGATTCGGGACCGAGCACGGGAAAGTCGCGAAGCACGACCCGCAGCTTCGGATCATTCTTCATGAGCGCCCGCACGTCGCTTAGCGCCCGTTTGCAGTAGCCGCAGTTGTAGTCGAAGAACTCCACGAGGGTCACGTCGCCCTGCGGGTTCCCGACGATGATGCCCCGGGGTGAGTTCACGAGGGTCTCGCGGGCCTCCCGCACGGCGCCGGTCTGGGCAACCTTCTGGGCTTCCTGCTGGCGCTTCTCGAGCTCGACCAACGCGTCCTGCAGCACTTCCGGATTCTTGATCAGGTAGTCCCTGACGATCTGCTCGATGGCTTTGCGCTGCTGCGGGTCGCTGAACGGCGCCGCGCCTTGGGCCGAAGCATTGTTGAGCCCACAGGCGAGGGCAAAGGCAATCGTGACGAGGCGAAGCATCGCGGGCTGGTCCTTGGCTTGATCGTGATCGCGGCGGCGCGTCCGGTTCGCAGCCGTCCTGCCCGGCAAGGCGGGCGGGATTGCGGCGTGGGTCCGTCAGCTAGCCGCCCTCTCCGGGGCCGGTCAAATCACGGCTTCGTCGGCAATCGGGCAGCGTCGTGGTGCGCGTTGACTCCCTCCTCGCGGGCGGGGAAAGATGAGGGCGCCCTCCTTCTCCCCTTGAGGGAGAAGGTGCCTGCCGTCAGGCAGGCGGATGAGGGTTGGCGCGCAGCGCCTCGCGAAGCGAAGGGAATGGTTGGAACGGAGCGGTGCTGATCGGCCTCTCGGCCGGGCGCGCGTGCCGCGCGCTCCCCCTCTCCCGACCCCGCTGACGCGGGGCCACCCTCTCCCGCAAGGGGAGAGGGGGCTTAAAGCGGCTTCGCTGACTGGCCCGCCGCGTCTGTCCGCTTGAGCCCCGTCCTGCGAGCAGCTACCAGCGCGACCTCGCCGGAGCTCGCCACTTGACCACCATACCTTCGCCCGCACTCTCCGCCCGCCTGGCGAAGGTCGCGCCTTTCCTTGCCATGGACGTGCTCGCGGCGGCGGCCGTGAAGGAGCGGGCGGGCGGTTCGGTGATCCACATGGAGGTGGGCCAACCCTCCGCGCCGGCGCCGCGGCGGGCCCGGGAAGCGGCCATGACGGCGCTCGAAGCCGGGCGCATCGGTTACACGGAGGCGCTCGGGACCGCACCCCTGCGCGAGCGCATTGCCCGCCACTACGCCGAAGCCTACGGCGTCTCGCTCACGCCTGAGCGCGTCGTCGTGACGACGGGCTCGTCCGCCGGCTTTCTGCTCGCCTTCATGGCCCTGTTCGAGACCGGTCAGCGAGTCGCGATCACCGCGCCGGGATATCCAGCCTATCGCAACATTCTCCACGCCCTCGATCTCGAGCCTGTCGAAATCCCGCTCACGAAGGCCGAGGGATTCATCATGACGGCGGCCGGCGTCGCGCGGGCGCAGGCGGCAGGGCCGCTTCACGGCGTGCTGGCCATGAGCCCCGCCAACCCCTCCGGTACGATGATCGGCCCGCAGGCCCTCGCCGGCCTCGCCGATCGCTGCCAGCAGGGCGGCTTGTGGTTCATCTCCGACGAGATCTACCACGGCCTCACCTACGAGGCCCCGGCCGCGACGGCGCTCGCCTTCCACGACGACGCGGTCGTGATCAACTCCTTCTCCAAATATTACTGCATGACGGGTTGGCGCATCGGCTGGATGGTGGTTCCCGAGCGCCTCGTGCGTCCGATCGAGCGCCTGGCCCAAAACCTCTACATCTCGCCCCCGGCACTCTCGCAAGTGGCGGCCCTGGCGGCCTTCGAGGCGCGAGACGAGCTCGAGGCGGTGAAGGCCGGCTACGCGCGCAACCGGGCGCTGCTCCTCGAGGAGCTGCCGCGCCTAGGACTGACCGAGATCCACCCGGTCGACGGCGCCTTCTACGTGTACGCCGACATCGCCCGCTTCACGAACGACTCCATCGCCTTCTGCCGCCGCATGCTCGACGAGGCCGGCGTCGCGGCAACGCCCGGCCTCGATTTCGACCCGGGGGAGGGAGCGCATCACCTGCGCTTGTCCTTTGCCGGGTGGGAGGCGGACTGCCGCGAGGCGGTGCGCCGGATGAAGGCGTGGCTGCGCTGAGGCGCCTCCGGCGTATCACCAAGTGCCTAGCCTGAAATGGAAAGGGCGCGGGGTGTCCCCCGCGCCCGATGAAGTTCCGCAGTCGCTCGGGACTTAGCCGCCCAGCGCTGCTTTGGCCTTGGACCACCAGCCGGCCCGCTTGGGCCGGTTCGGGTCCGGCGGCGTCAGCACGACGGCGACCGGCTCCGGCTCGGGCTGCGCCGGCTCGGGTTCGGGCTCCGGCTTGGCCTGGGCGATGGGCATCTCGATCCGGTCCGGCACCGCGACCGCCGGGGCGTCGTTCGCTGCCGGAGCGCTGGGCTCGACCGGCGCGGCGTCCGCGCTGTCCACCGGGATTGCTGCGACGCCGTCGACATCAGACTCGCCGATCTCGACGCGCTCGCCCTGGCCCTCGCGACGGCGACCGCCGCGGCGGCCCCGGCGACGGCCGCGGCCCTCGCCAGCCTCGGAGCCTTCGCGCTCTTCAGCCCGGGCCGTCACGACCGGCTCGCCCTCGGCCTCATTGCGGGAGAGCTCCACGACGTCGCCGGCGGAGACGCTCTCGGGCGCGTCCGCGTCCTCCGCCTCGTCGCCCTCGTCCTCAGCACCACCTTCAGAGCCGCCGGCGCGAACCTCGCGGTCCTGGAACTCGCCGTTGCCGCGGCCGCGGCGGCGGCGACGCCGACGGCGCCGGCGTCCGTCGCCGCCCTCGCGGTCGCCCTGCTCGGCCGACCGCTCGGCGCGGTCGGACGCCTCTGCCTCGTCCGCCTCCTCCGGCTCGGGCCCGGTTTCCTCGACCTCGGGCTCGTCCACCGGCGCGATGCTATCAACCCGCACGCCCGTGACCGGGGCCCGCGCCTCGCTGCGCACCACGAGTTCGCCGCGGTCGATCGCGAAGACGCTCGCGCCGCCGAGGCTCTCGTCCGCATGGATCGCGATGGCAACGCCGTAGCGGGCCTCCAGCTCGCGCAGATGTCCGCGCTTCTGGTTGAGGATGTAGAACGCGACCTCGGTCCGCGTGCGGATGATGAGGTTGTGCGAGGCGCTGCGGATGAGCTGCTCTTCCGCCGCGCGCAGGATGTTGAGCGCGACCGACGCCGTGGCGCGCACGAAGCCGGTGCCCGCGCAGTGCGGGCAGGGCACCGACGAGGACTCGAGCACGCCGGTGCGGATGCGCTGGCGTGACATCTCCATCAGGCCGAAAGCCGAGATGCGGCCGACCTGGATGCGGGCCCGGTCGTTCTTGAGGCAGTCGGAGATCTTCTTCTCGACGGCGCGGTTGTTGCGCTTCTCCTCCATGTCGATGAAGTCGATCACGATCAGGCCGGCGAGGTCCCGCAGCCTGAGCTGGCGTGCGATCTCCTCGGCGGCCTCGAGATTCGTCTTGAGCGCCGTGTCCTCGATGTTGTGCTCGCGGGTGGCGCGGCCCGAGTTCACGTCGATCGAGACGAGCGCCTCCGTCGGGTTGATGACGAGGTAGCCCCCCGAACGGAGCTGCACCTGGTTCGAGAACATGGCGTCGAGCTGGGCCTCGACGCCGTACTTGGCGAAGAGCGGCTGCGGCTCTTTGTAGGGTTTCACGGCTTTCGCATGGCTCGGCATGAGCATGCGCATGAAGTCCTTGGCCTCGCGGTAGCTCTCGTCGCCCCCGACCAGAACCTCATCGATGTCCTTGTTGTAGAGGTCGCGGATCGCCCGCTTCACCAGCGACCCTTCCTCGTAGACCAGCGCAGGCGCGGAGGAAGTCAGCGTCGCCTCGCGCACGCTCTCCCACAGGCGCATGAGATACTCGAAATCGCGCTTGATCTCGGCCTTGGTGCGCGAGGCGCCCGCCGTGCGCAGGATGACGCCCATCCCCTCCGGCACCTCGAGATCGCCCGCGATCTCCTTGAGGCGCTTGCGGTCGGCGGCGCTGGTGATCTTGCGCGAGATGCCGCCGCCGCGCCCTGAATTGGGCATCAGAACGGAATAGCGGCCGGCGAGCGAGAGATAGGTGGTGAGCGCCGCGCCCTTGTTGCCCCGCTCCTCCTTCACGACCTGTACCAGCAGGATCTGGCGGCGCTTGATCACCTCCTGGATCTTGTACTGGCGGCGGTGGTGGCGCGGGCGCTCCGGCACTTCCTCGTGCGCGTCGCCGCCGAGCTGCTCGACGACCTCTTCCTCGTGGTGATCGCCCGAGGGGGCTTCTTCCGCGACGTCAGTCGGCTCGGGCGCGGCCTCGTAACCGCCCTCTGCCGAGCCCTCGGCGGACACCGCGCGACCGGAATCTTCACCGTGCTCCTCGGACGGGGCCGTGCCGGCCTCCTCGCCCGCCGCATCGCCGCCGGCCGTCTCGTCGCTGCTGACCGTCTCGTCACTCTTAGCCTTGCGCGCCGCTCCGCGCGAACGGCGGGAGCGGCGGCGCTCCTCGTCGCGCTCCTGATCGCGCTCGAAGCGGGCCTCCTCCTCCAGCAGCGCCTGCCGGTCGGCCACGGGGATCTGGTAATAGTCGGGATGGATCTCGCTGAAGGCGAGGAAGCCGTGGCGGTTGCCGCCATATTCCACGAAGGCCGCTTGAAGCGACGGCTCCACGCGGGTCACCTTGGCGAGGTAGATGTTGCCGCGCAGCTGACGGCGGCTGGCGGATTCGAAGTCGAACTCTTCGACCTTATGTCCGCGAACGACCACCACCCGGGTCTCTTCCGGGTGTGTGGCATCGATGAGCATCTTGTTGGCCATATCGAACTCTCGACAGGGCGGTCGTCGGCCCGAGCCGTCCGAGAGGTGAGGGGCGCTGGAGCGCACCGACGCGCGAGAAATCGCGCCGCCGTCTCGTCGGGACAGGGAGGCAACCGCCGTCGCGCGTCTCTTCGGAGCGCGCTGGGGTGGCGGGGAGGGCGGAGCCGAACGGGCGGATGCGGGCGAAGCCGCGCGCATCGTGGAGCGAAGCGACGAGAGCCAGAAGCGATCTCGTGCGAGCTTCCATCCAGTTCAGCCCTTTCGAAATCGATGGGCCGGCGACGCCGGCCATCGGGGAGGCGGCGTGGCAAAACGCCGTCGGGGTGACGCCTGCCCTGAGGGCATGCCGGCCATTTTCAGGAACGAGGCGTTCGCCGCGGCCATGGGCGCCTTCTTGGGAGCCATCGCCGGTCGACGTCCGCCGTTGGATTCGGCCATGCCGGACGGGGTCGTGACCATTACAGACCTTGCACGCCGTTTGGCAAGTTCTCGTTGGTCGTGGCCTGACCGACACACTTCAGGCGATGCTCTGGGGCGGTGAAACGCAACGACTTTAACTTCTGTTAACCATGAAGGTCTAATCGGCTAAGGGGCTCCCGGATCATGCCCAAGATGCCTTTCTCGCCGCGTTCCTCCCTGGTCTCGCTCGCCCGCGCCGCGTTTCTCGGAGCCGGGTTGATCCTGATCGCGGCGAGCGCGGGGCCGGTCGAGGCCGCAAAGGCGCGTCTGGTCGCCGAGCTGGCCACCGAGCGAAGCGAGCCGGCCACGGTCGCCATCGCCGCCGAGGTGGCCGGCGACCGGCAGGCGACGCGCCTCACCTTCACGCTCTCGCGCGCCGTCGAGGCTCGGGCTTTCGCCATGCAGCGCCCGGACCGCATCATCCTCGACCTCGCCGAGGTGAACTTCCAGCTGCCGCCCGAGACGGGCCGCCAGGGCGAGGGCCTCGTTGCGGCCTTCCGCTACGGCCTCTTCGCTCCGGGCCGCTCACGCGTCGTCGTCGACCTCGCCCAACCGGCCCTCGTCGCTGGCGTCGAGCGGAACGTCCGCGAGAGCGACGGGGCGACGCTGCTCACCGTTCATCTGACAAAGGCCGACCGCGCGAGCTTCGACAAAGCGGCGTCGCAGGCGAGCGTTCCGCCGCCGGCGGCGCCCGCCGAACCCGTCAACGCCGCGGACAAACGCCCGCTCATCGTCATCGACCCCGGCCACGGCGGCATCGACCCGGGCGCGAAAACCTCGACCGGAGTGTTCGAGAAGGATCTCGTCTTCGCCTTCGCCCAGCGCTTCCGGGAGCGGCTGGAGGCGACGAAACGGTACCGGGTCAAGCTGACCCGCTCCGGCGACGTCTTCATCCCCCTCGACGAGCGGGTGCGGCTCGCCCGCGAGGCGAAAGCCGACCTGTTCGTCTCCATTCACGCCGACTCGATCTCGACGAGCCAGGTCCGGGGCGCCACGATCTACACGGGCTCGAAGCGCGCCACCGATGCGGAATCGGCCAAGCTCGCCGATCGCGAGAACAAGGCCGATGCGGCGGCAGGCCTCGAAACCGGAGAGCCGAACGACGATGTCGTCGACATTCTCCAAGACTTGACCCTGCGCGAGACCCGTGGCTTCTCGCGCCGCTTCGCCGGCCATCTCGTGGGCGAGCTCGATCCGGTGATGCGCCTCAACGTCAACCCACAGCGCGAGGCGGCCTTCCGCGTGCTGCGGGCGCCTGATATCCCCTCCGTGCTCGTCGAGCTCGGCTATTTGTCGAGCCGCAAGGACAGCGACTTGATCGCCTCGGAGGAGTGGCGCGACAAGACCACGGCGGCGATGACGGTGGCCATTGACCGCTTCTTCGCCCGCCCGGGCGGCAAGGAAGCGGCCAAGGGGGCGCCTCCCCGGCCTGCCGCAGTTTCACCATAGATGCCGTGTCGAAGGACGTGACGGGGCAACGATTCCTCAGATAACCTGCGCGGGCGCCGTCTGACGGCCGACCGCGCGCGAGCGGAACGCGGATGATCCGGGTGAGAGAGCCCGGGGCCGGTTTCGGCGCGCCAACAACGGACACGCTGCGGATGCGCATCATCCTGAGGTTCTTCGGGTTTCTGTTCAGCATCGGGGCGATGCTGTTCGTCCTCGGCGCGATCGGCGCCGGCTTCTTTTACTGGAAGTATTCGCAGGACCTGCCCGACCACGCCCAACTCGCGAATTACGAGCCGCCGATCCTCACCCGCGTCCATGCCGGCGACGGCAGCCTGCTTGCGGAATATGCCCGCGAGCGGCGTCTTTACCTGCCGATCCAGGCCGTGCCGAAGCAGGTGGTCGCGGCCTTCCTCTCGGCCGAGGACAAGAACTTCTACAAGCACGCCGGCATCGATCCGGAGGGTCTCGTCCGCGCCGTGGTGCTCAACGTTCGGTCCGGCGGCCGCAGCCAGCAGGGCGCGTCCACCATCACGCAGCAGGTGGCGAAGAACTTCCTCGTCGGCAACGAGCGCAACATCGAGCGCAAGATCCGCGAGGCGCTGGTGGCGCTTCGCATCGAGCAGACCTACTCCAAGGACAAGATCCTGGAGCTCTACGTCAACGAGATCTTCCTCGGCGCGCCGGTGCCGGGCCAGAACGTGTATGGCGTCGCCGCGGCTTCGCTGCACTATTTCGGCAAGTCGGTGCACGAACTCACCCTGCCGGAGGCGGCCTATGTCGCCGCCCTGCCCAAGGGCCCCAACAACTACCACCCCGTGAAGGGCCGTCAGAAGGCCATGGAGCGCCGCAACTGGGTGCTCGATCGCATGGCCGACAACGGCTATATCTCGCGCAAGGACGCCGACCAGGCCAAGCAAACGGCGCTCAGCTTCAACCCGCGGCTCCTGTCGCCCAACACCATCGCGGCGGGCTACTTCGCCGAAGAGGTGCGCCGCGACATCTCCGACCGCTACGGCGAGAAGAAGCTCTATGAGGGCGGCCTCTCCGTCCGCACGACCATCGACCCGAAGATGCAGGCCATGGCGCGCAAGGCGCTCGTCGATGGCCTCGTGCGCTACGACGAGGCCCGCGGCTGGCGCGGCGCCCCGATGAAGCTCGATCTCGTCGGCCGCGAATGGGGCCTCGCGCTCTCGGAGGTGCCGGCACTCGGCGACGTGCAGCCCTGGCGCCTCGCCGTGGTGCTGGAAGCGACCGGAGCCCAGGCCCGCATCGGCCTTCAGCCCAAGCGCGAGCCCTCGGGCCAGATCGTCCGCGAGCGTGACCTTGGCGTCATCGCCGCCGACGGCGTGCGCTGGACGCGCCGCTCCATCCCGCAGGCTCTTTCGGCTGGCGACGTGATCTACGTCGAGCCGCTCGACGGCAAGCCCGGCCAGTTCCGCCTCCGCCAGATCCCGGAGATCTCGGGCGCGATCACGGCCATGGACCCCTATACGGGCCGCGTCTACGCGATGGTCGGCGGCTTCTCCTACGACCAGAGCGAGTTCAACCGCGCGACGCAGGCGCTGCGCCAGCCCGGCTCATCGTTCAAGCCCTTCGTCTACGCCACGGCGCTCGACAACGGCTACACGCCCTCGTCCATCGTGGTCGACGCGCCGATCACGGTCGACATGGGCCCGGGCCAGGAAGCCTGGTCGCCGTCGAACTACGACGGCAAGGCGACCGGCCCGCGCACGCTGCGCTACGGCATCGAGCACTCCAAGAACCTGATGACGGTTCGCCTCGCGCGCGACGTCGGCATGCCGCTCATCGCCGAGTATTCGCGGCGTTTCGGCATCTACGACGACATGCTGCCCGTGCTTTCGATGTCGCTGGGCGCCGGCGAGACGACGGTGCTGCGCATGACGACGGCCTACGCCATGCTCGTCAACGGCGGCCGGCGCATCAAGCCGACCCTCATCGACCGGATCCAGGATCGGGCCGGGCAGACGATCTACAAGCACGACGATCGTCAATGCCAGGGCTGCACCGCAGAGAAGTGGAACGGCCAGGACGAGCCCAAGCTCGTCGACAGCCGGGAGCAGGTGCTCGACCCGCTCACCGCCTACCAGATGGTGTCCATCCTGGAGGGCGTGGTCCAGCGCGGAACGGCCACCAGCATCAAGGAAGTCGGCAAGCCGCTTGCGGGCAAGACGGGCACCACGAACGACGCCAAGGACGTGTGGTTCGTCGGTTTCTCGCCGGACCTCGCGGTGGGCGTTTACCTCGGTTACGACAAGCCGCGCTCGCTGGGCGACAGCGCCACGGCCGGCCAGTACGCCGCGCCCGTCTTCCGCGACTTCATGAAGATGGCTCTGAAGGACAAGCCGGCGACGCCCTTCCGCGTGCCCGCAGGCATCAAGCTCATCCCGGTGGTCGCCTCGACCGGCACCCGGGCCGGCGGCGGTGTGGGCGGCGGCACCATCTACGAGGCCTTTAAGCCCGGCACCGCGCCTCCCGACAGCTACTCCGTCATGGGCTACGGTGCGGCGGCGGGCGTGACCCCGGAGGCCGACCGCGCCGTGAGTGCCGGGACGGGCGGGCTTTATTGAGCCGTGTGTTCACCTCTTCCCGTGAGTGGAGAGGGATGAGCGGCGCTCCTTCCTTCTCCCCCTGAGGGAGAAGGTGCCCTGCGAAGCAGGGCGGATGAGGGGTGGCGCCGGTACGGCGCCTAGCGAAGCGAGCAGGATGGTTGGGGCGGAAAGGCTCTGATCGGCCTGTCGGCCGTGCGCCGCTTCGCGCCGCGCCCCTCTCCCAACCCCGCTGACGCGGGGCCACCCTCTCCCGCAAGGGGAGAGCGGGAACACCCCGCCCTTTACATCCTTTCCACCCCTCCTTAACTCCCCGCTGTCCCGAATCCACCGACCCCCAAGATGCGCGCCGAGATCGAATCCCTCGTGGACGCCGCCAAGCAGTCGATCGGACTGCTGAGGAGGCATCTTTGACTACGACAAGGCCCAGACCCGGCTCGCGGAGCTGAACGCCCGCGCCGAAGACCCCGATCTCTGGAACGATCAGGAGGCGGCGCAGAAGGTGATGCGCGAGCGCACCGATCTCGAAGATCAGATCTCCTCGATCCGCCGCCTCGAGCAGGAACTCGATGACGCCGCGACCCTGATCGAGCTCGGCGAAGCCGAGGGCGACGAGGGCACGATCAAAGAGGGCGAGGCGGCGATCCGCGCGGTTCAGGCCGAGGGCGCGCGCCGACAGATCGAGACCCTGCTCGCGGGCGAGGCGGACGCCAACGACACCTATGTCGAGGTTCATTCCGGCGCCGGCGGGACGGAGAGCCAGGACTGGGCCAACATGCTCCAGCGCATGTACGCCCGCTGGGGCGAGCGCCGGAAGTACAAGGTCGAGCTGCTCGAGATGACCGACGGCGAAGAGGCGGGCATCAAGAGCGCGACGCTTCTCGTCAAGGGGCACAACGCCTACGGCTGGCTCAAGACCGAGTCGGGCGTGCACCGCCTCGTGCGCATCTCGCCCTTCGATTCGAACGCCCGCCGGCACACGAGCTTCGCCTCGGTGTGGGTCTATCCGGTCGTCGACGACCGCATCAACATCGAGGTCCGGGAGTCGGACTGCCGCATCGACACGTTCCGCGCCTCCGGCGCCGGCGGCCAGCACGTCAACACGACCGACTCGGCGGTGCGCATCACGCATATCCCGTCGGGCATCGTCGTTGCGTGCCAGCAGGAACGCTCGCAGCACAAGAACCGGGCCACCGCCTGGAACATGCTGCGCGCCCGCCTCTACGAGGCGGAGCTGAAGAAGCGTGAAGAGAAGGCCAACGCGGAAGCCGCCTCGAAGACCGAGATCGGCTGGGGGCACCAGATCCGCTCCTACGTGCTCCAGCCCTACCAGCTCGTGAAAGATCTGCGCACGGGCGTGACCTCAGGCACCCCGTCCGAGGTGCTCGACGGGGACATCGACCCCTTCGTCGAGGCGGCGCTGGCGCAACGCGTCTACGGTGGCGGCGCCGAGGTCGAGGACATCGATTAGGCGTTCGGGCCCGCTCTTGGGTCAGCGACGGGCCGATGCACGACCCCCCAGCCTCTAGCGGGCCTCGGCAAGCTTCACATCGGCAAGCTTGGCCCCAGCGCGAAGGAAGCGCTGCGGATCGACCGCTTCACCGTCGATCCGGGTCTCGTAGTGTAGGTGCGGACCGGTGGAGCGGCCGGTCGACCCGACCCGGCCCAGAACCGTCCCCGGCGCAACGGTCTGGCCCGGAACGACGGCGAAGCTCGACAGATGGGCGTAGCGGGTGGTGATGCCGTTGCCGTGGTCGAGTTCGACCATATTGCCGTAGCCGCCTGAATACTCCGCCGCGATGACCTTGCCGGGCGCCGTGGCGCGGACGGGGGCGCCGTATTCGCCGCGGAAATCGAGTCCGCTGTGCAGGGCCGGTCCTCGGGTGAACGGATCGGTGCGGTAGCCGAACCCGCTGGTCAGGTCGATCTCGCCAGGCAGAGGGCGGCCGAAGGGCAGGCTGCGGGAGGTTCGGCGCAAACGCTCCAGGGCGACGAACCCGGTCTGTACCTGTCCTGCCAAGGCTTCGAACGGACCGCCCGTGGCACCGTCCACGGGGATGAGCGGGCCGCCGGTGCTCGGCTTCGGATCGGAAAGCTTATCCGGGTCGAGGCCGGCCTCGGTTACCGCCCGGCGCAACTTCGCTGCCTCGTCCCGCGCGGCGCGGCGAAGATCGTCGAGGACTTGAATCTGCGCCGTCTCCATGCGGGCGAACGAGCGCTCGACTTCGACAAGCCGGTGGTCGAGGGAGGCGTCTGCCTTGCGCTGCCGCGCCGCGGGGGCGGAGCCGCCCCGCGATCCGGGCATCAGGAAGTCCGGCGTGGGCTTTTCCGGCAGGGGAGCGTAGGCGTCGAAGCTGCGGGGCGCTTCCGGCGCTGGCGCCGGGACGGGCTCGCGCCCACGCAGGGAGCCCGTTGCCACTGGCGCCTGCTCGGCGAGGGTGCTCAGGATCGCCTGGCGGTTCTCGAGTTGCGCTTGCCGGGCGAGGAGATCGGAGACCCGGCCCTCAACGCCGTCCTGCTCGATGAGCTTCTGGCTCGCCACCCGGTCGAGCCGGGCGCGCAGGGCCGCGACCCGCTCCTCGTAGGCGTATTGCATGGCCGTCTGCTCGCGCAGCACCTTCGTGGCGAGGTCGTCCCGGAAGACGAGACAGAAGGTGGCCACTCCGGCCCAAAGCGTGAGAAGTGCGGCGCCGGCTGCGGAGGCGACGAGCGTTCCGCGCCCGATCGCGTAGGCGGGCTGGCCTACGGCATGGGCGGGGCGTCGTGCGGGAGGGGCGGAGAGGGGCATCGCGTCGGCCCGGGCAGGCGAGGTCGACGCGCATCACACCCCATTAGGGTTAAGGAAGCGCAAAGGATGCGGGGCAGCGGGGCTGCCCCGTTAACGCTGCCGGATCAGAGCGCGCGAGCCGCTTCGAGAACCTCCTGCGCATGGCCGGGCACCTTCACCTTCGGCCAGATCTGCGCCACCTTCCCCTCGGCATCGATCAGGTAGGTGGTGCGCTCCACGCCCATGTACTTCCTGCCGTACATGCTCTTCTCGGCCCACACGCCGTAGGCCTGAAGCATGTCCTTCGCTTCGTCAGAGACGAGGGTGAAGTCCAGGCCGTATTTTTCGGCAAACTTGTCGTGGCTCTTGGAGCTGTCCGGCGAGACGCCGACGATCTCCGTGTTCGCGGCCGCGAACTCCGCCTTGAGCGCCTGAAAGTTCTGCGCTTCGAGGGTGCAGCCGGAGGTGTCGTCCTTCGGGTAGAAATAGAGCGCGACCTTGCGGCCCTTCAGCGCGCCGAGGTCGATCGTCTTGCCCCCCGAAGCGGGCAGGGCGAAAGCCGGGGCCGTGTCGCCGACCTTGAGAGTCATGTTGCCTTCCTTTCGTCGCTTTGAACGTGTTGTGGGAGGGTGAAACCGCTCTGATACGGAGCCGAAGCCGCCCGGGATCAGTCCGGTCGTGATCGGGTCCGCCTCCGGGAAGGGCGGGCAGCGCTGGCGACGTCAACCGAAATCGGTGCGGCGCTTCGGGCATCGTTGAACTAGGGTTAAGGAACCTGCGGTCGAATCGACCGTCCAAGGCCCCCGGGCCACCCACCCCACTGGACTGAAGCCTGGCCGCCCTGGATGACGCATCTCCCGAGCACAGCTTTGCGCCGACGGTCGGGCGGCGGCAGGCCATCGGGAATGCGGCGGCTTCTGAAGCGCACGCTCTACGCCAAGCTCGCGCTTGCGCTCGTGCTCGGCTTCGTGGTGGGCCTCGCCTATCTGCGGCTCAACGCCGGGCCCGTGCGCTTCGCCGGCTTGCCCGAGCGGGTGGCGACGGCGCTGGCCGACCGCATCGGCCAGGGCTGGAACGTGACGTTGGCCGACACGGCCATCGAGCTTCAGGACGGCTCGCTGGCGCTGCGCGCCCGAGGCCTCGATATCCGCAACCCGGAAGGCGTCCTCGTGCTGCGCGCGCCGGACGCGGTGGTGAGCGTCGACAATTGGTCGCTCGCGCGCATCCAGGTTCTGCCGCGCGCCATCGAGCTGCGCGATCTTCAGCTGCGCGCTCTCCTCAACCGGGACGGGTCCCTCAACTTCGTGGCCCCGGGCGACGGCGCGCCCGAGCTGCCCCCCGGCGCAGCCGCGGCGCCGGCGGCTTCGCCCGCACCGGCCGGCTCGGCATCGCCCGTGTCCGGCGCCGTTGCCTCGCTTTTCGGGATGGTGCTCGATCCGTCGAGCATCGTGGGCGCCCTCGATCGGGCGAGCCTGAGCAATGCGCGGCTGACCATCCTCGACGATGCTCGGGTCGAGCGCGCGGTCTTCGACCGGTTCGACGCCGTCTTTGAGAGAGACGGCGATGGGCGACGCTTCGACATGCGCCTCAATGGTCCGCGGGGCGCCTGGCACATCGCCGGCGGAGTGAAGCGCACGGAGGGGGGCAGCGCCGGCACGATCGAGGCCCGCGAGATCCCGATCCAGGACGTGGTGCTGCTCGCGGGCCTCTCCGCCCTGCCGGCCTCGACGGATCTGAAGCTGTCGGGAACGGTCGACGCGAAGCTGCGCGACGGCCGCGTCGAGACGCTCGAAGGCGCATTCGGCACCAAGGCCGGCGAGATCGCCATCGACGATCGCGACCTGTCTCCCATCGCCGTCGAAACCACGAGCGGCCACCTGGCCTGGGACGAGGGACGACGAACCCTCCTTCTGCGGGGACTCGCGTTCAAGGGCCGCGGAAACGATCTGCGCCTCTCGGGCGAGATCGAGACCCCGCATGGTGATCGCCCCTGGCGGGTCGCCTTGAGCGGTCGCGACCTGACCCTGTCGGGGCCTGAGACGGGGGAAGCGCCGATCCGGGCCGACGAACTCGCGCTGAACGCGTCGTTCCGGGACGGCGCTGCCGCCCTGCAGAGCCTCGTCGTGAAAGGACCTAAGCTCGACGCCACGGTCGAGGCTTCCTACGGCGCACCGGCCGATGCCGGCGGCCTGCGCGTGACGGGCCGAGCCGCCCGCAGCGGCGTGCGCGCGATCCTGCGCCTCTGGCCCGAATCGGTCGCGCCGGGCGTGCGCCGCTACCTCGTTGCGAATCTGAGGGCAGGCGAGGTTGAGACGCTGGCGGTCACGGCAGTCTTGAGCCGGGCCGATCTCGTGAAGGCCAACGCCGGCGAGCGCATCCCGGAGGAGTCGGTGCGGGTGGCGTTCTCCATCGCCGATGCGGAGCTCAAGGTGGCGTCCGGCCTGCCGCCGCTCACCGGCCTTGCTGTCAGCGGCACTGTGACCGGCTCGGGCGTCGCGATCCGCGCGCCAAAGGGCCAGATCCAGATGGCGGATGGGCGGGCGCTCGCCCTGTCAGACGGGAGCTTCGCGCTCGCCGATTACTGGCCGAAGACGGCGCTGGCGCAGATCGGCTTCCTCGCCCAAGGCGGCGCCGATGCCCTGGCCTCCTTCCTCCAGACGCCGACCTTGCGACCCATCGCCAACGTCGACACCGATCCCTCCCTCGTGAAAGGTCGGGCGGAGCTGCGGATCGGCATCCCGCTCGCGGTCAACGATATCCCGAGCTTCGCCGACCTGCCCGTGTCGGTCTCCGGCATTCTGACGGATCTGTCCATCGACAAGGTGCTCGGCAAGGAGAGACTCGAGGGCGGCACGCTGTCGGTGACCTACGACAAGGGCGCGCTCGGCATCCGCGGCGAGGGCCGGATCGGCGGCACGCCGACACTCATCGATCTGCGCCAGCCGAGGAACGGTGCCGGCGAGATCACGGTCTCGATGACGCTCGACGAGGCGGCTCGGGCGCGCAAGGGAATCGCGTTCGGCTCGCAACTCACCGGACCCGTCCCGGTCAAGGCGGTGGTGCCGCTCGCCAAAGGGGCGCGGGGCACGCGCATCGAGGCGGACCTCTCGAAGGCCACCGTCGACAACGTGATTCCCGGCTGGACCAAGCCCGCCGGGCGCCCTGGCAAGCTCACTTTCACGCTCCACGAGGGGCCATCGACCGAGCTGAAGGACCTCGTGCTCGAGAGCGGCTCGGTGCTGGTGAGAGGCACCGCCACCCTCGGCGGCGAGGCGGGTCTCGAGAAAGCCGACCTTTCCACCTTCAAGCTGTCCCCCGGCGACGATGTCCGCGCGCAGCTCGAGCGCTCCAACGGCGTTTACAAGGTGACCGTGCGGGGCAACCTCGCCGACGCCCGGCCTTTCGCGAAATCCTTCGGCAGCCCCGCCGGCAACGCCCGCCAGGCGTCGCAGAGCGCCAAGGACACGGCCCGCGACGTCGATCTCGACATGGCGGTGAACATCCTCACCGGCCACAACGACGAGGCGCTCACCAACGTCAGCCTCAAGCTCGCGAGCCGCAAAGGCGATCTGCGCCAGCTCCAGTTCCAGGGGCGGCTCAAGAGCGCGCCGGTCGTGGCGCAGCTCACGACCCCGGAGCGCCGGGGGAGCCTTCTCACGGTGCAGAGCGACGATGCCGGCGGACTGCTGCGCTTCCTCGACATCTACCGCCGCATGACCGGCGGCGCGCTCGTATTGCAGACGACGATGGACGACGGTCCGCAGCAGGGCCTCGTGCAGGTCGACCGCTTCATGCTGCGCGACGAGCCAGCCCTGCGCCGCATCGTGCCCTCGCAGATTCAATCGGCGACGACCGACGAGCGCGGCCGCGTCGTGGCGCGCGTCGATACCAGCGAGGTGGCCTTCACCAAGCTCAAGGCGGAATTCAGCCGCTCCGCCACGCGCATCGACTTCAAGGATGCCACGATCTGGGGGGCGCAGGTGGGCTTCACCCTCGCGGGCTGGGTCGATTACGGCCGCGATCGCGCCGACATCAACGGCACCTTCGTGCCGGCTTACGGGCTCAACAACGCCTTCGCGCAGGTGCCGCTCTTCGGCCCGCTCCTGGGCGGCGGGCAGAACGAGGGGCTGTTTGCCGTCAACTTCCGGGTCTCGGGGCAGGCGAGCGCGCCGACGCTCACCGTCAACCCGCTCTCGGCCATCGCACCGGGATTCCTGCGCAAGCTCTTCGGCGCCGGCGGCCCTGCCGTAACCGATTCCGGCGGCCGAGCCCTCCAGCCACCGGTCCGGATGGGGCAGTAGGGCCTCAGCTCGCCCGCAGGAGAACGTGGCGCTTCTTGCCGAAGGAGAGCTTGATCACGCCCTCCGGGGTGAGGTCGGCCTCCCGCAGCACCGCCCGCTCGTCCGCGACCGGCGCGTCGTTGACGCGCAGGCCGCCGCTGCGGATCTGGCGCCTTGCCTCGCTCATCGAGGGCACGAGCTTGGCGAAGTCCGGCCCGAACGCCGCGAGCACTCCGAGGCCGTCGCGCAGCACGCGCGCCGGCACGGCAACCGTCGGCAGGCTTTCGGCAAGCGTTCCCTGCTCGAAGGTCTTGCGCGCGGTCTCAGCCGCGGCTTCCGCGGCCTCGCGCCCGTGCAGGAGGGTCGTCGCTTCGGTCGCGAGCACCTTCTTCGCCTCGTTGACCTCCGCGCCCTGGAGGGCGCCGAGCCGTTCGACCTCGTCGAGGGGCAGCACGGTGAAGAGCTTGAGGAAGCGCCCGACATCGGCGTCCTCGGTGTTGCGCCAGAACTGCCAGTAATCGTAGGGCGACAGGAGGTCCGGGTTGAGCCAGACGGCGCCGGTCGCCGTCTTGCCCATCTTCGCGCCTGACGATGTCGTCAGGAGTGGGCATGTGAGGGCGTAGAGCTGCGGCGTGCCGAGCCGGCGGCCGAGGTCGATGCCGTTGACGATGTTCCCCCACTGGTCGGAGCCGCCCATCTGCAGCCGGCAGCCGTAGCGCTTCGAGAGTTCCACGAAGTCGTAGGCCTGCAGGATCATGTAGTTGAACTCGATGAACGAGAGCGGCTGCTCCCGCTCAAGGCGCAGGCGCACCGAGTCGAAGGTCAGCATCTGGTTGACCGAGAAATGCCGGCCGACATCGCGCAGGAACTCGATGTAGTTGAGCGCGGTGAGCCATTCGGCGTTGTCCGCCATCCGCGCGCCGTGCCCCTCCTCGCCGAAGCGCAGGAAGGGCTGGAAGGTTTTCCGGATTTCGTCCCGGTTGGCGCCGATCTGCTCGGGCGTGAGCAGCTTGCGGGTCTCGTCGCGCCCGGACGGGTCACCGACCCGGGTCGTGCCGCCGCCCGTGAGCACGATCGGCCGCCCGGCGCCGGTGGCCTGGAGCCAGCGCAGCATCATGATCGAGAGGAGGTGCCCGACGTGGAGCGACGGCGCGGTGAGGTCGTAGCCCACATAGGTCGTGAGCTGCCCGTTCGCGGCGAGCGAGTCGATCCCGTCGAGGTCCG
Source organism: Beijerinckiaceae bacterium (assembly GCA_036563505.1). Lineage (GTDB taxonomy): Bacteria > Pseudomonadota > Alphaproteobacteria > Rhizobiales > Beijerinckiaceae > DATCMH01. The sequence continues at coordinate 35,777 of DATCMH010000007.1, forward strand.
ACGTCTGGTGGATGAACCCGCGTTCGGTGAGAATGCGCAGGAAATCGGAACGGGGGGCACTCATCGCGGTCTTTCGCTCGTCGTCATCGGTGCGGTTTGGCCCGGCGCAACGCCGTGCTAGGCGGGTCAGATATCAGCGAACGCCCTCGCGGTGCACCCCGGTTTTCAGCGATGACCCTGCTTCGCGCCATCGGCCTCATGAGCGGCACTTCGCTCGACGGCGTCGATATCGCCCTGATCGAGACCGACGGGGAGCGTCGGACGGTCCTCGGGGGCTCGGGCTACCGCCCCTACACGGACGACGAGCGGGCGCTCCTGCGGCAAGCGCTGACGGAGGCCGTCAGCTTGACGGACCGGCACGAACGGCCGGGTGCGCTGGCCGAGGCCGAGAGCCTCGTCACCCGCGCCCATGCCGAGGCGGTCGAGAGTTTCATGGCGGAGCACGGCCTCGGGCCGGCCGAGATCGATGTCGTGGGCTTCCACGGCCAGACGGTGCTGCACCGGCCCGAGCGGGCGCTCACCGTGCAGATCGGAGACGGCGCGGCGCTCAGCCGCCGCCTCGGCCTGCCCGTCGTGCACGACCTACGCGCGGCTGACGTGGCGGCGGGCGGGCAGGGGGCGCCCTTGGTGCCCGTCTTTCACCGGGCGCTCGCGGAAGCGAGCGGGATGGAGTTGCCGCTGGCGGTCCTCAACGTCGGCGGCGTCGCCAACGTCACCGTGATCGGTACGGATGGCGAACTCCTGGCCTTCGACACGGGGCCGGGCAATGCCCTGCTCGACGACCTCGTCCGGGAGCGCACCGGCGCGGCCTACGACGAGGGCGGGACGCTCGCCGCGCGGGGGCGGCCCGACGAGGCCCTCCTCGCCTGGCTCCTCACCTATCCCTACTTCGTGCGTCGTCCGCCGAAGTCGCTCGATCGGAACTGGTTCTCGCACCGGATCGTCGCCCATCTCGCGACGGAGGACGCGGCGGCGACGCTTGCGGCCTTCACCGCCCGCTCGGCCGCGCGCTGCCTCGACTTCGTCGAGCGCCGTCCCGCCCGTTGGATCGTCGGCGGGGGAGGGGCGCGCAATGCCGAGATCCTGCGCCTCCTCGGACAGCAGACGGGGGCGGAGATCGTCACCGCGGACGCCGTCGGATGGTCGTCCGCCGCGCTCGAGGCGCAAGCCTTCGCCTTCCTCGCGGTGCGCAGCCTGAAAGGTCTGCCGATCACCTACCCGAGCACCACCGGCGTCCCGCAGGCGATGACGGGCGGGGTCTTGGCGCGGCCGTGAGGCTCAGGCCGTCATTCCGGGGCGCCGCAGGCGAGCCCGGAATCCACGACCAGGTGAGCGGCCGTGTGCAGCATTCGCGTCCGGCATGGATTCCGGGCTCCGCTGCGCGGCCCCGGAATGACGGGGAATGCTTCCGTTCTCTCAGGCCGCCGCGTCCTCGGCCTTGCCGAGCCGCTTATCCAGGTACGTGTTCACCGTCTGGATCAGGTCCTCGACCTTGCCGTCGAAGAAGTGGTTCGCGCCCTCGACCACCTGATGCTCGATCTGGATGCCTTTCTGCGTCTTCACCTTCTCGATGACGCTCATCACCTCCTTGACCGGCGCCACGCGGTCCTCGGAGCCGTGGACGAAGAGGCCCGACGAGGGGCAGGGAGCGAGGAAGGTGAAGTCGAAGCGGTTGGCGAGCGCGCCAATCGAGATGAAGCCTTCGACCTCCGGGCGACGCATGAGAAGCTGCATGCCGATCCAGGCGCCGAAATCGACACCGGCGATCCAGCAGGCGCGGGCCTCCGGATTGACCGACTGCGCCCAGTCCAGGGCCGCGGCGGCATCCGAGAGCTCGCCCGCGCCGTGGTCGAAGGAGCCCTGGCTGCGGCCGACGCCGCGGAAATTAAAGCGCAGGGCCGAGAAGCCCCGGTTCACGAAGCCGTAGAAGAGGTTGTAGACGATCTGGTTGTTCATCGTCCCGCCGAATTGCGGATGGGGATGAAGCACGATCCCGATCGGGGCGCCCTTCTTCTTGGCGGGCTGATAGCGGCCTTCGATGCGCCCGGCGGGGCCCGTGAAGATCACCTCTGGCATTGGCTGCAAACCTCTCGGATGCCGTAGTCCTGGAACACCGACGCGGGCGGGCGGAATCGCGGGAGAGCGGCGGGGCCGTGGAGGCAGCATTGCGCCGACCGGCCTTGACGAATGGCCCAGGTCGTCGCTAGATATGTCTTTAGAATTATTCTAAAGACGGCTTCCCCGGTTCGCCCGTGCGCTGCCTCGCCGTCCTTGCGCGTTGGTCATGTGGTGCCGCGCCCATAGCACGGCAACCCGGGCTCCACGCAACAACTTGATTCGGATCGGCCGCTCGCTCGCGGGCTTCGGCCGGTCCTTGGATCAAAGGATGCCATGAGCGAAGGACGAACCTACCTCGACTACAACGCGACGGCGCCGATGCGGCCCGCGGTGGCCGAGGCCGTGGTGCGGGCGCTGTCGCTTCCCGGCAATCCGTCCTCGGTTCATGCCGAGGGCCGGGCGGCGCGCTCGGCCGTCGAAGCTGCCCGGGGTCAGGTTGCGGCGCTCGTCGGAGCATCTTCGGACGCCGTCGTCTTCACCTCTGGGGGAACGGAGGCGGCCAACGCCGTGCTTGGCGGCGGGCTCAAACCGCGGGACGGTGCCGCGATGCCGCGGCTTCTGCTCTGCGCCACGGAGCACGCCTGCGTCCTCGACGGCCACCGGTTCGAGGCGGTCGGGATCATCCCGGTCGACGGCGAGGGTGTTCTCGACCTGGAATGGCTCGAAGCCGACCTCGCGGCGAACGGCCCCGCGCTCGTCTGCGTCCACGCCGCGAACAACGAGACCGGCGTCGTCCAGCCCGTGGCCGAGGTGGTCCGCCTCGTTCACACGGCGGGCGGCCTCGTCCTTGCGGACGCGGTTCAGGCGGCCGGCCGACTCCCACTCGACCAAACGACGCTCGGCGTCGATGCGTTCATCCTGTCCGCGCACAAACTGGGCGGTCCGAAGGGCGTCGGAGCGGTCGTCCTCGGGCCTGAGGTGAGCCTGCGCGCCGTCATCGCCGGCGGCGGCCAGGAGCGCGGCCGGCGCGGCGGCACGGAGAATGTGCCCGGGATCGTCGGGTTCGGCCAAGCGGCGGAGGCTGCCCGCGCCGCGCTGCCGACGGAGGCCGGGCGGCTCGCGGCCTTGCGGGACAAGGTGGAGACGGAGCTGCGCCGTGTCGCCCCCGATGCCGTGATCTTCGGCGCGGCTGCGTCGCGCCTGCCGAACACGACGGCGTTCGCCGTTCCGGGCCTCAGGGCAGAGACGGCGCTCATCGCCTTCGATCTCGCCGGCGTCGCCTTGTCTTCGGGCGCGGCCTGCTCGTCCGGGAAAGTCAGGCGTTCGCACGTGCTCGCGGCCATGGGGGTCGCGCCGAGCCTCGCGGACGGTGCGTTGCGCGTGAGTTTAGGCTGGGGAACGACCGAAAACGACGTCCTTCGCTTCGCGGAGGCCTGCGAAAAGGCGGTTGCGCCCCTATATAAGCGAAAGGCGGCCGCGGCCTGACGCGGCTCAGACCTTCTCGCCTCATCAACCCGCGGCCCTTGAAGCCGTGAGCGGTTAGGAGACCGAAGATGCCTGCAGTGCAGGAGACGATCGAGCAGGTCCGTTCGATCGACGTCGATCAGTACAAGTACGGCTTCTCGACCGACGTCGAGATGGAGCTCGCGCCCAAAGGCCTCTCCGAGGACGTGGTGCGCTACATCTCGGCCAAGAAGAACGAGCCGGAGTGGATGCTGGAATGGCGCCTCGACGCCTACCGGCGCTGGCTCACCATGAAGGAGCCGAACTGGGCGCGCGTCTCCTACGACGCCGTCGAATACGACGACATCTACTACTACGCCGCGCCGAAGAAGAACCCGTCGCCGCAGTCCCTCGACGAGGTCGATCCGGCGATCCTGGAGACCTACAAGAAGCTCGGCATCCCATTGCGGGAGCAGGAGATCTTGGCCGGCGTGACGAGCTCGCGCGTTGCGGTCGACGCGGTGTTCGACTCGGTTTCCGTCGCGACGACCTTCAAGGCCGAGCTCGCCAAGGCGGGCGTGATCTTCATGCCGATATCGGAGGCCGTGCGCGAGCATCCCGAGCTCGTGCGCAAGTACCTCGGCACGGTCGTGCCGGTGACGGACAATTTCTTCGCGACCTTGAACTCGGCGGTCTTCTCCGACGGCTCCTTCGTCTACATCCCGCCGGGCGTGCGCTGCCCGATGGAGCTGTCGACTTACTTTCGCATCAACGAGAAGAACACCGGCCAGTTCGAGCGCACCCTCATCATCGCCGACAAGGGCTCCTACGTCTCGTATCTGGAGGGCTGCACGGCCCCGCAGCGGGATGAGAACCAGCTCCACGCGGCCGTGGTCGAGCTCGTCACCCTGGACGACGCCGAGATTAAGTACTCGACGGTCCAGAACTGGTACCCGGGCGACGCGGAGGGCCGCGGCGGCATCTACAACTTCGTGACGAAGCGCGGCGATTGCCGGGGCAAGAACTCCAAGATCTCCTGGACCCAGGTGGAGACCGGCTCGGCTATCACCTGGAAGTACCCGTCCTGCATCCTGCGCGGGGAGGGCTCGCGCGGCGAGTTCTACTCCATCGCTGTCTCGAACGGCATGCAGCAGGTGGATTCCGGCACCAAGATGATCCACCTCGGCAAGAACACGTCGAGCCGGATCATCTCGAAGGGCATCTCGGCCGGGCGCTCGCAGAACACCTATCGCGGCCTCGTCTCGGCCCACCGCAAGGCCACGGGCGCGCGCAACTTCACGAACTGCGACTCGCTCCTCATCGGTGACAAGTGCGGCGCGCACACCGTGCCCTACATCGAGTCGAAGAACGCCTCGGCCATGTTCGAGCACGAGGCGACGACCTCGAAGATCTCCGAGGACCAGCTGTTCTATTGCCAGAGCCGAGGCCTGTCGGACGAGGAGGCGACGGCGCTCATCGTCAACGGCTTCGTCAAGGACGTGCTGCAGCAGCTGCCCATGGAGTTCGCGGTTGAGGCGCAGAAGCTGATCTCGATTTCGCTTGAGGGAAGTGTGGGTTAGCAGCCCACCCTCGCGCGCGTTGCCTTCGCCGCGCGCCATCGCGGCGGTCTTCGGCTCGCGGCATTCGCCCGATCAGGGCAGAACTGATGACGGACTAGAACAATGCTTCAGATCAACAACCTCGTCGTCCAGATCGAGGACAAGCGCATCCTCAACGGGCTGAACCTCACCGTGAACAAGGGTGAGGTGGCGGCGATCATGGGGCCGAATGGGTCGGGCAAGTCGACCCTGTCCTACGTCATCGCGGGCAAAGAGGATTACGAGGTTCTCGACGGCGAGATCCTGCTCAACGGGCAGGACCTGCTCGAGATGGGGCCCGACGAGCGCGCGGCCGCAGGCGTCTTCCTCGCTTTCCAATACCCGCTCGAGATCCCCGGCGTCGCTACGATGTCGTTCCTCAAGGCGGCCTTGAACGCCCAGCGCAAGGCCCGCGGCGAGGATGAGCTCACCACGCCTGACTTCATCAAGCGCGTGAACACGGCCGCACAGATGCTTGAGATCAATAAGGACATGCTCCGGCGCGCGCTCAACGTCGGCTTCTCCGGCGGCGAGAAGAAGCGGATGGAGATCCTGCAGATGGCGCTGCTCCAGCCGTCCTTCTGCATCCTCGACGAGACCGATTCCGGCCTCGACATCGACGCGTTGCGCATCGTCTCAGAAGGGGTGAACGCGCTCCGCTCGGCCGATCGCGGCTTCCTCGTCATCACCCATTACCAGCGGCTCCTCAACCACATCGTGCCCGACACGGTGCACGTCATGTCGGCGGGCCGTATCGTGAAGTCGGGCGGCAAGGAGCTGGCGCTCGAACTCGAGGCGAACGGTTACGCCGATTACCGCACCACCGAAGCGGCGTGAGGCTGACGACATGGCCGAGATTACGATGATGCGCACGCCGGCTGAGACGGCGTTGGCCCAGGCCTTCGAGGCTGCCCGTGCCATGCTGCCCGGCGACGCTCAAGCGCGCCAGCAGGCCTTCTCCCTGTTCTCCGAGCGCGGCCTGCCGCACCGGCGCGTCGAGGAGTTCAAGTACACCGATCTGCGTGCTGCCCTGCGCGACGCCGCCCCCATCGCGCCGGCGCTCGCCGCGAGCGAGGCTCGGGCCGCCGCGGACGCCGCGACCGCCTTCGCAGACGTCAAAGCGGTGCGCCTGACCCTCGTCAACGGCCACTTCGTGCCGGAGGCGTCCGACCTCGACGCGATCCCCTCCGGCGTGGAAATCGTTCCGCTCGCGGCCGCGATGGGGCAGGGACACCCACTGCTCGGCGCGTTGACACCCGTTGAGTGGACGAAGGCCAACCCTCTTTATCAGCTCAACGCCGCCTTCCTGACCGACGGCGTGCTGATCCGCGTGCCAGCCGGCCTCGTGGTCGAGACGCCACTGCACCTGCGCATCCTCACCCGTGCCGCCGAAGCGGTGTCGACCGCGAGCCGCGTCCTCGTCGTCCTTGAGGACGGCGCGAGCCTCACCGTGCTCGAGAGCCACGAAGGTGCGACGGGCGCGGGCCAGGCCAACACGGTGGTCGAGGCGGTCCTCGGCGATCGCGCCAGCCTGCGCCATGTCAGGCTCGATCTTTCCGGCCCCGAGGCGTTCGCCTTCTCGACGCTGGCGGCGAAGATCGGCGCCGAAGCCCGCCTCTCGACCATCAACCTCGTCGCCGGTTCGGCCCTGTCGCGTCACCAGGTCTACGCGGTGTTCGACGGCGAGAACGCCCACGCCACGATCAACGGCGCGGCGCTTCTCGGCGGCCGGCAGCACGCCGACACCACGCTGCTCATCGATCACGCGGCGCCGGGCGGCGAGAGCCGGGAGCTGTTCAAGACGGTGCTCGACGGCGACGCCACGGGCGTGTTCCAGGGCAAGATCATCGTCCAGCCCCGGGCGCAGAAGACCGACGGTCGGATGATGTCCCGCGCGCTGCTCCTCGGCGAGGGCGCGACGATGAACAACAAGCCGGAGCTCGAGATTTTCGCCGACGACGTGCAGTGCGGCCACGGCGCGACCTGCGGGGCACTCGATGACGACCTGCTCTTCTACTTGATGGCCCGCGGCCTGCCGAAAGCGGATGCCGAGAGCCTGATGGTCCAGGCCTTCGTCGGCGAGGCGATCGAGGCGGTGGAACACGAGGGCGCGCGCGAGGCGCTCCTCGCCGTGATCGAGAGGCAGCTCGCGGCGCGGGCTGGTTGAGTTCTCCTTCTCTCCTTTGCGGGAGAAGGTGGCCCCGCGACGCGGGGTCGGATGAGGGGTGCGCCGCTAGGCGCTCGCGCCAGCGAATGAGCGACAGGCAGCTCAACCCTCCTCACCGGCTTCGCCGGCGCTGCTTTCCGCAGCGCACCCCTCATCCGCCCCTTGCTGACGCAAGGGGCACCTTCTCCCGCTAAAGGGAAGAAGGAAACCGACGGAGGCATCCGGTGAACGCACCCTTCCTGACGCCCTACGACGTCGAGGCGGTCCGGGCCGAGTTCCCGATCCTCTCGGCACAGGTCTATGGCAAACCCCTGGTCTACCTCGACAACGCCGCCTCGGCCCAAAAGCCCAAGGCGGTGATCGAGGCCATGGTGAACACCATGGAAGGCGGCTACGCCAACGTGCATCGCGGCCTGCACTACATGGCCAACGTAGTGACGGAAGGCTTCGAGGCAGCGCGGGAGACGACCCGCGCCTTCCTCAACGCGGCCTCCACGGACGAGATCGTCTTCACCTCATCGGCGACGGAAGCCTACAATCTCCTGGCCGACACGCTCGGCCGCGCGCTGCCGATCGGGGAGGGGGACGAGATCATCCTCTCGATCATGGAGCACCACTCCAACATCGTGCCCTGGCACTTCCTGCGCGAGCGCAAGGGCGCGGTCATCAAGTGGGTGCCCGTGGATGACGAAGGCAATTTCGATCTCGAGGCTTACGAGAAGCTCTTCACGTCGCGCACGAAGATGGTGGCCCTCACCCACATGTCGAACGTGCTCGGCACGGTGACGCCGGCCAAGGACATCGTGCGCATCGCCCACGCCCACGGCGTGCCGGTCATGCTCGACGGTGCTCAAGGGGCCGTGCATCTCTCCGTGGACGTGCGCGACCTCGACTGCGACTTCTACATTTTCACCGGCCACAAGGTCTACGGCCCGACCGGCATCGGCGTGCTCTACGGCAAGCGCGAGTGGCTTGAGCGCCTGCCGCCCTACCAGGGCGGCGGCGAGATGATCCATGCCGTCACCCGGGACGGGATCACCTACAACGACCCGCCGCACCGCTTCGAGGCGGGCACGCCGCCGATCGTCGAGGCGATCGGGTTGGGCGCGGCGCTTCGCTTCATGATGGAGCTCGGGCGCGAACGCATCCAGGCGCATGAGGCGGCCTTGTCGGCCTACGCGCACGAGAGGCTCGGGGCGATGAACTCGCTCCGAATCATCGGACGCGCCAAGGGCAAGGGCGGCATCATCGCGTTCGAGATGAAGGGCGCGCATGCCCACGACGTCGCCACCGTCATCGACCGCCAGGGCGTCGCGGTACGGGCCGGGACGCATTGCGCCATGCCGTTGCTCGAGCGTTTCGGCGCCACCTCCACCTGCCGCGCGTCGGTCGGGCTCTACAACACGCCGGCGGAGATCGATAAGCTGGCCGACGCCCTGCGCCGGGCCGAGACGTTGTTCGGCTAGGCGCCGCGATCCGCGTTACGAAAGTTCGTCATGACCGACACACCGACCACCGCAGCCCCCAACGTCCCGCAGGTCGCGCCGGCCTCGGCGATCCCGCCGGAGGAACTCGACCGTCTCACGGACGACATCGTGGCGGCGCTGAAGACCGTCTACGATCCGGAGATCCCGTCCGACATCTATGAGCTCGGTCTCATCTACCGCGTCGAGATCAGCGACGACCGGGATGTGACGATCGACATGACTCTCACCGCGCCAGGCTGCCCGGTGGCTGGCGAGATGCCGGGTTGGGTCGAGAACGCCGTGCTAACCGTGCAGGGCGTCAAAGACGTGAAAGTCAACATGGTGTTCGACCCGCCCTGGGATCAGAGCCGTATGTCGGACGAGGCCCGGGTCGCGCTCGACATGTGGTGAGAGGCAGGCCGGCCTCTCGACCCGAGCGAAGGCAATCATTATCTATATGCCAGCGATCCTCACTGGCCCGGGCCTTGAACCCGGGTGTCGGAGAGAACCATGCCCCTGCCAGCCTTCAAGGCATTGACCTTGACCGACGCGGCTGCGAACCGCGTCAAGAGTATCATCGCCCAGAGCGAGAAGCCGATTCTCGGTGTCCGGGTCGGCGTCAAGAACGGCGGCTGCGCCGGCATGTCCTACACGATGGAATATGCCGAGAGCCGAAACCCGCTCGACGAGGTCGTCGAGGACAAGGGCGTGACGGTTCTCATCGACCCGAAGGCGGTGCTCTTTCTTCTGGGCACGCAGATGGATTTTCAGACCACGAAGCTGTCGTCGCAGTTCGTGTTCAACAATCCCAACCAGACCTCGGCCTGCGGCTGCGGCGAGTCGGTGGCGATCACGCCGGCGAAGCTCGATCCGGTCGCCTGACCCGCGCCCGTCGACGAAGCGGCGCTCCAGGACCTTTTCGCGGCCCTGGGACGCGTGCGCACCCGGCGGATGTTCGGCGGGCAGGGCATCTACGCCGGCGAAGCGATGTTCGCGATCGAGGTCGGGGGCGAGCTTTTCCTGAAGGCCGACACCGAGACCGCGCGGCGCTTCGAGGCGGCGGGCTCGCGCTTCTTCACTTACATGCGTGCGGGTCGACCCGCGACGAGGAACTACTGGCGTCTGCCCGATGATGGGCTCGACGACCCTGACGTCGCAGCCGAATGCGGCCGGCTCGCGCTGGCCGTCGTGCGGCCCGCTCGATCGAGCCGCAAGAAGGCTGCCGACCTTCCTTGAACGTCGTCAGGCGACCTCGGGCAGCGCCTCGTCGCGTGGCTCAGCGTCGGTGACGGTGCGATTACGGCCCCGCCTCTTGGCCGCGAACATGCACTGATCGGCCCGCTCGAGAAGCGAGACAGGCGTGTCATCCCGCCGGAGCGCGGCGACCCCCAGCGAGATCGTGACGCGGCCGAGGGACTCGTTCGTTGAGCGCTTCAGGAGCTCGCGCCCCATCACGCCGGTGCGGATCCGCTCGGCGGCCTGGGCCGCGGTGTCGAGGGTGGTGTCGGGCAGGATGACCCCGAACTCCTCGCCGCCGAAGCGGGCGAGCGTCGCCTTCGTCTTCACCATCTCACGCATCGTCACGCTGACGAGCCGCAGCACCTGGTCGCCGGTGAGGTGACCGTAGCTGTCGTTGAAGCGCTTGAAGTGGTCGATATCGATGACGATCAGGGCGAGGGGCGAGCGGTCGGTCGCGGCGACATCGACGCTGCGCGCCAGCATCTCCTCGAAATGCTTGCGGTTGCCGATCCCAGTCAGCGGGTCGGTGACGGCCTCGACGCGGACGGCGTCCAGGGTCTCGCGCAGGCCCTCGATCTCGCCGCGGGTTTCCTTGAGGCGGGCCTCGAGGGTGCGATTCGTGGTGGTCACGTCCTGCGTCGCGACGACGAGAGATTCGAGAACCTGCCGGATGCGCTTGCGGTCCACCGGGCCTGCGAGATCGTTGGACAAAGCCTCCAAGGAGCGGCCGTAGCGCGTGGTCGAGCCGAGGGCGAGATCGATCATCTCCATGACCTGATCGATCTCGGCCAGCATCTCGGTGCCGGCCTTCTCGGTCTCCTGCGTCAGACGATAAGGCGCGAGATGAGCATCGTAGAGAGCGTTGACGTCCGCGTCGCTCAGCGAGCGCTCGGCGGTGATGCGGCGGATGGCTTCGCATAGCGCGATCTTATGCCCGCCGACATAGGCGTACCAGACCTCGTAGGCGCGCGGGTCCGCCGAGGTCCCATACGCGCGCATGAGTTCGAGGGCTCGCTGCGCGATGACGAAGGTGCGCTCGCTGTCGCCGTTCTCGATCATCGCCCGCTGCAGCCTGTCCCTTGCCCGGCGCCGCCGCCGCTCGCGCGGAACACGGTGCCTTCCGATTCTCGCGTCCGACGCCGCCTTCGAAGGCCATTCAGGCCATGAAGGCGGGTCATGAGACCTGCGCCCCGGAGCTACCCGAGGAGCGTGGGCGGGATCATGGCTCCCAACGAGCGAAGAAGTGGTTAAGCGGACGCGAGACGGCCCGTGCCGATCAGCGCTTCGGCTTCACGCCGGTCGCGCGCAGGAGGAAGGCCGGAACGTGGTCGCCCAAGCCGACTACGGGCGCATCGCCCTCGTCGCGACGGTTGTCCGGCCGCCGGTTGTCGGAGCGCCGCGGACGATCGTCCCGCCCCCTCGCCGGTTCGGCCTGAACGGGACGCGCGTCAGCCTCCGGTCGACGCGCCCGCGGGGCCGGGGCTTCGTCGCGCGCCGGTTCGCGAACCCGAGGCGGACGGCGCTCGGCTGCCGGTCTCTCCTCGTTCCTGGAGAGATCTTCCTCATTGCGCGCGGGCTTAGCGCTCGAGCGGCGTTCGCCGTTGCGGCCCCGCGTTCTCGCTTCGGATCGATCGCCTCGACCGCGGCCGCCCTCGCGTCGGCGCGGCTCGTCGCCGCCGGCCTCGACCGGAGACCCTTCCCACGGAATGGGCTGGCCGATGAGTTTCTCGATCGCCCCAAGGGATTTCTCGTCGCCCGGCGTCACCAAGGTGAAGGACGCGCCCGCGCGGCCGGCTCGGCCGGTCCGGCCAATCCGATGGACGTAATCTTCGGCGTGGTGGGGAACGTCGAAATTGAAGACGTGACTCACGGCCGGGATGTCGAGGCCGCGGGCGGCGACGTCGCTCGCGACGAGAAGGGGCACCTCGCCCGAGCGGAAAGCCGCAAGCGCCGCCATGCGCGCGCTCTGATCCATGTCGCCGTGGAGCGCCGCCACGTTGAAGCCATGCTTCAACAGGGACTTGTGCACGACGGCGACGTCGCGCTTGCGGTTGCAGAACACGATGGCGTTCTGCAGGTTTTCGGCTCCCCGGATCAGGCGGCGCAGGACATCGCGCTTGTCCTCGGCCTCACGCCCGGCCGCAATGAGGCGCTGGACGATGGTGGCCGCGGTCGAGGCCGGACGGGCCACCTCGACCTTGACGGGGTTGTGCAGGAAGGCGTCGGCCAGCCGCTGAATTTCCGGCGGCATGGTCGCGGAGAAGAACAAGGTCTGCCGCGTCAGGGACGGAACGAGCTTCACGATGCGCTCGATGTCCGGGATGAAGCCCATGTCGAGCATGCGGTCGGCCTCGTCGATGACGAGGAGCTCGACGCCGTTGAGCAGCAGCTTGCCGCGCTCGAAATGGTCGAGCAGCCGCCCGGGCGTCGCGATGAGCACGTCGACGCCCCGCGTGATCTTCACGTCCTGATCGCCGAACGACACGCCGCCGATAAGGAGCGCCACCGAGAGACGGTGGTTGATGCCGTATTTGTCGAAGCTCGCCTCGACCTGGGCGGCAAGCTCGCGCGTCGGCTCCAGGATGAGCGTGCGGGGCATGCGCGCCCGGGCCCGCCCCGTCTCCAGGAGCGTCAGCATCGGCAGCGTGAAGGCGGCCGTCTTGCCGGTTCCGGTCTGCGCGATGCCGAGCACGTCGCGCCGGCCCAACACGTGGGGAATGGCCTGAGCCTGGATCGGTGTCGGCGTCGTGTATCCGGAGGCTTCAACGGCCTGCAGGACCTTCTCGCTCAGCCCGAGTTCTGCGAAAGACATGGATGGAGAGACCATACCGCCGGACGTTGCCGCGATTTCAGGATGACGCGCACAGGACCGGAACGAACGGGCGCAGGACTTTGTTTCGCCGGGCATTCACGCCGGACGATGCGCGCGGGACCATAGGCGCATGCGCAAGCTTGTCAATCTTGGCGGCACCGTAAGGAGAATCGATCGATGACGACCGAAACGCTCGTGCTGGTGCCGGGCCTGGCCTGTACCGCCGCGCTCTTCGCGCCGCAGCTTCCGACGCTCTCGGCCCGTCGGCGCGTCATGGTGGCCGACCACACCCTCGGGGACAGCATCGCCGCAATCGCCGGCCGTCTCCTCGCCGAGGCGCCCGAACGCTTCGATCTGCTTGGCCTCTCGATGGGCGGCTACGTCGCCCTCGAGGTGATGCGGCAAGCTCCCGGACGGGTCAGCCGCCTCGCGCTCCTCGATACCAGCGCCCGTTCGGACAGCGCGGAGGCGACGGCCAACCGCGAGCGCCTGATCGCGCTCGCGGCGGCGGGCCGCTACGAGGAGATCGAGCCGGTTCTGTGGGACCGCCTCGTCGCCCCGCACCGGCGCACGGACGCCGATCTGCGGACCATCGTGGCGCAAATGCATCGTCAGACCGGACCCGAGGTCTTCGTGCGCCAGCAGCGGGCGATCATGTCAAGGGCCGATTCGACCGGCCTGCTGCCCGCGATCGAGATCCCCACCCTGGTTCTCGTCGGGGCGGAGGACGCGATCACGCCGCCGGACCTTGCCCGCGAGATGGCCGACGCGATCGAATGGGCGTCGCTCGTCGTCGTGCCCGAGTGCGGGCACCTGTCGAGCCTGGAGCGCCCGGAGGCCGTGACGCACGCCCTCTCGGATTGGCTCGATCGCGGCCTTCGCTAGGGCCGACCGAAAATCTCAGGGCCGCGCAGGCTTGCCCGTGCAGGGGTCGAGCCGCGTCGTGGCCAGCGAACCCGTCGACGTCGGCTCCTTCAGCTTCGTGGCGTCGCCCGCCATGCGCGTGAGCTCGGATCGGTCGAGACCGTGCGTCGACAGGTAGTTGGCCGCAAGCAGCGACAGAAAGCCGATGGCCAGGGCGGCCTTCGCGGTCGTGACGATGAGCGAGGAGGGATTCGAGCCGCGGGAGAAGGGCATGGGCTGGTTCCGAAGAGCGTCGGACCAACCATCGCGCTTTATGGTGAAATCTTGGTTTACTTGACGACGCTCCATCTCCGTTCCGTCAGGTCGGGCTGAGACTTGAGTATGCATCGGCTTGAGGTGGCTGCACTTTTCTCGGACGGACTATGCCTAATCGGAGCTCTGCCACTCACCACAGCTCTGCCGCGTGACGGCGAAACAGCGGCGAAAAAGGGGTCCAAACGGCGGATCCGCGCGGCGGTGTTGCGTCAAGGTGACAGACGATCCCGCGACCTTGGGCTAAAGGAGGTTCTGGACCACTCACCGATGGACCTCACAACCATGAAGAAGTTTCTCCTCTCCAGCGTCGCGCTGCTCGGCCTCACCGCCGGTGCGGTGGCGGCTGACCTCCCGGCTCGCCGGGCTGCTCCCGCCCCGTTCGTTGCCGTTCCCGTTTTCACCTGGACCGGCTTCTACGTCGGCGTGAACGCCGGCTATGGCTTCAACTCGAACAACAACGACAACTACCCCTACTACGCCCTGCCCGGCACCACGGTCGCGCCATTCTACTACGGCTCCGGCGGCGGCAGCTCGGACGGCGGCTTCGTCGGCGGTGGTCAGGTTGGCTACAACTACCAGTTCACGCCGGGCGCCGGCGTGGTGGTCGGCATCGAGGCGGACCTGCAATACGCCGATCTCGGCGGCCGCAACAACGGCTATTACGGGTTCTCCGGCGATAACGGCAGTTCCGATGGCTACTTCGGGACCGTCCGCGCCCGCCTTGGCTACGGCTTCGACCGGTTCCTCGTCTACGCGACCGGCGGTTTCGCTTACGGTGACGTGAACAAGAACAGCGGCAACGGCTATCCGTTCTTCGGCACGGCCGCGCTCCCCTACTACTACGGCGGCCGCGATCGAAACTCAGAGACGGGCTACACCGTGGGCGGCGGCGTCGAGTACGCCGTGACGAACAACATCACTGTCAAGCTCGAGGGCCTCTACGTGAACCTCGGCAGCGGCAAGAGCAACGACTACCCGTTCGTCGGCACGACCGCGTTTAACCCGTTCCTCTTCGGCGACAACCGCAAGAGCGACACCGAGTTCGGCGTCGTCCGCGCGGGCCTGAACTACAAGTTCTGATTTCCGGACGTCCGGAAGCAGTCTGGAAGGCCCGGCTCGCGCCGGGCCTTCCTCGTTTCAGGGCTCAATGTCAGGCGGCCAGCAAGTGCGGCGCGCTCGAACGGCGCAGGCCGATGAACTGCGCCTCGGCGAAGACCCCGACGACCAGCGCCTGCGCGATCACGAAAGCCGTGCCCAATCCCGTCGGCGTGACCCAGCCCGAGGCCAGAAGAGCGAGGCTGTCGACGACCCAGATCGCGTTCAGGGCGACGATCGTCAGGACAAGGCCGCGTCGGAGGCTCGGGCGGGTGCCCGCCCAGAGGACGAAGACGGCGTAAGGGACGAGGATCAGGCCGGCGAAGCGCAGGAGTTCGGCGGGCAGACCGAGCAGGCCCGAGAGCGGTCCCGCGGCCGTGAGCAGGAGGAGACCGGTCGCGCCGCTGGCAGCGGCGTCGCCGACGAGGGCGCCGCGAAGGAGAGCGTTGGGCTGGATCGTGTTGGGCATCGTGAGCTCCGTTGATGGCGAACAGTGACACGGTGCCGGGCGCCGGGCGGTGCGTCGATTACCTCCCAGGTCGTTGGAGGAGTGCGCGGCGACGTTTAGCGTTGCGGCCCATGAACCAGATGCTCGCCACGACGACCAGCGCTCCGACCAGCGCCCCGACCAGCCGCAGCGTCGGAGACCTCCTTCGGATTTGGCGTCAGCGGCGCCGCCTGAGCCAGCTCGATCTGGCGCTCGACGCCGACATCTCGCAGCGCCATCTCAGCTTCGTCGAGAGCGGCCGCGCCACGCCCTCCCGCGAGATGGTGCTGCGCCTCGCTGCCCAACTCGACGTGCCGCTGCGCGAGCGCAACGCGCTCCTCCTGGCGGCGGGCTACGCCCCGACCTACCGCGAACGCTCCCTCGACGACCCGGATCTCCTGCCCGCGCGTCGGGCGATCGACCTCTTGCTCAAGGCCCAGGAACCCTACCCTGCCCTCGCCGTCGACCGGCGGTGGACCATGGTCGCGGCGAATGCGGTCGTCCCCTTGCTCCTCGCAGGTGTCGCGGACGCCTCGCTCCTGCAGCCACCGGTCAACGTTCTGCGCCTGAGCCTGCACCCTGGCGGTCTCGCGCCGGCCATCGTGAACCTGCCCGAGTGGCGCGCCCACGTCCTCGAGCGGCTCGAACGGCAGATCGATGTGGCGGCCGATCCGGTTCTGGCCGAGCTCAGAGTCGAGTTGGCGGCCTACCCGGTCGCGGCGAGCACGGCACAGGCGCCGCTTGATCCAGCCGGGCTCGTGGTGCCTCTCGTGCTTCGGACGCCCGCCGGCACGCTGTCGTTCCTGTCAACGACAACGGTGTTCGGCACGCCCGTCGACGTCACCTTGTCCGAGCTCGCGATCGAGAGCTTCTTCCCGACCGACGCCGAGACGGCCGAGGCGCTGCGCCGGCTGAGCGCCCCTTAGGCCGTGAACCGGGTCTCCTCGAAGGCTGGGACCTTCGCCGAAAAACCGTCGAGCCAGGCGATGAGGCGCGGGTGATCGGCGCGCCAGCGGCCCTCGAAGCGAAGGTCGAGGTAGCCGAGCGCGCAAGCGAGCGCGACGTGACCGACGTGGAGCTTGCCCGGCAGCGCCGACGTGAGGTGGGTTTCGGCGTAGGCCAGGGCGCGCCGGACCTTGTCGGCTTGGTAGGCCATCCAGTCGGCGCTGCGCAGGTTCTCGGGGCGAAAGCGCACCTCGTAGACCTGGATCAGAGCGGCGTCGAGAAGCCCGTCCGCGAAAGCTTGCTGGCGCAACGCTTCGATCCGCTCCGGCCCGGTCGGCGGGATCACGCCGCCCCCGCCTGCCAACATGTCGAGGTATTCGACGATGACGGGAGAATCGTAGAGCGTCGCCCCGTCCTCGAGGATGAGCGTCGGGATGCGGCCGAGCGGATTCTGCTCGCGCAGGGGCTCGTTCGCGTCCGTGGTGTCGGCTGGGACGAGCTCGATCCGGTCGGCGAGGCCGAGCAGCGCCGCGCAGATGCGGACCTTGCGCACGAAGGGGGACGCGGGCGAGTGGCGCAGGCGCAGCATTCGGAAGTTCCTCCGGGATCGGGGCCCGCCTTCTGGACGAGCCTTGGCACGTCCGCAAGGCTCGCCTCAGGCCCGCCCGAACGGCTCGCAGCGAAAACCCCCGTAACGGCCGCGGGCCAAGCGCTCCGCCAAAGCCGGCAGCAGAACCTCCGCCTCTTCGCGCAGGGTCCAAGGCGGATTGACGACGACGAGGCCGCAGCCGTTGAGGCGGTCAGGCCGATCGGCGCGATCGATTAGGAGTTCGAGGCGCAGGCCTGGCCGACCGTCGAGGCCGCGCAGGAGCGGGCCGAGACCCGCATCCGCCGAGCGCTGATCCTTGATCGGGTACCAGCCGGCGTAGACTCCCGTCGGCCACTTCTCCACCGCCTTGAGGAACTCAGCGGAAAGGCGCGCCAGCTCTCCTGGCTCCTCGTAAGGAGGATCGACGAGCACGAGGCCGCGCCGCTCCTTCGGCGGGATCAAGGCGTGCAGGGCCGTCCAGCCGTCGAGATGGAGCACCTTGAGGGTGTGCACGGCATTGTAGCGGCGGCTCAGAGCGGCATGATCCTCCGGGTGGAGCTCGACGAGCACGCCTCGATCCTGCGGCCTCAAGAGCTCGCGTAGAATCGCGGGCGAGCCTGGATAGGCGCTGGCGCCGTAGCGCTCCCGCAGGCCTGCGACGAGCGCGCGGTAGGGCGCGAGGAGGCCCTCGGCCGGGCCGGATAAAGGCTCGTCCAGCCGGCCGAAGCCGTCGCGCCACTCCCCCGTCCTCTCCGCCTCGTCGGCATCAAGGTCGTAGAGACCGATGCCGGCATGGGTGTCGACGACCCGGATCGGCGTATCCTTGCGCTGAAGGTGCAGCAGGATGCGCACGAGCAGCGCGTGCTTCATGACGTCGGCGAAGTTGCCGGCATGGAACGCGTGGCGGTAGTTCATCGCGACAGGTCCGGCTTGGAACGCGAGATCACCGGCTTACCGGGGAGACGGGATGTCGATGTCGCTGATGCGGCAGCCGGCGCGGTCGACCTCCGGGCAGGAACGGAAGCCGCGCAGGTCCTTCTCGATGCAGATTCGAACTTCCTGAAGCACGCCGCGCCGGCACGCGACGCTCATCATGTCGGGGCGAAGCCCGGGGTTCTCGCGCCCGAAGGCACGCTCGATTGCGAGCGGCGGGAGACGTTGGGCCGAGCCGTCGGCGAGCTCGTTCGGGATGCGAAGGGCCTCGTAGGCGCGGCGCACGTCGCGAAAATAGCCGGAAGGGCTCGTTCCGGCACAGGTGCCGTGTTTGCGCCATTGATAGCGGGCGAGGCCCTCGCTCGGGTACAGGCCCTCTGCTTCGGAGAGCACCGCGCGCGGAACGAAGCGGTCGGCCCCGCAGTAGCTCGGATAGCCGCGTTCACTCTGCGGCCAGAGCCCGTGGACGACAAAGCCGAGGCGGCGCCCCGGGCGGCACTGCTCTCGATCGCGGTCGCCACCTTCGAGCTCGCAGAAGGCGGGCGACCAGGACAAGGCGAGAACGTAGAAGTCGAAATCCCCCGGTGCCGCGCCCCGCTCCTCACGCGCCAGGGCCGTCCCGGCGAGGAGGGCAAGGATCGCAGCGAGCCGCAGGATCACGGCCGCGCCATGCGGCAATGCGGGGCGAAGCCCAGGTTGCGGTCGAGACCCGTAACGCACCACTCCACGCCCCAGGTCTGGGCGACGACGAACAGGTCGAGATCTTCGCGGACCGAGTAGTCGATCCGCCGCCGCTTGCCGTCCGAGGTCGTCACGGTCGCCGTGCAATAGCGCCGCGGGATGAAGTCGAGGCCCCAGGGCTTCCAAGCGACGGGCTTGATTTTGTCATAGGCGACGATCTTGAGCGCCGAGCTCCAGAACTTGTGTTCCTTCTCCGCGAAGCGCGCCGTGATCGTCTCCAGGACACGCGGATCATGGCAGAGCGGGAACTTGTCGTCGTAGGGCCGTTCACGCTCCTCGGCGGGCGTGATCTCGCGCGCCGGTGATGCGGCAGGCACGAGGGCGAGCGCGAGTGGGATCAAAAAGGCCGCGAGTCGCATGGGTGCCTCGGTCGGACATCGGGTGTTCCGAGGCAAAGCATGAAGCGCGGCAAGCAAAGCCGGTCAAGGCCGAAGGGTCGCTGCGGCTCAGTAGATCTCCTGTTCCGACCAGAGCTGAGGCTGCAGCACCACAGGGGCGGACGGTCCGCGGGCGCTCGCCGGCCCCGGCGACCGCGGCGGCATCGGATTGTAGCCGGGCCGATAGGCCGTCGCCGGGGCCGCCGGCGTGATCGCCGCGGCGGTCGAGGGCGGGCGTTGCGGCACAGCCGGCAACGATGAGGCTGGGGCCGCGTAGACCGGCGCCGCGGGACGGCTCGCGTAAGGGTTGGAGGGTGGTGTTCGTCCCGCGGGACGGGCCGCCGAGACGGCGAAGGGATCGGCATCCTCCTCGACGTCGATCGGATCCGGCTCGTAGGGCTGCGGCGCGGGCAGGCGCGGCGACTGAATTGCCTGGCCGACGTCATTGATCCGGGGCGTGAACTTCAGGATCGGTTTGCACACACGCCGGAGCCCGCGCGGGTCATGACGCGCCAGATCCAGGTGGAAATGGTCGTAGTGGAACATGTCGGCACCAGGGCCGAGGACGGTGTTGAAGTGCCGGCAGGCGCCGACGAGAACTTCGCGCAGGAACTCCTGCTCGTCCGAAGCTCCGCGCCAGCCCTTGAGGACCGTGACCTCGCGCCCGCTCGCGAGCTTGAAGGACATGACATCGAGCGCGTTGCCGAAGGAGTGCTCGGAGAGCTTGGCCCCGCGCCGGTTGTTGCGCGGTCGGCAGGAATAGGAACCGGCACGGATGTCGGAAACAGGCATGCCGAAGTAGAGGGAGGCCGCCGGCTGCACGACCTCGGCGAGCCAGGCATCGATCTTCGGGATGACGGGGCAACCGAGCGTTACTTTCGAGGTGAGCGCGACCTCGCCGCCGGCGAAGGCGCTGACCTTGAACGGGTAGGAAATGCCGCAGGCGCCGGGCCCGTCGATCGCGGACGAGCGCGACATGTAGGCCGAGGGCTGGACGAGCTTGCGGGACAGGCAGGCCTCCTCGGCCTCCGTCCGCCACGGCTCGCGCTGCTCGAAGGGCGAGCGCCCGCAGGCCGTCAGGCCCGCCCCCACCAGCGCCAAGGCTGAAAACGCAACAATGCCACGCCGCATGGCGCGGACAATGCGCGTGATCGTTTCAAGGAAGCGTCAACCGTGGCCGACGATGCCTGTCTCAAATCCGGCCAGCGTGGCCGAAAGGCAACATACGCGGGGACGACCCCGAAACTTCTTCGCGGTCGCACCAGATTTCGGATGTGCCTTGGCGCTTGCGCAGCGAAGCGTCGCCTGCTCAACCTGCGCCATGCCGATCGCGCGCCCAGCCCTCTCCGTCCTCGATCTTCGCCGCCGCATCGACGACGGCGCGCTGACACCGGAGGCAGCGCTTCGTCTTTCTCAGGAGGCGATCGACGCCGACGAACCGGCGCTGCGCGCCTTCGTCCAGCGTCCGGCGGCGCTCGAAGCAGGGCGTCCCGGGCCGCTCTCGGGCATCGCCGTCGGGGTCAAGGACGTCTTCGACACGGCCGACCTCCCAACCGAATACGGTTCTCCGATCTACGCCGGATGGCGTCCGAAGGCCGATGCGCCCGTGGTGGCAGCCCTGAGGGCCGCAGGCGCCGCGGTGGCGGGCAAGACGGCGACGACAGCCTTCGCCTATCTCGACCCTGCCGCGACGGTGAACCCGCACGATCACGGGCACACACCCGGAGGCTCGTCGTCTGGATCCGCTGCGGCCGTGGCGGCCGGCCTCGTTCCGCTGGCAATCGGCACTCAAACGGGCGGATCGGTGATCCGTCCGGCCGCCTACTGCGGTGTCGTCGGCGTGAAGCCGTCCTACCGCCTCCTCCCGACGGTCGGCCTCAAGGCATATGCGTGGAGCCTCGACACGGTCGGGCTCTTCGCGGTGACCGTGGCCGATGCGGGCTTCGCCCTCGCGAGCTTGACCGGCAGGCAGGATTTGCGCGTCGACGGGGTCGCTCCCGGAGCGCCGCGGGTCGGCCTCCTCCGCCAGGACTTCGCGGGTGAGCCGGACCCAGAGGCGGACGAGGCCCTTCGCCAAGCCGCCCAGGCCGTCGAGCGTGCAGGCGCGGTGTTGAAGCCCATCGCCCTGCCGTCTTTGCTCGCAGAAGCGTTTCGCGTCCATCCGACCTTGCAGGATTTCGAGGCGCGGCAAGCCTTGGCTTGGGAGTACTCGGCCCATCCGGCGGACCTGCCGCCGAAGCTCAAGAGTGCCCTCGACGCCGCTCAATCGATCCCGGTCGAGGCTTACGACGATGCCCGCCGCACCGCCCATCGGGCGCGCGGCGCGCTCGACACCGTGTGGGAGGAGGTGGACGTGCTCCTCACCTTTTCCGCGCCGGGCCCCGCGCCCCGCGGCCTCGGGAGCACGGGCGAGGCCCGCTACAACCGCCTCTGGACCTTGATGGGGACGCCCTGCGTCAACGTCCCGGCGGGCTTCAGCGCGGGTGGCTTGCCGCTCGGAGTGCAGGTGATCGCGCCCTTCGGACGCGACCGCTCAGCGTTGCTGGCGGCCCTCCACTTGGAGGCGGCGCTCCGCCGGAGCGCTTAAGCGAACGCTCAAAATCGAAGCAGCGTTACTTTCAAGAGGAATGGCAGGGCTTTAACACATAAGTAGCAAATTTGACTGGGTTCGTTGCCGCAGCGCAGCGACGAAACCCTCTTGCTAAGCTGAAACTCCCTGCTACCTTTTCCGTTAGGTCCCTCACATGGAGGTCTTGTTTCATGGGCCTGACATCGAAGATGGATCTGGCGTCCAAGCTCAATATCGCCGCGGTTTGCGCTGCCATGGCTTTCATCGGCGCGATTGTGGCGGGTATGATCTAGTTCCGGCTTTCGCCGGCGTTCACGAGACCCTTTGATCACGCTTCGCCGCCGGGCACGCCAACCGGCGGCGATTTTTTTACGCCGACGTTTCTAGGACTCTGGGCAGGTCTGCTCCGTCACGCCCCAGGACGTGACGTTGAGCGCCATCTCGCACACGGCCATGCGCCCGCCCTGCGGCATGCGCAGGCAGGCCGTCTCGCCGACCGCGAAGGTCCGGCCCTGCGCGCGGCAGTAGCAGTCGAGGTGATTGTGGCCGGACGCTTGGGCGGTGCGCGGCCGAGGCGATTCTTGAGCCGTCGCGCCGGATGCCAGCACGAGAGCAGCGATGAGGAGACGGGCACGGCCCATCGGCGCCTCCGAAACATCAGTGCCCGGAAGCGTCCACCCCATTCTTCATGCCGTCAAGCGTCTTGCGCGGCAGGCGCAAAACGACGGGTTCGCACCTGCCCCTGGTCTCGGGCTAGCGCGAAAACTTTTTGTACTTGATCCGGTGCGGGATCGTGGAATCGACGCCGAGGCGCCGCTTCTTGTCTTCCTCGTAGTCGGCGAAGTTGCCCTCGAACCACTCGACATGGCTGTCGCCCTCGAACGCCAGGATGTGGGTGGCGATGCGGTCGAGGAACCAGCGGTCGTGCGAGATTATGACGGCGCAGCCGGCGTAATCCTCGAGCGCCTCCTCGAGCGCGCGCAGGGTGTCGACGTCGAGATCGTTCGTCGGCTCGTCGAGGAGGAGGACGTTCGCGCCCGATTTCAGGATCTTGGCGAGGTGCACGCGGTTGCGCTCGCCGCCTGAGAGCACGCCCACCTTCTTCTGCTGGTCCGAGCCCTTGAAATTGAAGGCGGAGCAGTACGCCCGGGCGTTGATCTCGCGCTTGCCGAGATAGAGGATCTCGTTGCCGCCTGAGATCTCCTCGTAGAGCGTCTTGCTGGCGTCGAGCGTATCGCGAGACTGATCGACGTAGCCGAGCTTGACGCTCTCGCCGATGCTGATGCGACCGTCGTCCGGCGTCTCCTGACCGGTGATCATCCGGAACAGGGTCGTCTTGCCGGCGCCGTTGGGGCCGATCACCCCGACGATGCCGCCCGGCGGCAGCTTGAAGCTTAGACCGTCGATGAGGAGCTTGTCGGCGAAGGCCTTCTTCAGCCCGTCAAACTCGATGACGTTGTTGCCCAGCCGTTCGGCGATCGGGATGATGATCTGCGCCGTCGTCGGCCCCTTCTCGGCCGCCTTCGCGACAAGGTCCTCGTAGCGGCTGATGCGCGCCTTGGACTTCGCCTGGCGCGCCTTGGGCGAGGCCGAGACCCATTCCCGCTCGCGCTCGATGGTGCGCTGGCGCGCCTCCTCCTCGCGGCCCTCCTGGGCGAGGCGTTTCTGCTTCTGGCCCAGCCAGGACGAGTAGTTGCCCTCGTAGGGGATGCCCCGGCCGCGGTCGAGCTCCAGGATCCAGCTCGTCACGTTGTCGAGGAAGTAGCGGTCGTGGGTGACGATGAGGATGGCGCCCGGATAGGAGCGCAGGTGCCCCTCGAGCCAGGCGGTCGTCTCGGCATCGAGATGGTTGGTCGGCTCGTCGAGAAGCAGCAGGTCGGGCTGCTCCAGGAGCAGCTTGCACATCGCGACGCGGCGGCGCTCGCCGCCCGAGAGCTTGTCGACGCTCCAATCGTCTGGCGGGCAGCGGAGCGCGTCCATGGCCTGGTCGACTTTGGAGTCGAGGTCCCAGAGCCCTTTCGCCTCGATCTCGTCCTGAAGGCGGGTCATCTCGTCCGCCGTCTCGTCCGAGTAGTTCATGGCGAGTTCGTTGTAGCGGTCGAGGATCGCCCGCTGAGGCGCCACGCCCTCCTCGACGTTCTCCCGAACATTCTTCGAGTCGTTTAGCTGAGGCTCCTGAGGCAGGTAGCCGACGCGCGCGCCCTGAGCGACCCACCCGTCGCCGGTCCACTCCTTATCGATGCCGGCCATGATGCGCAGGAGCGTCGACTTGCCGGCGCCGTTGGCGCCCAGGACGCCGATCTTGGCATCGGGATAGAAGGAAAGGTGAATGTTTTCCAACACCTTCCGGCCGCCCGGATAGGTCTTGGTGAGACCACGCATGTGGTAGATGAATTCGCGGGCCACGGTCCGTGTCCTGTGCTGTCGAGCGCTGTCGGGGGTCGACGCGGTCGATACCAGGACGCCCGGGAGCGGGCAAGCGGCGGCCGGGGTCGCGGCCGGCCGACTCCGATGAGACGAGGCCCCCTATTCCTGCGATTGCGGGATGGTGCCCGTCCCGAGAGCGGCCGCCGTGTCGCCGATCGCCGGCTCGCCCGGCTGACCGGTCGAGAGGGCTGGCTGGGAGGGGCTGCTGTTGCCGGCAAGCGCCGCCTGGAGCTTCTCTTCGGCGTCGCGCGACAGGGAGGTGCGCAGCACCTTGCCGCCCGTACCGCGCACCTCCTCCAGGACCTTGTCCGGCGTCATCTTGCGCACGAGCACGAAGAGCGCGGAGGTGTTGGGCTGGAGCGTACCTGCGACCTCGCGCATGAAGTCGTCGTTGATCCCGATATCCGACAGCGTTCCGGCCAGCGCCCCCGAGGCCGCGCCCGCGACGACGCCGAGCAGGGGATTGAGGAACATCAGGCCGATGAGCGAGCCCCAGAAGCCGCCGCTCAAGGCGCCCGCCGCCGTGAGATTGACCACCTGATGCAGCTTCACCTGCCCCTGCTGGTCCTTGGTGGCGACCACCGCATCCTCGAGGTCGATGAGGTATTCGCTCTGCAGCTTGACGAGCTTGAGGCGGATCTCGTGCGCCTTGTGGGGATCGTCGTAGGCCACCACGATCAGATCGGCCATGGCCCTCTCCTCTCAAGCTGGGCGGGAGTGCAGGCCAAACGTCGTCAGCGAACCTTCGTTCCTTCGAGCGCTTTGGCTGCGAAGCCTCGCGACTTGGCTCGACTGTCGCGCACCGACGCCTCGCACCTGCGGCCCTGGACTTTCGAACATAGACGCGAAACGCATACGGGCGCCGGTCAAGCCGGCGCCCGTTGCAAGTCGACGCGTTCGCGGATGTCAGCAGTCGCCGCGAGCCACAGCGACGTTCATCTCGTGCTCGGCAGCAACGGCGCCCGTGTTGGCGACGGCGCCCCCTGCCGACGACAGGGCCCAGCCGGCGCGACCCCAGGTGCCGGCGCCCGCGATGTCGAGGGCGCCGCCGAGCAGCGCCGAGCTGACGGCCATGCCCTGCGCCCGCTCGGCCGCAGCCGTGCAGCGCGCTACGCGCGCCTCCTCGGCCATGGCGATGCGCTCGGCCTTCGTGCGCGGCGCGGGCCGGGCCGCCACCGGACGGGGCGCCGCGCCAGCATCGATGGGCGGCGCGCCCGCGGTCTGGTTGCAGGCGGCGAGCGACAGGCTCACGGCGGCAAGGATCAGGCAATGTTTCATCAATCTCTCCCCCAAGGTGCGGCAATGGTGCCGCTCGGTGCAGGACTGATAGACAGAGGACCGGGACCGTCGCAGGTGCAGCGCGCGGCGTCTCAGGGCATGGCAGGAACGAATTGAGGCAAAGCGCGGCAGAGCGCTGTGCCTCAGCCTTGCTCCGAGACGAGTTCGCCGAGCGGCGCGCGTAGCGTGAACTGCAACCCCGATGGGGCGAAGTCGACGATCGCCTGTCCATTGAGGTCGGAGGGCGCCACCCGTTCGATGATCTGCGTGCCGAAGCCTTGACGCTTGGGCGCCTGAACCGGCGGCCCGCCTTTCTCAATCCAGGTGAACACGAAGTCCGGGCCAGTGGCCCCATCCGCTACCGGCTCGACGAGCCAGGCGATCTCGACTTGCCCGGCGGAGGCTGACAGCGCGCCGTGCTTCGCGGAGTTGGTGACGAGTTCGTGGATCAGGAGCGTCATCGTTTGCGCCGCCCGGGACTTGAGGAGCAGTGCGCCGCCGCTGACCGAGACGCGGTTCGGATGCGGCTCGAGTTCCAGGGCGACGATCTCGGCGAGATCGGCCCCTTGCCAATCGCTCTCGGTCAGGAGCGCCATGGCATGCGACAAGGCCTGGTAGCGGCCGGTGACGGTGCTCTTCATCTCGTCCAAGCCGAGGCCGGGTCGCAGGCTGCGGCTGATGATGGACTGCGCCACGGTCAGCACGTTGCGCACCCGGTGATTGAGTTCCTGGATCAGGATGTGCAGCCTCTCCTCGGCAGACCGCCGGGCCGCCACCTCGGCCGCGAGGCGCATAGCGTTGCTGGCCAGGAAGCCCACCGTCGCCACGATGATCGCCGTCGCCAGGAGCCCGAGGCCTCCCATCACGCCCGCGCGTTGCCAACCGATGCGGTTCGGGTCGTCGGAAGGTGCGTAGGCGAGGATGAGCGGCACCTCGCCGATCGCGGTCTGGCGATAGACGACGTCGGTGCGCCTCGAGATATCGGCGAACGGCACGGGTGCGGCCCGCCCTCCGTCCGCCCCCTCGGCGAAGAGGAGGGAGCGCCCTTCGGGCTGGGAGAGGTCATACGCGTAGAACGTGAACGGGTGCGGCTTTGCGAGCGAGCCGCCCGGTCCGCGCAGCAGCACGTCGGCGCGGTACGCGAAGCTGAGGACGCCGATCGGCGCGCCGCCTTCGGCATAGACCGGCGCGTAGAGGATGTAGGCCACGGCCGCCGGATCTTGGAACAGCCGAAGCGGGCCGACGGCGAGGACTTTGCCGGATCCCAGCACCAGCTCGATCACGGCTCGGCGTTCGGGCCAATCCGAAGGCGAGCCGCCGATGAGCGTCGCGTTGCCCTCGCGCGGCTCGACGTCGAGGATGACGCTCACGGCCGAGGACTGGGCCTCCACGGCGAGAGGACGTCGGTTCTGTCCGAAGATGAGGGGCTCGCCGACGCCGGACGCCTGGATCGCCTTCAGGACGTCGCTCACCTGCTCCTTTTTCACGGAGGGCAGCCAGGCGATGGCCGTGACGTCGGGCGAGAGCTTGAGGAAGCGCTGGCCGAAGGTGCCGAGGGCATGCGGGCGGATCGGCTCGCCGGGGCTGAACAGGGCGGCAACGGTGCCCGCGTAAATCTCGCGGGAGTTCAGGTGCGCTTGCAGCTCGGCGGCGTGCGAATCGATGGCCTGATCGAGACGAAGCTGCTCCAGCGCCGAGGCCTGCCTCGCCTCACGCCGAACTAAGCCGGCCGTGGCGAGCAGCCCCGCCACGGTGAGGGCGACGAGCAGGAGCCGAAACCAACGCTGTTCCGAGGTGGTCTGAGACGCCATGCAGGCCCGGGGTCCATACCCGCGGCCGCCTTGCCTCGGGCGAGCTACCGTAGCGCAACGCTTGCGCTACGGCACCTCGCTTCCGCTGCGTTTCCAAGGATTCGGCGCGGGTCCGCTTCGACCTGCGGCGACCTTTGTCAGTGACCGCTCTCGTCGGTGCCGCGGCTCGTCTCATAGAGGAACCAAACCCGCTCTTCGGTCTGATCG
Organism: Beijerinckiaceae bacterium; assembly: GCA_036563505.1. Lineage (GTDB taxonomy): Bacteria > Pseudomonadota > Alphaproteobacteria > Rhizobiales > Beijerinckiaceae > DATCMH01. The sequence continues at coordinate 63,198 of DATCMH010000007.1, forward strand.
ATGTACTCCTCGAGCAGGCTGGCGCTCGCGACATCCTCGTGCTCGTCGCAGACGTCGTGCGCCTGGCGCATCGCGGCGACCATGGCCTGGTTGTCGGCGAGGAGTTCGCGCAGCATCGCGCCCGGGGGCACCATCTCGGCATCGTTGTCGGCGATGCTCTGCAGCCGCGAGACGTGGCCGATCGAGCGCAGGGTCGAACCGCCGATCTTGCGCACCCGCTCGGCGAGCGGGTCGGTGGTGGCGAAGATCTGCGTCGCGTGCTCCTCGAACATGCGGTGGTAGTCCCGGAAGTTCGGTCCGCTGACGTGCCAGTGGAAGTTCTTCGTCTTGAGGTAGAGCGCGAAAGCATCGGCGAGGAGGCCGTTGAGCGCCGCGGAGACTGCCTCCACGCCCTCCGGCGAGAGGTCGGTGGGCGTGTCGAGCGGCGCCGGAGCCCTGGCAGCCGTCTTCAGCTTGCGAACGTTCGGCATGGAAGTCACCTCGGGTCGGGATGGCGGGAGCGCGTGGGGCGAGGCCCGTCGGCACGCCGGGAACGGCGGGCCAAGCCGCACGGTTCCAGTGGTCTACCCGGGTGAGCGCCGTTGCCGCGGACGGGGGGATGCCGTAACGTTCGTACCGAACAGAGCCGGCATCGCGAGCTCTGACCGTGCAGACCCGTTCCAGGGTTCTTGCCGACGCGTGAACCTGAGGTCGATCGCATGAGCGCCGCCGAGACGCTTTCGCCCCGGCCCGCTCCGTCCTGGGACGAGGCGGCGCGGGTCGCGGCCCTGCGCCGCTATCGCATCCTCGACACTCCCGCAGAGTCCGGATTCGATGAGATCACGCGAATCGCGGCCCTCGTCTGCCGCGCGCCGATCGCCGTCGTGAACTTCATCGAGGACACGCGGCAGTGGTTCAAGGCGGAGATCGGGCTCGGCGTGCGCGAGACGCCCCTCGACATCTCCTTCTGCGCGCAGGCCATCCTGCAGCCCGGGGTCTTCGTGATCCCGGATGCCCGCAAAGATGCGCGCTTCGCCTGCAACCCGCTCGTGACGGGCGAGCCGCACCTGCGCTTCTACGCCGGGGCCCTGCTCGAAACGCCGGACAGGCTGCCCATCGGCACCGTCTGCGTGCTGGACACGGAGCCGCGCCCCGAGGGGCTCCGCCCTGACCAGCGGGAGATCCTGCGCGCCCTGGCCCGGCAGGTCATGCTGCAGCTCGAGCTTCGCCAGCGCGAGGACGAGTTGCGCGCGAGCCAGGAGCGCCTGAATCTCGCGCTCGACGCCTCGAAAGTGGTGGGCACGTGGCTGTGGGAAGTCGCGTGCGACCGCATCACCGCGGACGAGCGCTTCGCCTGGTTGTTCAACGTGTCCCCCGAGCTAGCTCGGAACGGCGCGCCGCTCTCGGCCTTCCTCGACGCGATCCATCCGGAGGATCGGCCGCGCGTCGCGGACGAGATCGCGAACGCCGTCGCTCAGGGCGGCGAGTACGCGACGGAGTACCGGGTCATCGCGACGGATGGCAGCATTCGTTGGATCTCGGCCCGCGGACACTGCGAGCGAGATGAGGCAGGGCGCCCCGTCCGCTTTCCCGGTGCGGTCGTCGACGTCACGCCCGCTAAGGCCAACGAGCAGGCCCTTCGCGAGCGCGAAGCGGAGCTCGCCCGGGTTCAGCGCATCGGACAGGTTGGCGGCCTCGAAGTCGATCTCAGGAACGGCTTTCGCAATCGGCGCTCGCCCGAATACCTGCGCATCCACGGCCTCCCGCCGGAAGCCGATCGGGAGAGCCACGACGAGTGGGTGCGGCGCATTCACCCCGACGATCGGGAGCGGGTCGAGAGCGCCTTCCGCGCCGCCGTGGCCGGACGGGCCGGCGAGTACACGGCCGAGTACCGTATCGTACGCCCGAGCGACGGGGCCGTCCGCTGGATCTCGGCGACGGCCGAGATCGAGCGCGACGGCGAAGGCTGCCCTCTGCGCCTCGTCGGCGCCCATATCGACATCACCGAGCGCAAGCAGGCGGAAGAGGCGCGCGAGCTCATCAGCCGCGAGCTGTCTCACCGGATCAAGAACATCTTCGCCATCGTCTCCGGCCTCGTGAGCCTTTCGGCTCGGGGACACGAGGAGGCCAAAGACTTCGCGCGCGAGTTTCGCGATCGGCTCCACGCCCTTGCGCTCGCACACGAGTACGTCCAGCCGCGAGCCACGGATGCCGGCCCGATCGCGACGACCCAGACGATCCAAGGTCTCCTGCGCACCTTGCTCCGCCCCTACGCCGTCGAGGGCCGGGAGCGGTTCCTGATCGACGGCGAGGACGCCGAGGTCGGCGAGAAGGCGGCGACGGCGCTCGCTCTCATCGCGCATGAGCAGGCCACCAACGCCGCCAAATACGGCGCGCTCTCCCTTGAGACCGGGCACGTGACGATCACGGGCCGTCGCGAGGGGGACGCCTACATTCTAGTCTGGCGGGAGCGCGGCGGTCCGCCGATCCACGAGCCGCCGGCACGCCAAGGCTTCGGCACGCTCATGGCGGGGCGCAGCGTATCAGGCCAGCTCGGCGGCATGATCGCCTACGACTGGGCGCCAGAGGGCTTGACGATGCAGGTCACCATCCCCCTGGCGAACTTGGCCCGCTAAAACCTTTTGGCTTCAGGCGGCGGCCGGCTGGACCGCGACCGAAAACGCCTTCTCGACGTTATTGCTCGAACGACACGATCAATCGGAGACTTGAGATGTTCACGCTCGCCATCGACGGCCGCGCCGTCGCGATCACCGACGCCGACGAGGAGCAGGCGCGGGAACTCTTCGACAGCGAGGAGTTCAAGAACGACCTTAAGACGATGACGGAGGGCGGCGAGCCGCTCTGGAACGGCACCGGCTCGTTCAATGTTCGGCGCTCCACGGACGAGGAGATCGATTCCTACGACGACGCCATGAGCGACGACGAGGACGAGGCTGAGGACGACGAGGAGGACGGCATCAACGTGTTGTTCCTGGTGCCCATCGACACGGACGAGGATCAGGACGAGGCGGCGAGCTGAGCGGCGCGATCCCCCGGTCTGGAGAGTTCATGTCCTTCGCCAACGCCCATCCCAGCCTCGCCCGCGCCCTCGAGCAGCGCGAGTACCTCGAGCCGACCTCCGTCCAGGCCGCGATGCTGCAGCCCGACGCGGCTGGCCGCGATCTCCTCGTCTCCGCGCAGACCGGCTCCGGCAAGACGGTGGCCTTCGGGCTGGCCATCGCGCCGACGCTGCTCCCGGACGCCGAGCGGTTCGAGTCGGCGGGTCCTCCCCTTGCTCTCGTCATCGCGCCGACCCGGGAGCTGGCGCTCCAGGTTCAGCGCGAGCTGATCTGGCTCTATGGCCCAGCGGCCGCCCGGATCGCCTCCTGCGTCGGCGGGATGGACGTGAGGCGCGAGGCACGGGCGCTCGCGGACGGCTGCCACATCGTCGTGGGCACGCCGGGGCGGCTGCGCGATCACCTCGAGCGCGGCCGGCTCGACCCGACGCGCCTGCGCGCCGTGATCCTCGACGAGGCCGACGAGATGCTCGATCTCGGCTTCCGTGAGGACCTGGAATTCATCCTAGACGCGACGCCTCGCGAGCGCCGGACGCTTCTGTTCTCGGCCACGATTCCCCGCCCGATCGCGGCGCTCGCCAAGCGCTACCAGCGCGAGGCGCTGCGCATCGACACCGTCGACCAGTCGCGTCCGCACGGCGACATCGCCTACCGGGCCGTGCGCATCGCGCCGAACGAGATCGAGCACGCGGTCGTGAACGTGCTGCGCTTCTTCGAGTCGCCCGGCGCGATGGTCTTCTGCCACACCCGCGAGGCGGTTCGACAGCTTCATGCCCGCCTCGTCGAACGGGGTTTCGCGGCGGTGGCCTTGTCGGGCGAACTCAGCCAATCCGAGCGCAGCCACGCGCTCCAGGCGCTGCGGGACGGGCGCGCGCGGGTTTGCGTCGCCACCGACGTCGCCGCCCGCGGCATCGACCTGCCCGAGCTGGCGCTCGTGATCCACGCCGACCTGCCGGGCGACCGCGACACCCTGCTTCACCGCTCAGGGCGCACGGGCCGGGCCGGACGAAAAGGCACCTGCGTGCTGCTCGTTCCCTACACCCGCCGGCGACGGGCCGAGGCTCTGCTGACGCAGGCCGGCGTCGACGCATCTTGGTCCGGCCCACCCACGGCCGACGAGATCCGAGGCCGGGATCAGGAACGCATGATGGAGGACTCGGTCTTCGACGACGAGACCTCCGAGGAGGATACGGCGATCGCCCAGGCACTGCTCGCCCGGCGCTCGCCGGAGGAAGTGGCTGCGGCGTTCGTGAAGCTGCAGCGCGGTCGCCTGCCCTCCCCCGAGGACCTGTTCGAGGCCGAAGCTCCGCGCCGGGAACGCGGCGCGAGGCCCGCGGCCGATGCCGGACCCGAGCGGATGCGCCGCGACGTGGTCCGCGACGGCATGGTGCCTTTCAAGATGAGTGTCGGCCGGCGCAACAACGCCGACCCGCGTTGGCTCGTGCCGCTGATCTGCCGCCTCGGCCACGTGACGAAGAGCGACATCGGTGCGATTCGCATCTTCGACCGCGAGACGCTTTTCGAGATCGCGGAGCCCGCTGCGGCGCGCTTCGCCGGCGCCGTCAGCCGAGCCGTCGATACCGAAGATATCCGGATCGAGCCGGCCGATCAGACACCCGCGACCGGCGGCCCGGGCCGTTTCCGGCCCAAGGGACAACGCGCGGCACCGGGCAATCCGCGTCCGGCGAAAGCCGGAGCGCCGAAATGGCGCCGGACCAAGCCCTGACGTTCAACGAGCAAAACCGGCTGCGCCGCTTGAGGCGCGCCGGCTTGTTCGGCGTGAAGAAAGGTTGGGAATCCGAAGCGGCCGGACCCGCCTGAAGCGGGACCAGACCTCGCCCGGATCTTAGACCGCGGCGGCGGGACGCGGAGCGCGGGGCGCGCCGGGACGGCCGGCGGGCTCACGGCGCTTCGGCGCCGGCAGAAGACCCTCGCGCTGGGCGAGCTTGCGCGCGGCCTTGCGGGCGCGGCGGACGGCTTCGGCCTTCTCGCGGGTCTTCTTCTCGGACGGCTTCTCGTAAGCCTTCCGCTGCTTCATCTCACGGAAAATGCCCTCGCGCTGCATCTTCTTCTTGAGCACGCGCAGGGCCTGATCGACGTTGTTGTCGCGAACGAGAACTTGCAACGATTCAGTCCTATTCTCGGGTTGAGCCGATGCCCTGCCGCGGATGCGTGCGCGAGCATCGATGGGTGACCGGCCTGAGGCTGGATTCCGGGCTCCCATAGCACAGATGGAGCAAAGCGCCATGCGGAAATTCAACCGCGCCACCGATAGCGTTTTGCGGTCGTCCAGGCCTCAGCCCCGGCAACGTGGAGAGCGAAGAGCGGGTTCCCACGACTTCCATCGCCGGCGGCGGTTGCCGTTTCGCCTCGCAAACCCCATCTAGAAGAGAGCTTGCCCACCGGGCAGACTGTCTCGCGCCCCGAGCCGGCGCCCGACCGAACCCTTCATCCGATCTCGCGCGTTGATCGACGATGCCCTCTCGCCAGGGTCGACACGGAGTGCCGTCATGTACACGTTCCGCAAGCCCGCCCACCCGAAGTCGGTGATGTTCGCGGTCAACTACGACGACGGACGGACGGCGTATCTCGTCATCGAGAATCATGGTGGGCCCGGGGACGACCACCTCGTGGGCTCCATTGCCCGTGAGCGTCAGGAGCAGGGCTCCTTGCCCGAGGGCACGATCAAGAGCATCAAGCGGGTACGCTGAGGACACGGACGAGGATGAGCGGACACAAAGACAAGCAGTTCGGCGACAGGCTCGCGGACGCGGCGAAGGCCCGTCAGGCCGCACTAAAGCGCTTTCAGGCCCGGCCGACGGCGGACGACCCGGCGGTCGCCGAGCGCCGTGCCGCCCGCGAGGCGGTCACCGCAGCCCGCGACGCTCGCACGGCCGAGCGGACCGCCGCGCGCGTCGCGCAAGAAGCTGCGCAAGCCGCGGAAGCGGCTGCACGCGCCGAGGAAGAAGCTAGGCTCGCGACCGAGACGGCGGCGCGAGAGGAGCAACAGCGCGTCGAGCGCGCCGCGCGCGAGGTGGAGCTCGAAGCCGAGCGCAAGGCGGCTCGCGACGCGCGCTACGCCGCGCGAAAAGCCCGCAAGTAGCCCCGTTCAGGGCGCCTGCGTCCCGTGATGGCGTTCGTTGAGCCGGGAGCAGGCTTCGCCTGCCAGACCTGCGGCGCCTGCTGCGCGACCTCGGCGGAGTGGCCGCGCTTCACGACGGAGGACGAGGACGATCTCGCCCTGATCCCGCAGGCCTACGTCGCCGACGACGACCGCGGCATGCGCTGCGTCGGCGACCGCTGCACCGCCCTGACGGGCGAGGTCGGCGTCGCGACGGCCTGCGCGATCTACGGCCTGCGTCCGGACGTCTGCCGCGCCTGCCAGCCCGGAGATCCCGAATGCCTCCTCGCCAGGGCCCGCCACGGCTTGTGAGCGCGACGCCGCTCAGGGGTGCTTGTGGATCGGGTCGATCCAGTAGACCTCTTCCGGCCTCTCGACCGGCTCCACATCCGTGATGTTGACGACCACCGCTTCGTTGTCCGAGCGAACGAGCACGCATTCGAGCGGTTCGTCAGGCGAAGCGTTGATCTCCTGGTGGGGCACGAAGGGCGGCACGTAAATGAAGTCGCCGGGCCCCGCTTCGGCTACGTATTCGAGCCGCTCGCCCCAGCGCATGCGGGCGCGCCCGCGCACCACGTAGATCACGCTCTCGAGTTCGCCGTGATGGTGCACCCCCGTCTTGGCGTTGGGCTGGATCGCTACCGTGCCGGCCCAGATCTTCTGCGCCCCGACCCGGGCGTGGTTGATCGCCGCCTGCCGAAACATGCCCGGCGTCTGGGCCGTGTTGGGATCGAGCTTGTCGCCCGCGATCACCCTGACGCCGTCGTGCTTCTAGCGCGTCTCGTCATGATCGTGAGGCTCGATGTCGTGGTGATGGTCGCTCATCGTCGTCCCGGCGGTCAGGGCTTCGCTCATGGGCGAAGGTTCGCTCAGGGACGAGCCATTGTCACGCTGCATCGCCCGGACGGTGGTGGGCCCGGCAGGACTTGAACCTGCAACCAGACCGTTATGAGCGGCCGGCTCTAACCATTGAGCTACGGGCCCCGCCGGGTTCACCCGCGAGAGCCCGTTGTCTAGCGGCAGATGGGGCCGGCGTCACCTCGTTCCGCCGAGTAGACGAAGGTATGCTTCAGGAGAGCCTACTTGACGATCCGAACCTGCTTGTCAGCCAGGTCCTTGCGACCTGGACACCTGATGACGACGCGGATGTCGTCATAGTCCTTGTCACCGTCCCAACGATCCTCGTAACCGAAGTACATATACTTGCCGATCGGACAAGCCCCGGTGGCCGATGCAGGCGTCTTTCCCGTCTGACGCGGACTCAAGATGCCGCCCTGGTCCCTGGACTTGCACTGTTCCTTGGTGTCGCAGAGAACCGTTTCCAGCATGGGATTGCCGCCGAAATTGACGGCGGAACGATTCCTTTGAGAGTCGATCCTCTCACCAACCATCGTATGAGTATAGACCTTTGTGTCATCGCTAAATACAGAGTCACTAAAATACTCATAGTAATTTCTATCGGTATCCCATTTACCTGGTTCTGCTCGAGCGTTCCTAACGTTTCTGATCATATAAGACGGAACTTCATTCGCGTTACAATTCGGCACGCCATCATTGTAGGTGCTCGAGGGCGTCGCGTTGTCGGAAATCCTCTTGAACTCGCGCCGACCTTTGTTCGAGTCGTTCCTCGTGTTCGGGTCTTCCCTCCACTTTGGATAATAGCAGTACATGTAGAGGCGGTTGTAATCCGCCGCCTCGGGCTCGAGCATGGAACTCTCTGGCGCCACGATGAGAAACTCCGCCGGGATGCGCTTGACGACCGTCGCGATCTGAAGATCGGACGTCTTCGGCATGCCTGGCACGGCGGCCACGAGCATGTTGTCAAGCGTCGACCGGATCACGACCTCGTAATTTGCGCTGTCCAGCCATCGTCCCTGCACGTTCACGCTGCGGACACCGGGCATGCTGGACAGAAGTCTCTGGCGCGCCGCCTCGGCGATGGCGGCCGAGTCGATCGCCTTGCTCGCATCCGTCGCGGCGATGTTGACTGCGAGTTGATCACTCGCCACCCGCATCCGCTCGCGCATCTGGGCCGACCGCGCGAAATCGACGGCCACTCCCATCCCTCCCAGGAGAGGAAGGAGGGCAAGGCCGAAGATCAGTCCCACGGTTCCTGCACGGTCGTCGATAAAGGCGCGCATGACAGCCCCTCGTCATTCAGTTTTGATGCCGGCCCCATCGACGCTTCAACGATCGGTGGAGCTACGAGCGCATCAAAGTCTTCCCGGATTAACGACCTCTTAATTTCCGTGTTAAGCACTGTAACGACCGGCGTATTGCATGATGATGATTGAGGATCATGCACGCCGACGTGGCAGATCAGTGCTCAATATTGCGCGGCAGTTTCGACGTCTTCTCGGCCAATGATCGAACAATTCGACGAGAAAGAGCTCAGTGCATCCTGGGGGCGATCAGGCGCGCCGGGCGACCGGCGTTACTGTTCGAGACGCGCGCCGCTCTGGCTGCGCGGCAGCGGACGCGGGAGCGTCATCACCGACGGGTCGGCGGCGACCGACACCGCGCCGGCGATCTTCACCTGCTCGGCGATGATCGGCAGGAAGCGCGACGACAACACGGCGCCGTCCCGCCCCTTCGAGGGTGCGCCCTCGAGCGTGAGGCTCTGCGTCGGCAGGTAGATGGCGCCGAGCAGTTTCGTCGCCTCGCCGCCACTCAGTATGCTCTTGCCGCCAGCGGCCGCGTTGCGGTCCTGGACGAAGAGCAGGCCGCGATAGGTGCCTTCCGTGGCGGCCGAGAGGCTCACAGCATCACCTTTGACGTTCAGTCCGGCCTTGCTGCCCGTGAGATAGAAGGTCACCCCCTGCCCGCTCACCTTCGCCTGTGGCCCGATCGCCAAGGGCCCGTCCCGCACGACGTAGAGGCCCGGCTTGAGCGTGACGTTTCCCTTGAGGTCCAACCCGTCGCAGTAGACGCCGGGATCCAGCACGCGCGTCTCGCCGGGCCCGACATGCCCCGCGCCACGGCCGAACTGACAGGCAGTGCTCGTCGGCGCCGGCAAGGCTCGGAAGGGGTCGTCCATCACGTCGCAATAGGCCTGCGGCCGCGGTTCGATGAGCTGGCTCGACGTGATCGTGCCGACGGCGCAGGTACCGGCGGCCTTGAGCGAGACGTGACTTTCGACGGCGATGGCGGTCGAGTTCGACGAGTTGGCGTGCAGTACGCATCCTTGCCCGGTCAGCGCGGCGCCCTCCGTGAGGCGGATCGCGCCGGCAACGACAGGGCTGAGGGCCAAGATGCAGGGGGGCGGCCCGTCATAGACCTTGACCGCCACCGCACGTGCCCCGATGGCGATCTCCTCCGGTTGCACGATGCCGATGACGGCCGGCTTCACTCGTGCGTTCGCGACGACGACGGCCCGCTGCGCCGTGGCGTTGACCGTGACGTTCGGCGGAGCGTCCTGCGCCATGCCACGGAACGTCGAGCGTGCGATCGCCTCGCGCTGCTGATTGGACGGCACGTAGGCCGAGACCGCGGCAATGGCCGCGGTGTCGGCAGCCATTTGCAGGCTGCTGCGCGCCTGGGTGGCCCGGGTGTAGTCGAGCGCGAAGCCGGCCATGGCGACGACCGGCAGCAGCATCAAGGCGAAGACCACGGCGACGTTGCCGTCCCGATCACGCCCGAACTGTCGAAACGTTCGCATCTTCGCGCCAACCCGTCCTCATTCGGCGGGTGACTGTCGGGTCGGACATGACAAACGAAGCTTTCACGCGATCGTCGAATTAACGGCGAAAGGCGCGCCCATCCCGTCCTGAAGACTGCCCAGGACGTGTCCCTAAGCTCAGACTTAAGGCGCGCTGAATGCCGTCCGAAATGACTTACCGGAATTCGAGGCAAAAGCGCCTTATGCTGACGCCGAGCGGAAGGGACGATGCACCGGAATCCGCTCAGCGAAGCCGTCGACCTCGTGCGTCCCGAGCGCCTCGGTCGCCCCCCACAGGTGGTCGACGAAGGGAGACGACATCAGCAGGGGCTCCCCCAAAGTCCGGTTCAGCTTGGCGATCCGGCTCGCCAAATTCACGTCGCGGCCGATCACCGTGAAATCGAGGCGCACGCCCGATCCCACGTTGCCGTAGGCGGCCTCGCCGTGATGCAGGGCGATACCCACCGAGATCGGGACGGGAAAGCGTCCCTCTGCGTTCGCCGCATCGATCCGCTTGAGCGCCAGCCGGGCCGCGGTCAACGCCGACTGGGCGGCGCCGCCCGTGTCGTCGCCGCGGTCGCGGAAGATCGCGAGGACGCCGTCTCCCATGTATTTCAGGATCTCGCCGCCCTCGGTCTCGATGGGCGGGACGAGGCAGTCGAAGTAGGCGTTGAGCAGTTCGACCGCGGCTTCGGGACTGAGCGTCGAGGAGAGCCGCGTGTAGCTGCGCATGTCGGCGAAGAGGATCGCCGAGCGGATGCGGCTGACCTGGCCGCGGCGGATCGTGCCCGACAGGATGGCGCGGTGCGGCTCGTCGCCCACGTAGATGCGCAGGACGCTGTCGAGCCTGAGGTTGAGCGAGCGCATCTCCATGACGGCCGCCATGGTCGGCATGATGAAACGCAGGATCGCGAGCCCCTGCGCACCGAACCCGTCCTGGGCGCAGGTGGCGAAGCTGATGCCGTTGTTCGTGCCGTTGGTGAAGAAGATCGGGACGCACAGGTAGTGCTCGTAGCCCGCTTCCTTCAGCTCAGGGACGACGCCGAAACGGTCGTCAGGCGTCTCACGCAGATCGAGGAGCAGCCATTCGCGCGTGCGGTGGACGTAGGCGAACGGGCTCTGCTCGTAGATTTGGTTGGCGGCCTCTCCATGGGGGAAGAGGCGCAAGGTCGCGCCTTCCTTCTTGGTCCAGAATCGCCCGACGCCGGAGTATTCCGAGTGCAGCGCCTCGATGGCCGTCGTGACGCGGTCGATCGGCACGCCGAGATCGTTGAGGTGCTCGGCCAATCCTGAAAGCAGCTGGCCTGGGTCAGGGGTATGGGCTCCATCGCTCAGGAGCCAGTCGCGCAGAGCGAGCGCGCCGGGCAGCAGGGACGGATCGAGGCCGAACAGCTCGCTCCCATCGGCGCGAGCGGGCGGAGGCGCGGCGGCCGCCGGGGACGCGGGCAAGGTGTCGGGCATAAGGCCAAGGTGGGGCGCAGGACGCGATGGCGCAAGGCGCGACGCCGGCGTTCCTGCGCTTCGCGGACCGGTTCCGGCGCGCTACACGGATGTGCCGGTAACCGGCGTAGCGGAGGATCGGCCGTTCCATGGCGAGCATCGACACCCTTTTCGTCACCCGCCTCTACCGAACCGAACTGGACGAGACCGGCGCGGGAGCCCTCGTGCAGGAGCTCGACGCCGCCTGCCGTTCGGTCGCGGAGGACGACGTGGCCGGGCAGCGCTGGTCCCGCAAGAACGGGTATCCTGGCTACACCTCCTACGCCTCCCTCGACGACCTGCCCTGGCGGTTTCCGGTGTTCAAGCAGTTGCACAAGGCCCTCGACCAGCATGTCGCGGCCTTCGCCAAGGCGTGCGACTTCGAGCTCAAAGGCGCGAAGCTTCGCCTCGACAGCCTATGGATCAACGTGCTGCCTCCCGGTGGCACCCATTCCGCGCACATCCACCCGCACTCCGTGGTGAGCGGCACGATCTACGTCGCCGTGCCGGAAGGCGCGGGCGCGATCCGTTTCGAAGATCCACGCCTGGGCCTGATGATGGCGGCGCCGCCGCGCAAGGCCAAAGCGGCGCCAGACAACCGCAGCTTCGTCACCGTAACCCCCAAAGCGGGAACCGTTCTCCTCTGGGAAAGCTGGCTGCGCCACGACGTGCCGGTGAACCAGGCTGACGAGGACCGCATCAGCGTCAGCTTCAATTACGCTTGGCGCGAATAAGGGCGGTTCAGCGTCGGGGGAACTGTCCCGCGAGATCGCCGTTGCCTCCCCGGAAATCACGATCTGAGGAGATCACTGATGCGTAAGACCCTCATCACCGCGGGCGTGCTCGCCCTTCTCGCCCCGGCGGCTGCCTTCGCTCAGTCGAGCGGCGGCGGTGCCGCGGCCGGCGCCACCACGGGCGCCGTGGGTGGCGCGATCGTCGGCGGCCCGGTCGGGGCCGTGGTCGGCGGCGCGGCGGGCGCTCTCGTCGGCGGCCTCGCCGAGCAGCAGCAGCCCCAGTTCCGCCAGTACGTCGTCCGCCAGGGCGTGCCCTCGTACCGCTATGAGGAGCAGGTCCGCGTCGGCACCGTGCTGCCGCGGAGCGGCGTGACCTACTACGAGGTTCCGCAGGAGTACGGCGTTTCGAACTACCGCTACACCATCGTGAACAACACGCCGGTTCTGGTTGATCCGAGCACCCGCCGCATCGTGCAGGTCATCGACTAATCCGGTTCACCCCGGAAACGAGAAAGGCGGGCCTCGAGCCCGCCTTTTTTCATGACCGTCGACGAGGGCGCGATCAGTTGTCGAGGAAGCTGCGCAGCTTGCGCGACCGCGACGGGTGCTTGAGCTTGCGCAGCGCCTTCGCCTCGATCTGACGGATGCGCTCGCGCGTCACCGAGAACTGCTGGCCGACCTCCTCGAGGGTGTGGTCGGTGTTCATGCCGATGCCGAAGCGCATGCGCAGCACCCGCTCCTCGCGAGGCGTGAGCGACGCCAGAACCCGCGTCGTCGTCTCGCGCAGGTTCGACTGGATCGCCGCGTCGATCGGCAGGATGGCGTTCTTGTCCTCGATAAAGTCGCCGAGATGCGAGTCCTCCTCGTCGCCGATGGGCGTCTCGAGGGAGATCGGCTCCTTGGCGATCTTGAGGACCTTGCGCACCTTTTCCAGCGGCATCGCGAGCTTCTCGGCCAGCTCCTCCGGGGTCGGCTCGCGGCCAATTTCGTGGAGCATCTGCCGCGAGGTGCGCACGATCTTGTTGATCGTCTCGATCATGTGGACCGGGATGCGGATGGTCCGCGCCTGGTCGGCGATCGACCGGGTGATGGCCTGCCGGATCCACCACGTGGCGTAGGTCGAGAACTTGTAGCCGCGCCGATACTCGAACTTGTCCACTGCCTTCATCAGGCCGATGTTGCCTTCCTGGATGAGGTCCAAGAACTGCAGGCCGCGGTTCGTGTACTTCTTGGCGATCGAGATCACGAGGCGCAGGTTCGCCTCGATCATCTCCTTCTTGGCCTGACGGGCTTCGCGCTCGCCCTTCTGGACCATGTGAACGATCTTGCGGAACTCCTGGATCTCCAGGCCCGTCTCGGACGCGAGATTGTGGATCTGCTCGCGCAGGTCGTGGATCCCGTCCTTGCCGTTGGCGACGAACTCCTTCCAGCCGCGGCCGCCGAGCTTCGACACGCGCAGGACCCATTTCGGGTCGAGTTCCCACCCCTGGTAGTGGCGCAGGAACTCGTCGCGGGCGACGCCGTGCGACTCGGCATGGCGCATCAGGCGGCCCTCAAGGGAGATCAGCCGCTTGTTAATGTCGTAGAGCTGCTCAACCAGCGCCTCGATGCGGTTGGCGTTGAGGGACAGAGACTTCACGTCCGTGACGATCTCTTCCTTCAGCTTCTTGTACTTGCGCTCCTGGCTCGGCGTGAGCTGCGAGTTCTGAAGTCGCTGCTCGACGTGCTCGACCTGAAGCCGGCGCAGCTTCTTGTAATTGTCGGCAATGCGGTCGAACGTCTCGAGCACGCGCGGCTTGAGCTCGGACTCCATCGCCGACAGGGAGACGTTCGACTCCATGTCGTCGTCGTCGAGGTCGCCGCCTTCGGGCGGCGTCATGTTGTCCGGCGCATCCTCGCCGTTGCCGGCCATGGCGCCGTTCTCAGGAGCACCGAGCTCGTCGGTGCGCGGCGCGCCCTTGCCGTCCGGGCCGGCATAGGTGGCTTCGAGATCGATGATGTCGCGCAGCAGCACCCGGCCTTCGACGAGCTCGTCGCGCCAGATGATGATCGCCTGGAAGGTGAGCGGGCTCTCGCAGAGGCCCGCGATCATCGCCTCGCGGCCGGCCTCGATGCGCTTGGCGATGGCGATCTCGCCCTCGCGGGAGAGAAGCTCCACGGAGCCCATCTCGCGCAGGTACATGCGGACCGGATCGTCCGTGCGGTCGGTCGGCTCCTTCGTCGCGGTCTCGCGCACCACGACCGCGCGGGTCGGCGCCTGCTCGACCTCGCCCGAGGTGTCGTCGTCGCCATCGTCGTCGCTGGACGCCGCCTCGGGCTGCCCCTCGTCGGCCTCTTCGGCCTCGACGACGTTGATGCCCATCTCCGAGAGCTGGCCGAGCACGTCCTCGATCTGGTCCGGATCGACCTGGCCGTCGGGAAGCACCTCGTTGATCTGCTCGTGCGTGACGTAGCCGCGCTTCTTCGCGAGCTTGATCATTCGCTTCACGGCAGCATCGTTGAGATCCAGGAGCGGGCCGTCAGCCTGCTGCTCCTGCGGCGCTTCCGCCTCGTCGCGCTCCGTCGCTTTGGTCGCCATGCTCGATCTACCCTGCGCCTTGACGGGAGCGGCCGGTGAACCGCGGGCCCGCCTCGCAATACGCGAATGGGCGGCCAAGGGTCACCCCCGCCACCCGCCGCTCGTTATCGCCATCTAACAGTTGAGTCGCTTGACTAACCGTTAACCATCCCCCGTTGCCGCCGACGGCCCGCCCCGACCGACGTTCCGGTTCGACCTGCGGGCGAGCCGGCGCTCGCTTCTCGAACCCGAGCGATCGGCCCTCGCCGGATCACGCACTTGAACGGTGCGACTTCAAGACGAGAATTGCCATGAGGGGGCCCGTTTGGCCGATTTCACGACGTTTTCGCCCCGTTCCGGATCTCGCTATGTAGCGCAAACGCCTTTCGATACAAGGTCAGGGCCGGTGTCGAATCGTATCTGGTCTTCTGCGACGCTCAGCGTCGTCGGGAGATGTCGCCGAGCACCTTGTCGAGGAAGGCGTCCATCGGGCGCTCCTGCTCGGCGGTGCCGCGCTCGTCGGCCTCGCTGCCATCGAGGGAGTTCACCTCCACGTTGATGTCGGCGACGAGGTTCGAGAGCTCGTCACGGAAGGAATGGCCGAACTCGGCTTGGGCCGCCGCGAGTTCGCGACGCAGCGAAACCTCGCGCTCGTGCCGGCTCAAGGCCTGCTGCAGCAGGAGCCCCGCCTTATTCTCCAGATCCGGGTCCGTCAGGTATCGCCGGTTCGATACTGGAACGCAGTCGCGCAGACGCTCGATTTCCGGGGTCATGACGGATTGAACCGGCCGGTTCTCTTCCGCCGCGTGGTTCAGCTCGTCGAGAAGCTGGGAGGCGACGGCGAGCGTATCGGGATGGGTGAGGTCGAGGAGCGCCAGCCGATCATGCGCCCCTTCGAGAAGCCGGGGACGGGACGCCAGCATCACCAGGATGAACGCCTCGCGGGGCGAGATGCCCGCCGCGCCCGAGAACAGTCGGGTGGTCGTCAGGCGCGGGCTGAAGGTGATGGGCACATTGCGCGCGTGGCCCCGCTCCGGCTTGCGGCCGAACATCGCCGGGCGCCCCCGCCCGGGGGGCAGACGCCTGTAGGACGGACCGTTCGGGTTGAGATTGCAGAGCCGCGCCTCGACGTCGTCGCGGTAGTAGCGCCGCAGGGTCTCGTCACGGATGAGGCTGAGCGCCTCCTTGAGGCGCCGCTCGAGGGCGGCGCGACGCTCAGGCGTGTCGAGCGGTCCCGCCTCGGTCTCCCGCGCCCAGAGGATGTCGACGAGCGGACGGCTCCCCGTGATCACGCGCTCGATGGCCCCTGCCCCGCCGGAGCGGGCGAGGTCATCCGGATCCTGACCCTCGGGAAGCAGCGCGAAGCGCAGGGACTTGCCGGCCGACAGCTGCGGCAGGGCGGTTTCGAGGGCCCGGTAGGCCGCGCGGCGCCCGGCCTTGTCGCCGTCAAAGCACAGAACCGGCTCGTCGCACATGCGCCAGAGGAGGCCGAGCTGATCTTCCGTCAGGGCCGTGCCGAGGGGCGCCACGGCGTTCGGGAACCCCGCCTGCGCTAGAGCGATCACGTCGACGTAGCCCTCGACGACCACCACCGTGCCCCGGTCGTGCGCGGCGGCTCGGGCCTGATGATGGTTGTAGAGCAGCCGCCCCTTGCTGAAGAGCGGGGTATCCGGCGAGTTCAAGTACTTCGCCGCAACTTCCGCGCTCATCGCCCGGCCGCCGAAGGCGATCACGCGTCCGCGCAGATCGCAGATCGGGAACATGATCCGGTCACGGAAGCGATCGTAAGGGACGCGGATGTCCTCGCCCGCGACGAGAAGGCCGGCCTCGATCATCATCTCCGCCGGCACGTCCTTGGCCGCGAGATGGTCGCGAAGCGCGAAGCGCTCAGGCGGTGCGTAACCGATCCGGAACTGCTCCTGCGCGCCCCGATCGAGGCCGCGGCTGGCAAGATAATCCCGCGCCTTCGCCCCGAAGCGGCCGAACAGGGCGCTCTCGAAGAACTGCGCCGCGATCTCCATGACGTCGTAAAGGCTCTTGCGGCGGGTTTCCTCCGCCTTGTCCTCGCGCGTGAGCTTCGGGAGCGGCACGCCCGCCTCCCCCGCCAGCCGCTCGACGGCCTCGGGGAACGAGAGGCCTTCTGTCTCCATGAGGAACGTGAAAATGTCGCCGTGCTTGCCCGACGAGAAGCAGTGATAGAACCCCTTCTGGTCGTTGACGTAGAAGGACGGCGTCTTCTCGGCGTTGAAGGGCGAGAGCCCCTTCCACTCGCGCCCAGCCTTCTTCAGGCGCACCTTGCGCCCGACGACCACCGACACCGGCAGCCGTGCCCGGATCTCGTCGAGGATTTGGGGCGGGTAGCGCAACGGCTCACGATCCTCGTGCTGTCCGACGGTGGCGCAGTGTAGCCCGCGGACGCCGCGAACAAAACGTGATCAACTTAGCGGACGGGCGTTCTGCCCGCAATCCACAGCTGCCCGCTCATGCCGGGTAGTGTCTCAGTTTGAATTTAGGACTGCGGCGAGTTCGACGGAGGCTGGTAAGGCGACCTCAATCCGCTTTGGGTAGCGGTATTCGTTCTTAGAGAGCAGACAATGGATCGCCGCAACGTCATCATGCTCGTCGCCGTGACGATCGGTTGGTTGGCCTATTTCGGCGGGCTCGACAATGTGCCAGGATGGAACGGCTTCGGGAAGGGTATGTTCGTGGGCTCGTTTGCCGTGCTCGCTATAGTTATCGGCAGAACGTTTCAGCGGCGTCGCAGCCGTCACCACTAGGCCGGCGAGATCACCTCACGCTTCTTATACGGCCCGCGCCTGCCGGGCTTGGGCTGGCCCGCCTCGACCATCTCGGCCAAGTCCTCGACCGACCAATGCCGATCCGAGACGCCCGCCGCCATGGCCATCGTCATGCGGAGCGTCTTGTGGAAGCGAACGCCGGCGTAGAACACGACACGCGCATGATTGCCTGCCCTCACCTCTTCGGCAGCCGCTCCTTCACCAGCCCGCTTGCCTTCCCGAAATCCATCCGGCCGGCGTACTTGGCCTTCAGCGCGCCGACGACCTTGCCCATGTCCTTAAGCGAAGTGGCGCCCGTTTCAGCGATGGCGGCGTCGATCGCGGCTTGGGTCTCGGCCTCATCCATTTGCTGCGGAAGGAAGCTCTGGATGACCTCGGCCTCCTCCCGCTCCTGCTGCGCGAGTTCGGGGCGGTCGTTCTGCTCGTAGATGGCGATCGACTCCTGGCGCTGCTTGATCATCTTTTGCAGCAAAGCGAGGATCTCCTCCTCGGTCGCCTGGCCCTTGCCGGCGCCGCGGGCCTCGATGTCCTTGTCCTTCAGGGCGGCCTGGATCAGGCGGATGGTGCCGAGGCGACGCTTGTCGCCTGAGCGCATCGCCACCTTCAGCTCTTCCGTGAAACGCTCGCGCATCGCGATCTCCTTCATGTTCGTGGAACGGCTGCCGCGTTGACGCCACGATGAGCGGTCTTTATCCCGCTCGCTCGCGACCAAGGGCGCCTCAAGCGGCCCGCGCGGGTGCGGCCGTCCGGGTTCGAGAGGGTCGCCGGCTTTATAAGCGGACAAAGCGATGCTGCAACACGATCAGGCCGGCTCCGGCTGGGAAGAGCCCTGCGCCACCGCCCTCCTGGTGCTGGCCGACGGTACGGTGCTGGAAGGCTACGGCATCGGTGCGACGGGCGAGAGCGCCGGCGAAGTCTGCTTCAATACGGCGATGACGGGGTACCAGGAGATCCTGACGGACCCGTCCTATGCCGGGCAGATCATCACCTTCACCTTCCCGCATATCGGCAATGTCGGCACGAACGAGGAGGACGTGGAGAGCGTCAACGCCGCCTCGTCCTCGGGCGTGCGGGGCCTCGTGCTCGCCGCCCCCGTCACCGATCCGGCGAGCTGGCGCGCATCGCGCCACCTCGACGCCTGGCTGAAAAGCCGCGGCATCGTCGGCATCTCCGGCGTCGACACGCGGGCGCTCACCGCGCTCATCCGCGACAAGGGCATGCCCAACGCCGTGATCGCGCACGAGCCCTCCGGCCAGTTCGACCGCGCCGCGCTGTCACGCAAGGCCGCCGACCTGCCTTCCATGAACGGCCTCGACCTCGTGCCGCTGGTCGCCGCGACGCAGCGGTTCGGCTGGGACGAGACGCCGTGGGAGATCGGCACCGGCTACGGCCACCAGGGCGAGACCCATCGCCACGTCGTGGCGATCGATTACGGCGTGAAGCGCAACATCCTGCGGCTCCTCGCCCGCACGGGCACGAAGGTGACGGTGGTGCCGGCGACCGCGACCGCCGACGAGATCCTCGCGCTTAAGCCGGACGGCGTATTCTTGTCCAACGGCCCGGGCGACCCGGCAGCGACGGGCGAATACGCGGTGCCGGTGATCCGCACCCTTTTGGAGAAGCAGGTGCCCACCTTCGGCATCTGCCTCGGACACCAGATGCTCGGCCTCGCGATCGGCGGGCGTACCGTGAAGATGCATCAGGGTCATCACGGGGCGAATCACCCCGTGAAGGACAAGACGACGGGCAAGGTCGAGATCACCTCGATGAACCACGGCTTCGCCGTCGACCCGGCGAGCCTGCCCGACACGGCGGTGGAGACGCATGTCTCGCTGTTCGACGGTTCGAACTGCGGCATCGCGCTCACCGACAGGCCGGCTTTCTCGGTTCAATACCACCCGGAAGCCTCGCCCGGGCCCCGCGACAGCCACTACCTCTTCGACCGCTTCGTGCAGATGATCGACGAGCGCAGGGCGGCGAAAGCAGCCTGAGGCGAGCGGCCGAGGAGCGACGAAAAGCGGGCTTGCCGGGCCTTGGCGAGGCGCGTTAACGCGATATCAACCATAATGTTCCAAAGCGGAACCACGTGAGACGAGGGGGCACCGACCTTGACGCTCGACCAGACCACGGCGGACGACTTCAACCGCCTGCACCGCGCTTTCACCTACCATCTCGGCATCGCCACGGGCCTTGCTTGGCTGACGGCCCTCTACGCCGCGCTCTACGCGCCGTGGGTGCGCAACATTCGCCCGTTGCTCGATCCGTCACAGGTCGGCCGCGTCGAGAGCACCTGGTCCTTTATCTTCGGCATGCCGGTGGTTCTGGCTGTCTCCTGGGTCGTGATTTTCGCCGGACGCGATATGCTCCGCCATTTCAAGGTCATGCGAAACCAGAACCTCGAGTTCGCGCTCGCCGGCGCCGCCGCGTTCGCGATCTTCTACATGGCCATCGACCGCGCGGTCGCGGCGATGCTCCTCGGCCTGGCCTGAGCCGCGTGAGCCGCTCCGAGACCCTGTCCTGGGCCGTGCTGATCACGGCAGGCTGGCTTCTCACCCTCGGCGTCGCTGTGGCGACATGGCGCGCCGACGACGGTCACCCGCCGGCCGGAACGGCGCTGGTGCAGGAAGCGGCGCACGAGGTCTCGATCCTCCTGCGCTGACTTCGCAACCCGGATCAAGCGACCCCCGCTAGTCTTCCCTCATCGGAGCGATGAGATGACGAAGACGACGACGCGGATGGAATACGGGCGGCGCATCGCCCGGGTCGCGGCCTACATCGCCGACCACATCGACGAGGACCTCGCCCTCGAGCGCTTGGCCGAGGTCGCCTGCTTCTCGCCCCACCACTTCCACCGGATCTACCGTGGCCTCACGGGTGAGACGGCGGCGGAGACGATCCGCCGGACGCGGCTTCAGCGCGCGGCGTTCGACCTCGCGCGCTCGGACCGGCCGATCGGAACGGTGGCGCGGCGAGCGGGCTACGGCTCCGTCGAGGCTTTCACCCGCGCCTTCGCCAGCGACCACGGCCTGCCACCGGCGGCCTATCGCATCGCTCTGACCCACGCCTGGACCGGAGACGACGCCATGATCGAGGTGACCACGACGACATTCGACGGTGTGCGCTGCGCCGCGCTCGCCCATAAAGGGCCCTACCACACCATCGGCGAGCGCTTCGAGGAACTGACCGCCTGGGCCGGGGCGCGCAACCTCTTCGCGAAACACCGCCGCTGGTTCGCGGTTTACTACGACGATCCGAACAGCGTTCCGGAGAAGGACCTGCGCTCGGATGCCTGCGTCGAGATTGGCCCGGACGATCCGGTCGACGGCGATATCAAACTCGTCGAGATCCCGCCGGCCCGGGTCGCCGTCACAGTCCACAAAGGGCCTTACGCGGAGCTCGACCGGGTCTACGACGCGCTCTACGGCGAGTGGCTGCCCGATTCCGGCGAGGAGGCGGCCGACCGGCCGTGCTTCGAGCAGTACCTCAACAATCCGCGTCAGACCCCGCCGTCCGAACTCCTGACGGCGGTCAATCTGCCGCTCCGAGGCTGAAGGGCCCGACCCTTTTCGAGCGTCGCGCGTTCCCTCTCCCGTGATCCAATCTCGGGAAAGGAGCCACCATGGCTGAGGCCAAAGCTTACGGGGAGGCGCAGTCCTACAACGCGCCCCTCGGCACCGAAGTCTACGTCTTCTCGGACGACAATCGGATCCCGAACAACACCCTGCCGCTCGTGGTCCGCCGCGGCGCGATCACGCCGGATTCGAACGATCCGCCCAGCGCCTTCGAGCGGGTCTTCGAGAAGAACGGCTGGACCAATACCTGGCGCGACGGGATTTTCGACTACCACCACTACCACTCGAACGCGCATGAGGTGCTCGGCATCGTATCGGGCACCGCGACGGTGATGTTCGGTGGTGAGGGCGGCGAGACGATCCCGCTAACGCCGGGCGACGTGGTCGTGATACCGGCCGGCGTCGGGCACGCGCTGATCAACGATTCCGGAGAGCTCGCGGTGGTCGGCGCCTATGCCGGCGGCGTCGAGCCCGACATCATCCGCGACGACCCGCCGGCGATCGTCGCGGCCCGCAAGCGCGTCGCTGCCGTGCCGCTGCCCGACACCGACCCGATTGACGGAGCCAACGGGCCTCTCGCGAAGCTCTGGAGCCTTTGATCGGCTCTCGCGAACCGGTCCGCGCTGGTCTAGGCTCCGCGCCATGAACTGGCGCGAGTACTGGAACGCGGACACGCCGATCTACGTCAGCGAGCGGCACAAGGTTCTGCACTACGCCGGCGTGGCGCGAGACATCGCCGCGCTGGTGCCGGGGCCGGACGCCACCGTTCTGGACTTCGGCTGTGGCGAGGCGCTCTCGGCCGATCGGGTCGCGGCGCGCTGCCTGCGGCTTCTCTTGTGCGATTCGGCGGCTCTCGTGCGCGGGCGCTTGCAGGAGCGCTTCGCGGACGAGAAGCGCATCGCGGTGCTCTCCCCCGAGGGAGCGCAGGCGCTCGACGAGCGATCCCTCGATCTCGTCGTGGCCAACTCGGTCGCCCAGTACCTCACGCTGGACGAGTTGCGCGCGCTCCTCATCACCTGGCGCGGCCAGCTCAAGGGTAACGGCCGCCTCGTCGTGGCGGACGTCATCCCGCCCGATGTCGGAGCGCTGACGGATGCCTCCGCGCTCCTGCGCTTCGCCTGGCGGGGCGGCTTCCTGCGGTCCGCACTGGTCGGCCTTGGTCGAACGGCCCTTTCGGACTATCGCGCGATCCGGGAAGAGCTCGGCCTGTCCCGATATGGCGAAGCCGAGATGATCGACATCCTGCGCTCGACCGGCTTCGTCGCCGAGCGACGGCAGCCGAATATCGGCCACAACCAGGCGCGGATGACCTTCGTGGCCAGCCCGGCCTGAAACGCATTGGCGCCGGTGCAGCACCGGGGCGAAACGCGCCTGAGCGAGATTGCGTCCCGCCCGCCGTCCGGGCACGCAGGGACTCGAATGAAACTTGCCTTTGCCATGATCCTGCTGACCGCGCTCTCCGGCCCTGCCCTGGCCGCAGCGGTCGATGTCACACGTCAGTCGCTCGCCGAACTGAAGGCGGGGATCGAGGGCAAGCACCCAGCCACCTACTTTCTGCTCGCGAGGAGAGAGTTCGAGGCCGGACGGCGCGACGAGGCCGTGTTCTGGTTCTACCTCGGCCAGCTTCGCTACCGCGCTCATCTTGCGGCGCGTCCGAACCTGGATCCGAGCGGCGACAAAGCCCTGTTCTCGTCGCTCATGGAGGTGGTCGGCCGCCCGATCAACGAGTACGCCTTCGGTGACATCCCGACGCTCATCGCGACGATCGACAAGGTCGTGGCTTGGGACGTCGCGCAGCCGGACGGGTTCACGTCGAAGCAGAGCCATGCCGGCACCCGCGCGACGGTGCGGCAAGGCTTGGTCGAACTCAAAGCCGAGGTCCTGAAGCGTCAGGACGAGATCAGGGCGACCCGGGCGGGAAACGGGCTCGGCAACCGGTGACCTAGCCGGCCTGCCCTCCCCCGAACGTCCACAGCTTATGGGCGACGTAGCTCCAGATGAGGACGAGCCCAGTCGTCGCCACTTGAGCGATGAGATACGGCGCCTCAAGCCGCTGCGTGAAGACGTGCATCAAGAAGCCGGTCAGGAGGAAGCCAACGAACGCGACGGTCGCGAAGCGCCAAGTCGCCTCCCGGTGCGGCCTCGCGCTGCGGTAGGTATGCCGACGGTTCAGCCCGTAGGACACGACGCCCCCGCCGACGTAGCCGGCGAGCGTGGCCGGCACGGGATCGAGGCCGCCCAGTTCGACGAGGCCGATCAACGCTCCGAAGTGAACGACGGCCGCCACGATCCCGACGCCAGCGAAGGCCGCGAGTTGGCGCAGGACGGGCGGGATCGTCGTGTCGGCTCCCAAGGGCATGAGGAATGTCGATCTCGCCCGTGACAACGGTGAGGCTAGCCTTGCAAGCGGCCGGCAATCTTGCGGGTCATGGCGCGGGGCAGGAGTTGGGCGCCGATCGAGCCGAGCCGGTTGGCCAATCCCGTCACCACGACGGCCCGTCCGGCCTCATAGCCCTCGACGCCGAGGCGGGCGACCTCCGCCGAGCTCATGGCGCCGGCCTGGAAGAGTTTCGACTTTTCGAGATCGGCGACCGAGGCGAATTCCGTGGTCGTCGGGCCGGGGCACAGCGCAGTGACGACGATCCCGTGCGGTTTCGCCTCCTCGTGCAAAGCCTCGGACAGGGAGAGCACGAAAGCCTTGGTGGCATAGTAGACGGCCATGCTCGGGCCCGCCTGGAAGGCCGCCGTCGACGCGACGTTGAGGATGCCGCCGGTCCGGCGCTGGATGAGTCCAGGGAGGGCCAGACGGCACATGCGGGCGAGGGCCGTCACGTTGAGCTCGATCATCGCCATCTGCCGCTCGTAGGGCAATGTCGCGAAAGTGCCGCGCAGGCCGAAGCCGGCATTGTTGACGAGGGAATGGAGCAGGATCGCCTTCGCCTCGACGGCGGCGAGAAGGGCCTGCGGCGCGGCGGGATCTTCGAGATCGGCCACCATGACCTCGACGTCGATCCCTGGCCGGGCGAGCTCGTCGGCCAGAGCCTCGAGGCGGTCGCGACGGCGCGCGACGAGGACAAGCGAACGCCCGCGCGCGGCGAAGACGCGGGCGAGGTCGGCGCCGATGCCGCTCGACGCCCCCGTGATGAGCGTCCAGCGCGGGTCATGCGTCATGCTGCTCGTCTCCGCTTGTGGTCTGCTCAAAAGAGCCTTCCGTTTCCCGGCAGCCGCGTGGTAAAGGCCCGGCTCACGACCAATTCCTTGACAACCCAGCCTTTCGCAAGTGCCGCGCCCAACGCGGCCGCACGGCTGGACACGCGCGGGTGGCTCATGCCGAAGCGGACCGACATTCAATCCATCCTCATCATCGGGGCCGGGCCGATCGTGATCGGGCAGGCCTGCGAGTTCGACTATTCCGGCACCCAGGCCTGCAAGGCCCTGCGCGCGGAAGGCTACCGCATCATCCTGGTGAACTCGAATCCGGCCACCATCATGACGGATCCGGAGCTCGCCGACGCCACTTACGTCGAGCCGATCACGCCCGAGATCGTCGCCAAGATCATCGAGAAGGAGCGCCCGGACGCGGTGCTGCCGACCATGGGCGGGCAGACGGCGCTCAACACCGCCCTCTCCCTCAAGCGCATGGGCGTCCTCGATCAGTACGGCGTCGAGATGATCGGCGCCACGGCCGAGGCCATCGACAAGGCCGAGGATCGCAATCTGTTCCGCCAGGCGATGGAGAAGATCGGCCTGGCGACGCCGAAATCTCGGCTCGCCAACGCCTCGGCGCTCAAGAAGGCCGATCGCGAGAAGTACCTGGCTGAACTCGCGGTGATCGAGGCGCAGGACCTCCACCCCGGCGACAAGAAGCGGATGCTCGCCGGGTTCGAGCTGAAGTGGAACGCCGGCGAGAACGAGCGCCGCAAGCGCTACCAGGAATTCGCGCTCGGCGAGGCGCTCCTTGCCCTATCCGATATCGGCCTGCCGGCGATCATTCGTCCGTCCTTCACGCTCGGCGGCACGGGCGGCGGCATCGCCTACAATCGCGAGGAGTTCCTCGAGATCATCGAGCGCGGCCTCGACGCCTCGCCCACCAACGAGGTGCTCATCGAGGAGAGCGTGCTCGGCTGGAAGGAGTTCGAGATGGAGGTGGTCCGCGACAAGGCGGACAACTGCATCATCGTCTGCTCCATCGAGAATGTGGACCCGATGGGAGTCCACACGGGCGACTCCATCACCGTCGCGCCGGCGCTCACGCTGACGGACAAAGAATATCAGATCATGCGCGACGCCTCGATCGCGGTGCTGCGCGAGATCGGCGTCGAGACGGGCGGTTCCAACGTCCAGTTCGCGATCAACCCCGCTGACGGCCGCATGGTCGTCATCGAGATGAACCCGCGCGTGTCGCGGTCCTCGGCTCTCGCGTCCAAGGCCACGGGCTTTCCGATCGCCAAGGTCGCGGCGAAGCTCGCCGTCGGCTACACGCTGGACGAGGTCTCGAACGATATCACGGGCGGCGCGACTCCGGCCTCCTTCGAGCCGACGATCGACTACGTCGTCACCAAGATCCCGCGCTTTGCGTTCGAAAAGTTCCCGGGCGCCGAGCCGACGCTCACCACCTCAATGAAGTCGGTCGGCGAAGCAATGGCGATCGGCCGC
Organism: Beijerinckiaceae bacterium; assembly: GCA_036563505.1. Lineage (GTDB taxonomy): Bacteria > Pseudomonadota > Alphaproteobacteria > Rhizobiales > Beijerinckiaceae > DATCMH01. The sequence goes on from DATCMH010000007.1 coordinate 88,829, forward strand.
AACTTCCCCGAAAGCCTGCAAAAGGCGCTGCGCTCGCTCGAAACCGGCCTCACCGGCCTCGACGAGATCGAGATCGAGGGTTTGGGCAAAGGCGACGACAAGAACGCCATCAAGGCGGCGCTCGGAACGCCGACCCCGGACCGTCTTTTGAAGGTCGCGCAGGCGCTCCGCCTCGGCTTCGACCTGGAGGAGGTCTACGAATCCTGCCGCATCGACCGCTGGTTCCTGGAGCAGCTGCGTTCGCTCGTGGCGCTCGAAGCCAAGGTGAAAGCCCACGGATTGCCGAAGACCCCCGGGGCGTTTCGCCGCCTCAAGAGCGCCGGCTTCTCAGACGCGCGGCTCGCCGTGCTCGCCGGCCTGAGCGAGGCCGAGGCGAAGGCCGCGCGGCGCGGCCTGAATGTTCGGCCCGTTTTCAAGCGCATCGACACTTGCGCGGCGGAGTTCGCCTCACCGACGCCCTACATGTACTCGACCTACGAGCCTCCGTTCGCCGGGCAGCCGGCCGACGAGGCCGAGCCCTCCGACCGGCGCAAGGTGATGATCCTCGGCGGCGGCCCGAACCGCATCGGGCAGGGCATCGAGTTCGACTATTGCTGCTGCCACGCCTCCTTCGCGCTCCGGGATGCCGGCTACGAGACCATCATGGTCAACTGCAACCCGGAGACCGTCTCCACCGACTACGACACCTCCGACCGCCTCTACTTCGAGCCGCTCACCGCCGAGGACGTGCTGGAGATCGTCGACGCCGAGCGCGCCAACGGGACGCTCCACGGCGTCATCGTGCAGTTCGGCGGCCAGACCCCGCTCAAGCTCGCCCGCGCGCTCGAGGAGGACGCGGTGCCGATCCTCGGCACCTCGCCCGACGCCATCGACCTCGCAGAGGATCGCGACCGCTTCAAGCGCCTCCTCGACAAGCTCGGACTCAAGCAGCCCAAGAACGGCATCGCCTACTCGGTCGAACAGTCGAGGCTGATCGCGGCCGACCTCGGCCTGCCCTTCGTCGTGCGCCCGTCCTACGTGCTCGGCGGCCGCGCGATGGCGATCATTCGCGATGAGGCGCAATTCGAGGACTACCTGCTGGGCACCCTGCCTTCCCTGATCCCGTCCGACGTGAAGGCCCGCTACCCGAACGACAAGACGGGCCAGATCAACACGGTGCTGGGCAAGAACCCGCTGCTGTTCGACCGCTACCTGTCGGACGCCATTGAGGTCGACGTCGATTGCCTCGCCGACGGCAAGGACGTGTACGTCGCCGGGATCATGGAGCACATCGAGGAGGCCGGGATCCATTCCGGCGACTCAGCCTGCTCCCTGCCGCCGCGCTCGCTCTCGCCTGCGACGATCGCGGCCCTCGAGCACCAGACGGAGCGGCTGGCCCTGGCGCTCGAGGTCGGGGGCTTGATGAACGTCCAGTACGCGATCAAGGATGGGGCCATCTACGTGCTCGAGGTCAACCCGCGCGCCTCGCGCACGGTGCCCTTCGTGGCCAAGGTCATCGGGGAGCAGATCGCGAAGATCGCCGCGCGCGTTATGGCGGGCGAGAGCCTCGCGAGCTTCGGTCTGACGCCAAAGGTGCTGTCGCACATCGCCGTCAAGGAGGCGGTCTTCCCCTTCGCCCGCTTCCCTGGCGTCGACGTGCTGCTCGGGCCGGAGATGCGCTCCACGGGCGAGGTGATCGGGCTCGATCGCGATTTCGGGCAAGCCTTCGCGAAGAGCCAACTCGGCTCCGGGACCATGGTGCCCAAGACCGGCGCCGTCTTCGTCTCGGTGCGCGACGGCGACAAGGATCGCATCCTGCCGGGGGTACGCACCCTCGCGGATCTGGGCTTCCGCATCCTGGCCACCGCCGGCACGCAGCGCTTCCTGCACGACAACGGCGTGACTGCAACCCGCGTCAACAAGGTGCTCGAGGGGCGGCCGCACATCGTGGACGCCATCAAGAACGGCGACGTGCAGCTCGTCTTCAACACGACCGAAGGAGCCGGCGCGCTGTCGGACTCCAAGTCGCTGCGCCGGGCGGCCCTCTTGCATAAGGTGCCCTACTACACCACTCTGGCGGGGGCGATCGCGGCCGCCGAGGGCATCAAGGCCTATCGGGAGGGTGAGTTCGGCGTGAGATCCCTTCAGGAGTACTTCGCCTGAGCCGCCGGCCCAGCAGCCGCCTGTCGCGAGGCGGAACTGCGAAGCTATCCGCAAGTTCTAGAACATCCGCGACGGCGCCCTGACCCCAGGGCGCGTTCGCCCGAGTATCGAGGCAAGACGCCGATGGAGAAGGTTCCTCTCACGATCAAGGGCTTCGCCGCCCTGGAGGAAGAGTTGCGGAGGCGCCAGCAGGAAGAGCGCCCGCGGATCATCCAGGCGATTTCCGAGGCCCGCGCGCTGGGCGACCTCTCCGAGAACGCCGAGTACCACGCCGCCAAGGAAGCGCAGTCCCTCAACGAGGGGCGCATCATGGAGCTGGAAAGCCTCATCTCCCGCGCCGAGGTGATCGACGTCACCAAGCTCTCGGGCGACCGCATCAAGTTCGGCGCCGTGGTCAAGCTCGTCGACGAGGACACGGAAGAGGAGAAGACCTACCAGATCGTCGGCGAGCCGGAGGCCGATGTCCGGTCCGGACGCGTCTCCGTGACGTCCCCGATCGCGCGGGCGCTGATGGGCAAGACGGTGGGCGACACGGTCGAAGTCTCGACGCCCGGCGGCGGCAAGTCCTACGAGGTGGTAAGCGTCGCCTTCGCTTGACAAGCCCTGGACACGGTGTCCAGCGATCCTAGCTTAGCCGTTCGAGTTCGAACCGGAGGACGCATCATGACGGACCTCTCTCGCCGTGCCCTGCTTGGCCTCGCGGCAGCCGCCTTCTCCACCCAGGCCGGCGCTCAAGCGCCTTTCGGCTCGTTCGGCAACGTCGCGGTCGACGTTTCGGAGCTGCGGGCGAAGGGGCTCGGCCCCTATGCCGACTTCGTGCAGGCCGCGCTTCTTTCCGAGACGCGGCGGCTCTTCGCCGACCGCCTCGGCGGCGGACCGACCCTCGTCGTCCGCATCACGGGCATCTCCCTCAACAGCTATGCCGGCAGCGGCGTCGGCGGACGCAGCAGCGGCGGCCGCGGTGGCGCCGGCGACAACGATTACCTCGAAGGCGAGGCGCTGATCGTCGGCCCGGGCCGCCAGATCCTGGCGCGCCATCCCCAGCTCTCGGCCCTGCCGGCGAGCACGGGCGGGAGCCCCTACGACCCTCTCTCCGAGCAGAAGCGCACGGCGGCACTGGCCTATCACTACGCCTGGTGGCTGCGCCGAGCCCTGGTCGGCGCCTGAGCGTCAGGCGATCGGCACCAACGGCTCGTCTTTGACGAGATCGAGGGTGAGGGCCGTGCGGACATTGCGCACGTTCGGCAGTGCCGTGAGTTCGACGACGAAGGCCTGGAACGCTGCAAGGTTCGGCGCCACGCATTTCAGGATGAAATCGATGTCGCCCGACAGCGTCCAGCACTCCCGCACGGTCGGCCACTCCCGCACTCTTGCTTGAAAGGCGGCGAGCTCGGCCTGGCCCTGAGCGGCGAGCTGGACCATCGCGAAGCACACCACCTCGAAGCCGAGCGCGGCGGGATCAACGAGGGCGCGGTACGATTTGATGACGCCGGCATCCTCGAGGGACCGCACGCGCCTCAGGCAGGGCGGCGCCGAGAGGCCGACGCGCCGGGCAAGTTCGACGTTGGTGATGCTGCCGTCGGCCTGAAGCTCTTTCAGGATGGCCAAGTCTGTGGAATCTAGGCGTCCGCGCACGGGAGCTCCGAACCTGTTCCGGCGGTGAGTAGCCCGCGCCCGGCGCGGAGACAAGGAGCGGAACGCGGCCGTTCGCAATCAAGCGTCGCTGCGGCCCCGGTCGAAGGAACTATCGTTGCGCAGGATCTCGGCCTGGGTGCTCACGGACGGGAAGGCCGGGGATGAGCAGCCCTGCCTCGGCGTCGCTGAAGCCATGGGCCTTGCCCCTGACAAGCGGCACGTCCGACCCCGCGCACCCTTCGCCTGGCTCGCGCCCTGGGGACCGATCGACCCGCGCGACGCGCCCGAGCGCCCTAGCAGCCCGATCAGCCCGCCCTTCCCGGACCTGCTCATTGCCTCGGGACGGCGCGCCGTGCCGTATCTCCGGGCCGTGAAGCGGACCTCGGGTGCCCAGACCTTCACCGTGTTCCTCAAAGACCCGCGCAGCGGGTCCGGCACGGCCGACCTCATTTGGGTGTCGGAGCACGATGCTCTGCGCGGCGACAACGTGATTGTGACGCTCACGACCCCGCACCGCCTCTCGCCGGATCGGCTCGCGGCGGCGAGAGCCAAGCCCGATCCACGCCTGGCCGCCCTGCCCGCCCCGCGCACGGCCGTGCTCGTCGGCGGCGACAGCCGCCACCACCGTTTTGGGCCGCAGGACGTTGAGCGCTTCCTCGCGGATCTCAGGAGTTTGGCGGAGAGCGCCTCCCTGATGGTGACGGCCTCGCGGCGCACGCCGCCTCTTCTGGCCGAAGGTTTGCGCCCGTTCGCCGGGGATCCTCGGCATTTCGTATGGGACGGCTTGGGCGAGAACCCTTATCTCGCCATCCTGGCCTTGGCCGATGCCGTCGTCGCAACGGCTGACTCGACCAACATGATCGGCGAGGCCGCGGCGACGGGGCGGCCGATCCTTGTCTTCGAGCCGAGCGGAGGCCATGCCAAGATCGCGCGCTTCCTCGACGGCTTGCGACGTCACGGAGCTGTGCATCGATTCGCCGGCCGCCTTGAAGGCAGCCCCTACGCACCCTTAGATTCAACCCCGACCATCGCGCAGGCCGTTCTGGAACGGCTCGCCCATCATCGCCGCCGTCTCGGCCTCGACTGACCGACGCGCGGCCGGAGCACACGCCATCATGGCCCAGCATCACGCGAAGCTGATCATCGTCGGCTCGGGCCCGGCAGGGTACACCGCCGCGATCTACGCCGCCCGCGCCCTTCTCGAGCCGATGCTGATCGCCGGCTTCCAGCCGGGCGGACAGCTCATGATCACCACCGACGTGGAGAACTATCCCGGCTTCGCCGACGTCATCCAGGGGCCCTGGCTGATGGAGCAGATGCGCCTCCAGGCCGAGCATGTCGGCACGCGCATGGTCTCCGACCACATCGTCAAGGTTGATGTCGGCCGGCGTCCGTTCCGTCTCGAGGGTGACTCAGGAGACGTCTACACCTGCGATGCCCTCATCGTTTCGACCGGCGCCCAGGCCAAATGGCTCGGCCTGCCCTCCGAGATGAAGTTCCAGGGTTTCGGCGTCTCGGCCTGCGCCACCTGCGACGGCTTCTTCTTCCGCGGCAAGGAGGTCGCGGTGATCGGCGGCGGCAACACGGCCGTCGAGGAGGCGCTCTACCTCGCGAACCTCGCGGCGAAGGTCACCCTCGTACACCGGCGTGACTCGCTGCGGGCCGAGCGCATCCTCCAGGATCGCCTGTTCCGTCACCCAAAGATCGAGGTGGTCTGGGACAGCGCGGTGGACGAAATTTGCGGCACCGAGCAGCCCCTCGGCGTGACGCATCTGCGTCTGCGCAACCTGAAGTCCGGCACCGAGCGGGACTTGAAGGTCGACGGTGTCTTCATCGCGATCGGCCACAAGCCGGCGACCGAGCTTTTCGTGGGCCAGCTCGACATTAAATCCGGCGGCTATCTCCAGACCCGGCCGGGCACCACGGAAACCAACGTGCCGGGCGTGTTCGCGGCTGGGGACGTCACCGACGAAACCTATCGCCAAGCCGTGACATCCGCAGGCATGGGTTGTATGGCAGCGCTTGACGCGGAACGCTTCCTCGCGAGCGTCGAGGCGAGCCGAGAAGCCGCCGAGTGAGGGAGGGCTCGCCTCGGGGGACCGTCGTGGACTGGGACAAAATCCGGATCTTCTACAAGGTCGCCGAGGCCGGCAGCTTCACCCGCGCAGGGGATGATCTCGGCTTGAGCCAATCGGCGGTGAGCCGGCAGATCTCGGCGCTCGAACGCGAACTCAAGGCGCCGCTCTTCCATCGTCATGCGCGGGGCCTGATCCTCACCGAGCAGGGCGACCTCCTGTTTCGCGCCGCGCGGGACATGAAGATGCGTCTCGAGACGACGCGGGCCCGCCTCGTCGAGACAAGCGAGCGACCCTCCGGCGATCTCAAGATCACGACCACGGTGGGATTAGGCTCCCTTTGGCTGTCGCAGCGCATCCGCGAGTTCATGGACCTTCATCCGGAGGTTCGCATCGAGCTCATCCTCACCAACGAGGAGCTCGATCTCGCCATGCGCGAAGCCGACGTGGCGATCCGCCTCCGCCGTCCGGAGCAGCCGGACCTCATTCAGCGGCGGCTGTTTACCGTACACTTCCACATCTACGCGTCGCACGAGTACATCAAGCGCTTTGGCGAGCCGAAATCGCTGCAGGACCTCGACAACCACCGCATCCTGTCCTTCGGCGGCGATCAACCCTCCTACCTTCTCGCGATGCACTATTTGGCCACCGCGGGCCGCGAGGCGCGCGAGCCGCGCACCTATCACGGCGTCATGAACAACATCACGGCGCTCAAGCTCGCAGTAGAGTCGGGCGCCGGCATCGCGGTGTTGCCGGACTACGTTGCGGACGGCGACACGAAGCTCGTCCAGGTCCTGCGCGACGTGGAGATGCCGTCGCTCGACAGCTACATCGTCTATGCCGAGGAAATGCGCTCGGTGGCGCGGGTTCAGGCCTTCCGCGACTTCCTCGTCGCCAAGGCCCAGCGCTGGACTTACTAAGGGATCCTGCTGCCCAAGCCATGCGTCGAACGCTGGCCCCGCATGAGGCATGTTGCATTGCAAAAAGGCAGGCCGACGATACCTTCCTCCGTGGCTGAGGACGATGGCTTCGCTTTTTCCTCCCGGTGAAGCCTTCAGCCGTTCCCCTCTGGAAGGTTCTTGACCGCTTGGTCGAACCTGAACTTCAACCGGGTCCCTCGTGGACCCGGTTTTTTCTTGGCGTGTCGGCTCGGTTCGTTGCTCGTCAGGCGAACAGGCGCTCGCTTTCGAGCCCCTTATAGATCTCGGCCACCTGCGGGCCGTAGCCGTTGAAAATGACGGTGTCGCGCATCTCGTCGGTGCCGAGCATACGCTCCTTGGCCTGGCTCCAGCGCGGATGCGGCACGTCCGGGTTGACGTTGGCCCAGAACCCGTACTCCGACGCCTGCAGGCCTTCCCAAAAAGTTTTCGGCCGCTCTTCCGAGAACGTGATCTTTACGACCGACTTGACGGATTTGAACCCATATTTCCACGGCACGGCGAGGCGCAGCGGCGCTCCGAACTGCTTCTGGAGCGGCTTGCCGTAGACGCCCGTGACCAGGAAGGCGAGGTCGTTGGCGGCCTCCTGAATCGTCAGGCCTTCCGTGTAGGGCCAGGGAAACCATGTGGCCCGCTGACCCGGCGCCATGCTGCGGTCGTTGAAGGTCTGCAGGTGGACGTACTTCGCCGAGCCGAGGGGCTTGGCGTAGTCGAGGAAGGCCTTCATGGGGAACCCCGTCCAGGGCACGGCCATGGCCCAGCCCTCGACGCAGCGGAACCGGTAGAGCCGCTCCTCGATGGGCATCTTGCGCACGAGATCATCGAAGCCGATCGTGAACGGCTTCTCGACCAACCCGTCGACCGCGACCGTCCAGGGCCGCACCTTGAGGCGCTGCGCAGCGGCGGCGATGTCCTTCGACGGGCCGAACTCGTAGAAGTTGTTGTAATTGGCCGCGTGAACCTCGTCCGTGACCGGCCGGTCGAGGCTGAACCCGGCGTTGCGCTTCGCAGGATAGAGGTCCTGCGTGGGGTCGGCGCCCTGAGCCGAGGCGACGCGACCGGCATCGGCGCTCAGGGCGAGGCCGACGCCGCCCGCGAGCAACGTCCTGCGGTTCAGGAAGACGCCCTCCGGCGTCGCCTGCGCTTCGGGCATCTCCCAGCCCCGTCGCCGCCTGATCAGCATCGCGTGTCTCCTGTGGAGCGGAACGGTCGGCGCAATGGGCCTCGCAGGCAAATCACGCTTCGGCGAGGGCGGCTCACCCCTGCTGAAGCACTTCGTCGCGCAGGGCCCGCCGCAGCACCTTGCCGACATTGGTCTTCGGCAGCGCCTCGCGGAACTCGAGGCGGCGCGGCACCTTGTAGCCCGTCAGGTTCTCGCGGCAATACTCGCGCAGCGCCTCCTCGGTGAGGCTAGGATCCTTTCGCACCACGTAGGCTGCCACCGCCTCGCCCGACTGCTCGTCCGGCACACCGATGACCGCGGCCTCGAGCACGCCCGGATGCGAGGCGAGCACGTCCTCGACCTCGTTCGGGTAGACGTTGAAGCCCGAGACGAGAACCATGTCCTTCATCCGGTCGACGATCTTGACCTGACCATCGGGCAGGATCACCGCTACGTCGCCGGTGCGGAAATAGCCGTCCTCCGTCATCACCTTCGCCGTCTCGTCGGGACGCTGCCAGTAGCCGGCCATGACCTGCGGACCGCGCACGCAGAGCTCCCCGCTCGTTCCCAAGGGCTGATCCAGGCCCTCGACCGAGCGGATCGTCACGTCCGTCGACGGTAGGGGATAGCCGATGGTCCCCGAGAACTCGGCGAGGCTCGGCGGGTTGATGCACACGACCGGCGACGTCTCGGAAAGGCCGTAACCCTCGATGATCGGCTGACCCGTGATCTCCTTCCAGCGCTTCGCGACGGCGGCCTGGGTCGCCATGCCGCCCGCGACGCAGAAGGACAGCTTCGAAAAGTCGACCTCCTTGATGCCGTCGTGATTGGCAAGGGCGTTGTAGAGCGTGTTGACCCCCGAGATCATCGTGAACGGGCGCGTCTTCAGGGTCTTCACGAAACCCGGGATGTCACGCGGATTGGCGATAAGGAGGCAGCAGGCGCCGGTGCGCACCATGAAGAGAAGGCAGCAGGTCAGCGCGAAGATGTGGTAGAGCGGCAGCGCCGTGACCATGCAGGGCTGCGCGCCGTCTGGCCGCACGCTGGCGCCGAACCAAACCGCGCATTGCTCGACGTTGGCGGCGACGTTGCGATGGAGGAGCGTGGCGCCCTTTGCCACGCCCGTCGTGCCGCCGGTATATTGCAGGAAGGCGACGTCGTCGGCCGAAACGCTGACGGGGCGAGGGGCCTCCTTCCCGGACAGCACGGCCTTGAAGGCCGTCGCGGTCGGCAGATGGTAGGGCTTCACGGCCTTCTTCACCCGGCGCGACACCAGGTTCACGACGGCGCCCTTCAGGCCCATCAGATCGCCGGGCGAGGTCACGACGATCCGATCGAGCTTCTTCTGTGACAGGGCTTCCTGCACCGTGTGCGCGAAGTTCTCCAACACGAAGAGCACCCGCGCGCCGGAATCGTTGAGCTGGTGGCTCAGCTCGCGAGCGGTGTAGAGCGGGTTCACGTTCACGACGACGCAGCCCGCCGCGAGCACGCCGAAGAGCACGGCCGGATAGGCGAGCACGTTCGGCATCATGATGGCGACCCGGTCGCCCTTGGCCAGCCCTTGAGCCTGGAGCCACGCCGTGACCCGCTCCGCGGCCCGCCCGAGTTCGGCATAGGTGATCCGCTTGCCGAAACTCTCCAACGCGGGCTGATCCGCGTGGAGGCGAACGCTGTCGCGGAACAGGTCGGCGATGGTGCCGAGCCGGCCGAGTTCGATCGCTGCGGGAACGCCCGGAGGATAGGAGTCGAGCCAGATCTTCTGGTGTGACGCGGCGTCGTTCGCCGCGCGCATGGCCGAGCTGGTGTTGGTCATTGGCGTCCCCTCCCCTTCATTATTAGTTCATACCTGAACGATCTTTTGCCGCGCCTGTAGGCGGAAAACCAAAGCAGGTAAAGCTGTTCCCGCTTCGGAAGACGCCCGGCGCCGCGAACGGCGCCGGGCGGGGCGTTCAGCCCATCGACTTCTGCGTGGACAGCACCTGCTCCGCCGGCCGGCCGGTAAGTTCGGCCATGTGATCGAACCGGGTCGAGAAGGTGCCGACCCCGGCCGTCGCCGATCGAAGCTCGACGATGAGGTCGCCGATCTCCGATTCCGGGATCAGAGCGTTGAGCACGTCCCAGCCCTGCCAGCCCGGCCTCGCGTCATAGCCGAGGATCTGGCCGCGACGGGCTGAGACGAGGGCCGTCGCCTTCGAGAGCGCTTCCGAGGGGATCGCGATCTCGACGGCCAGGATTGGCTCGAGCAGGGTCGGCTTTGCATTGGGCAAGGCTTCCGCCATCGCGAGCTTCGCGGCGGCCTGGAAGGCGGCGTCGGACGAATCCACCGTGTGATAAGACCCGTCGGTCAGGCTCACGGCGAGGTCGACGATCGGAAAGCCCAAGGGGCCGCGCCGGATCGCATCCCGCACCCCCGTCTCGACGGAGGGAATGTACTGGCGCGGGACCACGCCGCCGGTGATGCGGTCCTGGAAGGCGAAGCCGCCGCCGCGATCGAGGGGCTTGACCTCGATCACCACGTCGCCGAACTGGCCGTGTCCGCCGCTCTGCTTCTTGTGGCGGCCGCGGGCGGCCGCCGGCACTTTGATCGTTTCCTGGTAGCCGACGCGGGGCTTGCCCGTCTCAACCGCGACCTGGAACCGCGACGCGAGCCGCTCGCCGGCGACGCGCAGGTGCATTTCCCCCTGGCCGAGGAGCCGCATCTCGCCGTTCTCGGGCCGCGTGTCGAGGGCGAGCGCCGGATCCTCGTCGAGGATTTTGGCCAGCGCGCTGGACAGGCGCACGTCGTCCTTGCGGTCCTTGACCCGAACCGCGAGGGAATAGACGGGCTCGGGCGGCGCGACCGAGACGATGGCCGCGGGTCGGCTTTTGCCCGTGGCGATGCAATCGCCGGTCTTGATCGCGTCGAGGCGGCCGAAGCCGAGCGTTTCGCCCTCGCGCGCTTCCGGCATGCGGGCCGCGGTCTGGCCGACGAGGGCGGTCAATCCGGCGATGCGCCCGTCCGTGCCCTGCGAGCCGATCACCGTGTCGCCTTCGCGGAACGCTCCCCGGAGGACGCGGGCGATCGAGAGCTTGCCGGCATGGCCGGTGTGGAAGGTTCGCACCACCTGGGCGAGCGGCGGGCCCGCGTCGGCCACGCCGAGCCGGGCGCGGGTTTCCGACAGCCGCGGTGCCTCGTGGCGGATCGCCTTGAGCAGGCGCGTCACGCCGTTGCCGCGGTCCGCGGAGCCGATGAATGTCGGGACGACGTGCTGTTCTTTCAGTTCACGGGCGAGGTCGTCGAACACGCGATCCTTCGGCGGCTCGATCTCGGAGATCAGGTCTTCCATCAAGGCATCGTCGTAGTCGGCGAGCCGCTCCAACATCGCGAAGCGGGCTTCGCGCTCCCGAGGCAGCTCGCCGTCGGGCAGCTCGACCACTTCGCTCGGCGCGTGCTCGCGGTAGATGAAGGCCCGCTCCAGGGCGAGGTCGATGAAGCCGACAGCGATGCCGTCCTTCCAGATCGGGATCTGCCGCAGGAGAAGCGGCGTGCGCGACGCGCGCTGCAGGAGCGCCAGGGTCTCCCGGACCCGCCGCGTCGCGTTGTCGATCTTGTTGATGAAGAGGAAGCGCGGGACGCCGGCCTCCTCGAGGTCGCGCAGGACGAGCTCCAGCGCCGGGATCTTCCGTTCGTCGGCCTCGCAGACGACGATGGCCGCATCGCAGACGGGGGTCACAGCCCGAGCGTCGTGCAGGAACTCGACCGAGCCGGGACAATCGATGAAGGTGAAGCTCTCGCCGAGGAAGCTCAGGGTCGCGACGTTGGGCTCGACGCTCATCGCGTGAGCCCTAGCCTCGGGGGAAGCGTCTCCGACCGAGGTGCCGTCCGTCACGCGCCCGGCCCGGGCGGTCGCTCCGGCGCGCTCCAACAGCGCCTCGAGAAGGGTGGTCTTTCCGCTCTGGAATGGGCCGACGATGGCAATGCATCGCGAGCCCCCGCGTCCTCTGCCGTTGGCGTCCATGACTGTCGTCTCCTTCCCTGCCCCCGATCGCGCTTCTTCCGTCGCGTCGCGGAACCCAACGATGCTGTGCCTGTCGGGCGAGGTTGGCAAGGGAGGCGGCGGCGCCTCGAACGTGAAGCGGCCGGGCACCAGGCCCGGCCGTTCAGCATCAGATGCGCGGAGGCAGCGTCAGTTGACGGGGCGCGCGGAGCGAAGCTCGAGATTGGCGACGCCGACGGCCACGTTGAGGCCGGCTTGGCCCTGGACCGACAAAGGCTGCAGAGCGACCGAGCGCTCCGAACCGCCGATCAACACGTTGGCGCCGAGCCCGGCGCCGACCGTCGCTTCGGCCGAAGCGCCGGTGTAGCTGCCCGCCAGGGCGCCCCGCGTCACGATCCCCGACGGGGCGAAGACGGACCAGACGAGCTGGCCGCCGCTCGTGGCGCCCAGATCAATGCCGAAGCGCCGGATGTTGCCCGCGTAAAGCTCGGCCTCGCCGCGGGAATTGGTGAAGGTGCAGAGCATCTCGCGCTGCGACGTAACGATCAGGCCGAGCCCGCCCGAGACGTCGCAGTTGAGGACGCCGACCTGTGTGTTCTGCGCCTGCGCCGATCCGGCGGCGAGCGACAGCGCGAAGGCGGCGCCGATGATCGTGAGGGAACGGGCCATAGGATCTCCTGCTCGCTGTGGGGCTCGGCTCAACAACCGCGCCCGTATGGTCTAGGTTCCGACCCGTTCTGTCGAGGCGCGGCCCCGCATCGGACTGACGAGCGCGTGCGGCAGGAAGGCAAGAGTCACGACTGCGAGCGACGCAAGGGCCGAGGGAGCATCGAAGGGTCGGGACGGCCAATCGCCCCAGACCTCCCATCCGAGAACGCCGGCTCCGCCCAGGATCAAGGCCCCGGCAACCAGTGCGGCCGCACTCGCGAGAGCGCGACGGACCGGACGCGACGAGGCGCGAAGCCGACCACGGGCCAGGATAACGGCGAAGCCGAGGATCGCCGCGTAGACGACGCCAGTGACGAAGGCTCCGATCAGGAACGCCGCTTCGGCGGTCATGCCGCCGCGAAGGTAAGGTCCCGCCGCACCGAAGAATCCGGCGCGCAGCACGAGGCCGCCGAACGTTGGGTAAAGGCAGGCGGCAAGGAACAGGCCGGCCCCGGCTGGCAGGCCGAAGAGCCGCCAAGCGGCCGGGCCGTCACTCCGCAATCCCACGATCAGGATGCGCGCCAGTCCGTAGACGATAGCGAAGGCGAAGAGCGGCTGGCGCACCAGGAAGTAGCCGTAGCCGTAACCGGCAAGGGCGGTTCCGCGCAGAGTCGCTGCGTCGAGACCTGCGCCGGCCATCAGTGCGACGGCGAGACCGGCAGTGAGAACGGGCGCGAGCCGCCAGAGCAGATCGCGCCGGCGGCCCGTCGAAGGCTCGACCATCGGCCGGGCAGACTGCGTGGGCGTCAGCGCAGCGCGCCGCAGAAGCGCTGGATGCGGTTGCAGGCGTCCTCGAGCACTTGGGTCGAGGTGGCGTAGGAGATGCGCAGGTTCGGCCCGAGGCCGAAGGCCGAGCCGTGCACAGTTGCCACGCCCTCGGTCTCCAGGAGCTCGGACACGAAGTCCTCGTCCGTCGCGATCGTCTTGCCGGACGGAGCCTTGCGCCCGATCGCCTCGGCGCAGGACGGATAGACGTAGAACGCCCCCTCCGGCACCGGGCACTTCAGGTACTTCGACTGGTTCAGCATCGACACGACGAGGTCGCGCCGCTCCTCGAAGGCCTTCTTGAACACGGGCAGGTGCGCCTGGCTTCCGTCGAGCGCCTCCACCGCGGCCCATTGCGCGATGGAGCAGGCGCCCGAGGTCTGCTGGCCCTGAACGAAATCCATCGCCTTGATGAGCTTCTCCGGGCCGCCGGCATACCCGATGCGCCAGCCGGTCATGGCATAGGCCTTCGAGACGCCGTTCATGGTGAGCGTGCGCTCGTAGAGGTTCGGCTCGACCTGGGCCGGCGTCACGAACTCGAAGTCGCCGTAGGTGAGGTGCTCGTACATGTCATCCGTGAGCACCCAGACGTGAGGGTGACGCACCAGCACGTCGGTGATCGCCTTCATCTCCGCGTGGCTATAGGCCGCGCCGGAAGGGTTCGAGGGCGAGTTCAGGATGATCCACTTCGTCTTCGCCGTGATCGCCCGCTCGAGCGGGCCGGGCTGGAGCTTGAAGGAGTGCTCCATCGTCGTCTCGACGAAGACCGGAGTGCCACCGCACAGGCCGACCATCTCAGGGTAGGACACCCAGTAGGGCGTCGGGATGACCACCTCGTCGCCCGGGTTCAGGGTGGCGAGGAGCGCGTTGTAGATCACCTGCTTGCCGCCCGTGCCGACGATGGTCTGCGACGGCTTGTAGTCGAGCCCGTTCTCGCGCTTGAACTTCCTCGCGATCGCCTCGCGCAGGGGCACGATTCCGGCGACGGGGGTGTACTTCGTCTCGCCCCGGTCGATCGCGGCCTTCGCCGCAGCCTTGACGTTGTCGGGCGTGTCGAAATCCGGCTCGCCGACGGAGAGCGAGATCACGTCCTTCCCTTTGGCTTTCAGATCCCGGGCCTTCTGCGTGATTTCGATCGTCGCGGACGGCTTGATGCGGGACAGGGCGTCAGCCAAAAAGCCCATGGGATTCCTCCGGTCGGGGCGGTAGAACGTTGCCTCCTCGGCGGCGCGGACCCTAGTGGGGCCACCCTGCCAGGGCAAGGCGAAACAAGGCTCCGCGGCGCGCGGCGGCCATCCCCGGGAGGAATGCCGTGACCACCCTCACCCGTCGCTCGGCGCTTAGCCTCATGACCGGCGCCGTCTTCGCCCCGAGTCTCGCGCGCGCCCAGGATTGGGCCCCGAGCCGGGTCGTGAAGATGATCGTGCCCTATCCGGCTGGTGGGCCGACGGACGCCATCGCCCGGGTGGTCGCGCAGGAGATCGCCGGGCCGCTCGGTCAGAACGTCATCGTCGAGAACCAGGCCGGCGCCTCGGGCGCTCTCGGGACCCGCACCGTGGCCCGCGCCGAGCCCGACGGGCACACCCTCGTTTTCGGCAACAATCAGACTCACGGGAACAACATGTTCCTGCTCAAGGAGCCGGGCTACGACGCCCAGAAGGACTTTGCCCCCTTGGCGGGCGCCGGCGCCTTCGAGCACGTCTTCGTCGTGCCGAACACGCTCGCCGTGAAGAGCATCCCGGAGCTCATCGCCCTCGCCAAGCAGGATCCTGGCAAGCTGAACTACGGCTCGACCGGCGTCGGCTCGGGTTCGCACCTCTCGACCGAGCTCTTCATGGTGCGGACGGGCATCAAGATGACCCACGTGCCCTTCCGCGGCGCGGCGCCTCTCGTGCAGGAGCTCACCGCCGGGCGGATCGATGTGTCGAACTCCACCCTGCCCTCGGTGCTCGGCCAGATCCAGGGCGGGCTGATCCGCGCCATCGGCATCGCGAGCCCGAAGCGCAACGCGCAGCTCCCCGACGTGCCGACCCTACGCGAGCAAGGCGTCAACGATGCCGACGCCGAATCCTGGGCCGCCTTCTTCGCGCCGGCCGCGACACCTCAGCCCGCCCTCGACCGGCTGAGCCGCGAGATCATGAATGCCCTCAGGAAGCCCAGCGTCGCTGAGGGCATCACCAGGCTTGGGTTCAGCCTCAATGTTCGCGACCCCGAATCCTTCCGCCCCTACCTCGCGAGCGAGATCAAGACTTGGGGCGAAATCATCAAGGCCGCCAACGTCAAGCAAGAAGGCTGAGCCTTCTCCGGCTGGCCTAGGTGCGGCACGCTGTCGCGCCTAGACCGATAAGGCTGCGAAATTTCGTTGGCTCCGCAGCAGCTTGTGCCCGCACAGAAGTCGGAACCCTGTCGTGGGGTAAACTCCATCTTATTTACCGCTTGACCAGTTCTCTTTCGGCATTTGGCCCCATTACTTTTACTAATACTCCACCGCACGGAGCGGGCCTCGGGGGCTTGGCCGCTTCCAAAACCTGATCGACGGTTCAGCTTGACCGCTCGCGGACCGGCCGGGGCACGGCATTTGACGTCTCCCCGTCTTCTCGGGCGCATGACGCTGCGTTAGCTTGGGAACGTTGTGAACGAACGATTTGTTGTTGTGTTCGGATCGCGCCCCGTCCTGGGTCGGCTCAGCGGTGTTTGACCGTTGCGGCCGGTTTTCTTCAGGCGGATCGGTTTTTTCAGACGACGCGATCCCAAGATGCTGGGGAGCAATTGTGATGCGAGTTTACCTTCCGGTTCGGATGGGGCGCGGCCGAGCCAGAATCCTGGCGTCCAGCCTCGTTCTTCGGTCTGATGCCGACCGCGATTACCGCTGCATCGTCGCGCTCGTCATGCTGATCGGCATGGCCACCGCGTCCCTCGCCGCTGCCACGAGCGCCGTCCACCGCGAGGGCGTCGTCGAGACCCACAGCGTTTTCGCGAACTGACCGGCTTCGCGCCGCGGACCCGCCCCTGAGGTTCGGCGCGGCTCGATCACTCAGCCTCTTGGCATCCTCTCCCGCCGGCCCACATCACGGGAGCGACAGGAGGGCAGGTCCGTGGATCTCATTCAAACCAATCTCGTTCGCCTTCTCGCCCTCTCGTTCGCCCTCACTGCTGCGAGCGGAAGCCAGGCGACGGGCTCGCGAAGGGCCGAGCGCGCCTCGAGCCAGGCCGGCGAGGTCATCGTCGAAACCGTAGCGCGCGGACTCGAGAACCCCTGGGGTCTCGCCTTCCTGCCCGACGGACGGATGATGGTGACCGAAAAGACCGGCCGCCTGCGCATCGTCGCCGGCGACGGCACCCTGTCGCAGCCGCTCGGAGGGCTGCCCCGCCTTGCGGCCCGCGGCCAGGGCGGCCTCCTCGACGTCGTCCCCGATCCGCGCTTTGCCGAGAACGGCCTCGTCTATCTCAGCTTCTCCGAGCCCCGCGACAGAGGTGCCGGGACCTCCGTCGCCCGCGGGCGTCTCAACGCCGCGGGCACCGGACTGGAAGCGGTCGAAGTGATCTTCCGGCAGGAGCCGGCACATACGGGCGGCAACCATTTCGGCTCGCGCCTCGTATTCGACCGCGACGGCATGCTGTTCGTTACCCTTGGTGATCGCTACGACCTGCGCGACGAGGCGCAGAACCCGTCCAACCATATCGGCAAGGTGGTGCGCATTCGCCCGGAGGGCGGGGCGGCGCCGGGCAATCCGTTCTTGAACGCGGAGGGCAAGCGCCCGGAGATCTGGTCCATCGGTCATCGCAACATCCAGGGCGCGGCGTTGAACCCAGCGACTGGCGAACTCTGGACGGCGGAGCACGGCGCCCGCGGCGGCGACGAAGTCAACGTTCCGCGCAGAGGGCTCAACTACGGCTGGCCGGTGATCACCTACGGCGTGGACTATTCCGGCGCCCGGATCGGCGAGGGCCAGCGCAAGCCCGGACTGGAGCAGCCCGTTCACTACTGGGACCCCTCCATCGCCCCGTCGGGCATGGCCTTCTACACCGGCGACAAGTTTTCCACCTGGCGCGGAAGCGCCCTCGTCGGCGCGCTCGCCGGCTCCCTCCTAGCCCGGCTCGAACTCGACGGCGATCGGGTCGTGAGGGAGGAACGCATTCTCGCCAATCTCGGGGAGCGCATCCGCGACGTGCGCCAGGGCCCGGACGGCTACGTCTACCTGCTCACCGACGCGCCTCAGGGCCGGGTGCTGCGGCTGCGGCCAGCATCCTGATCGCGCGCGGGGTGCGGCTTAGCTGCCCGGCGCGCGAAAAATGAAGCTCGCGCCGAGCGCGATGAAGGCGAAACCGACGAGGTGGTTCCAGCCGATCGGCTGTTTGAGGTAAAGCACGGAGAAGCCGGCGAAAACGATCAGGGTGATCACCTCCTGCATCGTCTTGAGTTGCGCCGCCGAGTAGACCTCCGCGCCGATCCGGTTCGCGGGCACGGCGAGCCAATACTCGAAGAAGGCCAATCCCCAGCTCACGAGCACGGCCGCCCAGAGCGGCGCGGTGCGGTAATTCAAGTGGCCATACCAAGCGAAGGTCATGAAGAGGTTGGACGCCACGAGCGGTCCGATGGGAGCAAGGTAGGGGTTCATGCGGGGCCGAGATCTTGCGGGGTGAAAGGCGCGAGCGCGCGCCCTAGTTAACCGGTGCTCCTCGTCGGACAAGCACGCCAACCTTGCCAAAGCGCTCGCTCCGCCATGCATTCGGCCTCGCCCTCATCCTCGTGGTCATCAGCGCGCTGGGCCTCGGCGTTCTGGTCTGGCGGGGCGAGGAGCCCGGCGGCATTGACGAGGCCATGATGGCTCTGTTCGGCAAGCCCGATCTCGGACCGGTCGACTTCGCGCGCCTGCGACGCCCCTTGACGCCGAACGACGCTCTCGCCTGCCCAGCGGACGTCTGTCCGGCAAAGGCCGATCTCGTACCTCCCGACTATCCGGTCGCCGCCGACCGGCTTCGGGCCATCATTGCCGAGGTTGCGCTGGCGGAGCCCCGCACCGAACTCGTCTATTCGGCGCGATGGGAGGAGCAGGACCGTTACGTTGCCCGAAGCCGTGTCCTGCGCTTCCCCGACACGATCGACGTCATGGTCGTCTCGCGGGGCGAGGAACGTTCGACCCTCGCGCTCTACTCCCGCGCCCAGCTCGGGCTCTACGACTTCGGCGTCAACCGCAGGCGGCTCGCCCGCTGGCTCGACGGCGTCACGGCGCGGGCCACCCGTCCTCAGCCGTAGCGGATTTTCAACGCAAGGATCGTCGCCACGAGAAGGAAAGACACGCCGTTGGCGGCGATCAACGGCAGGCTGCCGAGCAGGAAACCGTAGACGAGCCAGAGGAGGATCCCAGTCGCGAAGATCGCCTGGGTCCAGAGGGAGATCGCCCGGGTGTCGCGGGTGCGGATCGTCCGAACGGCTTGCGGGACCCAGCACAGGGTCGTGAGGAGCGCGGCGGCGCTGCCGATGATTTCAACGGTGGCGGGAGTCATGCGGGGTCCGGGTCGAGGCGCCTCCTCTAGCACGGCGGGCGTTGCGCGACAGGCCCTGTGGCCCGGCCCGGCGAACTATGATCCGCCTCGGGGGTTACCTTCACCGGATCACGGAGGAGCTTCATGGACATCGCCCTGGACAAGGTCTGCGACCTGATCATCCGCGCCAAGGCGCTCGACGTGAAGGAGCAGGACACCGATCCCGACTCCGGCTCGAACCCGATCGATGACGGCAGCCTCGACGCCCTGACCGAAGACCCCGACGACGCTACGGAGCAGGAGCTGCGCGAGGTCATCTCGGGCCTCAACGATGACGAGCGGATGAGCCTCATCGCCCTCGTCTATATCGGCCGCGGCGACATGGAGCCGGAGGAGTGGGGCGCCGCCGTCCGCCTGGCGCAGGAGCGCGACGGGGCGCGCGGCTCGAGCACGGCGGATTACCTGATCGGCATCCCCAACCTCGGCGACCTCCTCGACGAGGGACTGGCGCTCATGGGGCGCAGCTGCGTCTGACGCGAAAACGGCCGCCCCGAAGGGCGGCCGCTCGTCACGGAGCCGATGTTGTCGGTCGTCACATCGCCGGCATGATCGCGATATCGCGGATGGCGCCGCTCACGCCCGCGATCTTCGCGGTCTCGGTCGCCTTCGCGGTCGCGAGGTCGACCTTGTAGAGCGTGTCGCCAGCCATCAGCCAGGCCGCGTTGCCGCCGTTGCCGTCCGACACGATGTCGAAGGCCATGGCATCGCCCTTCACGCCGAGCATGCCGATCGAGTTCAGCACACCATCGTTCGGCGGCACCTGGCGCACAAGGGCGCCCGACGCGTCGACGTCGTAGAGCACCGTTTCCTTGGCGCCCTTCATGCTGTTGGTATAGGCGCCGGCGGTCACTCTCGGCGTCATGCTCTTGTGCATGTCGTTCTCGGCGAACTTGAGCTTGCCGTCGGTGGTCACCTTGCCGTCATCGACGTTCGCCCGAAGGTTGGTGCCGTCCGAGCCGATGATGCGCAGCCGGTCCGCCACCGGATTGAAGTCGACGGTGGCCATCACGCCGGAGCCGAGCGTGGTCTCGAGCTTCGACTTCTGGGTGGCTGCGCCGGTCTGGGGGTCGATGGTCACGACGGTCCCATCCGAGACGACGCCGTAGAGGCGGCCGTCGGCGGGACGCACGTCGATGCCGAGCAGGCTGCCCGAGATCCCCGACACCTTCTGCGTACGCGCGACTTTCTTCGCAGCG
Source organism: Beijerinckiaceae bacterium (assembly GCA_036563505.1). Lineage (GTDB taxonomy): Bacteria > Pseudomonadota > Alphaproteobacteria > Rhizobiales > Beijerinckiaceae > DATCMH01. Next base: position 108,974 of record DATCMH010000007.1, read on the forward strand.
GTGTCGACGATGGCCAGCGTGTCGTTGCCGACGAGCGCGACGACGGTCTCGGCCCGGGCGGCGCCGGTCAGGACCGCGCCGGCGAGGAGCGCGAGGGCGAGTTGACGCTTCATTCTGGTCTCCTTGAGACGATTTCGTCCGCCGAGGCCTGCCTTGGCCTTGGCGGAACGACCCGATCCGCGGGACGGGTAGGCGCCTTTACGGTGCGGCATGGCGGGAAGTTTCAGGGGCCTGCGACTTTCCCGGCGGAAGTCGCGCGGCGCGACGCCGTTCCCGCTTTATTCTCCTGCGGCGCCGACCCATATTCCGGTCATGGCGCGCGCTCCCAAGACCCCCAAGCTCTCGACCGGCAAGGCTTCGAAGCCCGAGCTGAAGCCGCTCGATCCCTACCTCGCCGAACTGCTCAACCCGGCCATCAATCGCGAACGGGAGCGGGACGAGAAGCGCGCCAAGCGCCTCGTCAAGGAGCGCGACGACTTCGCCAAACGGGTCGGGTTCGAGGAGCGGCCGCAGGAGAGCTACGCCCACGGGGCGGTCACGGACGTCGACCCGGCGCTCGCGCAGAAGCTCGGCCTGCGCGCTCCTGAGGACGGCCCCTCGCCTGCCGAGACCGAAGACACGTCGCTGGCCGCGGACGGCGTATCCGCCACCGTCGAGGCCTTGACCAAGCTCCTGACCGAGGGCGACCCGCGCTTCAAGAACGGCGTCGCCTGGACGCCGCACCGCCCGCCCCGGCCCGAGAAGTCCGAAGGCGGCATCCGCTTCACCCTGAAATCCGACTTCCAGCCCGCGGGCGATCAGCCGAACGCTATCGTGGAGCTCGTCGACGGCGTGAGGCGCCAGGAGCGCGACCAGGTGCTGCTCGGCGTCACCGGCTCCGGCAAGACGTTCACGATGGCCAAGGTTATTGAGGAAACGCAGCGCCCGGCCCTGATCCTGGCGCCGAACAAGACCCTCGCGGCCCAGCTCTACGGCGAGTTCAAGAGCTTCTTTCCCGACAACGCCGTGGAGTATTTCGTCTCCTACTACGACTACTATCAGCCGGAGGCCTACGTCCCGCGCTCGGACACCTTCATCGAGAAGGAATCGTCGATCAACGAGCAGATCGACCGCATGCGCCACGCGGCGACCCGCGCCCTCTTGGAGCGCGACGACGTCATCATCGTCGCTTCGGTCTCGTGCATCTACGGCATCGGCTCGGTCGAGACCTACACGGCTATGACCTTCTCCGTGAAGGTCGGCGAGAAGATCGAGCAGCGCCAGCTCATGGCCGACCTCGTGGCGCTTCAATACAAGCGCATCCAGTCCGACTTCGCCCGCGGCACTTTTCGCGTACGTGGCGACGTGATCGAGCTCTTCCCGGCGCACTTGGAAGACCGCGCTTGGCGGATCGGCCTCTTCGGCGACGAGATCGAGTCGATCGTCGAGTTCGACCCGCTCACCGGCAAGAAGACCAATGACCTTCAGTTCGTGAAGGTCTACGCCAATTCCCACTACGTGACGCCGCGGCCGACGCTGCAGCAGGCGATCAAGGGCATCAAGGAGGAGCTCAAAGGGCGCGTCCACGAGCTGACCCGCATGGGCCGGCTCCTGGAGGCCCAGCGCCTGGAGCAGCGCTGCACCTTCGACCTCGAGATGATCGAGGCCACGGGCGCCTGCAACGGGATCGAGAACTACTCGCGCTACCTCACGGGCCGGAAGCCCGGCGAGCCGCCGCCGACGCTCTTCGAGTACCTGCCGGACAACGCCCTCATCTTCACCGACGAGAGCCACGTGACCGTGCCCCAGATCGGCGGCATGTATCGGGGCGACTTCCGCCGCAAGGCGACGCTCGCCGAGTACGGCTTCCGCCTTCCCTCCTGCCTCGACAACCGCCCTCTGCGCTTCGAGGAATGGGACGCCATGCGTCCCGTCACCGTCCATGTCTCGGCGACTCCGGGCAAATGGGAGATGGAGCAGACCGGCGGCGTCTTCGTCGAGCAGGTCATCCGCCCCACGGGCCTCGTGGACCCGCCGGTGGAGATCCGCCCCGCCCGCTCCCAGGTCGACGACCTGCTCGGCGAGGTGAAGGAGGTCACGGCCAAGGGCTACCGGACCCTCGTGACGACGCTCACCAAGCGCATGGCCGAGGACCTCACCGAGTACCTGCACGAGAACGGTATTCGGGTGCGCTACATGCACTCCGACATCGACACGATCGAGCGTATCGAGATCATCCGCGACCTGCGGCTGGGTGCCTTCGACGTGCTCATCGGCATCAACCTGTTGCGCGAGGGCCTCGACATCCCGGAATGCGCGCTGGTGGCGATCCTCGACGCCGACAAGGAGGGTTTCCTGCGCTCGGAAACCTCCCTCGTGCAGACGATCGGCCGCGCCGCCCGCAACGTGGAAGGGCGCTGCATTCTCTACGCCGACCAGAGAACGGGCTCGATGGAGCGGGCGCTGGCCGAGACGGCGCGCCGGCGCGAGAAGCAGCTCGCCTACAACGCGGAGCACGGCATCACGCCCGAGAGCGTGAAGAAGAACATCTCCGACATTCTCGAGAGCGTCTACGAGCGCGACCGCGTCCAGGTCGACACCGGCATGGCGAAGCCCGAAGTCACGCTCGGCCACAACCTCAAGGCCGTCATGGCAGACTTCGAGAAGCGGATGCGCGCCGCGGCCGCCAATCTCGAATTCGAGGAGGCCGCCCGCCTGCGCGACGAGCTCAAGCGACTCCAGGCGACGGAGTTGGCGCTGGCCGAAGATCCGATGGCGACGCAAGGCAGCGTGGAGCGGGAGGCCGGCCGCTACGCCGGCGGCCGCAAGTACGGCGCCTCCGCCAACCTGCCCCCGAATGCCGGACCCGACGGGCCGGAGCCCTATGGCCCAACCGGCAAGGGCCTCACCGACGAGGGCACTCGCGTGCGCAAGCCCGGCCTCGACGACATGGAACCGGGCACGGACCGCGAGGTGCCGCTCACCTGGAAGGAACGCCCGGCCGGGCGCTCAACGGCGGGATTCGCGGGGCAGAAGCCGAAATGGAAGGGGCGGCGGCGATAGACCTCCTCGCCGCAGCAGCAGCATCCGCGGTCGAGCCGGCCTGCCGTCGCCGGCTCACGCGCCAAGGCGCTGCCGGTCCTGGCCGCTCTCGCCCTGCTGCTCGTCGCCGTCGCGCTTGATGACGCTGACCCGCCCGTCGCCTTCGAGGTAAACCCAACGCGCTTCCTTGAGGTCGGCGACTCCCTGCTGCCGGAGCTGGCTCATGAGTTCCTCCGGCGTGATCAGGGCGCGGTTCATGACGTCCCGGCGCATGCGTCCATCTTCCACCAGGAGCAGCGGCTCGGCCCGGTTCAGGCGGCGCAGGGCCGGCACGCGGAACCCGAGCCAGTCGATGAACCAGTTCCAGAACACGATGGTCAGGACCAGCACGACCCCTTCCGTCACGGAGGAGTAGTCGCTCCCCATGGCATTCTGGGCGGCGTCGGCGATGAGCACCACGACGAGCAGGTCGGCGATCCCGATCGCTCCGGCCTGTCGCGTGAGGAAGAAGCGCAGGATGCCGAAGAGCACCCAGTACGTGATGGTGCCGCGGACCACGACCTCGAGAAGGCCCTGTGAGGGCACGAAGACGCCGTGCCAGTCGACGCCGAGAACGTTGCCCATGTCGCCGCCTCCTTGGCCTTCCAGGCGACAACGCACGAATCCCGCGATCAGCCAAGCCTGGGCGTCTGGTCCTGCCCGGCCGGCCCGCCTATGGTGCCGCGTCCTCCTTCAGCGCCCTGGATCGTGCCCGTTTCCGCCCCTCGACCCGATGGCCTTGCCGACCGCCTGCTGAGCGGCGACCGCGCGGCGCTCGCCCGCGCCATCACCCTCGTCGAATCGCGCCGCGCCGACCACCGGGCCGAGGCCGCCGCCCTTCTTCAGGCGATGCTGCCGCATACGGGCCGCGCGGCGCGGGTCGGGATCACGGGGGTGCCCGGCGTCGGCAAATCCACCACCATCGACGCCCTGGGCAGCCTTCTGACGGGCCAGGGACGGCGTGTGGCGGTGCTGGCCGTCGACCCGTCCTCGTCGCGCACCGGCGGCGCCATCCTCGGCGACAAGACGCGCATGGCGCGGCTCAGCAGCGATCCGAACGCCTACATCCGCCCCTCCCCTTCCGCCGGCACGCTCGGCGGCGTCGGCGCCAAGACCCGCGAGGCCATGCTGCTCTGCGAGGCGGCGGGCTTCGACACGATCCTCGTCGAGACGGTGGGCGTCGGCCAATCCGAGACAGCGGTGGCCGACCTCACCGACTGCTTTCTCGTCCTCATGCTGCCCGGAGCCGGCGACGAGCTGCAGGGCATCAAGAAGGGCGTGTTGGAACTGGCCGACATCGTCGCCGTCAACAAGGCCGACGGCGAGGGGCGCGACCGCGCTCGGGCGGCGGCGGCCGAGTACAAGGCGGCACTGCACATCCTCACCCCGGCCTCTCCCATCTGGTCGCCCCCGGTGCTCACGGTCTCGGGGCTGACTGGGGATGGGTTGGATCGGCTTTGGGCCACCGTCCTCGACCATCGTGCGCGCCTCGACGCCGCGGGCGAACTCCAGGCCAAGCGTCGAACCCAGGACGGGCGCTGGATGTGGGCGCTCGTCGACGAGCGGCTTCGCGCACGGCTGACCTCCGATCCGGAGTTGCGCGCCAAAAGCCGGGCGGTGGAGCAGGACGTCGCGGCCGGCCGCCTGCCCCCGACCTCCGGCGCCGAGACCATCGCGGCGCTCCTGGGCCTTTGACGATGCGCCTCCTCGTGACCGGCTTCGGCCCGTTCCCTGGCATGCCGAAGAACCCGAGTGCGGCGCTGGCACGACAGGTCGCGGCGTCGGGCCGCTTGCGCCGGCACGGGATCGAGACGCAGGTGCTCGTCCTGCCGACGACCTACCGGGCCCTCGACGAGGTCCTGGCGCCGGCCCTCGGGAGCGGCGCCGACGCCGTGCTGATGGTGGGTGTCGCCGGGCGAGCCAAGCGTGTCCGGCTGGAACGGCGGGCGGTGAACCGGCTCAGCATCTTCGCCCCGGACGCGGCGGGGCGCCACCCGCAGCGCCTGGCCGAGCCGGGCCGCCCCTTCGCCTTGCGCAGCACCGCGACGCCGGAGCGCTTGGCGGTGCTGTTGCGTCGCGCCGGCGTGCCTTGCGCGCTCTCCATCGATGCCGGGCGCTATCTCTGCAACACGGCCTACGCCCGGGCGCTGCGATCTCCGGCGCCGGCGATCTTCGTCCACATCCCCCGCCGGCCCGTGAAAGGCCTTGCCTCGGCGCTTGCCGAGGTCGGCCTCGCCCTCGCGCGGCAGTCTCGGCTCAGGCGAGGAGCGCCGCCGTCGGCGTGAGGCGGCCGACAGAGAAGCCGTTCCAGTTCGTCAGCTGCGGGCGCGCAAGCGCATCGACGAAGCGCGCGTCCTCGTCGGCCAGGGGCAGGAAACGCTCGACCAGTGCTGCCATGATCACGGCCGAGGCGCGCGTCGCGCCGTCGCTGCATTTCAGGGCCACCCCGAGCCCGAGCTCAGGGAAAGTTGCGGCGTACACGCCTTCGGCGCCGGTCTTCACGAAGGCGCGTTCACCCAGCCGCTCCATGAGCTGCGTGTCGAAGCGTCCCGTTCCTGCGACCATGAAGGGATGAGCCGCCACAGCCCTCCGGATTCGCCCTGCGGCCCTCGCCCGGTCGGGTGACAATCCCTCGGCCGCGCCGAATCGGGCAAAGCCTAGCGCCAAGGCCCGCAGCGGGATCGGGTAGGTGGGAATGGAGCAGCCGTCGATGCCGGCTTGGCCGATGTCGTGGGCCGCCCCGGTGACCTCATCGAGCACTTGGCGCACGCGCCGCTGCACCGGGTGATCGGCACCGACATAGCCCTTCGGATCCTCATCCGCCGCGCAGGCAAGGCACACGAAGCCGGCATGCTTGCCCGAGCAGTTGTTGTTGAGCGCGGTCGGCGTCTCGCCTCGCGCGGCGAGCGCTCGGGCCGCCGCCTCCCCCATGGGCCATTGCGCGCCACATTCGAGGCAGGCCGGATCGCGGCCGGCTTTGCGGAGCATTCCGGCGGAGGTCGCGACGTGCTCGGGTTCGCCGGAATGCGAAGCGCAGGCGAGCGCGATCTCGGCATCGGTCAAACCGTAGATTTCCGCCGCGCCGTCCTCGATGAGTGGCAGGGCCTGCAAAGCCTTGATCGCGGACCGGGGAAAGACGGCCTGGTCCGGATCGCCGAGGGCCAGCACCGTCGCGCCTCGCGCGTCCACGACGACAAGGGAGCCGCGGTGGATCGACTCGATGCTGCCTCCGCGCCAGACTTCGACCAGTTCCTGATCCCGCATCCCGCTCTCCTTAAGATCAGCGGGCTGTAGACCGGCGCGCGCCCACGGCAAAGACCCTCGCGCGCGGGGCGGCGTTGCAGGCGAGCCCGGGCCCCACTAGAGGTGGTCCGCAGGTAGGAGTTGCGATGAGCGGGATCGATCTCGAGGCGGAGTACAACAACCGCGCCCGCGTGCCGGAGCACCCCGCGATCATCGAGGGCTGGGCCCGCGACGCCGCCGCCTACCGCACCGAGAACCCACCCAAGGTGATCCACTACGGCGAGAGCGAGCGGCAGATCATCGACCTGTTCCCGGCCGACGGCACGGTTGCGACAGTCGCCTTCATTCACGGCGGCTACTGGCAGGGTCTCGCGCCCTCGTTCTTCAGCCATCTCGCCCGGGGGCTCAACGCGCACGGGCTGACGGTCGGCCTGATCGGGTACGATCTCTGCCCGGCGGTGCGGGTCGGCGACATCATCGAGCAGGTTCGCCGCGCGACGGCCCGCCTCGCGGCCGAGACGGGACGTTCGGTCGTCGCGAGCGGCCATTCCGCGGGCGGACACCTCGCCGCCTGCCTCCTCGCGACGGACTGGGCCCGCTACGGCGCGCCCGAGGCGCTCGTGCGCTCCGCCTACGCCATCTCCGGCGTCTTCGACCTCGAGCCGCTGATTCAGGTCTCGCAGAATGCGGCACTGCGCCTCGACGAAGCGGAGGCTCGGGCCGTGAGCCCGGTCCATTGGACGCCGCCGCCCGGCATCGTTCTCGACGCCGCCGTGGGAGCCTTGGAAAGCTCCGAATTCCTGCGCCAGAGCCGCCTGATCGCCGAGGTCTGGGGCAGGGCCGGCGTTACGGTCCGCTACGACGAGATCGCCGGCACGAACCACTTCACGGTCGTGGCCCCGCTGGCCGATCCCGCGTCCCCCATGACCCGCCGCGTCGCGGCGCTTGCCACCGCCTGAGCGCAGGACAACGAGATGCAGACCTTCTTCGTCGAGATCAAGTGCCGCCTCGGCAAGACCTACGTGGTGGCGAGCGAGCTCGCCGACCGCGAGATCGCCTCCGAGATCTACTCGACGGCGGGCAATTACGACATCCTGGCGAAGTTTCACGTCGACGATGCCGTCGACATCGGTCACTTCGTGGCCCAGAACGTCCAGACGGTCCCGGAGATCCAGGACACGAAGACCATCATCACGTTCAAAGCTTTTTAGAGCAGGCCCAGCCTTGACGAGCCTCTGGCGCGACCGTCAGCGGCAGCGCTCGACGAGCCGTTCGACAAAGGCGGCGCACCGCTCGAGTTCGCTCAAGGCGATCCACTCGTCGGCCTTGTGGGCCTGCTCGATGGAGCCGGGGCCGAGGATCACGGTCGGCACCTGCGCGACCTCGTGGAAAAGGCCGGCCTCCGTGCCGAAGGCGACCTTGCCGTGGTCGTTGCGGCCGGCCAGGCTCTTGGCCAGGGTGACTTCGGGCGCGTCCGGCGAGGCGTCGAGGCCGGGGAAGCCGGCATAGACGTCGAAGAAGAAGCCGGCGGCAGGGTCGATGGCCTTCATCGCGGGCTCGAGGACATCGCGGGCATAGGCGACCGTCTCGGCGACGTACTGGTCGGGATCCTCGGAGCCGATGGTGCGGTACTCGAAGACGATCTCGGCCTCATCCGGCACGATGTTGAGCGCCGTGCCGCCCCGGAAGACGCCGACATGCCCCGTGGAATGCGGCACGTCGTAGAGCGGGTCGCGCCCGCCCTCCGCGGCGAGCCGGTCGGCGATGCGCCGGATCTCGGCAACGAGACGGGCGCCCCATTCCACGGCGTTGACCCCTTGCGGCGCGAGGGAGGAATGACACGTCCGGCCGCGCACGGTGGCGCGCACGCTTCGCTTGCCCTTGTGGCCCGTGACCACCTGCATGCTGGTCGGTTCGCCGACGAAGCAGGCCTCGGCCCTGATGCCGGTGTCGCGCAGGTGCCGAACCAACCCCTTGGCACCGACACACCCGACCTCCTCGTCGTAGGACAAGGCGAGGTGGATCGGACGGTGCAGCGGGGTGCGGCCGAGATCGTCCGCCGCGGCGAGGCATACGGCGAGAAAGCCCTTCATGTCGCAGGCACCCCGCCCGTAGGCGCGGCCGTCTTGGACGCGTAGTTGGAACGGGTCGCTGGACCAGGCCTGCCCGTCGACGGGCACGACGTCAGTGTGGCCCGAGAGGATGTATCCCTCGGCCTCCTTGGGCCCGATGCTTGCCCACAGGTTGGCCTTGAGCCCCGTCTCATCATAGATGCGCTCGCAGGCGAAACCCCGCTGCCGCAGGTAGTTTTCGGCCCAGTCGATCAGGGCGAGGTTCGAGTTGCGGCTTGTCGTGTCGAACGCCACCAGCGTCGACAGAATCTCGAGGATTCTGTCCGATTTCATGCACGCGCTCCTACCGGTCGTTCGACCTCTTTACCCTCAAACCGCCGAAGAATCCTGCTCCTGACGCACGAAATCGGCGAAGCGGCTCGCGACCGCGGGTCGCGTCCCAGACGTGAACAGGAACGAGGTTTCATAGGCGATTGCCGGGGCGAAAGGGCGGAACACGAGGTCGTTTCCGACGATGCGCGAGAGTGGGAACGGATTCGTCACCGCGACCCCGAGCCCGGCGCGGACCACGTCCGCCACGAAGAGAAGGGTGCTCGCCTCGAGCACGAAGCGGGGAGCGATGCCGTGATCCGCGAAGGCTCGTTCGATCCGCGCCCGCGACGAGAAGCGCTTCGTAACTGCAATGAGGGGCTGGCCCGCGAGTTCGGCCGGCGTGATGACCTCCAACCTGGCGAGCGGGTGCTCGCGACGCAGGAGAACATGGGCCTGAGAATGCCGGAAGGGTTCCGCGCGCACGCCAGCATGCAGGTCGGGAACGTCCACGACGCCGAGGTCGGCCGAGCCCTCCGCGACGGCAAGCACCGCGTCGGTGTGGCGGACGATCTCGATCTGGATGCGCACCTCTGGCTCGAGCTGCATGAAGCGGATGACGAGAGGGGAAAGGAAGGCCTGGGCGATGGTCGGCGTCGCCGCGATGCGCAGCTGCGCCCCGGCGAGGACGGGATGTGGCCAGTGCTCCAGGCGCGCGAGCGCCGCAATGATCGGCGCCGCCTCGGCGTCGAGGGCGAAGGCTTCGGGCGTCGGCACGAGACGGCCGCCGTCACGCTGGAACAGCGCGCGCCCGAGGCGCTCCTCGAGAGCGGCGATGGCGCGGGAAATCGCCGGTTGCGACATGCCGAGCCGGCTCGCCGCGGCCGTCGTCTTGCGCGTGTCGATCACCGCCCGCAGCACTTCGAGCTCGCGGACGGTCGGCCGCGACGGGCGTGTCTCCTGCCTATGCGACGCTGGCATCATGCAATGCACCAAAGTTATATTCTTGCCTGATGACAATCTACATAGCGCATAGTAGCGTCGCAAGCATCCGTCGATGGACGGCTTTGCCCCCGCTTTCAGCTGGCTTACAGAAGCCGGAACGCGGGCGCTTACGCCCGACGAGAATGGAGGAGAACAGGATGACGTTCGCTGCCCGGCTCGCCCTTGCCGGCTTGCCTCTCGCGCTCGCCGCCCTGCCGGCCGGAGCGCAGGAGCTCAAGATCGGCGTCGCCGCGGAGGTCACCTCCGTCGATCCGCATTTCCACAATGTCGGCCCCAACAACGCCCTGCGCCGGCACCTCTTCCCCGGCCTCGTGTCGAACGATGCCGACGCCAAGCTGCTGCCCGAACTCGCCGCTTCCTGGCGCGCCGTCGACGACACGACGTGGGAGTTCAAGCTGCGCCCCGGCGTAAAGTTCACGAACGGCTCCGACTTCACGGCGAAGGACGTGATCTACACGTTCTGCCGCATCCCGACGGTCGAGAACTCGCCCTCGTCCTTCACGGTCTTCACCCGCGGCGTCGCGGCGCTGGAGGCGCCCGATCCGCTGACGCTGATCGTCAAGACAGCCGCGCCGCAGCCGCTGTTCCCGAACAGCATGTCGTCGGTGGGCATCCTCTCGGCGGCGGCCTATGGCGGCGAGAACACGGTCTACAAGCCGACGGGCTGCGAGAACCTGGGCACGCCGCCCAAATCCGTCGACTTCAACGAGCCCGGCAAGGCGGTCGGCGCCGGCGCCTACAAGCTCGCGAACTATACCCGCGGCACGCAGCTCGTGCTCGAGCGCAACGAGGCGTTCTGGGGCGAGAAGCCCCATTGGGCGAAGGTGACCTTCCGGCCCTTCACGAGCTCCGGCCCACGCGTCGCGGCGCTGCTCGCCGGCGACGTCGACCTCGTCGAGAACCCGCCGATTCAGGACTTCGACAAGATCAAGGGCGCGGGCTTCCAGATCGCGCAAGGCATCTCGAACCGCATCATCTACCTCCATCTCGACCAGTTCACCGACGCGAGCTGGAAGACGCCGGGGGTGAAAGGCACCGACAAGAATCCCTTCCTCGACAAGCGCGTGCGCGAGGCGGTGTCGAAGGCGATCAACCGTCAGGCCATCGTCGACCGTATCATGGGCGGCGTCGCGCAGGCCGCGGGCGAGCTCCTGCCCGTGCCGCTCTTCGGCACTTCGCCCGACATGAAGCCGGACACCTTCGATCCGGAGCGGGCGAAGAAGCTCCTGGCCGAGGCCGGTTATCCCAACGGCTTCGAGGTGACGCTCGGCACGCCCAACGACCGCTACATCAACGACGAGAAGGTCGCCCAGGCTGCGGCCCAGATGCTGACCCGCATTGGGATCAAGACGAGCGTCGATTCCATGACGGCGTCGACCTTCTTCTCCCGCCGCAACAAGCACGAGTTCTCGATGTACCTCGCCGGCTGGGGCGCGGACACGAGCGAGATGTCGAACTCCCTCGTCGCTCTCGTCGCGACGCCCGATCCCAAGACGGGCTTTGGTCATACTAACCGCGGGCGCTACTCCAACCCCGAGGTCGACCGCCTCACGGCCGAGGCGCAGCGCACGATCGACGACGCCAAGCGCGAGGCGCTGCTTCGCCAGGCCTCGAAGCTCGCGATGAGCGATTACGGGATCATCCCGCTCCACTTCGAAGTGACGCCCTGGGCCTTTCGCAAGGGGCTCAGCTACAAGGCGCGCATCGACCAGTACACGCTCGCGACCGACGTGAAGGCCGCGGGCTCTTAAAGATCTGACCGGGCGCGGGGCGGCCATCGCTTGACCCCGCGCCCCTCCCCTCGCCCCGGCGCGCAGGCGGATCGGAACCCATGCTCGTTTATCTCATCCGCCGCATCGGCCAGTCGCTTCTCGTCCTGGCGGCGATGGCGACCCTCGTCTTCGTCGCCGTCTACGCGGTGGGCGACCCGGTCGACATCCTCGCGAACCCCGACGCGGACCAAGCCGAGCGTGCGGCCATCGCTCAGCGCCTCGGCCTTGATCGACCGCTCTGGGCGCAGTTCGGCACCTTCGTGGGAAATGCTCTCCAGGGTGATCTCGGCCGCTCCTTCGTCTACAACGAGCCGGCGGTCAGCGTGATCGCACAACGGCTACCTGCGACACTGGAGTTGGCGCTCGCGGGGCTCGTCTTCTCCATCGTGATCGGCATCCCCCTCGGCGTGCTCGCCGGCCGCAAGCCGGAGAGCCTCCTCGGGCGCTCGATCATGTCGGGCTCGATCCTCGGCTTCTCGCTGCCGAACTTCTGGATCGGCCTCATGCTGATCCTGTTCTTCGCCGTGGAGCTCAAGGTTCTGCCGGCGAGCGGGCGCGGGCCCACCACCTCGGTGCTGGGCATTCAGACGGCGCTGTTCACCTGGGACGGTCTCAGGCACCTCATCATGCCGGCCTTCACGCTCGCGCTCTACAAGGCGGCCCTCGTGATCCGCATCGCCCAGGCCGGCACCCGCGAGGTCATGCTCCAGGACTACATCCGCTTCGCCCGGGCCAAGGGCCTGTCGTGGTCGCGGATCGTCGGCGTCCACGTCATGAAGAACATCATGATCCCGGTGATTACCGTGCTCGGCCTCGAGCTCGGGTCCATGATCGCCTTCGCCGTCGTGACGGAGACGGTCTTCGCCTATCCGGGGATGGGCAAGCTCCTGATCGATTCCATCAACCGCCTCGATCGCCCGATCATCGTCGCCTACCTCATGATGACGGTGCTGATCTTCGTCGTGATCAACCTCGTGGTCGACCTGCTCTACGCCGCCGTCGACCCACGGGTGCGCCTCGCCGAGGCGAAGGGCTGAGCGCCATGGCCGATACCGTTCAACCGACCGCCCTCGCGGTTGCCGACGAGCCTGCGCCGGTCGAGCGCGGCGAGAGCCTGTGGCGGCGCCACGCTTCCACTTTCGTCCAGAAGAGCGGGGCCGTCATCGGACTCGTCCTGCTGGTGCTTCTCGTCCTGGCCGCGGTCTTCGCGCCGCTGCTGGCGCCGCAGAACCCTTACGACCTGTCGCAGCTCGACATCATGGACAACATGCTGGCGCCCGGCGAGGCGCTGGCGTCGGGCCAGATCGCCTGGCTCGGCACGGACGACCAGGGCCGCGACATGCTCTCCGCGATTCTCTACGGGCTGAGGATCTCGCTCCTCGTCGGAACGATCTCGGTCGTGGTGGCCTGCCTCGTCGGAGCGTCGGTCGGGGTGCTCGCAACCTACGCCGGTGGGCGCGTCGAATCCGTCGTGATGCGCCTCGTCGACCTGCAGCTCTCGTTCCCGGCGATCCTCGTCGCCCTCGTGCTGCTCGCCGTCTTCGGGCGCGGCATCGACAAGGTGATCCTGGCCCTCGTTATCGTGCAATGGGCCTACTTCGCCCGCACCGTGCGCGGCTCGGCGGTGGTGGAGAAGCGGCGGGAATACATCGAGGCCGCGCGTTGCCTCGCGCTGCCCAAGCGCCGCGTCGTCTTCCGCCACCTCCTCCCGAACTGCCTGCCGCCGCTCATCGTCATCGCGACCATAGACATCGCCCGCGCCATCGCGCTCGAAGCCACGCTCTCGTTCCTCGGCGTGGGCGTGCCTGTCACCGAGCCGTCCCTCGGTCTCCTCATCGCCAAGGGCTACAACTACCTGCTCTCGGGCAAGTACTGGATCTCCACCTTTCCCGGCGTGGTGCTCGTCATCGCCATCGTCGCCATCAACCTCGTCGGCGACCGCCTGCGCGACGTGCTCAACCCTCGTTTAAGCCGATGACCGCCGCCATCCTCTCCGTCCGCGACCTCACCGTCACCTTCGGCACTCGCGAGGGCCCGCTGACGGCCGTCGACGGCGTCTCTTTCAACGTGCATCGCGGCGAGGTGCTGGGCCTCGTCGGCGAGTCCGGTTCGGGCAAGTCGGTGACGGGGCTCGCGATCCTCGGCCTCATCGACGCGCCCGGCCAGATCGCCGGCGGCTCGATCCGGCTCGAAGGCGAGGAGCTCGTCGGCAAGCCCGAGGGCGAGTTGCGCCGGCTGCGCGGCAAGCGCCTGGCCATGATCTTTCAAGATCCCATGACGACGCTCAACCCGGTCCTGCGCATCGACACGCAGATGATCGAGGCGGTGCGGGCGCACGACAAGGTCTCGGAGAAGGCAGCCCGCGCGCGGGCTCGCCAAGCCCTCGTCCAGGTCGGTATCCCCTCCCCTGACGAGCGGCTCACGGCCTACCCGCACCAGTTCTCCGGCGGCATGCGCCAGCGCGTGGCCATCGCGACCGCCCTGCTGCACCGGCCCGCGGTGCTCATCGCCGACGAGCCGACGACGGCCCTCGACGTCACGATCCAGGCCCAGATCCTCGCCGAGGTTCAAAACCTCTGCACCGAGACCGGAACGGCCATGGTCTGGGTGACGCACGACCTCTCCGTCATCGCAGGCCTCGCCGATCGGATCGCGGTCATGTATGCGGGCCGGGTCGTCGAGACGGGCACCGTGGCCGACACGCTCGAGCGCCCGATTCACCCCTACACCGCAGGCCTCATCGCCTCTGTGCCGAGCCGGAACAAGCGCGGCGTGCCGCTGGCCCAGATCCCGGGCATGACCCCGTCGCTGGGCCGGCTTCCCCCGGGCTGCCCCTTTCATCCGCGCTGCCCGCGCGCCACGGCCGTGTGCAAATCGGTGATCCCGGCTGCAACGCCTTATGAGGCGTCGCGCAGCGCGCGCTGCCATCACCCGCTGCTCGGCCCCGAGACGGTGGCTGCGTGAGTTCGAGCATGACGCCTCTCATCTCCCTCACCGACGTCTCCCGCCGGTTCACGAAGCCCCTCGACGCCGCCGAGAAGGTGGCGAACCTGTTCGGCGCGGGTCTCAAGGAGCAGGTCGTCCGCGCCATCGACGCGGTGAGCTTCGACGTCGCCGAGGGCGAGGTCGTAGGCCTCGTCGGGGAGTCGGGCTGCGGAAAGTCGACCCTCGGCCGGGTCGTGGCCGGCATCCTCGACCCGAGTGCCGGCCAAGTGACCTTCCAGGGCCGGGATGTCGCCGGCCTCAATGCCCGGGAGCGCCGCGCCGCGGACCTCGCGATCCAGATGGTCTTCCAGGATCACATGGCGGCGCTGAACCCCCGCAAGCGCGTCGTCGAGATCATCGGCGAGGCGCCCGTCGTGCACGGCCTCGTGCCGGCGAGCGGGATGGAGGCCTACGTCGCCGAGGTGATGAGGACAGTGGGCCTCGATCCGGCGACGCGCCAGCGCTATCCGCACCAGTTCTCCGGCGGCCAGCGCGCCCGCATCGGCATCGCCCGGGCGCTCGCGGTCAAGCCGAAGGTGCTGGTCTGCGACGAATCGACGGCGGCCCTCGACGTGTCGATCCAGGCGCAGGTGCTCAACCTGTTCATGGACCTGCGCCGGGAGCTCGGCCTCACCTACATCTTCGTCAGCCACGACCTCGGCGTCGTCGAGCACATCTCCGACCGGGTCGCGGTGATGTATCTCGGCCGCATCGTCGAGCTTTCGCCGACGGAGGCGCTCTTCGAGGCGCCGAATCACCCCTACACGCAGGCGCTCCTCGACGAGGTGCCGAAGCTCGACGCCCGCAAGCGCAAGTTCTCGGCGCTCAAGGGCGAGATCCCCTCCCCACTTAATCCGCCCTCAGGGTGCCACTTCCACCCGCGCTGCCCGCACGCCTTCGACCGCTGCAAGGTGGATCGGCCGGCGCTCAAGGCGATCGGGCCAGGGCGGTTCTCCGCCTGCCACCTGAATGACGAGGACGACCCGCGGCCGGGCAAGGCCGTGTCGGACGGCGCGGTGCTCGCGGCCTGATCAGGGGCTTGCCACGGGCCAGCGCCAGAAATCCTGGCCGGCGCTCTCCAGGTTGCGGTTTAGCACCATGCGATGTACCTCGTCGGCGCCGTCAACGAGGCGGGCCTGGCGGGCGTAGCGGTAGATCCACTCCAGGACCGTGTCCTTGGAGTAGCCCCGCGCGCCGTTGATCTGGATCGCTGTGTCCGCGGCCTCATGCAGAACGTTGGCGACCTGGACTTTGGCCATCGAGACCTCGGCGCGAGCGAAGCTGCCCTGGTCGAGCGCCCAGGCCGCCTTCATGACCAAGAGCCGCCCGATCTCAATGTTCATGGCAAGCCGCCCCAGCATGAGCTGCACGCTCTCGCGGTCGGCGAGGCGCACCCCGAAGCCGTGGCGCTCGGCGGCGTAGTCGCGGGCGATCTCGACGCAGCGCTTGGCGAGCCCCAGCCAGCGCATGCAGTGGGTGAGGCGCGCCGGCCCGAGGCGGATCTGGGTGACCTTGAGGCCCTGGCCCTCTCCGAGCAGAACGTCCTCGGCCGCGACCTCGAGGCCGTCGAATTCGAGCTCGCAATGACCGCCGTGCTCCTCGGGCCCCATGATCGGGATACGGCGCAAGATGCGCCAGCCGGGCT
Organism: Beijerinckiaceae bacterium; assembly: GCA_036563505.1. Lineage (GTDB taxonomy): Bacteria > Pseudomonadota > Alphaproteobacteria > Rhizobiales > Beijerinckiaceae > DATCMH01. The sequence continues at coordinate 125,065 of DATCMH010000007.1, forward strand.
GGTCCTTGTGGAAGAGGAAGGCCGTGAGCCCGGTGCGCGGGTCATCGGAAGTGCGGGCCATCAGGATGAAGTGGGCGGCCTCCTCGGCGCCGGTGATGTACCACTTGCGCCCGGTGATCCGGTACGCGCTGTTACCCTGCTTCTCGGCCCTCGTCTGGATCATCGACGGGTCGGACCCGCCGCCGGGATGGGGCTCGGTCATGGCGAAAGCCGAGCGCACCTCGCCGCGCACGATCGGATCGAGCCAGCGCGCCTTCTGCTCCGGCGTCCCGATCTTCTCCAGGACCTGCATGTTGCCGTCGTCGGGGGCCGCGGCGTTGAAGACCACGGGGCCGAAGATGGAACGGTTCATGGCTTCGTAGGTCACGGCCATGCCGACCTTGGTCAGCCCCTGCCCGCCGGTTTCTTTCTGCAGTTGCAGGCACCAGAGCCCTTCGGCCCGCGCCTTGGCGCGAAGAGAGGCCAGCAAGTCGAGCCGGATGTTCTCGTGGGCATCGTAGGCGGCGCGGTCGGCCTCGAGCGGGATCAGCTCACGCTCGACGAACGCGGCGATGCGCGCGCGAAAATCCTCGATCTCGGGGGCGATGTGAAAATCCATGCTGTCCTCAGAGCGATGAGACAAGGTGACCGCCGTCGATGGGCAGCACGGTGCCGGTCATCCAGGCCGACGCGTCGGTCGCGAGCAGAAGGAAGCCGCCGTCGAGGTCCTCCGGCCGGCCGATCCGGCGCATGGGGATGCGCTTGAGCATGGCCTGACCGGCCTCTGAGCTGAAGAAGTCGGCGTTGATCTCCGTCTCGATATAGCCCGGCGCCAGCGCGTTGACGCGGATTCCGTAGCGCGCCCACTCCAAGGCCAGGGCCTGCGTGAGCTGGACGACCGCGGCCTTGGACACCGTGTAAGGCCCGACCCCACCGGCCACTCTGAGCCCAAGGATCGAGGCCACGTTGATGATGACACCGGGGCGCTTGGCCTCGCGCCAGCGCAGCGCCGCCGCGCGGGACATCGACCACACGCCGCGCAGGTTGGTGGCGAGGATGCGGTCGAACTCGTCGGTCGCGGTGTCGAGGGCCACGCCCCCGCCGGCGATCCCGGCGTTGTTGACGAGAACGTCCAACGGCGCGGCGCGGGACGCCTCCTCCACCGCTGCCTCGACGGAGGTCTCGTCCGCCACGTCGAGATCAACGGCGAGCGCACCGGCACCGAGCTCGGCCACGAGCGCGTCGAGGCGCTCGCGCCGGCGCGCGCCCACCGTCACCCGGGCACCGCAGCGCGCCGCGAGTCGGGCGAAGTGGGTGCCGAGGCCGCTCGACGCTCCCGTCACGAACACGTGCTTGCCCTTCAGGCCCGCCCCGAGATCCATTCCGATTCCTTGCGTCGCTTCCGGCGCGAAGCTCGCGCCCGGGCTGGAGGAGGTCAAGCGCGGGCCACCGCGGGCGCCCCGTCCGATCGGGTTGGGGCGACGTCGCGAAACGCGCTGAGGTCGTCGGCGATGACGACGGGCAGACCCTGCGCCCGGCCGCGCACCGGGATGTCCGCCTCCCGCGCGCCCTCGATGGCTAGACCCGCGGCATCGAGCACGGCCTTGGAGGCGACGAGAACGGAGCCGAACTCCTTGTTCAAGCCTTCCAGCCGGCTCGCCACGTTGACGCTGTCGCCGAGTGCCGTGAGCCCGGCCTGACGCTCGCCGCCGATCCGCCCCAGCACGGCAGGGCCGGTATGGAGGCCGATGCCCATCCGCAGCGGCCCCGGGAGGGTCGAGCTGAACTCGTGATTCAAGGTCTCGAGCGCCTCCAGCATGGCGCGGGCGGCATGGAGTGCGTCGCGGGCCCCCGCACCCCGGGCCGGGGCGATGCCGAACAGGGCCATGATGCCGTCGCCGAGGAACTTATCGACCTCGCCCCCGTGACTCGTGACCGCGAGGCTCATGACCTCGAAGTAGCGGTTGAGCAGGAAGACGGAGTCATAAGGGTAGAGCTTCTCGGCAAGCGTCGTGAAGCCGCGCAGGTCAGCGAACATCACGGTCACGCGTCGCTCGACGCCCCAGCGGTAGGCATCGCGGGCAAGGCCGGGCCCGGCGTCGAGATGAGGAACCAGGGGGCGCACGGTCAAAGCGCGCTCAGGCCGGATCTGGCAGGCGAGCCGAACCCCGGGCGGCGCTTCGATACGGTCGAGCGCCGCGGCCTCCACCGCGTTCGGGGACGGCAGGTCGTCGGCCCCATCGAGGACGAGGACCCGGCAGGTGGAGCAGCGCCCGCGCCCACCGCAGACGGAGGCGTGGGGAATGCCTGCGGCCCGGCTGATCTCGAGGAGCGTCGCGCCCGACGCCCCGCGGACCCGGCGTCCGCCGGCATAGGTGATCGTCGGCCCGCCCCGCATCCAGCGTGCGACAAGGAGAACCGCAAGGAGCGCCGCCGCGGCGAGAAAGGCCGTCCAGACGATCGCCTCCGTCTGGTCGATGAGCGCGGTGCGGAGCGGAACCTGCTCCGGCGGGATCGCGGGCCGGCCGCCGGAGAAGAGCGCCACACGCCGCGCGGCCTCGATCCAGCCGGCGATTGCGAGCGTCGGGACAAGGACTGCTGCGACGAGGAGAACGGGGCTCCAGCGGTCGTACCAGCGCCGGTCGGAGAGCCAATGGTGCAGGCCGATCACACCGTGGAGCCAGACGATGCCGAGCAGGAGCGATTGGCTGAGCGCGCCGCCGGGCCAGAGCGCTCGCAGGACGACGTTGTAGGAATCGTCGCCGCCCATCGCCGCGTAGCCTCGCGTGGCCGCGATATGAGCGGCGACGAGGACCGGGATGGCCAAACCAAGGATGAGTTGAACCGCATCCCAGGCCGGCATCCGCCAAGTCCGTTGCCGGAACAGCTTTGCGACGGCAAGGCCGATATGGACCGCGGCCGAGCCATAAAGGAGCCAGGTGCCGGGCAAGGACCGCCAGAACCCGCTGCGCGTCTCCTGCATCGCCTCCATCGCCTGGACGGAGACAAGGCCGAGCGCGTGGTTGAGGAAGTGCGTCAGTGCGAAGGCGAAGAGAACCAGGCCCGACGCGAGGCGCCATGTCTGAGGGTCACGCCAGCGGGGGCTGCGCAGGATGCGCCGCCCGACCGACCGCCCAAATGCGGCATCAGGCATCCTCTGCCCTCGATGACGCCTCGGCCGCCTCCCCGCCGCGAGCGAAGGAACCGAGAGGAAGGGCCGGCCACGCCATGCTCAACCCCACCGCGTTCAGCGTGACTGCGCGGCAAGCTGAGCGTTGGTGCGCTCCAGGCGATTGGCGATCTCGCGCATGACGGCGAGCGCCATCTGCGGGAATTGGGTGAGGAGTTCGAGGAAGACCCGCTTGTCGATGCGAAGCGCGGTCGCGGGCTCGGCGGCGATCACCGTCGCGGACCGCGGCCGGTCGGAGAGGATGCCCATCTCGCCCAAGATCGCGTTGCGGTCGAGGTCGGCGACCTTGGTCAGGCTGCCGGACGCCTCGAGCACGACCTCGGCGCGCCCTTCGAGGAGCACGTAAGCCGCGTCCGAGGCGTCGCCCTGCGAGAAGAAGCGCTGACCGGGCGCGAACTGCACCCGCTCGCTGGTGAAGGCGAGGAGTTTCAGACGCGCGAGATCGATCTCGCGGAACATCGGCACCTGCCGGAGAGACTGCACTTCGTTGTCGAGCGTCATGACGCTACCCTCGATGCGACCTTTGCCACCTTGCGCTCTTCGACCACCTCGACCGCCGGCTCGGTGCCGGCTTGATCGTGTACGATGTCGACTGTCGCCCCGCCTCCGCCGAAGCGGATCAGGGCGTCGAAACCCTCCGCATCCCGCTCGTTCGCCAACGTGACGAAGAGCGTGCGCTCGGCGAAGCCGTCAAGAAGGATCTTGAGAACGGCCCGCGCCCGTGCTTCGCCGAGCGGCGCCAAGCCGCCGTCGACCACGAAGACGTCCGGTCGCTTCACGATGCAGCGCACGAGGTTGACGCAGGCGCGCTGCGGCGCGCTGAGCAGGCGTCCGGCGGGTCCCACCTGATGATCAAGTCCCACCCGCTCCACGGCGACGCGCAGGTCGAGCTCGTCGACGACGGCGCTGACCATCTCCATCACGCGCGCTTGCGCGTTGGCGGCCGTCTGGTTCACGCGCCCGAAGAGGAGATTGTCTCGCACCGGAGCGGCGCCGTTGACATCGTCGGGTTCGTAGAACGCCACCCCGGGATCGCCACCCTTCTCCAACGCCGCGCGCACCGTGTCGCGGCCGGCGACGAGACGCTCGCGCATGGCATCGTCGAGGAGGCCGAGACGGTGGCGCGGCTCGATATAGGCGAGCGGCAAGGCGAGGAGCCGGGTCTCGTCCTCGCGGCGCGCCATGCGCCGCGCGGTGCTGCGCCGCCGGGTGAGCAGCGCCTCGTAGTCGGGCAGTTCGTCGGCGCCGAGGAACGAGAACTGCTCGAAGAGCGGATGCCCCTGCGGCAGGCCGCGGAAGATTTCGGTCATCGTCTCGGCGATGCGCTCGCCCATGCGCACGAGATCACGGGTGAGATCGGCGGCATCGAGCGCGCCGCGGAAGGCCGGGTGCTCGGCAAGGTCGCGGCCCAGGAGGGCACGGGAGGTCGGCACGCCGAAGAGAAGGTTCTCGGCGACCGTCGCTTGCCGGTTGAAGCGGGCCGGGTCGAAGGGCTCGACAAGGTCCGCCATGTTCTGGGCGGCCAGGCGCTCCCGAAGCCGCAGGCGCGCCTCGATGAGGCGCGGCGGAAGGTCCGGATCGCGGGCCGGATCGACCCGGCCGGCAAGGCCGAACCGATAGAGATCCTCGCCCAGGCCGATCCGGTGCAAGGCCTCAATGAGCAGGCGGTCGAGATCGTCGAGGTCGCTCGCGCCGGCACGGGCGCAGTCGATCCAGGGCCCTTCGACGCTCTCGACCGGATTGCCGGTGCGCATCGCTTCCATGATCCGCCGCGCCTCGGCCTTGCGCTGCTCGGGCGTGAGATCCGGCGGCCGGCGTCGCAGGCCGTAGACGAGGTTGTCTCGCAGCGAGCCGGGAAAGAGCACCGGTTCGACGCCGGCATAGGCGAAACGCTGCCCGATCAGGCCCGGCGGGAGGTCGGCGAGGTGCCGTTCGCCGAACGCGACCGTGCCGCCGTAATCCCGTGACCGGCCCGCCAGCACGCGAGCGAAGAGGCCTGCTGTCGGCGCTCCTTCGGAGAGAAGCCCGACCCGGGCGGGAAGCGGCAGCTCGATGGCCGCGCCTTCGACAAGCGTGCCTCCGTGCGGGTCGGCGATCATCAGCCCTTCGGCCTTGAGCGGCCCTTCGAGAGGTCCGTCGGCGTCATCGGTGGCCGGTTCGCCGTCCGGCAACAGCTTCTCGGCCGCGAAGTATTGGACGACCTGATCGTACTTCACCTGCACGTCGAGGCGCTGCTGGTCCCAGTCGATCAGCTCCTTGAGCGGCGGCGGCAGCTCGCGGTAGGCGCCGATCACCGCGACGAGCTGGCCGATGTCGAGGCGTCCCGTGAGGGCGAAATAGCCGCCGATGGCGTAGAACAGGAAGGGGGTGACCTGCGCCAGGAGATTGTTCAGGAATTTCACCATGAACTTGCGCCGGTAGATCTTGTAGCGCAGGTCGAAGAGGTGAAAGAGCCGGTCGCCGATCTCGGCCCGTTCCCAGCGATGGGCATCGTGGACGTGAACGGCCTCCATGCCGTCTACGACCTCGCCCACCCGTCCCGCCAGGCGCCGCGACGCGAGTTGGCGCTGCTTGCCCAGGCGCAGGAGCTCGCGCCGGAGGCGGGGAATGACGGTGAACTGCACGCCCACCATCGCCGCCGCCAGGAGCCCGAGCCAGACGCTCTGGACGAGGATGAAGATCAGCGCCGTCGCGGCCTGCGTCCCGAGGAAGAGGGGCAGGACGAACGCGTCGCCGATGAAGCCGCCGATCGGCTCGACCTCGTCCTTGATGATGGTCGCGGCTTCTGAGGAGCGCACGGTGCGCAGCGTGTCCGGCGCGAAGCGCAGGACGTAGCTGAACAGCTCGAAGCGCATCCGCCGCAGCATGCGCTCGCCGAGCGCGCCCTTGGCGAGGTTGATCCAGAATTTGAAGCCGCCGTTGATCAGGACGTAGAACAGGAACAGCCCCGAGAGCCCGAAGAGCAGGCCCATGCGGCTGACATCGAAGCCTTCGAAGAATTGGATTCTCGCGCCGCCGAGCCAGCTCGGCGGCGCCAGACCGAGGTCGAGGAACCGGACCGTCTCCCGGCCGCCCTCGAAGGCCTTGCCCTGGATCGCCTCGTTCACGATGCGGCGTGGAAGGTCGAGCGACGCGAAGTAGAACGGCAACGAGGCCAGGACGACCGCGAAGATGATGAGCTGGTCGCGCCGCGAATGCCGCCAGATGTAACGGAACAGGCTTTTGTCCATCGCCGGCCACGCTAGCACCGTCCTCCGCGGCGCGCGACCACCGGCGCGGGTTGCGCAGGGGTTTCCTCCGACGCTCGCGGCGGCTATCCCTTCATGAAAGCGTGAAGCGGGACTGGTACGCACCACGTCCCGGATGGAAGTCCGAAGCAGCGCGGGCGAGTGGCCGAGCATGGCGAGTGCAATGAGCGGAGGATCGGCCGGCCTTGCGCAGCGCCCGAGCGGCGATCGCGGCCGCGTGCTGATCTACAGCCACGACACCTTCGGCCTCGGCCACCTGCGCCGGTCGCGCGCCATCGCCAATGCCCTCGTCGAAGCCGAGCCCGGCCTGTCGGTGGTGATCATTTCCGGCTCGCCGGTGATCGGCAGCTTCGAGTTCGGCCCGGGCGTCGATTACGTGCGCATCCCGGGCGTGACGAAGTTGCCCGAGGGCGACTATCGCAGCCTGAACCTCAACCTCTCCATCGATGAGGCCGTGAGCCTGCGCGAGGGCTTGATCCTGCGCACCGCCGAGGTTTTCCGCCCTGACCTGTTCATCGTCGACAAGGAGCCGACGGGCTTTCGCGGCGAGGTGCTGCCGGCCCTCGATCACCTGCGTGCGAGCGGGTGCCGGCTGGTGCTGGGCGTGCGCGACGTGCTCGACGAGCCGGCCCTCCTCGTCCCCGAATGGGAGCGCAAGGGGGCGCGGGAAGCGCTGGAGCGCTACTACGACGAGATCTGGATCTACGGCCTCGAAGAGGTCTACGAGCCGCTCGCCGCGCTGCCGGTGTCGCCCGAGGTCGCGCGACGGCTGCGCTACACGGGGTATCTGCGCCGTGAGGTGCCGCTGGCGTCGGCGCTCAACCGCTACCCTAAGATCACGCGTCGGCCTTTCGTCCTCGTCACGACGGGCGGCGGCGGCGACGGGGACGAGCTCATCGACTGGGTGATCTCGGCCTACGAGGCGGATGCCGACCTCGATCTGCCGTCGCTCTTCGTCTTTGGACCCTTCATCAATCGCGACCGCCGGCGCAGGTTTCTCGAGCGGATCGCCCGCCAGCCCAACCTCGATGCGATCTCCTTCGACACCAAGATCGAGATCCTGATGCAGAAGGCGGCCGCGGTGGTCGCCATGGGCGGCTACAACACGTTCTGCGAGATCCTCTCCCTCGACAAGCGGGCGCTGATCGTGCCCCGCACGCGCCCGCGCCTGGAGCAGCAGATCCGGGCACGGGAGGCGGAGCGGCTCGGCCTCGTCAGCGTGCTCGACGAGACGGGCGGGCGCGATCCGGCCCGCATGGCCGCGGCGCTTCGGGCGCTTCCGAGCCAGCCCAAGCCTTCGGAGGTCGTGGTGCCCGGGCTCCTCGACGGCCTCGACGTGATCCGCGCGCGCTACGCGGCGTTTCGACCGTCCGCTCCGCCGCTGACGCAGGCGGCGGAATAGGACCGCGCCATGGATGCGCGTCCCGCGCGGCGCCTCGCCATCGTCGTCAAAGGTTACCCGCGGCTCTCGGAAACCTTCATCGCGCAGGAGATCCTCGCCCTGGAGCAGCGCGGCGTGCCGATGGAGATCTGGTCGCTGCGTCACCCGACGGAACGCGCCGTTCACCCCATGCACCGGCAGATCCGGGCCAAGGTCTCCTACCTGCCGGAGTACCTCTACCAGGAGCCGTGGCGCGTTCTCAAAGGCTTGCGCTTCGGCGTGCGGCAGAAGCGCTTCGCCGCCCTTCTGCGCCTGTTCTGGCGGGATCTGAAGCGCGACCCTACCCCCAACCGCGGCCGGCGCTTGGGCCAGGCTTTCGTGCTGGCGCGCGAGTTGCCGGACGCGGTGAGCCACCTGCACGTTCACTACCTGCACACGCCCGCTTCCGTGGTGCGCTACGCCGCCCTGCTCACCGGCCGCCGATGGACCTTCTCGGCCCATGCCAAGGATATCTGGACGACGCCGGATTGGGAGATCGCCGAGAAGATCGCCTGCAGCCTTTGGGGCGTGACCTGCACGCGAGCCGGCGCAGAGCATTTGCGCGGTTTGGCCAGCGACCCGGGCCGGGTCGCCCTCGCCTATCACGGTCTCGACCTGTCGCGCTTTCCCGCCCCGCCCGTGAGCCGGCCCCCGCGCGACGGGTCGAACCCGGCTGACCCAGTCCGGTTCGTGACGGTGGGCCGGGCCGTCGCCAAAAAGGGCTTCGACGACCTCCTGAAGGCGCTCGCCGCCCTGCCCGCCGACCTGCATTGGCGCCTCGCCCATGTTGGGGGCGGCGAGATGCTCGACCGCTTGAAAGCGCAGGCCCAGGGCGCCGGGATCGGCGCCAAGGTGGCCTTCCTCGGCTCCAAACCTCAGCCGGATGTGGTCGCCCTCATGCGTGAGGCGGACCTATTCGTTCTGCCCTCCAAGCAGGCCCGCTCGGGCGATCGGGACGGCTTGCCGAACGTGCTTATGGAAGCGGCGAGCCAGGCGCTGCCGCTCGTCGCGACGGACTTCGCCGGCATCCCCGAATTCATGCGGGACGGGGTGGAAGGGCGGCTCGTGCCGCCGGGCGAGTGGGAAGCACTCTCGAACGCCCTCAACCTCCTCGCCCGCGATCCCCTCGAACGGGGACGGCTCGGGCGGGCTGCCTACGACCGCTTGCGGAGCCACTTCGCGATGGACTCGGGTATCGACCTCCTCGAAGCACGGTTCCGCCCGCTCCTCGATCCGTCCCTCGCGGCCGACGAGGCCGCGACATGAGCGTTCCCCTCGCCTTCTACGCACCCCTGAAGAGCCCTGATCATCCATCCCCGTCAGGGGACCGCACCATGGCGCGGCTCCTCCTGGCCGCGCTCGGGCGGGCCGGTTTCGCCTGCGAGATCGCGAGCACCTTGCGCATCCTCGACCTCGCTGGAGATGCTGATCGGCAGGCCCAGCTCAGGGATGCCTCCCTCGCCGAAGCGGGAAGGCTTCTATCGCATTGGCGCGAACGACCGGCCTCGGACCGCCCCCGGGCTTGGTTCACCTACCACGTCTATTACAAGGCACCCGACTGGCTCGGCCCGGTTGTCGCCGAGGCTCTCGGCATCCCCTATTTCGTCGCCGAAGGCTCCCGGGCCAGAAAGCGCGCCGAGGGCCCCTGGGCGCTCGGGCATCGCGGCGCTGAGGCCGCGCTCGACCGCGCCGACCTCGTTTTCGCCATGACTGCCAACGACCGGGTCGCGCTGGAGCGCGACCGGCCGGAACGGCAGCGGATCGTCGATCTGCCGCCCTTCGTCGAGAGCGTGCCGCCCGTGACGGCTGTACGCTCGGGAGGCAGGAGGCTCCTCACCGTTGCCATGATGCGGCCCGGCGACAAGCTCGCCTCCTACCGCCTGCTCGCCGACAGCCTGAGCGCCTTGGGCGCCCGGGCATGGACCCTCGACGTCGTCGGGGACGGGGAGGCTTGGGGCGCCGTCGAAGCGATGTTCACTTCACTCGGGCCGCGGGTGCGCTTTCACGGGCGGCTCGACGATCCCTCCGCCCTCGGCGCGCTCTATGACGCTTCCGACATCCTCGTCTGGCCGGCCGTCAACGAGGCCTACGGCATGGCTCTCCTCGAGGCGCAGGCCCATGGCTGCCCCGTGGTGGCCGGCAGCTATGGCGGCGTCACGAGCGTGGTGCGGCACGGCGAGACGGGATTGGTGACGCCTCCCGGTGACACCGGTGCCTTCGCGCGGGCGATCGCGTGCCTCCTCGACGATCCTTCGCTCCGACATCGCCTTGGCGTCTGCGCCCGTGCCACGGTCGCCCGCGAGCACACGTTGGACGCCGCGGCGCGACGCCTGCGCACGGCGATCGAGCCGCTTCTCGCTCCGGAGCTGGCGCCATGCGCGTGATGATCGTCGTCACGCACCTGCTCGGGGCCGGGCACCTCACCCGGGCGGCGACGCTGGCGCGCGCCTTCGCCCGGGCGGGTCACGAGACGGTGCTGGTCTCGGGCGGAATACCGTCCGCGCTCGTCAAGACGGCGCCGGCGCGCCTCGTCCAACTGCCGCCCGTGCGCTCCAACGGCACCGACTTCAAGACGCTGCTCGACGAAGCCGGGCGGCCGATCGCGCCGAGCACCCTCGCCGACCGCAAGGCCCTTCTCCTCGCGACGCTGGAGGACGTGAAGCCGGACGTTCTCCTCACCGAGCTCTTCCCGTTCGGCCGACGGACTCTGTCCGACGAGTTCCTGGCCCTCCTCGAAGCGGCCCGGCACGGGCGGCCGAGGCCGCTCGTCCTCGCCTCGGTTCGTGACATCCTCGCGCTGCCCTCCAAACCCGATCGGGTGGAAGAGGCTCTCACCCGCGTACAGCGCCTCTACGACGGCGTCCTTGTTCACGGCGATGCCACCCTCGTGCCCCTCGACCTCTCCTGGCCCGTGGACGATCGGCTGAGGCCCTTCCTCCACGAGACGGGCTACGTCGACGAGGGCGGGAGGCCGCCGCCCGGATTGCGGCGCGGTGACGAGATCCTCGTGTCGGCCGGCTCGAGCCCGACCGGGGTCACGAATCTCGAGGTGGCCGTCGAGGCCGCCCGGCTCGTCCCGGAGAAGCCCTGGCGACTCCTCGTTCCCCGCAGCATCGACCAGGGCACCTTCCGGCGTCTCGCCGGCGAGGCTCCGGGCAACGTCAGCGTCGAGCGCACGCGCCCGGATTTTCGGACGCTCCTCGCCGGGGCCGCGGTCTCAGTGAGCCAAGTCGGCTACAACACCACCGTCGACCTGCTGGTGACCGGCACGCCCGCGGTTCTGATCCCATTCGAAACCGGGGGCGAGACCGAGCAGCGCCTTCGGGCCGAACGCCTCGCGGCCCGCGGCCTCGCGACCGTTCTCCCGGAGGCGGAACTCGGCCCGGATGCCCTGGCGCGCGCCGTGACGAGGGCCCTCGAGAGGCCGCCCACTGGCCCGAGCGGCTTTGCGTTCGACGGCGCCGCTAGGAGCGTCGCCCTGACCAAACGCCTGTTGGCTAGCAAGCGCGGAAGCCCGATACGCAAAGCTGCGTACGAATGGTCCTCCCTTGACGAGGCGCTCGCCCAACGGAACGGCGACGGCGGAACGATCGAGGTTTGGTGGCGAGACGACGACGCGGTCGCGGCCGGCCCCGCGCTCGAACGGCTGCTCGGGCTCGCCCACCGCCTCGAACATCCGCTCGGCCTGGCCGTCATCCCGGCCGGCGTTGAGGCGTCCCTCGCCGAGCGGCTGGCTAGCGAGCGATCCGTCGCGGTACTCGTCCACGGCTGGGCTCATGCGAACCACGCACCCGCTGGCGAGAAGAAATCCGAGTTCGGCTCCCACCGCCCGCTCGCGGCGATGGTCGACGAGGCGGACCGTGGCCTCTCGACCCTGCGGGATCGGCTCGGGCCGGGCGTCCTGCCGATCTTTGTCCCGCCGTGGAACCGCATCGCGCCGAGCTTGGCCGCCCAGCTGTCAACCGCAGGCTATCGCGGTCTGTCCACCTTCGGACCGGTCCGGCCCGGCACCACTCCCCCCGGTCTGGTTCAGGTCAATGCGCATCTCGACCCGATCGATTGGCACGGCAGCCGAGGCTTGTCCGATCCGGAGGGGCTGATCCGCGCGCTCGCGGGCCTCGTCGATGAAGGCCAGGACGTCATCGGCCTCCTCACCCATCATCTGACACACGACGAAGCGGTCTGGCATTTCTGCGAAGCCCTGCTCGAACGGCTATCGCGGAGCGAAGCCGTCCGGCATCCCTTTGTCGGCGAAATGTTTTCTTGCCGCGCTGCGCCGGGGCTTACGGACCTCGACGCCGTGCTAGAGTGTTGACCTGAAGCCTGGAGAGATCGTCGCCCGATGCAAGCTCCGCTGCTCTCGATCCGCGACCTCGCGGTGGATTTCCGAACGGAGACCGGGGAGTTTCGCGCCGTCGACGGGCTGTCGCTCGACATTCCGCGGGGCCGCACGGTGGCACTCGTCGGCGAATCCGGGTCGGGCAAGTCGGTGACGGCGCAGGCCATCCTGCAGATCTTGCCGAAGAAGGCGCACATTACGGCGGGCAGCATCGTCCTGAATGAGACGAAGGGGAGCGCCACCGGCGTCGACATCGCCGGCCTCGATCCCGAAAGCGGGCAGATGCGGGCGCTGCGCGGTGGCCAGATCGCGATGATCTTCCAGGAACCGATGACCTCGCTGTCGCCCCTCCACACCGTGGGCGATCAGGTCAGCGAAGCCCTGATGCTGCACTCGAAGGCGAACCGGAAGGAAGCCGAGGAGCGGGCTGTCGACGTCTTTGCCCGGGTCGGCTTCCCAGATCCGAAGCGAGCGCTCGTGACCTACCCGTTCGAATTGTCGGGGGGCCTGCGCCAGCGCGCGATGATCGCCATGGCGCTGATCACCAAGCCGGCCCTCCTCATCGCCGATGAGCCGACGACGGCCCTCGACGTCACGACGCAGGCGCAGATCCTCGACCTCATCCGCGACCTGCAGGCGGAGACGGGCATGTCCGTGCTCCTCATCACCCACGATCTCGGGGTCGTGGCGAATGTCGCGCACGAGGTGGTCGTCATGTATCGCGGCCGCGTGATGGAAGCGGGCGGGCGCGAGGACATCTTCCGCCGGCCGGAGCATCCCTACCTCAAGGCGCTGATGCGCGCCGTACCCCGCTTCGCGATGGCTCCGGACGAGCGCCTGACGCCCATCCGGGAGATCCGCTCCGCCGCCCTTCCCGACGCCAAAGCCCGCGCGGCCCGATCCGTGCCGAAAGGGCCTGCCCTCCAGGCGATCGATCTGCGCAAGTCCTTCACCTTGCGCTCGGGCCTCTTCAAGGGTGAGGCGCGAACGATCCGGGCGGTGAACGGCGTCAGCCTGACGCTTCCGACCGGCAGCACGTTGGGCCTCGTCGGCGAGTCGGGCTGCGGCAAGACAACCGTCTCGAAGATGATCATGCGGGCCCTCGAGCCCGATTCGGGGCAAGTGTTCTTCGACGACGGCGGCGGTCCGCAGGACGTCTTCACCCTCCAGGGCGAAGGGCTCAAGGCCTATCGCCGCGCCGTGCAATTCGTCTTCCAGGATCCGTTCTCGTCGCTCAACCCGCGCATGACGGTCTACGAACTCCTGGCCGAGCCCCTGCGCGTTCACGAGGTCGGCACCTCGGACGAGCGCTTCGAGCGCGTGAAGACCCTGCTCGAACTCGTGGGGCTGCCGAAGGCGAGCCTGAGCCGCTACCCGCATTCCTTCTCGGGGGGGCAGCGCCAGCGCCTCGGCATCGCGCGCGCGCTGGCGCTCGAGCCCCGGGTGCTCCTGTGCGACGAGCCGGTCTCCGCGCTCGACGTCTCGGTGCAGGCGCAGGTCCTCAACCTGCTCAAAGACCTCCAGGCGGCGCTCGGGCTGTCCTACCTCTTCGTGTCCCACAACCTCGCGGTGGTCGACTACATCGCCGACACCATCGCCGTCATGTGCCGCGGCTACATCGTGGAGGAGGCGCCGAAGGCCGCCCTCTTCCGCAACCCCGCACATCCTTACACGAGAGCGCTTCTCGCCGCGGTGCCCGACCCGGACATCGACCGCCCCCTCGACTTCAAAAAGCTGAGGGACGAGAGTTTCTCGAAACCCGAGCGCTGGCCCGAGCCGTTCCGTCTCGTCGAGGGCGAGGCCGGCGCCATGCGCGAGATCGAGCCCGGCCATCGGGTCCGCGTCGCGGCGCCCCAGGCGCAGGAGGCCGCATGAAACCCTTGTTCGCCGCGCTCACCTTGATCGCCCTGGCTCCTGCAGCCGCAGCGCAGACGGCCCGCTCGGAGGCGCCGATGCTCGCCGAGCGCGTGGCCCGCAAGGAGCTCCCGCCCGTCACTGAGCGGCTGCCGCAGGAGCCCTACGTCGCCAACCTGGCCGATCGCGGCCGGATGGTGGGGCGCTACGGCGGCGAGGTCACGACCCTCGTGTCCCGGGCTCGCGACATTCGCTATCTCACGGCCTACGCCTATGCCCGTCTCGTCGGCTACGACGAGCGGCTCGCCATGCGCCCCGATCTCCTGGCCGCTGTCGACAACGACGCGGACCGGGTGATCACCCTGCGCCTGCGGCCGGGCCACCGCTGGTCCGACGGGACCCCGTTCACGGCGGAGGACTTTCGCTACTACTGGGAGGACATCGCCAACAACCGGGAGCTGAGTCCCGCCGGGCCGCCCGAGTTCATGCTGACGGGCGGCAAGCCGCCGCGCTTCGAAGTCGTCGACGAGACGACGGTGCGCTTCACCTGGGAGCGGCCGAACCCTCGGTTCCTGCCTCAGCTCGCCGCCGCCCGCGACCCGTTCATCTACCGCCCGGCCCACTACCTGAAGCGCTTTCACGCCAAATACGCCGACAAGGCCGCGCTCGACGAGGCGGCGAAAAAGCAGAAGCTCAAGTCCTGGGCCTCGCTCCACAACCGCGTCGACGACATGTTCGAGAACTCCAACCCGGAGCTCCCGACGCTTCAGGCCTGGAAGGTCATGAACGCGGCTCCCGCGAGCCGCTTCATCTTCGAGCGCAATCCCTACTACCACCGGGTCGACGCATCGGGTCAGCAGCTGCCCTATCTCGACCGCGTCCTGATGGACGTCGCGGCGGGCGGGCTCATGGCGGCGAAGGCCAATGCCGGCGAGACGGACCTGCTGTTTCGCGGCCTGACCATGGCCGACGTGCCGATCCTCAAGCAGGGTGAGCGCGTGCAGGGCTACAAAACCCTGCTCTGGCCCAACGCCCGGGGCAGCGAGATCGCGCTCTACCCCAACCTCAACACGGCCGACCCGGTCTGGCGGGCGCTCAACCGGGACTTCCGATTCCGCAAGGCCCTGTCCCTCGGCATCGACCGCAAGACGCTCAACAACGCCCTGCTCTTCGGCCTCGGCACCGAGGGTAACAACACGGTCATGAGCCAAAGCCCGCTCTTCTCGCCGGAGTTGCGCGGGCTCAACGCCGGCTATGACCCGGCGGAGGCGTCCCGCCTCCTCGACGAGATCGGACTCGCGCAGCGCGACGGGTCCGGCACCCGCCTCCTGCCGGACGGGCGCGAGCTCGAGATTATCGTCGAGACGGACGGCTCGGGCGGGCTCGTCGTCGACGGACTGACCCTGATCGCGGAGTTCTGGCGCGAGATCGGCGTCAAGCTCTTCGTGAAGCCGCAAGACATCACCATCCTGCGCAACCGCTCCTACGCGGGGCTCACGGTCATGGTGGCCGCTCAAGGCCTGGACCTCGCTGTCCCGACGCCCAAGATGGCGCCCACCGAACTCGCTCCGATGCGGCAGGACTTCTTCGCCTGGCCGAAATGGGGGCAGTACGTCGAGACGAAGGGCAAGAACGGCGAGCCGGTCGACATCCCAGAGGCACAGCGCCTGATCGAGCTCTACAAGAGCTGGATGAACACCGCCGACGACGCCGCGCAGGAAGCCGCCTGGCGCGAGATGCTGCGCAACCACGTCGAGAACCTGTGGTCGATCGGCACGGTCGCCGGCGCGCTCCAGCCCATCGTTGTCAAAGGCGGCCTGACGAACCTGCCGACGAAGGCGCTCTACAGCTGGGAGCCGACGGCCTTCCTCGGCGTCTACCGCCTCGACGAGGTCTTCTGGGATCGGGCGGCGGGCAAGGCGGCGTCTCGATGATCCGCTTCCTGCTGCGCCGCGCCGGAACCATGGCGGTGACGCTCGGCATCATCTCGGCGCTCGTGTTCTTCATCATCAAGCTCCCGCCGGGCGACTTCCTGACGAACCAGATCGCGGAGCTCAAGGCGCAGGGGGAAGCCGCTTCCGCCGCCAAGGCCGAGTTCCTGATCCAGCAATACGGTCTCGATCGGCCGGTCTGGGAGCAGTATCTCGTCTGGGTTGGGCTGATGCCCGGCCCCAGCGGCTTCTCGGGCCTCCTGCAGGGCGATTGGGGCTGGTCCTTCGAGTTCGACAAGCCCGTGCGGGACGTGGTGGGCGACGCGCTCTGGCTGACGCTACTGGTCAACCTGGCGGTGGTGATCTTCGTCCACCTCGTATCGATCCCGATCGCCATCTACTCGGCGACCCGGCAGTATTCCGTCGGCGACTATATCGCGACCTTCATCGGCTATATCGGCCTGGCGACACCGAGCTTCCTGCTCGCTCTCATCCTTCTCTACTATTCCAACCGCTGGCTCGGCATCTCCATCGGCGGGCTCTACGACCCGCAATATGCCGGTCAGCCCTGGACCTGGGACAAGATCCGCTCGCTCCTGTCGCACCTCATAGTGCCGACCCTCGTCATCGGGCTCGGCGGCACGGCGGCGATGATCCGGCGCATGCGGGCGAACCTTCTCGACGAGCTCGGCAAGCAGTATTTCGTGACGGCCAAGGCCAAGGGGCTGCCGCCGACCCGGGCGCTGCTCAAATATCCGTTCCGGATGTCGCTGAACCCGTTCATCTCCGACATCGGTAATCTCCTGCCGAACCTCGTCTCCGGCTCGGTTCTGGTCTCCCTCGTTCTCAGCCTGCCGACGGTCGGCCCCCTCCTGCTCGCGGCGCTCAAGAGCCAGGATCAATTCCTCGCCGGCTTCATCCTGATGTTTGTCGCGGTGCTGACCGTCGTCGGCATGCTGATCTCTGATCTCCTCCTCGCGGCGCTCGATCCGCGCATCCGGCTCGGAGGACGCTGACCGTGAACGTCGAGGCGCCCGCCCGCTCCACGCACTACGTCGACACACGCCCCTTCGATCCGGGACTGAACGAGCCCTCGGGCGCGAGCGAGGCGCTGGCGCGGGCCTCGTCCTGGCGGCTGATGTGGCTCAAGTTCAAGCGCCACCGCATCGCCGTCGCCTCGGCCCTGCTGCTCGTCCTGTTCTACGCGATGATCCCCTTCGTCGAGGCCATCGCGCCTTACGAGCAGACGAAGCGCAACGGCGATTTCCTTTACGCGCCGCCCCAAGGCGTACACCTCTTCCACAAGGGCGAGTTGCGCGGGCCTTTCGTCTATCCCTATCGCTTCAGCTTCAACGAGGAGACGTTCCAGCGCGACTACATCGTCGACGCGGAGACGCCCCAAGCCTTGCGCTTCTTCTGCCGCGGCGAGCCCTATCGCTTCTGGGGCTTGGTCGATGCCGACGTTCACCTCGTCTGCCCGCCGCAGGGCGGCACCTTCTTCCTTCTCGGCACGGATCGTCTCGGCCGCGACCTCTTCTCGCGCATCCTCTACGGCGCACGCATCTCCCTCACCATCGGCCTCGTCGGCATCGCGGTCTCCTTCGCGCTCGGGCTCTTCTTCGGCGGGCTCGCCGGCTATCTCGGCGGCTGGGTCGACCACGTCGTCCAGCGCATGATCGAGATCCTGCGCTCGCTACCCGAACTCCCCCTGTGGCTCGCCCTCTCGGCGGCTTTGCCGGCGAACTGGAGCCCGCTCCTCGTCTTCTTCGGCATCACGATCATCCTCGGCCTCCTCGACTGGCCGGGCTTGGCCCGCGCGGTGCGCTCCAAGCTCCTAGCGCTTCGGGAGGAGGATTTCGTGCGAGCCGCGGAACTGATGGGCGCCTCAAAGCGGCGCATTATCGCGCGCCATCTTATCCCGAACTTCATGAGCCACCTCATCGCTTCGGCGACGCTGTCAATTCCCTCGATGATCCTGGGCGAGACGGCCCTGTCCTTCCTCGGCCTCGGCCTGCGTCCGCCGGTGACGAGCTGGGGCGTGCTCCTCAACGAGGCCCAGAACCTCGCGGCCGTCCAGCTCCATCCCTGGCTGCTCTTCCCGATCGTGCCCGTGGTGCTGGTGGTGCTCGCCTTCAACTTCATGGGCGACGGGCTGAGGGACGCGGCGGACCCGTATCACTGAGCGCCAGGCCGCGGCACCTCCGCAAACGACAACACGCCACAGGGGAAATGCCATGCCGGATTTCGTCGGCGCGCTCGACCAGGGCACGACGAGCACGCGCTTCATCGTCTTCGACCGTGCCGGGAGCATCGTCAGCCTCGCGCAGCGCGAGCATGAGCAAATCTATCCGAAGCCCGGGTGGGTCGAGCACGACCCGCTCGAGATCTGGCGCAACACGCAGATCGTGATCGGGGACGCCCTGGCGAAGGTGGGTCTCTCGCCGCGCGACCTCGCGGCGGTCGGCATCACGAACCAGCGCGAGACGACACTTCTTTGGGATCGCCGCACCGGCGAGCCGCTCCACAACGCCCTCGTTTGGCAGGACACGCGCGTCGACGCCGAGGTCGCCGCCTTCGCGCGCGATGGCGGCAAGGACCGTTTGCGGGCAAAGACGGGGCTGCCTCTCGCAAGCTACTTTTCTGGGCTGAAGCTGCGCTGGCTGCTTGACCACTTGCCGGGCGCCCGCGCGAAAGCAGAGGCCGGCGACGCGCTGTTCGGTACGGTCGATTCCTGGTGCCTGTGGAACCTCACGGGCGGCGTCGAAGGCGGGCTGCACCTCACCGACGTGACGAATGCCAGCCGCACGCAGCTCATGGGGCTCGAGAGCCTCGCCTGGGACGACGAGATCCTGGCGCTCTTCGCCATTCCCCGGGCCTGCCTGCCCCGCATCGTCTCGTCGAGCGAGGTCTACGGCGAGGCATCGGGCGTGCTCGCCGGGGTGCCCGTCGCGGGCATCCTGGGTGATCAGCAGGCGGCCCTCGTCGGCCAGGCGTGCTTCGAGGCGGGCGAGGCCAAGAACACCTACGGGACGGGCTGCTTCCTGCTCATGAACACCGGCGAGACGCCGTTTCCGTCGGAGGCGGGGCTCATCACCACGCTGGCCTACCGCTTCGGTGCGGAGAAGCCAGTCTACGCCCTCGAAGGCTCCATCGCCATCGCCGGCGCCCTCGTGCAATGGCTGCGCGACAACCTCGGCCTGATCGGCTCGAGCGCCGAGATTGAGACCCTGGCGCGCACCGTCACGGACAGCGGCGGCGTGACGATCGTGCCGGCCTTTTCCGGGCTCTACGCCCCGCACTGGAACGAGGCCGCCCGCGGCCTCATCGGCGGGCTCACCCGTTACGCCACCAAGGGCCATATCGCCCGCGCGGCGCTCGAGGCGACCGCCTTTCAGACGCGGGAGGTGCTGGAGGCGATGACGCGAGACACCGGCATCGACGTCAAGGAACTCAGGGCCGACGGCGGCATGGTCGGCAACGACCTGCTGATGCAGTTCCAGGCCGACATCATCGAGGCCTCGGTGGTGCGGCCCAAAGTGTCCGAGACGACGGCGCTCGGCGCGGCCTACGCCGCCGGGCTCGCGACGGGGTTCTGGTCCGGCACCGCAGACCTCGTGCGCAACTGGGCCGTGGACAAACGCTGGCATCCCGCCATGGAGGCGTCAGAGCGCGAGAGAGCTTTCGCCGAGTGGATGAAGGCCGTAGGTCGATCGATGGACTGGGCGGGTTGAGCTGTCGCCGTCATTCCGGGGCTCGGCGAAACCGAGAACCCGGAACCCACGACTGGGTTGTATGCTGATCGCCATCACTCGCCCGATCATGGATTCCGGGCTCCGCTGCGCGGCCCCGGAATGACAGCTTACGAACCAACCACCGCCGTCGCCTCGATCTCCACCTTGGCCTCGCGCTCCACGAGGCGGACCACCTGAACGACTGCCATCGCCGGATAATGGGGGCCGATGACGTCCCGGTAAGCGGCACCGAGGCCCTTGAGGCTCGCCAGGTACTCGTCGATATCCGTGACGTACCAGGTCAGGCGCACGAGGTGATGCGGCTCGGCGCCAGCCTCGGCGAGGATGAGGCGGATGTTATCGAGCGTCTGGCGGACCTGGCCGACGAAATCGGGCGGGAAACGCCCATGCGCGTCCCAACCGACCACGCCCCCCGTGACGACGACGCGGCCTTCCGCCGCCATGCCGTTGGCGTAGCCTTTCGGCATGGGCCAGCCGGGCGGCTGCAGGACCGTGGGGCGGCCCTCCGCATGGCCGGGAAGCTCGATCGAGCGCCGGGGCAGGTTCATCGGCAAAGCTCCTGATAGGCCTCGACGGCGGCGCGCAGATCCGCCGGCAGCGGGATCGCACGATGCACGTCGAGCGACGTCGTGACGATGACGAGCCGGGCGAGGAGGATCGGCTCCTCGCCGCAGTAGAGATGAACGCGCAAGCTGAGCGATGCGGTCCCGATCCGCTCGACGAGCGGCACGGCCGTGAGGCGATCGCCCACCATCGAGGGCGCCACGTAGTCTATCGATGCGTGCCCGTAGCCGAGCCCGGTCCGGCGCGGGCCGATGAACTCGGCGTAGCTCAGGCCCAAAGCCGCTTCGAACCAGTCCTCGACGACCCCGTTCAGGAGGTCGAAGTACCGTGCGAAGTAGACGATGCCGGCCGGGTCGCAATGCGAGAAGCGGATGCGCAGCGGCCCGCGCCAGGCGCGTTGCGGCAAAGCCGCGAGCGGCGTGGGTTGCGGCCGACTCATCCGGGTCAGGCGACCGCGAGCGAGGGAGCGCCGGAGCGGGCCATTTCGCGTAGCGCGAAGCGCTGCAGCTTGCCCGTCTGCGTCTTGGGCAGTTCCGGCACGAACTCGATCGCACGCGGGTACTTGTAGGGCGCGATCTCCTGCTTGACGTGGTCCTGGAGCGTCTTGGCCATCTCGGCGCCGGGCAGGTGGCCGGCGGCGAGCACGACAAAAGCCTTCACGATCATGCCCCGCTCCGGGCACGGCGCGCCGACGACGCCGCATTCCGCGACGGCCGCGTGCGCGAGGAGCGCCGCTTCCACCTCGGGGCCGGCGATGTTGTAGCCCGAGGAGATGATCATGTCGTCGGAGCGGGCCTGGTACCAGAAATAGCCGTCCTCGTCCTGGAGATACGTATCGCCGGTGACATTCCAGCCATCCTGGACGTAGCGGCGCTGGCGCTCGTCGGCGAGGTAGCGGCAGCCGGTCGGCCCGCGTACGGCAAGCCGCCCGACGGAGCCCGGCGGCAGGGTGCGGCCCTCCTCGTCGATCACCTTGGCCTCGTAGCCCGGCACGGGCCTCCCCGTCGCGCCGGGGCGGATCTCCTCCTCGGGCGAGGCGATGAAGATGTGCAGCATCTCGGTGGCGCCGATGCCGTCCATCAGCTTGAGGCCGGTCGCCTCGTGCCAGGCCTCGAAGGTCGCCTTGGGCAAAGCTTCGCCGGCCGAGACGCATTTGCGCAAGGATGACACGTCGTGCTCGGGCAGATGGGGCAGCATCGCCCGGTAAGCGGTGGGGGCCGTGAAGCACACCGTCGCCCGGTGCTGCGCAATGGCCGGCAGCAGCACGTCGGGCGAGGCCTTCTCCAGCACCACCGTCGAGGCGCCGATCCGCATCGGGAAGAGCACGATGCCGCCGAGGCCGAAGGTGAAGGCGAGGGGCGGCGAGCCGATGAAGCGGTCGCTCGGCTCCGCGCGCAGCACGTTCTTGGCATAAGCATCGCAGATCGCGAGCATGTCGCGGTGGAAGTGCATGGTGCCCTTCGGCTCGCCCGTCGTGCCCGACGTGAAGCCGATGAGGCAGACATCGTCGGCCGCGGTGTCTACGGCCGTGAATACAGGCGAGGCGTCCGCCATCAGCGCTTCGAGGCTCTCCGGGCCTCCATCGCCCCAATATACGACGTGCTGGAGATCAGCGCTCAACCCGCGGGCACGCTCCATCTCGGCGGCGAGACGGTGGTCGCAGAGCGCGATGGCGATGCGCGCCTTGGCGAGGGGATAAGCGATCTCTTTCGCCCGCAGGAGCGGCATGGTGGCGACGACGACGCCGCCAGCCTTGAGCACGGCGAGGTAGGCAGCGACCATCGTCGGGTTGTTGGCCGAGCGCAGCAGCACGCGGGTGCCGGGCACGAGGCCGAGCCGGGCCGTCAGCACGTTGGCGATGCGGTTCACGCGCTCCTGCAGGGCGCGGTAGGTTAGGGTCTCGCCCGGGCCGATGAGGCAAATGCGGTCGCCCTGCCCTTCCTCAACCCAGCGGTCGAGGAACGCGGCCGCGCAGTTGAGGCGCTCCGGATATTGCAGCTCGGGCCGGGTGAAGAGGAAGGTCGGCCACGCGTCCCGCGGCGGCAGGTTGTCCCGGGCGAAGGTGTCGAGATGGGCGGTCTGGGCCATCATTCCTTCTCCTCTCGTTTCGTGCCTCACTCGGCCGCGCGCGGCAGCGCGGCGGGAGCCGCCTGCTTCAGCAGCTCGCGGGCGATGACGATTTTCTGGACCTCGGTAGCGCCCTCGTAGATCCGCAGCGCCCGGATCTCGCGGTAGAGCTCCTCGACCTTGACACCCTTCATGACGCCGAGCCCGCCGAAAATCTGCACCGCCTTGTCGATGACCGATTGCGCGCTCTCGGTGGCGTGCATCTTGGCCATCGCCGCCTCCCGAGTGACCCGCGGCGCGCCCGAATCCTTCGTCCAGGCGGCGCGGTAGACGAGGAGCGCCGCGGTATCGACCGCGGTCGCCATCTCGGCCAAGGCGGCTTGGGTGAGCTGGAGGTCGCCGAGCGGCGCGCCGAAGAGGGAGCGGGTCGCGGCGCGGGTCAGCGCCTCGTCGAGGGCCCGGCGCGCGAAGCCGAGCGCCGCGGCGCCCACCGTCGAGCGGAACACGTCGAGTGTCGCCATCGCGATCTTAAAGCCCTCGCCCCCTTGTCCCAGTCGATGCGTGAGCGGCACTCGGCAGTTCTCGAAGCGAAGGGTCGCGAGCGGGTGCGGTGCGATGACGTCGATGCGCTCCGCGATGGTGAGTCCGGGGGTGTCGGCATCGACCACGAAGGCGGACAGACCCCGAGCCCCCGGCGCCTCGCCCGTGCGGGCGAAGACAACATAGAAATCGGCGATGCCGCCGTTCGAGATCCAGGTTTTCTCGCCGTCGAGGCGCACGTGATCCGGCCCGTCCGGACGGGCGGTCGTCGCCATGGCGGCGACGTCGGAGCCTGCTTCTGGTTCGGACAGAGCGAAGGCGGCGATTGCCTCGCCGCGGGCGACGCGCGGGAGGTAGGCGGCCTTCAGCGCCTCCGAGCCGGCCAGCGTGATCGGCCCCGAGCCGAGGCCCTGCATGGCAAAGGCGAAGTCGGCGAGGCCGTCATGATAGGCCAACGTCTCGCGGGCGAGGCACAGCGAGCGCACGTCGAAGCTCGGGAAGAGCCCACCATGGGCCTGAGGCACCGCCGCCCGCAGCCAGCCGGCCTCACCCAGCGCCCGAACGAGCCGGCGGCACGAGCCGTCGACATCGTGATGGTCGACGAGGGGCGCAACCTCCCGGGTGGCCCAATCCGCGAGATCGGACGCGAAGCGAGCGTGCTGTTCGGCGAAGAACGGCCACGACAGGAAGGAGCGGTCTGGCATGGCGCGCTAGTCCCCCTGGAACACCGGCGTGCGCTTCTCGGCGAAGGCGTGGTAGGCGCGGGCGAAGTCTTCCGTCGTCATGCAAAGAGCTTGCGCGACGGCCTCGGCCTCGATCGCCTCCTCCACCGACATCGCCCATTCCATGGCGAGCATGCGCTTCGTCATGGTGTTGCCGAAGGTCGGCCCCGCGGCGACGCCGTCAGCGATCTCGCGGGCGGCGTCGAGCGCTTGGCCCGGCTCCGCGAGGCGGTTGAAGAAGCCCCACCGCTCGCCCTCCTCGCCCGTCATGAAGCGGCCGGTGTAGAGGAGCTCGGAGGCGCGCCCCTGGCCGATGATGCGGGGGAGGATGGCGCAGGCGCCCATGTCGCAGCCGGCAAGGCCAACCTTGTTGAAGAGGAAGGCGACCTTGGCCTTCGGCGTGCCGACCCGGAGGTCGGACGCCATGGCGACGATAGCGCCGGCGCCGGCGCAGACGCCCTCCACCGCGGCGACGATCGGCTGCGGACAGGCGCGCATCGCCTTGACGAGCTCGCCCGTCATCCGGGTGAAGCGGGTGAGGTCCTTCGTGCCCATGGCGACGAGGGGGCCGATGATCTCGAACACGTCGCCGCCCGACGAAAAGTTGCCGCCGGCGCCGGTGATGACGATCGCCTTCACGGCCTCATCCTTCTGGCAGGCCCAGAAGAAGTCCGTGAGCTCGCGGTAGCTGTCGAAGGTGAGCGGGTTCTTCCGCTCGGGGCGGTTGAGCGTCACGTTCGCGACGGGACCCGCCGCGTCGAGCAGAAAATGCTGCGGGCGGTAGCCCGACAGGGGCAAGGTGACGCCGTTCGCAGGCCGCCCTTCGGTCATGCTTCGCTCCCATGGACGGCGCGCCGGGCGGACAGCTTCGTCTTGGCGAGCAGTCGCATCAGGTCGTCGGACTCGCGCCGCGAGAGGTCGCCGAACATCGCGGCGATCCAGCCCTCATGCGCCGAGGCCATCGTGCGGAACTCCGCCCGGCCGAGGTCGGTGAGGCTGATCACCTGCGCCCGCCGGTCCGTCTCCGAGGTTCGCCGGTCGAGGTGACCCGATTCGACGAGGCGCTCGACGAGCCCGGTTAGGTTTCCGTTCGAGACCATCATGCGCTTCGACACCTCGGACAGGGTCATGCCGTCGGGCGCCTTGTCGAGCTGGGCCATCAGGTCGAAACGCGGCAGGGTGACGTCGAACTCGTCGCGCAGCTTCTTGCGAATCTCGCCCTCGATCAGCGTCGTGCAGGTGAGAAGCCGCAGCCACAGGCGCAGCTCGTCGCGGTGGTCCTCCGGCGTCTCGTGCGCCTTGGTCTCGGCGTCGAGGGGAAGCAGTTCGAGGTGCTGGGCTTGCAGCTGAACCTGACCTGCCATCAGACCTCCCCTCCCGCGACCGCGATGGCTTGGCCCGTGACCGAGGCCGCTCCCTCGCCGCAGAGCCACAGCACCGCATCAGCGACCTCTCGCGGGGCAACGAGGCGTCCTTGCGGGTTGTGCTTGGTGAGGTCGGCGAGCGCGTCCTCGCGCGAGCGGCCCGTCTTGGCGACGATCCGGTCGAGGCTGTCCCCGACGAGATCCGTGTCGGTGTAGCCGGGACAGACGGCGTTGACGGTGACCCCAGTGCGCGCCGTCTCGAGCGCCAGCGCCCGCACGAGCCCGACGACGGCGTGTTTCGCCGCGCAATAGGCCGTCACGTAGGGGTAGCCTTTGAGGCCCGCCGTCGAGGCGACCGCGACCACCCGGCCGAAGCCGCGCTCGCGCATCGGCCTGAGTACCGCCTGGGCGACGTTGACCGTGCCCATGAGGTTCACATCGAGCATTTGCCGGAACAGCGCGGCATCGGATTTGGCGAAAGGCGCCGAAACTGCCGCGCCAGCGTTGGCGATGAGGAGATCGTAGGCGCCGCTCGCGGCGAGCGCCCGGGCCGTTCCTTCTGCGTCCGTAACGTCGGCGACGACGTGGGCGTGGGCCTCGCCCGAGCGGACGACCGCGTCGAGCGCTGCCGCGTCGCGCCCGAGCACGGTGACCGTCGCTCCGGCGCCGACGAGCGCTGCCGCGATGGCACGCCCGATGCCCCGGCTGCCGCCGGTCACCAAGGCCTGCCGTCCCGCGAGCGCTCCCGCCATCAAACGATCCGATGTTGCGAACGCCCCTTGATGGGCGAGCGGAAATTATTTTAAGCTTCAAATATCCGCTGGCAATCCTCTTTCGCACGGGCCGTGTGGGAGAGGGCGGGACAACCGGCGCAACGAACCAGAGGCGGGCTCGCCAAGAGCCTGGAGTATCGTCGAAAAGCCACTGGTCTCTCGCCCTGGCGAAGGCCACAGTGGCGGCAGGAACGGCAGCGCGGGGCAAGCCGCGCGCAGGGGAACAACGGGAGACAACCATGACCAAGCTGCTCACGAGCGTCGCGGCCCTCGCCCTCCTCGCTAGTCCGGCGCTCGCGCAGGACAAGGTGAAGGTCGGCGTGATCCTTACCCTCTCTGGCCCTTCGGCCGTGCTCGGCCAGCAGGCCCGCGACGGCTTCCAGCTCGCGGTCAAGGACCTCGGCGGCAAGATGGGCGGCAAGGACGTCGAGGTCGTCATCGTCGACGACGAGCTCAAGCCCGACGTGGCGGTGACCAAGGTCAAGGGCCTGCTCGAGCGCGACAAGGTGGATTTCGTCGTCGGCCCGATCTTCTCGAACGTGCTGCAGGCGATCCACAAGCCGGTCATTGACGCCGGCGCGGTGCTCATCAGCCCGAACGCCGGCCCCTCGAGCTACGCTGGCCGTGCCTGCAGCCCGAGCTTCTTCGTGACCTCGTATCAGAACGATCAGGTCCACTCGATTCTGGGCAAGGTCGCCCAGAACAAGGGGTACAAGAAGGTTTACCTGCTCGCGCCGAACTACCAGGCCGGCAAGGATTCGATGGCCGGCTTCAAGAGCCAGTTCCAGGGCGAGGTATTGGAGGAGAGCTACGTGCCCCTCAACAACCTCGACTTCCAGTCCGAGCTCGCCAAGATCGCCTCGATGAAGCCCGACGCGGTGTTCACCTTCATGCCGGGCGGCATGGGCGTGAACCTGGTCAAGCAGTACAAGCAGGCGGGGCTCACCGATCGAATCCCGCTGCTCACCGCCTTCACCGTCGATGAGTCGACCCTGCCGGCGCAGCAGGACGCGGGCGTCGGCGTCTTCGGCGGCTCGAACTGGGCGCCGAACCTCGACACGCCGCAGAACAAGAAGTTCGTGGCGGCCTACGAGGCGGCCTACAACAACGTGCCGGGCTCCTACGCCTTCCAGGCTTACGACGCGGCGCTCCTCATCGACAGCGCGCTCAAAGCGACGAAGGGCGACGCGTCGAACAAGGACGCGGTGCGAGCCGCCATGCGCAAGGCGGAGTTCACCTCCCTGCGAGGCGACTTCAAGTTCAGCGCCAACGGCTATCCGATTCAGGACTTCTACCTGGTGAAGGCGGCCAAGCGGCCCGACGGCAAATACCAGACGGAGATCGTGGAGAAGGTCTTTGACG
The DNA here is from genome assembly GCA_036563505.1 of Beijerinckiaceae bacterium. Lineage (GTDB taxonomy): Bacteria > Pseudomonadota > Alphaproteobacteria > Rhizobiales > Beijerinckiaceae > DATCMH01. Next base: position 152,170 of record DATCMH010000007.1, read on the forward strand.
ATCAGGCCGACTCCTACGCCAAGGACTGCAAGCCCTCGAGCTGACAGAGCTCTCGTCTGTCGTGGCCGGGCTTGGCCCGGCCATGTCGGTCGGAAAGAGCGCCCGACAACGAGCCGGGACCACCGGGACCAGCCCGGTGACGAGGTTCCGGGCGCGAGGATTTCAGACGCGGAGACTTTCCATGCGCAACGAGATCGCGGGTATCACGCCGGGCAACCAGGGCCTCGACGGGATCGTCTGGAACATCCTGGGGCAGACTTACGTGCCCAAGCAGGTGACCGCGGATTCCTTCGCCTGGCATGCGACGTTCCCGGACGGCACCTTCGTGCCGCCTCACATCCACCCAACACAGGATGAGTATCTCTACATCCTGGAGGGCCGGCTCGATTTCTGGCTCAACGGCCAGGACGCGTCCGCCGGGCCGGGGGATCTCGTGCGCCTGCCCCGCGGTGAGGCGCACGGCATCTTCAACCGTTCGGGCGCGACGGCGAAGTGCCTGTTCTGGGTCTCGCCCACCGGCAAGCTCTACGACCTGTTCGCCGGAATCCACGCCCTGCCCGAGCAGGCACCGGACGCGGTGGTGGCCCTCTCGGCTCGGCACGACGTGGAATTCCTGCCGCCGCCCGAGAACGCGGCCGCCTGAAACGAGGTTAGCGCGGGAGGGTGCGATGAAGGCGATCATCGTCGGCGGCGGCATCGGCGGCCTGACAACCGCCCTCATGCTCCACGCCCGCGGCATCCAGGCCGAGGTCTACGAGCAGAGCGACGAGATCCGGGAACTCGGGGTCGGCATCAACACGCTGCCGCATGCCATCAAGGAGCTTGCTGAACTCGGGCTCCTCCCCGCGCTCGATGCGGCCGCCATCCGCACCCACGAGCTGATCTATATGAACCGCCACGGCCAGGAGGTTTGGCGCGAGCCGAGGGGCACGGAGGCGGGCTACGACGTCCCGCAATTCTCGATCCACCGGGGACGGCTGCAAGGCGTGGTCCACGCGGCGGTGCGCGAGCGCCTCGGGCCTGAGGCCGTGAGAACCGGCTGCCGCCTCGGCAGCTTCGTGCAGGACGAAAGAGGCGTGACGGCTCATTTCCTCGACCGCTCCGGGCGTCCCGTGCAGACCGCGCAGGGGGACGTGCTGATCGGCGCCGACGGCATCCACTCGCAGGTGCGGACGATCCTCTCGCCCGGCGAAGGTCCACCCTGCTGGAACGGGCTCATGCTCTGGCGCGGCGCCACCGAGTGGCCGGCCTTTCTCACGGGCCGCTCGATGGTCATCGCCGGCGGCATGCACGCCAAGCTCGTCGTCTACCCGATCGCCGAGGGTGCGACACCCACCACGCGACTGACGAACTGGGCCGTTCTGGCGAAGGTCGGCGACGGCGGAGCCCCACCGCGCCGCGAGGATTGGTCCCGGCCCGGGCGGCGCGACGAGCTCGCTCCCCACCTCGCGAGAGTCTCGGTTCCCTACCTCGACGCACAGGCTCTGATCGCGGCGACGCCCGAGTTCTGGGAATACCCCATGTGCGACCGCGACCCCCTGCCCCGCTGGTCTCAGGGTCGGGTCACGCTCCTGGGCGATGCCGCGCATCCGATGTACCCGGTCGGCTCCAACGGAGCGAGCCAGGCCATCCTCGACGCCAAGTGCCTGGCCGATAGTCTCGTTCGCGCCGACCACCCCGCCCATGGCCTCGCCCTCTACGAGGCGGAGCGTCTGCCCAAGACGGCCGAGATCGTGCGTTCGAACCGGAAGGGCGGACCGGAGGGCGTGATCGACGCCGTCGAGGCGCTCGCACCGGAGGGCTTCTCGGACATCGAAAGCGTGCTGCCTCACGCCGAGCGCGAGGCGATCGTGCGCGGCTACGCCAAGCAGGCGGGCTTCGCCCGTGAGCAGGTCGGCCGACAGGTCGGCCAGGCTGCATGAATACCACCCTGCTCCTGCTCCAAGGCCTCAACGGGCTCCAGTTCGGGCTCATCCTGTTCCTGATCGCCGCGGGGCTGACGCTCGTCTTCGGCGTCATGGACTTCATCAACCTCGCCCACGGCGTGCAGTACATGGTGGGCGCCTACCTCGTCGCCGCCTTCACGGCCTGGACGGGGAACTTCGGCCTCGGCCTCCTGCTCGCTCTGCCCTCAGCGCTGGCGCTCGGGCTGCTCCTCGAGGCGGCGGTGTTCCGCCACCTCTACGACCGGGACCACCTGGAGCAGGTGCTCGCCACCTTCGGGATCATCCTGTTCCTGAACCAGGGCGTGAAGTTCGTGTGGGGTGCAGCCCCCCTCAACGTGCCGATCCCGGAGGCCCTGTCGGGCTCCATCGAGATCGCCGACGGCCTGCTCTACCCCGTCTATCGCCTCGCCATCATCGCGGCGGGCCTCGGCGTCGCGGCGCTCCTCTACGTGCTCGTGAGCCACACCCGCATCGGCATGCTGGTGCGGGCCGGCGCCACGAACGCGCCGATGGTCTCGGCTCTCGGCGTCGATATCGGCCGCCTCTTCCGGCTCGTCTTCGGCTTCGGCGCCATGCTCGCGGGCTTCGCCGGCGCCATGGTGGCGCCGATCCTCTCCGTCGAGCCGGGAATGGGCGACAATCTCCTCATCCTCGCTTTCGTCGTCATCGTCATCGGCGGCATCGGTTCGATCCGCGGCGCCTTCCTCGCCGCGCTCATCATCGGCCTCGTCGATACCCTCGGGCGCTTCCTCGCCCCCTCTCTCCTGAGGCTGTTCCTCGACTCGTCCATGGCAAGCCAGACGGGGCGAGCGATCGCGCCGATGCTGATCTACATCCTGATGGCCACCGTGCTGTTCGTGCGGCCCTCGGGCCTCTTCCCGGCGAAGCGGTAGGCGCGCCGTGGCCGATCTCACCACCGTCGAAGCCGCACCCGCCGATCGGCCGATCCCATCCCTGCGCCGCCACGTCCTGCCACTTCTGATCTTCCTCGCCCTGGCCTTAGTGCCGCTGGCGGCCCGCTTCGGGGCCGAAGGTTACATCCTGTCCCTCGTCACGCGGGTGATGATCTTCGGGCTCGCCGCGCTCGCCCTCGATCTCATCATGGGCTACGGCGGCCTGGTCAGCTTCGGCCATGCCGCCTTCGTCGGCATCGGCGCTTACGCAGTCGGCATCCTGGCGAGCCACGGCTTCGACGACCTCGCGATTCAGGTGCCCGTCGCGCTAGGCGCCTCCGCCCTTTTTGCCCTCGTGACGGGCGCGCTCTCGCTGCGCACCAAGGGCGTCTACTTCATCATGATCACGCTGGCCTTCGGCCAGATGCTGTTCTTCCTCGCGACCTCGCTGGCGGCCTATGGAGGCGACGACGGACTCACTCTTCCCGGCCGCAGCCTGGTTCTCGGGACGACGGCGCTGAAGTCCAACACCGGCTTCTACTACGTCACCCTCGCCCTTCTTGCCGGCGCCTACCTCCTGGCCCGCTCGGTCGTCGCTTCGCGCTTCGGGCGGGTGCTGCGCGGCGCGCGGGAGAACGCGGTTCGCCTGCAGGCGATCGGCTTCGATCCGGTGCGCTTCCAGCTCGTGGCCTACGTCATTGCCGGGATGATGGCCGGCCTCGCGGGCGTGCTTCTCGCCAACCAAGCCGAATTCGTCAGCCCGGCCTATATGACGTGGCAGCGCTCCGGCGAACTCATCATCATGGCTGTGCTGGGGGGCCTCGGCTCGCTCCACGGCGCGATCCTCGGCGCCGCCGCCTTCCTCATCCTCGAGGAGGTGCTGTCGGGCTATACCGAGCACTGGAAGATGATCTTCGGACCGTTCCTCGTGCTCGTGGTGCTCTTCGCCCGCGGCGGCCTCCTCGGGCTCCTGAAGGGACGCTCGTGAGCGCGCCGGTGCTGGAACTGCGCACTTTGCGCAAGGCCTACGGCGGCCTGCGCGTCACGGATGGCGTCGACCTCGACGTGCGGGCGGGTGAGCTGCACGCGATCATCGGGCCGAACGGTGCGGGCAAGACCACGCTTGTTCACCAGATCTCTGGCCTCGCCGCGCCCGATTCCGGCGCGATCTTGTTTGGCGGCGAGGATGTGACGGCCCTGCCGATGCACGCCCGGGTCCGGCGCGGCCTCGCCCGGTCCTTCCAGATCACGAGCCTTTGCCCCGGCTTCTCGACGCTGGAGAATGTCGCCATGGCGGTGCAGGCGCGGGCGGGATCGAGCTTTCGCCTGATCGGCGATGCGGTGCGGGAGGAGGCCCTGAACGGCCCGGCGCGGGAAGCTTTGCGCGAGGTCGGCCTCCTCGCTCGCGCCGAGGTGCCGGCCGGTCTTCTCTCTCACGGCGAGAAGCGCCAGCTCGAACTCGCCGTCGCTCTGGCCACCGCTCCGAAGCTCCTCCTCCTTGACGAGCCTCTCGCCGGTACGGGCCACGAGGAATCGGCGCGTCTGATCGAGACCCTGCGGCGGCTCAAGACCCGCTTCGCGATCCTTCTCGTCGAGCACGACATGGAGGCGGTTTTCGCGCTCGCAGATCGCATCAGCGTGCTCGTCTATGGCCGCGTCGTCGCGACCGGCAACCCGGAGGCGATCCGGTCGAACCCGGAGGTGCGCGCCGCCTATCTCGGCGAGGAGGCGGCCTAATGCTGGAGGTCTCGAAACTCCAGGCCGGCTACGGCGCAGCGCAGGTGCTGTTCGATGTCTCGTTCGCCATCGGCGCCGGCGAGGTGGTCACGCTGCTCGGCCGCAACGGCATGGGCAAGACCACGACGGTGAAGACCGTCATGGGCCTTCTCAAAACCCGCGGCGGCGATATCCGCTTCGAGGGCCGCCCCATCGCCGGACTGCCGCCCTATCGCGTCGCGCAGGCAGGCTTAGGCCTGGTGCCGGAGGGACGGCAGATCTTCCCGACGCTCACCGTCGAGGAAAACCTCGTGGCGACGGCTCGCGGGATCCCGCCGCGCTGGACCCTCGACAAGGTCTACGCGCTTTTTCCGCGCCTGAAGGAACGACGGCGCAACCTCGGCAACCAGCTCTCGGGCGGCGAGCAGCAGATGCTCGCCATCGGCCGCGCGCTGATGACGAACCCGAAGCTCGTCATCCTCGACGAAGCGACGGAAGGTCTGGCGCCGCTGATCCGCGCCGAGATCTGGGATTGCCTCAAGCGCCTGCGCGAGGACCGGCAATCCATCCTCGTCATCGACAAGAACGTCGACGCGCTCTGCGCTTTCGCCGACCGGCACGTGGTCATCGAGAAGGGCCGCGTGGCGTGGGAGGGCACGACGGCGCAGCTGCGGACCGATCCGAGCGTGAAGGACCGGTACCTGCACGTTTAAGCGCCTGTCATTCCGGGGCCGCGCAGCGGAACCCGGAATCCCTGACTAGGCCGAGTGCTGCTCGCTCCCGCTCACCCGGTCGTGGATTCCGGGTTCTCGGCTCCGCCGAGCCCCGGAATGACGGGTGTCACTCCGCCGCGATCGCCTGCTTCTCCTGCTCGGCCTTCAGTTCCGCCCGGGTCTTCGGCTTGGCCTTGAGCTTCAGATCGTCGAGGTCTGCCCGGTCGCGCACGCTGTTGCGGGCGATCTGGTCCTGGCCGGGGGCGTATTGCAGCGGGCAGAACTGGCCCTGGGCGCCGTACCAGGCTGCCGCCTTCATCGTGAAGAACGGGTCGACGAGGTGAGGGCGTCCCAGCGCCACGAGGTCCGCGCGGCCCGCCGCGAGGATCGTGTTGACCTGGTCCGCCGTCGTGATGTTGCCGACGCACATGGTCGCGACGTTGGCTTCGTTGCGGATCTGATCCGAGAACGGCGTCTGGAACATGCGGCCGTAGAGCGGGCGCGCCTCGCGAACGGTCTGCCCCGTCGAGACGTCGACGAGATCGACGCCGTGCTCGCCGAAGGCCCGGGCGACCTCGACTGCTTCCTCCTCCGAGAGCCCGCCCTCAGCCCAGTCCGTGGCCGAGATGCGCACCGACATCGGCTTCTCGGCGGGCCAGGCAGCACGCATCGCCTCGAAGACCTCGAGCGGGTAGCGCAGCCGGTTCCCGAGCGAGCCGCCGTATTCGTCCGTCCGGCGGTTCGTCAGGGGCGAGATGAAGCTCGCGAGGAGATACCCGTGAGCGCAGTGGAGCTCGAGCATGTCGAAGCCGCAGGCTGCGGCGCGCTCGGTGGCTTGCACGAACTCGGCCTTGACCCGGTCCATGTCGGCCCGGGTGATTTCCCGCGGCACCTGGCTGTCGGGGAAGTAGGGCACCGGCGAGGCCGAAAGCACCTCCCAACCGCCTTCCTCGAGCGGCCGGTCGATCCCCTCCCACATCAGCTTCGTCGCGCCTTTTCGCCCCGCATGGCCGAGCTGCAGGCAGATCTTCGCCGCGGAGTTGGCGTGGATGAAATCGACGATGCGGCGCCAGGCGGCTTGCTGCTCGTCGGTCCAGAGCCCCGTGCAGCCGTGGGTGATGCGGGCGTCCGGACCGACGCAGGTCATCTCGGTGAAAATCAGGCCGGCGCCCCCGACGGCGCGGGAGCCGTAATGGACGAGGTGCCAGTCCTGCGGCACGCCTTCCTTCGCCGAATACATGCACATCGGGCTCACCACGACCCGGTTCGGCACAGTCATGTCGCGCAGGCGCAGAGGCTGGAACATCGGTGCGACGGGGCGCTCGACGTTCACGTCGAACCCTTGCGCCGCCACCTGCTTCGCGAAGGTCCGGTCGACCTCGGCCACGAAACCGGGGGCGCGCAGGCGCAAGTTGTCGTAGGTGATGGCCTTCGCCCGGGTCATGACGCCGAAGGCGAACTGGACGGGATCGAAGTCCCAGAAACGGGCGACGTGCTCGAACCAGACGAGGGAGACGTTGGCCGCATGCTGCGTCTTCTCGACCTCCTCTCGGCGGCCGGTCTCGTAGCGCTCGAGGGCCGCAGCCGTGCTCGCGCGGTTAGCGAAGGCATCGGCGAGGGCGATGGCGTCCTCCATCGCGAGCTTGGTGCCCGAGCCGATGGAGAAGTGGGCCGTCGCCTTCGCGTCCCCCACCAGCACCATGTTGTCCTTCACCCAGCGCTTTGTCTTGATCATCGGGAAGGAGCGCCACAGCGACCGGTTCGTCAGGATCGGGTGGCCCTGGAGAAAGTCCGCGAAGATGCGCTCCATGAGCTTCGCCGACTGCGCCTCGTCCATTCGGTCGAGGCCGGCGCGCTCGAAGGTGTCAGGGTCCGTCTCGAAGACCCAGGTCGAGCGGCCCTGCTCGTACTGGTAGGCATGGGCGATGAAGGGGCCCCACTCCGTCTCCTGGAACAGGAAAGTGAAGGCGTCGAGCGGGCGGGTCGAGCCCATCCAGGTGAACTTGTTGGGGCGGAGATCGACCTCCGGCGCGAAATGCTCGGAGAAGCGCTCGCGGAAGCGCGAATTGATGCCGTCTGCCACCACGACGAGATCGGAGCCGGCGAGCAGCGCCTCGTCGTCGACCTCGGCCTGGAAGACGAGGCTGACACCGAGATCGCGCGCGCGCTCCTGCAGGATCAGCAGCAGCGCCCGGCGCGAGCAGCCGCAGAAGCCGTTGCCGCCGACCCGGTGGACCGTGCCCTTGAAGTGGATGGCGATGTCGTCCCAGTAGGCGAATTCCTGGGTGATACGGCGGTAGCTCGGAAGGTCGTGCCGCTCGAAGTTGTCGAGCGTCGCATCGGAGAACACGACGCCGAAGCCGAACGTATCGTCGGCGCGATTGCGCTCGTAGACCGTGACCTCGGCCTCGGGCCGCTGCTTCTTGAACAGGATGGCGAAGTAGAGCCCCGCCGGCCCTCCACCGACCACAGCGACCTTCATGACGGCCGTCCTCCTGCCTTCCTCGAGCACCGAGATATTTTAAGCTTAAAACAATTTGGGGAGCAAGGGCGGGCGTGGTCGCTCTCCCCCGCGTCTGTTCGGCGCAGATGAGCCGGGATCGTTGCAAGCGTTCTTGAATTATTGGCGTTACGAAAATATTGTGTGTTGGGCTCGTCTCGCTACGCTGAACCCATGCGGATCACCTTCGATCCAGAGAAAAGAGACGTGACCCTGAGGAGCCGCGGCCTCGACTTCCTCGACTGCGTCGAGGTTTTCGCAGGACCGACGGCGAGCTTTGAGGATGTCCGGTTCGACTACGGTGAGACCCGCGTTGTGACCGTCGGACTGCTGCGAGGACGGATGGTCATCGTCGTTTGGACGGCCCGTGGCGAGGCACGCCACGTGATCTCGATGAGGAAGGCCAATGACCGCGAAAAGCAACGCTACGGCAGCCACCTCCGGTGATGAAACGCATCTGGTCGGATCTGATTTGAAGCGCGTCGACGCACATGTCATCGGGTCTGACGAGTACGCGGAGATTCCTGAACTCGATCCGAGCTGGCTCGTGCCCGTCGAGGTCACCGCCGAGGGTTCGGTGAGGCGGCGGGGCCGCCCGACCAAGCCCGATGCGAAAAGGCAGGTGACGCTCAGGCTTTCGCCGTCCGTTCTCGATTACTTCCGAGCGACGGGAGAAGGCTGGCAACGGCGCATCGACGAGGCTCTGCTCGGGATCGTCGCCGCTGAGCAAGCGTCCTCGAACGGCCGCAAGAACGGAGCGTGAGGCTTCGGCGCTAGCCGCCCAGAACGGAGGTGAAGATCCTGCCTCCGCGATTGATGGTGATTTCCCACGACCCCATCCCGCCCCGCGCCGTGATGCGCTCCAGGTCCTTGGACGACGACACGCGCTCGCCGTTGATGGCGAGCAGAACGTCGCCCTTTTGAAAGCCGACCCGGCTCGCGACACTGTTGGCCTCGACCTCGGTCACGATCACACCGTCGATGGACAGGTCGAGCTGCATCTCGTCCGCCACCGCCGGCGAAGCGTTGACCGCCGTGGCGCCAGCGAGCGGCGAGCGGCCGCGCAGGCGAACGACGTCGCGGGGCCGCGTCTCCGGCGGCGAGATGAGCTTGACCGCGAGGGTCTGCTTTTTACCGCCGCGCATGACGGTGAGATCGGTCGCGCCGCCGATGCCCTTGAGAGCGAAGCGGTAACCAAAACCTTCCGGATCATCGACGCCCTGGCCGTCGATGGCGAGCACCACGTCGCCGCGCTTCAGGCCCGCCTCGGCGGCAGGTCCCTTGTCGTTGAGGGCCGTGACGAGGACGCCCATCGGCCGCTCCAGGCCCATGCCATCCGCGATCTCCTGGTTGACCGCCTGGAGCGACGCGCCGAGCCAGGGCCGGCGCACGGTCCGCCCGCCGCCACGCGCGGATTCCACCACGAGCTTCACCATGCTCGACGGGATCGCGAAGCCGATGCCGTGGCTGCCGCCCGATTGCGAGAAGATCGCAGTGTTGATGCCGACGAGGCGCGCGCCCGTGTCGACGAGGGCGCCGCCCGAGTTGCCCGGGTTGATGGCCGCGTCCGTCTGAACGAAGAACTGATAGTCGGAGATACCGACCTGTGTGCGGGCAAGCGCCGAAACGATGCCTTGCGTCACGGTCTGTCCGACACCGAACGGATTGCCGATGGCGAGGACGAGATCGCCCACTTCGAGCGCCTCCGAATCACCGAAGGCGAGGGCCGGGAAAGGGCTGTTGTTGCCCTTGAGGCGCAGCACCGCGAGGTCTGTCCGCGGGTCGCGCAAGACGATCTCTGCCTCGATCTCGCGCCGGTCGGCGAGCGCCACCCGCACCTCGGTCATGCCCTCGATGACGTGGTTGTTCGTCACCACGAGGCCCGACGGATCGACGATCACACCCGAGCCGACGGACGAGCGCTGGGCGCGCGGGCCCTGCTGGCCGGGAGCGCCAAAGAAGCGCTCGAAGAACTCGTCGGCGTAGCGGTTCTGCCGCCGCTCGACGCGCTTGCCGTAGACGTTCACGACGGCGGGCGCCGCCTGCTTCACCACAGGGCTGAAGGAGCTCTGAACCTCAGCGCGGCTCGACGGCGTGACGCGGATCGGCGCCTGCGCCTGCGCCTGGGACGAGGTGCCGAGTGCGAGAAGGGTGAGCGCGACGAGGCTGGCGAGGACGCGCATGCGGCAAAGCTCCGGATGAGGTCGGCTCGACGTCGATACCGACCTCGGACGGACAAAGGAAGCTATTGCGGCGCCAGAATGACGCGCTGCGGGGCACGGGCCGGATCGCCCTGGAGCATGTTCTCGTAGAGGGTCACCAACCGGCGCGCATGCGCCGCGCGGGTCGGAGGAGCGAGCCAGTATCGCCGGTACGCCTCCTGGCCGAGCCGGCGCGCCACATCGAGGTCCTGCAGCCACAAGAAGGCCTGAGCCAGGGCCTCGACCTCGGGCGCGACCACGAATCCCGTCTCGCCGTCCGCGATCTTCTCGCTCGCGCCGGCGCGGTTCGAGACCACGACGGGAAGGCCCGCCGCCTGCCCCTCGTAGACGGTGAGCGGACCGGTTTCGAACCAGCGCGACGGGGCGACGAGGGCCCGAACCCTGTCACGCAGGAGCGCCGCGACCTCATCCGCGGAGCGCCAGCCCAGCACCTCGGCACCGGGATGCGAGGCGCGGATTTCATCAGCAAGCGGGCCGTCGCCTATGAGGAGCGCTGACACGCCGGCCCGCGCGGCCGCTTGAGCGACGAGGTCAGCCCCCTTCTCCCGCGTAAGGCGGCCGAGATAGGTGATCCTGGTGTCCGGGCCGATGGCGGCGGCGGGCCCGGGCGTGGACTGAACAGGGTTGTCGATCCGGTGATGGCGCATCCGATCGGGCAGGAACGGCGCGATCGTGTCCCGCCCCCGGTCGGACACGTGAATGAGGTCGAGCGGACGTCCTTTGAGTGCGAGCGCCGTCGCTGCCGAGCGCAGGACGCGGATCAGCTTGTGGCGCGGGCTCTTGGGATCGCAGGGCGCGAGCAGACAGGCTGGGCTGAAAGGCGTTACGCTGCAGGGCGCGTCCCGGTCGAAGCGATAGTAGAGGCCGTTCGGGCAGGCCAAGAAGTAGTCGTGCAGGGTGACCGCGACCGGCCATCCCGTGCGGGCGAGCACGGGGAGGATGCTCGGCGAGAATCCGCGGGTCCACTGATGAAGGTGCAGCACCACCGGCCCGGCCGGCAGACGCCCCAGGATGCCCGTGAGAGACCGGGCCGCGGACCGGTTCCAGATTCCATCCCGGGCGGCGGCCAGGGCCGGACGCTCCCAGACATCCGCGAGGCCGAGACTGACGCGGTCGATCCCGGGATGGTCGAGGAGCGGGTCCGCCGTGCCCGCGATGGAGTGGACGTAGGTGACGTCGACGCCCGCCTCGGCCAGCCCCCGGGCGGACTGAAGGGCGACGCTCTGCGCGCCGCCCGTCTGGTCGGCGAAGTCGGCGAGGATCACGGCACGCAGGCGGGTCATCGCCCGAGATTACACCGCCACTCCTTTGCAAGGGCTCAACGGTGCGAACGTCCCAGCAAAGAGAAAGGGCGGCCCCGTTGCCGGAGCCGCCCTTCGGAAAATCAGGATGTCGCGTCAGATCAAGCGGCGTTGTCGACCAACTCGGTCTTCATGGTCGGGCCGGAATCCTGGCCGCGGGCGTCGACGTCGCGGTCGACGAGCTCGATCACCGCCATCGGGGCGTTGTCGCCGTAGCGGAAGCCGGCCTTCAGCACGCGGGTGTAGCCGCCCGGACGGGTCTGGTACCGCGGCCCCAGCACCTCGAACAGCTTCTTGACCATCGCCGCGTCCTTGAGCTCCGCCATCGCGAGGCGACGGGCGTGCAGGTCGGTGCGACGGCCGAGGGTGATGAGCTTCTCGACGACGGGACGCAGGTCCTTCGCCTTCGGGAGCGTGGTGACGATCTGCTCGTGCTTGATCAGGGCGGCGCACATGTTGGCGAACATCGCCTGGCGATGCTCCACCGTGCGGTTGAACCGCCGACCGCGGAATCCGTGACGCATGGCTCTCTCCTTTGCTCTTCCGGCCGCCGTGCCAAGGGTCGACCGTCTTTCTGGATGCGAGCGGTGAGGCTCTCCTCACCACCCGCATTTCACCACTCGCTCAGTAGTGCTCTTCGAAGCGCTTCGCGAGATCTTCGATGTTCTCCGGCGGCCAGCCCGGCACTTCCATGCCGAGGTGCAGGCCCATGCCGGCGAGCACTTCCTTGATCTCGTTGAGCGACTTGCGGCCGAAGTTCGGGGTGCGGAGCATCTCCGCTTCCGACTTCTGGATCAGGTCGCCGATGTAGACGATGTTGTCGTTCTTCAGGCAGTTCGCCGAGCGCACCGACAGCTCGAGCTCGTCGACCTTTTTGAGGAGGGACGGCGGGAACGGCAGCTGCGGCGAGGCCGAGGCCGGCTCGTCCTTGCGCGGCTCCTCGAAGTTCACGAAGACCGAGAGCTGGTCCTGGATGATGCGGGCGGCGTAGGCCACCGAATCCTCCGGTGTGACCGCGCCGTTGGTCTCCACTGTCATCGTGAGCTTGTCGTAGTCGAGAATCTGGCCCTCACGGGTGTTCTCGATGCGGTAGGACACCTTCTTGACCGGCGAGTAGAGCGAGTCGACCGGGATAAGCCCGATCGGGGCATCCTCGGGCCGGTTGCGCTCGGCGGGCACGTAGCCCTTGCCGGTGTTGACGGTGAACTCCATGCGGATCTCGGCGCCCTCGTCCAGCGTGCAGAGCACGAGGCCGGGGTTGAGGATCTGCACGTCGCCCACGGTCGCAATGTCGCCTGCGGTGACGAGGCCAGGGCCGGTCTTGCGCAGGGTCATGCGCTTCGGGCCGTCGCCCTGCATCCGGATGGCGATCGTCTTGATGTTGAGCACGATGTCGGTGACGTCCTCGCGGACGCCCGGGATCGACGAGAACTCGTGCAGGACGCCGTCGATCTGAACCGAGGTCACCGCCGCGCCCTGGAGCGAGGACAGGAGCACGCGGCGCAGCGCGTTGCCGAGCGTCGTGCCGAAGCCGCGCTCGAGAGGCTCGGCGACGACGGTCGCGACCCGCTTCGGGTCATCGCCGGCGGACACCTCGAGCTTGTTCGGCTTGATCAGCTCTTGCCAGTTCTTCTGAATAGTCACGATCACACCTCGGAGGTGGAGAGTCAGGAGCGAATGGCGAATGGCGAATGGCGAGTAGCAGCCGGTGGGCGCTTGATCCCACGCGCTACTCGCTCCTCGCCATTCGCTCTCAGATCAGACGCGGCGGCGCTTGCGCGGGCGGCAGCCGTTGTGCGGAATCGTCGTGACGTCGCGGATCGAAGTCACGGTGAAGCCGGCGGCCTGGAGCGCGCGGAGGGCCGACTCGCGGCCGGAGCCGGGGCCCGACACCTCGACCTCGAGGGTGCGCATGCCGTGCTCGGAAGCCTTGCGGGCGGCGTCCTCGGCCGCGACCTGGGCGGCGTAAGGAGTCGACTTGCGCGAGCCCTTGAAGCCCATGGCGCCGGCCGACGACCAGGAGATCGTGTTGCCCTGCGCGTCCGTGATCGTGACCATCGTGTTGTTGAACGAGGCGTTCACGTGAGCGACGCCCGACACGATGTTCTTGCGTTCGCGACGGCGGACGCGGGTTGCTTCTTTGGCCATAGGTCTATTCGTCCTTCAAGCGCGCCCGTGATGCCAGGCGCTCGGGATGAGAGAGAGGGAGTGGCGAGTAGCGAGCCGAGAACGGAGAAGATGCTCCATTCGCCGTTCGCTACTCACCACTCGCTAAATCACTTCTTCTTGCCGGCGATCGGCTTCGCCTTGCCCTTGCGGGTGCGGGCGTTGGTGTGGGTGCGCTGGCCGTGAACCGGCAGGTTGCGGCGATGGCGCAGGCCGCGATAGGCCGCGAGGTCCATCAGGCGCTTGATGTTGGTCGAGACCTGGCGGCGCAGGTCGCCCTCGACGACGTAGTCGCGGTCGATCGTCTCGCGGATTTGCAGCACCTCGGCGTCGGTGAGCTGGTTGACCCGGCGCTCGGCGGGAATGCCCACCTTGTCCGTGATCTCCTGCGCCTTCTGCGAGCCGATGCCGTGGATGTACTGCAGCGCGATCACGACGCGCTTGTTGGTCGGAATGTTGACGCCGGCGATGCGGGCCATGTCTCGTCTCCATGTGGCGAGGCGAAGCGCCTCGGCGGTTGGTTCGCGCGTCCGGTGGAGGCCGGCCCTTGCGCGAGGTGTGCGTCAAACACGAAAAGCCCGGGACGGATTCTCGCGAACCCCTCCGGGATCTTCGGCGCTGACGAAGAGGGGTGGGCGATAGCGCGCTGAACGCGTTCCGTCAACCCCGTCTCGACTCATGCCTTCAGGAGGCCCCAGAGAGCCTGGGACACCTCGTCGATCGGCTTCATGCCGTCGACGGACTTCAGCATGCCGCGCTTCTCGTAATAGGCTGAGAGTGGCGCCGTCTGGGTCTTGTAAGCCTCGAGCCGGGTCTTGAAGACGTCTGGGTTGTCGTCCTTGCGAACGGCCTCGCCCCGCGCCAGCGTCTCGGCCGCCCGCTTCTCAATGCGTCCGACGAGGGCCGCCTCGTCGACCTTGAACTCGATGATCGCGTCGAGGCTCAGCCCCTTCTCGGCGAGCATCGCGTCGAGCGCCTCGGCCTGGGCCACGGTGCGCGGGAAACCGTCGAGGATGAAGCCCTTCTTCGCGTCGGGCTCCTCGACGCGATCGGCGACGATGCCGATCACGACGTCGTCGGAGACGAGGTCGCCCCGCTCCATGATCGCCTTGGCTTTGAGGCCGACCGGCGTGCCCGCGGCGACCGCGGCACGGAGCATGTCGCCGGTCGAGAGTTGCGGGATGCCGAAACGCTCGACGATGCGTGCCGACTGCGTGCCCTTCCCCGCCCCTGGCGGTCCGAGAAGGATGATCCTCATCGCGGCGTTGCCCCCTTCAGCGCCAGCCTGAATGCCTCGTCAGCGGCGACGGGCGCCCTTCAGCTTGGCTTTCTTCACCAGCCCTTCGTACTGATGGGCGAGCAGATGTCCATGCACCTGGGCCACGGTATCCATGGTTACCGACACCACGATGAGGAGCGAGGTACCGCCGAAATAGAAGGGCAGCGCCGCGTAGGACACGAGAAGCTCGGGGATGAGGCAGATCACCGTCAGGTAGGCGGCGCCGATCACGGTGATCCGGGTGAGGACATGGTCGATGTAATCCGCCGTGCGCTCGCCGGGGCGGATGCCGGGGATGAAGCCGCCGTGCTTCTTCAGGTTGTCCGCTGTCTCCTGGGGATTGAACACGATCGCCGTGTAGAAGAAGGCGAAGAAGATGATCAGCGCCGCGTAGAGGATCATGTAGGCCGGCCGGCCGTGGCCGAGGAAGGCCGAGAGCGTGCTGAGGAAGCCCGTTCCACCCTGGTTTGCCGAGAAGCTTGCCGCGGTCGCGGGCAGCAGCAGCAGCGAGGAAGCGAAGATCGGCGGAATGACGCCGGACGTGTTCAGCTTGAGCGGCAGGAACGAGGTCTGCCCCTCGTACATGCGGTTGCCGACCTGACGCTTCGGATAGTTGATCAGGAGCCGACGCTGGGCGCGCTCCATGAATACGATGAAGTAGATCACCGCCACGCACAGAACGATCACGCCGAGAATGAGAACCGTCGAGATCGCGCCCTGGCGGCCGAGCTCGAGGGTGCCGAAGATGGCCGAGGGAAGCTGCGCCACGATGCCGGCGAAGATGATGAGCGACGACCCGTTGCCGATGCCGCGGGAGGTGATCTGCTCGCCAAGCCACATCAGGAAGAGCGTGCCCCCGGTCAGCGTGATGACGCTGGAGATGAGGAAGAACGGTCCCGGCTCCTGGACGATGTTGCCCGAGCTCTGCAGGCCGACCGCGATGCCCCATGACTGGAAGACGGCCAGAACCACCGTGAGGTAGCGCGTGTACTGGTTCAGCACCTTGCGGCCCGACTCGCCCTCCTTCTTCAAGGCTTCGAGGGTCGGCAGCACCGAGGTGAGGAGCTGCACGATGATCGAGGCCGAGATGTAGGGCATGATGTTGAGCGCGAAGATCGCCATGCGCTCGACGGCACCGCCCGAGAACATGTTGAACAGGCCCAGCACGCCGCCCGAGGCATTCTGGAAGCTCTGGCGCAAAGCGTCCGGATCGATGCCCGGCAGCGGGATGTAAGTTCCTAGGCGAAACACGACGAGCGCGCCCAGGGTGAACCAGATGCGCTTCTTGAGCTCGTCGGCCTTGGCGATCGCGCCGAAGTTGATGTTCGCCGCAAGCTGCTCGGCTGCAGAGGCCATGCTCGTGTCCTCGGAAAGGTCAGCGACGCCGCTCCGGGCGGCGTCTAATCGCGCGAACGGCGGCCTCGCGAAACGTCGCGGGCCGCCGCTCCTCGGTCAAGGATGTATGGCGCGGCTCACGCCTGCGCAACGGCAGCCTGTTCGGCACCCAGGATCGTGACGGTGCCGCCCGCCCGCTCGATGGCCTCGCGCGCCGACTTCGACGCACCGGCGACCTCGAAGGCGAGCTTGGCCTCGAGCGACCCGACGCCGAGAATCTTCACGCCGTCGCGGTACTTGGCGAGCACGCCGGCCGCCACGAGAGCGGCCTCAGTCACCGTGGCGTCGGCCGCGAGCTTGCCCGCGGCGACCGCCTCCTGGATGCGGCCGAGATTGACCTCGTTGAGGTCGCGCGCGCCCGGATTGTTGAAGCCGCGCTTCGGCAGGCGACGATGAAGCGGCATCTGACCGCCCTCGAAGCCCTTGATCGACACACCGGTGCGGGCCTTCTGACCCTTCACGCCGCGGCCACCGGTCTTGCCTTTGCCGGAGCCGATGCCACGACCGACCCGCATGCGGTTCTTCGTGGCGCCTTCGTTGTCGCGGATTTCATTGAGTTTCATGGCGCCCTCCTCACTTCCCGTCGACGACGGTGACGAGGTGCTTCACCTTCTCGATCATGCCGCGCACCGCCGGGGTGTCGGATAGGGTCGAGGTGCGGTGCAGCTTGTTGAGCCCGAGCCCGACGAGGGTCTGGCGCTGCTTGGCGTCGCGGCGGATCGGCGAGCCGATCTGACGGACAGTGACGGTGTTCGTGTCAGCCATGGACCGCCCTCCCCTTACGCGTCGGCGCCGGCGCCGTCCGACATGTCGGCGTCGCGGCGGCGGGTCTGGAGAACGGACACCTTGAGACCGCGGCGCGCCGCGACCGAGCGGGGCGAGTCCTCGTTCTTGAGGGCGTCGAAGGTGGCGCGAACCAGGTTGTAGGGGTTCGAGGAGCCGAGGGACTTCGACACGACGTCCTGCATGCCGACCGCCTCGAAGACGGCGCGCATCGGACCGCCGGCGATGATGCCGGTGCCCTGCGGGGCGGCGCGCAAGATCACCTTGCCGGCGCCGTGACGGCCCTGCACATCATGGTGCAGCGTGCGGCCCTCGCGCAGGGGCACGCGGATCAGGCCGCGCTTGGCGGCCTCCGTCGCCTTGCGGATCGCCTCCGGCACCTCACGGGCCTTGCCGTGGCCGAAGCCGACGCGGCCCTTCTGATCACCGACGACGACGAGGGCCGCGAAGCCGAAGCGACGGCCGCCCTTCACCACCTTCGCGACGCGGTTGATGTGAACGAGCCGGTCGACGAATTCGCTGTCGGCCTTCTCGCGCTCGCCGGAGCGCTCACGGGGTTCTCTTGCCATAGTCTCGTTCTCACTAGCGCGGGCGGCGGGGCCCGCTCGCTTGAAGGATGGGTCGTTCTCGAACCCGCCGAAACGATGACCGCGGCGGTCGGCGCGTGCTGCGCCCCGCCGCGGTTGATTTCCTCAGGGCAGGAGCCCTGATCAGAACTCGAGCCCGGCCTCGCGGGCGCCGTCGGCCAGGGCCTTCACGCGGCCATGGTAGAGGTAGCCCGAGCGGTCGAAGATCACCTGCGTCACGCCGGCCGCCGTCGCGCGCTGCGCGATCAGCTTACCGACTTCCGAGGCCGCAGCGACGTCCGCGCCGGTCTTCAGCTTCTCGCGCAGATCCTTCTCTATGCTCGAAGCGGACGCGAGCGTCCGACCTTCGGCATCGTCGATGATCTGGGCGTAAATCTGCTTCGAAGAGCGGAACACCGACAGGCGCGGGCGGCCGTTGGCCGCCTTGCGGATGGCGCGACGGACGCGCGCCTTGCGGCGGGTGGCCGCGTCTAAATTCTGAGCCATGGCGCTGCCCTTACTTCTTCTTGCCTTCCTTGCGGAAGATGAACTCGCCCGCGTATTTCACGCCCTTGCCCTTGTAGGGCTCCGGGCCGCGATACTCGCGGATCTCGGCGGCGGTCTGGCCGACCTTCTGCTTGTCGATGCCGGCGACCACGATCTCCGTCGGACGCGGCACCGTGATGGTGACGCCCGCCGGAACCTCGTAGTCGACGTCGTGGCTGTAGCCGAGCGACAGCTTCAGGACCTTGCCGGCGAGCGCGGCCTTGTAGCCGACGCCGTTGATCTCAAGCTTACGCTCGAAGCCCTTCGACACGCCCTCGACCAGGTTCGAGACCTGGGCGCGGGACATGCCCCACTTGGCGCGGGCCGTCTTGGAGTCGTCCCGCGGGTCGACCTTGACCGCGCCGTCCTGCATGGCGACCAGCACTTCTTCAGGCACCAGGAACGACAGCTCGCCCTTCGCGCCCTTCACCTTCACCATCTGCCCGTCGACGGTCGCGGTCACGCCGGCCGGCACCGTCACAGGCTTCTTGCCTACTCGAGACATGTGATCTCTCCCGTGGTTGTCAGCGATGCCGGCTCGGTCAGAAGACCTTGCACAGCACTTCGCCACCCACGTTCCTCTCCCGGGCCTCGTGATCGGCCATGACGCCCTGCGGCGTGGAGATGATGGTGACGCCGAGCCCGTCGGCCACGCGCGGCATGTTATCCACGGAGGCGTAGACGCGCCGGCCGGGCTTCGAGACACGCTCGATGGAGCGGATCACGGGCTGGCCGTCGTAGTACTTGAGCTCGATCTGGAACTCGGTGCGGCCGTTGCCGAAATCCGTCGACGCGTAGTCGCGGATGTAGCCCTCGGTCTTGAGCACCTCGAGCACGCGGGCCCGCAGCTTGGAGCCGGGGGTCGCGACCGTTCCGCGGCGGCGCATCTGCGCGTTGCGGATACGGGTGAGCATATCGCCCAGAGGATCGTTGATCGACATCGAAGGACCCTCCTTACCAGCTCGACTTCACGAGGCCGGGGATCAGGCCCTTCGAGCCCAGATCCCGGATCGCGATGCGCGAGACGCCGAGCTTGCGATAGACCGCGCGCGGGCGGCCCGTCATCTCGCAGCGATTGCGGACGCGGGTCGGGTTCGCGTTGCGGGGCAGCTCCGCCAGCTTGAGGCGCGCCTCGAAGCGCTCCTCCATCGGCAAGGCTTCGTTGTTCGCGGTGGCCAGCAGTGCCTCGCGCTTGGCGGCGTACTGCTTGACCATCGCCCGGCGGCGCCGGTTCTTCTCGATCGCGCTTTTCTTAGCCATCAGGTTTGTTCTCCGGTGTCCGCGTCTGAGCCCGACGGGCTCACTGCCGGAACGGGAAGTTGAAGTGCTTGAGGAGGGCCCGAGCCTCGGCGTCCGTCTTCGCGGTGGTCGCGATGACGACGTCCATGCCCCACATCGATTCCGCCTTGTCGTAGTTGATCTCGGGGAAAACGATGTGCTCCTTGATGCCGAGCGCGTAGTTGCCGCGACCGTCGAACGACTTCGGGTTCAGGCCCCGGAAGTCGCGGACGCGCGGCAGCGCGATCGTCACCAGGCGGTCCAGGAACTCGTACATGCGGACCTTGCGCAAGGTGACCTTGCAGCCGATCGGCATGTTCTCGCGAACCTTGAACTGCGAGATGGCCTTGCGGGCCCTGGTGATCACGGGCTTCTGGCCAGCGATGAGAGCGAGGTCCTCGGCGGCCACGGAGGCCTTCTTGGAGTCGCCCGTCGACTCGCCGACGCCCATGTTGAGGACGATCTTCTCGATCGTCGGAACCTGCATCGGGTTCGTGTAGCCGAACTCCTCGATGAGCTTGGGCCGCACTACGGTCTCGTAGTGCTCCTTCATGCGCGGCGTGTAGCCGTTCTGCGTTGCCTCAGGCATCGATCAGATCTCCCGAACGCTTGGCGAAGCGCACCTTGCGTCCGTCGTCCAGAACTTTGAATCCGACCCGGGTGGCCTTGCCGTCCTTCGGGTCCGCGAGCGCCAGGTTCGAGAGGTGGATCGTCGCCTCTTTCGAGATGATCCCGCCTTCCTGGTTCATGGTCTGGCGCTGATGGCGCTTCACAAGGTTCACGCCGCGCACGAGCGCGCGCTCCTCCTTCGGCAGCACCTGCACCACTTCACCGGAGCGGCCCTTGTCGCGGCCGGTGAGGACGACGACCGTGTCGCCTTTCTTGATTTTCGCGGCCATCAGAGCACCTCCGGCGCCAGCGAGATGATCTTCATGTGGTTCTTGGCGCGCAGCTCGCGCGGCACGGGCCCGAAGATGCGGGTGCCGACCGGCTCTTTCTGATTGTTGATGAGCACGGCGGCGTTGCGGTCGAACCGGATGACGGAGCCGTCGGGACGGCGGATGTCCTTGGCCGTGCGAACGACGACCGCCTTCATGACGTCGCCCTTCTTCACGCGGCCGCGCGGGATCGCCTCCTTGACCGACACCACGATGATGTCGCCGACGCCGGCGTACTTCCGCTTCGAACCGCCCAGAACCTTGATGCACATCACGCGGCGCGCGCCCGAATTGTCGGCGACGTCGAGATTGGTTTGCATCTGGATCATGGCTTTGATCCTTTCCTTGTTTCAGACAGGTTTCCGGCGGCGGCACGATTGCCGGCCGGACTACGCCTGATGGGGATCTGACGTCCCCTGCCCATTTGTCGTGAGAGGCCGGCGCATACCGCGCCGGCCCCGAAATAGCAAGCCCGATTTACAATGCGACGGCGTCGCTCAGGCTTTCGCGGTCTCGACGAGGATCCACGTCTTCAGCTTCGAGAGCGGACGGGTCTCTTCGATCTGCACCACGTCGCCGACCTTGGCCTGGTTGGCCTCGTCGTGGGCGTGGTAGTTCTTGGTCTTGCGGACCGTCTTCTTCATGACCGGGTGCGTGAAACGGCGCTCGACCTTCACGACGACGGTCTTGTCCTGCTTGTCGCTGACGACGACGCCCTGCAATACGCGCTTCGGCATTGGGGTTGTCTCCTTATGCCTTGGCGGCGGTGTTGACGCGCTGGAGCGTCCGGACGCGGGCGATGTCGCGGCGGACCTCGCGGACGCGGGCGGTGTTCTCCAGCTGGCCGGTGGCGCGCTGGAAGCGCAGGTTGAACTGCTCCTTTTTCAGGTTCAGCAGTTCGTCCTGGAGCTGGTCCTGTGACAGACCCTTGAGGTCGGAGAGGCGCTGGCTCGATTTCATGACAAGGCCTCCCTTACTCGGCGATGCGCTGGATGAAGCGGGTCTTGATAGGCAGCTTCGCCGCGCCGAGGCGCAGGGCCTCGCGGGCGATGTCTTCCGCGACACCGTCGATCTCGAACATGATGCGGCCCGGCGCGACGCGGGCGGCCCAATACTCGGGAGCGCCCTTGCCCTTGCCCATACGCACCTCGGTCGGCTTCGTCGACACCGGCACGTCCGGGAACACGCGAATCCACACGCGGCCCTGGCGCTTCATCTGACGCGTGATCGCGCGGCGGGCCGCCTCGATCTGGCGCGCGGTGATCCGCTCCGGCTCGACGGCCTTGAGGCCGAACTGACCGAAGTTCAGCTCCGTGCCGCCCTTCGACGGGCCCTTGATGCGGCCCTTGAAGGCTTTGCGGAACTTGGTCTTCTTGGGTTGCAACATGGCAAACCTCTATCCTTCTCGCGTCACGCGGCGTGATCGCGATCGCGGCGGCCGCCGGAGCGAGCCCCCTCTTCGTTCAGACGACGATCCTGCGCCATCGGATCGTGCTCGAGGATCTCGCCCTTGAAGATCCACACCTTGATGCCGCACGTCCCGTAGGTCGTGAAGGCGGTCGCGGTGCCGTAATCAACGTCCGCGCGCAGCGTGTGCAGCGGAACGCGACCCTCGCGGTACCATTCCTGGCGGGCGATCTCCGCGCCGCCGAGGCGGCCCGAGCAGTTGATCCGGATGCCTTCCGCGCCGAGGCGCATCGCCGACTGGACGGCGCGCTTCATAGCGCGACGGAAGGCGACGCGGCGCTCGAGCTGCTGAGCGATCGAGTCGGCCACCAGCACCGCATCGACCTCGGGCTTGCGCACCTCGACGATGTTGATGGCGACGTCCGCCTTGGTCATGGAGCCGACGAGCTTGCGCAGCTTGTCGATGTCGGCGCCCTTCTTGCCGATCACCACGCCCGGACGAGCCGAGTGGATGGTGACGCGGCACTTCCGGTGCGGGCGCTCGATGACGATCTTGGAAACAGCGGCCTGCTTGAGCTGCTTGAGCAGCGCCTCGCGGATCGCGGCGTCCTCGTGCATCAGCTTGGCGTACTCGCCCTTGTTCGCGTACCAGCGCGAGTCCCAGGTGCGGTTGATGCCGAGCCGAAGACCGATCGGATTGACTTTCTGTCCCATCGGCTACTCCTCACGCCGCCTGTTCGGTGGCGACTTCACGAACCACGATGGTGAGGTTCGAGAACGGCTTCAGGATGCGGGCGCCGCGGCCGCGGGCGCGGGCATGGAAGCGCTTCATGACGAGCGCCTTGCCCACGAACGCCTCTTTCACGACGAGGTCGTCGACGTCCAGGTTGTGGTTGTTCTCGGCGTTCGCGATCGCGCTCTCGAGGCACTTGCGAACATCGCGAGCGATGCGCTTGCGCGAGAACTCGAGATCGGCGAGCGCCGTCGCGACCTTCTTGCCGCGGATGAGCTGGGCGACGAGGTTCAGCTTCTGCGGGGACACCCGCAGCATGCGCAGAACGGCCTTCGCCTCGGTGTCGCTCAGCGCGCGCGGAGTAGCGGCCTTGCCCATGTCAGCGCCTCTTCGCCTTCTTGTCGGCCGCGTGACCGTGGAAGGTGCGGGTCGGCGAGAACTCGCCGAACTTGTGCCCCACCATCTCCTCGGAGACGTAGACCGGGATGTGCTTCTGTCCGTTGTAGACCCCGAAGGTGAGGCCCACGAACTGCGGCAGGATCGTGGAGCGACGGCTCCAGATCTTGATCACTTCGTTGCGCGTCGAGCCGCGAGCGGCCTCCGCCTTCTTGAGGAGGTAGCCGTCGACGAACGGGCCCTTCCAGATCGAACGTGCCATGGTGGCCCTCTTACTTCTTCCGCGCGTGGCGGCTCGACACGATCATGCGATCGGTCCGCTTGTTGGACCGGGTCTTCTTGCCCTTGGTGGGCTTGCCCCAGGGCGTGACCGGGTGACGGCCGCCGGAGGTCCGGCCCTCGCCACCGCCGTGCGGGTGGTCGATCGGGTTCATCGAGACGCCGCGGTTGTGCGGACGCTTGCCGAGCCAGCGGTTACGACCGGCCTTGCCGATCGAGATGTTCATGTGGTCCGGGTTCGACACCGCGCCCACGGACGCGAAGCACTGCCCGTGGACCAGGCGCTGCTCGCCGGAGTTGAGGCGCAGCGTGACGTAGCCCTGATCGCGGCCGACGATCTGGGCGTAGTTGCCCGCAGACCGCGCGATCGCGCCGCCCTTGCCGATCTTGAGCTCGACGTTGTGGACGATCGTGCCCACCGGCATGTTGCCGATCGGCATCGCGTTGCCCGGCTTAATGTCGACCTGCTCGCCCGCCACGACCTGATCGCCCGCCGCGAGGCGCTGCGGGGCCAGGATGTAGGAGAGCTCGCCGTCGGCGTAGCGGAGGAGCGCGATGAAGGCCGTGCGGTTCGGATCGTACTCGATCCGCTCGACGGTCGCAGCCTCGTTCATGTGGCCGCGGCGCTTGAAGTCGATCAGGCGCAGCGTCCGCTTGTGGCCGCCGCCGCGGAAGCGCACGGTGACCCGACCGAGGTTGTTGCGGCCGCCCGAGGAGCTCTTGCCCTCGGTCAGCGCCTTCACCGGCTTGCCCTTGTACAGGGCGCTGCGGTCGACCAGGACCAGCTGGCGCTGGCCCGGGGTCACCGGCTTATAAGACTTCAGAGCCATGTCGCTGCTCTCTCAACCGCTCACAGGCCGGTCGTGATGTCGATGGACTGACCCTCGGCGAGGGTCACGACCGCCTTCTTCACGTCCGAACGCTGGCCCCGCCTGCCGCGGAACATCTTCACCTTGCCCTTGGTCACGAGCGTGTTGACGCCCGTCACCTTCACGTCGAACAGCTTCTCGACCGCTTCCTTGATCTGCGGCTTCGTCGCGTCCGAACGCACCTTGAACACCACCTTGTTCTGCTCGGAGAGAGCGGTGGCCTTCTCAGTGATCACGGGGCTCACGATCACGTCGTAATGGCGCGGATCCAGGCTCATTTGAAGCGCGCCTCCAGCGCATCGACCGCCTCGCGGGTGAGAACGAGCTTCTCGCGCCGCAGGATGTCGTAGACGTTGATGCCCTGCACCGGCAGGACGTCGATGTTGGCGATGGAGCGCGCGGCCAGGCCGAAATTGGTCTCGACCTCGGCGCCCGCGATCACGAGGGCATTCGAGAGCCCGAGCTTGCCGAAGCGCTCGACGAGCGCCTTCGTCTTCGGCTCGGCCAGCGTCGCCTGATCGACGACGATCAGGGACTGGTCTTTCGCCTTGGCCGAGAGCGCATGGCGCAGCGCAAGCGCCCGGACCTTCTTCGGCAGGTCATGCGCGTGGGAGCGCACCTGCGGACCGAACGCCCGGCCGCCGCCGCGGAACTGCGGCGCGGACGCCGCGCCGTGACGGGCGTTGCCGGTACCCTTCTGCTTGTACAGCTTCTTGGTCGTCCGGTCGATGTCCGAGCGGTTCTTCACCGCGTGCGTGCCGGCCCGACGCTTGGCGAGCTGCCAGCGCACCATGCGGGCCAGGATGTCGGCGCGCGGCTCGAGGCCGAAGATGGCCTCGCTGAGTTCGAGCGACCCGGCGGTCCCGCCCTCGAGCGTGGTGACGTCGATCTTCATCACGCATTCTCCTCAACGGCCGGAGCCTCGGTGGCCGGCGCCGTCGGCTGACCGCCGGCATCCCGCTCCCGGAACTTGCCCGGCCGCGGAACGTCGGCCGGAAGCGACCGCTTCACCGCATCGCGCACGTAGATCCAGCCGCCGGCGACGCCCGGCACAGCACCCTCGACGAGGATGAGGCCGCGCTCCGGATCGGTCTGGACGACGCGCAGGTTCTGCGTCGTCACGCGCTCGGCACCGAGATGGCCCGGCATCTTCTTGTTCTTGAACGTCTTGCCCGGATCCTGGCGCCCGCCGGTCGAACCGATCGAGCGGTGGGACACGGACACGCCGTGCGTGGCGCGAAGGCCGCCGAAGTTCCAGCGCTTCATGCCGCCGGCGAACCCCTTACCCGTGGTGGTGCCCGTCACGTCGACGAACTGACCAGCCACGAAGTGGTCCGCCGTGATCTCGGCGCCGACCGGGATCAGCGCGTCGTCAGACACGCGGAACTCGGCCACCTTCTTCTTCGGCTCAACCTGGGCGACCGCGAAGTGGCCGCGCTGGGCTGCCGACACGTTCTTCACCTTGGCCGTCCCGACGCCGACCTGCAGCGCCGTGTAGCCGTTCTTGTCCTTGGTCCGATGGGCGACGACCTGACAGGCATCGACCTTCAGTACCGTCACCGGAACGTGCTCCCCGGCATCCGTGAAGATGCGGGTCATTCCGACCTTTTGTGCGATGACGCCAGAGCGCATGAGCGTGTCCTCTTGGGCGTGCCTGTCCGAAGCCCTAAGCCTCAGCGGCTCAGAGCTTGATTTCCACATCCACGCCCGCGGCGAGGTCGAGCTTCATCAGCGCGTCCACGGTCTGCGGCGTCGGGTCGACGATATCGAGCACCCGCTTGTGCGTGCGCATCTCGAACTGCTCGCGCGACTTTTTATCGATGTGCGGCGAACGGTTCACCGTGAACTTCTCGATATGGGTCGGCAGCGGGATCGGGCCCCGGATCTGCGCGCCGGTCCGGCGCGCGGTCGAGACGATTTCCTTGGTGGACGCATCGAGGATGCGGTGATCGAACGCCTTAAGGCGAATGCGGATGTTCTGACCGTTCATGACCTGACCTCGGCGGAAACGTTGAGGAGCGGGCGCGAGGGCCCGCCCCTCTTACGTCCCCTGTCGATGATGCTTGCGGTTAGTCGTTGATGGCGGCGACGACGCCGGCACCGACGGTGCGACCACCCTCGCGGATGGCGAAGCGCAGCTTCTCTTCCATGGCCACCGGCACGATCAGCACCACGTCCATGGTCACGTTGTCGCCCGGCATCACCATCTCGGTGCCCTCGGGCAGCGTGCACACGCCGGTCACGTCCGTCGTGCGGAAGTAGAACTGCGGGCGGTAGTTGGTGAAGAACGGCGTGTGGCGGCCGCCCTCTTCCTTCGTCAGGATGTAGGCCTCGGCCTTGAACTTCGAGTGCGGCTTCACCGAACCCGGCTTGCACACGACCTGGCCGCGCTCCACGTCCTCGCGCTTCGTGCCGCGCAGCAGCACGCCGACGTTGTCGCCCGCCTGACCCTGGTCGAGCAGCTTGCGGAACATCTCGACGCCGGTCACCGTCGTCGTCGTCGTCGGACGGATGCCGACGATCTCGACCGACTCACCGACCTTGACGATGCCGCGCTCGACGCGACCCGTCACCACCGTGCCGCGGCCCGAGATCGAGAACACGTCCTCGATCGGCATCAGGAACGGC
>DATCMH010000010.1:0-76805 GCA_036563505.1 Beijerinckiaceae bacterium
CGTCACCGTCTCGACCAATCTCGGCGCCTGGGTGAACCGCCGCGGGCTCTTCGCCCGCCAGGAGATGCGCGACCTCTTCAAGTCCGAGCGCATCCCCTCGACCTTCACCTGGGACTTTTCGCCGAAGGGCCAGCACCTGGAACTCGGCATCGCCGAGATGAACCTGTTCCTGCTGCTGTCCGGCCTCGGCCTGTCGCACAGCCTCTTCGGCGCGCGCCTGATCCCGATCGGCACGCTCTACGACCCTTTCATCCAGCGCGGTTTGGATGCGCTCAACTACGCCTGCTACCAGGACGCCCGCTTCATCCTCGTCGCGACGCCCTCAGGGATCACGCTTGCGCCCGAGGGTGGTGCCCACCAATCGATCGGCACGCCGCTTATCGGCCTGGCACAGGATGGGCTGGCCGCCTTCGAGCCGGCCTTCGTCGACGAACTCGCCAGCATCCTGCGCTGGTCCTTCGACTACCTGCAGCGGGACGGGGCGGAGGAGCCCGAGGCCAGCACGGCCTGGAATCGCGACGCCAAGGGCGGCTCGGTCTACTTGCGCTTGTCGACCCGCAGCCTGGAGCAGCCGGACCGGGTGATGAGCCCCGCGCTCGAGGGCGACATCATCGACGGCGGCTATTGGCTGCGCCGCCCCGGCCCGAACGCAAGCGTGGTGGTGGCCTATACGGGCGCGGTCGCGCCGGAGGCGATCGAGGCCGTAGGCCTCATGGCGGAGGACCGGCGCGACGTCGGGCTGCTTGCGGTCACCTCCGCCGACCGTCTCAACGCCGGCTGGACGGCCGCGCAGCGGGCCCGGGAAGCGGGCGCGGCACGCGCGTCGAGCCACGTCGAGCGCCTGCTCGCCGACGTGCCCTCGCACTGCGCCCTCGTCACGGTCATCGACGGCCATCCGGCGACGCTCGCCTGGCTCGGCGGCGTTTACGGCCATCGGACACGAGCGCTCGGCGTCGAGCATTTCGGGCAGACGGGCACGATCCAGGACCTCTACCGCCACTTTGGCATTGACGCCCGGGGCATCATCGAAGCCGCGGCGGCCATCGCGCCGGGGCGGCCGATCCGCCACCTCAGGGCCCTGGGCTGATCGTACTCGCGGCCGTCATTCCGGGGCTCGCCAGAGGCGAGAACCCGGAATCTACGACTGGGTGAGCTGCTGCGGTCACCATCGGCCCCGTCATGGGTTCCGGGCTCCGCTGCGCGGCCCCGGAATGACGGTCGGGAGCCATCGATGCCCCTCGCCCGTTGACAGCCGCCGCACGACCGACCACGACGCCGAGCGATGCCGTCTTTCCCGTCCTGGAGCGCGTTCGGCCGCACCTTCGCGATCACCGCCCTCGCGCTCGGGCTCCTCTGTGCCGCCCTGATCCTGCTCGCCGATCCTTACGGGCGCCGCGTCGCGCCGGGGCGGCCGCGCCCGCCGATCATGGACCTCAACCAGCGCTACATGTACCCGCAGATCGTGCGCAGCGGGGCCTACGACTCAGCCGCCTTCGGCACCTCCACCATCCGCCTCCTCGACCCCGAGCAGTTGAACCGCCTTTTCGGCGGCCGCTTCGCCAATCTCGGCCTCAACGCCGGCACACCCTACGAGCAGCTTCAGCTCATCGACCTCTTCCTGCGCCGCGTCCCCCGCCCGCGAACCCTGATCCTCGGCCTCGACCTGCCCTGGTGCGAGGCGGAAGCGGACAAGCCCGAGAAGCGCTTCACCTCGCGCTCCTTCCCGCCCTGGCTCTACGACGAGAAACCATGGAACGATCTCCCTGAGTTGTTCAACCTGCGCGGCCTCGAGATCGCGGCGCGGGTGGTGCTGAACCGCGTTGGGCGACTGCCGGAGCGGATCAGGGCGGACGGGTTCGAGGTGTTCACCCCGCCCGAGGCGAGCTACGACCTCGAGCGCGCCCGTGCTCATATCTGGTTCAACCGGCCCGAGCGTCGGATCGTGCCGGCGTCACCGGCGGTCACCATGTCTCCCGCCGAAGCCGAGCGCTTGGCCATGCCGGCTTTGGCTTGGCTCGACGGGGCCCTGGCGAAGGTGCCCGCCGGATCGGAGGTGATCCTGGCCTTCCTGCCGATTCACGTCGCCGCGCAGATGCAGCCCGGTAGCGCCGCGGAAGCGCTGGACCAAGCATGCAAGGAACGGGTCGCGGCACTGGCCGCCAAGCGCGGGGCGACCCTCGTCGATTTCCGGCGCGCCTCGCCGGTCACGACAGACGACCGCAATTACTGGGACCCGCTGCACATGCGCCTGCCGGTGGCGGCCCGGGTGGCCGACGCCCTCAAGGCGGCCCGGGTCACGGGCGCCGACGCGCCCGACGGCTTCTACCGGGTCACGGTGCGAGGTCGGCCGGACTGACGGCGTCGACCGGCCCGGCCGCGTCACCGGACTCCCGCCGGCCCTTCGCCCAGCCCTCCTTGATCTCGCCGATTGCGTCCTCCAGCCGCCCCTCGGCGATGGCCTTGCGCAAGGCCGCCATCAGCTCCTGGTAATAGGCGAGGTTCGACCAGGTCAGGAGCATCATCCCAAGGATCTCGTTCGAGCGGACGAGGTGGTGCAGGTAGGCTTTGGAGTATCCGTTCGTCGCCACGCATTTCGACTGCGCGTCGAGAGGCTCGGGATCGTCGGCGTGCCTGGCGTTCTTGAGGTTGACGGGACCGAGGCGCGTATAGGCCGTGCCGTGCCGGCCGGCGCGGGTCGGCATCACGCAATCGAACATGTCGATCCCGCGCCGCACCGCTTCGACGAGGTCGTCCGGCGTGCCGACGCCCATGAGATAGCGCGGCTTGTCCTTGGGCAGGTGTGGCTCGACCACCTCGATCATGGCGAGCATGACCTCCTGGGGTTCGCCGACCGCCAGGCCGCCGACGGCGTAGCCCTTCAGGTCGAGCCCGACGAGTTCCCGGGCGCTCTCGACCCGCAACCGCTCGACGGCCCCGCCTTGGACGATGCCGAACATCGCCTTGCCCGGCTGCTCACCGAAGGCGATGCGGCAGCGTTCGGCCCAGCGCAGGGACAGGCGCATCGCCTTCTCCGCCTCCTCCTCCGTGCAGGGCAGCCGCACGCATTCGTCGAGCTGCATCTGGATGTCGGAGCCGAGCAGCCCCTGGACCTCGATGGAGCGCTCCGGCGTGAGCACGTGCGAGGAGCCATCGATATGGGAGCGGAAGGTGACACCCGTCTCGTCGATCTTGCGCAAGGACGCGAGCGACATGACCTGGAAGCCGCCGGAATCCGTAAGGATCGGGTAGGGCCAGTTCATGAACTTGTGCAGCCCGCCGAGCCGCGCCATCCGCTCGGCGCCCGGGCGCAGCATGAGGTGGTAGGTATTGCCGAGCACCACGTCGGCGCCGAGCGCCTTCACCTGGTCCGGATACATCGCCTTCACGGTGGCCGCGGTGCCGACCGGCATGAAGGCGGGCGTGCGGATCACGCCGCGGGGCATGCGGATCTCGCCGGTGCGGGCCGCGCCGCTCGTTTTCGTGACGGTGAAGGAGAAAGTGTCGGTCATGGTCGGGCGCAGATAGGCCCTTTGCCCTCCGCGAGGAAGGGGCTCAAGGCTCGGCGCGAAACAGGAGGCTGCCGTCGCCGTAGGAGTAGAATCGATAGCCCGCGGCGATGGCGTGGGCATAGGCCGCGCGCATCGTGTCGAGGCCGGAGAACGCGCTGACGAGCATGAACAGCGTCGAGCGCGGTAGGTGAAAGTTGGTCATCAGGGCGTCGACAGCGCGGAAGCGGTAGCCCGGCGTGATGAAGATCGCGGTCTCGCCGCGGAAGGCTCTGAGACTGCCGTCGGGCGCGGCGGCGCTCTCGAGGAGCCGCAGCGACGTGGTGCCCACCGCCACGATCCGCCCGCCGCGGGCCCGGACCTCGTTCAGGGCGTCGGCCGTCTCCTCGCTCACGCTGCCCCATTCCGCGTGCATGCGGTGCTCGTCGGTATCGTCGGCCTTGACGGGCAGGAAGGTGCCGGCCCCGACATGCAGTGTGACCCGGTGAAGGCCGATGCCGCTGGCCTCGCAGCGGGCGAGGAGCTCCGGGGTGAAATGCAGGCCGGCCGTGGGCGCCGCGACAGCGCCCTCTTCCCGGGCGTAGGCCGTCTGGTAGTCGACAGCGTCCCGGGCATCCGTCGGGCGCTTCGCGGCGATGTAGGGCGGCAAGGGCAGCTCGCCGAGGCGCGCGATCGCCTCGTCGAGGGCGGGGCCCGCGAAGGCGAACCGCAAGGTCACCTCGCCGCCCTCCTCCTTCGCCACAACCTCCGCGTCGAGACGGGCGAGCTCGCAAGCCGCGCTCTCGGAGGCTTCGCCGAAGCGAATGCGGTCGCCGAGGGTTAGCTTCTTCGCCGGACGGGCGAAGGCGCGCCACGAGTCGGCCCCCTCGCGCTTGTGCAGCATGATCTCGACGCGGGCCGCGATCTCGCCCCGCACCCGCAGGCCGTAGAGGCGCGAAGGAATCACCCGCGTGTCGTTGACGACGAGCGCGTCGCCGGGCGCGAGCAGTTCGGGCAGCTCGCGCACGATCCGGTCCTCGAGGCCCTGTCCCGGCCGAACCACGAGGAGCCGCGCCGCGTCCCGCGGGCTCGCCGGTCGAAGCGCGATCCGGTCCTCGGGCAAGTCGAAATCGAACAGGTCGACGCGCATCGGAGCTCCTCGCAGTGCAGGGCTCTTCGCGGGGGAATGGGAATGGGTCAACTGGTCCGAGACGTTAGGATTATAGAACTAGGCTCGTCGGCCTAGGTATTTTAGCCGGTGCACGCCCTTGTTTCTGCATGTTAGCATTGGAGAAGGGCGACCTGCTTGAGCGTCGTCGCTCCATCGCGGTGTGGCACTGGCATCAAGATGGCCCAGCACTGACCCCACCCGGCCGGCTCGCGCCGGCCACCCTCCCCGCAGGCGGGGAGGGATGCAGAGCGGCACCGTAATCTCACACAGGGGCAACGATGATGCTCCCCCTCCCCTTGAGGGAGAGGGTGGCCCCGCGTCAGCGGGGTCGGGAGAAGGGTGCGGCGCGAAGCGGCGCACGGCTAATAGGCCGATCCGGCTTTCTCCGCTTCACACGTCCTCTTCGCTTCGCGAGGCGCCTCACTGCGCCACCGCTCATCCGCCCTGCTTCGCAGGGCACCTTCTCCCTCAAGGGGAGAAGGAGGGGGCACGACCACGCCCCATCCCTCCCCGCCTGCGGGGAGGGTGGCCCTCGCGACAGCGAGGGTCGGGTGGGGTGAGCGCCGGGGCAGCCTAGCATCCTGAAGAAGGACCCGACTTACGTGTGGAACCAGCTTCTTTCGTATCTGGCGAAGGCTCTCGGACCACCTTTCTGCGCTCCTGCAAACGGTCCCCGTCCGGCCGTTCGGTATGGCGAACGTCAGCGGCCAAACCAAAAAGGGCGGCCCGAAGGCCGCCCCCAAAAATCCGGAACAGAGGTGGAACGAAGCGTCAGGCCGCGTCGGCCATGACCTTCAGGCTGACGATCCGGTCCGGGTCGCGCACCGGCTCGCCGCGCTTGATGGTGTCGACGTTCTCCATCCCCTCGGTGACCTTCCCCCAAACGGTGTACTGCTTGTCCAGGAAGCGGGCGTCGCCGAAGCAGATGAAGAACTGCGAGTTGGCGGAGTGCGGGGCGTTGGTGCGCGCCATCGAGCAGGTGCCGCGCACGTGCGGCTCGGCGTTGAACTCGGCCTGGAGGTCGGGCAGGTCCGAGCCGCCGGTGCCGGTGCCCTGCGGGCAGCCGGTCTGGGCCATGAAGCCGTCGATGACGCGGTGGAACGCAACGTTGTCGTAGAAGCCCTGACGGGCGAGGGTCTTGATGCGCTCGACGTGCTTGGGCGCGAGGTCCGGCCGCAGCGCGATGACGACGCGGCCTTTGGTGGTCTCCATGACCAGGGTGTTCTCGGGGTCGTTCGCCATAGGGGTCTCCTTGGTTCAGGCGGATCGGTCGTCGACGAAGCGGAACGTGAAAGGCCGGCCGGCGATGGCCGCCCCGAATCCCGCGGTGAAGGGCAGCGGCGTGCACCGCGCGAAGGTTTCGAGCACGGCTGTGAGGAAGCGCTCCCGCGCCTCCCGGCTGCCGCCGTCCTGGAAGTAGGTCACGGCCGGGCGGCCAAGGACCGCACCCGAGCGCTTGAAGCTCACCCGCAGCGTGACCTGGAGACCGGTGCCCCGCTCGCCTGCCGGCGGGCGCCAGCAGGCGCGGATCGCGGGAAACACATCCCGGAGGCGGTCGATGCGCCCGGCCTCCTGTCCCTGCTGCGAGAGCCGGATCGTTCCGTTGACGCTCTCGGGCAGGTTCAGGATCGGCGGATCGAGCGGGCCCTCGTCCGAACTCCAAGCCGGAGCCGCGACGAGAAGGCTCGCCGCGACGAGGCTCGATCGAAGGCCCGGCGCGATGATCACTTCGCGTCGGCCGCGACCTGCATCCGCACGATCTTGTCGGGGTTGGACACCTGACCGTTGGTGGCCGCGTCGCCCTTCTTGATCTTGTCGGCCACGTCCTGGCCGGCGACCACCTCGCCGAAGAGCGTGTACTGGCCGGTGAGCGAGCCGCAGCCCTCGTAGCAGATGAAGAACTGGGAGTTCGCCGAATCCGGGCTCGCCGAGCGGGCCATGCCCACGGAGCCCTTCTTGTAGGGCGTCGGGGTGAACTCGGCCTTGAGGTTCGGCAGATCCGACTTGCCGGTGCCGGTGCCCGTCGGGTCGCCCGTCTGTGCCATGAAGCCCGGGATGACGCGATGAAAGACGATGCCGTTGTAGAAGCCGCGGCGGGTCAGGGCCTTGATCTGCTCGACGTGCTTCGGCGCGAGATCCGGGCGCAGGCGGATGGTGATGCGGCCGTCCTTCGTATCGAGGTAGACCGTGTTCTGCGGATCGGCGGCCGGGCTTTGGGCGAGGGCCGGCAGGCTAAGGCCAAGGCTGAGTGCGAGAACGGCGAGCGAACGCTTCATGGGGTCGAACTCCTTAGCGTGAGGGCGCGGTCAGCCGCGCGCGAAACGAGCCTTGAGCCTGGCGGCGACAGGGGCCGGCACGAAGCCGGTCACGTCGCCGCCCATGGCCGCGATCTGACGCACGAGGGTGGCGGTGATGGGGCGAACGAGCGGCGAGGCCGGCAGGAACACGGTCTGGATCTCAGGGGCCATGGCCGCGTTCATAGCCGCCATCTGTATTTCGTAATCGAAATCCGTTCCGTCGCGCAGGCCGCGCACCAGGATCGTCGCCCCGACGCGCCGGGCCGCGTCGACGGCAAGATCGTCGAATGAGGTGACCTCGAGGGTCGTGCCAGTTCTGGCCGCGACCGGCCCGCAGACCTCGCGCAAGAGACCGGCGCGCTCCTCAGCGGAGAGAGCCGGTGCCTTGCCCGGATGCACCCCAATGCCGATCACCAGCCGATCGACGAGGCGGCAGGCCTGGCCCACCACGTCCAGGTGGCCGTTGGTGACCGGGTCGAAGCTGCCGGTGTAGAGCGCGGTCCGGGGCATGCGGGGCTTGCGTTAGCGTGTTGACGTTTAATCTGCAACGCATGGCGAAAGATGGTAAGTAACCGGCGGAGGAATCGGTGCCGCATGGCTGACTTCGCCCAATCCATGCCCGAGCCGATGGGGCTGGCCGAATTTTTGAGCTTCGTCGATCAGCAGATCGCAACCAGCCGTTGGGAATTGATCGACGGCGTTCCCCAGATGATGACGGGAGGGACGGCGGCCCACTCCCTTTTGATCAGCAACGTTCTCGGATTGCTCGACCGTGCGGCGAGAGCACGGGGATGCCGGGCGATGACGAGCTTCCTGGCCGCCGTCGATGACCGGAACATGTACGAGCCGGACGTTCTCGTTCGCTGCGGCCCGATCCAACCCGCCGCGAGAAGCGCGTCCGATCCGGTCATCGTCGTCGAGGTACTGTCGCGATCGACGATCCGGCGCGACCGGGTTCTGAAATTCGAGCGCTACCGCAGCCTGGCCAGCGTCCAGCAGATCATCTTCGTGTATCAGGACAGCATCAGAATCGAGTCCTGGATGCGCGAGCACGGCGACTGGCGCATCGAGCCCACGCTTCACGTGCAGCGCGAGGACGGCCTGCCCGTCCCGACCCTGGGCGCGTTCGTTCCCTTGGCCGACATTTACGACGGGATCACGCCCTCGCCGCTGAACGACGACTGAGCAAGGGCGCCCTCAGGCGCCCTCCCCCACCTCGCTCTCGTCCTCGCCTTCGATGTGCTCGACCGAGACGACGCGCTCGCCGCCGGCGGTGTTGAACAGGCGCACGCCCTTCGAAGCGCGGCTGACGATGCGGATCCCGTCGATGGGGATGCGGATCAGCTGGCCAGCGTTCGAGACCAGCATGATCTCGTCCGAGACCTCGACGGGGAAGGCCGCGACGAGGCGCCCGATCTCGCCGAGCTTCGTCGGATCAGTCGCCCGGATGCCCTTGCCACCGCGCCCGGAGACGCGGAACTCGAAGGACGAGGAGCGCTTGCCGTAGCCGAACTCGCTCGCCGTGAGGACGAGCTGCTCCGCCGCGCCCATGGCCGTGTAGCGCTCGGGCGAGACGGACACGTCGCCCTCCTCCGCCTCCTCCATCTCGACGGTGGGCTCCTCGGGCTCCAAGTCCTCGCCGGTCGCGGCGCGCCGGATCGCGCCCGACTGCTTGAGGTAGGCCGCGCGCTCGGCAGGCGTCGCCTCGAAGTGCCGGAGAATGGCCAGCGAGATCACCTCATCGTCCTTGGCCAGCGAGATGCCCCGCACGCCCGTCGAGTCGCGGCCCTTGAAGACGCGCACCTCCGGCACGGCGAAGCGGATGCACTGCCCCTTCGTCGTCGTGAGGAGCACGTCGTCGCCCTCCGAGCAGATCTGCACGTCCACGATGTGGTCGCCCGGATCGAGCTTCATCGCGATCTTGCCGTTGCGGTTGACCTGGACGAAGTCGGACAGCTTGTTCCGGCGCACGTTGCCGGACGCGGTCGCGAACATCACGTCGAGCCGCTCCCAGGACGCTTCGTCCTCCGGCAGCGGCATGATCGTGGTGATGCGCTCGCCCGCCTGGAGCGGCAGCATGTTGACCAGCGCCTTGCCGCGGGCATTGGGCGCCGCGAGCGGCAGCCGCCACACCTTCTCCTTGTAGGCCTGGCCGCGGGAGGAGAAGAACAGCACCGGCGTGTGGGTGTTCGCCACGAAGAGCCGCGTGACGAAATCCTCCTCGCGGGTCTGCATGCCGGAGCGGCCCTTGCCGCCGCGGCGCTGCGCCCGGTAGGTCGAGAGCGGCACGCGCTTGATGTAGCCGGCATGAGACACGGTCACGACCATGTCCTCGCGCTGGATCAGGTCCTCGTCGTCGACGTCGGCGTCCCAGTCCAGGATCTGCGTGCGGCGCGGCGTGGCGAAGGCCTCCCGCACGGCCGCGAGTTCGTCCTTGATGATGCCCATGATCCGGGCGCGGGAGCGCAGGATATCGAGGTAATCGGAGATCTCGTCCGCGAGCTTCTTCAGCTCGTCGCCGATCTCCTCGCGGCCGAGCGCCGTCAAGCGCTGGAGGCGTAACTCGAGGATGGCGCGCGCCTGAGCCTCGGAGAGGCGATAGGTGCCGTCTTCCGCCACACGGTGGCGCGGGTCGTCGACCAGAGCGATGAGCGGCGCGATATCCTGCGCCGGCCAGTCCCGCCCCATCAGGGCTTCGCGGGCGGCGTTCGGATCGGGCGCCGTGCGGATCAGGCGGATGATCTCGTCGATGTTGGCCACCGCGATCGCGAGGCCGCAGAGAACGTGGGCGCGCTCGCGGGCCTTGCCGAGCAGGTGCTTCGTGCGGCGGGAGACCACCTCCTCGCGGAAGTCGACGAAGGCCTTGAGGAGGTCGCGGAGGGTCAACAGCTCCGGTCGGCCGCCGTTAAGCGCCACCAT
The DNA here is from genome assembly GCA_036563505.1 of Beijerinckiaceae bacterium. Lineage (GTDB taxonomy): Bacteria > Pseudomonadota > Alphaproteobacteria > Rhizobiales > Beijerinckiaceae > DATCMH01. The sequence continues at coordinate 9,873 of DATCMH010000010.1, forward strand.
GTTGGCGCCGAAGGACGACTGGAGAGGCGTGTAGCGGTAGAGCTGGTTCAGCACCACTTCGGCGACGGCGTCGCGCTTGAGCTCGACCACGATGCGCATCCCGTCGCGGTCGGATTCATCGCGCAGGTCCGAGATGCCCTCGAGCTTCTTCTCGCGCACGAGGTCGGCGATCTTCTCGACGAGCGTCGCCTTGTTCACCTGGTAGGGGATCTCGGTGAAGATGATCGCCTCGCGCTCCTTGCGCACCTCCTCGATCGCGGACTTCGCCCGCATGATGATGGAGCCGCGGCCCGTCAGATAGGCTTGGCGGGCGCCGGTGCGGCCCATGATGGAAGCGCCGGTCGGAAAGTCCGGGCCGGGCACGATGTCGATCAGAGCGTCGTCGGTGATCGTCGGATCGTCGATCAGCGCGCGGCAGGCGTCGATGACCTCGCCGAGGTTGTGCGGCGGAATGTTGGTCGCCATGCCGACGGCGATGCCGCCGGCACCGTTGACGAGGAGGTTCGGGAAGCGCGCCGGCAGCACCGCCGGCTCGTGCTTCGACTCGTCGTAGTTCGGCAGGAAATCGACCGTGTCCTTGTCGATGTCCTCGAGCAGCGGCATGGCCGCCCGGGTCAGGCGGGACTCGGTGTAACGCATCGCCGCCGGCGGATCGCCGTCGACCGAGCCGAAATTGCCCTGGCCGTCGACGAGCATGACGCGGAGCGAGAAATCCTGCGCCATGCGCACGAGGGCGTCGTAGATCGCCTGGTCGCCGTGCGGATGGTACTGACCCATCACGTCGCCGACGATGCGCGACGACTTCACGTGCTTCTTGTCCGGCGTATAGCCGCTCTCGTTCATCGCGTAGAGGATGCGGCGATGGACGGGCTTGAGGCCGTCGCGGGCGTCCGGCAGGGCGCGGGACACGATCACGCTCATCGCGTAATCGAGGTAGGAGCGCCGCATCTCGTCGACGATGGAGACGGGCTTCACGTCGCTCGCCGGCGGCGGGGTGTCGGCGCCGGAGCGCGGGTCGTTCGAGTCGGTCAAGGCTGTTCTTTCGGATCGCGGCGCCGCTGGGCGGCACCCCTTGCAACGTCCTCCTGACAACGGTCTCGCGCGGAGCCGGGTCGAAGGACGAATCTCGCGGGAAAATCAGCCTTTTAGATGGGATATCGCGGCCCGTTTTGCAAGGCTCGCGGCGTCGCGGCCCACAGCACAAACCAGCACGGAAAACCGTTTACGAAGAAAAGGTTGGCGCGTACCGCACGAGGAGCGCCGTGGCGTCGTCGCTGCGCTTGAAGCGCGGCCAGCGCTGGCCGAGGGGATCAACCTCGGTTTCGAGGCGGCGCAGCTCCCGCGCCAGTCCCTCGAGACCGGATCCGGATGCGGCCTCCACGAGGTCGTCGGGGCTCATGCGGCTGTAGAGTTCGCAGAGCGCCGAGAAGCCGTCGGTCGCAAGCAGCAGGTCTCCCCCGGGCTTCAGCCTGGCCGTGCGATGGTCCAGGCGCTGCGCGACGTCGGGGTGCATGCCGAGGACCGTCGGTCCGGACCCGTCAACGTGGCGCTCGCGGTTTCGGCGCATGGCCGCGCGAAAGGCCGGGTGCGACCGCACCTCGTCCGGAGCAAGCCCCGTCGCGCGCAGGGTCTCGCCGGCGAGCCTGCTCTCCGCCTCCCGCAACGCCGCCGCTTCGCCGAGCGCCGCGACGGTGCCGTCCGGCTGCTCGACGTAAGCGACGGTGTCGCCGAGACTCCAACAATCGACGACGCCGTCGCGAGCGCGGATCAGCGTCAACGCGGCAGCCGGCCAGCTGGCCGGGTCGGCTCCGCGCGTCGACGGCGCAGTGGTCAGGAAGGCCGCGCGAGCCTCCGACAGGCCGCGCCGGACGAGGTCCGGCCCGTCTGCCGCGGAGGGAGCATGAGCGGCGAAGCGCCCGCTGACGAAGCGGACGAACCAGGTCGCATCGCTCGCCCCGCTCATGCAGGGCAGGTGGTCGGAGACGATGAAGCCGTCGATGACCCAGGCCCAAGCGCCTGCGCAGCCGAATGCGTCCTCGTTGGCGCGCTCCGGCGCGCCGGCCCAGCTCAAGGAGTCGAGGATCGTGAGCACCGGGTTCCTCATCCATCTCGCCAAACGGCGGGGGCGGGGCGATAACGCGGCCGCGCCTTACGGTCCAGCCGATGCTCTTCGACTACACCGCCGCAGCCCTCACGACATTGCTCGTCACGCTTGACCCGCCGGGGTTGGCCCCCGTCTTCCTCTCCGTGACCCGCGGCATGAGCCATGCCCAGCGCCGCGTCGTGGCGATGCGGGCCTCCGTCATCGCCTTCGCGATCCTCGGCTTCTTCGGCTTCGGCGGCGAAGCGCTCCTGCGGCTGCTCGGCGTCGGGCTGCCGGCCTTCCGCATCGCCGGCGGCTTGTTGCTCTTCTACATCGCCTTCGAAATGGTGTTCGAGCGGCGCAACGAGCGCAAGCAGCACACGGCCGAGGAGGCGATCACCCGCGACCACGTGCGCAACGTCGCGGCCTTCCCGCTGGCGATCCCCCTGATGGCCGGGCCCGGCGCCATCACCGCGATGATACTGCTCGCGGGCCGCGCCGATTCGCGCGCTGACCACCTGGTCGTCCTGATCACGATCCTGGCCGTCGTCATCGCGCTGTGCTTCGCGACGTTCCTCATCGCCGAGCGGGTCTCGCGGCTCTTGGGCGTCACCGGCAACGTGGTGCTGTCCCGCCTCCTCGGCGTCATCCTGGCGGCGCTCGCCGTCCAGTTCGTCATCGACGGCAGCACGATGCTCGTGCGGGGCTGACGCCCTCTCAGAGCGTTTCGAGAAGGCGCTGCATGAGGGCACGGCGGGGCGCGAGGGACGAGATCAGGGCGTATTCCTGCAGCGTGTGGGCACCGTTGCCGTCGATCCCGAGCCCGTCGAGGGTAGGCGTGCCCAATGCCGCCGTGAAGTTGCCGTCGGAGCCGCCCCCCGTGCGCGGGCAATCCTGGAGATCGAACCCGATCTCGGCGGCGAGCGCCCGGGCGCGCTCGAACAGCGCCGCGACACCTTCCGTGCGCTCGAAGGGCGGCCGGTTCATGCCCCCGCTCACCGTCACCCTGACATCCGGATCGCTGCTCGTCAGGCCGAGGAGCTTCGCCTCGTACTCCTCGCCGTCGACGACGCTGACGACGCGCAGGTCGATGCCGAAGCGGCAGTGCTGCGGGATGACGTTCGCCGCCGAGCCACCCTGGATCGTCCCGACCGTGGTCGTGACGCCGCGGGCGTAGTCGGTCAGGGCTTCGATGGCCAGGATCTGACGCGCAGCCTCGCGGATGGCGCTGCGCCCTTCCTCATGGCGGGCTCCGGAATGGGCGGGCCGACCCTCGACGTGCACGTCGAACCGGCCCACGCCTTTGCGGGAGGTGACGATGCGGCCGCCGTCGCGGGCCGGCTCCGTCACGAGGCAATAGGCCGCTCGCCGCCCCAGATCCTCGATGATGCCGCGGGTCGTGGGCGAGCCGATCTCCTCGTCGGGGGTCATCAGGAAGACGAGAGGGCGCTTGGCTGCGCCGGCGCGCGCGACGTCGAGGAAGGCTTGGAAAGCGAGATAGGCGCCGCCTTTCATGTCGTAGACGCCCGGCCCGTAGAGTCGATCGCCCTCGACCCGCACGGGCAGGTCGCGCTCGGTCGTCCCGAGGGGATGGACGGTGTCGAGGTGGCTTATGACGAGGGTGCCGGGCTCGTCCCGCTCAGGCCCGGCCCGGAGCACGAGCGTGTCGCCCAGGCCGTCCTTGCCGGCGATGCGTTCGAGCGTGACCGGCGCCGTCGTCGCCTGGACGGCGACGAGGTCCATCACGCGGTTCACCGCGTCGGCCGCGTAGGTCGGGCTCTCGGTGCGCACCCAGGTGAGGAGGCCTTCGAGGGCAAGGTCATCCGCCGTCCGCGCCTGTACCTGATCCATCTCGCCGATCTCCGCCGCGCCGCCCGCTCCGGCGCGGCCCGGGGTTTCCGTCTTTACGCGGCAAAGATCAAGGGAGGCGGAACCAGCGCTCCCGTCCGCGGGTCATCAGATACTTCGTCAGCTCAGGATCCGGCATGGACGAGATCGCGCCCTTCCTCGCCAACCTTCGTGTCTGGCCCCATGCCGCCGCCCTCGCGATGGCATACGCTCTGGCCCTTCCGATCGGCTGGGACCGGGAGCGCAACGAGCGCAGCGCCGGCCTTCGCACCTTCCCCCTGGTGGCCGTGGCGAGTTGCGGCTTCGTGCAGGCCACCGAGAACCTGATCGGCTCCTCCGCCGAGGCGCAGGCCCGGATCATCGAAGGCCTGATCACCGGCATCGGCTTCATCGGCGGCGGTGCCATCATCAAGCAGGCGGGCGCCGTTCAGGGCACAGCGACGGCGGCCGGCCTCTGGGCGACGGGCGCCATTGGCGCCGCGGTCGGACTCGGCAGCTATGACGTCGCCGTGGTCATCGCGCTGTTCACGATCTTCACCTTCCGCGGCCTCTCGCCGATCAAGGCGCAGAACAGCCCCGGCGATGATCTCGGCCCGCCGAGATCGTCTGCTCCCGAGACCCCGAGAAGCACGATCTCACGAAGCGAGAATCAGGACCGCAGCGCCAGGCGGGCGTAGTGATAGCGGTAGCTCGTGCCGCCGAAGGGCAGGTCCACGCTCTCGACCGCGGCGACGTCGACCGGGACAGGATGGGAAAAGAGCGGCCCATCAGCGACGAAGGTGTGGAACTCGCCGTTCTCGCCACATGGATCGACCCCCGGCGGCAGGCTGTCGAGAAAGGCCTGGGTGTAGTGCCGTCCGGCGAAGGACGCGTCGAGCCAGCGGTCATCGGCGCAGACGACGATCGGGCGATAGCCGAGGCGCAGGATTTCGGCGGCGAGCGCCTCCCGGTCCTCGAGCCAGAGCGGCAGGTGTGGCGTCACGCCGGCCGCTGCGCAGACCTTTTCCTCCCATTCGCGGTGGGGCGGGAGATCGATGTCGCCGAAGACGATGTCGGTGACGCCCCGCGTACGGAGCGCCCGCAAGGTGTCCACGAAGACCGGCTCGTAATCCGACCAACTCGCTGCCGGACCGACGAGCTCGAGACCGAGCGCCTCGGCCTGCGCGCTCATCACATCCCGCGTGAGGGCGTGGGAGCGGGTGCGCGCTCTCCCGTCTCGTCGAACATGCTGACGAGGACGCGAACGTCGAGGCCGCGCTCCTTCGCCCACTGCAGGGCGAGGCAGCAATCCTTGCCGCCGCTCCACGAGATCGCGGCCGTCATGACGGGGCTCCGAACGTGCGAAAGGCCGCGACGCGAGCCGCGGCCCTGGGCAAGGTCGCCATGCGGCGCGACATCCTAGAACGGGATGTCGTCGTCCAGGTCGTTGTAGCGCGAGCCCCCACCACCGCCGCCGCTCGACATCGCGGGGCGCTTCTCCATCGGTGAAGCGCGCCCGAAATCGCCGCCGCGGCTGACCTGGCCGGGTTCATCGTCCATGCCGCCGGACGAGGCTCCGCCTCGGCCATCGAGCAGGGTCAGCTCGCCGCGGAAGCGCTGCAGCACCACCTCGGTGGACTTGCGCTGGTTGCCATCCTTGTCCGTGTACTCACGGGTCTGGAGCTGGCCCTCGATGTAGACCTTCGAGCCCTTCTTCAGGAACTGCTCGGCCACGCGCCCGAGATTCTCGTTGAAGATGGCCACGTTGTGCCACTCGGTCTTCTCTTTGCGCTCGCCCGAGTTCTTGTCCTTCCAAGACTCCGAGGTTGCGACGCTGAAGGTGACGACCGCGTCACCGGACGGCATGCGCCGCACCTCCGGGTCGCGCCCGAGATTGCCCACCAGAATCACCTTGTTGACGCTGCCCGCCATCTCGCTCTCCTACCGTTCACGCTCACGGGGCTGCCGATCCAACTGTCTTGCGCCCGCGCCCTGACCGGCACAAGGCCGAACCACGGGTTCTCCGCCCTATGCACAGCAGCGCGCCACGGGCGTGTTCTACATTTGTTCTCACAAAGCCGCAAGCGCGAACGGCAGGCGTGACGCTTTGGCTGGGCGGCTTCGATTGCCGATCGTACCTAGTTTGTTCTAAGGTCAGCCGCGGTGCGGCGCCCCCTCCCCCGGCGACCGCGCCGTCTTACATGACGGGCGAGGCGTGACGCCGGTTCTCTCCGAGCCGGGGCCGCTCCGCGCGACCAACTCCGGGCAGACGATGGCCTCTCTCGACGATCTCTTCGACCGCGCGGGCGCGACGCCGGCGGACTCGCGCAGCATCACGGTGCGCGGCGCCCGCGAGCACAACCTGAAGAACGTCGACCTTACGATTCCCCGGGACAAGCTCGTGGTGTTCACGGGGCTGTCGGGGTCGGGCAAGAGCTCGCTCGCGTTCGACACGATCTACGCGGAAGGGCAGCGCCGTTACGTCGAATCCCTCTCGGCCTATGCCCGCCAGTTCCTCGAGATGATGCAGAAGCCGGACGTCGACCAGATCGACGGCCTGTCGCCTGCCATCTCGATCGAGCAGAAAACCACCTCGAAGAACCCGCGCTCGACGGTGGGCACGGTCACCGAGATCTACGACTACATGCGCCTGCTCTGGGCGCGGGTCGGCATCCCCTACTCGCCGGCGACGGGTCTTCCCATCGAGAGCCAGACCGTGTCGCAGATGGTCGACCGGGTGCTGGAACTGCCGGAGAAGACCCGCCTCTACCTGCTCGCCCCTGTGGTGCGCGGCCGCAAGGGCGAGTACCGCAAGGAGATCGCCGAGTTCCAGAAGAAGGGTTTCCAGCGGCTCAAGATCGACGGTCAGTACTACGCCATCGACGAGGCGCCGACGCTCGACAAGAAGTTCAAGCACGACATTGACGTGGTGGTGGACCGCATTGTGGTGCGGCCGGATATCGCCTCGCGGCTGGCCGATTCCTTCGAGACGGCGCTCGACCTCGCCGACGGCATCGCGGTCATGGAGTTCGCCGACCAGCCCGAGGCCGCTCCCGGCGCCAAGCCGGAGGAGCCGCATCGCATCACCTTCTCCTCGCGTTTCGCCTGCCCCGTCTCGGGTTTCACGATCCCGGAGATCGAGCCCCGGCTCTTTTCCTTCAACAACCCGTTCGGCGCCTGCCCCACCTGCGGCGGCATCGGCCACGAAATGCGCATCGACCCGGCGCTGATCGTTCCGGACCCGACCTGTTCCCTGAAGCGCGGCGCCATCGCGCCTTGGGCGAAATCCACCTCGCCCTATTACGGCCAGACGCTGCAGGCGATCGCCAAGCACTACGGCGCGTCGATGACGGCGGCCTGGTCGGAACTGCCCGAGCAGGTGCGCAGCGTCATCCTCAACGGGTCGGGCAAGGAGGCGATCCGCTTCGCCTACGACGACGGCTTGCGCGCCTATGAGGTCAAGAAGCCCTTCGAGGGCGTGGTGCCCAACATGGAGCGCCGCTACAAGGAAACGGAGAGCGACCTCGCCCGCGAGGAGATCGGCCGCTTCATGAGCGAGACGCCCTGCTCGGCCTGCGGCGGCAAGCGCCTCAAGCCGGAGGCGCTCGCCGTCAAGATCGCGGGCTCCGACATCGGCGACGCCGCCCGCCTCGCGGTGCGCGAGGCGCGGGTCTGGTTCGAGGATTTGCCGGCCAAGCTCACGCCGAAGCAGAACGAGATCGCCGGGCGCATCCTGAAGGAGATTCGCGAGCGGCTCGCCTTCCTGAGCGACGTCGGCCTCGTCTACCTGACGCTGAGCCGCGCCTCGGGCACGCTGTCCGGCGGCGAGAGCCAACGCATCCGCCTCGCCTCGCAGATCGGCTCAGGTCTGACGGGCGTGCTTTACGTTCTCGACGAGCCCTCGATAGGGCTTCACCAGCGCGACAACGAGCGGCTGCTGACGACGCTCAAGCGCTTGCGCGACCTCGGCAATACGGTGATCGTCGTCGAGCACGACGAGGACGCGATCCTCCAGGCCGATTACGTCGTCGATGTCGGCCCCGGCGCCGGCATCCATGGCGGGCAGATCATCGCGCAGGGGACGCCGCCGGAGATCATGGCGAACCCGGCCTCGACCACGGGCAAGTACCTGACCGGCGAGATGGCGGTGCGCGTGCCGGCCAAGCGCCGCAAGCCGACGAAGGGCCGGTCGCTCAAGATCGTCAATGCGCGGGGCAACAACCTGCAGGGCGTCAACGTCGAGATTCCGCTCGGCGTGCTGACCTGCGTTACGGGCGTGTCGGGGGGCGGCAAGTCGACCCTGATCATCGACACGCTCTACGAGGCCGCCTCACGCAAGCTCAACGGCGCCATAGCGCATCCGGCGCCCCACGACCGCGTCGAAGGCCTGGAGCAGCTCGACAAAGTCATCGACATCGACCAGTCGCCCATCGGGCGGACGCCGCGCTCGAATCCGGCAACCTATATCGGCGCCTTCACGCCGATCCGCGAATGGTTCGCGGGGCTTCCAGAGGCGAAGGCCCGCGGCTACCAGCCCGGCCGCTTCTCGTTCAACGTCAAGGGCGGGCGCTGCGAGGCCTGCTGCGGCGACGGCGTGATCAAGATCGAGATGCACTTCCTGCCCGACGTCTACGTCACCTGCGACGTTTGCAAGGGCAAGCGCTACGATCGCGAGACGCTGGAGGTGAAGTACCGCGAGCGTTCCATCGCCGACGTGCTCGACATGACGGTGGAAGAGGCCAAGGACCTGTTCAAGGCCGTGCCCTCGATCCGCGAGAAGATGGAGACGCTGGCCCGCGTCGGCCTCGACTACATCCATGTCGGCCAGCAGGCGAACACGCTCTCCGGCGGTGAGGCGCAGCGCGTGAAGCTCTCCAAGGAGCTCTCGAAACGCGCCACGGGGCGCACCCTCTACATCCTCGACGAGCCGACGACGGGTCTCCACTTCCACGACGTCGCCAAGCTCCTGGAGGTGCTGCACGAGCTCGCCGACCAGGGCAACACGGTCGTGGTGATCGAGCACAACCTCGAGGTCATCAAGACCGCCGACTGGGTCATCGACATGGGCCCCGAAGGCGGCGATGGCGGCGGCACCGTCGTGGCGCAGGGCACGCCGGAGGACATCGTGAAGGTCGAAGCGAGCCATACCGGCCGCTTCCTGCGCGAGGTGCTGGCCCGCCGGCCGCTCCAGGGCGGGGTCAAGCGGCAGGCGGCGGAGTAGTCAGAGCCCTTCCAACGAGGGTCGGAGCCCGCCACTTGAGCATAGCCGAACTCTGCTTAATCGGCATAAAACCCTTACCCGACATAGTGTTGCCGCATTGACTCGCGCCTGTGACGCGGCTTCTGTGGAGTGGTCGTGAGCCCGCTCCGCAAGCCGTGTTCGGAGTTTCGTGACAGCCGTGCGTTCCCGTGCCGCCCCTCTTCTCGCCTCTGCCGGCCGGCCCGCGCCGGCCTTGAAGGGGCGCGGCTCCTCCCTTGCCAAACCACTCGCCGGCGCGGCGGTGCTGGCGCTCATCGGCACCGGGGTTCTCGCCTACCTCGACCGATCGCAGCAGGCGCCCCCTTCGGCGCGAGCCGCTATCACGCCGGCCGTGACGCCGAAGCCAGCGCCGGCACCCGCGGTCGTGCAAAGACCCGCGGCTGTGCCCCAGCGTGCGACGGAGCTGGAACGGGTGCCGCCGAGCGCTCCCGCGGTGACACCCTCGTCCGAGGTCGCCTCCGCGACGCCAGCTCCTGCAACGCCTCCCGCGCCGACGACGCCCCCGAGCGCTCCCCTCGCGACGACGCCGGTGCCGCCAGTTCCGTCCGCCCCGCCCCCGGCCGCTGCGGTCCAGCCGCCCGCGCCCGCGCCACAAGTTCTCGCTGCCGTTCCGCCGCCCGGCGCCTCTGCTCCGGCCGTTCCCCTGGCCGCGCCCGAGCCGCCCAAAGCCGTCCCGACGCCTGGCGGCGTCGAGCTCGCGAAGAACGTCGACCTGTCGTGCCTGCCGGACACGCTGCGCAACGTGCTGGCCGACACCGCCGCGAAGTTCGGCAAGGTGACGGTGGTCTCGGCCCACGTGCTCAACACCGACAACCATTCGCCGGGCAGCACCCGCGAGAAGCTGCACCTCGACTGCAAGGCGGCCGATTTCCGCGTCCAGGCCGACGCGACAGAGGTGATGGCTTATCTGCGCAGCCGCCGGGAGCTCAACGGCATCAACAGCTACCGCAACGGCGTCTTCCATATCGACGTGCCGTCCCGCGAGGCCCGCACCACCGCCGGTCCGGCGCCTCGGGCCCGCTCGGCGAACCGGTCGACGCGCCAGGGCGAGGCTTCGCCTGAGCCGTCGGCTGAGACCCGGACGGCCGGGCCGGCGCTCACCGCCAATCCCCTCGGCACCGACCCCTGACGGACCGGCCCGGGTCGCTGTCGCGCCCCGGCGATGCTGCGATCGCGAATGGATTCGCAACGTAGCGCTATGCGTTGTGCGCCCGAACGTGGCGCAATGGTGAACAATTCGGCAAACATCTATGACGCTTGTGCATGGCTGGGCCACGCGCAAGCAGGTGTTTGCGAGGTCAGGCTCCGCCTACATAGTGCACTGCAACAACGATCGCAGTGCGTATCGCCGGCCCGTTCCAGGGCGGCTTTCCGGAGTATCCCAGATGTTCGTCTCTCTCATCCTGTCCAAAATCCGCAGCTATCTCCGCTATCGCGAGACCGTGCGCGAGCTCGCGCAGCTCAGCGACCGCGAGCTCGATGATCTTGGCATCTCCCGCTACGACATCGCCAACGTGGCCCGCGCCCACGCCGGCGCGTAAGCTTCGACGGATCGGTCGCGACGATGACGCCCGCCTCTTCGGCGGGCGTTTCGCTGTCTGGGCCAGGGCACGCGACGTGGTGCGCGGTTGAACGGCGCGCCCGGGCCGCTTAAGCCAGGGCGCATGAGCGCTCTTGAACCCATTCACGTCGTCGGCGGCGGCCTCGCCGGCTCCGAAGCGGCCTGGCAGATCGCGCAGGCCGGCGTTCCCGTCGTCCTGCACGAGATGCGTCCCGTTCGAGGCACCGAAGCCCACAAGACAGACGGTCTCGCCGAACTCGTCTGCTCCAACTCCTTCCGCTCGGACGACGCTGAGGCGAACGCCGTCGGTCTGCTGCATCAGGAAATGCGCCGGCTTGGCTCGCTCATCATGCGCGAGGGCGATCGGAACCAGGTACCGGCGGGCGGCGCGCTGGCCGTAGATCGCGACGGCTTCTCGGCGGCGGTGACGGCGGCGCTCGAAGCCCATTCGCTCGTCACGATCGAGCGCGGCGAGGTTGCCGGCCTGCCGCCGGAGGATTGGTCCTCGGTTATCCTGGCCACGGGCCCCCTCACCTCGCCCGCGCTTGCCGAAGCCGTTCTGGCGCTGACGGGGGAGACGTCGCTTGCCTTCTTCGACGCGATCGCGCCCATCGTCTACCGCGAGTCGATCGACATGGGCGTGGCCTGGTTCCAGTCGCGCTACGACAAGGCGGGCCCGGGCGGCTCCGGGGCGGACTACATCAACTGCCCTCTCGACAAGGCCCAGTACGAGGCCTTCGTCGACGCGCTGCTCGCGGGCGAGAAGACGAGCTTCAAGGAATGGGAGGGCACGCCCTACTTCGACGGCTGCCTGCCGATCGAGGTCATGGCCGACCGCGGTCGCGAGACCCTACGTCACGGGCCGATGAAGCCGGTCGGGCTCACGAACCCGCACAAGCCCGACGAGAAGCCCTATGCCGTGGTGCAGCTGCGCCAGGACAACGCGCTCGGCACGCTCTACAACATGGTCGGCTTCCAGACGAAGCTGAAGCACGGCGAGCAGAGCCGGATTTTTCGCACGATCCCGGGCCTTGAGGCGGCCGAGTTCGCGCGGCTCGGTGGGCTGCACCGCAACACGTATCTGAACTCGCCGAAGCTCCTCGATCCGACCCTGCGGCTCACCGTCATGCCGCGCCTGCGCTTCGCGGGCCAGGTGACGGGCTGCGAAGGCTACGTCGAGAGCGCGGCGGTCGGCCTCATGGCTGGCCGGTTCGCCGCCGCCGAGCGTCTCGGCCAGCCCGTTCGCCCGCTGCCGTCCACGACGGCTCTCGGAGCGTTGATCAACCACATCACGGGCGGGCACATCGAGACGATCGACGAGGGGCCGCGCTCCTTCCAGCCCATGAACGTGAATTTCGGTCTCTTCCCGCCCCTCGAGCGCGCGCCGAAGGCGCCGGACGGCAAGCGCCTGCGCGGGCCGGCGAAGGCCATCGCGCGCAAGAAGGCGCTCACCGACCGGGCGCGGGCGAGCTTGGCCGAGTGGCTGGGAGAAGCGGCGCTGCCTCAGGCGGCGGAGTAAACCGGTCCGTTGTTTCCGTCGCCGGTTTCGGCCGAGGGTCTCACACGTAGCGGCGGCCGGCATATGCCTCCCTCCCCTCAGGGGAGGGAGGATCAGATCCCGCCCGCGAGGGCCCGCCGCCATAGGGCGAGCTGCTTGCGCCAGGAGGGCGCATCGACGACCGTCTTGTAGGGATCGTAGCCCGGCCGCTCGAAGGCGCCGAGATAGAGCGGGACCAGGGCAGTCGCCAGGAAGGCCGGACCGATCGCCCCCTTGACGCTCGCCCGCAGCGCCCGGGCGCGATCCAGATGGGTGCGGGCCAGTGCCCGCATCTCGGCGAGAGCCGCCAGGAGCCCGGGCCCGCCCTGCCCCGCCACGAGCTGCTCGCGGGAGACGCCGTGCCGCTCCAAGATCTCGGTCGGTACGTAGACCTGGCCGCGCCGCGCGTGCCACGGAAAGGCGCGCATGAGCCCGGCGACGGCATAGGCCACGCCGGCATGGCCCGCGGCGTCGGCCGCCCCGGGATCCGCGCCATCGGCGAGGATCACCGAGGCGAGACGGATCAGCACCGAAGAGGTCTCGCCGCAATAGCCCTCGAGATCGTTCACCGACGGCATCGGGTCGTCGTAGAGGTCGAAGACCCGGGCATCGACGAGGTCGACGAGGGCCTGCCGCGGCAGGCGGTAACGGGTGATGGTGTCGTCGAGGGCTGCCGCCACCGGGTTGGCCTTCACGTCGCCCCGCGCTTCGCCCTGCAGAGCGTCGCGCCACCATTGCAGCCGGATCTCGCCGGGCAGCGACGTCGCCACAGTCTCGCGGACCCGGGCGCATTCCTGCGAGAAAGCGTAAAGCGCGAAAAGCGCCGGGCGTTTGTCGGCCGGCGCGAAGAGCGTTGCGAGATACCGGTCGTGGTCGCCGTCGCGGACCAGCGCCTCGCAATGCGGGTAGGCCCAATCCGGCGCGGGCCGCGGGCTCATACCGCGATGAGGGCCGCGGCGACCCGGCGCTCCTCGGCCGCCATGATGTTGTAGGTCTGGGCGGCAAACGCCGTCGCCATGGCGTCGAGCCGCAGGCCCACCTCCTTGAGCCTGGTGCGGACCGCCTCGGGCAAAGGCCGGATCTCCGGGCCGGTGCCGACGAGGAGCACTTCGATCTCGGCCGCCTCGGCGATGACGTCCGCGAAAGCCTCGGGCGTGAACTCGGCGGCGGACGACACGCTCCACGCCTTGATCCCTGACGGCAACGCCAGGATCGAGCCGCGATGCGACATCTCGGCGAAGCGGAAGCCGCCGTTGCCGAAGGAATCGATCAAGTGCCGGCCGGGCACGAACCCGTCGTAGATCCGCCCGGCCATGGCCAGCTCAGGACGAGAGAGCTCGCGCAGCCTTCACGGCGGGCTCGCGCGGGACCTCGGCAGGTTCGTGGGCGCCGCGGATGCCGAGGTAGAGGAGGATCGGCGCGGCGATGAAGATCGTGGAATGCGTGCCGACGACCACGCCGAACAGCATCGCCAAGCTGAACCCCCGCAGCACCTCGCCGCCGAAGATATAGAGCGCCGTCGTCGCGAAGAAGGTCGTGGCCGCAACGATGATGGTGCGAGACACCGTGGCGTTCAGGGCCATATCGAGGAGCTCGGCGGTCGGCATGCGCTTGTAGCGCCGCATCAACTCGCGGATGCGATCGTAGATCACCACCGTGTCATTCAGCGAGTAACCCATGATGGTCAGGATCGCCGCGATCGACGTGAGGTCGAATTCGAGCTGGAGGATCGAGTAGAGGCCGAGCACGAGGAGGAGGTCGTGCAGCGTGGTCACCAGCGCGCCGACCGCGAACTGCCACTCGAACCGGAACCACAGATAGATCCAGATCATGGCCAGGCCGAGCACGACCGCCAGGATCGATTGCTGGACAAGCTCGCTCGACACGCTCGGCCCGACCACCTCGACACGTCTGATGGTGAAGGCCGAACCGAGCGCCGTGCGCACACGCTCGACGACTTCCGCGCCCGCGTCGCCGCCCTGCGCCGCCGAGCCGATGCGGATCAAGAGCTCGGTGTTCGAGCCGAACTCCTGGATTTGCACCTCGCCGACATTGAGCCGGGTGATGGTGTCGCGAACGGAGCCGATATTGGCCGGCCCCGCCGTCGACTGCACCTCGATGAGGGTCCCGCCCCTGAAGTCCACGCCGGCGTTCAGGCCGAGCGTCACGAAGGCCAACACGCTCAGAATCGTGATGACGGCCGAGAACGGGAAGCTCCAGTGCCGGTGCTCCATGAACCGGAAATGGAACGTCTCGGGGATGTAGTTGACGAGGGGCACGCGCGGGATCCTGCGGCGTCAGATCGGAATGGCGGCGGGGCGGCGCGAGCGCACCCAGGTCGCGATCACGAGGCGGGTCAGGGTAAAGGCGGTGAAGGCCGTGGTGAGGATGCCGATGATGAAGGTCACCGCGAAGCCGCGCACGGGGCCGGAGCCACCGAACAGCAGGAGCACCAGCGCTGTGAAGAAGGCGGTGGCGTTGGCATCCATGATCGTGCCGAGCGCGAAGGAGAAGCCTTTGTCGATCGCGACGATCGGCGATTGCCCGAGCCTGGCCTCGTCGCGGATGCGCTCGAAGATCACGACGTTCGAGTCGACGGCCATGCCGATCGTGAGAATGATTCCCGCGATGCCGGGGAGCGTCAGGGTCGCGCCCAGGGCCGATTGGATGCCGAACAGGAGCGTGACGTTCGCGGCGAGCGCGATCAGGGCGAAGAAGCCGAACAGACCATAGACGGCCAGCATGAAAGCGGCCACGAGCAGGCAAGCGACCACGCCGGCCACCGCGCCCGCCCGGATCGAGTCGGCTCCAAGGCTCGGTCCGACCGTGCGCTCCTCGACGATGTTGAGCTTGGCCGGCAGCGCGCCGGCTCGCAGCAGCACGGAGAGGTTGTTGGCCTGCTCCACCGTGAAGCGCCCCGAAATCTGCCCCGATCCTTGCGTGATCGGCTGCAGGATGCGGGGGGCGGAGATCACCTCGTTGTCGAGGACGATGGCCAGGGCCCGATTCACGTTCTCGGTCGTTGCCTGTCCGAACCGCTGCGCACCGCGCACGTTGAAGCGAAAGTTCACGATCGGCTCATTGGTGCGCTGGTCGAAGCCCGGCTGAGCGTCGGTGAGGTCTTCGCCCGAGACGACGATCCGCCGCTCGACGGGTACGCGCTGCCCGCCGCTGTCGCGAGACGGCAGCAACTCCGTCTCGGACCCCTCGTTGTCCGCCAGTAGGCGAAACTCCAGTTTCGCGGTCTTGCCGAGAATTTCCTTCAGACGTTGAGGATCCTGAAGACCGGGCACCTGCACCAGGATCCGACCGACGCCCTGGCGCTGGATGTTCGGCTCGGTCGTTCCGAGGATGTCGATGCGGCGGCGCACGACCTCAAGCGCCTGCTCGGTGGCCCGCTGGATCCGGGCCGTGACGCCCTCCTCCGTGTAGGCCACCTGGATCTGTCCGTCGCTGCCCTCGGTCACGGCGATGTCCCGCGCCGCGGTCTGACCGAGGACGGGGTTCGCGATCGGCTGGGAGAGCTCGCGCAGCTTCGCGGCGAGCGTCCCCTGGCTCGACGGATCGGTCACGCGCAGCTGCACGCCCCGCGGGTTGGTTTGCAGGCCGCCCTGGATGCCGATGCGCGTCTCGCGCAGCACGCGGCGGGCATCATCGCGGAGCTGGGTCACGAGACCGCGGACCAGATCGGCGCGATCGACCTCGAGAAGAACGTGAGAGCCGCCCTGGAGATCGAGGCCCAGGGTCACCGCCTGGGTCGGAAGCACCCAGGACGGAACCCAAGACGGAACGGACCGCTGAAGGGCCTGCCGCTGTTCGCGCGACAGAAGGTTCGGCGCCGCGAGAAGACAGCCGTAGAGGATGACCGCGATGATCGCGAGAGTTTTGGGCGTTGAGAATCGCAGCATCGTCGTCGTTCAAACCTTCCGGGTACCGCGTCGAGGGAGCCCTCAGGCCTTGACCGGCTCGGCCCTGGTGCGGACCTCGGAGATCATGCCCCGCACGAGCTTCACGCGCACGCCGTCCGCGATCTCGACTTCGATCTCCGGATCGTCCGTGACCTTCGTCACCTTGGCGACGATGCCGCCGGTCGTGACGACCGTGTCGCCGCGGCGCACGTTCTTGATCATCTCCTGATGCTCACGCACCCGGCGCTGCTGCGGCCGGATGATGAGGAACCACATGATGACGAAAATGAGGAGGAAGGGGACGAGCTGAAGAAAGATGTCCGTTCCGCCACCGCCGGGAGCGGCGGCTTGGGCGAAGGCAGGCGTGATCACGTGGCGCTCCATGGAGCGTCGCGCGACCGCTTGAGGCCGTGCGCGACGGGCTGGCTTGAGAAAGCGGCCGGACTATAGCCAGGGACCGCACGAAAGCAATTCGCGAAGCGCGCCATGGCGATGGACCGACTGGGACGCCTTAGCTATGAGCAGGCCCATCCTGCCGCAAGCTGCACGGTCGACGATCCCTCTGATGAACCGCCCTCCCCTCGACCTCTCGGACCCCGATGCGATCGCCGTGCTCGCCCGTATCGCTGACGCGCTGGAACGGCTCGCGCCCACCGCGCGGGAGCCGCTCGGGATCGAGCGCGCGGACGCTTTCGTGTGGCATGCCGCCGGGCGCCGCCTCACGCCGGTGCCGAAGGTCAATCGCGTCGAGATCGCGCTGCTTCACGGCATCGACCGGGCGCGCAACACCCTCATCGAGAACACGGAGCGGTTCGCGAAGGGCCTGCCCGCGAACAATGCCCTACTCTGGGGCGCCCGCGGCATGGGCAAGTCGTCCCTCGTGAAGGCCGCCCACGCCGAGGTGAACCGGCGTCTTCAGGGCGCGGCACGGCCGCTTAAGCTCATCGAGATCCACCGGGAGGACATCGAGAGCCTGCCCGACCTCATGGCGCTGCTGCGCGCCGACCCGCATCGCACGCTGGTGTTCTGCGACGACCTCTCCTTCGATGGCGGCGACACCTCATACAAGTCGCTCAAGGCCGTGCTCGAAGGCGGCGTCGAAGGGCGTCCGGACAACGTGTTGTTCTACGCGACGTCGAACCGCCGCCACCTGTTGCCGCGGGACATGATGGAGAACGAGCGCTCGACCGCCATCAATCCGGGCGAGGCCGTCGAGGAGAAGGTGTCCCTCTCCGACCGGTTCGGCCTCTGGCTCGGGTTCCACAAGTGCAGCCAGGACGAGTACCTGGCCATGGTCTACGGCTACGCCGACCATCACGGCCTCGCCGCGGACCGCGATGCGATCCGCGCCGAGGCGCTCGAATGGGCGACGACCCGCGGCTCCCGCTCCGGCCGAACCGCCTGGCAATACGTCCAGGATCTCGCAGGTCGGCTCGAGGTCCGTCTCGACGGGTGAGCGCGGATCAGTTCCGGCGGTTCAGGCGGCGCGGTCCGCCGGGCAGCTGCCCGCCATTGGCCTCGTTGACGGGACGGTTCGCCATCTCGACGTTGCCGTTCGCCGACACCCGATCGACTCGATCGCTGCGGAGATAGCTGGGCAGGCGCGCGCGGCTTGAGCGCACGACGCGCTTCTTGGTCCGTACCTCGACGAGGCTTGAGTCCGCTTTCGTCATGGTGCCGGGGCCGAACGGCACGGCCGAGGCCGGGGCCGCGGTGAGGCTGAGTCCGGCACCGAACACGGCGGCGCCGATCGTGAGAAGAACCGGTTTCATCGAGCGTCTCCCGAAGCGTTGTTTGAACGCTCAAGTTGAACCGGGACCGCAATACTTTGTTCCGCGCCCAAAACGGCGAGGGGCGGTGGACTAGCCACCGCCCCCCGAGAGGATCAGCGTTTCAGGGTCTCGATGCTGATCGAAAGGCTCAGTTGCTGAGGTAAGGCGTCGGATCGACCGGGCTCTGACCTTTGCGGATCTCGAAGTGGAGCTGCGGTGAGGTGACGTTGCCCGACTGACCAGACTTCGCCACCACTTGGCCCCGCTTCACCTTCTCGCCGCGCTTGACGGCGAGCTCGCCGTTATGGGCGTAGGCCGAGACATAACCGTTGTCGTGGCGGATCAGGACGAGGTTGCCGTAGCCCTTTACCTCGCTGCCGGCATAAGCCACCGTCCCCGCCTCGGCGGCCTTGACCGGCGTGCCTTCGGGCACGGCGATGTTGATGCCCTCGTTACCGCCGTTGCCGAAGCCGCTGATGACGCGGCCGCGGGCCGGCCAACGGAAGTCCGCGGCCGGCGCGCTCGCCGAGACGCTGGCCGTCTGCTCCGGCTCCTTCGCTGGGGCCGCAGGCGCGGGCGCGGGCGCCGTCGGGGCGATGCTCGCCACCTTGGTCGGCTCCGGCTGGGCCGGCTTCGCCGGCGCCTTGGCCTCGACAGTGACAGGCTTGACGGCCTCCGCCTTCGGGGGCTCGGCCTTGACGGGCTTGACCGGCTCGACCTTGGCCACCTTCACCGGCTCGGGCTTTTGCGCCTCGACCTTCGCGGCCTTGACCGGCTCGACGGGCCGCTTGGGCTCGACGACCTTCGCCGGCTCGGGAGCCTTCTTGATCTCGACGGCCTTGACCGGCTCCGGCTTCTTCGGAGCCGCGACCTTGACCGGCTCGGGGAGTTTCTTCGGCTCCGCCGCTTTCACCGGCTCCGGCTTTTTGACCTCGGTGATCTTGCGCGGGATCAGGTTCGGAACGGGCTTGGCCGGAGCAGGCTTAGTCAAGGCGGGTTTGGCCGCCTTATCGGCGTCGGGGTTCATCCCGGCGACGCGCACGGCAGGGCCCGCCTCCTCAGTGACGGCCGTGGCCTGGCCTGGGCGGACCCGGCGCTTGGGTTCGCTTGCCGCTATCTGCGGCGGCGCGACCGGAACCAGGCGCGGCGTCGAGGCCGCGGTGGTGCCGCCAGCGCCGGGCTGTGCGTTCACGGCGTTGTAGACCGGGATCACGATCTGTCGGCCGGCGGTCACTTGCGAGTTCGCGGAAAGGCCGTTCGCCTGAAGAATGGCTTGCGCCGGCACCCCGTAGCGGTTGGCGATCGTGGACAGGCTCTCGCCCTGCGCGACGGTCACGGGCGTGCCGCCATAAGCCGTCCAACCGGCATTGCCGGGCTTCGGCGCCACGGCCGACACGCGTGCGGCGGGCGGCTGATTGTAGAGAGGCTGCGCGGCCGAGGTCCGCAGCGGCGTCTGCGGCAGCGGCGGAAGGGGCTGGGCCGCGACGCTCGACCTCGGCACCGTCACGGGCGTGTCGGGCAGGGCGCCCGTGGCGCTGGGCTCAGCGCTTTTCGTCGCGGAGAACGGGTTCGCGAAGGGATCGCCGGAGAAGCGCATCGCATCGGAGCTGCACGCACCCGCCACGCCGCCGATCAGGCCGATCGCCACCAGACGCGAGAGCGTGTGAAAGAGATCGCTGCCACCACCACCACGCATCGCCACACCCCGAAAGTCACGCAACTGACAGCGGGATTAAAGGCGCGTTCAGGTTAAAGAGCCGTTTCGGCGGCCGGTCACAACGTAAATTTCGGACGGGGCGGCCGAGCCGAAGCCGGCCGCCCTCGCCCCGTAATCTCACTCGGCAACCGCTGTCACGTCGAGCTTCTCGAGCACGGCGGACGGTTCGCCGAGCATCATCAGGTCGGTGACGCCGAGGCCGGCCGCGTCCTTCGCGCGGGCGGTGACGACGAGGCGCCCCGGCTTGGCGACGAATCGCGCCACGGCCTGACCGATGGCCTTGGCAGACGCGGAGTTGCCGAGCACCGCCGGCACGGCGATGGCAGCGCCCATGCCGTACTCACGGCGCAGCTCCTCCGGCGAGCGCTTCTGCTTCTTCGCCTCGTTGGCGACCAGGCGTTCGAACAGACCCTTGTTCTCGACGGTGAGCTCGGCGTTGCGCGCCGTCGCGTTGACGAGGGCAACGAGAGCCACCGCGCTGTCGGCATTGAAGACGTCCTTGGAGATGCTGCCGAGCACGCCGCGCAGGGTCACGGTGGCCATGTCGGTGCCGGCGAGCGATACCTCGCGGACGACGAGTTCGCTGCCCGGCTCGTTCCAGGACGCGGCGGTGACGAAGGAGAAGTCGGCGGTTTTGTAGCCCATCTCCGAAAGCTCCTTGAACCCGCTCTCCTTCGTGCCCTGAGGCACGGCGAAGGCGAGATTCTGGACCGCGAGGCGGATGTTCGTCGGAATGCCGTTCACCGGCTTGTCGGCCGTGGCTTCCACGTCCTTGAGCGTGAACTTGACGCGCTCCGCTTTGGCGACGCCCTTCTCGGCCTTGCCCTGAGGCTTGTCGGCGCTGCTGTTGGGGACGTCGAAGTCGAGCCCGGAGAAGCGAACCGTGCCGATGGTGGGCGCGAACTTGCGCAACTCCGCCGGGTCGAGGGAGTCGAGCGGCTTCTCGCCGATCGTCCGCAGCGCCTGGACCGTCGGGGTGAAGTCGAATCCCGTGAGGGCAATGGTGGTGATCCGGGCCCGGCCGTCCTTCGCCGTGACGTCGATTCCCTCCGCGCGGGCATCCGCCGGCTGCCCGCCGGCCGTGCCCGTATAGGCGATGCGCGCGACGCGGCCGGTCACCTGGTCCTTGTTCTTCGGGTCGCGAACCTCAAGGCCGGTCATTTCCATGGAGCCGACCTGGACGGCGCCGAGCACGTCGGCGACCGCCGTGAGGGCCCGCCCCCGCTCCGGCGCGGGAAGATTGTTCAGGTCCGCTTCGGCCGACATCAGGCGCCAAGCTTCCGCCCAAGTCCCTTTAATCGGCCTGGCGCGGAAGTCCTTGCCGGCCATCCGGGCCATCCGGACCTCGACGCCCTTGTTGTCGGTGAAAGAGAGCGCCTCGATCGCGACGCTGCCGTAGACCGGCCGCATGGCGCCGGGCTCGGCCGGGCTCTCGGTGTAGAGAGCGGCGCTGGCAGCGAGGTCGAAATTCTCGATCGCCATGCGCCCGACCGTGCCGCTCGACGGCCCGGTCTTGCCGCCCGTCGCCTTGAAGGTGCCGCCCTCGCTGGTCGCCGATCCGACACGGCCCTGGACGATGTCGGCCATGACCACGTTGCGGTAGGTCGCGATCTGCTTGCCTCCCCCGACATCCTGCTCGATCACCAGTTCAGGCGTCGCAGCGCGCTTGATGTTGAGACCCGCGAGCCGGGCCGGCAGCTGGCCTGAGGCGTTTTTGTCAAAGAGCGCGAGCAGGTCCGCCCTGGAGAGGCTCGCGCCCATGACTTCGAGCCGGGGAATACGGTACGTCGCCGGACCGAATGAAAACGTGACGTTCTCCAGGGTCACCGCGTCGGCGCTCTGAGCGAAGGCGAGGCCGACGAGGCTCGCCCGCACCGTCGCTTTGCCGCCGGGCGAGGCGATCTCGAAGGTGAACGGGGTCGCTGCGACGAGCGCTGCCGTGGAGGCGGCCGCCAGGATCGCGAGGCGACGCCCCTGCCGCGAATGGGTGTTCGTCATGCTGTCTCTCCCCGTGTGGCGCGCGACCTTAAGCGAGGTCGAGAGGCCGCGCGACCGTTTCGTGGAGCAACAGCGTTCAAGGATCAGGGGCGCCGTGGTGTGCGCCAGCGCTCACAGCGAGAAGGACGTCCCGCAGCCGCAGGCGGCGGTCGCGTGCGGGTTCTCGATCTTGAAGCTCTGGCCGATCAGGTCGTCGACGAAGTCGATGGTCGAGCCGTCCATGTACTGGAGAGAGATCTCGTCTACGACGACGCGGGCGCCGTCGCGCTCGACCAGCACGTCGTCGTCCTGGCGGCGTCGGTCGACGTCGAAGGCGTACTGGAACCCCGAACAGCCGCCTCCGTTGACCGAAATGCGGAGCATCGAGCCCTGGGGCTCGCCCGACATGATCTCGTTGATGCGGCGCGCGGCGCGCTCCGTGAGGACGACCGCCGTCATCGGCGTCTCCGATCTTGCCACTTCTCGTGAGGCGAAGGTAAGTGCGCGCCCGTGCGACTTCAACCTAAAGTGCCGGCTTCAACCCGAGGTGAGAGCGTGCGGCCCTTCGGCGAACGATGGCGTGCCCCTTACGCCTGCGATCCGTCCCGCACCCGCGGGCGGCTTTATCCGGAGGACGCGTCGCCGACCCGCAGCGACTTCCAGCGCGACCGGGATCGCATCATCCATTCGACCGCGTTCCGCCGCCTCAAGCACAAGACGCAGGTGTTCGTCTTCCACGAGGGCGACCATTACCGCACGCGCCTGACCCACACGATCGAGGTGAGCCAGATCGCCCGGGCGCTCGCCCGCTCGCTCGGCCTCGACGAGGATATGGCCGAGGCGCTCGCCCTCTCCCACGACCTCGGCCACACACCCTTCGGCCACACCGGCGAGGATGCCCTCGATGCGCTTATGGCCGAGCACGGCGGCTTCGACCACAACGCCCAAGCTCTGCGCATCGTGACGCGCCTGGAACGGCGCTACGCGGCGTATGACGGCCTCAACCTCGTCTGGGAAACCCTGGAAGGGTTGATCAAGCACAACGGCCCGCTGCTGCGGCCCGACGGCGCGCCCACCAAGCGCTACGCCGCGCGGGGCATCCCGGGCGCTATCCTGGAGTACAATGCCCTCCAGAACCTCGAGCTGACGACCCATGCCGGCGCCGAGGCCCAGGCGGCGGCCATCGCCGACGACATCGCCTACAATGCTCACGACCTCGACGACGGCTTGCGCGCGGGCCTGTTCGACCTCGATGCGGTGCGGGAGGTGCCCTTCCTCGATGCCCTGATCGCGGAGATCGACGCGCGCTATCCCGGTCTCGAATGGACGCGGCGGGTGCACGAGCTCACGCGCCGCGTCATCACCCGCTTCGTCGAGGACGCCATCGCGGAGAGCAGCCGGCGCCTTGCCGCGCTCGGCCCGGACAGCGCCGACGCGGTGCGCCGGGCGCCGGAGCCGGTGATCGCCTTCTCGGACGCGATCGTCGCCGCCGACGACGCGATCAAGGGCTTTCTCTACCCGCGAATGTACCGCCACCCGCAGGTCGTGGCGGTGAGGCGACAGGCCGACGAGATCCTGCGCGACCTTTTCCACCGCTTCACGGCGGAGCCCGCCGCGATGCCCGAGGAGTGGCGGACAGGCCTCGGAGGAGCCGACGAGGCGCGTCTCTGCCGTCGCGTCGCCGACTACATCGCCGGCATGACCGACCGCTACGCCGTGCTGGAGCACCAGCGGCTCTTTCCCACGACGCCGGACCTGCGCCTGGATGGGCCCTCGCGCCCGGGTTGAAGCGTGCTAAGGGCTTCGAACCGTCGACGGCTGCCCCGCATGGCCCTGCTGCACCGCCTGAAGAACTGGCGCAACCCGCGCAACGAGACGCGCCTTCACCTCGAGGCCCTGGCGCACCGCTACGGCTTCGCCATCGGCCCGCACTCCTACGGGCGGCCGAAGGTGCGCTTTCCCGAAGCGGGCGCCCGACTGACCATCGGGCCCTATTGCTCCATCGCGGACCGGGTCGAGATCCTCCTCGGCGGCAACCATCGCCTGGATTGGGGAAGCACCTTTCCGTTCGGGGCCTTCCGCGACGCTTGGCCGTCCGCGCCTGAGGGCCAGGGCTATCACGGCACGCGCGGGGACGTGTCGATCGGCGCCGATGTTTGGCTCGGCTCGCAGGCGATGATCCTGTCGGGGGTCACGATCGGCCACGGGGCGGTGGTCGCGGCCCGCGCGGTGGTGACGAAGGATGTGCCACCCTACGCGATCGTCGGCGGCCATCCAGCGAAGCTCATCCGTTACCGCTTCGATGAGGCCATCGTCGCGGCCCTGCTTGACACGGCTTGGTGGGAGCTACCCGCGGATGATGTCGCGCAGCTCGTGCCCCTCCTTCAGAGCGAGCGCATCGAAGACCTTTTGACCGCGGTCAGGGGGCTGCGGGCTCGATCGTCTTGAGGGTGGCCCGGCCGAGTCGCCGCGCTTTGAGCCGCAAAGCCGGCTTCTCGATCAGGAACCACGACAAGGCCGCGACGACGAGAGTCGCGACGAGCGACGCAGCGACGAGCGCGGCGGCCGAGATCCCCGGCGCAAGCTGCTGCAGCCCCTGCTGGATCGGCCAGCCGTAGAGATAGACACCGTAGGACAGGTCCGTCTTGAAATCGAGGACGGGCGAGGACAGGCGCGGCGCCAAGGCGAACCAGAGCACGCCGTAAGCCGTCGCGAGGAACAGGAGCGGCTTGTAGAGCGGCGTTGCGGCAGCGATCACCGTGAGGACGGCGAGCGCCGCGGCGATCAGGCCGGAGACGCGCGCCCGGTCGCGCCAGACGTAGAGCGCCGCGCCCGCAGCGAAGATGAGCGGCAGCCGCAGGCTGGTCTCGGTGGCCTTCGACGACGGGCCCATGACCTCGACGAGCGCGAGGGCGACGGCCAGGAGTGCGACGAGGGCGAGGGCGATCTGAGGTCGCCGGATCACTCCGGCGAGGCCCGCGACAAGCACGCCAAGATAGCAGAAGATCTCATAGCGCAGCGTCCAGACGGTGCCCATCGGGAACCGGAATGGATTGGTCTCGAAGGTGCCGGGCAGGCTCGTGTTGCTCTTGAGCTGCGTCAAGGTTGTGCCGAGAAAGCGCCAAAGCTCCGGGCTGCCGAGATACGTGCCGTAGCTCAGCCGGCTCAACGCGCCGCCGATGAGGAAGCCGACGACCAGCACCGCCGCGACGAGGCCCGGCAGGATGCGCAGGGTCCGCGCCTCGGCGTAGGCGCGCCAGCCGCGGCGGTCGAAGCTCATCGTGACGAGAAAGCCCGAGATGGCGAAGAAGCCGTTCACCGCGTGCTCGCCGAGGGTGTAGCCGGTGAGATGATGCAGGGGCTCGTCCTCGACGCGCCCCGTGCCGACGCTGAAGGCATGCGAGACGATGACGGCGAGCGCCAGACCGAGCCGGATCGCGGCGAAGTTGTCGTAGGGCCGCTGCATGGCGGCCGCGACCGTCGGAGCGCGGGCAAGCAGCGCGATCACGGGTTAAGGCCTTCGTGCGCCAGGGCCGTCTCGCCGCGCAGAAAGGCGAGCGCGCCGGCGGCCGAGCCGGCGTAGCGCTCGATGGTGCTTCGCCGCATCGTGAGGAGAGCGGCCGCCGCTTTCGGGGCGTTGAGGGCCAGCATCGCGCGGGCCGTGTCGGGCAGGCCGTATTTGCGGCTCACGTAAGCCTTGGACCAGGCCTGATGCCAGCGCGACCGGAACACTCGCCCCGGTGCAGGAGCGCTCGATCGCCCCCGTCCGTGCCGCGCACCGGCCTGCGGAACGTAGAGGATCGAGTGCCCAGCATCAGCGGCGCGTCGGCAGAGGTCGTCGTCCTCGTAGAAGAGAAAGATGTTCTCGTCGAAGCCCCCGAGCGCGAGGAAGGCGTCGCGCCGCACGAGCAGGCAGGCGCCCGAGACAAAGGGCGTGCAGGCCTCGCCCTCGGGCACGTGGAGCCGCCCGCCAGGGTTCTTAAGGTAGGGCGCGAGATGGGAGCGCGGCTGGAAGAACACGCGCCCGTCGGCCTCGACGAGCCGCGGCGCGAGGATCGCCGCGTCGGGAAGGCGCGCGGCGGACGCGACGAGGGCCGCGGCCGCGCCGTCGTCCAGGATCACGTCCGGGTTCAGGATCAGGGCGAAGGGCGCGTCAGCCGCCGCGACGCCGCGGTTGTTCGCCCGGCCGTAGCCCTCATTACGGCCGAGCCGCAGCACTCGCGCGCCGCGCGCCTCGGCGAGCGCGGCGCTCCCGTCGGTCGAGGCGTTGTCGACGACGATTGTCGGGACGCCTTGCCCGGCCAGCGCGTCGAGGCAGTCCGGCAGCGCGTGGGCGCTGTCGTGGCAGACGACGATCGCGGCGACCTCGGCCACGGCGGCCGGATCACGCCTTCATGGGCGGCGCGACGCGGATGTGGAGCTCGCGCAGCTGCTTTGCCGTCACCTCGGACGGGGCCCCGAGCAGGAGGTCCTCCGCCCGTTGGTTCATGGGGAACAACGTCACCTCGCGCAGGTTCTGGGCGCCGACGAGCAGCATGACGATGCGGTCGATGCCCGCCGCCATGCCGCCGTGGGGCGGCGCGCCGTACTGGAAGGCGCGGTACATGCCGCCGAAGCGCTCCATCACCTCCTCCTCGCCGTAGCCGGCGATCTCGAAGGCCTTCACCATCCGTTCGGGGCGGTGATTGCGGATCGAGCCGGAGGCCATCTCGTAGCCGTTGCAGACGAGATCGTACTGGAAGGCCTTGAGACCGAGGATCGCGTCCTTGTCGACCGGGTCGAGCGCCATGAAGGCGTCGTGCTCCATGTTCGGCATGGAGAAGGGGTTGTGCGAGAAGTCGATCTTCTTCTCGTCCTCGTTCCACTCGTATTGCGGGAAATCGGTGATCCAGCAGAAGGCGAACTGGTCCTTGGTCGAAAGCCCGAGCTCGTCGCCGATGCGGTTGCGCGCCTTGCCGGCGAGCGAGGCGGCCTTGCCCTCCTCGCCCGCGGCGAAGAACACCGCGTCGCCGGCTCTGCAGCCGGTCCGCTCGGCGACGATCGCCAGCGCCTCGGGCGGAACGAACTTGGCAATCGGCCCCTTGCCGACGAGCTGGCCGCCCTCGTCCTCCAGGATGATGTAGCCGAGGCCCGCCGCACCTTCGCTACGCGCCCAATCATTCAGCTTGTCGAAGAACGAGCGCGGCTGCGCGGCGGCGCCCGTCGCCGGGATCGCCCGCACGATGCCGCCCGCCTTGATCACGTTCTTGAAGGCGTTGAAGCTGACGTCCTCGCGGGAGAACACCTCCGTCACGTCGGCGATGACGAGGGGGTTGCGCAAGTCCGGTTTATCCGAGCCGTATTTGAGCATGGCCTCGGCATAGGGGATGCGCGGGAAAACGCCGGTCACCGGCTTGCCGTCCGCGAACTCCTCGAAGGTGTCGCGGATCACGGGCTCCATGGTCTGGAACACGTCCTCCTGCGTGACGAAGCTCATCTCGACGTCGAGCTGGTAAAATTCGCCCGGCAGGCGGTCGGCGCGGGGGTCCTCGTCGCGGAAGCACGGCGCGATCTGGAAGTAGCGGTCGAAGCCCGCGATCATGATCAGCTGCTTGAATTGCTGAGGGGCCTGCGGCAAGGCGTAGAACCGGCCCGCATGCAGGCGCGAGGGCACCAGGAAGTCGCGAGCCCCCTCCGGGCTCGAGGCCGTCAGGATCGGGGTCTGGAACTCGAAGAAGCCGCCGTCCTTCATGCGGCGCCGCAGGCTGTCGATGATCGCGGTGCGCTTCATCAGGTTGGCGTGCAGCTTGTCGCGGCGCAGATCGAGGAAGCGGTAGGTGAGCCGGGTCTCTTCCGGATATTCCTGGTCGCCGAACACGGGCAACGGCAGTTCGGCCGCGGGGCCGAGAACCTCAACCGCGGTGACATAAACCTCGACCTGACCGGTCGGGCGCTCCGCGTTCTCCGTGCCGGCCGGGCGGCGCCGCACCTTGCCGTCGATCCGGATCACCCATTCCGAACGGGCCTCGTTCACGGCTTGGAAAGCGGGAGAATCCGGGTCGGCGACGCATTGTGTCAGACCGTAATGGTCGCGCAGGTCGATGAAGAGCACGCCGCCGTGGTCGCGAATGCGGTGGCACCATCCCGAGAGCCGAACCTCGGTCCCAATGTCAGCCTCGCGCAGGGCGCCGCAGGTCTTGGTGCGATAACGGTGCATGGGGGGCTCGGTCGAAGGCTGCGCGGTGGGAGAGTGCGGCGCACCATTCACGCGAGACCCGCGATGTCAAGGAATGGCGGCCGGCGCCGTGCCAGGAGCTTGCAGAGGGGGATGCGCCTCTGACCAACGCGAGACGAGCAGGTAGCCCCCCTTTGTCATTCCGGGACCGCGAAGCGGAACCCGGAACCCACGACCGGGTGAGCGGCTGCTCAACGCAGACGAGGCGTATCGCCCAGTCATGGTTTCCGGGTTCTCGGCTCTCGCCGAGCCCCGGAATGACAGCTCCTTGGTGCCTCTTCCAAGTCGTCCCAGCCTTGCGGAACAAACCAAGAACTCCTATATTCCACCTATGTTTGACAGCACTCCCACGACCCACGACACCGCTCCCGCGCGGCCCGTCGTCGAGCGCGACGAGGGGTCCTGGCGCGTCTATCCGATGGAGGGTGCGTTCCAGCTCGCCTACACCGACGTCGGCGGCAATCCGAGCACGCGCCGCATCATCGTGCGCGAGCTGAAGGTCGGCCCGGGCAAGACCCTGCTCGGCGGCATCGACATGTCGGATGATGGTTACCGGGGCTTCCGGGCGGACCGCATCGAGCGTCTCATCGACGCCGAGACGGGCGACGTCGTCGACCGCAACATCCTCGATTGGCTCATCAAGCGCGCCGAAGCCCAGGCCCGCGAGCGCCGGAAGACCCGCGCGTGAGCGGAGTCGCTCAGGCTGCGCAGTTCGGCTATAGCGCTGGGATGGACCTGATCACCACGACCGAGGCGCTGGCTGACGCCTGCGCCCGCCTCGCCGCCCATGACTTCGTGACCGTCGACACGGAGTTCATGCGCGAGACCACGTACTATCCGAAGCTCTGCCTCATCCAGCTCGCGAACGCCGACGAGGGCGTGCTGGTCGACCCCCTCGCCCCCGGCCTCGACCTCAAGCCGTTTTTCGATCTCATGGCCGACGGCCGGGTGGTGAAGGTGTTCCACTCGGCCCGGCAGGATCTCGAGATCGTCTGGAACCTGGGCGGGCTTCTGCCGCATCCGCTCTTCGATACCCAGGTCGCGGCGATGGTGTGCGGCTACGGCGATTCCGTCTCCTACGAGCAGCTCGTCAACGACCTCGCCAAAGCGCGGGTCGATAAGTCGTCGCGCTTCACGGACTGGTCGCGCCGGCCCCTGACCGAGGCGCAGCTCGCATACGCGCTCTCCGACGTCACCCACCTCGTGAAGGTCTACGAGGCGCTCCAGGCTCAGCTCGAGCGCACGAACCGCGCCGGCTGGCTCGCGGACGAGATGGCGGTGCTGACCTCACCCGAGACCTACCGCGCCGACCCGGCCGAGGCTTGGCGGCGGCTCGCCGGCCGCATGCGCAAGCCGCGCGAGCTCGCCGTGCTGATGGAAGTGGCGGCCTGGCGCGAGCGCGAGGCCCAGGAGCGCGACGTGCCGCGGGGCCGCGTCCTGAAGGACGATGCCGTCATCGACGTCGCGACGTCGGCGCCGCGCAGCGTCGAGGCGCTCGGGCGGCTCCGCTCGATCCCCAACGGCTACGAGCGCTCCCGCACCGGTACCGAGATCCTCGCGGCCGTGGAGCGCGGTTTCGCGCGCGACCTGGAGACGGTGCCCGAGCTCGACCGACCGTCCCGCCGGGGCAGCGCCGGCGCGACGGTCGAGCTCCTGAAGGTGCTCCTGAAGGCGGTGGCGGAAGCCGAGCGGGTGGCGCCCAAGATCATCGCCACGGTGGACGAGCTCGAAGCCATCGCCGAGGACGATGATGCCGATGTCCCATCGCTGAAAGGGTGGCGGCGCGGCCTGTTCGGCGAGAAGGCGCTGGACCTGAAAAGCGGGAAACTCGGTCTTTCGATCTCCCGCGGGCGAGTCGTCGTGCGCCCGACCGAGTCTGCTCCGGCCTGATCTAGCCCGCGATCACGATCCGCGGCTCCAGAGTGACGAGCCGGGCCAATCCTCGGAGCCGGTTCAGCAGTCGCTCGCTCGCCAGCGCCTGCATTCGGCGCGGCAGGGTGAGGACGAGGTCGCCGCCGCGCGCCGCTAGCGGCGCGTCCGGCAGGACGCCTTCCATCGCGACCGAGACCGGGTAGGCGACGCGCATCAGCGCCCCGAGAAGCCGGGCACGCTCGACGAGGCGCGGCCCGGCGATGGCCTTGAGGCGCGGACTCGCCTTCTCGAGGGCGAGCCCCTCGTGCCGGAAGTAGACCGACAGGGCGAGGTAGGCGCGGCCGGGGTGGTCGATGCCCACGAAGGCCGCGTGGGCGATGATGTTGAGGCTCTGCTCGCCGCGGTAGTCCGGGTGCGCTCGCCAGCCGATATCGGCGAGAAGGCAGGCGGCATGGCGCAGACGCCGTTCGGTTTCCGTCTCGGGCAAGCCGGTCGATTCGACGAAACGGTCGGTCCAGGCCCGCATCTCCTCGCCGTGCCGCGGCGAGCGGGAGCGCAGGGTGTTCAGCTCCCCGGCCGCGGCGAGCAGCGGATCCTCCCGGCGCAAGGACGGGCCGAGGCGCTCGTAGAGCAGACCTTCGCGGACGCCGAGCGCCGAGACGACGACGCGCTTCGGTCGCCCGACACGGATAATCTCCTCGAGCACCACCGCGCCAACAGAGAGAAGCGGTCGGCGCGCCTCCGACACGCTCTCGATGTCCTTGAGCTCCTGCGCTTCCGAGCGCTCGACGAGCTTGAGAAAGTCGAGCCCGTCGGCCGGATCGAACGCGTAGCCGTGCATGACGTGCAACGGGTAGTCCCGCGCCGCCTGATGAAGCTTAGCCAGAGCCCGCCAAGTGCCGCCGACGGCGTAGAAGGTGCGGTCGTTAAGGCGCCTCAGCTGGGGCGCTGCCGCCAGCGCGCCATGGGCAATGCGCTGCGCCTTCTTGAGCGAGCCGCCCGACAGGTCCTGCAGGGCCAAGCCGCCGAGGCGCAGCGTGATCCCCTCCCCGATCGTCTCACCCTGCAGGTCGACGAGTTCGAGGCTGCCGCCGCCGAGATCCCCGACGACGCCGTCGGGCCGATGAAAGCCGGAGATGACGCCGAGCGCCGAGAGCTCGGCCTCGCGCTTGCCCGAGAGCAGCTCGACGGGAACACCGCAGGCTGCCTCGGCGCTCGCCAGGAAGGCCGGCCCATTCGCCGCGTCCCGGGCCGCGGCGGTCGCGAGCACCCGGATCTCGCCGGCGCCGATCGTTTCGCAGAGCACCCGGAAGCGGGCCAGCGCCTTGAGAGCCCGATCCACCGCGTCGTCGTCAAGGCGGCCCGTCGTGGCCACGTGACGGCCGAGGCCGCACAGGACCTTCTCGTTGTAGATCGGCGTCGGCGCGCGGGTCAGGCCCTCGTAGGCGACGAGGCGAACCGAGTTGGAGCCGATGTCGATGATCGCGATGGGCCGGCCGACCTGAAGCCGCCCCTGGGCGACGTTGATCGCCGGCACCGGATCAGGAACGCTGTCGCCGTTTCGCGAGCGACTGAGGGCTTGAGGTCTTGAGCGACTTTCCACGGCCCGACAGGCTCGGATTGGTCATGAAATACTTGTGCGCGTTGAATGGTTCCTCCCCTTCGGCGGGGGTGATCCTCTCGCTGGCGCCGGTGGGTAATACAGTCCAGCTCTGCTGATTGTCGAGGAGATTGGCCAGCATGATCTGGTCCAGAACCTGCTGATGCACAGTTGGATTGAGGATGGGCAGCAGCGCCTCGACGCGGCGGTCGAGGTTGCGCTGCATCAGGTCGGCGGACGAGATGTAGACGTGGGCCTTCGGGTTCGGCAGGCCGCCGCCGTTGCCGAAGGCGTAGATGCGGCTGTGCTCCAGGAAGCGCCCGATGATGGAGCGCACCCGGATGTTCTCCGAGAGCCCGGGCAGGCCCGGGCGCAGGCAGCAGATGCCGCGCACGATGAGGTCGACCTGCACCCCCGCTCGGCTCGCGTCGTAGAGCGCGTCGATGATGACCGGGTCGACGAGAGAGTTGCACTTGCCCCAGATCGCCGCCGGCCGGCCGGCCTTGGCATGGGCGACCTCCTCCTCGATGTGCTGCAGGAGACGCTTCTTCAGCGTCACGGGCGAGACGGCCATGCGCTCAAGCTCGGCGGGCTCGGCGTAGCCGGTCACGAAGTTGAACATGCGCGACACGTCGCGGCAGATCACCGGGTCGGCGGTGAAGAAGGACAGGTCCGTGTAGATGCGCGCCGTGATCGGGTGATAGTTGCCCGTGCCGACATGGCAGTAGCTCACGAGCTGGCTGCCCTCGCGGCGCACGGCCAGCGAGAGCTTGGCATGGGTCTTGAGCTCGATGAAGCCGAAGACGACCTGCGCGCCGGCCCGCTCCAGGTCTCGCGCCCAGCGGATGTTAGCCTCTTCGTCGAAGCGGGCCTTGAGCTCGACGAGGGCCGTCACGGACTTGCCCGCCTCGGCGGCCTCGGCGAGCGCCGCCACGATCGGCGAGTTCGCCGAGGTACGATAGAGCGTCTGCTTGATCGCGACGACGTTCGGGTCGCGGGCCGCCTGCTGCAGGAACTGCACGACGGCGTCGAAGGACTCGTAAGGGTGGTGGACGACGATGTCCTTCTGCCGGATCGCCGCGAAGCAGTCACCGCCCTGCTCGCGGATGCGCTCGGGAAAGCGCGGGTTATAGGGCGTGAACTTGAGGTCGGGCCGTTCCAGGCCCACAATCTGCGACAGTTCGTTGAGAGCCAGCATGCCTTCGACGACGAAGATGTCCGCTTCCGGAATCTCGAGTTCCTCGGCGACGAAGGAGCGAAGATCCTCGGGCATCTCCGCCTCGACCTCGAGGCGGATCACGATGCCGCGGCGGCGCTGCTTGAGAGCGGTCTCGAAGTGGCGGACGAGGTCTTCGGCCTCCTCCTCTACCTCGATGTCGGAGTCGCGGATGACCCGGAAGCCGCCCTGGCCCTGCACGGAATAGCCGGGGAATAGCCGGCTCGTGTAGCGCACGATCACCTGCTCGAGGGCGACGAAGCGGTTCGCGCCCGTCTCGGCGAAGTCGGGGAGCCGGATGAAGCGCTCGACCTTGCTTGGCAGGCGGATGAGGGCGTTGAGCACCCGCCCGTCTTTCGGCCGCACGAGCTTCAACGCGACGGAGAATCCGAGATTCGGGATGAAGGGGAACGGGTGCGCCGGATCGATGGCAAGCGGCGTCAGCACCGGGAAGATGTGGTGGAGGAAGTGATCCTCGAGCCAGCGCGCCTCGGCCTTCGTCAGGGCCGGCGCATCGACGAGAACGATGCCCTCCTCGAGGAGCGCATCGCGCAACTCGCGCCAGCGCCGCTGCTGGTCGCTGGCCAGCGCGCTCACTTCCGTGGCGATGCGCGCGAGCTGCTCGCCCGGGGTGAGCCCGTCCTGCGAGGGCGTGGTGATGCCCTCCTTGACCTGCCCGATCAGGCCCGCGACGCGGACCATGAAGAACTCGTCGAGGTTGTTCGCCGAGATCGACAGGAAGCGCAGCTGCTCCAGGAGCGGGTGATTGCGGTTGGAGGCTTCCTCGACCACGCGGCGGTTGAACTGCAGCCAGGACAGCTCCCGGTTGACGAAGCGCTGCGGGTCGTGACGCAGGTCCTGGGCGGGACCGACCGCCGCGGGCGGAGCGTCCGCCGGAACTTCGGGAGCCGATTCGCTCCGCGCCGCGTTCGCCCGCACCTTGACCTCCTCCATGCCCCCTCGCAGGTCGGCGGGCTCTACCCGCGGTTCACGACGCTTTCGTGATGGCGAGTTCACTCGCTCTCCTCCTGCGGAGTCAACTCGCCCAGCACGGCGGCCGCCATGGGCCGGGTGATCCGGCGCCCACGGCTCAGGGCCTCCCGGTCAAGGGTCGCGACGGCTTCAGCGGCGCTGGCGAGGGAGCGCTCGAGACGAAGGGCAAGGTAGTCGACCACCGTGGTGTCCACGACGAGCTGCCGGTCGACGAAGAGCTTGACGAGGACGGCGCGCAGGAGCGCGTCGTCGGGGGGCTCGACGGCGACGTTGGCCGCGAGCCGCAACCGGGAGAGAAGATCAGGCGTCCTCAGGTCCCAGCGCTCCACCGGGCCTGAGCCGGTGACGACGACGAACGCCTTCGCCTCTCGGGCGAGGTTGAGGAGGTGGAACAGGGCTGGTTCGTCCCGGCCCGGCGCGTCCGCGTCCTCGATGACGAGGGCTCCGTTCGAGACGAGGTGGGGCACCCGGTCGAGGGTCACCTCAAAGGCATCGACCGTCCAGGCATGGGCCGCCGTCGCCCAGATCGAGGCGAGGTGGCTCTTGCCACTGCCCTTCGGGCCGGTCAGCGTCAGGATGGCATCCGGCCAATCGGGCCAGCGTTCGATGACGCCGTAGGCGTGCTCATTGGACGGGCTGACCAGGAAATCCTCGCGGCCGTAGCGCGGGTCGAGGGGCAGGTCGAAGGCGAGCTGCTTGGGGGGCTCACGCATCGGGGTGAGATGCCGCGCCGCCGTGATAGAGCGGGCTCGCGAGATAGCGCGACAGGCCGTAGCGCGCGAGCACGCCGACGCTCGCAGCGAGCGGCACCGCGAGAAGCAGGCCCAGGAAGCCGAAAAGCGAGCCGAAGGCGAGAAGCGCAAACATCAGCCAGACCGGGTGGAGGCCCACCGAGGCGCCGACGAGCTTCGGCGAGAGGATGTTGCCCTCGATGAATTGCCCGGCGGCGAAGATGGCGAGCGTCGCCGCGATCCAGGTCCAATCGGGCCAGAACTGCACGATCGCGACGCCCATGGAGAGAAGCAGGCCCGTGAGCGAGCCGACGAAAGGGATGAAGCTGAGGATTCCGGCGCTCATCCCGATCAGCGCGCCGAAGTTGAGCCCGATGAGGCTCAAGCCCACGGCGTAGAAGGTGCCGAGCAGGAGGCAGACCACGGCCTGACCGCGGATGAAGCCGGCGACCGCCCCGTCGATCTCGCGGGCGAGCCGTCGCACCGTCTCGCGATGGCGCAGCGGCACCCAGGAGTCGATCGTCGCGACCATGTGGTCCCAATCGATCAGGAGGTAGAAGGCGACGACGGGTGTGACGACGAGAAGCGCGACGAGGCTGATGACCGCCTGTCCGCCCGACCACAACGATTTCAGGAAACCGCCGACCCAATTCGCGCCCTGACCCACGATGTCGCCGATGGACTTCTGCATGTCGGCGAGCGCGTCCGGCCCGCCGATGCGCTCCAGGAGCGGTCCTCCCTGCTCGGCGGCGAGCTGCTGGAGCCGCGCCGCGATCCCGGGAAGCTTCGCCGAGAAGGCCGCGAGTTGATGGCCGATCAAGGGCACCACGAGCACGATGGCCAGCACGAGGACCAGCACAAAGATGATCAGGATCGCGAGGGTCGCGCCGAGCCTCCCGAAATGCGCCCGCTCCAGCCGGTCGGCGATTGGGTCGAGAAGGTAGGCGAGGGCGAGGCCGGCGACGAAGGGCAGGAGCACGTCGCGCAGCACGAAGAGCGCCGCCGCGGTCACGAGGAGCGCGGCGAGCCAGAACGTCATTTGCCGCTGCACCGACATGGTCGCGCGTATCCTCGAAACTCGGATCAGGCCGCCATGTGCCGCAGCCAGAGGGCGAGATAGGCGCCCGCCGAAGCCACGGTCAAGGCGGCGACGAGGAGCCCGATCTCGTCGAGGAGACCGAGATCGATCGCGAAGGCTCTCGTGCTGAGCACCAAGGCCGCGAAGGCGATCTGCACGCCGGTGTTGAGCTTGCTCACGAGGAGCGGCCGGATCTCCACCGGCCGGTCCATGACCCAGGAGAGCAGTATGGCCGCCACGATCATCACGTCGCGCGAAACGACGAGCACCGCGAGCCAGCCGGGCAGCACGCCGACGATCGACAGGGTGACGTAGATCGAGACGAGGAGCGCCTTGTCGGCGAGCGGATCGATATAGGCGCCGAACTCGGAGCGCATGTCGAAGCGCTTGGCGATAAAACCGTCCACAGCGTCCGAGATTCCCGCCACGACGAAGAGCACGAAGGCCGTCGCCCAGCGCCCCTGCCCGATCATGACGATCACCAAGGGAACTATCAGGAGCCGGGCGATGGTGATGAGGTTGGGGATCGTCATGGGCGGGAGCGGATGCGCGGCCGCGACCTTAGCGAAGGCGGCGCGGGCGTCATAGCGCGATGGTCAACGGCAAGCCTCCGCCAACAGCCTTGCGCTCCTCCCGGCCCCGTCCTACTCCCCGGGCGAGCGAGGCTTCCATCCCGAGCACCCATGGCGGACGAACGCAGCAACGGCCTGACTTACGCGGATGCGGGCGTCGACATCGACGCGGGCAACGCCATGGTCGAGGCGATCAAGCCCCTCGTCCGCTCCACCCGCCGCCCCGGCGCCGACGCCGAGATCGGCGGCTTCGGCGGGCTGTTCGATCTCAAGGCGGCTGGCTACAAGGATCCGGTTCTGGTCGCGGCGAACGACGGCGTCGGTACGAAATTGCGGGTCGCGATCGATCTCGGCATCCACGATACGATCGGCATCGACCTCGTGGCGATGTGCGTCAACGACATCGTCGTCCAGGGTGCCGAGCCCCTGTTCTTCCTCGACTATTTCGCGACGGGCAAGCTTGCGCCGGCGATCGGTATCGCCGTGGTGCGCGGCATCGCGGAAGGCTGCCGGCAAGCGGGCTGCGCCCTCATCGGCGGCGAGACCGCCGAGATGCCCGGCATGTATGGCGCCGGCGATTACGATCTCGCGGGCTTCGCGGTGGGCGCCGCCGAGAGGGGGACCCTGCTGCCGCGCGGCGACATCCAGCCGGGCGACGTGGTGCTCGGCCTGCCATCGTCAGGGCTTCACTCCAACGGATATTCCCTCGCCCGCCGCATCGTCGCCTTGTCCGGCGTCACGGTCGAGGCCGTCGCGCCCTTCTCGCCGGGCCAGCGTCTCGGCGAGGTGCTGCTCGAACCGACCCGAATCTACGTCAAGCCGCTGCTCGCGGCGATGCGTGCCGCGCCCGGCATCAAGGCGCTCGCCCACATCACCGGCGGCGGCTTTCCCGACAACCTGCCGCGCGTGCTGCCCGAGGGCATCGGCATCCGGCTCGACCTGAACGCGATCGTGGTGCCGCCGATCTTCGGCTGGCTCGCCCGCATGGGCGGCGTCGAGGAATCGGAGATGCTGCGCACCTTCAACTGCGGCGTGGGAATGGTCGTCGTGGTCGGACGCGACGAGGCGGACGCGGTCGTCACGGCCCTGCGCGCACAGGGCGAGAAGCCGTTCGCGCTCGGCGAGGTGGTCGCGGCCTCGGGCGACGAGCCACGCGTGCGCTTCTCCGGCCGGCTGGCCTTCTGAGGCCTCATGGCAGACGTCAAGCGCCGTGTCGCGGTTCTCGTCTCCGGCCGCGGCTCCAACCTCGTCTCGCTGATCGAGGCGGCCTCAGCGCCCGCCTACCCGGCCGAGATCGTGCTCGTGGTGTCGAACCGCCCCGGCGCGGGAGGCCTCGCCCGCGCGGTCGAGGCTGGAATCCCGGCCGTCGCGATCGATCACCGCGCCTTTCCGGACCGGGAAAGCTTCGAGCGGGCCCTGGACGCGGCGCTGACCGAGCACGGCATCGAGCTCGTGTGCCTCGCCGGTTTCATGCGCGTGCTCACGCCCTGGTTCGTGACGCGCTGGCAGGGACGGCTCGTCAACATCCACCCGTCGCTGCTGCCCTTGTTTCGCGGCACGCACACGCACCGCCAGGCTCTCGAGGCCGGCGTTCTCGTCCACGGCTGCACGGTTCACTTCGTGGTGCCGGAGCTCGACGCCGGGCCGATCATCGCCCAGGCCGCCGTGCCGGTGGTGCCGGGCGATACGGAGGAGACCTTAGCCGCCCGGGTGCTCGCGCAGGAGCATCGGCTCTATCCGCAGGCGCTGCGTCTCGTCGCCGATGGCCACGCGAAGCTTGACGGCGGTCGTGCCGCCATTGATTTCGTCTGGCCGGGAGCCGGCGCGCTCCTGTCGCCGCCGATCGAGGTTTAGACCGGACGCGGCAGCTTGCAGGCGTCGAGCGCGGCCAGCGCCTTGCCGCGGGCCGTCGCGTTGAACACGCCGGAGCTGCGATAGGCCGCGAGCTCTCCTTGGTCGAGGGACCGCAAGGTGCGCGAGGCGTAGCAGCTGCAGCCGCGGCTCACGGCGGCCTCCGTCGTGGCCTGGATCTTCGCCTGCGTGGCCGAGCAGGCGCGCCGGAAGCGGGTCTCGATCTCGGTGCGCGAGGCACGCTGCAGGGCCGGATCAGGCTTGTAGTCGAAGGGAACGGACGAAGCTGCCGCCAGGGCCGCGGCCGGAGCCGCGAGGAGGATCACGCCGGCGAGAGCGGAGCGGAAGCTTGGGCGAATCATGACGGCGGCTCGCGACGGTCGAAGTGAATAGTCTCGCTTAGACGAGGGGAGGCCACGAACCGTCAAGTGCAGGAAGGTCACAGCCGGGCGATTGCGTTGTTTCGACTCGCACGATGGAGAGTGGGCAGTTGGCGGCAGGCGGGTGAGGAGCGGAGCGGCGCTGATCGGCTGGCGCCGAGCGCTGCTCACACAGCGCCCCCTCTCCCGACCCCGCTTCGCGGGGCCACCCTCTCCCGCAAAGGGGAGAGGGTTGGGCGCTCTACCTTCTCCCCTCCGTGGGAGAAGGTGCCCTCCGGCAGGAGGGCGGATGAGGGGTGCTGGGGCAGACCCGAGCAGTTCCAAACATCATGGATGTCGTTCGCGGGCTCGACCCGCGAACCCCGGTGCGAAGCCACGAACGCCCTCGAACCGAGATGGCCAGGTCGAGCCCGGCCATGACATGCGGGGAGCCGAGTTTTCAAGCTGGCACGAGCCCCGCCGTCTCAGCGTTCCCCGAAACCTCAAGGGACGGCTCGACCCGCTCCAGGGCCACGCTGTTGTCGTGGAAGGCCGCCCCCCCGTAGGGCGCCACGGCGTCCGCGCCGGTGAGCGTATTGATGCCCTTGCCGTCCGGGTGCGCGGCGTTGGGCCAAATCGACTCGGCGATCAGGACGCCGCGCTTGAGGCCGGGAAAGAGGCGGGCCTTGATCGTCACCGCGCCGCGCCGGTTCTTGAGCCGCACCCAGTCGCCGTCTGCGATCCCATGGATTGAAGCGTCGGCCGGGTGGATCATCACCGTCGGTCCGCCCTCCTTGGCGCGCGAGGTCGGGGTCTCGGTGAAGGTGGAATTCAGGAATTGCCGCGCGGGGCTCGTGGCGAGGCGGAAAGGGTGGACCTCGTCCGCCGCCTCCGTCGTCGCCCAGTGATCCGGGAGCGAGGGCAGGTCGGCCCAGGGGCCCATCGGCCCGTCGTTCGGGGCCGGCACCTTGGTCCAGTCGGGCTTGAAGCGGTATTTGCCGTCCTTGTAGCCGAAGCCGTCGAGGTAGTGCGCTTGGCGGAAGGACGGCTGCACGTCCTTCCAGCCGCCGGCTTCGAGCTCGGCGAGGCTGCCCCAGCCCGAAACGCGAACCGTCTCGTCGATGAGTTCGCGGGGCGACATGCCGAAGCCGCGGTGGTCGGCGCCGAGCCGCGCGGCCAGCGCCGCGATGACCTCGTGATTCGAGCGGCACTCCCCCGGCGGCTCGACGAGCTTGAGCCCGAGCTGAATGTGCTGGTGCCCTCCGCCCTGATAGAGGTCGTCGTGCTCCATGAACATGGTCGCGGGCAGGACGACGTCTGCCATCTGGGCCGTCTCGGTCATGAACTGCTCGTGGACGCAGGTGAACAGGTCTTCGCGGGCGAAACCCTGCTTGACGAGGGTCTGCTCCGGGGCAACCGAGACCGGGTTCGTGTTCTGGATCAGCAGCGCCGTGACGGGCGGGCCATGGCGCAACGCCTCGGCGTCGCCGGTGAGCACCCGGCCGATCTGGGACTGGTCGAGGCGGCGAACCTTCGGGTCGAGGGCGTCGAGCCCTTCGATGAGGCTCTTGCGCCAGTGATAGATGGCACCGTTGTTGTGGAAAGCGCCCCCGCCCTCGTGCTGCCAAGCACCCGTCACCGCAGCGATCGAGGCCGCGGCATGCATGTTCACGGCGCCATTGCGCTGGCGTGCGAAGCCGTAGCCGAGGCGGAAGAACGAGCGCTTCGTCGTGCCGACAAGCCGAGCGAAGGTCTCGATTTCCTCGACTGAGAGCCCGGTGATCGCGGCGGCCCAGACCGGATCGCGCGCGCGCAAATGCGCCTCGAGTTCGCGCGGGCAATCGGTGTAGCGCTCGAGATAGTCCCAGTCGGCATGCCCGTCGCGGAAGAGCACGTGCATGACGGCGCAGGCGAGCGCGCCGTCGGTGCCGGGCTTGAGGATGAGCGGCAGGTCGGCCTGCTTCATCGTCGCGTTGTCGTAGATGTCGACGACCACGATCTTGGCCCCGCGCTCCTTCCGGGCGCGCATGGCATGGGTCATCACATTGACCTGGGTGTGCACCGCGTTGGTGCCCCAGATCACGACGCAGTCGGACTTCGCCATCTCCCGCGGATCGGGGCCGGCGAGCTTGCCCGTACCGGCGATGTAGCCGGTCCAGGCCATGGTCGTGCAGATGGTGGAATACTGGCCCGAGTAGCGCTTGACGTTGCGCAGCCGGTTGATGCCGTCGCGCATCACGAGGCCCATGGTGCCGGCGTAGTAATAGGGCCACACGGCCTCAGGGCCGTGCGCGGCTTCGGCGGCACGGAACCGCTCCGCCACGAGGTCCAGCGCTTCGTCCCAGGACGCGCGGCGGAACTGCCCCGAGCCCTTCGGCCCTGTGCGAATCAGAGGGTGGAGCAGGCGGTCAGGATGGTGGATCCGCTCGGCGTAGCGGGCGACCTTGGCGCAGATGACGCCCGTCGTGTAGCTCTGGTCCGTCGCCCCGTGCACCCGCCCGATGCTGCGCCCGTCGATCACTTCGACGCTCAGCGCGCAGGCCGAGGGGCAGTCGTGCGGGCAGGTCGAGGGGCGGCGCTCGATGCGGGGCGGTGCGTTCACGGGCGAGAACCTTCAGCGTCGGCGTGCAAGGTGGGCCCGGAGCGGCCCGGTGTCGAGCCGTCTATGTTGCCACGAAAATGGCCCGCGCGAGGCGGGCCCCATCTCTCGTCGTGGCGTCGGACGATCAGCCGACGATCTCGTTGCCGGAGAAGAACTGCTTGATCTCGATTTCGGCATTCTCGACGCTGTCGGAGCCGTGCACCGAGTTCTCGCCGACTGAGAGGGCGAACTGCTTGCGGATCGTGCCATCGGCGGCGTTGGCCGGGTTCGTCGCGCCCATGATCTCGCGGTACTTCGCCACCGCGCCTTCGCCTTCGAGCACCTGAACGACCACCGGCTCGGAGATCATGAAGGTGACGAGCTCGCCGAAGAAGGGCCGCTCCCGGTGAACGGCGTAGAAGGTCTCGGCCTGCTCCTGCGTCATCCGGATACGCTTCTGCGCGACGATGCGCAGGCCCGACCCCTCGATGACGGCGTTCACGGCACCCGTCAGATTCCGCTTCGTCGCGTCGGGCTTGATGATGGAGAAGGTGCGCTCGGTCGCCATGGAAAGTCCTTGTGAGCTCGGGGCTTGTTGGGGGTGGCGCGCTTATAGCGACGCGTCCCCTCCGCCTCAAGGGATGAAGCTTGGCCGGAACGAGAATGGTTCACATATAAACCTCTTTCGCTTTCGGGCGCCCTCCCCTAATTTGGCCTGCAAGGTCGCGCGAAGCGGCCGCGACGAAGGAGGAAGTCCATGACGAAACACGCGCTCGCCGCCCTCACGGGCGCCTTTGCCCTTCTGACTGCTGGCGCCGCTTTGGCGCAGGAGCCCACCGGCACCTGGCTCAGCCAGAGCGGCGAGACCCGGGTGCGCATCGGCAAGTGCGGCGCCGCGATGTGCGGGACCATCGTCGGCGTGAAGGGCGAGGCCAAGGACGCCAACAACCCCGATCCGAACCTGCGCGGCCGCAGCCTCGTCGGGGTGCAGATGATCTCAAACATCCAGCCCTCGGGCGAGGGCACCTACACCGGCTCGCTCTACAATCCGCAGGACGGCAAAGTCTACACGGGCAAGATGCGCCTCAAGGGCGCGAACGCCCTCGAGCTCTCGGGCTGCGTCATGGGCGTGTTCTGCAAGTCTCAGACCTGGTCCAAGGTGAACTGAGGCGCTAGCGCGCCCGCTGGCCGAACAGCACGGACTGAACTTCCGGGCTCGTGAGATCGACGCTGCCGCGGTCCTCGGCATTGACCGAGAGACCGCGCTGCACCGCCGGGCGCGCGAGGAGCGCCTCGAGCCAGCGCTTCACGTTCGGGAACTCGTCGATCGTCTGGCCCTGGCGCTCCCAGAGCTTGGCCCAGCCGAGGATCGCCATGTCGGCGATGGAATAGTCGCCGGCCACGAACTCTCGGTCGGCGAGGCGCCGGTCGAGGACGCCGTAGAGGCGATGGGTCTCGTTCGTGTAACGCTCGATGGCGTAGGGCACCTTCTCCGGCGCGTAGATTCGGAAATGGTGGGTCTGCCCGAGCATCGGCCCGAAGCCGCCCATCTGCCAGAACAGCCATTGGTCGACCTCGACCCGCGCGCGCTCGTCGGTGGGGTAGAAGCGGCCCGTCTTGCGGCCGAGATACTGCAGGATGGCGCCCGACTCGAAGACGGAGATGGGCTGCCCGTCCGGGCCGTTGGGGTCGACGATGGCAGGCATCTTGTTGTTGGGCGCGATGGCCAGGAAGTCAGGCTTGAACTGGTCGCCCTTGCCGATGTTCACCGGGATCACGGTGTAGGGGAGCCCGGCCTCCTCCAGCATGATCGTGATCTTCCAGCCATTCGGCGTCGGCCAGTAGTAGACGTCAATCGGGCTCTGGGGAATTGCGGCCATCGGCGCGTAGCTCCGGATGCAGCGTTGACGCGCTCACGTTAGGGCAAAGCGGGCGCGCGGCAAGCCGCCGTGGCATTTGATTGATCGCCTTCAGCGCCGCTTCCGTCTTGCCTAACGCCAAGCTTGACCGGAGACTGTATCCGACCGCCCGTGGCGGCTTCCCGAACCAGGAACTGGCGTTCATGACCTCTCGACTGATCGGCCTTGCCGGCGCGGCCCTTCTCCTTGCTCTCGCCGCGCCGCCGGCAAGCGCTCAAACGGCGGCCCAGGGCGTCGAGGCGCCCAACACTCCGGGCGACGCCAAGCCGGCCCAGCGCAGCCGCCGCAAGAAAGCCGAGACTCGATCCGCCAAGGAGCCCACGGCGCTCCAGATGGCCGCCCGGGAGCGGCAGCGCAAATGCTCGGCGGAGTGGAAGACCGCCAAGGCCGGCGGCAAACTCGCCGAGGGTATGAAGTGGCCGAAGTTCTGGAGCCAGTGCAATGCCCGGCTCAAGGGCAACACGGCCTAGAGCGTTTTCTTGAAGCCCTCATGCGTGCGGGCGTAACCGAGACGCTCGTAGAAGCGGTGCGCATCCGTGCGCGCCTTGTTGGAGGTGAGCGCGAGGGACGCCGCGCCGCCCGCACGGGCCACGGCCTCCGCATGTGCGATCATCAGCGCGCCGTAGCCTCGCGACCGCCGGTCGCCCCGCACCTGCACGCCTTCGAGCTTGGCGCGCAGAGCGCCCCGTCCGGAGAACCCCGGGAGGAAGGTGACCTGGAAAGTGCCGACGACGGCGCCGGCCTCCTCCAGGACGAAAAGGTGGTTCTGCGGGCTCGCAGCGATGGCCGCGAAGGCTGCTTCGTAGGCGGGGCGCGTCGACTCGTCCCAGCGATCCCCGTGACCGCCGAGGCTGTCCTCGGCGAAGAGGCGCGCAACGGCCTCAATGTCCTCCGCCCGGGCCTCCCGGATCGTCGCCGCGCTCAAGCGACTGACTGGGTCTGTTGCGGCAGGGCCGCGATCCGCTCCCATATGCTC
Organism: Beijerinckiaceae bacterium; assembly: GCA_036563505.1. Classification (GTDB taxonomy): domain Bacteria; phylum Pseudomonadota; class Alphaproteobacteria; order Rhizobiales; family Beijerinckiaceae; genus DATCMH01. Next base: position 53,477 of record DATCMH010000010.1, read on the forward strand.
TCTCATAACCGCCGCCCGCTTGCTTGAGCCGGGCGGGAGAACGCTAGCCCAAGACACCGTCACCCGGTCAACAGCGAGGACCCATGCCCACCGTCAATCGTGAGCGACAATATCTTCAGCGCGCCGTCGCGCTGGGCGGCCTCGTGCCAGTGAGCGCCGGCCTGTTCGGGGTGATCTTCGGCCTCGCCATGACGGGCGATACGGGCAGCGTCTCGGCCGACAGCCATTTCCGCTACCTGTCGGGGCTGCTCCTTGGCCTCGGCCTCTGTTTCTGGGCGACCATCCCGAGCGTCGAGGAGCGCACGACCCTGTTCCGCTTCCTGACCGTGATCGTGTTCATCGGCGGCCTCGCCCGGCTCGCCGGCTTGTTCCTGACCGGCGTGCCCTCGATCGGGATGCTGGGCGGGCTCGCCATGGAGCTCCTCGTCACACCGCTGCTCTGCCTGTGGCAGACCCGCGTTGCCAACCGCTACGCCGACGAGACGGGGGTCGCCGACATCTCCCGCGAGGAACTGGCCTGAGGCAACTCCTTCTCGAAGCGAAACTCTTTCGAGTTCGACACGTCACCGAGGTCGCGCGGCTCACCGACGAGGACGTAGCCGAGCCGCTCGTAGAGGCGGTGGGCGGTGGTGAAGCGGGTGTCCGACCAGAAGACAATCCGGCTCGCCGCCCGGTCGCGCGCATACTCTTCGACGAGGCGCACGAGACCTGCGCCGAGACCCGCGCCGCGGCGATCCGGGCGCACGTAGAGACGGTGCAGTTCCACCGTGCCCGGCTCGGGCTCGTCGGCGGCGACGCAGGCGCAGACGCGGCCGGTTTCGTCTTCGACCACCCAAAAGGCCCCGCCCCGGGCGGCGAAGGAGCGGCCGGGCGCGCGCAGATCCGGCAGATCGTCGTGGGGATCGACGTAGCAGCCCGGATAGTCGGCGAAGCAGAGGGACAAGAGGCCGAAGAGGTCTTGTGCGTCGCGGTCGGCGGCGGGCCTGGCATGAAGGGCGGTCACGGCGTTCTCTCGATCGAGGGTTGGGGAGCACGTGCGGAAAAAGCCGACGCGAGCGCGCGCCGAACCTGGGCGGTGCGGTCCTCAGTCAGGCGGGCGAAAAGGTCGGCGGCGAGGAGCGCGGCGGCAACGAGTGCGGTCCACGTGATGTAGGCCGGAGTGCCCGGCTGCTGCAGTTCGCCCGCGCCGCCGAGGCGCTGGATGAGGGCGCCCGCCAGGAGCGCCACCGGCAGGTGCGTCAGGTAGAGCGAGAAGGAGAAGCCGGCACCGCGCCGAACGGCGGCGTTGTCGAAGATCCGCGCACCCGTGATCGCCCGGCAAGCGACGGCGAGAGCGAGGCCTGCGGCGACCAGCGTGCTCGTGAGCGGAACGGGCAGGACGGACAAACGAGAGAGGACGAGCCCCGCGGCGCAGACCCCGAGCCCGGCCAAGCCTACGAACAGAGGCACGCCCCCCGCCGCAGCGAGCCGGGAGGCGGCGGCGCCCATCAGCCAGAAGGCGAAGAATAGGGCGAGCGAGATCGGATCGAGCGCTCCCAAGGCAGCGATGATCGCAGCAGCAAGGAAAAGGGTTACCGAGCCTAGTCGTTCGCCGCGGCCAAAGATCGCCGCGAAAAGGGCGGGCGCCGCCAGATAGTAGGCCCATTCGTAGCCGAGCGACCACAGTGGCGGATTGGCTCCCCAGGGCGCGCAGGCGACCCCGGGCAGGCTCAGGAGATGGCAGGGAATCTGACCGAGGCTCCAGCCGTCGTGAATGGCCGTTCCGGGCGGTAGCGGGCGCAGGCCGAAAAGACGCGTATCGGAAAGGAAAGTCCGACCGAGGACGGTCACGAGGAAGGTAAGGACCAGCGCCGGCAGGAGCACGAGGTAGATCCGCACGAAGCGGTTGAGGAGGTAGCGCGACAGGTCGAAGCCTCCGCGCGCCTTGCCTGTCCAGACCCCGCCGCCGATGAGGAAGCCGCTCACCACGAAGAACAGCATCACCGCTTCGTAGTGCAGCCCCGTCACGAGATAGAAGGCGCGCGTGAGCAGGCCGGGCTCGGGCACGTCGCGGATGCTCACGAAGACGAAGCTGCGCGCGTGGCCGAAGAGCACGAGCAGAGCCGCCCCGAAGCGGACGAGGTCGAGGAAAGGCCAATGGTCGGGAGCGCTGTCCTGGCCCGGGATCTCAGCACGCTGAGGCATGGGTCGGGGTTAGCCCAAGCCGGGCGGACAGGCTAGCGCGCCGCACGGGCTGGGATGGCCGAGGTTGCGCCCTCGCCCTATCCTCGATGTCTGGGTCTGACAGACGGGTGGCGATCAGGCTGACGGCAGGTAAAGCAGCACCTGATGTCGGCCCGAGCCGCGGCTCGAGCGAGGCACGCCGGAATGCGCCAGTTTCGATCGATGATCACCGCAGCAACATGGCTGACGCTGACGGTCTCTGGAGCTTTGGCTGCTCCGCCCGACACGGCTATCGTCGGTGAGTTCCGCATCGATCGGGCCGAGGTCACCGTCGGCGCGTTCCGCCGCTTCGCCGAGGGCGCCGGGTTGCGCACCGTGGCCGAGCGCGAGGGCGGAGGCTTCGAGTACGAGGGCGGCTGGCGGCGTCGTGCCGGCTGGACCTACCTGCGGCCCTACGGCGACGCCGACGCGACAACGGACGAACCAGCCGTTCACGTGACCTGGTCGGAGGCCTCAACTTACTGCGCCTCACTTGGAGGCCGCCTGCCCACGGCAGCCGAGTGGCGACGGGCGGCTTACACGGAAGGTCGCGAAACGCCGCCGGCCGGGCTCCAGACAGCTCGAACCTACCCCTATCCGAGCGGCGAGCGGCCGGACGGCATGTGGATCACGACCGCGGGCGCGCGACGCCATCGGACCGTCGGGGCGGAACCGCCCGGCGTGAACGGATTGCACGACATGGGCGGCAATGTCTGGGAATGGCTCGCCGACCGTCGGGGAGCCGAGGCGCTGACGGCCGGCGGCTCCTGGTGGTACGGAGCTGCGCAGACGAAAGCCGACGGGCTGCAATGGAAAGACGCGGGGTTCTACGCCGTCTATATCGGCTTTCGCTGCGTCTACGACCGCTAGTCCTCGGACCAAGGCTAGCTCGCCCGCCGCGATCCGGCCGGGGATGGCGTCTTCTCGACTCCTGGCGAGCGGGCCCGCTACTCGATCCCGAGCTTCGCCTTCAGGAGCGCGTTCACGGCGGCAGGATTGGCCTTACCGCCCGTCGCTTTCATCGTCTGGCCGACGAACCACCCGAGCAGGGTCGGCTTCGCCTTGGCCTGCTCCACCTTGTCGGGGTTGGCCGCAATGATCTCGTCCACGGCCTTCTCGATCGCGCCCGTGTCGGTGACCTGGCGCATGCCGCGCGCTTCAACGATCTGGCGCGGGTCGCCGCCCTCGCTCCAGACGATCTCGAAGACGTCCTTCGCGATCTTGCCCGAAATCGTGCCCTCGCCGATGAGGTCGATGACGGCGCCAAGCTGATCGGCGCTGACGGGCGTCTCGTCGACCCCCTTCCCCTCCTTGTTGAGGCGTCCGAAGAGCTCGTTGATGACCCAGTTCGCCGCGGTCTTGCCGTCCCGGCCCTTGGCCACCGCCTCGAAGAAGTCGGCCGAGGCCCGCTCAGCCACCAGCACGCCGGCGTCGTAGGCGCTCAGGCCGTAATCCTTCACGAAGCGCGCCTTCTTGGCGTCGGGCAGCTCCGGCAGTCCTTCGGCGAGCGCGTCGACGTAGGCCTGATCGAACTCAAGCGGCAGGAGGTCCGGGTCGGGGAAATAGCGGTAGTCGTGCGCCTCTTCCTTGGAGCGCATGGAGCGGGTCTCGCCCTTGCCGGGGTCGAAGAGGCGGGTCTCCTGGTCGATCGTGCCGCCGTCCTCCAGGATCTCGATCTGGCGCCGCGCCTCGACCTCGATGGCCTGACCGATGAAGCGGATCGAGTTGACGTTCTTGATCTCGCACCGCGTGCCGAGCGGCTCGCCGGGGCGGCGCACCGACACGTTCACGTCGGCGCGAAGGTTGCCCTTCTCCATGTCGCCGTCGCAGGTGCCGAGGTAGCGCAGGATCGTGCGCAGCTTCGTGACGTAGGCCTTGGCCTCCTCCGACGAGCGCAGATCCGGCTTGGAGACGATCTCCATCAGCGCCACGCCCGAGCGGTTCAGGTCGACCATGCTCATGGACGGGTGCAAGTCGTGGATCGACTTGCCCGCATCCTGCTCCAGGTGCAGCCGCTCGATGCGCACCGTGATGCTCTCGCCGTCGGGCAGGTCGACCAGCACCTCGCCCTCGCCGACGATCGGGCTCTTGTACTGGCTGATCTGGTAGCCCTGCGGCAGGTCCGGGTAGAAGTAGTTCTTGCGGTCAAACACCGAGCGCAGGTTAATCTCGGCCTTCAACCCGAGCCCGGTGCGAACCGCCTGCCGGACGCATGCCTCGTTGATGACCGGCAGCATGCCGGGCATCGCCGCGTCGACGAGGGAGACATGACTGTTCGGCTCGGCCCCGAAGGCGGTGGCTGCGCCCGAGAAGAGCTTCGCCTCCGTCGTGACCTGGGCATGGATCTCCATGCCCACGATCACCTCCCACGGGCCGGTCGCGCCCTGGATCAGCTTCTTCGGTGCAACAGCTACGTTCATGGTCGGTCCGACGCCTGACGGGATGGAGGGCAGTACGGCCGGAGCTTCGACGCGGTCAAGAGCGCTCGCGCGGAGCAGGCCGCGATCAGCCCTCGAGGCATGCGCAGGGCAGAGACATGCCTTGAGTCTAAAGGCGTGAAACTCTCACCCCGATGCGGCGTTGAGATGCAGGACGTTCAGTATCGGAGCGTAGTTATGGACCTTGATCGTGACAACAACGTCACCGACACGAACTCTCGCGTCTACGAGAACAGTCGGGGCGGTTCGAATTTCCTTGCCTATCTGATCGGCGGTCTCGTGATCGCCGTCGGCCTTCTGGCCTTCCTGTTCTACGACGGCGGCAGCCGGGACGTGAGCACGACCGGCTCGACTGCGCCGCGCGTCGAGACGCCGGCTTCCCCGAACACCGGCTCGACGGCCGCACCGAGCTCGCCCGGCTCGATGGGAACTCCGGCGCCGGCCGGCGCGCCCGCGGCTCCGGCCCGGCCGTAACGGTCGTTCACAACTCAATATGGAGAGGCCCGGCCAAGTGCCGGGCCTTTTCACTTACCCCGCTTCAACAGCCGGCCGAGACCGTAGCCGAGAAGGGCCCAGAGAAAGGCTGAGACGGCCCGCACCGGAACGAGAGTCGGCAATTCGCGCCCGACGGGCGCCGGCCACGGCAGACCGACCCGCGTCGCGAGCCAGGCGACGAGCAGCGAGAGGCCGAGCGCGGCGATCGCGGCGATGAACACCTTGCCGAACTGGTCGGCCTTGGCGCCGAGCACGACGGCGATGATCACGAGCGCGGGGTCGACCGTCGCCAGGATCCACGTCGCGAAGGGGACGAAGGGGGTTTCCACGAACGGTCAGGCCCACCAGCGCTCGGGCAAGGTCATGCGGCCCGCGGCGTCCTCGATCACCTGCCCGGCTGCGAAGAGCGTCTCCTCGTCGAAGGCGCGGCCGATGAGCTGGAGGCCCAAGGGCAGGCCCTGCGAATCGAGGCCCGCCGGAACGGCGATGCCAGGCAAGCCCGCCATGTTCACCGTCACCGTGAAAATATCGTTGAGGTACATCTCCACCGGGTCCGCGGCCCCCTTCTCGCCGATGCCGAAGGCGGCGGACGGCGTCGCGGGCGTGAGGATCGCATCGACGCCCTGAGCATAGACCTCCTCGAAGTCGCGCTTGATCAGGGTGCGCAGCTTCTGGGCGCGCACGTAGTAGGCATCATAATAGCCCGCCGAGAGCACATAGGTGCCGATCATGATGCGCCGTTTCACCTCGCGGCCGAAGCCGGCGGCGCGGGTGCGCTCATACATTTCGGCGATGTCGCGGCCGGGCACGCGCAGGCCGTAGCGCACCCCGTCGTAGCGGGCGAGGTTCGAGGAGGCCTCCGCCGGCGCGACGATGTAGTAGGCCGGGAGCGCATATTTAGTGTGCGGCAGCGAGACCTCGACGATCTCTGCCCCGGCCGCCTTCAGCCACTCCGTGCCCTGCTGCCAGAGGCGCTCGATCTCCGGCGACATTCCATCCATGCGGTATTCGCGCGGGATGCCGATCTTGAGCCCCTTCACACCGCGGCCGACCGCTGCCTCGTAATCCGGAACCGGAAGATCGGCGCAGGTCGTGTCCTTCGGGTCGGGGCCGGCCATGGAGCGCAGCAGGATCGCGGCGTCCCGCACGGTGCGGGCAATCGGCCCGGCCTGATCGAGGGACGAGGCGAAGGCGACGATGCCCCAGCGCGAGCAGCGGCCGTAAGTCGGCTTGATGCCGACCGTGCCGGTGAAGGCCGCAGGCTGCCGGATGGAACCGCCCGTGTCGGTGGCCGTCGCGCCGAGGCAGAGCCGCGCGGCGACGGCGGACGCCGAGCCGCCGGATGAGCCGCCCGGCACGAGATGCTGCCCTTCGATCGCCCCCGCCGACCCGGCGCCCACGTTCGAGCCCTGGCGCCGCCACGGCGAGACCACCGGCCCGAAGGCGCTCGTCTCGTTCGAGGAGCCCATGGCGAACTCGTCGAGGTTGAGCTTGCCGAGCATCACGGCGCCATCGCGCCAGAGATTGTGCGTGACGCTCGATTCGTAAGGAGGTTCGAAGCCGCGCAGGATGTTCGAGCCCGCCGTCGTGGTCACGCCGTGAGTGCAGAACAGGTCCTTGATGCCGAGCGGCAAACCCTCGAGCGGGCGCGCCTCGCCCTTGCTGAGCTTGGCATCGGCCACGTCCGCCATCGCAAGCGCCCGGTCGGGAGTTTCGATGAGGTAGGCGTTGAGCGCCCGCGCCTGCTCGATCGCGGCGATATGGGCCTGCGTGATCTCGCGGGCGGAGAAGCGGTTGGCTCTCAAGCCGTCGCGCGCGTCGGCGAGGGTGAGATCGGTCAGTTCGGTCACGCTTGTTCCTCGCCGTTCCGGCGCTTCATCGGATTGGATCGCACACGGCCGCGACGCGGCCGCCTCTGCCCAGTCTACTCGACCACCTTCGGGACCATGAAGAAGTGGTCCTCGGCCGCAGGGGCGTTGCGGGTGATCTGGTCGGGGTAACCGCCGTCGGTCACGCCATCCTGGCGCTTCCTCATGGCCATCGGCGTCACGGACGTCATCGGCTCGACGCCCTCGACGTCGACCTCGTTGAGCTGCTCGACGAAGGCGAGGATCGCGTTGATCTCGCCTTGCAGGTGAGGCACGTCCTCGTCCGTGACCGCGATGCGCGCGAGCCGCGCGATGCGCCGAACCGTGTCCTGATCGACCGACATACCCTCGTCCGCAAAAGCCGCTGAGAAGCTGGGGCTATAGCACCCGGTCTTTCCGGGCGGCAACAACCGCCCCGGTTTCTCGTCAGGCGAGCCGGTGCTGCGGGTTGTCCGGGACGGGGACCGTGATGACCGTGGCCCACTGATCGCGGCGCAGGGCGATGTTCCAGCCGATGGCGAGCGCCAGGAGGATGAGGAGCACGATCCGCAGCCAGTTCGGGCGAGGACGGGGCGGCATGACCGCGACCGGGTCCTCCCCCACGACCTGCATTAGCGCCGCGGATTCGCCGGCCGGCACGATGTCGTCGTCCGGGATGCGAAGCGTTCTCGCGGGTGCGGACCGGCTTGGAAACGCGACGACGTTGTCCTGCCCGTCCCGATCAGCGGCCGGGCCCGATTCCCGATCCGACAAAAATGTCCCGAGACCGCCCAGATCGACGGCCACCCAGCCGCCGGGGCCGAGGCGAGTCTCATCGACCGCGATGCCGTCCAGTCTCTCGAAACGCCGACCTTCGGCCATCGCGGGCCCACCCACATAAGGTTAATGAAACCTTAACCGTGGGTATGACAGGCCCGTTCCGGCCCCGCTAGGCCGGGGCACGAATATGGTTAACGGCGCTCCCTATCAGAGGCGAACGCCCACCGTCTTCGGTGGGACGATCACCTGCCGGCCGCTGCCGTCGAGCGCCGCCACGAATCGGTCGGCCGTCGGCTCGATGATCGGGAACGAGCCGTAGTGGCAGGGAATCACCGCTCGCGCCGGCACGAACCGGCGCACGGCCTCGGCGGCGATCTCCGGCCCCATGGTGAAGCGGTCGCCGATGGGCACCATCACTGCGTCAGGCCGGTGGATCTCAGCGATGAGCCCCATATCGCCGAAGATGTCCGTGTCGCCCATGTGCCAGACCGTCGGCTCCCCCTCCGCCCTGACGATGACGCCGTTGGCGCTGCCGAGCGGAAAGCCGACGCCCGCCTCCACGAGACCCGCCGAGTGATCCGCGCGCACCAGCGTCACGCTGAAGCCGTCCTGCTGGGTCGTGCCGCCGGTGTTCATGGGATCGAAGCTCTGGAGCCCCTTGCTCGCGAACCACATGCACAAATCGTAGTTGGTGACGACCTTCGCCCCGGTCTGGGCCGCGATCTCGACGGCATCCCCGACGTGGTCGCCGTGGCCGTGGGTGATCAGGATGTGAGTCGCGCCGGCGACCGCTTCGTCGCGGCTTCCCTCGAAGGCCGGATTGCCGGTGAAGAATGGATCGATGAGGACGACCTTGTCGCCGAAGTCGAGGCGGAAGGTGCTGTGGCCGAACCAGGTGATCTTCATGTCAGGCTCTCCGAAGGCGGAGAGCCTGTCTTAGGGCAGCACTCGCCTGACGCCATCCTCCCCCTCGCCCTTGCCACATCGGCTCCGACCGGGGAGAAGCGACGCTCGCCGAGGGAGCGCGTCGACATCATGGACCGGGAGATTGCCGCGCGGGCGCTCATCCTCGACTTGCCGCGCGGGCAGCGGCTGCTTGGCCTCGACCTCGGCACCAAGACGATCGGGCTCGCCCTCTCCGATGTCGAGCGCCGCATCGCCACCCCGCTCGAAACCCAGAAGCGCGTGAAGTTCACCCAGGACGCGGCCGCCCTTCGCGCGACGATCGAACGCTTCCAGGTGGGAGCCCTCGTCATCGGCTTGCCCCTCAACATGGACGGGACGGAGGGGCCCCGCGCACAGTCGACGCGCTCCTTTATCCGCAGCCTCGCCCCGATCGTGCCGCTCCCGATTCTGCCCTGGGACGAGCGCCTCAGCACGGCCGCCGTCACGCGAACGCTCCTCGAGGCCGACGCTTCCCGCCGGCGCCGCGCCGAGGTCGTGGACCAGCTCGCGGCAGCCTACATCCTCCAGAGCTTCATCGACTGGGCGTGGGGCCAACTCGAGGAGGCCGCGTCCGGCGACGAGGAGCCCTGACGAGGCCCGCCTCGCGGATGGAACGAACCACAACCTTTTCGCGCGCACTTTCCTTGTGTGACTTCCGGTTGTGTTGGTAGAACAGACCGTTGCTCGTTGTTCCTTCCCGTTAGCTCATTGTCGGCCTCATGACCTCCAAGCCGCGCACCCCGCAGGCGAGTGCCTCCCCTGAAGCCGCGCCCGTTCCGCTCACGCCCGACGAAGCGGCGACTTACGTCGGCGGGATCGCTCAGGAACTCGCCGTGATCGCCCGAGAGGCCAAGCTCGAGCTCCTGGCCTACCTTCTCGATCTCGTGCGCGAGGAGGCCCTCAACGAGAACAGCGCCGCCCGCCGGCCCACGAAGGGCTGAGCCGGACCTCAGCGGACGAGGGATACGGCGTTATCGGCGTGCCGCGTTAGACGTCCGGAGAGCTCGAGTTCGAGCAGGGCGGTCTGCACCGAGCGGGCCGGCAAGCCGGAATGCCGCACGAGGTCGTCGACGGCGATCGGGCTCGGCCCGAGCAGGGTCAGGAGCCTGTCCTGCGGTTCCCCCTCGCCGGCTTGGGGCCGATCGCCCGTTTCGTCCGCTCCGGTTGAGAGATCGAGGTCCTCGCTCCCGTCCCAGAGCGGCTCGGCGAACGCGCCCCGGGGCCGGGCGTGGGGCAGCGGCGTCCCGACGAGCGGGTCGAGCACCGTCGTGACGTGCTCGGCCTCGGCGCAGAGGGTCGCGCCTTGGCGAATCAGGTCGTTCGTCCCCTCGGCGCGCGGATCGAGGGGCGATCCGGGCACGGCGAAGACCTCGCGCCCCTGCTCGAGGGCGAGGCGCGCGGTGATCAGCGAGCCGGAGCGCCGCGCCGCCTCGATCACCACGACGCCGAGGGACAGGCCGGAGACGATGCGGTTGCGCCGCGGGAAATCCTGCGCCCGCGGCTCCCAGCCGAAGGGCATCTCGGTGACGACAGCCCCACCGGCGTCGAGCATGGCGTCGACGAGACCCGCGTTCTCCGCGGGGTAGAGCTTGTCATGACCGCCCGCGATCACGGCGACGGTGCCGGTCGCGAGAGCGGCGCGGTGGGCCCGGGTGTCGATGCCGCGCGCCAGCCCGGAGACGACGACGTAACCAGCCTCGCCGAGGCCGCGGGAAAGTCGTTCGGTGAAGGTGAGACCGGCCGCCGACGCGTTGCGGGAGCCGACAACGGCGACCATGGGTCTGGCGAGGATCTCGACGGCGCCGCGCACGGCGATCAATGGCGGGCTCGAATCGATCGCGCGCAGGCTCTCCGGATAGTCGGGCTCGATCGAGGCGACGATCCGGGCGCCGTGGCGCCGGGCCGCGGCCAACTCCCGCTCCACCTCGGCGCGCGTCGCGACCCGAACGGTGCGCCGGGCCAGCGCCGGCAAGGCGTCGAGGGCGGCGGCGGCGCTGCCGCAGCGCGCGAGAAGCGCCCGGAAGGTGCGCGGGCCCACGCCCTCCGAGCGGGTCAAGCGCAGCCAGTCGAGGCGCTCGGCGTCGGTGAGGCGCGTCATCCCTTCTGCCCGATCCGGCCTTCCTCGCCGCGCAAGAGGCGGGCGATGTTCTCGCGGTGCTTCCACCACAGGAGAGGCGTCAGGACGAGGAACAGGAGCGCCACCCCTGGCTCGCCGAGACCCCAGAGTACGAGGGGCGTTGCTGCGCTCGCGACGAGCGCCGACAGAGACGAGTAGCGGAACAGGAAGGCCAGGGCGAGCCACAGCCCGGCAAAGACCAGCGCCGCCGCGACCTTGAAGCCGATGAGGCAGCCCAGATAGGTCGCGACCCCCTTCCCGCCCTTGAACTGCAGCCAGATCGGAAAGAGATGGCCGAGGAAGGCTCCGAGCCCGGCCGCGAGGGTGGCCTCCGGCCCGTAGCGTCCGGCAATCAGCACGGCCGCGGTGCCCTTCAGGGCGTCGCCGAGCAGCGTCGCGGCGGCGAGCCCTTTGCGGCCCGTGCGCAGGACGTTCGTCGCCCCAATATTGCCCGAGCCGATCTTGCGCAGGTCGCCCGCCCCGGTGAGGCGGGTGAGGATGATCCCGAAGGGGATGGAGCCGAGAAGATAGCCGAAGGCGAGCGCCGCAAGCAGGGGCCAGGTCATCGACTGAAGGTTCCGGGTTCCCGAGAGGAGCTTCGCCCGGCAGTTGTAAGCGCCGCCGCGCGCTTGTCACGCGGGTTCGTTGATGAAATTCGCGGTCATTCCGGGGCCGCGAAGCGGAACCCGGAAACCACGACCGGGCCGGATGCTGCTCGCAGCCGCTCACCCAGTCATGGATTCCGGGCTCGCCTTCGGCGCCCCGGAATGACGACAAGCAGGCCACGAACTTTCAGGCAAAGACCGCCTCACCCTGCCTCAACCGGTCGAACACGACCCGGCCCGCGACCAGAGTCAGCAAGGCCCGGCCTTCCAGGCGCGCCTCGTCGAAGGGCGAGTTCTTGGAGCGGGAGCGCAGGGTCCGCTTGTCGAGTACGTAGGGCTCGTCCGGATCGAAGAGGACGAGATCGGCGGGTGCGCCGGGGACAAGGCGGCCCGTCTCGAGCCCCAGGATCTCGGCCGGGCGGGTCGACATCGCCTTGAGGAGCGCGGCCAAGGATAGGCGCCCCTCGTGGACGAGGCGCAGTCCGGCCGAAAGCAACGTCTCCAGCCCAAGAGCCCCGTTGGCGGCTTCCGCGAAGGGCAGGCGCTTCGTCTCGACGTCTTGCGGGTTGTGGTCGGAGACGATGACGTCGATGACGCCCTCCGTCAGCGCCTCGATCACGGCCTGCCGGTCGTCCTCGTGGCGCAGCGGCGGCGCGAGCTTCAGGAAGGTGCGGTAGTCGCCGATGTCGTTCTCATTCAGGGTCAGGTGATTGATCGAGACCCCGCAGGTGAGGGAGAGCCCCCTCCCCTTCGCCGCGCGCACGATATCCACCGAGTCGGCGCAGGAGATCATGGCCGCGTGATAGCGGCCGCCCGTCAGGCGAAGCAGCCGCGCGTCGCGCTCGAGCATCACCGTCTCGGCCTCGCGGGGGATGCCGTGCAGTCCGAGGCGCGCGGCGAGCTCGCCCTCGTTCATGACGCCGTCGCCGACGAGATCGGGATCTTCGACGTGCTGGATGATGAGCGCGCCGAAGTCGCGGGCGTAGGTGAGCGCGCGGCGCATCACCTGGGCATTGATCACGGCGCGCGCGCCGTCGGTGAAAGCCACGGCCCCAGCTTCCGAGAGCAGCCCGATCTCCGTCATCTCGCGCCCGTTCAGGCCCTTGGTGAGCGCCGCTGCCGGGCGAACATGCACGATGGCGGTGTCTCGCGCCCGCCGCCGAACGAAATCGACGATCGCCGGATCGTCGATGACGGGGTTCGTCTCGGGCATGCACACCACGGTGGTGACGCCCCCGGCCGCGGCGGCCTCGCTCGCGGATTTGAGGGTCTCACGGTGCTCGGCCCCCGGCTCGCCGATGAAGGCGCGCATGTCGACGAGGCCGGGAGAGAGAACATGGCCGGCGCAGTCGATCACCGTGGCGTCGTCCGGCGGTTTCGGGAGGGCACCCCAGACCACATCGGCGATGCCTGCCTCTCGGATGAGAACGGCGCCTCGGCCTTCACGGCCCGAGGCCGGATCAACGAGCCGAGCGTTGGCGAGGACAAGCATCGGAGCCTCACCCATTCGGCAGATGCCCCGCCAGCGCTTCCAGCACTGCCATCCGCACCGCCACCCCCATCTCCACCTGCTCGCGGATGAGGGATTGAGCGCCGTCGGCCACCTCCGATGAGATCTCCACGCCGCGGTTCATCGGGCCAGGATGCATCACGAGAGCGTCGGGCTTGGCCGCCGACAGCTTGTCCTGATCGAGGCCGTAGTAGCGGAAATACTCTTTCACGGAGGGCACGAAGGAACCGTTCATGCGCTCGCGTTGCAGACGCAGCATCATGACGATGTCGGCGTCCTTCAGCCCCCGGCGCATGTCGGTGTGGGTCTCGACCTTGAAGCCTTCGATGCCGGAAGGCAGCAGGGTGGTGGGTGCGACGAGGCGCACGCGGGCCCCGAGCGCGGCGAGCAGGATCAGGTTCGAGCGGGCGACCCGCGAATGCAGGATGTCGCCGCAGATCGCGACGGTGAGCCCCTCGATGCGCCCCTTGTTGCGGCGGATGGTCAGTGCGTCGAGGAGCGCCTGCGTCGGATGCTCGTGGGCGCCGTCGCCGGCGTTGACGACGCTGCAATCGACCTTGCGGGCAAGAAGATGCACGGCACCCGCCGCGTGGTGGCGCACGATGATGATGTCCGGGCGCATGGCGTTCAGCGTCGCCGCGGTGTCGATGAGCGTCTCGCCCTTCTTCACGGACGAGGACGCCACCGACATGTTCATGACGTCGGCGCCGAGCCGCTTGCCGGCGAGCTCGAAGGAGCTCTGCGTCCGCGTCGAGGGCTCGAAGAACAGGTTGATCTGGGTGCGGCCGCGCAAAGTGGCCTTCTTCTTCTCGACTTGGCGGCTCACCTCGACCTGGGCGTCGGCGAGATCAAGCAGCGCCTCGATGTCGGGCCGCGACAGCCCCTCGATGCCGAGCAGGTGCCGGTGCGGGTAGATCGGGCGCGGGTTGTGAGAACTCATCCTGAAGCGACGGCTATAGGGACCGGCTCCCCTTGCCGCAAGCGCGGCGGCCCTTCGGGCCGTGCATAAACCGCGGCAACGGCGCCCCCTCCGGCGGTTTGACATCGGCTCAGGGTTCACCCACTTAAGCCGCCCGCGGCGGGATCGGGGCACCCCGGCCGCGATCCGTTCAGTCGCGCTGTCCGCTGCTCGCTGCAGCCACTCGGGGGCCAGGCGCTCATGAAGGTTCTCGTCGTCGAGTCGCCGGCCAAAGCGAAGACGATCAACAAGTATCTCGGGCGGGACTACGAGGTCCTGGCCTCCTTCGGGCACATCCGCGACTTGCCGGCCAAGGACGGTTCGGTCGATCCGGACCAGGACTTCCGGATGATCTGGGAGCTGGAGGACCGGGGCGCGAAACGCGTGTCCGAGATCGCCAAGGCGCTGAAAGGCGCCGAGAAGCTCATCCTCGCCACCGACCCCGACCGGGAGGGCGAGGCGATCTCCTGGCACGTCGTCGAGGCGCTCCGCGAGAAGCGGGCGCTCAAAGACATGCCCATCGAGCGCGTCACCTTCAACGCCATCACCAAGGACGCCGTGCAGACGGCGCTGCGCCAGCCGCGGCAGATCGACCAAGCCCTCGTCGACGCCTACATGGCGCGCCGGGCCCTTGATTATCTCGTCGGCTTCACGCTCTCGCCGGTTCTGTGGCGCAAGCTCCCCGGCTCCCGCTCCGCCGGTCGCGTGCAATCCGTCGCCCTGCGCCTCGTCTGCGAGCGCGAGCTCGAGATCGAGACCTTTCGGGCTCGGGAATACTGGTCGCTCGTCGCGACGCTCGCCACGAAGGACGGCGCGGTCTTCGACGCCCGTCTCGTCGGCGCCGACGGCAAGCGGATCCAGCGGCTCGACATCGGCAACGGTGCAGACGCGGAAGCCTTCAAGCGCGAACTTGAGCTTGCCACCTTCTCTGTCGGCAAGGTCGAGGCCAAGCCCGCCAAGCGCCACCCGGCCCCGCCCTTCACCACCTCGACCCTTCAGCAGGAAGCGTCCCGCAAGCTCGGCCTCGCGCCGGCGCAGACGATGCGCATCGCGCAGCGCCTCTACGAGGGCGTCGAGATCGGCGGCGAGACGGTGGGCCTGATCACCTACATGCGCACCGACGGCGTCGACATGGCGCCCGAGGCAATCGCCGGCACGCGGCGAGTCATCGCCCGCGAGTACGGCGACGACTACGTGCCGAAGGTGCCGCGCCGTTACGCGACCAAAGCCAAAAATGCGCAGGAAGCGCACGAAGCCGTGCGCCCGACGGAGCTGAGCCGCCTCCCCGCTCAGGTCGCGCGTTCCTTGGAGCCGGAGCAGGCCCGGCTCTACGAGCTGATCTGGACGCGCACTGTCGCGAGCCAGATGGAATCGGCCGAGCTCGAACGCACCACGGTCGACGTCGCCGCGAAGGTCGGGCCGCGCCACCTGGAGCTTCGCGCGACGGGTCAGGTCATCAAGTTCGACGGCTTCCTGCGGCTCTACCGGGAGGGCCGGGACGACCCGGAGCCGAACGCCTCCGGCGCGGATGAGGACGAAGAGGGCCGGCTCCCGCCGATGCAGGCGGGCGACGGGCTCGAGCGCCGCAAGATCGCGGCGACGCAGCACTTCACCGAGCCGCCGCCGCGCTACTCGGAGGCGAGCCTCGTCAAGCGCATGGAAGAGCTCGGCATCGGCCGGCCCTCGACCTATGCCGCGATCCTCGCCGTGCTGCGCGACCGGGAATACGTTCGGCTGGAAAAGAAGCGCCTCGTCGCGGAGGACAAAGGGCGCATCGTCGTCGCCTTCCTCGAAGCTTTCTTCAAGCGGTACGTGGAATACGACTTCACCGCCGATCTCGAAGAGAAGCTCGACCGGGTTTCGAACAACGAGGTCGACTGGAAGCAGGTCCTGCGGGATTTCTGGGGCGATTTCTCGTCGGCCATCGGCGAGACCAAGAACCTGCGCACGGCGGAGGTGCTCGAAGCGCTCAACGAGCTGCTCGGCCCCCACATTTTCCCCGATCGCGGCGACGGCTCGAACCCGCGCACCTGCCCGACCTGCGGATCGGGACAGCTTTCCTTGAAGACGGGCAAGTTCGGCGCCTTCATCGGCTGCTCGAACTATCCGGAGTGCAAGTACACTCGCCAGCTCGCGGCGACGGGCGTCAACGGCGAGGGCGAGGCTGCCTCCGCGGAGGGAACGACGCCCGGCGTGAAGGTGCTCGGCACGGATCCGGACACGGGGCTGGAGGTCACCTTGCGCGACGGCCGCTTCGGACCCTTCGTCCAGCTCGGCGAGGGCGAGAAGCCGAAGCGCTCGTCGCTGCCGAAAGGCACGTCGCCGGCGCTCGTCACGCTCGAGGTGGCCTTGAAGCTTCTCGCCCTGCCGCGCGAGGTGGCGCGCCATCCAGAGACAGGCGAGCCGATCCTCGCCAACCTCGGCCGTTACGGGCCCTACGTGCAGCACGGCAAGACCTACGCCAATCTCGGCAAGGACGACGACGTGCTCGAGATCGGCGGCAACCGGGCGATCGACCTGATCGTCGCCAAGGAGAGCGGCGCGGGCGGGCGGCGACCGGCTGGCGATCCGGGCCGGGTGCTGGGCACCGACCCGGAAGGCAAAACCTTGACGGTGAAGGCCGGGCGCTATGGCGCCTACGTCACGGACGGTTCGGTCAACGCCACCCTGCCGAAGACGATGAGCGCCGAGGCGCTCTCCCTCGAGCAGGCCATCGAACTCGTCCGGGCGAAGCGGGCGTCGAGCCCGGCCAAGGGCGGCGCGCGCAAGGCCGCCGGAGCGCGGAAGGCTTCCCCCGCGAAGAAATCTGCGGGCAAGAAGCCGGCCGCAAAGAAGGCCCCAACGAAAACCAGCGCCGCGAAGGCGCCGGCTCGGAAAGCCGCTTCGCGTTCGGAATAGATCGAGGTTCTAGACCGCGATCCAGGCAACCGCGCCCGCTACGGCGAGGAGCGGTACCGCGAGGAGCGCGAAGGCGCGCAGCCGTTCAACGCTGCCCGCGGCGCTCTCGTCGTCCGGAGCGTAGGCCATCGCCTCGCCCGCGAGCTGGGCCGCTCGCACAAGGCCCAGGTAGCGGGTGGTGTCGCGGAGCTGGGCGTGCATGATCGGGCCTGTGTGCGGAATGGTCCGCTCTGAGAACGGCCAAGGTCGAGGTAAGTTCCGTGGCCGCGAGGCCGGCGCTTGTCATGCAACCGACAACAGCGCCGGCTATGGACCGACGCTGAACACGAACAGGGGCAGACCACGATGGACGACTTCAATCTCACCCGGGCCCAGCGCGCCGAGGAGTCCGAGAACGCCGGCACGAACAGCAGCGCCAACCCGACCCTGGGCGAGGTCATCGCTACGCGCTTCAACCGGCGCGACCTCCTGCGCGGAGCGCTTGCCGTGACGGCCATTTCGGCGACGGTGTCGCCGCTCGCCCTCGCGACGGCCGAACGGGCGCAAGCGCAAGGGCGCGCGGGCGGCTTCACGTTCAAGGAAGTGACGGCCGGCTCCGACGAGAAGCACTACGTCGCCGAGGGCTACGACGCCGACGTGCTCATCCGATGGGGCGATCCGGTGCTGCCCGGGGCCCCGGCCTTCGACCCGCTGAAGCAGACCGCTGCCGCGCAGAAGATGCAGTTCGGCTACAACAACGACTTCGTCGGCTACTATCCCATGCCGGGTGCCGCGAACCCCGCCGAGCATGGGCTCCTGGCGGTGAACCACGAATACACCAACGAGGAACTCATGTTCCCCGGCCTTGGCCGGCAGGACACTCGCCAAGCGAACTTCGCCGGTATGACGAAGGACCTCGTCGACATCGAGATCGCCGCCCATGGCGGCTCGGTCGTTGAGATCCGTAAGGTCGCGGGCAAGTGGCAGGTCGTCGCTGATTCCAAATACGCCCGCCGCATCACGGGCGAGACGGAGATGGAGATCACCGGCCTCGCGGCCGGCGATGCACGCCTCAAGACCAATGCCGATCCGTCCGGCCGCAAGGTTCTCGGCATGCTCAACAACTGCGCCGGCGGCACGACGCCCTGGGGTACGTGGCTGACCTGCGAAGAGAACATCAATGGCTATTTCTGGGGCAAGATCGACGACGCTCACGCGGAGGCGCGCAACTTCAAGCGCATGGGCATCCCCGGCAATTGGTATTCCTGGGGCAAGTATTACGACCGCTTCGACGTCGTGAAGGAGCCGAACGAAGCCAACCGCTTCGGCTGGGTGGTCGAGATCGACCCCTTCGACCCGACCTTCGTGCCGAAGAAGCGCACCGCCATGGGCCGCTTCAAGCACGAGGGCGCGGCGGGCATCATCAACCGTGACGGGCGCTACGTCGTCTATCAGGGCGACGACGAGCGCTTCGACTACGTTTACAAGTTCGTCACGGAGGGGCGGGTCGACACGCAGAACCGCCAGGCCAACCGCGACATCCTCGATCGCGGCACGCTTTTCGTCGCCAAGTATAACGAGGACGGCACGGGCGAGTGGATGCCTCTCGTCCATGGCCAGGGCCCGCTGACCGAGGCCAACGGCTTCCGCAGCCAGGCCGACGTGGTGATCGAGACGCGCCGGGCCGCGGACCTTCTCGGCGCCACCAAGATGGACCGGCCGGAGGACGTCGACGCGAACCCAAAGACCAACAAGGTCTACGTCATGCTCACCAACAACACCCGCCGCAAGGCGGACCAGGTCAACGCCGCGAACCCGCGGGCGGAGAACCGCTTCGGCCACATCGTCGAGATGAACCCTGAGGGCGGCGATCACGGGGCCACGAGGTTCACCTGGGAGATCCTGGTGAAGTGCGGCGATCCTTCCGTCGCGGCGGTGGGCGCCACTTTCTCCTCGGCGACGACGAAGGACGGCTGGTTCGGCATGCCGGATAACTGCGCCGTGGACAGCCAGGGCCGGCTCTGGGTCTCGACGGACGGAAACTCTCCCGCCAAGACAGGACGCGCCGACGGTGTCTGGGCCGTCGAGACCGAGGGTGAGGCGCGCGGCACCTCGAAGCACTTCTTCCGCTGCCCGGCGGGCGCGGAGCTGTGCGGCCCCTACTTCACGCCCGACGACACCACCTTCTTCGTGGCGATCCAGCATCCGGGCGAGGCGGACGAAGACGATCCGAACGCTAAGCCCGCGACCTTCGAGAACCCGGCGACGCGCTGGCCCGACTTCAAGGACGGCATGCCGCCCCGCCCGGCGGTGCTCGCCATCACGAAGCGCGGCGGCGGCCCGATCGCGAGCTGAGGCGCGACGGGATCACCGTCGGATATGTGGCAGAGGCCGGGGTTCACCCCGGCCTTCGTCGTTCAGGGACAGGCGTCCGCCGTTCGCGGCAGAGCTTCATCCGTGCTATCGAGGATCGCCGATCGGTCGCAACGGTTCGTTGACCCTGATCGGCGAGGCTGTCCGACGCGCGACACAACGCGCGCGCAAACGCCTGACGGAGCGAGCGGAACCGCTTTTCGTTTCCGTTTTGTTCTAGTATGATCGGGGCATGACCCAAAATGCCAGAGCCCGTCGTGCCGCAGCAGGCGGCGCTTCATCGCACGAATCAGTCGCGCCCGAGACGGCGCGGCGCGCTCCCTCGCGTCGGAGCCCGCGCATGAGCGGCGACGATCTCTTCGGCGGCGCGGCGGCCAAGCGCCTGCCCGAGCCCCCTTCCCTGCCCGAGATCGGCAAACCGCGCCGGGAGGCGAAGCCGGTGGCGCAAGGCACCCCCGACGAGGCCGGCTACGACGCCTCCGCGATCGAGGTGCTGGAAGGACTGGAGCCGGTGCGCCGGCGGCCGGGCATGTATATCGGCGGCACGGATGAGAAGGCTCTGCACCATCTCTTCGCCGAGGTGATCGACAACGCCATGGACGAGGCGGTGGCGGGCCATGCCACCTTCATCGAGGTCGAGCTCGAGGAAGGCGGGGCGCTCGCCGTGACCGACAACGGCCGCGGTATCCCGGTCGACCCGCATCCGAAATTCCCGAAGAAGTCGGCGCTCGAGGTCATCATGACCACGCTGCACGCCGGCGGTAAGTTCGATTCCAAGGTCTATGAGACCTCCGGCGGCCTGCATGGCGTCGGCGTCTCGGTCGTGAACGCGCTCTCGGAGCGCCTGGAGGTCGAGGTCGCGCGCGGCCAGACCCTCTATCGGCAGGTGTTCTCCCGCGGCGCGCCGCAGGGCGGGCTTGAGACCGTGGGCCGGGTGCTCAACCGGCGCGGGACGAAGGTGCGGTTCATCCCCGATCCGCAGATCTTCGGCCCTGAGGCGCGATTCGTACCGCGGCGCCTGTTCAAGATGGCGCGTTCGAAAGCCTACCTCTTCGGCGGCGTCGAGGTGCGCTGGCGCTGCGCGCCCGCGCTTGCCGGCGATACGGTCCCGGCGGAAGCCACTTTCCGCTTTCCCGATGGGCTGAAAGGCTATCTCGCCCGCGAGATCGAAGGCCGGGAACTCGTCGCCGATCAGGTCTTCGCAGGCAAGGTGACGAAGCCGGGCGGGCACGGCTCGCTGGAATGGGCCGTGGCGTGGCTCGCCGACGCCGACGGGTTCTCCACCTCCTACTGCAACACGATCCCGACGCCGGAGGGCGGCACGCACGAGAGCGGGTTGCGCATCGCACTGCTGCGAGGCTTGCGTGACCACGCCGAGCGCGTTGGCCAGGCGAAGCGCATGACGGCCGTCACCACGGACGACGTGATGGCGACCTGCGCCTCCATGCTCTCGGTGTTCATCCGAGAGCCGGAGTTCCAGGGCCAGACGAAGGACAAGCTCGCGACCCTCGAAGCCTCGCGCATCGTCGAGGCGACGGTGCGCGACGCCTTCGACCATTGGCTCGCTTCCTCGCCGCAGCAGGCGAACAAGCTCCTCGACTGGACCATCGACCGGGCCGAGGAGCGCCTCCGCCGCCGTCAGGAAAAGGAGGTCGCGCGCAAGACCGCCACGCGCAAGCTGCGCTTGCCGGGCAAGCTCGCCGACTGCACCAACGCCGGCGCGGCTGGGTCCGAACTGTTCATCGTCGAGGGCGATTCGGCCGGCGGCTCGGCCAAGCAGGCCCGCAACCGCCAGACCCAGGCCGTGCTGCCCTTGCGCGGCAAGATCCTGAACGTCGCCTCAGCCGGCAAGGACAAGCTGCACCAGAATCAGCAGCTCGCCGACCTCGTGCAGGCCCTGGGCTGCGGAATGGGCGCGCATTACCGTGACGGGGAGCTGCGCTACGAGAAGGTGGTGATCATGACGGACGCCGACGTCGACGGCGCCCATATCGCCTCGCTGCTCATCACCTTCTTCTACCAGCAGATGCCGCGGCTCATCGACAACGGGCACCTCTACCTCGCGGTGCCGCCGCTCTACCGGCTCAGCCACGGTGGCAAGACGGTCTATGCCCGCGACGACGCGGACCGCGACCGGCTGCTCAAGAAGGCGTTCAAGCCTCAGGCCAAGGTCGAGATCGGCCGCTTCAAGGGCCTCGGCGAGATGCTGCCGGCGCAGCTCAAGGAAACGACGATGGACCCGACGAAGCGCACGCTTCTGCGCGTCGTCGTGGAGCAGGATGACCGCGCGGACGCCACGAGCGCCGTCGAGCGCCTGATGGGCAACAAACCGGAGGCCCGCTTCGCCTTCATCCAGGAACGCGCCGCCTTCGCCGACGAGGCCGTTCTCGACATCTGAGGCTATCGGCCCTCAACAGCGGAGGACGAGCCGCGCGGCCGTCGAGCATAGTGCTGGCGGCCGGTCTCCCACCGAGCCCGGGAAACTCGTATGGCTCGTGGATGACGTTGCTACCCTTGCGTCCGGCGACGCGCGCCGACCTGCCGCGCATCCATGAGATCCGTCATGGTACGGCGGAGAATCGGCTGACCAATCCCGCGCTCGTCACGAACGAGGAGGTCGCCTGGTATCTGGACCACGGCATTTTCCTGGTCTCCGAGGACGAGTACGCGGTTCAGGGCTTCACCTGCGTCAACCATCAGACGGGCTACGTCTGGGCTTTGTTCGTCATCGACGAGGCCCAAGGCCGAGGGCACGGCAGCCGGCTCCTTGAGGCCGGGATGGCGCGGTTGCGAGAGGCAGGTCATCGCCAGGCGTATCTGTCGACCGAGCGAGGAACGCGAGCCGAAGCGTTCTACTTGGCCAAGGGCTGGCACCCGATGGGTGCAAACATGGGTGGCGAGGTCGTCTTTCGCCTCTGGCTATAAAGGGCAGCCGGTCCGAGCCGCTCCCCTTGCCCACCGCGCGATCACGTCACCATAGAAAAAGGCCCGGCTTTCGCCGGGCCTTTCGCATCTCTGCTTCCGTGAGAACGGAAATCAGAACTTGAAGTTGACGGCCGCGCGGACGACGCCGAACTCGTTGTCGTTCTTGCGGTTGTCGCCGTAGAAGAACGGGTTGAAGGCCGTCGTGCCGAGGAAGTACGGGTAGTCGTTGTTGTTGTTGCCGTTGTCGAGGTTAACGTAGAGACCCTCGAGGCGGACCGTGATGTTGTTGGTGACAGCGTACTCGATACCACCGCCGACCGCATAGCCGGTGTTGGTCTCGTCACGCCGGCCGTAGCCGTAGCCGAACGGGAAGCCGACCGTGCCGAAGCCCGGGTAGCCGTAGCCGTTGTTGCCGCTGTTCACGTCGCCATAGGCGAAACCGCCGGTGGCGTAGACGAGGACGCGGTCGAAGGCCACACCGATACGGGCGCGGACCGTGCCGAAGTATCCGTCCGAACCGCCGTTGTCGCCATAGAACCCGTAGTAGCCGTTGTTGCGGCCACCGAGATCAGCGTACTGGAGGTCGGCTTCGACACCGACGACGAGCGAGCCGAACTGGTAGTTGTAGCCGACCTGGCCACCGCCGACGAAGCCGCCGTCAGAGCCGTTGTTGCCGTTGCCGTAGAAGAACGGGTTGAAGGCCGTCGGCGCGCCGAAGAAGGGGTAGCCGTAGTTGTCGTTGTTGTTGCTGTTGAAGCCGTAGCCGGCGTTCACGCCGACGTAGAAGCCGGTCCAGGTGAAGACGGGCACGGCCACGAAGGGAGCCGGGGCCGGGGCGAGCGTGCGACGCGGCAGGTCCGCCGCCATGGCGGTGGCGGAGAGGCCGAGAAGAGCGACGGTCGAGAGCAGAATTTTCTTCATGGTGATGAATCCATCCGTTGGTGGTTCGCGGCGCACCTTAGTCAAACCGCCCCCTCCCGTCTGTCGCATCCGTGCAACACCTCCCCGGCTCGGCGGTCCGGATGCCCGGAACCGGGGCCCGTGGGCGCGATGGAACGGCGTCCGCATCCGGGGAGCGGGCCGCGAGCAGAGGCGCCCGCCGCGAAAAAAGCTATGGACCCGAAGGGTTTACGCTTGGTAAACGAGATCTTTCGCACCGCGCGCCGGCCGGCAACGAAAGCTTTACCATAATCGGCGATCGTCTCGGACACGGCATCGTGAACCGCCGGTGTCCCGCGTCATGCTCGATCGTCTCAAG
>DATCMH010000017.1:0-79807 GCA_036563505.1 Beijerinckiaceae bacterium
TTCGCCTGCCGGTGCGCAGGCGAAACCCTCTCCCCCGAAGGGAGAGGCGTTGAGCATCCGAGTTTCGGATTTGTGTTCGTGTGTCTGACACGGCAGAGCGCATTCTCCTCTCCCGGCAGGGGAGAGGGTCGCGTCGGCGGACCGGCCGACGCGACGAGCGCAGCCAACGGCGAAGCAAGGGTGAGGGGGTACTCTCCGCAGCCACTCGGGCCTCCACCCACCACCCCCTCATCCGGCCCGCTGTGCGGGCCACCTTCTCCCACGAGGGGAGAAGGGAAACATCCACCAAACCCGATCACCGCTGCCCGTAATGCCTGAACCGCTCGACCACCCGCCCCATCTCGGCCTCGTCCAGCACCACGGGCGTCAGGCCGCTCGCCAGCAGCGCGAGGTACTGCCGCGCCAGGTTCTCCACCTCCTCGGCGAGGGCGAGGGCGGCGTCCGGTGTCCGACCGAGGGCGATAACGCCGTGGTTGGCGAGGAGCGTCGCGCGCACCCCGTCGAGCGCCCGCACGGCGCTCTCGGCGAGGGCATCGGTGCCGAAAGTGGCGTAGTCGGCGCAGGGGATGGCATGCCCGCCGGCCATGGCCACCATGTAGTGGAAGGCTGGGATCGGCCGCCGGGCGCAGGAGAGCGCCGTCGCCTGCGGGCTGTGGGTGTGGACGATGGCCTGGATCTCAGGGCGCGCGCGGTAGATCGCGGCGTGAAACGGCGCCTCCGACGAGGGCTTTCGCGCCCCGTCCAGCACCGCGCCTTCGAGCGACAGAACCACAAGGTCGTCCGGCCCGATCGCGTCGTAGGCGAGGCCTGAGGGCGTGACGACGAAGCCGCGCGCCACCCGCTCGGAGACGTTGCCGGAGCGGCCGGGGCTGAGGCCCTTGGCGCTCATCGCCCGCGCGGCGGCGAGCACCCGCCCGGCGGCGTCCCGCTCCTCTGGGCTCACGCGGCGGCCTGCTCGGGGTAGAGGGCGAGCAGCCCCTCGCGGCTCGCCTCGGCCACACCCCGCTCGGTGATGATGCCGGTGACGAGGCGCGCCGGCGTCACGTCGAAGGCCGGGTTCGCGGCGGGGCTGCCGGGCGCCGAAACCTGCACCGTGACGATGGCGCCCGTGTCCGCGCGGCCGGTCAGATGCGTCACCTCGCGGGTGGAGCGTTCCTCGATAGGAATGTCGCGCACCCCGTCCTCGAGGCTCCAGTCGATGGTCGAGACGGGCAAGGCGGCGTAGAAGGGCACGCCGTTGTCGCGCGCCGCGAGCGCCTTCAGGTAGGTGCCGATCTTGTTGGCAACGTCGCCCCGCGACGTGGTGCGGTCCGAGCCGACGATGCACAGGTCCACCTGGCCGTGCTGCATCAGGTGGCCGCCGGCATTGTCGGTGATGAGGGTGTGCGGCACGCCGTGATGGCCGAGCTCGAAGGCGGTGAGCGCCGCGCCCTGGTTGCGCGGCCGGGTCTCGTCGACCCAGACATGGACCGGAATGCCGGCCTCGTGGGCGGTGTAGATCGGCGCCGTGGCGGTGCCCCAGTCCACCGTGGCGAGCCAGCCGGCATTGCAATGGGTGAGCACGTTGACCGGCCGTCCGAGCCGGCGATGCGCCTCGGCAATCAGCGTCGCCCCGTGCTGGCCGATGGCGCGGCAGCAAGCGACATCTTCCTCGGCGATCTCGGCGGCAAGGCGGTAGCCGGCCTCGACCCGCTCGGCCGGTGGCAGAGCTTTGAGAGCGCCTGCCATGCGGGCAAGCGCCCAGCGCAGGTTGACGGCGGTGGGCCGGGTGCGCCCGAGGCGGGCGACGGCGGCGGCGAGCGCGTCGTCGCTCGCATCCGCGCGCAACGCGAGGCACAGGCCGTAAGCCGCCGTCACGCCGATGAGCGGCGCGCCGCGCACTACCATCGTGGTGATGGCCTCGGCCGCTTCCTCCACCGTCGCGAGGCGTTTGAGCACGAATTCGTGCGGCAGGCGCGTCTGGTCGATGACGGTGACGGACCAGCCGTCATCGGAGAGCCAGATCGTGCGGTAGGGCTGCCCGTCGATCCGCATCAGTGCCCCTCGAAGCTCATGAGCGTGCGCACCGGCACGTCGAGAGCCCGCAGCTTCTCGGCGCCGCCCAGATCCGGCAGGTCGATGACGAAGCAGGCGGCGACCACCTGCGCTCCGATCTGGCGCAGCAGGTTCACCGCCGCCACCGCCGTGCCGCCCGTGGCGATAAGGTCGTCGACCAGGATGACCCGTTCCTCCTGGCCGATGGCGTCGGTGTGGATCTCCATCTCGTCGACGCCGTATTCGAGCGAGTAGGCGATGCGCACCGTGGAATGGGGCAGCTTGCCCTTCTTGCGGATCGGCACGAATCCAGCCGAGAGCTGGTGCGCCACGGCGCCGCCTAAGATGAAGCCCCGCGCCTCGATGCCGGCGACCTTCTCGAGCCGGCCGCCCGCGTAAGGGTGGACCAGCTCATCGACCGCGCGTCGAAAAGCCCGCGCGTCGCCGAGCAGAGTGGTGATGTCGCGAAACAGGATGCCCGGCTTCGGATAATCCAGGATGGTGCGAACGGCGGCTTTCAGATCGGTGACGAGACGCTGATCCATCGCGGGCTCCGGCTGGCCGCGTCACCTTACGGATGTTCAGCCCGCCGTTCCACCGCGAAGCGGTGACTCAGTCGTCGTCATCGTCGTCCTGCGGGCGCCCGCGCCGCTCCCAGCGGCGGCTTGGCCGCTCGTCGCGATAGACCCGCCGCTCGTAGACGCGGCGTCCCCGGTCGTCGTCGCGGACGATCGTGTCGACCCGCGTGTGCACGCCGTTCGACGAGTTCGAGCTTGAGTTGGACGAGGTGTTGCCCGCCAGCGCCGCGCTCGCGGCGACGGTGAGCCCGAGGGCCAGGACGCGTCTCTTCATCGCGGTCTCCGGTTGCATCGACGAGAGGATGAAGAGCGCGCGATGAATCGGGGATGACCAGGATCGCCGCGCTCTACCGCAGCAAACGCCCGGCCACCGCGTCGAGTTTCGCCATCAGAGCCGGGTCCCGGAACTCCGGCGCCGTCATGATGGCGTGCTCCAGCGCCCGGTCGGAACCGACGGGACAAGGCTCGTGCTCGGCCGGGAAGTCGCGGGCAAGCCGTGCGACGAGGCGGGCCGCCTTCTCCGCGTTCTGGCGCACCACGGCGATCACCGCCGAGACTTCGACCGCCGCGTGCTCCGGGTGCCAGCAATCATAATCCGTCACCATGGCGACGGTGGCGTAGCTGATCTCCGCTTCCCGGGCGAGCTTGGCCTCGGGCATGTTCGTCATGCCGATGACGTCATAGCCCAGGCCCTTGTAGGTGAGGGACTCGGCGTATGACGAGAACTGCGGCCCCTCCATGCAGACGTAGGTGCCCCCGCGGGCGAAGGCGATGCCCTCGGCCGTCGCGGCCTCGGCCAGCCTTCCCTGCAGCTGCGGCGCGATCGGGTGAGCCATCGACACGTGAGCGACACAGCCGCGGCCGAAGAACGAGCTCTCCCGCTTGTGGGTGCGGTCGACGAATTGATCGACCAGCACGAAGAGCCCCGGATAGAGCTCCGCCTTGAACGAGCCGCAGGCGGAGATGGACACGAGGTCGGTGACGCCAGCGCGCTTCAGGACGTCGATGTTCGCCCGGTAGTCGATCTCGGACGGCGAGATGCGGTGGCCGCGCCCGTGCCGGGGCAGGAAGACCACGGCTGTGCTGCCGATACGCCCGATGCGCAGGGCGTCCGAGGGCTCGCCCCAGGGCGAGGCGATCCGCTCCTCGCGGACGCCCTCGAGCCCCGGCAGGTCGTAGACGCCGGAACCGCCGATGACGCCGAGCACGGCTTTGGTCATGAGATCTCGCCCTGGTGAAACGGCTGACATGAAAAAGGCCCCTCGCGGGGCCTTCATCGAAGCGGGTCAGCTGGACCCGTGCAGTTCGGGCTGGAGGCCCTTCACCTCGCCGCCGACACGGCCCCAGACCCGCTTCTTCACGAAGTAGATCAGGGCCGAGAACACGGCGAGGAAGAGCAGCACCTGGAAACCAAGGCGCTTGCGCGCCTCCATGTGCGGCTCCGCCGTCCAGACCATGAACGCCGAGACGTCCTTGGCGTATTGGTGGACCGTCTCGGGCACGACGGGCTTGCCGTCGACCTTCGGATACTCGACCTGGCCATCGCTGATGGGCTTCGGCATCGCGATCACGTTGCCGGGATAATACTTGTTGTAGTGGCCGCCCTCCGGCACCGTGAAGCCCTGCGGCGGGTCCTCGTAGCCGACGAGCAGCGCCGTGATGTAGTCGACGCCCTGCTCCTGGTAGATGGCGCCCGGCACCGGAAGGGCGTCGATGATGAACCAGGGGAAGCCGCGCTCGTAGGTGCGGGCCTTGGCCATGACGGAGAGGTCCGGCGGCGCCTTGCCACCATTGGCGGCGGCCGCGGCCTGCTCGTTCGGGAACGCCCAGGGGAAGCGGTCGGCCGGGCGGCCGGGCCGCTCGAACATGTCACCCGACTCGTTCGGCCCGTCCTTGATCTTGTACTCGGCCGCGAGCGCCCTGACCTGAGCCGGTGAGAACTCGGGACCGCCGGGCTCCGCGAGGTTGCGGAAGGCGATCCGGGTGAGGCCGTGGCAGTTCGCGCAAACCTCGCGGTAAACCTTGAAGCCGCGCTGGAGTTGCGCCCGGTCGAAGGTGCCGAACGGCCCCGAGAAGCTCCACTTCTCCCGCGGCGGATGCGGCGTCTCGCCGGCGGCGAGCGCGGCTCCGGCAAAGCCCAGGAGGCCCGCCAGGGCACCCGCGACGAGGCGTGTCGTGATCGTCATCGTTGTTGGTCCTTGGCCCCGATCGTGGTCTCGATTCAGCCCTTGTCTCAACCCTTGGATTGCGGGGCCGCTGTCGCGCCCACCGGCATGCCGGCGCCCGACTTGATCTGACTGCCGAGCACGCTCTCCAGGATGGAGCCTGGCATCGGCGTCGGACGTTCGAAAAGGCCGAGCAGGGGCAGGATCACCAGGAAGTGGACGAAGTAGTAGGCCGTGGCGATCTGCGAGGCGATCACGTACCAGCCGTCCGCCGGCTTGGCGCCGAGCCAGCCGAGCAGGATGCACACGCCCACGAACACCCAGAAGAACTGGCGGTAGAGCGGGCGGTAGTTCGCCGAGCGGATCCGCGAGGTGTCGAGCCACGGCACGAGGGCAAGGCAGACGATGGCGCCGAACATCGCGATGACGCCGCCGAGCTTGTCCGGGATGGCGCGCAGGATCGCGTAGAAGGGCAGGAAGTACCATTCCGGCACGATGTGGGCGGGCGTCACCGAGGGGTTCGCCGGGATGTAGTTGTCCGCGTGGCCGAGATAGTTCGGCTGATAGAACACCCAGTACATGTAGAACATGAGGAAGACGACGAGGGAGAAGCCGTCCTTGACCGTCATGTAGGGGTGGAACGGCACTGTCTCCTTGCCCGACTTGATCGGCAGGCCGGTCGGGTTGTTGTTGCCCGGCACGTGCAGCGCCCAGACGTGGAGGATCGCCACGCCCATGATCATGAAGGGCAGAAGGTAGTGCAGCGAGAAGAAGCGGTTGAGCGTCGGGTTGCCGACCGAGTAGCCGCCCCACAGGAAGCTCACGATGGTGTCGCCGACGACCGGGATCGCCGAGAACAGGTTCGTGATGACGGTGGCGCCCCAGAAGCTCATCTGGCCCCACGGCAGCACGTAGCCGAGGAAGGCGGTGGCCATCATCAGGAGGAAGATGATGACGCCGAGGAGATACAGCACCTCGCGGGGGGCCTTGTAGGACCCGTAGTAGAGGTTGCGGAAGATGTGAATGTAGACGGCGACGAAGAACATCGACGCGCCGTTGGCGTGCAGATACCGCAGCAGCCAGCCGTAGTTCACGTCGCGCATGATGTGCTCGACGCTGTCGAACGCCATCGTGGCGCTCGGCACGTAGTGCATCGCGAGCACCACGCCGGTGACGATCTGCATCACCAGCATGAAGAACAGGACGCCGCCGAAGGTCCAGAAGTAGTTCAGGTTCCGCGGCACCGGGAAGGCCACGAAGGACGAGTGGATCAGCCCGGCGATCGGCAGCCGGCTCTCGAACCACTTGGCGAAAGCGCTCTTCGGAACGTAGGACGTGGCGTGCTGGCTCATGGACAGGGCCTATTCTGGTTTAAGTCGCGTCAGACGACGGCGCCTTCGCCGATGCGGATCTTGGTGTCGGACACGAAGGTATAGGGCGGGATCGGCAGGTTGATCGGTGCCGGGCCGCCGCGGACGCGTCCCGAGGTATCAAAGACGGAGCCGTGGCAAGGGCAGAACCAGCCGTTGTACTGGCCCTGGTTGCCGAGTGGGACGCAGCCCAGATGCGTGCAGTTGCCGTAGACGACGAGCCAGGGGGCGTGGCCCTCCTTGACGCGGGCCGAGTCGGGCTGCGGATCGCGCAAGGAGGCGACGTTGACGTCCTGCGCCGCCTTGATCTCGTCCGCCGTGCGGTGGCGGACGAAGATCAGCTTGCCGCGCCAGAACACCTTAACGGTCTGACCTGCCGCAATGGGCGAGAGGTCCATCTCGACCGGGGCGCCGGCGGCGATGGTCTCGGCGTCGGGAGCCAGCGATTGCAGGAAGGGCCACACGGCGGCGCCGACACCCACGGCCGCAGCGGCGCCCGTGGCCAGGAACAGCATGTCGCGCCGGGTCGGTTCGGATCCGTTGTCGGGATTGGTCGCCGCGTTGCTCGCCACGATGGGGCTCTCCACTTCCGAATCTCGTTCCGAGCCCTCGGGGAAGGCTCGTCGCGGGAGGCCGATCACCGGCCGTCACCACAGCTTGTCAGATGCGCGCACCAGGGCGCCCGCGCAATGCGACGGGGCGTCGCCGCGCGGGCCGCTCTTTGGCATGGCGCTAGCAGCCTTGTCCAGAGCGGCCAAGCCGACCTCGAGCCTTGCCCAGGGCGGATTGTCGCGCCGAAAGCCGGGCCTTAAGCTTCCCTTGCGACAAGGGCCGATGACGAGCCCGACGGGAGGAGATCACAATGGATCGACGCACCCTGCTCAAAGGCGGAGTGGCGACTGGCGCGGCGGCCGGCGCCGCCTTCCCGATGCCGGCGCTCGCCCAGAGTCAGCCCCAGGTGCGCTGGCGTATGGCCTCGAGCTATCCGAAAACCCTGGACACGCTCTACGGTGCGGGCGCCCAGATCGCCAAGCGCGTGGCCCAGGCCACCGACAATCGCTTCCAGATCCAGGTCTTCGCGGCGGGCGAGCTCGTCGGCGGCCTCCAGGTGCTCGACGCGGTCCAGAACGGCACGGTCGAGTGCGGCTACACCCTGTCGAGCTTCTACATCGGCAAGGACCCGACCTTCATGTTCGAAGGCTCGGTGCCGTTCGGCCTCAACACCCGCCATCACAATGCTTGGCTTTACCACGGCGGCGGGCTCGACCTCATCCGCGAGCATCTGCGCGATTACAACATCGTCTCGTTCCCGGCCGGCAACACCGGCGCGCAGATGGGCGGCTGGTTCCGCAAGGAGATCAACACGGCCGAGGATCTCAGGGGCGTGAAGTTCCGGATCGCCGGCATGGGCGGGCAGATCATGGCGAGGCTCGGCGTCGTGCCGCAGGTGCTGGCGGGCGGGGACATCTACCCGGCTCTCGAGCGCGGGACGCTCGACGCGGTGGAATGGGCCGGGCCCTATGACGACGAGCGGCTCGGCTTCTACAAGGTGGCCCGGTATTATTACTATCCGGGCTTCTGGGAGGGCACGGCCGGCGTCTCGCTCTACTCGAACCGCGCCCAGTACGATGCCTTGCCCGAGAGCTACCGCGCGGTGCTGGAGGCGGCCTGCGCCGAGGCAAACCTCTGGTGCTTGTCGAAATACGACGCCGAGAACCCGGATGCGCTGCGCCGCGTCGTCGCCAACGGCGCCCAGCTCCGCGCCTTCCCGAAGGAGGTGCTCGACGCCTGCTATCGGCAGGCCTTCCAGCTCTACGGCGAGATCGCGGCCTCGAACCCGAAGTTCAAGAAGGTCTACGACGCCTTCATGGCCTTCCGCGAAAAGGAGATCGCCTGGTTCCGCATCGGCGAATTTCCATTCGATTACTACATCTACTCGCAGCCGAACCAGGCGAGGCTGTGAGGGGCTTCGCGCTTTTCCCTTGTCATGGCCGGGCTTGACCCGGCCATCTCGGTTCTTTGCACTCGTGCCTTCACGCCGGGGTTCGCGGGTCGAGCCCGCGAACGACATCGATGACGTTCTGAGCGACTCGGGTCTATGCCCGGCACCCCTCATCCGCCCTCGCGTCGCGGGGCCACCTTCTCCCGCGGAGGGGAGAAGGTTAGGGAGCCCCTCCCTCTCCCCTTCAGCGGGAGAAGGTGGCCCCGCGAAGCGGGGTCGGGAGAGGGGGCGCTCGCACCAGCGCGCGCTCGACCGAGAGGCCGATCAGGATCCCTCCGCCTCGCCGGACCGCTTCGCGAGGCGCCCTGCAGGCGCCTACCCCTCATCCGCCTGCCTCAAGGCAGGCACCTTCTCCCTCAAGGGAGAAGGGAAGACCGAAAACTACTCCGCCGCCTCGCTCAGCGCCGCTCCCTCGAAGCCCAAGAACCCGCCCGACTGGCGGCGCCAGAGGCGGGCGTAAAGGCCGTCCCGGGCGATCAGGGCCTCGTGGGTGCCCTCCTCCACGATGGCGCCCTCCTGGAGCACGATGAGGCGGTCGAGGGCCGCGATGGTGGAGAGGCGGTGGGCGATGGCGATCACCGTCTTGCCCTGCATCAGGGTCGCGAGCGAGTCCTGGATCGCCGCCTCGACCTCGGAGTCGAGGGCAGACGTCGCCTCGTCGAGGATGAGGATCGGCGCGTCTTTCAGGATCACGCGGGCGATGGCGATGCGCTGGCGCTGGCCGCCTGAGAGCTTAACGCCGCGCTCGCCCACCCGGGCGTCGTAGCCGCGCCGGCCCTTGTCGTCCTCGAGGCGCGCGATGAAGGCGTCGGCCTGGGCAAGGCGCGACGCCTCCGCCACCTCGGCGTCCGTGGCCTCCGGACGGCCGTAGGCGATGTTGTCGCGGATCGAACGGTGCAGGAGCGAGGTGTCCTGGGTCACCACCGCGATCTGCCGGCGCAGGCTGTCCTGGGTGACGGCCGCGATGTCCTGCCCGTCGATGAGGATGCGGCCGCCCTCGAGGTCGTAGAGGCGCAGGAGCAGGGAGGCGATGGTCGACTTGCCCGCCCCGCTCGCACCCACGAGCCCCACCTTCTCGCCCGGCCGGATGGCGAGGTCGAACCGCTCCAGCACGCCCTCGTCGCGGCCGTAGTGGAAGGTGACCTCCTCGAAGCGGATCGCGCCCGCCGTGACCGAGAGCGCCTTCGCGCCGGGCTGGTCGGTGAGGCCGTGGGGCCGAGCGATCGTCTCCATGCTCTCCTGTACGACGCCGACATTCTCGAAAAGGCCGCGCACCGTCTGCATGACCCAGCCCGACATGGCGAGCAACCGCATCACGAGGGCGAGCCCCGCGGCCGCCTCGCCGCTGGTCATGCGTCCCTGCGACCAGAGCCAGAGCGAGAGCGCCGCCGTCGCGAAGAGAAGCGCGCTGTTCATCACGGTGAGCACGCCGTTGACGTTCGTGATGAGGCGGAAGGAATCGAGGAAGGCCCGGGTCCAGCGCTCCAGGGTATCGCGCACCGCCGAGCGCTCCTCCTCGGCGCGGGCGAAGAGCTTGACGGTGAGGATGTTGGTGTAGCTGTCGACGATGCGCCCGACCGCCACCGAGCGGGCCTCGGCGCTCACCAGGGATCGTGCCTGCGCGCGGGGCACGAAATAGCGCATCAGGAGGAGGTAGCAGGTGATCCAGGTCACCATCGGCAGGGCGAGCCAGAGGCTGATCGACGAGAACAGCCCGACCGCCGTCACCGCGTAGATCGCGACGTAGAGCAGGGTGTCGAGGATCGTGACGGCGATCTCGCGCACGGCCGGGCCGGTCTGGGTGATGCGGTTGGCGAGACGCCCGGCGAAGTCGCCCTGAAAGTAAGCGAGCGAGTGGCGCAGCGTGTAGAGGTGGGTGCGCCAGCGGACCTGGTTGGTCGTCTGCGGCACGATGATCTGGTTCGAGATCGCCTCGTGGCCGTAGTGCAGCAAGGGGCGCACGAAGAGGATCGCGGCGCCGGCGAGCATCAGCGCGGTGCCGTGGTCAGTGAAGATCCGCTCCGGATTCGAGCGGGCGAGCAGGTCGACGAACCAGCCGATCAGCACGTAGAGCGACGCCTCGAAGATCCCGACGACGAGGGATGCGACGAAGAGCACCGCGAGCCAGGGGCGCACCGGCTTGAGGTAGTGCCAGGTGAACCCGCGCACGGTCTTCGGCGGCGTCTCGCCCTCGTCGAAGGGCGCGAAGACGTCGATCCGGCGCTCCATCCAATCGTACATCACGCGCTCCTCGCGACACCCTTGACCACGACACCCTTGACCAGGGGCGGCGGGGCCTCGATGACCCCGCGATGCCGCGCCTTGCCCTGTACCAACCCGACATCCCGCAGAATACCGGAACCCTGCTCAGGCTCGCCGCGTGCCTCGGCGTGCCCGTCGAGATCATCGAGCCCGCGGGCTTCGACGTGTCGGACCGCAACCTGCGGCGGGCCGGCCTCGACTATCTGGAGCAGGCGACCATCGCCCGCCACGTCTCCTGGAGCCGCTTCGAGGCGTGGCGCCGCGCCGCGGGCCACCGTCTCGTGCTCGCGACGACGCGAGCGGCAACGCCCTACACCGCTCATCGGTTCGACGCCGCCGACGTGATCCTGCTCGGCCGCGAGTCGGCCGGCGTGCCCGACGAGGTCCACGAGGCCGCCGACGCCCGGGTTCTCGTCCCCATGCGCGAAGGGCTGCGCTCCCTCAACGTCGCGGTCTGCGGCGCGATGCTGTTGGGCGAGGCGCTGCGGCAGACGGACGGGTTTCCAAGGGGGTGAGAGGCGGATCCGGAGGGTTTCGGGGGCGACGCCCAGCATTCACCCCACCCGACCCTGCTGCGCAGGGCCACCCTCCCCGCGGGCGAGGAGGGATCGCGAACGGCACCGCTCCTCATCCCTCCTCGCTTGCGGGGAGGGTGGACGGCGAAGCCGGCCGGGTGGGGGCAGCGTTGGGCGCAAGGTCAGCATGACATCGAGGTTCCCCGCCCGCCCCGCCTCCGCTATCACCTTGGCCATGACCGAGACCGACGCCGTCGCCCACTTCCAAACCGCCGCTCCCGCTTGGTTCGCCACCTTGCGCGACCGCATCTGCGCCGCGCTCGAAAGCATCGAGGACGAGGCGACAGGCCCCCTCCCCCCGGAGGCGCCCGAACCGGGCCGCTTCGAGCGGCGCCCCTGGGAGCGCACCGATCACAGCGGTGGGCCAGGCGGCGGCGGCACCATGGGCCTCATGAGAGGCCGGGTTTTCGAAAAGGTGGGCGTCCACGTCTCCACGGTGCACGGCACCTTCGCGCCGGAGTTCCGGGGCCAGATCCCGGGCTCGGCCGAGGACCCGCGCTTCTGGGCCTCGGGCATCTCCGTCATCGCCCATCCCTGGAACCCGCACGTGCCCACCGTGCACATGAACACCCGCTTCGTGGTGACGACGAAAGCGTGGTTCGGCGGCGGGGCGGACCTCACTCCCGTGCTCGACCGCCGGCGCACGCAGTCCGATCCGGATGCGCAGGCCTTCCACAAGGCGATGCGCGGCGCCTGCGCCGGCCGGCCTGGGGTCGATTACGAGCGCTACAAGGCGTGGTGTGACGAGTATTTCCACCTCAAGCACCGCAACGAGCCGCGGGGCATCGGCGGCATCTTCTACGACAACCACTGGACGGGCGATCCCGACGCGGATTTCGCTCTCACCCGCGCCGTGGGCGAGGCTTTTCTCGCGGTCTACCCCGCCATCGTGCGCCGGAACGTCGGGACGCCCTGGACCGAGGCGGACCGCCACGAGCAGCAGGTGCGCCGGGGCCGCTACGTGGAGTTCAACCTGCTCCACGACCGTGGCACGATCTTCGGCCTCAAGACCGGGGGCAACGTGGACTCGATTCTCTCCTCCATGCCGCCCACGGTGCGCTGGCCCTGAGACCGATCGAGAGGCGTTACGCCGCGCCCGGAGCCATCCGCTGCAGAAGGATCCGGCGAGCCTCCGATCCCTCGGGGCAGCCCTCCGCGAGCCATTGACGGCGGGCCTCGTCGAGCAGGCGGCCGATCTCGGGGCCCGGCGGCAGGCCGAGGCTCAGAAGGTCCGCGCCGCGCAGCGGAAAGACGGGCGCGTCCTCGATGCCCGCGACGTAGCGCTCGAACAGAGCGGCGGCGTCCGGCGCGAGGCGCGGGCGGGGTTCGCCGGCGAGCACTGCCAAGCCATCGACCACCGCCTCGCGCCCGTGCACGGCCGCGGCGACGCGCAAGGCTGACGCGTCGAGGCTCGGTCGGGTGCGCAGGGCGGTGAGGGCCAGCGCGTAAGCCCGCAGGCGGGCTTCCTCAGCGGAGGACAGGCGCAGCCGCTCGCCGAGCCGCTCGGCGTCCTCCGAAACCTGCACGGAGAGCGCGGCGAGCCGGCGCACGGGGTCGGGCGCGCCGGCATCGCATACGGCCACCCGGTTCAGGCGACCCATTTCCCCGACTCCGCCCAGGATCAGAGCCAGAAACCCGGACTCGCTCATCGCCGCGATGGTCGGCACGGCGCGGCGCGTGCCCAGGAGCTTCAGGAGTTCCGCCCGGACCCGCTCGCGGGACAGGATCGACAGGCCGGCGCGCTCCCGGATGGCGGCGGCGAGCCCCGCCGCGTCGAGGGGTCCCTCCCCGACCTGGGCGTGGAAGCGGAAGAAGCGCAGGATGCGAAGGTAATCCTCGCGGATGCGGGTCGACGGGTCGCCGATGAAGCGCACCCGCCGCGCCTGGACGTCCGCGACGCCGCCCACCTCGTCGTGGAGCCGGCCGTCGGCGCTAAGCGATAGGGCGTTGACGGTGAAGTCCCGGCGCAGGGCGTCGGCGCGAAAGCTGCGGCCGAAGCGCACGAGAGCGTGGCGGCCGTCCGTCTCCACGTCCTCGCGCAAGGTCGTGACCTCGAAGGCATCATCGGCGACGAGCACGGTGACCGTGCCGTGCTCGATCCCCGTCGGCACGACGCGCAGCCCCGCGGCCCGGGCCCGGCGCGTGGTGACGTCCGGGGTCGCCGTGGTGCAGAAGTCGATTTCGTGCACCGCCTCCCCGAGGAGGGCGTTGCGGATCGCGCCGCCGACGAGACGGGTCTCCTCGCCCCCGTCGTCGAGGGCGGCGAGCACGGTGCGAACCTCCGGTCGCGCGAGGAGCGCGG
This sequence comes from Beijerinckiaceae bacterium, assembly GCA_036563505.1. Classification (GTDB taxonomy): domain Bacteria; phylum Pseudomonadota; class Alphaproteobacteria; order Rhizobiales; family Beijerinckiaceae; genus DATCMH01. The sequence continues at coordinate 13,289 of DATCMH010000017.1, forward strand.
TGAGGGCAGGCTCGCCGCCAAGCTCGCCCCCCCGCGTCACCGGAATTGCCCAGGCACCACGCGCCCGTTCTCGATGTGGGTCGGCACGAACTGGCCCGTGCTGCGCCCGGCGAAGATCCCCGTCAGGAGCAGAGACGTCACGACGATCGCCAGACCCGCGATCAAGAGCCAGCCCACCTTTCCTTCCCATTCCGAGCCGTGGAACGGGTTGCGGCGGCGCAGCACGAGGTAGAGGCCGAAGAGGAGGAAAGGCGCCAGGAAAAGCACCGCCTCCTCGAAGATCACCCGGCTCACGATGCGCCTCTCGCACGGTCGCAGCGCGTCGTTCTCGTCGATCCGGCGTGCGTCATGATCCGTAGAGCCTGTCCGTCAGGTTGCGCAGGATGCCCGCCGTGGCGCCCCAGATGGTCCGGGTTCCGAACGGAATGGCGTAGAAGCGGCGGCGCTGCCCCTTCCATTCGCGCTCGTGCAGCTCGTAACTCGCCCGATCGAGCAGAAGGCCGAGCGGCACCTCGAAGGCGTCGGCGACCTCGGCGGGGTTGAGCGCGAGGGTGAAGCCCGGCTCGACAAGGCCGACGACGGGGGTGATGAAGTAGTTCGTGCCCGTCAGATAGGCGTCGAGGTAACCGAGCGGCTCGACGCGGTCGCGGGCGAGGCCGATCTCCTCCTCCGCTTCCCGCAGCGCCGTGACGAGAGGCGCGCCGTCCTCCGCATCCACCTTGCCGCCAGGAAAAGCGATCTGCCCGGAATGGTCGCGCAGCGAAGCGGTGCGCTGGGTCAGCAGCACCGTCGCGGCGCCGGGATGAAGCACCACGGGGATGAGAACCGCCGCGGCTTTCGGCGGGGCGCCGAGGGCCGGCAGCGGCTCGTTGAGACTGTGATCGCCGCGCGGGTTGTTGGTGGGGTTGAAGGGCCCGGGCGGCGCAACGTGGAGGCGCGCGCGGGCGCGGGCGACGAAGTCGGCGGTGTCGACGGCTTCGAGGATCACGCCTGGTCCGCCGGGCCGATCACGTGGAAGCTGCCGCCCGCCGCGACGCCGACGACCTTCGCGCCGTCGATCATGCGCTCCTCGGCGAGATCGGCGAGGTCGTAGGCGAGCGCCCGGGTCAGCCGGGCCCAGAGGTCGCCCCGCACACGCAGGTAGGGCTTGAGGCCGCCGGCCTCGTCGCGGGCGAAGCGCAAAGGGTGTTCGGGGCCGACGCGCACGAGGTCGTCGACGTTGGTGCGGAAGGCGAGGTCACGGCTCTCGCCCTCCCCCTCCACCGCCATCTCCACGGCCTGGAACGGCGCATCCTCCACCTCGATGCCGACGCGCTCCACGGGGGTGACGAGAACGAACCGCTCCGGGTCGCGGCGCAGGATCGTGGAGAACAGCTTCACGAGGGCCGGACGCTGGATGGGGCTGCCGTTGTAGTGCCAGGTCCCATCGGCGGCGATGCGCATCGGGATCTCGCCGCAATAGGGCGGGTTCCAGCGCTCGACCGGCGGCGGGCCCTTGCCCTTGGCGACCTCGCCCAGCGCCGCGGCGAGGCGGCTCACGGCGTCGCCGGCATCAGGCGATTCAGGGGGCGGGCTGGTCATGACGGGATCGTGAAGCAGGTTCTCGACACGAGACGGCAGGCACTTCATCGCACGAGGAACGGCCGCAAACGACATCCTCGCAAGGGAAACGCATCATAGGCCCGTTCGTCTCCCCGTCCAGGCGCGGGGCTGCTGCGTCGCATCGACCCGCTTGCCAGGCTTCTCCGTTCGTCGGATGCTGATGGCGGGGGTGCTCGCGGGTCACGATAGGAGAACCGCATGACGGCAGGCTTCGCGCAGGCACCGACTTCCCTTGCGCCGACGTCTCTCGACGAAGCGATCGTTCGCAACGCCGAGGCGACGCTCGAGACGATCGGGCGGGCCCGAGACGCGATCCAGCAGGTCATCTTCGGCCAGGAGAAGGTCGTCGACCTCGCGCTGGTGACCCTGCTCGCCTCCGGTCACGGCCTCCTCGTCGGCGTCCCGGGCCTCGCGAAGACGAAGCTCGTGGAGACGCTCGGCACCGTGCTCGGCCTCGACGCCCGGCGCGTGCAGTTCACGCCCGACCTGATGCCGTCGGACATCCTGGGCTCCGAAATCCTGGACGAGGGCGCCGACCGGCGCCGCTCCTTCCGCTTCGTGCGCGGACCGATCTTCGCCCAGCTCCTGATGGCGGACGAGATCAACCGCGCCAGCCCGCGCACCCAGTCGGCGCTGCTCCAGGCGATGCAGGAGCACCACGTCTCGGTCGGCGGCGAGCGGCACGATCTTCCTAAGCCCTTTCACGTTCTCGCGACGCAGAACCCGATCGAGCAGGAGGGCACCTATCCCCTGCCCGAAGCCCAGCTCGACCGCTTCCTCCTCGAGATCGACGTCGCTTATCCCGACCGGAACGCCGAGCGCCGGATCCTCCTCGAGACGACCGGCGCGGAGGAGCATCGCCCGAGCGCGGTGATGACCTCTGAGGACCTCATGGCGGCGCAGCGCCTCGTGCGGCGCCTGCCGGTGGGAGAGAGCGTCGTCGAGGCCATCCTTGACCTCGTGCGCTCGGCGCGCCCCGGCGAGGGTGCATCGGACATCACCGACAAGCTCCTCTGGGGGCCCGGCCCCCGCGCTAGCCAGGCCTTGACGCTTGCGGTGCGCGCCCGCGCCTTGATCGAGGGGCGCCTCGCGCCTTCCGTCGAAGACGTCGTGGCGCTCGCCGAACCTGTCTTGAAGCACCGGATGGCCCTCTCCTTCGCGGCCCGGGCCGACGGGGAAACCATCGCCGGCCTCGTCCGACGCCTCGCCGAGCGCCTCGGCTGATCGCGCCATGACACGCACCCGGGTTTTCGACGAGAGCGCCCGCGCGCCCGGGCGGCGCGAGATCGGCGCTGGCCTCAAGATCGCGGACCGCATGCCGCGGATCGTTCTCGAGGCCCGCCGCGTTGCCGCGACCCTCACCCACGGTACGCACGGCCGCCGCCGGGCCGGCGTCGGCGAGAATTTCTGGCAGTTCCGTCCCTTCGGGGTCGGCGAGGCGGCGCACCGCATCGATTGGCGCCGCTCGGGCCGGGACGACCGGCTCTACGTGCGCGAGCGGGAATGGGAGGCGGCCCATTCCGTGTGGCTGTGGATCGACCGCTCCGCGTCGATGGCCTTCGGCTCGGAACTTGCCCGGGTGCCCAAGGTGGAGCGGGCCATGGTGCTGGGGTTCGTCCTCGCCGACGTGCTCGTCGAGGCGGGCGAACGCGTCGGCCTGCTCGGCGCGATGCCGGCCCGCGCGAGCCGCAAGATCATGGAGCGCATGGCCGAGGCCCTCGTCACGGACCGCTGGTCGCTGGACGAGGACCTCGCCCCCAAGGCGCCCATCGGCCGCACGGACGAGGCCATCCTGATCAGCGACTTCCTCTCTCCCGTCGAAGAGATCGCGCGCACCGTCGAGGCCATCGGCGGGCGCGGCGCCCGCGGCCACCTCCTCGTCGTGGCCGATCCCGTGGAGGAAACCTTCCCCTTCGAGGGTCAGGCGGTGCTGGAGGAGACGGAGGACGGCTCGTCGCTGCGCGTCGGCGACGCCGCGCTCTGGGGTCGGGCCTACCGCGAACGGATGCTGCGCCACCGCGGGGCGCTCGCGGATCTGGCGCGCAGCCGCGGCTGGTCCTTCACGCTTCACCGCACCGACGCTTCGGCGACCCAGGCGGCTTTGCGGGTGCTGACCCTCGTCGCGGCCGCCCGCAGCGAAGCGCTCGGCGTGGCATGAGAGAGCGGCGATGATCTTCGGCCTGCCCCTCACCTTCGCCGCGCCCCTGGTGCTCGCGGCGCTCGCGGCGCTCCCGGCGATCTGGCTGCTGTTGCGGGTCACGCCGCCCCAGCCCCGGCGCATCGCCTTTCCGCCGCTCAAGATCATGCGGGACTTGCTCCCGAAGCGGGAGACGCCGGCGCGCACGCCGTGGTGGCTGCTGCTCATCCGCCTCGCGCTGGCGGCCTGCCTCATCCTGGCGGCCTCCGGCCCAGTCTGGAATCCCGTACCGAGCGGCGGCTCCGGGCCCCTTCTCCTCGTCCTCGACAACGGCGTGACGGCCGCGCACGACTGGCGCGACCGATCGACCTTCGCCGTGGCCCAGGTCGAGGCCGCGGCGCGCGCGGGACGCCCCGTCGCTTTCGTCGCCACCGCCGAGCGGCCGGCCGACATCGCGATCACCGCTCCGGCGGCGGCGCTCGAGCGCATGCGGGCGCTTCGCCCGGCGCCCCACCTGCCCGACCGCAGCCTGCACCTGCCGACGATCGAGCGCTTCCTCGCCGCGACGCCGGGCGCCGACGTGACGTGGATCGGAGACGGGGTGGCCGGCGTTGACGGGCAGGCTTTTGTCGAGGGCCTGTCCCGCATGGCCGCCAACCGGCTCACCCTGTTCCAGCCTGAGCGCAGCCCGGCGCTCGCGCTCACCGGCGCGGAGGGGGCCGCGGGGCCGCTTGCCGTCACGGTGATCCGTCCCGAGCCCAACGGCCGCGACGCGGGCACGCTGAGGGCGCTCGACCAGAAGAGCCTGCCGCTGGCCGACGTGCCGTTCCGCTTCGACGCTTCAGCCCGCGAGACGAAAGCGCAGTTCGAGCTGCCCGTCGAGATCCGCAACGCGGTGTCCCGCATCGAGGTACTGGGCGAAGGCTCGGCGGCGGCGGTCCACCTCCTCGACGAGCGCGGCAAGCGGCGGCGGGTCGGTCTCGTCTTCGGCGGCACCACGGACCAGGCGCAGCCGCTCCTCGCGCCGACCTATTATCTTGCCCGCGCGCTGACCCCCTATGCCGAGGTGCGGGAAGGCCGCGGCTCCGTCGCGGATGCCGTCACCCGCCTCCTCGACGAGCAGGCGAACGTGCTCGTGCTCGCCGATGTCGGCGGCCTCGACCGGGAGACGCTCGCCAAGGTGGCGGGCTTCGTCGAGCGCGGCGGCCTCCTCCTGCGCTTCGCGGGTTCGAGGCTTGCTGCCGGCAACGACGACCTCGTGCCCGTGCGCCTGCGCCGGGGCGGCCGCAGCCTCGGCGGAGCCTTGTCCTGGGAAACGCCCCGCACCTTCGCCCCCTTCACCCGCGAGAGCCCCTTCTTCGGTCTCACGATCCCGAGCGATATCGGCGTGCGGCGGCAGATCCTGGCCGAGCCTGAGGGCGATCTCGCGGAGAAGACCTGGGCGTCGCTCCAGGACGGCACGCCCATCGTCACGGCGGCCAAGCGCGGCGAGGGACTCGTGGTGCTCTTCCACGTCACCGCCGACACCACCTGGTCGAATTTGCCGCTGTCGGGGCTCTTCGTCGACATGCTGCGCCGGGTCATGACGCTCGCCGGCGCGCCGGAGCGCTTAGGCAGCGAGACGGGCGCCGGGCCGCAGACCCTGGCGCCCCGCCTCGTGCTTGACGGCTTCGGTGCCTTCGCCTCCGCGCCGCCCACCGCCCGCGCCATCGCCCGCAACCATGCCGAGCGGGCCGTGCCGGAGCATCCACCGGGCTTCTACGGCCCGCTTGACGGGAGCATCGCCGTGAACGCGCTCAAGGCTGGCGACCGTCTCGAACCGCTCGATGTCCGGGCGCTCGGCGCCCGGGTCGCGCCGCTCGCGGCCGCGCGCACGGTCGACCTCAGGGCCCCGCTGCTGACGCTCGCGGTCTTGCTCTTCCTCCTCGACACCCTCGCCTCGCTCTGGCTCGGCGGGCACCTCGCGAACCTTGCCCGTCGCACCCACCGGGCCGGGGCCGCCGCGGGCCTGCTCGCGGCCATCGCGGGCCTGAGTTCCGTTGCTCCGCCGCCCGCCGCGGCGCAGGAGCAGAGGCCGGCTCCCATCACCCGCGAGAGCACGGCACCCGCCCTCGTGACCCGTCTGGCCTACGTGGTCACGGGGGACGCGGCGGCCGACGCGGTCAGCAAGGCGGGGCTCGAAGGCCTGACCCAGATCCTGGCGAGCCGCACGGCGTTAGAGCCCGGGGAGCCGGTCGGCGTCGACCTCACCCGGGACGAGCTCGCCTTCTTCCCCCTCCTCTACTGGCCGATCGTCGCCGGCCGGCCCCTGCCGAGCGAGGCCGCGGTGCGCCGCCTCGACGCCTTCATGAAGGGCGGCGGCACCGTGATCTTCGACACCCGCGACGCGATGACCGCCCGGCCGGGCAGCGCGAGCCCGGAGGGCGAGCAGTTGCGCCGCATGCTGGCGAGCCTCGACATTCCGGAGCTCGAGCCCGTGCCGCGCGACCACGTGCTCACCAAAACCTTCTACCTGCTGGACACTTTCCCGGGCCGCTACGCCACCGGCCAGACCTGGGTGGAGGCCCTGCCGCCCGCCACGGACGGCGAGCGCCGCCCGGCCCGCGCCGGCGACAGCGTCTCCCCCATCGTGATCACCTCAAACGACCTCGCCGCCGCCTGGGCCGTGGGGCGACGCGGCGAGGCCCTCTATCCGACGGTCGGTTCGGACCCGCGCCAGCGCGAGACGGCGTTCCGGGGCGGCGTCAACCTCGTGATGTACGTGCTCACGGGCAACTACAAGGCCGACCAGGTCCATGTCCCGGCGCTGCTGGAGCGGCTGGGACAGTGACCACCATGTCATTCCGGGGCTCGGCAAAAGCCGAGAACCCGGACCCCACGACCAGGCCGAGTGCTGCTCGCCGACGCTCACCCGGTCGTGGATTCCGGGTTCCGCTGCGCGGCCCCGGAATGACAAACTGGAGACGGTAACTTCGCGTGCTCTCCCTTTCCTTCTCCCCCCTGATCCCGCTCTGGCTACTGGGCACCCTCGCCGCCATGGCCGTGGTGCTCGCGCTCATCGCGGGCCTCACCCGCGGCCCCGTCGCGGCGATCCGGGCCTTGGCTCTCCTCCTCGTGCTGGCCGCGCTCACGAACCCGTCCCTCGTCCAGGAGGAGCGCGAGCGCACCCGTGACGTGGTGGCGGTGGTGGTCGACCGCTCGACCTCGCAGACCTTAGGCGAGCGGCCGGGCATGACCGAGCGCGCACTCGCGCAAGTGCGCCGGCGCTTCGCAGCCCTGCCCAACGTCGACCCGCGCTTCATCGAGGCGGCGGACGGCGAGGGCGACGATGGCACCCGGCTCTTTGCGGCGCTGGCGAACGGCCTCGCGGACGTACCGCCCGACCGCCTCGCCGGCGTCGTCCTGCTCACGGACGGCGTGGTGCACGATATCCCGGCCAGCGCCGCGGCGCTGGGCTTCCGGGCGCCGCTCCACGCCCTGGTGACGGGACGGCCCACCGAGCGCGACCGGCAGATCAAGCTGACCGAGGCGCCCCGTTTCGGTATCGTCGGCCGCGACCAGACCATCCGCGCGCAGGTGATGGAGCGGGGCGGCACCGGCTCGGCCGCGGTCACCGTGCGCCGCGACGGGCAGGTGATCGTGCGCCAGGAGGTGCGGACCGATCAGCCCTTCTCGCTTGCCATCCGCGTCGAGCACGGCGGTCCGAACGTGGTGGAGATCGAGGCGGAGGCCCTGCCCGGCGAGCTCACCACGGCGAACAACCGCGCCGTCGTCACGATCGAGGGCATCCGGGAGAAGCTGCGGGTGCTCCTCGTCTCCGGCGAGCCCCATGCGGGCGAGCGCACCTGGCGCAACCTCCTGAAATCCGACGCCAACGTCGACCTCGTCCACTTTACGATCCTGCGCCCGCCGGAGAAGCAGGACGGAACGCCGATCAACGAGCTCTCCCTCATCGCCTTCCCGACGCGGGAGCTGTTCCAGCAGAAGATCAAGGAATTCGACCTCATCATCTTCGACCGCTACGCCAACCAGAGCGTGCTGCCGTCGAGCTACTTCGACAACATCGCCCGCTACGTGCGCGAGGGCGGGGCGATGCTGATCGCGGCGGGGCCGGAATTCGCCTCGGCCTCGAGCCTCGCCCGCACCCGGCTCTCCCCCGTGATCCCGGGCAGCCCCGACGGACGGATCGTCGAGGAACCCTACAAGGCAAGGCTCACCGAGCCGGGCCTGCGCCACCCCGTGACGCGGGAGCTGCCCGGCAGCGAGGCCTCGCCTCCGGCCTGGGGCGAGTGGCTCAGGGTCATCGGCGCCCAGGTGAAGGGCGGCTCGACCGTGATGTCGGGAGCGAGCAACCTGCCGCTCCTCGTCCTCCAGCGAGAGGACAAGGGGCGCGTGGCGCTCCTCCTCTCCGATCACGCCTGGCTTTGGGCGCGGGGCTATCGCGAGGGCGGCCCGCATCTCGATCTCCTGCGGCGTCTCGCTCACTGGCTGATGAAGGAGCCGGCCCTCGAGGAGGAGGCCCTGCGGGCCAGTGCCGTGGGCCGCGACATCCGCATCGAGCGCCAGACGATGGGCAACGAGCCCGGTCCCGCGACGCTCACCGCGCCGAGCGGTGCGGAGCGCACCCTCGCGCTCGGCGAGGAGAAGCCGGGCCTATTTGCTGCGCAGGTCACGAGCCGCGAGTTCGGCCTGCACACGATCCGCTCCGGCGACCTCGTGGCCTTCGCGAGCGTCGGCCCGGCCAACCCGCGCGAACTCGTCGACGTGTTCTCCGATACGGAAGCCCTGCGCCCCGTCGCGGAGGGGACGGGCGGCTCCGTGCGGCGGGTCGCGCTCGAGGGCGAGGCGGTGATCGTGCCTCGGATCCAGGAGGTTCGGTCCGGCTCGCGCTTCGCCGGCGGCGACTGGATCGGGATTCGCCCGAGCGAGAGCGCGGTGGTGCGCGGCGTCTCCGTGTTCCCCCTCGCGATCGGCCTCCTCGGCCTGCTGCTGCTCGTCGGCGCGACGCTTGCGGCTTGGCTCGCGGAAGGGCGCCGGCGCGGGACGTAGGCTTCCGATTCGCGGCGGATTCACCTAAGATCATCAAGACGGAGTTAATCCGTTCCTGGCAGGGTGCCGGCCAGTCCAGTCCCGGACGGGAGATCGTCATGCGGCGCGCCATCGCCTGCGCCCTCCTCATCCTCGCGGCGGCTCAGCCGGCGTCGGCCCAGCCTGCGCCGACCCAGACGCGCGCGGTTCAGGTGGGCTCGACCACCTCGGTGGAGGACAGCGGCCTCATGGCCGATCTCACGCCCCGCTTCCGGGCGGCGACCGGTCTCAGCATCGACCTGACCGCGAAGAGCAGCGCCGAGACCCTCGTCCTGGCCCGACGCGGATTGTACGATGTCGTGATCGTCAACAATCCCGAAGCGGCCGAGGCCTTCGTCGCCGCAGGCGACGGCCTGCCCGCCCGCGCGCTCATGAGCGACACCTTCATCATCGTGGGCCCGGCGGAGGATCCCGCCGGCGTGCGTCAGGCGCCCGACTTCCCCTCCGCCCTCGTCGCGATCGCCCGCGAGAGGGCGCCCTTCGTCTCGCGAGGCGACAATTCCGGCACGCATTCCGCCGAAATGAAGATCTGGGCCAGCGCCGGCGTCGACCCTAAGAAGCGGTCAGGCTCCTGGTACCGCGAGACGGGCCTCGGCATGGCCGACGCGCTGCAGGTCGCGGCCCGGCTCAAGGCGTATGCCTTCGTCGACCGCGCCACCTGGCTCGCGAGCGGCGTTGCGACGACGCTTCCCGCGCTGCAGGTGCGCAACCCGCCCCTGAACCGCTTCGTCGCGGTTCCCGTCAACCCGGCGCGGTACCCGAGCATCCAGGCGAACGAGGCGCGCCGCTTCCTCGACTGGCTCACCTCGCCCGAGGGCCAGGACGCCATCGGCCGCTACACGGTCGGCGGCGAGCGGCCCTTCGTGCCCGCTACGCGCTCCGGCAGCTGAGCCTCACCCGCGCGCCGGCAGCACCGCGCCGTTCGCCCCGGCAAGCGCTCCCTCGTTAAGCTCGCAGGCGAGGAACCGGCGCGGGTCGACCGGACCCGGCAGGACGAGCTGGCGCTCAGGGACGGGGCGGAAGCCGAAACGGGCGTAGTAGGGCGCGTCGCCCACCAGCAGCACGAGGGCATGCCCTCCCGCCTTCGCCGTGTCGAGGGAGCGGCGCATCAGCGCTCCGCCGATGCCCCGGTTCTCGAAGGCCGGGTCGACGGTGAGGGGTCCGAGCACTAGGGCCGGCACTGTGCCCGCCATCGCCGAGGAGACCCGCACCGAGCCGACGAGGAGCGTGCCGACCAGCGCCGTGAACGAGAGCTCCGGACGCGCCGCAGCGCCCTCGCGCAGGCGAAACGCCGTGCGGGCGAAGCGCCCGGGTCCGAAAGCGCGCTCGTGGAGACGCTCGACGGCGGCCGCGTCGGCGGCGAGTTCGGGACGGATGACGAGCGGCAGCTGGGTCACGGCGGGACGACCTTGGACGTGGGCGAACGGATGGCGGGCGCCGGCTCAGGCGCGGCGGCCGTCTCGTCGTCGAAGCGCACGGGTCGTCATACGGCAGCGCTTAGCAGGTGATAGGGGGCGGCGCAAACGCGGGCGAAGGCCCTCCCCCTCTCCCTCTCACCTTTGTCATGGCCGGGCTCGACCCGGCCATCCCGGTTCGGGGGCGGATGGGGTTTCGCGCCGGGGTTCTCGGGTCGAGCCCGGAAACGGCATGGGAGGTGGTCTGAGGCGTGCGGGCCTTGTGCCCGGCTTCCCCTCACCCTCGCTCACCTCTGGTTCGCTTGCTTCGCCTGCCGGTGCGCAGGCGAAGCCCTCTCCCCGGAAGGGAGAGGGTTGGGGCACTCGGGTGTCGGCGCTGTGGTCGTTGACCTGACATGGCAGAGCGCGTCCCTCCTCTCCCGGCAGGGGAGAGGGCTCGTGCGGAACGATATGTTCCGTGCGAGCAAGCGCAACGAAGTGGAGCGAGGGTGAGGGGGTGCTCTCCGCCGCTCGGACCTACGCCCACCACCCCTCATCCGCCCCGCTGTGCCAGGCACCTCCTCCCGCACGGGGCAATGACAACCGCCTCACCACTCCGCAGCCGGCGGCGAGCCGGAGGCGATCTCGGCGAGGCGGCGGTGGGTGGCGCCGGTGGTGCCGTCCGGCAGGGCGTCGAGAGGAAAGAAGCCGGCGCCGGCGATCTCGCGGTCGGGTGCCTTCACCTCGGCGACACGAAAACGCCGCACGATGTAGACCGCGACGTGGTCGCGGCCGGCGAGCCGCGGGTTGAAGAACAGGCCGTGGAGCATCGGTTCGGCCGAGAGCTCGAGGCCCGCCTCCTCGCGCAGCTCGCGCCGCAGCGCCTCGCCCGCGGTCTCGCCGATCTCCACCCCGCCCCCGGGCAGGTGCCACCCCTTCACGTAGGTGTGGCGAACCAGGAACACGCGAGAGGCTTCGTCGAGCACGACGGCGCGCACCCCCATGGTCAGCCCCCGGGCAAAGCGCCAGTAGAGGTGCAGGAGGCGGCCGAGGGCCGCGGGTGGCGCGGGCTCGTCGGAACGGGGCGTGGTCATGTCAGGCATCTGAGCAGCTTTGCCCGCGCGGTGCCACCGCGCCGGTCCGGCGCGCTCACCAGTCGGCGAGCTTGCCGGCGTCCGTCCGCGGCAGGACCGCCCCGAAGGCGAGCGCCTTCGGTCGGGCGGGCGCGGGCAGTTCCCGGTCGATGAAGGCCTGGAGCCCGCGCTCCAGCGCGTCGAGGGCCGTCCCGTCCGCGGGCACGACGAAGGCCTTGAGGCGCGCGCCCTCCTCCGGCCGCATGGGGCGGACGACCGCTTCGCGGACGCCCGGATGCCGGCGCAGCAAGGCCGCGACCTCCCCGGGGAAGACGTTGACGCCACCCACCTGCACCGCCTCGTCCACGCGCCCGGTCACGGTGAACTGCCGCGGGCTCGAGAAGCTGAGACGGTCCATCGTCACGGCCGTCCGCCCGGTCGATCGCACCAGGGTCGCGGGGGCCGGCGCAGTGCTCGGGTCGAGAGGCGTCCAGAGCGGGAAGAGCGTATAGGCCTCCTCCGGCCAGCGCCGCGCGCCGATGCCCGCCGTCTCGCTCGAGCCGTAGATCTCGACGAGGCCGGACAACCCCTTCGCGATCAGCGCTTCTTTGAGCCAGGTGGGACAGGGAGCGGTCGACGTCGCCCCGACCACACCCGCGGGAAAGCGCGCGAGGGAACGCTCCAGGAAGCTCCAACGGTCCGGGAAGGAGACCAGAAGATCGCCGTCGCTCAGGCTGTCCCGCAGGGTCGCGGGCGACAGGCCGAGGCTATCGATCACCGGCACGCCCAGCCGAGCCGGCAGGAGGGCGGTGAACAGGAATCCGTAGATGTGGTGCGCCGGCGCCAGGGCGGCGATCCGGCTCCGGTCCGCGAAGAGGTCCGCCAGCACTTCGACTTCCGCGGCGAGGTCGGCGAGCGCGTGGGTGCAGCGCTTCGGCGCCCCCGTCGAGCCGGAGGTGGCGAAGGTGACCTCGGCGCCCGGGCGGGTCCAGGCGGCCTCGACGAGGTCGAGCCAGGCGCCCCAGACCGGGCGATCGAGGAGCGCCTCCGCCTCGCCGGCCGCGTCGAGATGAGTCATCTCATTGAAGGCCGCGGCGAGCCAGAGCCGCTCCAGGGAATCAAGGCCGAGCCCCTCCTCGCCCATCGCCATCCCGTCCGCCCAGGGGCCGGGAGGAAGCGTCCGGGCCTCGCCGGAGCGGCCGCGGGCCGCCGCGATCTCCGCCCGTGCCTTCGATTCCATCACGCGGGCGACAGCGGCGCGGTCCAAGCGAACGTCCGGCGCGTCGGAGCGGATCACGGCCAAAGTCCTTTGCTTCAAGCGACGGCCCTGATCGGGGCATGGACCTCCACGCGGTTCCGCCCGCCCTGCTTGGCCCGATACAGGGCATCGTCGGCGGCCTGGAGGAGCTTGCTGACGTTGGTGACCGGACCGCCCATCGTCGCGCAGCCGAAGCTCGCCGTGAACCCGATGACGTGCCCCGCTGCCTCGACCTTCAGGCCCTGGATCGCCCCGCGCAGGCGCTCGGCCACGAGGCGGGTGGCTTCGAGGTCGATGGAGGGCAGCACGATGGCGAATTCCTCGCCTCCGAGGCGGCCCATGATGTCGACGGAGCGCAGCATGCCGCGGCAGGTGGTTGCCAGTGCCTTCAGCACCGCATCGCCCGCCGGATGCCCGTAGGTGTCGTTGACGCTCTTGAAGTGGTCGGCGTCGAGCATGATGGCCGAGAGCGGCTGCTCCAGGCGCTTCCAGCGCTCGGCTTCCGCCTCCGCCAGCTCGAAGAAGCGAGCCCGGTTCGCCACCCCGGTGAGGTGGTCGGTGGTCATGAGGCGCTTGATCTGGTCGCCCGAGACCTTCTTCTCGGTGACATCGCGCAGCACCACCGAGAAGCCCGCGACCTGGCCGTTGTCTTCCTTGAGCGCCGCGACGAGGCTCTGCGCCCAGTAGCGCGAGCCGTCCTTGCGCCGGCGCCAACCCTCATCAATGTGCCAGCCGTCGCGCCGGGCGAAGTCCACCTGCTCCAAGGCTCGGCCCTGGATCGCCTCGTCGGGGAAGAGGAAGGCGTTGAGCGTCCGCCCCAGGACGTCCCGGTCGGTGAAGCCGGTCTGGCGCTGGCCGGACTGGTTCCAGCCGTTGATGCGTCCGTTCGCGTCGAGGGCGAAGAGGGCGAAGTCATTCACCCCCGTCATAATGGCCGAGAACCAGGATTCGGCCTGCTTGAGGCGCCGCTCCTGCGCGACCTGTTGCGAGATGTCGGTGAGCACGGCCATGATGCGGCCGGCCTCGATCTTGATCACCGTGCAGGCGAGGATGCTCTGCTCCTCGCCCTGGCCGACGACGACGCGGTAGTTCTCGCAGATCGTCCCCCGGGTTTCGGCGAAGCTCTCGACGAGGTTGCGGATCTCCGGGGCGCAGCTTCCCAGGACGTCGAAAAGGTTCGTGACCACCGGCGCGATGGGGAACAGGAGCTGGAGGGCCAGCGGGTTCATCATGCCGACCGCGCCCGCCTCGTCGAACTGCACGAGGCCGACCGGGCAGGCGTAGAGGAAGTCGAGAAGCTGCTCGTTCTCGGCTTGCAGGGCGTCCGCGTCGAGGGGCATGTCCATCCTCAGCGCTGGATCAGGATGTAGCGCCGCGGCGCGTCAGGCTCCTGGAGCAGGCGCACCTTCACCGGGGTCGGGCGCATGCGGAAGGTGAGCACGTAATCGACCGCGGCGTCGAGGGACGGCTCGTCCTCGAAGCGCTGGGCGACGAGGCGGTTGTTCATGCAGGGCGCGACGGCGGTGAAGAAGTGACGGCCGAGCACGGTGTCGCGGGACAGCCCCGCCATGCGCGCCTCCGCGGCGCTGTAGACCTCGACCTCGTTGGCGCGGTTCAATCCCACGGTGCCGAAGGGAAGTCCGTCGAGCGTAGCAGCGTCGGCACGGTCAAGGTCGGCAAGAGCAACGGAGGAGAAATGCATGGAGCGATTCGAAGTGATCACGGGCGATGGGTCAACCTGCACGGGAAGGGTGAGCGGAGCGTTAACCCAAGCTGCACCCAGGCCCGTCCATAGGATGAGCTCGGAGCCGGGGCGACGGACGCGTCCCGGTCGCTCGCTGCTCTCCCGTGTCAGGCCATGCTTCGCTTCCTCGTCGCCGTCCTGATCGGCGCCACCGCGGCCTGCAGTCTTCTGCCGCGCCCCGTTGAGGGCTTGGGCGGCGAGGCCGGCTGGTCGGCTCTGCCCCTGCGCTCCTGGCTTTCCGAAGAGCGCGGTGTGCCGGAGGCGGTCGCGCTGTGCGCGGCGCCCGACTGCCCGGGCCGTCTCGCCGTCGGGGTGATCCGCCTCAGCCCAGACGAGGCGAGGGGTGCCGCAGCGATCCTCGCCGATCCCTCGCGCCTCGCCCGGGAACTCGAGGCCCGGGCGCGGGCGCCGTCCCGCAAGGGCGCGAAGCCTCGCCCGCCAACCTCGATCGAGGTTCGGCCGCTCGGGATGAGCGACCGCCGGGGCTTCGCGATCACCCTCGCCCGGCGGGACGGAACGCAGGCTGTCCACGGCGCGGTGATCGCGACCGGAGCGGATGAGGTCGTGATTGCCATCGGTGACGTGAGCGCCGAGGTCGAGGACGCTGCCCGGCGCGCGGCCCGCGGCCGCGGCACCCGATAGATCGTCCGGCGGTTGTCTCGCGGGCGCGCCTGTGCGAGAGGCCGGCTCAGCCGCTTTCAGGACGGGCGGCGTCGAAAGCCCTGAGGAGCGCGCATGAAGGCCCGTGTCATCGTGACCTTGAAGACCGGCGTGCTCGACCCGCAGGGCAAGGCCATCGAGGGGGCGCTTCGCTCGCTCGGCGTCGAGGGCGTGGCGAGCGTGCGCCAGGGCAAAGTCTTCGACGTCGAGCTCGACGCGGCGGACGAGGGCGCAGCCCGGGCGGCGCTCGACCAAGCCTGCGCCAAGCTTCTGGCCAACACGGTCATCGAGAATTACCGGATCGAGATCGCCTGATGAGAGCCGCCGTCCTCACCTTCCCCGGCTCGAACCGCGACGGGGACGTGGCGCGGGCGCTCCGGCTCGCCGGCGCCGACGTCGTTTCGGTCTGGCACGCCGAAACGGACCTACCTCCTGGAACGGACCTCGCGGTGCTGCCCGGCGGCTTCGCCTACGGCGATTACCTGCGGTGCGGCGCCATCGCCGGCCGGGCGGCGGTGATGGACGCGGTGCGGGCCCATGCCGGCCGCGGCGGCCTCGTGCTCGGTATCTGCAACGGCTTCCAAGTGCTGTGCGAGTCGGGGCTCCTGCCCGGCGTGCTGATGCGCAACGCGAATCTTCGCTTCCTCTGCCACCGCCAGCACATCCGGGTCGAGCGGGCGGACACCGCCTTCACGCGACGCTACTCAGTTGGACAAGCGATCGATGTCTGCGTCGCCCATGGCGAAGGCAACTACTTCGCCGATCCGGAGACCATCGCCCGCCTCGAAGGGGACGGCCGCGTGGCCTTCCGCTACTGCGATGCCAGGGGCCAGGTCACCATCGACGCCAACTGCAACGGTTCGCTCAACTCCATCGCCGGGATCTATTCCGAGCGCCTCAACGTGCTTGGCATGATGCCTCACCCGGAGAACCTGGTCGACGCACTGGTCGGCGGCACCGACGGACGAGGGCTGTTCGAGAGCCTCGCCGCCGCGTGACGCGGGTCCGGAGCGCAGGAGACGGAGACGGTAGGCTCTCTGACGCTTCAGAAGCTCAGCCGGGTGCCGGTGATCTCGCGGGCGATGCGCTCGAAGATCGGCTTGAGCTGGGCCGCGTTGCTGGCGTTGGAATACATCCCCGGCTCGGTGGCGCAGCTCTTCAACAGCGGCTCGTTCCCGGCGATCACCCGCACCGTATAGATCGAGACGGCCTCTTTGCGCGCCTCGTCGCAGGCAAGCTTGAGACGGTCGTCGATGGCGGTGCTGGTGGCGGAACCGTTGCCCGTCCAGCGGTTCTGTGTGTTGTCGCCGTCTGTGAGAAGAATCAGGTAGCGCTGCACATCGCCGCCGCTGCCCGAGGCGGACAGGGGGTGACCCGGGCGGATCGAGGACAGGCCGGTCGTAAAGCCGATAGTGACGTTGGTCGCCCCTGTGGGTGTCATGGCGTTCACCGTCGTCCGCACGCTCTCCAGATCGGCGGTGAGAGGCAGCATGGTGGCAAGGCCCGCGACGCCGCATTCCGCCGCGACGTACTTCGTCGCTTCGAGGCCGCTCGGGCTCTCGCTTGACGCATCGTAACGCTGATCGCGGTCGGCGAGGCAGCCGTTCCAGTTCGGGCGGTTCACCTGCTTCGCGCGGCCCGTGATGTTTGGGTTCTCGAGGCGCACGTCGTAGCGCATCCAGGCTGCGTCGCGGTGCGTGACCGGGATCCGCACCTGAGTGTTGAAGGGCACGACGGACACCTTGATGTCGCCGGGGGTCTTGCTCGCCGCCTTGAAGATATCGACGAGATCGCCCACTGCGACCTTGAGAGCTTCCATCTTGCCGGAAGAGGCCATCGAGCCCGTGGTGTCGAGGGCAAGCGCCACTTCGATCGTCCGCGTACCCCACACGGTCTCGGTGGTGGCGCCGACCTGCATCGGACGGCCGCCCTGGAACGCGGAGAAGATGGTCGGAACTGGCGTCGTCGCGGAAAGCTTCACCCGCTTGCCCGCGACCTCCGGCATAGCAACCGTCGGCATCGGAACGTTCGGGCCTGCGGCGTAGAGGCTGTTGAGAATGGTGGTGGCCCGCCGCTGAAAGGCGTCAGGGGTCTTCAGCGTATCGGCTTCGCGCACCAGGGCGATCGCGGTGGCGTCAAGTGCCGCCTGAAGCTTTACCTTTTCGTGCGAACCGCGGCTGTAATCCACCGCGACGCCCACGAAGGCGAGCAGGGGCAGGACCGAAAGCCCGAAGATCACGGCCGTCGTGCCGCGCTGGTCGCCGAGGAAAGTCCTGATCGCCTTCATGTGCCAACTCCGGCCGCTCGATGGGTCGCTGGGCGGAAGAGCGCGAGAGGCATGCCACGCCGTTTCGTTTCGTTTCGACACAGGGCGGGGTGTTGGGCAGGGCCGACCTGCTAAGACTCGGGAAAGGGTCCGCTCCGCGTTGCCAGGCGCGCCGCGGAGGGCTATGGCCGGGCCGTTCCGCCCTGAGCTCTCAAAGCCCGGACCCGAGGTCGATGATCCGCAACGACACGCCCATCACTCCGGCGCTGGTGCGCGAGCACGGCCTCAAGGACGACGAGTACGCGCGCTTCAAGGACCTGATCGGCCGCGAGCCGACGATCACCGAGCTCGGCATCGTCTCGGCGATGTGGAACGAGCACTGCTCCTACAAGTCGTCGCGCCTGCACCTGCGCACGCTGCCGACGAAGGCCCCGTGGGTGATTCAGGGGCCAGGCGAGAACGCGGGGGTCATCGACATTGGCGACGGGCTCGCCTGCGTCTTCAAGATGGAAAGCCACAACCACCCGAGCTTCATCGAGCCCTACCAGGGTGCGGCGACCGGGGTCGGCGGCATTCTGCGGGACGTGTTCACGATGGGGGCCCGGCCGATCGCGGCCCTGAACGCGCTCTTCTTCGGCGCGCCCGACCATCCGCGCACCCGCCACCTCGTCTCAGGGGTGGTCGCGGGCGTCGGCGGCTACGGCAACTCCTTCGGGGTGCCGACGGTGGGCGGTTCGGTGCGCTTCCATCCCCGCTACAACGGCAACATCCTGGTCAATGCCATGGCGGTCGGCCTCGCGAAGGTCGATGCGATCTTCTACGCGGCGGCGGCCGGCGTCGGGAACCCGATCGTCTATCTCGGCTCCAAGACCGGCCGCGACGGCATCCACGGCGCGACGATGGCCTCCGCCGAGTTCGACGACGCGTCGGAGGAGAAGCGCCCGACGGTGCAGGTCGGCGACCCCTTCGCGGAAAAACTCCTGCTCGAAGCCTGCCTCGAGCTGATGGCGTCGGGTGCTGTCATCGCGATCCAGGACATGGGCGCGGCAGGGCTCACCTGCTCGGCCGTCGAGATGGGCGCCAAAGGGGATCTCGGCGTCGAGCTCTGGCTCGAGAAGGTGCCGACCCGCGAAGAGGGCATGACGCCTTACGAGATGATGCTCTCCGAGAGCCAGGAGCGCATGCTCATGGTTCTCAAGCCCGGGATGGAGGCCGAGGCCGAAGCCATCTTCCGCAAATGGGGCCTGGACTTCGCGATCATCGGGAAGACCACCGACACGCTCCGGTTCGTGGTGACGTTCCACGGCGAAACCTACGCCGACCTGCCGATCAAAGAGCTCGGCGACGAGGCCCCGGTCTACGACCGGCCGCACCGGGCGAATACCTATCAGCCCGTGATCGCGCCGGAGACGGTCGCGGCGCCGGTCTCGAACGGGGACGCTTTGCTCAGGCTGGTCGGCTCGCCCGACCAGTGCTCGAAGCGCTGGGTCTGGCAGCAATATGACCATCTCATCCTCGGTAACACGGTGCAGACCCCGGGCGGGGACGCCGCCATCGTGCGCGTCGAGGACGGGCCGAAGGGTCTGGCGCTGACCGCGGACGTGACACCGCGCTACTGCGAGGCCGACCCGGTCGAGGGCGGCAAGCAGGCGGTGGCGGAAGCCTGGCGCAACATCACGGCGGTGGGCGGGCAGCCGCTCGCCATCACGGACAACCTCAATTTCGCAAGCCCTGAGCGCCCCGAGGCCATGGGCCAGTTCGTCGGCTGCATTCAGGGCATCGGCGAGGCCTGTCGGGCGCTGGACTTCCCCGTCGTGTCCGGCAACGTGTCGCTCTACAACGAGACGAACGGTTTTGGAATTCTGCCGACCCCAACCATCGGCGGCGTCGGCCTTCTCGACGACGTGACGGCCCACGCCACCATCGCCTTTAAGCGCTCCGGCGACGTGCTGCTGCTCGTCGGCGAGACCATGGGCTGGCTCGGCCAATCGATCTACCTCGCGGAGGTCTGCGGCCGCGAGGAGGGCGCCCCGCCGCCCGTCGACCTCGCGGCGGAACGGCGCAACGGCGATTTCGTGCGCGGCATCATCCGGGGCAGGCTCTGCGACACGGTTCACGATTGCTCGGACGGCGGCCTCGCCCTTGCGGTGGCCGAGATGGCGATGGTCTCCGGCATCGGCGCGGCGCTGCCCGAGACGCCCGAGGGTCTGTCCGATCACGCCTACCTCTTCGGCGAGGACCAGGGCCGCTACGTGCTCGCCGTCGACCCCGATACCGCGCCGGACATCCTCTACAGCGCGTCGGCGCAAGGCGTGCCCATCGCCGTCGTCGGCGTCACCGGCACCGACGCGTTGACCCTGCCGGGGGGTGAGACCATATCGGTGGCCGCGCTCAAAGAGGCGCACGAGGCCTTCCTGCCGCGGCTCATGGCGGCCACGAACGAAGGGTGACGGCGATGCCGATGGACGCGCGCGAGATCGAGAGCCTCATCCGTCAGGCCCTGCCCGACGCCTCCGTGGAGATCCGCGATCTGGCCGGCGACGGCGACCACTACGCCGCCACCGTCACGTCGAGCGCCTTCAAGGGCAAGACCCGGGTGCAGCAGCACCAGATGGTCTACCAGGCGCTGCAGGGCCGCATGGGCGGCGTGCTGCACGCCCTTGCGCTGACGACCGTTGCTTCCGACAATTGAGCATTGACCGGCGCCTTGAACGCCGCCCCACGGAGAATCCCATGACCGACGCCCACGCCAAGATCGACAGTGAAGTGAAGTCCAACGACGTCGTGCTCTTCATGAAGGGCACGCCCCAGTTCCCGATGTGCGGGTTCTCGGGTCAGGTCGTCCAGATCCTCGGTTACCTTGGGGTGCCCTACAAGGGCGTCAACGTGTTGGAGGACATGGAGATTCGCCAGGGCATCAAGGACTATTCCAACTGGCCCACGATCCCGCAGCTCTACGTCAAGGGCGAGTTCGTCGGCGGCTGCGACATCACCCGCGAGATGTTTCAGTCCGGCGAGCTGCAGCAGTACTTCTCCGAGAAGGGCATCCCGGTGAAGCAGGCGGCGAGCGCCTGAGGCCTCACTTCACCAGAAGCCAATCCTCCACCACGAGGGCGTCGAGCCCCGTGGTGGTGAACATGAGGATCGCGTCCTCCGCGGTGTGGAGGATCGGCTTGCCCATCACGTTGAAGCTGGTGTTGAGGAGGATCGGCACGCCGGTCCGCGCCGCGAAGGCCTCGATGAGCGCGGCGTAACGCGGGTTGCGCTCGGGCGTCACGCTCTGGAGGCGTCCCGTGCCGTCCTCGTGCACCACGGCGGGGACGAGCCCCCGCTTTTCCTCGCGCCAGCGCAGCGTCCGCTCCATGTAGGGGCTGTCCTGGTAGTCCTCGAACCAGTCCGGGCCGTGTTGGCTGAGGATCGAGGGCGCGAAGGGCCGAAACGCCTCACGGTACTTTACCTTGGTGTTGAGGAGGTCCTTGGCGTTCGCCGGCCGCGGGTCGGCGAGGATGGAGCGGTTGCCGAGCGCCCGCGGCCCGAACTCCGCCCTCCCCTGCACCCAGCCGACGAGCTTGCCTCCGGCCAGGATGTCGGCCGCCGCCTCGATCACGCCCTCGTACCCGAGGCGCTTCAGGCGCGGCTCCCAGGGCGTCATGCGCTCAAGGGGCTCGGTCGAGACGGTCGAGCCGAGATAGGGCGTGAGTTCCCGCACGGGCGGCCGCCAGCCGGGATGATCCTCGGCATAGGCGAGCCAGGCGGCACCCAGCGCGTTGCCGTCGTCGGCCGGCGCGGAGGGCACGTGGAGGGCGTCGTAGCCCGTGCGGGCGAGGATCTTGCCGTTGAAAGAGGAATTGAGCGCGCAGCCGCCGGCGAGCACGAGGTTCGTCGACGGCACCAGCGCCTGCGCCTCGTGGAGATAGGCGTCCATCATCTCCTCGAAGACGTCCTGGCCGCAGCGGGCGAGGTCCGCCCAGCCCTGGTCGAGGGCATCGGCGGGGCGCCGGCGCAGGAGTTCGGCCGCCACCCCCCGCACCGTCTCGGCCTCCGCGAAGCGCAGCCGCGCGCCGTCGATGCGATAGAGGCGGCGCAGGAGGGCGAGGAGCTCCGGGTCGCGCCGGCCATAGGGCGCGAGGCCCATGATCTTCCATTCCTCGCCCTTGGTCTGGTCGAAGCCCGCCAGATCCGTGACGAGGCCGAAGTAGAAGCCGATCGACTCGCGGCCGCGATGGCGCTTCACTTCCGTGACCGCGCCGTCGCGATAGGCGTAGAGGGCCGCGGCGCCCGTCTCGCCCATGCCGTCGACCACGAGGCAGGCGGCCTCCTCGAAGGGGCTCGACCAGCAGGCATAGGCCGCGTGGCTCAGGTGATGCCCGTAGCGCCGCGGCCCGGTGAGGCGCGCCGTGCCGCCGAAGGCCCGGTCGAGGCCGAGCAGGGTGCCGAGGCCCGCCCTCTCCTGCGCCGTGTGGAGCGAGGCCACGAAGGCGCGCTCGGAGCGCTCAGGGACGAGCGACCGGTTGAGCTCCGGCGCGTGCCGCATCAGGGTCTCGAGCCGGAAGGCGCCAGCGCGCGCCGTCTGGGCCAAGAACTCGGTGAACTCAGCGCCCCAACTCGTGGCGACGACGAGATCGGCGTCGGAGGGCAGCCAGCGCTTCAGAAAGCCTTCCATGCGCGGCGCCGAATCCGGCTCGCAGTTCGGCGCGCGCTTGTACTGCAGGTAGCGCTCCGTCGCTTCCGCGAAGAGCACCTCCCCGTCCGGCCCGACAAGGGCGAGCGCCGAGTCGTGGAAGGTGGTGGCGAGGCCGAGATAGTAGCGTGAGGCTGACATGGGCCGCGGCTCTAGCAAGGGCGCGCGGGTTTGTCATGACGGCGCTCAACGCCCCAGGGCCGCCTTCACCAGCGCCATCGCGTCCGGGCTCGCCCATTCCGCCGGACCTTTCAGAACGCCGATCTCGCAGCCCGTCGGGCCGACCAGGATGGAGGTCGGCAGGCCGACGACGTGGCCGGAGCGCTGGAGCACCGGCAGGAGCCGCCCTTGCGGATCGGCGTGGAAGGCGAGGCGCTCGATGCCGTTCTCTTTGAGCCAGGCCCGCGGCTTGTCCCCGCCGCGGGTGTCGAGGCTGATCGCGACGACCTCGAAGGCGTCGCCGCCGAGCTCGGCCTGCAGCTTGTCGAGGGCAGGCATCTCGCGCCGGCACGGGGCACACCAGGTCGCCCACAGGTTGACGAGGAGGGTCTTGCCCCTGAAGTCGGCAAGGGATTTCGCCTCGCCGTCGGGGCCCTGGAAGGCGATCTCGGGCAAGGGCTTCGGCGCGCCCGGCACGGCGACGGCTGCGACCTCGCCTCGGGCGAGAGAGGCCATGCGGGCGACCGCGCCCTTGTCGGCCGCGCAGGCGGAAGCCGTGCTGTTGCCGGCAAGCCCGCCGGTCCCGTATAGGGCGGCGGCAAGGCCCGCGAGCCCTAAGGCAGCGCTGCCTGCGGCGATGAGACGGGTGCGAGAGGCCATGATGATCTTCAACGGACGGGGCGCATGAGCAATCGGATGTGGGGCGGACGCTTCGCCAGCGGCCCCGCCGCCATCATGGAGGAAATCAACGCCTCCATCGATTTCGACAAGCGCCTCGCCGACCAGGACATCCGCGGTTCCCTGGCGCACGCCGCCATGTTGGGGCGGGCCGGGATCCTTCCGGCGGAGGATGTGGCGGCGATCGAGGCCGGGCTCAAGTCCGTGTCGGAGGAGATCGCCTCCGGCGACTT
Organism: Beijerinckiaceae bacterium; assembly: GCA_036563505.1. GTDB lineage: Bacteria > Pseudomonadota > Alphaproteobacteria > Rhizobiales > Beijerinckiaceae > DATCMH01. The sequence continues at coordinate 36,262 of DATCMH010000017.1, forward strand.
CACGTTCTCGCGGGCGCTCGAGGACATCCACATGAACGTGGAAAGCCGCCTCAAGGACCTGATCGGCGCGCCCGCGGGCCGCCTCCACACCGCCCGCTCGCGCAACGACCAGGTCGCCACCGACATGCGGCTCTGGACCCGCGACGCGGTCGACGCTCTCGACGGGCAGCTCGTCGAACTGCAGCGAGCATTGGCCCAGAAGGCGCTCCTCTTCGCGGGCACGGTGATGCCTGGCTTCACGCATCTGCAATCGGCGCAGCCCGTGACCTTCGGCCACCATTGCCTGGCCTACGTCGAGATGCTCGCCCGCGACCGCGGCCGGCTGCAGGATGCCAGGCGCCGGCTCAACGAGTGCCCCTTGGGCGCCGCGGCGCTCGCCGGCACGTCCTTTCCGATCGATCGCTTCCTGACCGCTGAACTGCTGGGCTTCGACCGGCCCACGGCCAATTCCCTCGATTCCGTCGCCGACCGGGACTTCCTGCTGGAGGTTCTCTCGGCCGCGGCGATCTGCGCCGTTCACCTCTCGCGCTTCGCGGAGGAGATCGTGCTCTGGACGTCGGCGCAGTTCGGCTTCGTGCGGCTGTCGGACGCCTTCACCACTGGCTCGTCCATCATGCCGCAGAAGCGCAACCCCGACGCGGCGGAGCTGGTGCGCGGCAAGACGGGCCGCATCATCGGCGCGCTGAACGGCCTGATGATCGTCATGAAGGGGCTGGCGCTCACCTACTCCAAGGACATGCAGGAGGACAAGGAAGGCGCCTTCGACGCGCTCCACGCCTTGTCCCTATGCCTCGCCGCGATGGCCGGGATGGTCCGCGACATGGAGCCGGACACGAAAGCCATGAAGCGCTGGGCCGGCGCGGGCTACGCGACCGCGACCGACCTCGCCGACTGGCTCGTCCGGACGCTCGACATGCCCTTCCGCGACGCCCACCATGTCACGGGCCGCCTCGTCGGCCTCGCCTCGGAGCGCAAAATCGGGCTGGAAAAGCTCTCGCTCGCCGAGATGCAGGCCGTCGAGCCCCGCATCACCGAGGGGGTCTACGCCGTGCTCGGGGTGGAGAAATCCGTCCGCAGCCGCACGAGTTACGGAGGCACGGCGCCGGCGAACGTCCGCCGCCAAGCCCGGCGCTGGATCGCGCGCCTGGACCGGGAGGGACGCCCGGGGCTCGCCTCCCGTTAAGGCTTGTGGTTTAAGACCGGCACGTTGCGGAGCCCTTCATGCTGTCGTGCCTCCTTCCCGCCAGCCGCGCTGTGTTGATCGCCGGCGGCCTCCTCCTCGCCCTCACGGCCTGCGGGCGCCGCGGCCAGCTCGAAGCGCCGCCGGACCCGGCGGTGACGCGCGCCCAGCCATCGCAGCCGAGGGCCGGCGCGGCGACTGGCGCACCGCGCGTCGCGCGCACCGCGGCAACTTCCGGCGAGGGCGGCGAGGACGTGACGGACGAGGGCGACGAGACCGGCGCTCAAGCCGTCCTGCCTGGCGTCAACCCGGCCCCGCGCAGCCGCAGCCGCGCCATCGTGATCCCGAAGGAACCCTTCATCCTCGACCCCCTGCTCTGACAGGCGCGCATGCATCATTTCCAGTACCGCGGCGGCGTCCTGCACGCTGAGGACGTCGACCTGCGCCGCCTCGCCGAGGAGGCCGGGACGCCGGCCTACGTCTACTCGTCCGCCACCCTCGAGCGGCATTACCAAGTCTTCGCGGAGGCTTTCGCGGGCGACGACGCCCTCGTCTGCTACGCCATGAAGGCGAACTCGAACCAAGCCGTGCTGCGCACTCTCGCGCGGCTCGGGGCCGGCATGGACATCGTCTCGGAAGGGGAGCTGCGGCGGGCCCTCGCGGCCGGCGTTCCGGGGGAGCGCATCGTGTTCTCCGGCGTCGGCAAGACCAAGCCTGAGATGGCGGCGGCGCTCGATGCCGGGATCCTCTGCTTCAACGTCGAGAGCGAATCGGAGCTCGAGGCGCTGGCCGAGATCGCCGCGGCGAAGGGTGCCCGCGCCGCGATCTCGGTGCGCGTCAACCCGGACGTGGACGCCAAGACCCACGCCAAGATCTCCACGGGCAAGTCGGAGAACAAGTTCGGCATCCCGATCTCCCGGGCGCGGGAGGTCTACGCCCGGGCGGCCGCCCTTCCCTCGCTGCGGATCGCGGGGGTCGACATGCATATCGGCAGCCAGATCACGGATCTCGCGCCCTTCGACAACGCCACGCAGCTCCTCGCCGAACTCGCCCGCGACCTCCTGGCCGCGGGTCACCCGCTCCATCACATCGACCTCGGCGGCGGCCTTGGCGTTCCCTACCGCGAGGACGCCGACGCTCCGCCGGAGCCCGCGGCCTATGCCGAGGTGATCCGCCGTCACACCCGGCCGCTTGGCCTCAAGCTGATTTTCGAGGTGGGTCGCCTGATCGCCGCCAATGCCGGCATCCTGCTCACGCGGGTGATTGCGGTGAAGGAGGGCGAAGGCAAGACCTTCGTCATCGTGGACGGGGCGATGAACGACCTCATCCGCCCGACCCTCTACGAGGCGCACCACGCCATCTGGCCGGTGACGGAGCCCGCACCCGGCACCCCGCGCGTCGCCGCCGACATCGTCGGGCCGGTTTGCGAGAGCGGCGATTACCTCGCGCTCGGCCGCATGCTCCCCCGTCCGGCTCCCGGCGATCTTCTCGCAGTGATGACGGCGGGCGCCTATGGCGCGGTGCAGGCCTCGACCTACAACACCCGCCGCCTCGTGCCGGAGGTGCTGGTGCGGGGGAACGAGTCGGCGATCGTGCGGCCGCGTCAATCCTACGAGGAGCTGATCGGCCTCGATCGGGTGCCTGCCTGGCTGGGGTGAGCCCATTTCCCTGAGGACGAAAGCCCTCAGGACCTTGTCGGATGCCTCGCGTAACCTAAGCTCGTCTTATGGACGAGGCCCGCGCGTGATCGAGGACGGCGCCGACCAGGACGACCTCGCCGCTCGGCTGCGGCGGGCCGAGGCCTCGTTGTCCGAGGCGAACCACCGGGCCGGCAACCTCGTCCAATCGATTTTAAGTCTCCTGCGCCTGCACCAGCGCGCCGCCGCGAACGACGAGGCGCGGCAGCTGATCGCGGCTGTCGCGGCGCGGGTCGAGGCGCTGGGGCTCGTTCAGGTCGCGCAGGAGCACGACGGAGGACGCGTCGCGCTCGGGCCCGCCCTGACGCGGCTGGCCGCCGGCCTTGTCGAGCTACACGATCCCGGGTCGGTCAGCGTCACCGTGGCAGGCGACGGCGTCACCCTCCCGGCCGAGCGGGTGAACGCCCTCGGCCTGGCGCTCGCCGAACTCGTGGGTCGGTGCGCGGCGTCCGGAGGAGCGCTCGCGCTCGTGGTCGAGAGCCGGGCCGAAGGGCCTATGTTGCGGGTCGCGGCGCCGTCTGCCGCGCTGGCGGGCTTTTCCGTCACGAATGATCCCGGCGACCAGCTCGCCCGTGCCTACTTGCGCCAGGCTCGCGCCACGCTGACGCCGGCGCCGGACGGCATCGACATTCTGTTAGAGAGCTGAAGCTCAGCCCAAGCTCACCGAGGCGTGAACCGCCTGCGGCATCGCGGCGTTCCCTTCGGCTGGTCAAGCGGCGCAGGCATGCTACCCTGACGGAGAACGGGGGCGTTCGAGACAGCGGGCCGGCTCGGTCCGCGAACGAGGCTGCAGACGGCATCGCGCCGCGCGTGGCCTTTGAGGAGCCGCTGTATGAGCGACCGCCGTCGCCCTGCCCCGGAGAACGGTCCGGGGTCCGACGCCAGCGCCGGAGAGCCGTTTCGCGCGCGGCTCGACCGCCTCGTCGCCCAGGCCAAGGCGGCCCTGTGGTGGGAGCGGCTCTGGCCCCTCGCCTGGTGGCCGATCACCGTCGTCCTCGCCTTCCTCGCCTTCTCCTGGCTCGGCCTGTGGCTCGACCTCTCGCCCTTCGACCGCATGGTGGGGACGGGCCTCTTCGGCGTCGCCCTGCTGGGCTCCCTTTGGCCCTTCTTTCGCCTGCGCCCGCCGGGGCGGGACGCTGCTCTCGACCGCCTCGACCGCGACGCCGGCCTCAAGCACCGCCCCGCCCGGGCGCTGGAGGATACCCTCGCGATCGGTCAGGCGGACCAAGGCACACAGGCGCTTTGGACCCTGCATCGGCGCCGGGCTGAGGCTGCGGTCGAGCGTCTCTCCGTATCGCTCCCCCGGCCGGGCATGGCCGGGCGCGACCGTTTCGCGCTGCGCGGCGCGGCTCTTCTCGCCGTCGTGGCGAGCGCTTTCGTCGCGGGACCCGAGATCGGCTCGCGGCTCACCGCTGCCTTCGATTGGCGCACCCGGGAGGCGGGAGCGCCGACCTTCCGCGTCGACGGCTGGATCGATCCGCCCCTCTACACCCGCACCCCGCCCCTGATGATCGACCTCGCTGCCGGCGAGCAGCGGCTGCGCGCGCCCGTGCGCTCGACCCTCGTCATCCGCGTCGCAGGCAAGGGCGACGTGACGGTGACGCCGGGCAAGGGCCTCGAGCCCCAGCCCAAGGCCGACAACCAGCGCGCGGACCTGCGCGAGCAGCGCTTCCAACTCAACGGCAGCACCGAACTCGACGTGCGCACGGGTCTCGCCCGCAACCACCGCTTGGTGGTCGAGGCGATCCCGGACGAGCCGCCCACGATCACCTTCGCCGGTCCCCCTGAGGTCAACGCCCGCGGCACCTTCACCCTCGGCTATCGCGCCAAGGACGATTACGGCATCGCCTCGGCAGAAGCCCTGATCGGCAAGACGGGCTCGGGCCGGCGCTCGCTGGTGCCGGCGCCCCGCGTCCCGCTCTCCGTCCCCGCCGACGCTCAAGGCGAGGCGGATCAGCGCGCGCCCGTGGACCTCACCGAGCACCCTTGGGCCGGAGCGCGGGTGACGATGACTCTCGTTGCCCGGGACGAGGCGCAGCAGGAGGGCCGCAGCGAGGCTCTCGAGTTCACGCTGCCGAGCCGGCCCTTCACCAAGCCTCTCGCCAAGGCCCTCGTCGAGCAGCGCCGCGCCATCGTGCTCGATCCCGACGAGCGCCGGCCGGTGCAGACGGCGCTGGACGCGCTTCTCATCGCGCCGGAACGCTTCACGCAGCAATGGGGCGTGTTCATGGGCCTGCGCGCGGCGGCCGAGCGCTTCCGCGCCGCCAAGACCGACGCCGATCTGACGGAGGTCGCCGACTGGCTCTGGGCCATGGCGCTCCAGATCGAGGACGGAGACCTCTCCGACGCGGAGCGGGAGCTGCGCGCCGCGCAGGAACGGCTGCGCGAGGCCATGGAGCGCAACGCCGGCGAGGACGAGATTCGCAAGCTCACCGACGAGTTGCGGACGGCCATGGACAAGTTCCTGCGCGAGTTCGCCGAGCGCATGCAGCGCGACCAGCAGCAGAACCAGGCCCAGGGCAACCAGCCTCCGCCCGACCGCACCATCTCGCAGGAAGACCTCAACCGCATGCTCAACGACATGCAGGAGGCCATGAAACGCGGCGACATGGCCGAAGCCCAGCGCCTCCTCGAGCAGCTGCGCAACATCCTGGAGAATCTTCAGACCGCCCGGCCCAACTCCCGCATGACCGATCCGATGGCGCGAGAGATGAACCGGTCCATGCAGGACATGGAAGGCATGGTCCGCGACCAGCAGCAGCTGCGCGACGAAACCTTCCGCGACGGCCAGGAGCGGCGCATGCAGCCGAACCAGCGCGGCCGCCAACAGCAGGGTCAGCAGCAAGGCCAGCGAGGGCAACAGGGACAGCGGCAGCAGGGGCAGCGCGGCCAGCAGGGCCAGCAGCAGCCCGGTGAGGGCGAGGAGCCGGGCGAAGGCCAGCAGGGGCAGCAGGGCCAGGGTCAGCAGCCCGGTCAGGGTTTGTCGCAACGCCAGCAGGCCCTGCGCGAGCGGCTCGAAGAGATGCAGCGCCGGATGCGCGGCATGGGGATGCAGGGCGAGCAGGGCCTCGCCGACGCCGAGCAGGCCATGCGCGACGCCGAAGGGGCGCTGGGCCGCGGCCAGGAGGGCCAGGCCGTGGACGCGCAGGGCCGGGCCTTAGAGGGCCTCCAGCGCGGCATGCAGGGCATGGCGCAGCAGATGCAGCAGATGATGGGCCAGGGCGACGGCCAGGAGCCACCGAACGGCGATCCCGGGCAGGGCGATCCCCGCGGCCGGGCCCAGTCGGGGCAGCGCGACAACGATCCCCTCGGCCGCCCGACCCGCAACCGCGACTTCACCGACGGAAGGGTGCGCGTGCCCACCGCCGACGAATCCGCCGTACAGCGGGCCCGCCGCATCATGGAAGAGCTGCGCCGCAAGCTCGGCGACCCGACCCGCCCGCGAGAGGAGCTCGACTACTTCGACCGGCTGCTGCGGCGGAACTGAGCGGGGACGCAGCTCCGCGCTCCAGAGGGGAGATCTTTCCGCTCCACCGCGTGTCATGGCCGGGCTTGACCCGGCCATCTTGGTTCGGAGGCGGGCTGGGTTTCGGGCCGAGGTTCGCGGGTCGAGCCCGCGAACGACATGGGAGTGGCTGAGACGCTTGGGGCTTATGCCCAGCTTCCCCTCACCCCCGCTCACCTACGGTTCGCTTGCTTCGCCTGCCGTTCCGCAGGCGAAGCCCTCTCCCCGGAAGGGAGAGGAGTTGAGCATCCGAGTATCGGCGGCGTGTTCGCTGACATGACGCGCTGGTGCGCGTCACCCCTCTCCCGGCAGGGGAGAGGGTCGCGTCGGCGCACCGGCCGACGCGACGAGCGCAACGCAGTGGAGCGAGGGTGAGGGGGTGCTCGCCGCAACACCAACGCGCATGCCCTCCCAGCTCCCGATGTCGCGCCCCCTGCGCTCCCGATTGTCGGGCCCGGATCGCCGCGCCATATGCGCGCCCTCAACCGGATCCTTCGATGAACAATCTCGTCAGTACCCTCGTCCCGATCGCCTGCATTGCCGTGGCCGGCGTGCTGCTGTTCGGCCTCGTCAACATGATGCGGGGCGGCAACCCCAACCGGTCGCAGCAGTTGATGCGCGCCCGCGTGTTGCTGCAGTTCGCCGCGATCGTGGTTATCATGGGGGTGATCTGGTACAGGGCCTTGTGAGCGCGGGCAGGGGCTGACACGTTTCAGCCTCAATCCCTGGCCAGACGGGCCTGACCTGGTCGTCCTCGGGGCGGCCCAACAAGATCATCGCGGGACATCCAAGGCATGCGCGTGAAGGGAACGAGAGCGGTGCAGGTCGCGCTCGCGACGGCAGGCCTCGTCCTTTCCGCAGCGGCATGCGACGACGCCTCGGCGCAGACGGCGCCCTCGATCACGCCGCGCCTGTCCTTCGGCGACGAGGCCTTCGGCAAGGCGCCGCCCCGGATTCCGAGCGTCGTCTCGGAGTTCCGCTTCGGCGCCATCGGGCACGATATGTGGGGGCCCGAGAAGGGCACCGTGAACCTCTCGGGCGAGGTGCTCTTCGCCAAGCCCTTCACGGCGGCCGATCTCTTCACGAGCTACTTCATCCCGCGGCCGCATCTCGGCGGCAGCCTCAATCTGAGCGGCAACACGAGCTTTGCCTATGCGGGGCTGACCTGGAGCGTGGACCTCGCGCCCCGCGTCTTCGTCGAGGGCAGCTTCGGGGGTGCCGTGCACAATGGGCGCACCGACCCCCTCGCCGCGGCCTTCGACAACCGGGCTGCGCTGGGCTGCACGCCGCTGTTTCGCGAGTCCGGCTCGGTCGGCGTCAGGCTCTCGGCCAACTGGAACCTGATGGCCACCGTCGAGCGGCTGTCGAACTACGGCGCCTGCTCCGACAACAAGGGCCTGACCAATGTCGGCGCCCGCCTCGGCTACAGCTTCTAACCCTCGAAGGTCCCCATGGTCGCGCTGAACCGCATCTACACGAGGCAGGGCGACGACGGCACCACGGGCCTCGCTAACGGCGAGCGGCGCCTCAAGTTCGACTTGCGCATCGAGGCTTACGGCACCGTCGACGAGACGAACGCGTGCCTGGGCCTCGCCCGACTGCACACCCGGGATGATCCGGAGCTCGACGCCATCCTCGGGCGCATCCAGAACGACCTCTTCGATCTCGGCGCCGACCTCGCGACCCCCGAGAGCGACGAGCCGCCGCGCTACGAGCCCTTGCGGATCGTGCAGGCCCAGGTGGACCGGCTCGAGCGGGAACTTGATGCGCTGAACGAACACCTCTCGCCCCTGCGTTCCTTCGTCCTGCCCGCCGGCACGCCCGCGGCCGCGGCGCTGCACCTCGCCCGCACGGTGTGCCGACGCGCCGAGCGCCTCGTCGTGGCGCTCGCCCAGCGCCCCGAGGAGAAGGTCTCGCCCGAGGCGGTGAAGTACCTCAACCGGCTCTCGGACTTCCTCTTCGTCCTGTCCCGCCACGCCAACGCACAGGGCGCGGGCGACGTGCTCTGGGTGCCGGGGCAGAACCGGTAAGCGGCTGGCGTCGCCGCGCCGGGGCGGCTACGATCCCTCGCTCCTCCGCCGGCCTCCCCGCATGTTCCTGCCCCTCTACGACGGCGTCCCGCTGCGCAACCTGAAAGCGCCGATCGCGACGCGCGCGCTCATCGGGGCCTGCATCCTGGGCTACGCCCTGCCGGCGCTGGGGCTCCTCCCCATCGACGAGAGCTGGATCGTGGCGGGGTTCGGGCTGATCCCGGCGGTCCTCTTCGGCACCGAGGCCCTGCCGGAGGGACTGCCCTTCGTCCCCGAGCCCCTGACGCTGCTGACGAGCCTGTTCCTTCACGGCTCGCTCGTCCATCTCCTCGGCAACATGCTGTTCCTTTGGGTGTTCGGCGACAACGTCGAGGACGCCATGGGGCACGGCCGCTTCGTGGCCTTCTTCATCGCCTGCGGCGCGGCGGCGGGCCTCGTCCACGCCGGCATCGACCCGGACTCGGCCCGTCCCCTGATCGGCGCCTCGGGCGCGATCTCGGGCGTGGTCGCGGCCTATCTCATCCTCTACCCGCGGGTGAAGGTCTGGGGCTTGTTCCTGAAAGGCATCCCCTTACGGGTGCCGGCGGTTCTCGCCATCGGCTTCTGGATCGCGCTCCAGGTCTTCGCGGCGTTCCTCGGCGGAGCGGGCACGGAGAATGTCGGCTGGTTCGCGCATCTCGGCGGCCTCCTGGCCGGAGCAGCGCTCATCCCCCTGTTCCGGCATCGCTACGACCCCGTGCTTGCCCGCGTCGAGGCGACCCGGGAAGAAGCGTCGCGTTGACAATTCGGGCTTCGTCGCTAGAGCATGGTCCGGAAAAGTGGATTCCATTTTTCCGACGAGACCATGCTCAAATATGTTGGCGGCGCATGATCTTGACCGCTCAAGTGGGTCTCACTTGAGCGGATCATGCGCCAGGTCCCGACGCTTCCAGCTTGTGCGACGCGCGTAGACCTGATTTTGAGGTCTCGCACCTGTTTTTCCGCGGGACATGTCCCGCGTGACAGCCAGTCCTGAGGGAACCGAGACGGCCATGAAAGTGCTAGTCCCCGTGAAGCGGGTGGTCGACTACAACGTGAAGATCCGGGTCAAGGCCGACGGGTCCGGGGTCGAGCTCGCCAACGTCAAGATGTCCATGAACCCCTTCGACGAGATCGCCGTCGAGGAGGCGATCCGCCTGAAGGAGAAGGGCAAGGTTACGGAGATCGTCGCCGTGTCGATCGGCCCGGCCCAGGCCGCCGAGACGATCCGCACGGCGCTCGCCATGGGCGCGGACCGCGGCATCCTCGTCAAGACCGACCAGCCGGTCGAGCCCCTCGCCGTGGCCAAGATCCTCAAGGCCGTGATCGCCAACGAGGGCCCGCAGCTCGTCATCATGGGCAAGCAGGCGATCGACGACGATTCCAACCAGACGGGCCAGATGCTTGGCGCGCTGCTGGGCTGGCCGCAGGGCACCTTCGCCTTCAAGGTCGAGGTCGGCGACGGCACGGTCGACGTCACCCGCGAGGTGGACGGCGGCCTGCAGACGGTGGGTCTCCAGCTGCCGGCCATCGTGACGACGGACCTGCGCCTCAACGAGCCGCGCTACGCGAGCTTGCCTAACATCATGAAGGCGAAGAAGAAGCCCCTCGACGAGACGAGCCCGGAGGCGCTGGGCGTTGATGTCGCGCCGCGCCTCAAGGTGCTCAAGACGGTGGAGCCCGGCGGGCGCAAGGCCGGCGTCAAGGTGGGCTCGGTGCCTGAGCTCGTGCAGAAGCTGAAGGTCGAAGCCGGCGTGCTCTGACGCGCGCCGCCGACCCCTCATCCGGGAGACAACCCATGCCGACCCTGCTCATCGCCGAGCACGACAACGTCTCGCTGAAAGACTCGACCCACAAGGCGCTCACCGCGGCCTCCGCCATCGGCCAGCCCGTGCACGTTCTCGTGGCAGGCCCCGGCGCGCGGCCGGCCGCGGAAGCCGCCGCGAAGCTCGCGGGCGTCGAAAAGGTCTTGCTCGCCGACGATCCGGCCTACGACCACCACCTCGCCGAGCCCACCGCCGCGCTGGTGGCGCAAGTTGCAGCGAACTACGACGCGGTGGTGGCGCCTGCCACCACGACCGGCAAGAACGTGATGCCCCGCGTCGCGGCGCTCCTCGACGTCATGCAGGTGTCCGACATCATCAAGGTGATCTCGCCCGACACCTTCGAGCGGCCGGTCTATGCCGGCAACGCGATCCAGACGGTGCAGGCCACCGACGCGAAGCGGGTGATCACGGTGCGAACCGCCGCCTTCCAGCCCGCGGGTGAAGGCGGCTCGGCGCCGATCGAGGCGGTGCAGCCGGCCGAGAACCCGGGGCTCTCCACCTTCAAGGGCGAGGAGATCGCCAAGAACGACCGGCCGGAGCTGACATCGGCCAAGATCATCATCTCGGGCGGACGCTCCCTGGGCTCCGCCGAGAAGTTCAAAGAGGTGATCGAGCCGCTCGCCGACAAGCTCGGCGCGGCGGTGGGCGCCTCGCGCGCGGCGGTGGACGCAGGGTACGCCCCAAACGACTGGCAGGTTGGCCAGACGGGCAAGGTGGTCGCGCCCGACCTCTACATCGCAGTGGGCATCTCCGGCGCGATCCAGCATCTCGCCGGCATGAAGGACTCTAAGGTGATCGTCGCCATCAACAAGGACGAGGAGGCGCCTATCTTCCAGGTGGCTGATTACGGCCTTGTCGGCGACCTGTTCCAGATCCTGCCGGAACTGAACCAGGAACTTGATAAGGCGAACTAGCGCCGTTCCCCCCTCCCCGGCCCTGCCGCAGGACAGATGATGAGTATCGAGATCAAGACCATCGGCGTCATCGGCGCGGGGCAGATGGGTAACGGCATCGCCCATGTCTGCTCCCTCGCGGGCCTCGACGTGCGGCTCAACGATCTCAGCGAGGATCGGATCAACGCGGGCCTCGCCACCATCAACGGCAACATCTCGCGCCAGGTGGCGAAGGGGGCGCTGAGCGACGCCGACCGGCAGGCGGCACTTGCGCGCATCACCCCCGCCCCGTCCTACGACGACCTCACCCCCTGCGACCTGATCATCGAGGCCGCGACGGAGAACGAGGAGGTCAAGCACGCGATCTTTCGCAAGCTGTGCCCGGTGCTGAAGCCGGACGCGATGCTGGCCACCAACACCTCGTCGATCTCGATCACGCGGCTCGCCGCCGCCACCGACCGGCCGGAGCGCTTCATCGGCATTCACTTCATGAACCCGGTGCCGTTGATGCAGCTCGTCGAGCTCATCCGCGGCATCGCGACGGAAGACCCCACCTTCGAGTCGGCCAAGGCCTTCATCGGCAAGCTCGGCAAAACGGTGACGGTGGCCGAGGACTTCCCGGCCTTCATCGTCAACCGCATCCTGCTGCCGATGATCAACGAGGCGATCTACACCCTCTACGAGGGCGTGGGCTCCGTCGACTCCATCGACACCGCCATGCGGCTCGGCGCCAACCACCCGATGGGCCCGCTCCAGCTCGCCGACTTCATCGGCCTCGACACCTGCCTCTCTGTGATGCAGGTGCTGCACGAGGGTTTGGCCGACTCCAAGTACCGCCCCTGCCCGCTCCTCGTGAAATACGTCGAGGCGGGCTGGCTCGGCCGCAAGACCAAGCGCGGCTTCTACGATTACCGCGGCGAAAAGCCTGTCCCAACCCGCTGAACCCTCGAGTTTCGGCGACCGCTTTCAGGATCGGTCAACGGAACAGATCTTACGCTGAAGGCTCCTGAGCGGAGCTTCGCCATGACCGTGTCCTCCACCGCCGGCATCGCCGAAGCCTGGTCGACGACCCGCGCCGATCCGCAAAACCAGGCCCTGTCGCTCGCCATGCTCAAGCAGCAGGCGAAGGCCGACCAGGGCGTCGTCGCGCTCCTCGAGACAGCCGCCGACACGGCCCCGCCCGCCCCGCCCGGCCAAGGTCAGCAGGTCGACCGGCGGGTGTGAGGCTTAGGCCTGCGCAGCGTGGGCCCGAACGCTTCAGAACACCATCCATGTCGTTCGCGGGCTCGACCCGCGAACCTCGGCGCGAAGCCGTCAACGCCTCCGAACCGAGATGGCCGGGTCTAGCCCGGCCATGACATAAAGGCAGCGGGAAGCGGGCCGGACAGTCCGCCCCTCGCCTCTAAACCTGTGAGTGCGGCAAAGCAGGCCTTGGCCCACGGCTTCACAAGGCCGTCATGGACCCTATACACTCTGCACCCGAGCGGGGCTGACGATCCCGTGCCCTCACCTGTGGAGGCGGCGTGACGATTCACGTCCAACCAGTGGTGCGACCCGAGGCCTGTCCGGCCCTCGTGCTCAACGCGGATTATCGTCCGTTGAGCTACTATCCCTTGTCGATCTGGTCGTGGCAGGACGCGATTAAAGCGGTGTTCCTCGACCGGGTGAACATCGTCTCCGAATACGACAAGATGGTGCGAAGTCCGGGCTTCGCGATGCGGCTGCCCTCGGTCGTGTCGCTGAAGACCTACGTCAAGCCGACCCGCCAACCGGCTTTCACCCGCTTCAACGTCTTCCTGCGCGACCGCTTCACCTGCCAATATTGCGGCGAGCGCGACGACCTCACCTTCGACCACGTCGTGCCCCGCTCTAAGGGCGGCCAGACCACCTGGGACAACGTCGTCGCCGCCTGCTCCGCCTGCAACCTCAAGAAGGGCGACCGCCTGCCCCGCGAGGTGGAGATGTGGCCGCACCAAGCGCCCTTCGCCCCTTCCATCCACGACCTGCACCAGAACGGCCGGCTCTTCCCGCCGAACTACCTACACGACAGCTGGATGGACTACCTCTACTGGGACACCGAACTCGAGCCGTGAGCCCGACGCGAGGCCGCCAGGGCGGCGAAGCCGGCAAGCCCGAGCGAGATCAGGCCGTTCCAGCCCGACAGCGACAGGCCGAGAAAGCGCCATGCAGCCTCCGTGCAGCTCACGACGCGGGTCCGGTCGAGCTGCTTGAGGAAATCCTCGACGCCTCCCGCCGCGGGTCCGGCCCCTCCGCCGCAATCGCTTGGTCCCGGCCAGAAGCCCCATTCCACGCCGGCGTGGTGGGCGCCAAGGCTGGTGCTGACGACGAAGACGAGGGCGAGAAGGGCGAGCAACCCGCGCCGCGCCGGCGGCAGGAGCAGCGCCAGAACGGCGAGGGGAAGCGCCAGGTAATAAGGCTTGCGCTGGAGAAGGCAGAGCTTGCACGGCACGAGGCCGCCGAGATGCTCGAAGGCGAGCGCACCGCCGACGGTGAGCGCGGCCGCGGCGAGGATCACGGCGGCCGCCGTCCGGGGCCGGGTCAGCGTGTGGAGGATGGACGACACGCCGCGCACCATCAGAACACGTAGCGGAAGGCCACGAAGCCGAGCACCATCGCGACGACGACGCTGGCCATCACGGCCCCGAAATGCCGGTCGAGCAGCCCGCGGATCGCCGGCCCGAAGCGGCTGAGAACGAGCGCCAGGCCGAAGAAGCGGGCGCCGCGGGTGAGAAGCGAGAGCACGACGAACCAGAACAGGTCGTAGCCGGCAAAGCCCGACGTGATGGTGACGAGCTTGTAGGGGATCGGGGTCAGGCCCTTGAGCAGGATGATCCAGTGTCCATACTCGGCATAGGCGACGCGGAAGGCATCCGCGCCCTTGCCGAGGCCGTAAAGATTGAAGAGCCAGAGGCCCACCGAATCGTACAGAAGCGCGCCGATGGCGTAACCGAACAGCCCGCCGAGCACCGAGGTGATGGTGCAAACGAAGGCGTACCACCAGGCCCGCTCGGGCCGCGCCAGGGCCATCGGCACCAGGAGCACGTCCGGCGGCACGGGGAAGAAGGAGCTCTCCGCGAAGGACACCGCCCCGAGCGCCGTCGGCGCGGAGGGCCTGGCGGCGAGCGAGAGGGTCCAATCGTAAAGGCGGCGGAGCATGCGGGACGGCCTGGAACAGGATGAGGCGGACGCCGGGGCTCCCGGACGCGCGGCCCCTTTGAGCATGAACCTGCCCCGGATGCGAGCGCTCTGGCGCGGGCGGCCCCGCGCCCGTGATGCGGCGCGGCGACGCCTGGCCGCCGCGCTCCGCCGCGAAGAGCTGCGCGGCCTTTCCTTCGCTTTCCAGGCCCGCTGGATCGCGGGTATCGCCGTCGGCGCCTTCATCATCGCGACGGTGAACCGCCCGCAAGCTTGGTATTATCTTTCCGTCGTCGTCCTGCTCCTGATCCTCGGCGCGGTGCCGTTCCTGCTGCGCCGCCACCCGCTGGGTCAGCCGGCGCGGCTCGCCTTCATCGTACTCGACGTGGCCGTGATCACGATGGTCATCATGGCCGACCCGCCCTTCATGGCCGCCGACCCCTGGCCGATCCAGATGCGCCTCAGGGGCCAGGAATTCATCTACTGCCTCGTCTACCTCGCGGCCTCGGCCCTCTCCTTCTCGCCGGTCGTCGTCGCCTGGACGGGCGCTTGGATCACCGTCCTGTGGTCAGCGGGCGTCCTCATGGTGCTGCAGCGCTCGGATACCCTGACGGCGGGCGACATCCCGGCGGGGGGCCCGATGGCCACCCTCTCCACGGTGCTCAACCCGGCCTATGTCAGCCTCGGGCAGTGGCGAAACCAGGTGGTGCTCACCCTGATCGCCACGGCTCTCCTCACCGCGGCGGTCTGGCGAGCGCGGAGCACGCTCCTGCGCCTGACCCAGGCCGAGGTGACCCGCGCCGAGCTCTCGCGCTACGTCTCCCCCGACCTCGCGGACGCCATGGTCCGCACCCCCGACCAGGACCTCGGCCGGCCCCAGCTGCGCCAGGTCGCGGTCATCTTCGCCGATATCGTGGGCTTCACCGGCCACGCGGAGGACCTGCCGCCGGAACGGGTCGTGGCGCTCCTGCGCAGCTTTCACGCCCGCACCTGCAAGGTGGTCTTCGCCCACAGCGGCACCCTCGACAAGTTCCTCGGCGACGGGTTCATGGCGACCTTCGGGGCGCTCGCCGACGACCCGGACGCCGCGCGCAAGGCCCTCGCCTGCGCCCTCGCGCTCCAGGCGGAATGCGAGCGCTGGCGCGCGAAGCGCCATGCCCGGGGCGCGCCGGAGATCGCGGTCGCCGTCGGCGTCCATGTCGGGCCGGTGGTGGTGGGCAACATCGGCGCCGAGCGGCGGCTCGAGTTCACGGCGATCGGCGATCCCGTGAACGTGGCGAGCCGGCTGGAGCGCCTCACCCGCGATCACGGCTGCCGCATCGCCGCCTCCCGCGAGCTCCTGGAGGCGGCGGGCCCTCTGCCTGAGACCGAGCGGCCCTTCGCCGCCCGGGGCTCCGTCGCGATCCGCGGCCGGACGCAGCCCATCGACCTCTTCGTCTGGCCCGCGGCCGCGCCGGAGCCGGCGCTTCCGGCTTGAGAAGCAGCCCGTCACGAAAAGGGATGCAGCGCGCCTCGGGTTGCGCTAGGACGGGCCGGCCGAAGGCACGCGCGGGCGTGGCGGAATCGGTAGACGCGCCGGACTCAAAATCCGGTTCTGGCGACAGAGTGTCGGTTCGACTCCGACCGCCCGCACCACTCCTTTTCGCGCTGTGCACGCGCCCGCGTCGGCTCGACCCGCGAAGCGAAGCTAGACGACCACGTGCCGGACGCGCGGCGGCAAGCGCTGGAACGCCGGCAGAGCCGCGATGTTAGTGCGGGGCGCACGGGAGCTCCGATGGCCGACCTGCAACGCGTCGTGATCGTGGGAGGCGGCTTCGCCGGGCTCGAGGCGGCCAAGGCGCTCGCCCGGGCGCCCGTGGCCCTGACGCTGATCGACCGCCAGAACCATCACTGCTTCCAGCCTCTCCTGTATCAAGTGGCGACGGCGGCCTTGAGTCCGGCCGACGTGGCCTGGCCGATCCGCGGCATCCTCTCGCGGCAGAAGAACACCCGGGTGCTGATGGCCGAGGTGAATGCCATCGATGCCGCGCAGCGTCTGGTGCGGACGAACGGCGGGGACTTCGCCTACGACCATCTCGTCGTCGCGACCGGCGCGACCCACGCCTATTTCGGCCACGAGGACTGGGCGCCGCACGCGCCCGGGCTGAAGCGGATCGAGGACGCGACGGAGATCCGCCGCCGTATCCTGACCTCGTTCGAACGGGCCGAATTGGCTTCGACACCGGCCGAACGGGCGGCCCTGACGACCTTCGTCGTCGTGGGAGGTGGCCCGACCGGGGTCGAGATGGCGGGCGCGATCGCCGATGTGGCCCGCGAGGCGCTGCCGCCCGACTTCCGCACCTTCGACCCGCGCGAGGCGCGCGTCCTCCTGATCGAGGCGGGCCCCCGCGTCCTGTCGCCGTTTCCCGAAACCCTGAGCGCCTACGCGCGCCGAGCCCTCGAAGCCCGCGGCGTCGAGGTGATCACGGGCACGCCGGTCACGGAGATCGGGCCGGGTTTCGTTCGCCTCGGCGATCGGCGGATCGCCGCGGGAGCCGTCGTCTGGGCGGCAGGCGTGGCCGCCTCGGCGGCCGCGGATTGGCTGGGGGCGGACCGCGACCGCGCGGGCCGGGTCAGGGTCGGGCCCGACCTCACCCTGCCCGGTCGGCCAGAGATCTTCGTCGTGGGCGACACCGCCGCCGTGATGACGACGGACGGCAAGCCCGTGCCGGGCATCGCGCCCGCCGCGAAGCAGATGGGCCGCTACGCCGGCGACGTGATCGCCGCCCGCGTCTCAGGTCGCTCGCCGCCCGGGCCGTTCCGATACCGCCATCAGGGCGATCTCGCGACGATCGGGCGCCGCGCCGCTGTCGTGAAGCTGAATCGCCTGACCCTGACTGGGTTGCCCGCCTGGCTGTTCTGGAGCCTGGCGCATGTCTACTTCCTGATCGGCCTACGCCACCGGATCGCGGTGGCCTTCAGCTGGACCTGGGACTACCTCACCTTCGGCCGGCGGGCGCGCCTCATCACCGAGCCTGCGAGCGTCGGCCCCGCCGAGGCGCGACCTGAAGGACCCTCGTCGCCGCCTTCGTCGACCCCGTCATCGCGGGATGCGGCCGTGAACCCCGCCGCCGGCGGGGTCTGGGGCTGACCTTCGCCGGCGAAGGCTCCTTTCAACGTCAGAGCCGCACCGCGCGGGCGCGCTTGACGTGCGGGATGCTCTCGATCCGGCTCAGGAGTTCGGGCGACACGGCCTCGTCGACGGCGACGAAGCAGATCGCGTCGCCGCCCGGGTGGTCGCGGCCGAGGCTGAAGGTGGCGATGTTGACGCCCGCCTCGCCGAGCAGCGAGCCGAAACGTCCGATGAAGCCCGGCTTGTCGTCATTGCGCACGTAGATCATGTGGGGCGCGAACTCGGCGTCGACGGCGATGTCGCGGATCTCCGTGACGCGGGGCTTGCCGTCCTGGAACACGGTGCCGCCGGCGTGGCGGGGCATGTCCTCGGCGTCGACCACGATGCGCACGAAGCTCTCGTAATCCCGGGCCGCGTTCTCGCGCTTGACCTCCTCAACCGTGATGCCGCGCTCGCGGGCGACGACCGGCGCCGAGACCATGTTGATGTCCTGCAGGAAGGGGCGAAGCACCCCCGTCACCGCGGCCGAGGTAAGCGCGCGGGTGTTCATCTCGGCGACGGCGCCCTCGTACTCGATGCGGATCCCCTTGATCGGAGCTTCCGTGAGCTGGCCGAGGAAGGAGCCGAGCTTCTCGCTAAGCGCCACGAAGGGTTTCAGGCGTGGCGCCTCCTCAGCGGTGATGGAGGGGAAGTTGACCGCGTTCTGGATCGCGCCCTGGAGAAGGTAGTCGGCCATCTGCTCGGCGACCTGGAGGGCGACGTTCTCCTGCGCCTCCGTGGTGGCGGCGCCCAGATGCGGCGTGCAGACGACGCTCGGATGGCCGAAGAGCGGGTTTTCCGTCGCCGGCTCGGCCGAGAACACGTCGAAGGCGGCGCCCGCAACGTGTCCGGAATCGAGGGCCGCGCGGAGCGCCGCTTCGTCGACGAGGCCGCCGCGGGCGCAGTTGACGATGCGCACGCCCTTCTTCGTCCTTGCCAGGTTCTCGGCGGAGAGGATGTTCTTCGTCTTGTCCGTCATCGGCACGTGGAGCGTGATGACGTCAGCGCGGCGCAGGAGCTCATCGAGCTCCACCTTTTCCACGCCGAGTTCGAGCGCCCGCTCCGGCGACAGGAATGGGTCGAAGGCGATGACCCGCATCCTCAAGCCGATGGCGCGGTCGGCGACGATGGAGCCGATGTTGCCGCAGCCGATGACGCCCAGCGTCTTGCCCGTGAGCTCGACGCCCATGAAGCGGTTCTTCTCCCACTTGCCGGCTTGCGTGGAAGCGTCAGCTTGAGGGATCTGGCGGGCGAGCGCGAACATCATGGCGATCGCGTGCTCGGCGGTGGTGATGGAATTGCCGAAGGGCGTGTTCATCACGATCACGCCTCGGGCCGTCGCGGCGGGGATGTCGACGTTGTCGACGCCGATGCCGGCACGGCCGATCACCTTCAAGTTGCCGGCCTGCTCCAGGATCTTGGCCGTGACTTTCGTCGCCGAGCGGATGGCGAGGCCGTCGTACCCGCCGATTACGGCGGCGAGGCGGTCCTTGTCCTTGCCGAGATCGGGCTGAAAATCGACCTCGACGCCCCGGTCCTTGAAGATCTGGACGGCAGCGGGGGAGAGGGCGTCGGAGATGAGGACGCGGGGAGCGGGCATTGGTTGAGAACCTCGTCGTGCTCGCCCTCTCCCCTTTGCGGGAGAGGGTGGCCGGCGTGAGCCGGCCGGGAGAGGGGGCGCCCTGTAAGCGGCGCTCGCGAAGCGAATGGGATGGTTGGGTCGAAAAGGCGCTGGTCGGCCTTGCGGCCGAGCGCTGCTGACGCAGCGCCCCCTCTCCCGACCCCGCCTGACGGCGGGGCCACCCTCTCCCGCAGAGGGGGAGAGGGTTTGCACAGCCTTGGGCGGCTCTAGGCCGCCTTGGCGAGCTTGGCCTTCTCCTGGGCGAAGGCCCAGTCGAGCCAGGGTGTGAGCGCCTCAAGATCGGCCTGCTCCACCGTGGCGCCGCACCAGATCCGGAGTCCCGGAGGGGCGTCGCGATAGGCGCCGATGTCCAGCGCAACGCCCTCCTTCTCCAGCGCGGCGGCGATACCCTTCGCGACGGCCGCGACCGCCTCGGGGCCCTTGGCCGTCACATCTGGATCGGCGATGACGAAGCAGGCGCTCGTGTTCGAAGCCGTGGCGGGATCCCGGGCGAGGTTGGCGATCCAAGGGGACCGCGCCGCCCAGTCGTTGAGGACCTTGGCGTTGGCGTCGGCCCGGGCGATGAGCGCGTCGAGGCCGCCGAGTCCCTTCGCCCATTCGAGGGCGTCGATGTAGTCCTCCACTGCCAGCATGGAGGGCGTGTTGATCGTCTCGCCCTCGAAGATGCCCTCGATGAGCTTCCCGCCTTTGGTCATGCGGAAGATCTTGGGCAGCGGCCAGGCCGGCACGTAGCTCTCGAGCCGCGCCACGGCGCGGGGCGAGAGGACGAGCATCCCGTGCGCCGCCTCGCCGCCCAGGACCTTCTGCCAGGAGAAGGTGACCACATCGAGCTTTGGCCAATCGAGCCGTTGCGCGAAGGCGGCCGAGGTGGCGTCGCAGATCACGACGCCCTCGCGCTCCGCGGCAATCCAGTCGGCATTCGGCACGCGCACGCCGGAGGTCGTGCCGTTCCAGGTGAAGACCACGTCGCGGGTCTCGGCATCGACCTGAGCGAGGTCCGGCAACTCGCCGTAAGGGGCTTTGAGGACGTGCGCGTCGAGCTTGAGCTGCTTGACGGCATCCGTCACCCAGCCCTCCCCGAAGCTTTCCCAGGCCAGCATGTCGACAGGGCGGGCGCCGAGCATCGACCACATCGCCATCTCGACGGCACCCGTATCGGAGGCCGGCACGATACCGATGCGGTAATCGGCCGGCACCTGCAGCACGTCGCGGGTGAGGTCGATTGCCGCCTTCAGGCGCGCCTTCCCGAGCTTCGCGCGGTGCGAGCGGCCGAGCGTGTCGGTCTTGAGGTTCGTCAGGGACCAGCCGGGGCGCTTAGCGCAGGGGCCGGACGAGAAAAACGGCGCGCGGGGGCGCACGGTGGGCAGGCTTGCCATGTGGTCCATCCTTCCAGATGGGCGCCTCCCGGTGGGGGGAGGTGTCCCGCCGACGGGTATGCGGGAGGCGTGGCGGGGCGTCAAGACGAGCCCGCTGGGGCGGAGGGACCGCGCTGGTTAAGAAAAGGTAACCAAATCGTCAGGGAGTTGCCCGTCGTCACGCCTCAATTGGCGCATTATATGCGATAGCACTCACCACGATCGTTGCTCATCGGGTTTGCGGGCTATGCGCTGGTATGGACAGCTCGCCGTCATCGCCGTGCTCGGCGGAGCCGGCTATGGAGGCTACGTCGCCTACAAGGAGGGACACCTGCAGAAGGTTCCCGTCCTGGGCGAGTACGTGGCGAAGCTCGCCCCGGCGCCCGCGGCTCCGGCCGGCGGACCTGGTGGAGGCCCGGGCGGACGCAACGCCCCGCCGCCGACCGTTGATGTCGACACGGTGCGCACGGGGCGCATCGTCGAGATCCGCGAGGCGGTGGGCACGGTGCGCGCCTTCGAGTCCATCACCGTCACCGCGAAGGTCTCGGGCATCATCGCCGAGATCGCCTTCGAGGAAGGCCAGAAGGTCAAGGCCGGCGACGTGCTCGTGCGCTTCGACGCCGACGAGCGCCGGGCCGACATTGAGGGCGCCGTCGCCGAGATCCGCCGCGCCGAGGCGCAGCGCAACGAGATCCGCACCCGCCTCGAGCGTGCGGTGGCCCTGCGCCGCACGGGCGCCGGCACCGAGGCGCAGGTCGAGGACCTGACAGCGCAGGTGCGCACGCTCGACAGCGCCATCGTTTCGGCTGAGGCTCGCCGCAAGGGCGCGGAGGCCCGGCTCGAGGACCTGATGGTGCGCGCGCCCTTCCCCGGGCGCTTGGGGAGCCGCTCCGTGTCGCTCGGCGCCTACGTCTCCCCGGGCACCAAGATCACCACCCTCGACGACCTGTCGCGGGTGCGTCTCGACTTCTCGGTGCCCGAGAACCTTCTGGGCCAGCTCAAGACGGGTCAGGCCGTCCGGGCCCAATCCGCCGCGTTCGGCAACCGCACCTTCACGGGCAAGGTATCGCTCATCGATCCGCGGGTCGATCCGACGACCCGCACCGTGCGGATGACCGCCGATTTCGAGAACCGCGACGAGGCTCTCAAGCCTGGCATGTTCCTCACCGTGGCGCTCGAGGTGAGCGTGCGCGAGGACGCCGTCGTGGCGCAGGAGGAGGCTGTCGTGAACGAGGGCCTGCGTCAGCTCATCTTCGTCGTGAAAGACAACAAGGTGGAGCGGCGCGTCATCCGCATCGGCCAGCGCCAGGAGGGCAAGGTCGAAGTGCTGGAAGGTCTGAACGCCGGCGAGGTCATTATCGTGCGCGGCGTCCAGCGCGCCCGGCCCGGCGCCACGGTGACGCCCAAGCCCATGACCGAGACGCCGGCGACGCCGACAGCGGCGAACCCCGCCGCGGCTCCTGCCCCGACCCCGGCCGCCCGCGGCGGTGCGGCGCCCCCGGCGGCGACGCAGCCGCGCGCCAGCCAGCTTCCAGCGAAAGACCCCGCCGGTCGGCAGGGCTGATCCTAGACCATCATTCAACCGGCGCTCCGGGCACGACGTTTTCGCGAGGCGCGCAGCTTAGGGCACGATCCACGATGCAGGTCTCCGACCTCTTCATTCGCCGTCCGGTCTTCGCCGTCGTCGTCAGCCTGCTGCTGATCGTCGGTGGCTTGGCCTCGATGACGCAGCTGCCGATCCGCGAGTACCCGGCCGTCGACCCGCCGGTGGTCTCGATCTCGACCGTCTACCGCGGCGCCTCGAACGAGGTCATCGAGAGCCGGATCACGGAGGTCGTCGAGGGCTCCGTGGCGGGCCTGGAAGGCATCCGGCAGATCACTTCGCAGAGCCAGAACGAGCGCTCCTCGGTCACGATCGAGTTCAACGTCTCCCGCGCGCCCGACGCCGCGGCGGCGGACGTGCGTGACGCGGTCTCCCGCATCGTCGGCCGCCTGCCGGACGGGATTGACCCGCCCGTGGTGCGCAAGGTCGACGCCAATTCCGGCGCCATCATGTGGATCGGCGTCACGTCCGAGAGCCTCGATCCGCTGGAGCTCACCGAGTTCCTGAAGCGCGTCTACGTCGACCGCCTCTCCACCGTGAACGGCGTCGCGAACGTCTATATCGGCGGCGAGCGGCGCTACGCCATGCGCATCTGGATCGACCGCACGGCGCTCGCCGCACGCATGCTCACGGTTCAGGACGTCGAGAACGCGGTCAAGAAGCAGAACGTGGAGCTGCCGGGCGGCCGCCTCGAGTCGACGCAGCGCGAGTTCACGGTGAAGACCGACTCGCGCCTCTCGAACCCCGACGAGTTCCGCCAGATCATCGTCTCCAACAAGAACGGCTACCTCGTCCGCCTCGGCGAGGTCGCCCGCGTCGAGGTCGGCGCGCAGGACGAGCGCTTCGAGTTCTACCAGTCGGGTAAGACCGCGATCGGGCTCGGCATCGTGCGCCAGTCGACGGGCAACACGCTGGCCGTCGCCGACGCCGTGCGCGCGGAGCTCGAGAGGCTGCAGGAGGCGCTGCCCCCGGGCACCACGACGCAGATCCTCTACGACGAGTCGAACTTCATCCGCGCCTCGATCAACGGCGTGATGAAGACGCTCATCGAGGGCATCGCCCTCGTCGTGATCGTGATCCTCGTCTTCCTGCGCGACTGGCGCTCCACCATCGTGGCGCTCGTCGCGATCCCGGTCTCGATCCTCGCCTCCTTCATGGTGGTCGCTGCCTTCGGGGCGACGATCAACGTGTTGACCCTGCTTGCCATCGTGCTCGCCATCGGCATCGTCGTGGACGACGCGATCGTGGAGATCGAGAACGTCCATCGGCGCATCGAGGAGGGCCAGCCGCCGCTGCTGGCCTCCTTCGACGGCGCCCGGGAGATCGGCTTCGCCGTCATCGCCACCACCGCCACCCTGATGGCGGTGTTCGTGCCCCTCGCCTTCATGACGGGCAACACGGGCAAGCTCTTTCGCGAGTTCTCGATCCAGCTCGCGGCCGCCATCTTCTTCTCCGGCGTCGTGGCGCGCACGCTCACCCCGATGATGTGCTCCAAGCTGATGGTGCCGGCCCACGGGCCTATCCACCGCTGGACCGAGCCCGTCTTCGTCGGGATGACGAACGGCTACCGCTGGATCCTGTCCAAGGCGCTCAAGATCCCCCTCGTCATCCTGGCGGTGGGCGCTCTCGTGTCCTTCGCGGCCGTCAACCTGTTCCAGGGCCTGCCGAAGGAGTTCGCCCCCGTCGAGGACCGCGGCTTCATCATCGTGCGCATCGACGCGCCCGAGGGGTCGAGCCTCGATTATACCCGCGCCCGGGTGAAGGAGGTCGAGCGCGCGCTCCAGCCCCTCGTCGACAAGGGCTTCGTCTCCTCGACGCTGAGCCAGGTCGCGCCGGGCTTCCAGCGCCCCTCGCCGGTCAATGCCGGCCTGTTCATCGTGCGCCTCGTTCCCTGGGAAAATCGGGACGTGAAGCAGCAGCAGGTGGTGCAGCAGATCTTCCAAGCCGTGTCAGGGATCACGGGCGCCCGCATCTTCGCGGTGAACCCGCCGTCACTCGGCCAGCGCGGCTTCGGCAACCAGGCGATCCAGTTCGTGCTGGGGGGCCCGGACTACGACACGCTCAAAGGCTGGCGCGACCGGGTCATCAACAAGGCGCAGGAGGCCCGGTTCAACGGCGGGCCGATGTTCCAGACCCTCGATTCCGACTACAAGGAGTCGCAGCCCGACATTCGCGTCCAGATCGACCGTCAGCGCGCCGCCGACCTCGGCGTGCAGGTGGAAGACATCGGCAAGACCCTGGAACTGATGTTCGGCGAGCGCGAGGTCTCGACCTTCGTGAGCCGCGGCGAGGAGTATCCGGTCATCATCCGGGCCCGCTCGCAGGACCGCGCGACGCCGAACGACCTCTCCAACACCTTCACACGCGCCGCGAGCGGCGAACTGGTGCCGTTGTCGGCCTTCGTGCGGCTCACCGAGACCGCGGCGCCCCAGACGCTCAACCGCTTCGACCGCCTGCGCTCGATCACGATCTCCGGCTCCCTGCCGCCGGGCGTGTCGATCGGCACGGCCATCGACACCCTGGAGCAGATCGTCCGCGACGAGCTGCCCCCGGAGGTGCGCATCGGCTACCAGGGCCAGACGAAGGAGTTCAAGGAAACCTCGAGCGCGATCTACGTCACCTTCGGCCTCGCGTTGCTGGTGGTGTTCCTGGTGCTCGCGGCTCAGTTCGAGAGCTGGATCAACCCGTTCATCATCATGCTCACCGTGCCGCTCGCCGTGACGGGCGGGCTGTTGGCGCTGGTCATGACCGGGCAGTCGCTCAACATCTACAGCCAGATCGGCATGATCCTGCTCATCGGCATCATGACGAAGAACGGCATCCTGATTGTGGAGTTCGCCAACCAGCTGCGCGAGCGGGGCCTCTCCGTGCGCGAGGCGGTGATCCAGTCCTCCGTGCAGCGCCTGCGGCCGATCCTGATGACATCCATCGCCACCATCGGCGGCGCGGTGCCGCTGGCCCTCTCCACGGGGGCCGGTGCCGAGGCGCGCAACGCCATCGGCTGGGTGATCGTCGGCGGCGTGGTGCTCTCCACCGTGCTCACCACCCTCGTCGTGCCCTCAATCTACCTTCTGATCGGCGGCGCGACGAAGCCCGCGAACCACGTCGGCGACATGCTCGACCGCCTGCGCGCCCGCTACGGCGGCACCCACGACGCCCCGGCGGAGCCTCGCTCCGCGCCGGCTCATCCGGCGGAGTGACGAGGCCTTAAGCAGAAGACGAAACGGGCGGCCCCGCGAGAGGCCGCCCGTTCTGTTTTTGGAACCTGTGGTCGAGGCCGATCAGTCGATCATGTAGCGCACGCCGAGCCGCACCTCGTGGGCACGAAGAGGCTGGATCTTGGTGCCGATATAGGCGACCGAGGAGCCGCTCGTGTAGGCGTTGCGCAAGGTCTCGGTCTCGCCGACATTGAGATAACGATAGCCGAGATCGACCAGGAAGCCCTGTCCCAGGTTGAACGCCGTGCCGGCCATGAAGGCATAGGCGAGATTGTAGCGCCGCTTCGGCGGGAAGACTTCCACCGGCGGGACGAGCCCGTAGGCGTCGACGCAGACCGGCGTCTTGCAGACCACCTGGGCGTTGTAGGGACTGAAATGGGTCTGCGCCACGCCGACGCCCGCGCCGACATAGGGTGTGAAGCCGTAGTAGGTGCCGAGATCGAGATAGGCGTTGGCGAGAAGGGTGTGGCTCTGCTGGCGCGCCCAGTCACGGCTGTAGCCGTGGACGTAGTTCGTGCCGGAGCTCAGGGCCTCGAAGTCGCTGCCGAAACGGTAGTCGGCCGTCACGTCGGCGCGCAGCCAATTCGTGAGCTTGTAGCCGAAGCCGCCGCCGACGCTCGTCGCGCTCTCGAGATCGAGCTTGTCGAACGGCCGTCCGTCCGACCAGCCGCGCACCTCTTTCGGCTTGATGTAGTCCGTGTAGCCGATGTCGCCGCGGATGTACCAGCCGCTGCCGAGTTCGGTGATCGGGGCGGCATCGCCCTGATCGAAGACGGGAGCGGGCGGCAGCAGGTCGGCGGCGAAGGCCTGCCCCGAGACGGCGAGCGCGCCGGCGATGATCCAAGTTCTCAAGCTGCCCATGACAGCTCATCCTTCCCTCAAAGGCGGGCCCGGTTCAGGGCACCCGCGCACGCGACTCAGGTCGGCCGTAACGCCATGAGAGGAAGGATGGGGGAAACAGGTTAAGCCCTGCTTAACCCTAACATTTAACCACGTTCGGACGACGCAGACCGCCGAGGGACGATGCGCGGAAGGTATCGATGCCTGCCGATCGCGCATCCATCTCCGGTTGAACGGTGCGGGAAGACGGCTACGGTCCTCCCATACGCCCGGAAGGTCAACTCATGCCGTCGCGCCGCCGCACCCTCCAGCTCGTCGCCGCGCTTGGTGCAAGCGCCCTCGCCCGTCCGACCCTTAGCCAGCAGGCCGAGGTCCTCCGCTTCGCTTCGGCCGGTCCGGGCAGCGCCTTCCTGCCCTATGCGCGAGGCCTGACTCCAGTCCTTGCGGCTGCCGGACCGTTCACGGTCGAGGTGCAGGAGACCAAGGGCTCGATCGAGAATCTCGGGCTCATCGAAGGCTCCTCCCGCACGATCGGCACGGTGTTCCTCGGTTCGGCCTACGAGGCCGCGAACGGCTCGGGCTTCGCCGCAGGCCGGCGCCACGGCAAAGTCCGGGCGCTCTTCCCCATGTACGAGACTTCGTTCCAGGCGGCCGCGCTCACGGCCGTCCCCTTACGCGCAGCCCGCGACCTCGATGGCAAGCGGGTCGGCGTCGGACCGGCCAACGGACCGGCTGAGGCCTATTTCGTGGCACTGGCGGAGTTGATCGGGATCAAGCCGATCATCGTGAACGGCACTCCGGCGGACCTCGCGGCGCAACTCGCCCGGGCTGAGATCGACGCGCTCTGGCAAGGCGCAGTCGTGCCGATCCCGTCCCTCGTCGACGCCGGAGCGAAAGCGCCCGTCACCGTGTTCGGCCTCTCGGACGGAGAGGTCGCGGCGATGCGTCAGCGCTACCCTTTCATGGCCGAGGCGGTGCTGGCGCCCGGCACCTACAAGGGCCAGGAGGGCGCCATCAAGAGCGTTGCAGCCTGGAACTTTGTCCTCGCCAATGCCGACCTCACCGACGGCACGGCCTACGCCCTCACGAAGGCGGTGCTCGAAGTGCCGGACCTGGCGACCCGCCTTGGCCCACCCGGCCGTGGTACGAGCGCGATCCAGGCCCGCACGAACACCGTCGTACCCTTCCACCCGGGCGCAGTGCGCTACTACCGGGAGCGAGGCATCCAGGTCTTCGAGGGCTAGAGAACTCCCCTCCCGACGCGAAAAAGCCGGGCGGCTGGCGGGCCGCCCGGCCTCTCAGGCCTTAAGGGAAGCAATTAGTACTTGCGGACGAGCGGCTGTTCCATCACGGGCGCCGCGGCCAGGACCGGCGCCGGAGCCCCCAGCAGCCAGCGCATGCCGATCTTGATGTCGTGCGACTCGACGTCCTTGAGCTTGTAGACCGTCTTCAGGTTGCCCGGGCAGGAGGGCAGGCAACCCACCACGCCCGTCTCGATGTCGCCCATGTTGAGGTAGCGGTAGGCGAGTTCGAGCTTCAGGTTCGGGTTGACCGCGTAGCCGAGACCGGCGTGCAGCGCCCAAGCAAAGTTCGTCTGATCCTTCTCGCCGCCATAACCGAAGCCGGTGGAGTAGGTGCCGAGGCCCTTGTCGGTCACGCTGGCGAAGCGGTGATGGGCGAAGCCCGCACCCGCACCGACGAACGGGGTGAAGCCGTTCCAGGTGCCGAGGTCGAAGTAGACGTTGGCGAGGCCGACGATGGACGAGAACTTGCCGGTGGTCGAGTTGAAGCCGCCCACGGCGCCGAAGGTGGTGTCCTCGGCGACGAACTTCCAATCGGTCTGGGTACGGTACTCGCCCGTCACGTCGCCGCGCAGCCAGCCGTTCCACTGGTAGCCGACGCCGAGGCCGACGAAGACCTGATCGCTCACCTCGTCTTGAAGCTTGTTGTAGACGTAAGGCACCGGCGGCGTCGAAACGTCGATGGCGTTCGTGCCGCGCAGGTCGAGGATGCCGACGCCCACGTCGCCGCGCAGGTACCAGCCGCCGCCGACGTCGAGGACGGGCGCGGGAGCATACATCGGCGGGGGCGGAGGCGGCAGGAGGTCGGCGGCTTGCGCCGTCGCGGCCGCCGCGGAGAAGGCGCCCGCCAGGGTCAGGAGTTTCAGGCTTCCCATCGCAGGGTCCTTTTGGGTTCGAAGCGCGGGTGGACCCCACGCGTGGATGCGACGGGTGCAAGCTGCCAGGAATTCCTTAAAGCTCACTTAACCTTACGGCTTAACCACGCGGTCGTCGGAGCGTCTCGCCCAAGGGTGGTCCGCCCGCTGCACCCCGTGCTAGTCGACGCGTGCCGACGCGGCTCGTTCGGCGTCACCCCGGGATCGACGACGATGGCCAGCCCTCCCTCGGGAACGCCCTGGAACGCCTGGATCGCCCCGGTGGCGGGGCTCGCCTGCGTTGCGGGGGGCAAGCTGACGGGGCTCGGCGGCACCTTCACGCCGACGGCGGCCGGCATGACTTACGCGGCGCTGCTCGTCCTCGTGCTGTTCGCCACCGTCTTTGCCTCGGTGCATCACGCGGAGGTCATCGCCCGCCGCACGGGCGAGCCCTACGGCACCCTCGTCCTGACGGCGGCGATCACGGTCATCGAGGTGGCGCTCATCACCTCGGTGATGATCGGCGAGGAGGGCGGCAGCCCCACGCTTGCCCGCGACACGGTCTTCGCGGTCGTCATGATCGTGTGCAACGGGCTCGTGGGCCTGTGCATCCTCGCGGGGGGGTTGCGCTTTCGGGAGCAGAGCTTTCGCGTCAGCGGCGCCAGCGCCTACCTCACGGTGCTCATCGTGCTCGCCACCCTCTCCCTCGTGCTGCCGAACTACACGACCGCGCTGCCTGGGCCCGCTTTCGCGCCGAGCCAGCTCGTGTTCGTCAGCGTCGCGACACTTGCGCTCTACGTCGCCTTCCTCTTCGTTCAGACGGTGCGCCACCGCGACTACTTCGTCGCGCTCGGCGACGAGGCGGAGACGGGCATCGCCCACGTCCCCTCGAACCGGGCGGTGCTCGGCAGCACGCTCCTCCTGCTCGTGGCGCTCACGGCGGTGGTGCTCTTGTCCAAGACCTTCGCCGCGGTCGTCGAGCTCGGCCGCGTTGCCGTGGGCGCGCCGCCGGGCGTGACGGGCGTCGTCGTCGGCCTTCTCATCCTGTTGCCGGAGGGCGTCGCAGCGCTTGCCGCGGCGCGGCGGGACCGGTTGCAGACCGCGCTCAACCTGGCCCTGGGCTCGTCGCTTGCCACCATCGGCCTCACGATCCCGGCGGTCGCGGCGGTGACGCTTTGGCTTTCGAAACCTCTCGTGCTGGGCCTCGAGCCCCGCGACGCGGTGATGCTGGCCCTCACCCTCCTCGTCAGCACCCTGACCTTCGGGACAGGGCGCACCAACGTGCTCTCGGGCTTCGTGCACCTCGTGCTGTTCGCGACCTTTCTCTTCCTCGCCTTCGTACCGTGAAGGCGGTCAGGCCGCAGCCTTCGTCAGCGCGTCCACCACATCGTCGACCACCCGGTTCACGAGGTCGCGGTCGTCGCCCTCCCCCATCACCCGGATGACCGGCTCGGTGCCCGACGGGCGGATGACGAGGCGCCCGCTGTTACCGAGGCGCTGCTTCGCGCTCTCGATGGCCGTGACGACGGAGTCTTTCCGCAAGGGCTCGCCGCTTCGGTAGCGGACGTTCTTGAGCACCTGGGGCAGCGGGTCGAAGCAGTGGCAGACTTCCGACACCGGCCGGCCCAGGCGATGAACCACGGCGAGCACCTGCAGCGCCGCGATGAGCCCGTCGCCCGTCGTCGTGTAATCGGACAGGATGATGTGGCCCGACTGCTCGCCGCCGAGATTGTAGCCGTGCTCGCGCATATGCTCGAGCACGTAGCGGTCGCCGACCGCCGTGCGGACGAGATCGAGGCCCAAGCCCCCGAGGTGGCGCTCGAGGCCGAGGTTGGACATGATGGTAGCAACGATGCCCGGCTGAGCCAGGCGGCCGTCGTCGCGCCAGGACCGGGCCACCACCGCCATGAGCTGGTCGCCGTCGACGAGCTGGCCCTTCTCATCCACGATGAGAACCCGGTCGGCGTCGCCGTCCAGCGCGATGCCGATATCGGCGCGAAGCTCGCGTACGCGGCGCACGAGGGCGGCGGGGGCGGTCGAACCGACATCACGGTTGATGTTGAAGCCGTCGGGCTCGACGCCAAGAGGAAAGACTTCGGCGCCGAGTTCCCAGAGCGTCTCGGGCGCCACCTTGTAGGCCGCGCCGTTGGCGCAATCGACGACGACGCGCAGGCCGTCGAGCGTCACATGCCGCGGCAGGGTCCGCTTGGCGAACTCGATGTAGCGGGCATGCACGCTCTCCAGGCGCTTGGCGCGGCCGACCAAGGCCGAGCCGGCGAGGCGCTTCGAGATGTCGCCATCGAGGAGCGCCTCAATCTCGCGCTCGACCTCGTCGGAGAGCTTGAAGCCGTCCGGCCCGAAGATCTTGATGCCGTTGTCCTCGTAGGCGTTGTGCGAGGCCGAGATCATCACGCCGAGGTCGGCGCGCATGGAGCGCGTCAGCATGGCGATCGCCGGCGTCGGCATCGGGCCGAGCAGGAGCACGTCGACCCCGACGGAGGTAAAGCCGGCCTGGAGCGCCGACTCAATCATGTAGCCCGAGAGCCGCGTGTCCTTGCCGATCACGACGCGGTGGCGGTGATCGCCGCGCTGGAACAGGAGGCCTGCCGCCTGGCCGACCTTCAGGGCGAGCTCCGGCGTGATCACGCCGTTGGCGCGCCCGCGAATGCCGTCGGTTCCGAAGTATTTGCGCACGAACCTTGATCCTTCGCGTCTCACGGCGCCGTCGCGCCAGATGACCTCTTGCCGTTGCTCAAAGCAAGCCGGCAGGAAGAGGTCAACATCACTCTGAACGTCCCTGGTTCACGAAGGGTGAGCGGGGGGACCACATGCGAAGACGCCCGCCGGAGGGCGGGCGTCTGCGTAAACATCAGGTTGACGGGCAGGTCAGGCCTGCGGCTGCGGCTCCAGCCCGCCGTCGCTCTCCCGCGGCCGGCCCCGGCCGGCAGTGGGGACCGCCGAGCCGCGGGTCGGGACGACGGGCTCGCCCGTGTCGCGCACCGGCGGCTTGCCGTCGAGGAGGTCGCGGATCTCGTCGCCCGACAGGGTCTCGTATTCGAGAAGACCGCGGGCGAGCGCCTCGAGGTCGGCCTGCCGCTCGGTGAGGATCCGGCGGGCTTCGTTGAGGCCCTCCTCGACGAGGCGGCGCACCTCGCCGTCGATCTTCTGGGCGGTCGATTCGGAGATGTTCTGCTGGCGCCCCATGGACATGCCGAGGAACACCTCCTCCTGGTTCTCGCCGTAGGCCACGGTGCCGAGTTCCGGCGAGAAGCCCCAACGCGTCACCATCATGCGGGCGAGGCGCGTCGCCTGCTCGATGTCGGACTGGGCGCCGGAGGTCACCTTGTTCGCACCGAAGATCATCTCTTCGGCGATGCGGCCGCCCATCATGATGGCGAGGCGCGAGGTCATCTGCTCGAAGCTCATGGAGAGCTTGTCCCGCTCCGGCAGCTGCATGACCATGCCGAGGGCCCGGCCGCGGGGGATGATCGTGGCCTTGTGGACGGGGTCGGTCGCCGGGACGTTGAACGCCACGATGGCGTGCCCCGCCTCGTGATAGGCGGTCAGGCGCTTCTCGTCGTCGGTCATGACGAGGGTGCGGCGCTCCGCGCCCATCATCACCTTGTCCTTGGCGTCCTCGAACTCGTGCATCGTGACGATGCGCTTGCCGCGCCGCGCCGCGAGCAGGGCCGCCTCGTTGACGAGGTTCATGAGATCGGCGCCCGAGAAGCCGGGGGTGCCGCGGGCGATGACCTTGAGGTCGACGTCCGGCGCCAGGGGCACCTTGCGCACGTGAACCTTCAGGATGCGCTCGCGGCCGACCACGTCCGGGTTGGGGACGACGATCTGGCGGTCGAAGCGGCCGGGACGCAGGAGCGCCGGGTCGAGCACGTCGGGGCGGTTCGTCGCCGCGATGATGATGATGCCCTCGTTGGCCTCGAAGCCGTCCATCTCCACGAGGAGCTGGTTGAGGGTCTGCTCGCGCTCGTCGTTGCCACCGCCGAGGCCTGCGCCGCGGTGACGGCCGACCGCGTCGATCTCGTCGATGAAGATGATGCAGGGCGCGTTCTTCTTCGCCTGATCGAACATGTCGCGCACGCGGCTCGCGCCGACGCCGACGAACATCTCGACGAAGTCCGAGCCGGAGATGGTGAAGAAGGGGACGTTGGCCTCGCCGGCGACGGCGCGGGCGATGAGCGTCTTGCCCGTGCCGGGCGGGCCGACGAGGAGGCAGCCGCGCGGGATGCGCCCGCCGAGCCGCTGGAACTTCTGGGGATCGCGCAGGAACTCCACGATCTCCTGCAGATCGTCCTTCGCCTCGTCGACGCCCGCGACGTCCTCGAAGGTCACGCGGCCATGCGCCTCGGTCAGGAGCTTTGCCTTCGACTTGCCGAAGCCCATGGCCCGGCCGGCACCCGACTGCATCTGGCGCGAGAGGAAGATCCAGGCGCCGATGAAGACGAGGATGGGCAGCCAGTTCACGAGGAGCGCGATGAACCAGGGCGTGTTGTCGGAGGGCGGGCGCGCCGTGATCTGGACGCCCTTCTGCTGGAGCTTGGTCACGAGGCCCGGATCGTAGGGCGCGTAAGTCGTGAAGGTGCGGCCGTCCGAAAAGGTGCCGGAGATCTCCTGGCCTGAGATCACGACGTTCGAGATGCGGCCCGCATCGGCCTCGCTCAACAGCTGGCTATAGGCGATGTCGCTGCCGCCCGAGCGCTGGCCCGGGTTCTGGAACAGGGTGACCAGCGCCAGCACCAGCAGGAAGATGATGACCCACAGGGCGAAGTTGCGGAAGTTCGGGTTCATCGAGGATGATTTCGTCCCTGGGGAGAGGTGGCTCGGGCGGCGAGGCAGGGTCGTCCGCGCGGCTTGAATGTAATCTAGGCACGCGCCGGAACATTGCCAAGGGAATGCGGCGGGGCTGCGGCATCCGCGACCCGGTGGCCGCGCCGGCGGAGAGGCTCGGGCACAACCGTTAGACAGAGCCCGTCGAACGCGAGAAGAGCTCCGCCGAGCGTAGCGCGCCAGGCCCGCCCGGCCGCGAGCGCCGGGCGCAGGCCGTTGAGGACGAGGCGTTCCAGACGCTCGAGGCGTGGCGGCTCACGCCCGGCGACGGCGGCGATAAAGCGAGCGACGACGCGCAGGAGAACGGCGTCGGGGAGGCGAACGAGGTGGGCGCCGTCGAGCGAGACTTGGGCGCCCTGCGGCCTGCCGGCGATCAAGACTTCCCTCCCGTCGGTCGCGACGGAGATGGGCGGGGTGGGAAGCGGTGCCGCTTGCGCGAAGGGGCGAGATCGCTGCGACGCGTCTTCGCCGTCATTCCGGGGCGCCGCAGGCGAACCCGGAACCCGTGGATGGACGAAAACAGCGCTGGGTTCCGGGTTCTCGGCTTCGCTGAGCCCCGGAATGACGAGCAGCTCAGCCCCCGCCAGCACCTCGTCGACCTGCGCCTGCAACGCGTCCTCGGCCTGCTGGGCACGGCGCGCGAGGGTCGCGAGGCGCCGCGGGGTCAGGCCCTCGCGGGCGAGGACCGCCTGGAGACGCCGCAGACGCGGACGGGCGAAGCGCGGGTCGGCGTTGGAGGGATCCGACGCGAACGGCCACTCCTCGGTCCGACAGGTCGCGACCAGGCGCGCCTTGGCGACCGGCAGGAAGGGCCGGCACAGGGCGACGTCGCCAAGGAACGTCACGGAGCGCATCGCGCCGAGGCCGCCTATGCCGGAGCCCCACGCGAGGCGCATGAGAACCGTCTCGGCCTGGTCGTCCAGGGTGTGTCCGGTAAGGATGCGGGCGGCTCCCTCCTCCCGGGCGCAGGCGAGGAGCAGCGCCGAGCGCGCCTCGCGCGCGCGCTCCTGCAGGCCGGCGCGCGGTTTCGGCCCCTCCCAGGCGAGGATATGGTGGCTCAAGCCGAGCGCCGCGGCTTGCGCGCCGACAGCGTCGGCTTCAGCGCGCGCCTCGGGCCGCAGGCCGTGGTCGACAGTGGCGACGAGGACGTCGTACCGCCGCAGCCGGGCGACGAGATGCATCAGGGCGGTGGAGTCGGGCCCGCCGGAGACGGCGAGCAAGACGGGCGCGCCGTCTGTGAGGAGGGGCGATAAAAGAGCTCCGGCCTCGGAAGGCGCGAGAGGGGCGGCCCGGCTCACGCGGTGCAGCGCGCCCGCTTCTGCTCGCGGTCGACGCCCTGGCGCACGGTCGGAGCGGCCTGCGGGAACTTGCGCTCGAGCTCGGCGAAGGTGGCGCAGGCCTGCTCGCGGGCGCCGAGGGCGTTGAGCGCCACGCCGAGCTTCAGCATCGCGTCGGGCGCCTTGCCCGAGCGCGCGTGCTCCGTCGAGATCTTCAGGAACTGCTCCGCTGCCTCGCGGGGCCGGCTGCGCTGGAGGTAGCTTTCGCCGAGCCAGTACAGCGCCTCGGGCACCAGCCGGTCGCGCGGATGCGATTGCAGGAACTGCCGGAAGCTCATCTCGGCCTGCTCGTAGTTCTTCTGCAGGACGTAGGCGTAGGCGAGATCGTAATCGCTCCGGGCGTCGCCCGAGGGGCTCGTCGCGGCGACGCTCGGGGCGGCCGGCGGCACGCGGGCGGGCGGCGCGGGCGGAGGCGCCGCGCCGACGCGGCCCATGCGCGAGAGGTCGAGCGGGCCACCCGGAACGTCGTCGTCGCCGTCATCGGGCCCAGGCAAAGCTCCGCCCGGCACCGGGCCGCCCCCGACGGGACCGCCCGGCAAGGCGGCGACCGGCCCCGGCGTCGTGCCGAGGCTACGGGGAGCGCCGGGCGCCGCGGGCTGCGCGGAGGGGTCGAAAGCGTCGCTGCGCTTCGGGGGCCGGGACGCCGGCGACCCCGGGGTCGGCGCCGAGCCGGCCGGGGCCGGCGTCGTCGCCGGCTGGGCGGTGCGCGGGCCACCGCGCTCCTGGAAGCGGAACTCCACGTCCTCCTGGAACTTGCGCACTTGCTCCTTGAGCTGCCGGTTCTCGAACTGAAGCTGCTCGATCTGCCCGGACATCTGCCGCATCTGGTGTTCCAAACGGGTCATGCGGACGACGAACTCGGCCGCATCCTGGGCGCGGGGCGCGGGCGCGAAAGCGGGGGCGCCCGCGAGCAGGATGCCGAAAAGGGCGGTGGCGATGAGGCGCATGGCTTGACGATGAGGCCGATCGAGAGGGGCGCGGATCGGCCCCGTATCATGACGGCGGCGATGGCGAAATGGTGGCGGTTCAGCCTTCAATGGCCCGGCTAGCCCCTCTCCCCTTGTGGGAGAGGGCTTCGCCTGCGCACTGGCAGGCGAAGCAAGGGAGCGCAGCGACCGAAGGGTGAGGGGTATGGTGCCGCCCCTCGGGCCTATGCCCAGCGCCCCCTCATCCGGCCGGCTTGCGCCGGCCACCTTCTCCCACAAGGGGGAGAAGGCGGGAGTTACGATCCCGCGCCGCCGTCGAGCACGGTCACGGCGCGGCGGTTCTGGGACCAGCAGGAGATGTCGTTGCAGACCGCAACCGGGCGCTCCTTGCCGTAGGAGACGATGCGGATGCGCTGGCCCGGGATGCCGCGGGAGCCGAGATAATCGCGCACCGTTTGGGCGCGGCGCGACCCGAGCGAGTAGTTGTACTCGCGGGTGCCGCGCTCGTCGGCGTGGCCTTCGATCAGGAAGGTGTAGCGTGGGTAGCGGGAAAGCCACTGCGCCTGCTTGTCGAGAGTCGCGGTGGCGATCGGCGTGAGGTCGGAGGAATCGCTGTCGAAGAAGACGCGATCGCCGACATTGACCACGAAATCCTGGGCGCTGCCCGGGGTGGCGGCGCCTCCCGCGCCGTAGCCTCCCGCGCCGCCGGCACCGGCATCGGCGGTTTGCTTGTTCGAGCAGGCGGCCATCGTCAGCGCGACGGCAAGGGCAGCGGCGATTTTGGCGGCGCGCGGCAGCGGAAGCGACAGCATCGGCGAAGAACTCCTCGAGGAACGCGGGCGCGGCGGGCGTCACGGTCGGGCCCGGAGCGCGATGCCTCAGGCCTAGCCCGCGCGGGTTAAGCGAAGGTTCTCGTCAACCTTGACGAACCCTTGCACTGAGAGCCCGAAAGCCACAGCGGTGCGAAAGCCGGCGACAGGGTTAATCAAGCGTGAATGCGGCGAAGGCGGGGCGCTCAGCGGCGCGCCCGCTCGCCGAACAGGGGCACGATGTCGGCGCTCGCCGCGTCGCCGAACTGGCCCTGGATCGCTTCGCTGAGCTTGCGGCCGGTGATCGGCTTCAGCACGAACGGCACATCGCCGATCTCGGCGGCTCCCCGCGGGTCGCCGGTGATGACGAGAACCGGCAGGCCGGGGCGCTGCCGGCGGATCTCCCGCGCCAGCGCCGCGCCGTCCATGCCCCCCGGCATCGCGAGGTCCGTCAGCACGAGATCAGGCGCCCGCGCCTCGATCGCCGCTAAGGCCGCCTCGGGTCCGAGCGCGACGTCCGCCTCGTAGCCGATCTCGCCGAGGACGAGGCTCAAGGCGGCCGCTACTTCAGGGTCGTCGTCGACGACGAGGACGCGACCGTGGCGGTCCGGAACCCGCGGCTCGTCGATCATGTCGGCATCGCGGGAGGGGCCGCCGATGCGGGCCTGCGCCGCGGCGCGGGGGAGAAACAGCGTGATCTGCGTGCCCTGCCCCGGCGCGCTGCGCAGGTCCACGGCGCCGCCTTGGCGATGCACGAAGGATTGCACTTGGGACAATCCTAAGCCGGAAGCGTCGCTCGGATCCTTGGTGGTGAAGAAGGGCTCGAAGACCTGCCCCTGGATGTCGGGGGCGATGCCGCTGCCGGTGTCGCGAGCGGTGATGCGGACGCAGTCGCCCGCGAGCCTCGCCTCGGCCGTGGGCGCCTCCCAGGCGCGGCCGTTCGCGGCCTCGATGGTGATCGTACCGCCTTTCGGCATGGCGTCGCGCGCGTTGAGGACGAGGTTGACCACCGCCGTCTCGAGCTGGCCGGGGTCGGCCTCGATCGGCCACAGCTCGCCTTCGATGGAAAGCTTGACCTCGACCGATTGGGCGAGGAGCGCGCGTTCCAGGAGATCGCTGATGGCATGCAGGTGCTGGCCGACGTCGATGACCTCGCGAACCGGGGCGCGGCGGCGCGCGAAGGCGAGGAGCCGGCCGACGAGGCTGCCGGCCTGGTCGGCGGCGACGAGGACGTTCAGGAGCCGGCGCTGCAGCTCCGGCTCACCCTTGAGGCGCTTGGCGAGAAGGTCGACGGTGCTGCCGATCACCTGGAGCTTGTTGTTGAGGTCGTGGGCGACGCCGCCCGTGAGCCGGCCCATGGCCTCGAGACGCTGTGTCTCGGCCAGGCGCTCCTGGACCCGCCGCCGAACCTCGACTTCAGCTGCGAGCTGGTCCGTGGCGCTGGCGACGCGTTCGGAGAGGAGCTGGTTGAGATCGTCCTGCAAGGCCTCGGCCCGCTTGAGATCCTCGATGTCGGTGGCCGTGGTGAGCCAGGCGCCCTCGCCGAAGCTCGGCAGGGGCACGCCGGCGATGCGGTGCCAGCGGTAGACCCCGTCGAAGCGCCGCAGGCGTGCTTCCGAGACCTGCGGCTCGCCGGCGCGCAGCCGTTCGGTCCGTCCTTCGAGGGCCCCGAGATCGTCGGGATGCACGATCGAGCGGCGCGCCTCGAGGTCCGGCAGCTCGCGGCCGGCATAGGCCGCCATCCGGCTGTTCTGATGCAGGGTGCGTCCGTCGGCGGCGCAAATCCAGATCAGGGCCGGCAGGCTCTCCGCGACCGCGCTGAGCCGCGCTTCGCTCTCGCGCGACGCCTCCTCGGCAAGCCGGGCGTTCTCGACGTCGATCGAGGCGCCGACCCAATGGGTGATTTGGTCGCCCCGGTGGACCGGCGCCATGGTGATCGCGTGACGGCGATACGCGCCGTCGTGACCGAGGAGCCGGAGCTCGAAGGAGAACGGAACGCCGAGGGCGAAGGCCTCTGCCCGGCGGGCGATGGCCGCCGCGCGGTCGTCCGGGTGGATGAGGGCGAAGCGTTCCTCGAGCGTCGGGCAGTCGCGGCCGTGATAGGCGCGCATCGGCCGGTTCGCGAACAGCGCCGTGCCGTCGGGCGCCGTCACCCAAATGCTGTGCGGCAGGGCGTCGGCCCAGTCCGCCGTTCCGGCCGTGACCGGCGAGAGCCGGTCCGCGAGGCGGCGCAGCGCGGCGGCGAAGAGGCGCATGCGCGGACCAAGCCTAGCGCTGTTCGGTCAGGAGCGGCGACCAGGTCGGGTCCGACGCGAAGCTCGGTGTCGGTACCGGCTGCTCCACCCGGCCGGTGATGTCGACCATGTAGAGCTTGCCGCCGCCCTGCCCGCCGGGATCGCGGAAGAAGGTCACGTACTGTCCGTTCGGCGCCCAGGTCGGCCCCTCGTTGTGGAAACCCTCCGTGAGGAGGCGTTCGCCGGAGCCGTCGGGGCGCATGACGCCGATGGCGAAGCCGCCCTTCGTCTGCTTCGTGAAGGCGATCAGGTCGCCCCGCGGCGACCAGGCCGGCTGGGAATAGGAGCCGTCGCCGAAGGAGATCCGCCGCGGGTTCGAGCCGTCGACGCCCATGACGTAGATCTGCTGCTTGCCGCCGCGGTCGCTCTCGAAGACGAGCTCGCGCCCGTCCGGCGAGTAGGCCGGCGAGGTGTCGATGGCGGTGGTCGAGGTGATCCGCGTCGTGGTGCGGGAGCCGAGATCCATGGCGAAGATGTTGGCGTTCCCGCCCTGCTGCAGGCTCATCACGATGCGCTGCCCGTCAGGCGAGAAGCGCGGGCTCGAGGTCATGTCGGGGAAGTTGCCGACCACCTGGCGCGAGCCCGTCTCGAGGTTGATCACCTGCACCCGCGGCGGCTCGCCGGAGCGCTGCGCCATGTAGGCGATGTCCTGCGTTTTCGGCGAGTAACGCGGCGTGACGACGAGGGTGTCGCCCTGCGTCAGGTAGCGCACGTTGGCGCCGTCCTGGTCCATGATGGCGAGGCGCTTGCGCCGGTTCTCCTTCGGACCGGACTCGTCGACGAAGACGATGCGGCTGTCGAAGAAGCCGCCCACCCCCGTGATCTTGGTGTAGACCGCGTCGGAGATGATGTGGCCGACCCGGCGCCAGTTGTTCGGATCGGTAAAGTACTGCTGCCCGGCGATCTGCTGGCCGGCGACCACGTCCCAAAGGCGGAACTCCGCTTTGAGCCGTCCTGACGGATCGCGCGTGACGCGGCCGGTGACGAGGCCCTGCACGCCCGTGCCTTTCCATGCGTCGAAGCCCGGCGCCGCGTCGAAGGCGGGCTGGCGTTCCGGGAACTTGGCCTTGTCGATCGGGACGAAGTAGCCCGAGCGCTTCAGGTTGTTCGCGACGATGCCGGCGACTCGCTGGCCGAGGTCGCCCTCGCCCGCGAAGTCGGCCACCGCGATCGGGATCGGCTGGAAGTTGCCGCGGCGAACGTCGATGACGAGCTCAGCCCGCGCAGGAGCAGCGAGCATCGGTCCCGCGACAAGGGCGAGCGCGGCGCAGCCCAGGCGGAGGGCGGCGAGGCCGCGGCGGAGGGAGACAGAGACGAAGGGCATGGGCGGGCGGGGCTCGAGTGTCGTCGCGGCGGGCGGTCGGCGTCGGGCCCCAAAGTGAGGGCTCATCGACGCGTCAGCCCATGTCGCGCGGGTCGAAGTTGACGGTGAGCGTCTTCCAATCCTCGTAATAGGGCTGGAATTGGGCCGGAATGCGCAGCGGCGCGCAGCGCCGCGTGGCGCGGGTCGCCGAATCCGCTACCGTTCGGAAGAGGGGATCGG
This sequence comes from Beijerinckiaceae bacterium, assembly GCA_036563505.1. Classification (GTDB taxonomy): domain Bacteria; phylum Pseudomonadota; class Alphaproteobacteria; order Rhizobiales; family Beijerinckiaceae; genus DATCMH01. The sequence goes on from DATCMH010000017.1 coordinate 76,285, forward strand.
CGGAATTGTTCAACACCGCCGGCTCCCCGGCGAGGGTGCCGTCCTGGTTCAGGCGCACCCGTACGCTCGGCACCGGCGGCCGGTCGGCCGATTGCACGCCGATCGGCGCTTGCCAGCAGCGGTGGAGCTGGTCGCGCAGGAGACCCATCAGCGCGTCGCGCTGGCTCGGGTTGAGGCGCTGCGCTGCGCCCGTGGCCGTGCCGAGGGAGGCGGTGCGCTGCACTTCCTTGGCCGTCGACCCCGAGGACTGGGCCGGTTCCTTCGACTGCAGCAGGCGGCTGATGTCGCCGGCGTTGAACTTGTCGGCGAGCTCGGCCTGGCGCTTGGCTTTCGCTTCCGCCTCGGCTTTGGTCTTCGCGTCGGCCTTGGCTTTGGCTTCGGCAACCTGGCGCGCCTTGGCCTCGGCGAGCTGCTTCTGGCGCTCGGCCTCTGCGAGAGCTTGGGCCTTCGCCTCAGCCTCTGCCTCCGCCTTGGCTTTCGCCTCGGCCAGCGCCTGAGCTTTGGCTTCGGCCTGAGCCTTCGCGGCCGCTTTCGCCTCGGCCTCGGCCCGCGCCTTGGCCGCGGCCTTCGCCTCGGCGACGCGCTTGGCCTCCGCTTCGGCCTTCGCCTCGGCGTCGGCTTTCGCCTTCTCGACGCGGGCGCGCTCGATCGCCTCCGCTTCCTGCTTCTCGACGAGCTTGGCGAGGTCCTCGCGCTTCGGCGGCGGGGCGGCCGCCGGCTCGGGCGCCTTGGCGACCTCGCGCCGCGGAGGCGCGGGCGCCGGCGGTTCCGGCGGCTCGATTACGGGACGGCTCGGCGGGGCGGGCGGAGGGGGCGGCGCGGCCGCGGCCTCGACCGCTTCCTCCGCCACCTTCATCTCGGCCGGACGCTTGGGCGGCGACGGATTGTCTTTGGGCGCCTCGCCCGGGTCGCGCTCTTGGCGCGTCTCCGCCTGGCGCTCGGCGCGGGGCTTCGGCTCGGGCTTCGCCTCCTTGGCGGAGGTCTCGCCCTTGGTGATCTCGGAGATCTGGTTCTCGGTGACGACCTCGACGGGGATGCCCTCCTCCGCCTCGGGTAGCTTCGTGCCGGCCGCGACGAAGAGGGCCGTGGCGAGGAGGGCGGCATGCGCCACCCCCGACACCCAGACACCCGGCTCCGATCGGTCGAACTTCAGCCCCACGATCCTCACCACTGCCCGCCGAAGCGGGCTCCCCTGCCAGTTCAGCGCTGGTCCGGCTCCGTCACGAGAGCGACGCGCTTGAAGCCGCCTCCCGTAACGATCGCCATGACCTGAGCGACCCGGCCGTAATCGACCTTCTTGTCGCCGCGCACGAAAACCCGCTCCTCGGCGCCCTGCTTGGCGCTCGCCTGGAGCTTGGCGATGATCTCGTCGTCGCGAAGCTCCGCCTCACCCAGGAACACCTGACCCGTCGCCCGGATCGACAAGGTGATCGGCTTCGCGTCGACGTTGAGCGGCGCCGCTTTGGTCTGGGGCAGGTCGAGAGGCACGCCCACTGTCATCAACGGCGCCGCCACCATGAAGATGATGAGGAGCACCAGCATGACGTCGATGAACGGCGTCATGTTGATCTCGTTGATCGCGCCGCTCCGGCGCGCCCGGCGCCGGCGCCGGGCGCCGACCTGCATTCCTGCTGCGAGAGCCATGATCGCGCTCCCTTAAGCCGCGTGCGCCAGGCGCTCGTCGATCTGCCGAGACAGGATCGCCGAGAACTCGTCCGCGAAGCCCTCCAGCCGCCCTTGCAGCTTGCCAACCTCGCCCTGGAGCTTGTTGTAGGCGAGCACCGCCGGGATCGCCGCGAAGAGGCCGATGGCGGTGGCAAACAGCGCCTCGGCGATGCCCGGCGCCACGACGGCGAGGCTCGTGTTCTTCGAGGCGGCGATGGAGGTGAAGGAGTTCATGATGCCCACCACCGTGCCGAAGAGGCCGATATAGGGGCCGGCCGAGCCGATGGAGGCGAGCACCGTGAGCTTCGACTCCAGCCGCTCGATCTCGCGCTGGATCGTGACGTCGAGCACCTTGTCGATGCGCTGCGACAGGCTCGCCACCTGACGGCCGGAGCCCTCGAAGGAGCGCTTCCACTCGCGCATGGCGGCCACGAAGACGGCGCCGAGATCCGAGGTCGGACGGTTCTGGAGCGAGCGATAGAGCTCCTCCAGGGATTGGCCCGACCAGAACACCTCCTCGAAGCGGTCCATGGCGCGGCGGGTGCGGGCAAACATCATCGTCTTGTCGACGATGATGGCCCAGCACCAGATGGAAGCCGCCACGAGCCCGATCATCACGAGCTTCACGACGAAATGGGCCTGCCAGAACAGGCTCCAGAGGGAGAGGTCGTGGGCGGTCTGGACGGCGTCGGCGGGATTCATGAAGGCCATCCTCGTCTGTCGGGCCGCGGGCTCTTCGAAGGCCGGCAGCACCGCGGATCGTGACGTCGTGCGGTGGGAGGCTGGGTGCTTCGGCCCCGAATCTGTCGAAAATGAGGGGGCGGCGCCCGAGGCGAGCGCCCCGTCCCTCGATCATCCAGTTAAGCGGCAGGCACGGTTAATGCCGGGTTACGGCAGCACAGGGCGCGCCTGCGACGGGCAAGAAAAAACCCTCCCGCGGCCAATGCCGGGGAGGGTTGAGAAGTTTCAACAGGGAGGAAGGCTCCCGTGTTTTGCCCCCACGAGCCCTTCGCCGACCGGTATCGGTGATTCGTGGCGCTGCCGTCAGGTAAGCGGGGGCTGGCTTACGGTTAACCCGTGATTAACCAAGGGTTTGGTCGGGCGCGAGCACCCGGCGCAAGGCGTCGGGGATGCGCGCCGCCCTCCCCTGCCGGACGCAGGCCACCGTGACCTCCGCGCTCACCAACACCGCGTCGCCGCGCCGAACCTCCTGGTGGAGGGTCAGCGTCGCGCCCCGCAGCGCGGCGAGCCGCGTCGCGACGGTGAGAGCGTCGTCCATCCGCGCCGCGCCCGCGAAGTCGAGGGTCATGCGGCGCACCACGAAGGCGATCCCCGCCCCGTCGGCGATGAGCTCCGATTGGTGCGCCCCCCGCGCCCGCAGCATCTCGGTGCGTCCCCGCTCCATGAAGCGCACGTAAGCGGCGTGATAGGCGATGCCGCCGAAATCCGTGTCCTCGGCGTAGACGCGCACGGGAAAGCGATGCTCCGGGCCGACGAAGGCGCCGGAGGTGGGATGGAGATCGTCGCTCATGGGAGCGAGCGCGTCGCGGATTGGGGGGCCGGGGTCAAGCCCCGCATCCACCGCCGTCATTCCGGGGCGCCGCAGGCGAGCCCGGAACCCATGACTTGGCTGAATGCTGCTCGCGGCCGCTCACCCGGTCGTGGCTTCCGGACTCTCGGCTTCGCCGAGCCTCGGAATGACAGCGAACCCTCACCCCTCCTCGTCGCCCGCGGCGAACAGACCGAACTGCACCGCCGGATCGCGGTTCGGCTCGGGCAGGCCGAGGTGCCGGAAGGCGTGGGGGGTGAGTACGCGGCCCCGGGGGGTGCGCTGCACGAGGCCCTTGATGATGAGGTA
>DATCMH010000023.1:0-55264 GCA_036563505.1 Beijerinckiaceae bacterium
GTAGTGCAACGCCACCGTGAGCTCGACCACACCGAGACCGGCGCCTAAGTGCCCGCCCGTCACCGACACCGCGTCGATCGTCTCAGACCGAAGCTCGTCAGCGAGCTGAGACAACTGCGATACGTCAAGACGACGAAGGTCCTCAGGAAGGCGGATCTGGTCGAGAAGAGGGGTGTCGACGGCCAAAGCTCACACTCCGCGAGGCGCCGCGCTCGGTGGTCGCGCCGGCGAGATCATGAACCGGACATAGAGTCTCGGCTTCGCAGGGTCAAAGCGGCAGGTCGTCCGATCATCGCTCCGGCAGGGGGATGAACTCGCTCTCGCCCGGCACGGTGTCGAAGCGCGCGGCTGTCCAGTCGGCCTTGGCTTGCTCGATGCGCTCGCGCCGGGACGAGACGAAGTTCCACCAGATGTGACGCGGCCCGTCCATGGGATCGCCGCCGAGCAGCATGAAGCGCGCGGGCGTGAGCGCGCGCACCGTGATCCGGTCACCTGGCTTGAACACGAGAAGCTGGCCCGGCCCGAAGCGGTCGCCTGCGATCTCGATGGTGCCGGACACGGTGTAGAGGCCGCGCTCCTCGTAAGTCGCGTCGAACGGCAGGCTCGCGCCGGCCCCGAGCTCGGCATCGGCGTAGATCATCGCCATGGGCGTCGCGACAGGCGAGCGTTGACCATAGGCCTCGCCCGCGATGAGGCGCAGGCTCACGCCCTCGCCCCCGATCACCGGCAGGCTCTCCTTGGCGTAGTGGGTGAAGGCCGGGTCGCTCTCCTCGTGGGAGCGCGGCAGGGCGACCCAGGCCTGGATGCCAAACAGCTTGCCCTCGCCCTTGGCCCGCGCTTCCTGTCCGGTGCGCTCGGAATGCACGATGCCCTTGCCCGCGCTCATCAGGTTCAGGGCCCCGGGCCGGATCGGGATGTCGGTGCCGAGGGAATCCTTGTGCATCACCTCGCCGTCGAAGAGGTAGGTCACGGTGGCCAGCCCGATATGGGGGTGGGGGCGCACGTCCATGCCGGTGCCGAGCAGGAACTCGGCCGGGCCCATCTGGTCCCAGAAGATGAAGGGGCCCACCATCTGGCGCCGCGCGGAGGGCAAAGCGCGGCGCACCTCGAAGCCGCCCAGATCCCGCGCGCGGGGGATGATCACCGTCTCGATCGCGTCACAGGCGAAACGATCGCCGGGCGCGGGATCGTCGGCGGGGTGATGGCTCATGGCGGGCTCCGTCGGTGTCGGGCCGAAAGCCTACTCCCGCTCGTCGAAGGGGGCCACCCCGGCGGGTGCCCCATCGGGACCGACGGTGATCGTCTCGATGCGGGCCTCGGCGCGCTTCAGGAGCGCGTCGCAATGGCGCTTCAAGGCCTCGCCGCGCTCGTAGATCGCGATCGACTCCTCGAGCGCCACGTCGCCGCGCTCGAGCCGGCGCACGATGTCCTCGAGTTCGGCGAGCGCCTTCTCGAAGGGCAGGTCGGCGAGGTCGGAAGCGGCAGGAGAGGAACTCATCGGGGTCTCGGTCAGCGGCGGCCGCCCGGTTATGGGAGCCGGGCGCGGCGCTGGCAAGATCGCCGAACCCGCGTCACGGCGCCGGGGCCGGCGCATCCGGCGGCACCACCGGCGCGCTGCGGGCCAAGAGCTTCTGGTAGGCGAGGCCGATGCCCATGAGCACGAGGCCGAGGCCGATGAAGGAGAGGGCGCGCATCACCCCTTCGAGGCTCGCCAGATCGACGAGGAAGACCTTGGCTACCGCGAGGAGGATGTATGCGGCCGAGATGAGGCGCGCCCGGCGCAGGTTCCACACGAGGCCGATGGCCAGCAGCAGGATGCCGATGGCGAGGAGCGCGAGCGAATAGGCCCACTGTTCCCCCTGCCCCGTGACAAGGTCGAGATCCACCAGGGGCCCCTGGAACACGCGTCTGATGGCGAGCACGGTGTAGAGGAATTGGAGCGCTCCGGCGAGCAGCGCCGCCGCCTGCACGAAGACCGGCGGCCGGGTCCGCCGCGCGACGAGGGCAAGGGCCGCGGCCACGAGAGCCGGCAGGAGATAGGCCGGGATCAGGGAATTGAAGATCGCGCCGCCGAGGATCGGCTCGCCCGTGAGCAGCGGGTTTTGGGCCAGCGCCAGCCCGAAGCCCGCGACGAGGAGGCCCAAGAGCCCGAAGATCAGCGAGGCCGTCTTGTAGACCGGATCGGGCTTCGCCGCGTCGCTGCGCACCATCACGAGGGAGAAGACGAGGCCTGCGGTGGCGAGCAACCCCATCTCGAGGTGGCTCGAGGTCTCGGCGAAGGGGTCGCCGCCCTGCAGCGCGTGGCGGATCTCGAAGGTGACGAAGAAGGCCGCAAACGCCAGGCCGAGGCTCTCGACGAAGCGGACCACCCGGTCGCGGCCGGAACGCTCGAGGAGGCGCGCGGCGGCGAGGAAGCAAGCCGCTGGGACGCCATAGCCCCAGAGCAGCCAGTTCAGGATCGGCGTCCGCCCCGGGTCGCCGCCGACGATGGTCGGGTCATAGGCCAGGCGCGCCGCGACGATGAGGCCGAGGGCGCCGACGACACTGCGCAGGATTGGGAGCCCTGAGCGCTCCGCCACCCAGGCCGTGCCGAGCGCCGACAGTGCGAAGGCGACGGTGAGCATGCCCTTATCGAGGGCGAAGGTGAGGCCAAGCGCCAGCGCCGCCACCGCGCCGGCCGCCGTGGCGCCGGTCGCGAGGCGCACCCCGTCGAGCCCATCTATATCGCGGCGGCGCAGCTGGCCGGCCGCCGCCGAGAAGGCGAGGCCGAGGGCTCCGGCCACGAGGGCGAAGGGCAGGCTGCGGTCGAACTGGGCGACGCGCAGGTAGCTCAAGGTGAGGATGGCGAGCGGCGCGAGCACCGCCGCGCCGACGTGCCAGGCGGCGAGCGGAAGCGGGAGCGCCCGCCCCTGGACCGCGCGCCAGAGATTCGCCGCGAAGGCGAGGAGACCGAAGCCTGCCGCGACGGTGAGGAACGTCGTCACGGCCTGCGGCCGCTGCATCGGGTTGAGATCGTCGGGGATGATGGTGAGCGGCTCGGCCAAGGCCTCGCGCGCCACGGGCCAGACCGCGAGAACGGCGAGACTCAGTGCGGCCGACCAGCCGGCCGCCGGAGCGACCGCGGGAAAGCGGAGGCCGAGGCCGAGGAGCAGGACCACCATCAGGCCGGCGGCGAGGGGCTGCCCGGTCCAGTCATCGGTGGCGGCGAGCGCGGCGATGGCGGCGAAGCCGGCCAGCACCAGGCTGGCGAGCGGATCGAGGGTTGCTTCCCCGTCCCGCGTGCGCCGGTGCGGGTCGGCGACGAGGAAGACGGCAACGAGGAGCGCCTGAAGGCCGACGTGGACGTGGCGGGCCAGCGCATGATCGGCCCCGAAGGAGAAGATCATGACGACGGCCCAGAGCAGCGCGCCGGCGGCGCCCGCCACCGCGAGCCAGCGCCAGAGGCGCAGGCGCGCCACGGCGTAAGCCGAGAGCACCACGAAGCCGAGGTAGAGCACGAGGGGCCAGAGCTGGGGCTTGGCGCTCGAGACGAGGAGCGGGCTGCCCAGGGCCGCGACGAGGCCCAGCGCGGCGAGCGCCGGCCCGTGGAGCGCCGAGGCGAAGAGGGTGACGAGCGAGATCGCGCCGAGGAGCAGAAAGGCCGCGGCCGGCGGCAGCATGTCGTAGAGGGCATAGGCCGCGTAGGCCGTGGCGAAGGCGGTCGAGGTGCCCGCCGCCGTAACCATGGCCGGGATCGGCACGAAGCCGGCTTCCGTGCCTTCGCCGGCCGGCGCGCGGCGGCGCAGCCATTCGCCGCCGGCGACGAGGGCGAGGGCGAAGAAGGCGCCGGCGGCGACCCGGGCGGCCGGGCCGAAGAAGCCCTGCTCGATGGAATAGCGCACCAGGAAGAGGCCGCCCAAGGCCAGCGCCAAGCCGCCGACCCAGACGGCCCACTGGGTGCCGAGCGTCTCCTCGAGCCCCGGGCGGGGCGCGGCCGGTTCGGGAATCGATGGAACGAGGGGCGGAGGGGACGGGGGCTGCCCGAACGGCTCGGCGGCGGGCTCGCTCGGCTGCGAAACGGGTTCCGGCACGGGGGCGGTCGCTCCGGGCGGCGGGGCGGCCGCGTCGCGGGCCGCTTGCACCCAGGGCGGCACGATCGGTTCACGGACCGCCGCCGGCACGAAGCTCGGGCGGCCGAGATCGGCCTCGAGCTGGGCGAGGCGCTGCTCCAGCACGTCGACACGACGGCGCTGCTGCACCGCGATGGCGAAACCGCCGATGGCGCAGAACGGGATGGCCAAGCCCAGGAGGACGAGCAGCAGGAATTCCACGAGACGCCTCAACGTGACCAGCGCGGATTTTTCCCGCGAGGCTAGGCGTAATCGCGCCCTGCTTCCAGATCGGTGCGCCGGCGCTCGTCGCGTGTTTCAGCCGATCCCGCGCCGCTGCAGCACCTCGCCGATCTCGTCGAGGACGCCCGGATCGTCGATGGTGGCGGGCATGGTCCAGGGTTCGCCGTCGGCGATCTTCTTCATGGTGCCGCGCAGGATCTTTCCGGACCGCGTCTTGGGAAGGCGCCCGACGGTGAAAGCGAGCTTGAAGGCGGCCACGGGCCCGATGCGCTCGCGCACCAGCGCCACGAGCTCGGCCTCGATCTCGGAGGGCGAGCGGTCGACGCCGCTTTTGAGCACCGCGAAGCCGCAGGGCACCTCGCCTTTGAGGGCGTCGCGCACGCCGATCACGGCGCATTCCGCGACCGCCGGGTGGGAGGCCAAAACCTCTTCCATGCCGCCCGTCGAGAGGCGGTGGCCGGCGACGTTGATGATGTCGTCGGTGCGCCCCATGACGTAGACGTAGCCGTCCCGGTCGAGATAGCCGGCGTCCGAGGTGTTGTAGTAGCCCGGATAGGTCGTGAGGTAGGCCTCGCGGAAGCGGTCGTCCGCTTGCCAGAGCGTCGGCAGGCAGCCGGGCGGGAGCGGCAGCTTGATCGCGATCGCCCCCATCGTGTCGGGCGGCAGAGGCTTGCCGCCCTCATCCAGCACCTCGACGTCGTAGCCCGGCATCGGCACGGTGGGCGAGCCGTGCTTCACCGGCAGGAGCCCTAACCCCATCGGGTCGGCGACGATGGGCCAGCCCGTCTCCGTCTGCCACCAATGGTCGATGACGGGCACGCCGAGCTGGTCTTCCGCCCAGCGCACGGTGTCGGGGTCGGCCCGCTCGCCGGCGAGGAACAGGGCGCGAAAGCGCGAGAGGTCGTGCCGGCGCATGAGCACGCCGTCCGGATCCTCCTTCTTGATGGCGCGGAACGCCGTGGGCGCGGTGAAAAGCGCCACGGCCCCATGCTCCGCGATGACGCGCCAGAAGGCGCCGGCATCGGGCGTCCCCACGGGCTTGCCCTCGTAGAGGATCGTCGTGCAGCCATGGATGAGCGGCGCGTAGACGATGTAGGAATGGCCGACCACCCAGCCGACGTCGGAGGCACACCAGTAGACCTCGCCGGGCGCGACGCCGTAGAGGTTCGGCATCGACCAGGCGAGCGCCACCATGTAGCCGCCGGTGTCGCGCACGACGCCCTTCGGCCGTCCCGTCGTGCCCGACGTGTAGAGGATGTAGAGCGGGTCGGTGGCGGCAACCGGCACACACGGGGCGCTGCGGCCGGCCGCTCTCGCCTCAGCGACAAGGGAGGTCCAGTCCCGGTCGCGGCCCTCGACGAGGGCGGCTTCCTTCTGCGGCCTTTGCAAGATCACGCAGGCGTCCGGCTTATGGGCGCTCAAGGAAATCGCCTCGTCGAGGAGCGGCTTGTAGGCCACCACCCGGTTCGGCTCGAGGCCGCAGGAAGCGGAGAGGATGACTTTCGGCGCCGCGTCTTCGATGCGCTGCGCCAGCTCGCGTGCCGCGAAGCCGCCGAAGACCACCGAGTGCACCGCGCCGATGCGGGCGCAGGCCAGCATGGCGATGACGGCCTCGGGCACCATCGGCATGTAGAGGATGACGCGGTCGCCCTTGTCCACGCCGAGATCCTGGAGCACGGCCGCGAGCGTCGCGACCTCGTCCGTCAGCTCGGCATAGGTGAAGCGCCGCACCGTGCCGGCGACGGGGGAATCGTAGATCAGGGCCGTCTGCTCGGCCCGGCCCGCCGCGACGTGGCGGTCGAGGGCGTTATGGCAGATGTTGCACTGCGCCCCGACGAACCAGCGGCCGTAGACGCCGGCTTGCGGGTCGAACACCTTGTCGGCCGGCTTGGCCCAGTCCAGCGCCCGCGCGGCCTCGCCCCAGAAGCGTTCGGGGTCGGCGCGCCAGGCGCCGTAAACCTCGGCGTAGCGGCTGGCCGATCCCGTTCCCGTTGCCATGGCGACCCCTCCCGGCGCGTTCTCTCGTCTTGGCCGCATGAGACACGCGGCCGCCGTGAGGGTGCAAGAGCGTCGAAGGCCGCGAGCCCACCATTTCAGGCAAAGGAAACGACGAGGACCTACTGCGGGGCCGCAATCGGCACCGCCCCGCCCCCTCCCCCATTGCCCATGACGTTGGCCCGAACCTCGTAGCGCTCGATGGCGTCGGCGACGCGGCGCCCGCTCGTCGGGATGCGAGTGTCGGCGGAGGCCGGCGGCCAGGGGTCGATAACGTGGATCGCCTTGTTGTAGGCGACGGCGTCGCCGGCGCTCCAGGCGATCGTGTCCTTGCGGGCGACGTAGTCGTTGCAGGCGCCGAGGGCGGCGATGGCGCCGAGCGCCGCGAGGCGGAGTGGTTTAGCGGACCACGACATCGGTGGCTCCCTTGCGCGTATCGAGGATGTGGCCCGGGGTCATCACCGGCCGGGTGCCGCTCGCCTTGGCACTCGCGACGGGGATTTCCTGGCGCCCGACCAGGAATTGGTCGAGGTCGTTGCCGGGCAGGGTGTTGTCGAGAGGCGTGCGCAGCCGCTCGCCGGGGCGCGACGGGCGCACGAGGCGGGGCGTCACGATGATGGCGAGGTCCGTCTCCTTGCGCTCGAAGGAGGTGGAGCGGAACAAGGTGCCGAGGATCGGCACGTCGCCAAGCCAGGGCAATTGCTGCTGCACCTCCTGGTTCACGCTCTGGAGGAGCCCCGCGATCATGAAGCTCTGGCCGTCGCGCAACTCCACCACGGTCGAGGCCCGGCGCACGTTGAGCGCCGGGATCGCCACGATGCCGGTGTTGATCGTGTTGGTGAAGTCGAGCTGGCTCACCTCCGGCTCGACGCGCAGGTTAATGACGCCGTTGGCGAGCACGGTCGGCAGGAAATCCAGGCTCACGCCGAATTTTTTGTAGGTGACGGTAATCGTGTTGGTCGCGCGATCCCCGGCGACCGGGATCGGGAACTCGCCGCCGGCGAGGAAGCTCGCCTTCTCGCCGGACATGGCAATGAGGTTGGGCTCGGCGAGGCGCCGGGCGAGACCTTTGTCCTCCAAGGCCTTGATGATGATGTCGGCCTGGACGCCGCTCGAGAGCACGCGCCCGACGAGGGCACCGAAGGGAACGCTGCCGCTGGCCAAGGCCCCGCCCGCCACGCCGACGAGGTTGAGCCCCGACTTCTTCACGTTGAAGTCGGACGTGTGCAGGCCCGTCGGATCGCGCTTATAGTTCTTGCCCATCCCGTCGAAGCCGACCCCGAGCTCGCGCCCCGCGTCCCGCGAGGCCTCCACGAAGCGCACCTCGAGCATCACCTGCTGAGGGCTTTTCACCTTCATGTCGTTGAGCACTTCCGGCCCGTACTGGCGGGCGAGGTTCACGGCGCGGGCGGCCGTGCCACCGTCCTCGACCGTGCCCGAGAGCACGGTGCGCCCGTTGGCCGACCCGACCCGAGCACCGCTGTCGGGCGCGATCCGGTCGACGTCCGCGGCGAGCTTCGGCGTGTTGTAGCCCACCTCGACCTCGATGAGGCCGACGAGCTGTCGGCCCCCGTCGTAGATCGACACGTTCGTCGTGCCGAGCTTCTTGCCGAGCACGTACATCGTGCGGTCGGTGAGCGGCATGACGTCGGCGATCTCAGGGTCGCCCACCACGAGGTCGACGAAGCCCCGGGTCGTCTGCAGCGTCTGCGACTTGCCCTGCACCACCCGCACGCCGCCGACCTTGTTCTCGCCGATCTCGACGAGGCGGGTCTGGGCGCGGGCCGGGCTCAAGGCGCCCGCGGCCAGGAGGAGGGTGATGCCGGCAAGCGGCGCGCCCACGGCCAGCGCGAGGCTGGAACGCCCGCCGCGCCGGCCGGCGCAGCGGAAGCGGTGTTCGGTCTGTCCCCACATGGTCGTCAGGTCCCGATCTTGTTCGTCAGTTGAGGGATTTGCCGCCGGCTGCGGCGGCCTTGGCGGTCGAGGCCGTGCCGAGCCCGGCGTCGGCGCCCGGCATGACGGGCACGGCGTAGTCCTGGCGCTTCATCCCGCGGGTCACGCCGACCGACGTCGTGCGGCGGGTCTCCGGCGCCTCGTTCAGGTTCACGAAGGCGGCCGGCGCCTGAGGCCGCGGATCCGCGGTGAGGAGATCTTCCACGCCGACCCGGCGCGTCGCCTCAAGTTCGGCGACGCCGGCTGAGCGCAGCGTCAGGGAGAGCTGGGCGATGGTGGCGGCGAGCGTCAGCCTCTGCGCATCGTTCGTGCTCACTTCCAGGGTGACGGCCTTCACCACGGAGGGCCGGTCGAGCTTGTCGTCGGCGGTCTGGTCGGCCGCGAGCACCCGCACGTTCTGGAGCAGCACGTCGGCATAGGCCTCATTGCGGTCGAGGTTACGCACCATCATCACGTCGACGCGCTCGCCGGGCAGCACGAAGCCGGCGACCCCGTTGACGTCGTTGACCCGCACCGTGACGGCCTTCATGCCGGGCGCGACCACCGCGGCGAGCGAGGCGCGCTGGCCCGGCCCGGTGATCTTGGGCGCGAGCACCGGCTCGTTCTCCTCGAGGGCGGCGAGGGCGACGCGGCGGGTCTTGCCGTCGATCACCTCGTCGATGCGGCTGAAGGCGCCCTTCGGAACCGCGTCGCCCGGCCAGGGGATCTCGCGCAGGCTCTGACGGGTGACTTCGTCGCCGAAGCGCAAGGGCGCACCGGCGACCACGAGTGTCCGCTTCGGCGCCTCGGCGCGGGGCTGGTGGCTCGCCTGCATCTCGCGCAGGCGCTGGCTGGCCTGGCGGTCGAGCCAGCGCTGGCCGACGAGGACGGCCCCGATGCCGAAGACCAGGGCGACGGCCAGCATGATGATGGATTTCGAGCGCACCTGCGACGTCCCCTGTCCTTGTTGTTGGACTTAAAGGACCCGCACGGCGTGAATCGCGCGTAAATCTAAATGACGACCTGACGTCGTCGTGAACCAATCCTTATGAAGAGCGCTGCCGTGACATGATTGATGAAAACTGAACGCCGAATACGAAAACTTGTTACGATTGTTTTCAGCCGTTGTCAGAACATCCCTGCTCTTCTGGTGGCCGTGAGACGAGGCGAACGGCCATGCAGACCACGATCAGCCAGGGTGCTCTGAGACGAACGGGATGTCCGGTGGAGGTCGCTCTGCGGCCGAGCCGGCCTCGGCGGGGACCGGTGCTGGCCCGCACCGGAGCGCTGGCGCTCCTCGGCTGCGGCATCGCCTTCGTCGCCGCGACGATGCTGCCCCCACCTGCTCCGGCGCAGGCCGCCGCACCGGTCGCCGCCGTCGCCACGACGCCCGAAAGCGGCAAGGACGCGGTGCGCTTGGCCGCCTGGAACGGCCCGCTCGCGCCGCGGGAGGCGTCCCTGCCTGTCACGCCGCGCGGGTCCCTGCCCGAGCCCGCGACGGCCTGGAGCCTTCTCGATGCCCGTCCGGCCGGACCGCAGGATGCCGCCCGCTTCGAAGCCGCTCCGGCGGCTCGGCTCGACGCGGCGGCGTTCACCCCCCGCCCCGCGCCGGACTGGCGGGAGGAGGAGTTTCCTCAAGTCACGGCCTTCGACGGCCGCACCCTTCTCGCGGGCTCGACCAGGATCCGCCTGGCGGGGCTCGACCTGCCCGCGGCTGAGGAAGCCTGCCGCACCCTCGACGGCCGTCTTGAACCCTGCCGCGAGCGCGCGGCGACGGTGCTCGACCTCACCACGCGCCACCGGCGCGTGACCTGCCGCCACCGCCCGAACGGCGCGGAGAGCGTCGGAACCTGCCGCATCGGCGAGAGCGACCTCGCCGAGCGCCTGCTGCGCGCCGGCTACGTCCGCCGCGATGCCGCAAGCCCCGAGAGCCCGAGCCGGGGCTGAAGGCCCGTCTCTTGCTTACCCTCGACGGAGCCGCAATCGGGCGGGGAACGCAGTCAACGCGCCGTTGACGCTGCGGGAGCGCCCCGGTCTAATCGCGGCCGTGAGCTTGGGACCGGAGGCCATCGGCCGACCGGCGCGGGAGAGGGGTTGAGCATGCTGGCATCCTTGGTACGCGGCGCGGCCGCGGCGACCATCCTCGGTCTGTTGAGCACGGCGGCGTCGGCGCAGGGCGAACCGAAGCGCGGCGGGGCGCTCCAGGTGGTGGTGACGCCCGAGCCTCCGATGCTGATGCAGGCGCTCAACCAGAACGGCCCGACGAATATGATCGCGGGCAACATCTACGAGAGCTTCCTGCGCTACGACGAGAAGCTGAACCCGCAGCCCTCGCTCGCCGAGTCCTGGGAGATCTCGCCCGACCAGAAAGTCTACACCTTCAAGCTGAAATCAGGCGTCACCTGGCACGACGGCAAGCCGTTCACCGCCGACGACGCCGTGTTCACCTTCGACAAGTTCCTGCGCCAGGAGCATCCGCGCTGGCGCCCGATCGTCAACGCCCAGGTCGACAAAATCGAGAAGGTGGATGATCGCACGATCCGCTTCACCCTGAAGCAGCCTTTCGGCCCCTTCATCCTCGCCTTCGAGGTGGCGACGACTCCGATGGTGCCCAAGCACATCTACGAGGGCACGGACTACAAGGCGAACCCGATGAACGCCACGCCCATCGGCACCGGGCCGATGAAGTTCAAGGAATGGCGCAAGGGCTCCTTCGTGCACCTCGTCCGCAACGAGAACTACCACGACAAGAGCCGCCCGCTGCTCGACGAAGTCTATTTCCAGTTCATTCCGGACGCGGCCTCCCGCGCCGTGGCTTACGAGACGGGCAAGGTGGACGTGCTCACCGGCGGCGCCGTCGAGATCTTCGACGTGGCCCGGCTGTCGAAGCTGCCGAACACCTGCGTCACTACCAAAGGCTGGGAGATGTTTGCCCCCCATGCCTGGATCTCGGTCAACGTGAGGAACGGCATCCTCGGCAACAAGCAGTTCCGCCAGGCGATGATGCACGCCATCGACCGCGATTTCGGCCGCGACGTCGTGTGGTCGGGCTACGGCAAGATCCCGACGGGGCCGATCTCGTCGAAGACCAAGTTCTATTCGGCGGAAGGGGTGAAAACCTACGACTACAACCCCGCTAAGGCGAAGGAGCTCGTCAAGCAGTCGGGCTACAAGGGCGAGACGATCCGCTTCCTGGCCCTGCCCTACGGCGAAACCTGGTCGCGCTGGGGCGAGGCGATCAAGCAGAACCTGGAGGATGTCGGCATCAAGATGGAGCTCGTCACGACCGATGTGCCCGGCTGGACGCAGCGCACGTCCAACTTCGATTTCGACCTGACCTTCAACTTCCTCTACCAGTTCGGCGATCCGGCGACGGGCGTCGCGCGCTCCTACATCTCCACGAACATCGTCAAGGGCAACCCGTTCGGCAACGTCGGCGGCTACTCCAACCCGGAGGTCGACAAGCTCTTCGCGGATGCGGCCTCCGCCCCCGCCGAGCAGCGCCAGGCGCTCTACACCAAGGTGCAGCAAATCCTTGCCGACGAGCTGCCGGTGCTCTGGCTCCTCGAGCTCGACTTCCCCACGGTGTCGCGCTGCAACGTGAAGGATCTCGTGACCACGGCGGTCGGCATCAACGACGCGATGCGCAACGCCTGGAAGCAGTAAAGGCCAGACTCCTCCCGGCATGCCCTTCCTGCGCTTCCTCACCGGCCGCGTCCTGAAGGGCGTGCTCGTGCTCATCGCGATCGCGGCGCTCAACTTCCTCCTGATCCGCGCGGCGCCGGGCGACCCGGCGCAAGTGATGGCAGGCGAAGCGGGCGCCGCGGACGCGCAGTTCATCGAGCAGTTGCGCCAGCGCTTCGGCCTCGACCGGCCGCTCCTGGAGCAGCTCTGGCTCTACATGAAGGGGGTTCTGACCCTCGATCTCGGCTATTCCTACCGCCAGCAGCGCAGCGTCGCGTCCCTCATCGGCGAGCGGCTGCCGGCGACCCTGCTGCTGACCGGCACGGCCTTCGTCATCTCCCTCGCGCTCGGCACGGTGATGGGGGCGCTCGCCGCTCGCCGCGCGGGTCGCTGGTCGGACTCGGCGATCACGACGCTGGCCCTCGTCTTCTACGCGACGCCCCTGTTCTGGATCGCGCTGATGAGCCAGATCGTGTTCTCGCTCAAGCTCGGCCTCGTGCCGAACGTGGGCTACGAAACGATCGGGGCGAACTATACGGGCCTTAACCGGGCCCTCGACATCGGCCGGCACCTCGTGCTGCCGGCCCTGACGCTCGGGCTGTTCTTCACGGCCCTCTACACCCGCATGATGCGCGCCTCGACGCTGGAGGTCGCCGGCGCCGACTTCGTGAAGACCGCGCGGGCCAAGGGCTTGTCGGAGAGCGTCGTGGCGCGCCGGCACGTGGCACGCAACGCCATTCTCCCCGTGGTGACCCTGGCCGGGCTCCAGGCCGGCCAGATCGTCGGCGGCGCGGTGCTGACCGAGACCGTCTTCGCCTGGCCGGGGATCGGCCGCCTCATGTTCGAATCCCTGGCGCAGCGCGACTATTCCGTGCTGCTCGGCGTGTTCTTCGTCTCCTCCGCGATGGTGGTTCTGTTCAACCTGATCACCGACCTCGTCTATCGCCAGGTCGACCCGCGCATCGAGGTCGGGGCATGAGCTTTCTTGCGCGCTTTGCCCGCAACAAGGGGGCAGTCATCGGCCTCCTGGTGCTGCTGGCGGTCGTGGTCGTCGCGGTCGTCGCGCCCCTCACCTACCCGCAATCGCCCTGGCGCCTCGTCGGGCGGCCGGTGCTCGCCCCCTTCGCCCTGGAGCGCTTTCCCCTCGGCACGGACACGCTGGGGCGCGATGTGATGGCGGGGCTGATGCACGGCGCGCGGGTTTCGCTTCTCATTGGCCTCGTTTCGACGGTCGTGGCGCTCCTCATCGGTGTGCCGCTCGGCGCGGTGGCGGGCTATCGCGGCGGGCTCGTCGACGACGCCCTGATGCGCTTCACCGAGTTCTTCCAGACGATCCCGAGCTTCGCGCTCGCCATCGTCATCGTGGCGATCCTCCAACCCTCCATCGCGTCGATCGTCCTTGCCATTGCCATCGTGAGCTGGCCGCCCGTCGCCCGCCTCGTGCGCGGCGAGGTGCTGTCGCTGCGCGCCCGCGACTACGTCCAGGCCGCCGTCACCGTCGGGCAGACGACACCGCGGATCATCCTGAGCGAGGTTCTGCCGAACACGCTCGCCCCGATCATCGTCATGGCGTCCCTCATGGTGGCCTCCGCCATCCTCCTCGAATCTTCCCTGTCCTTCCTCGGCCTCGGCGACCCGAACATGATGACCTGGGGCTACATGGTCGGCGCCGGGCGCACCCGCCTCATCGACGCCTGGTGGATCTCGTTCTTCCCAGGATTTGCGATCTTCCTCACCGTGCTCGCCTTAAACCTCGTCGGCGAGGGCCTCAACGACGCCCTCAATCCCCGTCTCGCGCGGGGCCGAGGCGCATGAGTCTCGGGATGAGTGCTGGCATGAGCACGACGTCTCCGGTCCTGGCCGTCGAGGGGCTCACCCTGGCGCTGCCGAAGCTCGCCGACCGAACGAACGCCATCGCGAACCTCTCGCTGGCCATCGGTCCCGGCGAAACACTCTGCGTTGTCGGCGAGTCGGGCTCGGGGAAATCTATGACGGCGCACGCCGTCATGGGCCTCCTGCCCAAGGCCGTGCGGGCGACGGCGGGGGCGATCCGCCTCAACGGCCGCGATCTGCTCACCCTCGACGAGCGCGCCTACCAGGATGTGCGCGGCCGCGACATCGGCATGATCTTCCAGGAGCCGATGACGAGCCTGAACCCCGTGATGCGGGTGGCGCGCCAGATCGAGGAAACCTTCGAGACCCACGGCGTCCTGGACCGCGCCGGACGCCGCCGGCGAACCTTGGAGCTCCTCGACGAGGTGGGCCTGCCCGATCCGGAACGCTTGGCGCGGGCCTACCCGCACGAACTCTCGGGCGGCCAGCGCCAGCGCGTGATGATCGCCATGGCCCTGGCGCTGGAGCCGAAGCTCCTCATCGCCGACGAGCCGACGACCGCCCTCGACGTCACGACCCAGGCGCAGATCCTCAGGCTCATCGACAATCTGCGCCGCAAGCACGGCACGGCGGTGCTCTTCATCACCCACGATTTCGGCGTCGTCGCCGAGATCGCCGACCGCGTCGCCGTGCTCCAGGAAGGGATCTGCGTCGAGGAGGGCCGCACCGAGGACGTGCTGTCCCGGCCGCAGCACGCCTATACCAAGCGTCTTCTCGCCGCCGTGCCCTCGCTGACCCCGCCTCCGCCGAAGCCGCTCTCCACCGAACCGACGGGGCTCCTCGTCGAAGGCTTGCAGAAGGTCTACCGGGGCCGGGGCTTCTTCAAGCGCGGGCGCGAGGTGGCGGCGGCCCAGGACGTGTCCTTCGCCATTCGCCGCGGAGAGACGCTCGGGCTCGTCGGCGAGTCGGGCTCGGGCAAGTCCACCGTCGGGCGCTGCTGCCTGCGGCTCACCGAGGCCGACGCGGGCGAGATCAAGGTCGGCGACCTCTCGATCCGCCCCCTTTCGCAGGCGCAGTTCCGGCCGCACCGCAAGCGCATCCAGATGGTGTTCCAGGACCCCTTCGCCTCGCTCAACCCGCGGCGGACGGTGGGGCGGATCATCGCGGAGGGGCCGATCGCGCAGGGAGGCGATAGGCGGGCGGCGCTCGCCAAGGCGCGCGAGCTCCTCGACCTTGTGGGCCTCTCCGCGAACGCCGCCGAGCGCTACCCGCACGAGTTCTCCGGCGGCCAGCGCCAGCGCATCGGCATCGCCCGGGCGCTCGCCCTTGAACCGGAGGTGCTCGTCGCCGACGAGCCCGTCTCGGCCCTCGACGTGTCGGTTCAGGCGCAAATTTTGAAGCTGATCAAGGATCTGCAAGAGCGGCTGGGCCTGGCCATCCTCTTCGTGACGCACGATCTGCGGGTCGCGGCCCAGGTCTGCGACCGCATCGCCGTCATGCAGCGCGGGCGCATCGTCGAGACCGGACCGACGGCGGAGCTCTTCGCGAACCCGCAGCACGCCTATACCCGCCAACTGCTCGCCGCCGTGCCGGGCCGCGCCGTGCTGGCGAGGCTCGAAGTGCCGCAACCCGCCTGAACGCCCCGCGAGAGTCCCGCGCATGACCCTCGAACCTGCCCTGAGCGACCGGATCACGGCCGCCGTCGATGACGGCTTCGCTGGGCAGATCGCCCATACCGAAGCGCTCATGCGCTTCCCGTCGCTGCGGGGTGAGGAGCACGCGATCCAGGATTTCGTCTTCCGCAGTTTTCGCGATCGCGGCTATGCCGTTGACCGTTTCGGGATGGATCGGGAGGCGATCAGTGCTCATCCCGGCGGATCGCCCTGGACGGAGGCGCATTCGGACGCGCCGATCGTCGTCGGCATCCACCGCCCGCGCGAGGAGCGCGGGCGTTCCCTCATCCTGCAGGCCCACGTCGACGTCGTGCCGGCCGGACCGCCCGAGCTCTGGACCCGTCCGCCCTTCGAGCCTTGGATCCAGGGGGACTGGCTTCACGGCCGCGGCGGTGCCGACATGAAGGCAGGACACGCGGCGAACCTCTTCGTCCTCGATGCCCTGCGCCGCGCCGGCTTGCAGCCCGCGGCGACGGTCTACCTGCAATCGGTGGTGGAAGAGGAATCCACCGGCAACGGTGCCCTCATGACCCACCTGCGCGGCTACCGCGCCGATGCCGTGCTCATCCCGGAACCCGAGGACGAGAAGCTGGTGCGGGCCAATACCGGCGTGCTCTGGTTCCAGGTCGAGGTCCGGGGCCGTCCTGTCCACGTTCGCGAGATGGGCGAAGGCGCCAATGCCATCGACGCCGCCTACCGCGTGATCGGGGCGCTGCGCCGGCTCGAGGCCGCCTGGAACGAGCGGAAGGCCGACCGCGAGCATTTCGCGGACGAGACGCACCCGATCAACCTCAACATCGGCAAGATCGAGGGCGGTGACTGGGCCTCCTCCGTGCCGGCCTGGTGTCGGATCGATTGCCGCATCGCCATTTATCCTGGCGAGACGGCGAAGGCCGCGGCGGCCGAGATCGAGGCGGCGGTGGCGGGTTTCGCCCGCACCGATCCATACCTCGCCAACAGCCCGCCCCTCGTCCGCGTCAACGGCTTCACCGCGGAGGGCTACGTGCTCGAGCCCGGCTCGGAAGCGGAAGCGGCGCTCGGGCGCGCGCACCAGGCCGCCGCGGGGCAGCCGCTCCAGAGCTTCATGACAGCCGGCTATCTCGATACGCGGGTTTACGCCCTCTACGACCGGGTTCCGGCGCTCTGCTACGGTCCAATTTCGAAGGACATCCACGGCTTCGACGAGCGGGTGAGCCTCTCGTCTTTGAAGCGCATCACGACGGCGATGGCGCTCTTCGTGGCGGAATGGTGCGGGGTCGAGCCGGCCTGAGCTTGGCCGCGCGCGCGAGGACGTGGTAGGCGCTGGAGTCATGGCCAAGCGCTTCCCCTGCCTCGACGAGCGCCATCGCGCCTTCATCGCGCGCCAGCGCCTCTTCTTCACGGCCTCCGCTGCGGCCGGCAGCCGGGTCAACGTCTCGCCCCGGGGCACCGACTGCCTGCGAATCCTCGACGAGGGCACGGTGGCCTATCTCGACCGGACGGGCAGCGGCAACGAGACGGCGGCGCATCTCCTCGCCGACGGCCGCCTCACCCTTATGTTCTGCGCCTTCGAGGGACCGCCGCTGATCCTGCGCCTCTACGGGCGCGGCGAGGTGATCCATCGCGAGAGCGAGGCCTTCGCCGCCCTGATCGCCGGACCGTTCGGGGGCGAGAAGCCGCTGGGCACCCGCCAGATCGTCCGGCTCGCGATCGACCTCGTGCAGACCTCCTGTGGCTACGGCGTGCCGTTCTTCGCCTACGAAGGCGAGCGGGATCAGATGGACCGCTGGGCCGAAGCCAAGGGCGAAACGGGGATCGAAGCCTATTGGCGGGAGAAGAACGAGACCAGCCTCGACGGGCTGCCGACCGGTCTCTTCGCCGCGGCCGGCGAGCCGGCCCTGCCCTGACCGATCCGCCCTCTCGCGCGTTGTCCCAGCCGAACGGGCCCGCTCGGCGGGCCGTCACCGACACGAGGCGACCATGAGCGAGTTCTACCAGGGCGAGGCCACCGCGAGCGATCAACCCGTCATCCAAGGCCGCAACGCCCGGGAATACGGTCGCGGGCGGGAGAGCTGCCCCTACGAGCCCGGCACGATCGAGCATCAGGGCTGGATGGACGGGTTCGACGACGTGACAGCGGACGATTCCACCAAGTCCCAGCGCCCGGACGCCGCGCGCCGCTAGAGACCGGGGCCAGGTGTCGCGCCGGTGCTTTCGGCGCGACATCGGGGGCTCGGATGCTATGCTGGCGCCTGATTTGGGCGGAGCGCCGGGCATGGACGGGGGAATCGTTGGCGCTCGAGCGGGCGGGCGGCGGCGTCCGTCGCTGCGCTCGCGCCTGGTGCTCCTCGTTCTGGCGCTGACCCTGCCGGCGCTCGCGGCCGGCGGTCTCACCCTCTACGGCGCCTACCGCCGCGATCGCCTGGAGGTGCAAAAGCACCTCCAGGAGACGACGCGGGCCCTGTCCCTCGTCGTCGACCGCCATTTCGGGCAAGCCGAGGCCTTGCTTTGGGCGCTCGCCACCTCGCCGCAGCTGGAGGCCGGCGATTTCGCCTCCTTCGACGCCCGCGCCCGCGCCGCCATGCGCCTGCCGGAGTCTTGGGTCGTGGTCGAGGAGCGCGGGCGTCAGGTGGTCAACACCAGCCTGCCGCCCGGAAGCGCGCTGCCGCGGCTCGACGATCAGAGTCATTGGAACGGCCTAGAGCCAGGTAAAACCCGGATCAGCAACGTCTTTACCGGTCTCGTCGCCAGCGCGCCGACGGTCGGCGTTGACACCTTGATCGCGGGGCCGGACGGAGCGCCGCGATTCGCCGTCTCGGTTCTCATGCCGGCCAGCACCGTCAGCCGCATCCTGGAGGACCAGCGGCTGCCAGCCTCGTGGATCGGCGCCATCAACGACCGGAACGGCATCGTCGTGGCGCGCTCGCGCGAGGCGGCGCGCTTCGTCGGGCGGTCCACGACGGCGAACACTGTGGCACGCATCCAGGCCAAGGTGGCTGAAGCCGTTTTCGAGAGCACGTCCCTCGACGGCGTCGCGACGGTCGTGGCCCTCAACCGGTCGGCCGTGTCGGGCTGGTCGACCGTCGTCGCCGTGCCGCGGGCCGAGCTGACCGCCACGGCCCGATGGTCGGCCCTGTACCTTGCCGGCACCGGCTGGCTCCTCGTCGCCGGCGGGCTGGTGATGGCGGGTGCGGTAGCGCGAGTCATCGCCCGGACGGTCGAGGACCTCGCGCGGGCCGCCACGGCGCTCGCCGACGGACGCGCCGAGCCGCCCGAACCGTCCGGATCCGACTTCGCGGAGACCGCGTCGGTGCGGGAAGCGCTGACCTGCGCGGCCGCAGCGCTCCGGCAACGGGAGGCGGAGCTGCGCCGTCTCAACGAGGGCCTGGAGGAGCGGGTCGCCGCGCGCACGCACGAGCTCGCCCAGGCGAATGCCCGGCTCCTCGCCGAGATGGAGGAGCGGCGCCAAGCCGAGCGGCAGCTGAGCCGGGCGCAGCGCCTCGAGGCCGTGGGCCAGCTCACGGGCGGCCTCGCTCACGACTTCAACAACCTGCTCACCGCCGTGCTCGGCAGCCTCGAGATGCTCGGCCGGCGCCTCGGCTCGGGGCTCGACGACCGCTCGCGCCGGCTTATCAGCAACGCCACGGAAGCAGCCGAGCGGGGCGCCCGGCTGACGCAGCAGCTTCTCGCCTTCTCGCGCCGTCAGCGGCTCGAGCCGAAGACAACGGACGTCAACGCCTCGGTCGACGGCGTCGTGACCCTGCTGCGCTCGACGCTCGGCGGCACGGTGCGGGTCGAGACCCGGCTGCGCGCGGATCTCTGGCCGGCCCTGGCCGACCCGACCCAGCTCGAGCTGATCGTGCTCAACCTCGCCCTCAATGCCCGGGACTCCATGCCGCTGGGCGGGGCGCTCACCGTCGAGACCACCAACGTCGTCGCGACCGACCCGGCGACGCCCGAGGAGCCCGCGGCCGGCGAGTACGTGATGGTCGCCGTGTCCGACACGGGCACCGGCATGCCGCCCGACGTGCTGGCCCGCGTCTTCGAGCCGTTCTTCACCACCAAGGAGGTGGGCAAGGGCTCGGGCCTCGGCTTGAGCCAGGTCCTCGGGATCGCCAAGCAGCTCGGCGGTGGCGTGCGGATCGAAACCCGCGCCGGCGAGGGCACGAGCGTGCAGGTGTATCTCCCGCGGGCTCGGGAAGCCCTGGGAGCCGTGCCGGCCGTCCTTCCCGAGAGGCCGCACGCCGAACTCCCCCTCGCAGGGCGCCGTATCCTGGTCGTCGACGACGACGGCGACGTCCGCCAGGTCGTCGTCGGCATGCTGCGAGAGGCCGGCGCCGTCGTGAGCGAGGCCGCGAGCGGGCTCGCAGCCATCGAACACCTCGAAGCCGCGCCCGAGGCCGCGCGACCTCACCTCACCCTCCTCGACTATGCCATGCCCGGCCTCACCGGCACGGCGACGGCCCGCCGCCTCAAGGCGCTCGCGCCGGCCATGCCTCTGTTGATGATGACGGGCTACGCCGAAGCGTCCGCCTTGCCCGAGGCGGGCGAGGTGGACGCGGTCATCGGCAAGCCCTTCCGCATGGACGAACTCGTCGCCCGGCTGATCGCCGTGCTGGGCGAAGCGACGCCGGCAACGGGAGGCAAGGTCGTCCTCCTGCGGGGGGCTTGAGAGACGCCGTCAGGCCGCCCAGGCCTGCCGCAGGGGCTCCATCTCGATCTTGGACATGCCCATGATCGCCTGGAGGACGCGGCCCGCCCGGGCCTGGTCCTGATCCTTGAGCATCGCGAGCGCCTCCCGCGGCACTACCTGCCACGACAGGCCGTAGCGGTCCTTGAGCCAGCCGCATGGGCCGGGCGATCCGCCCTCCGACAGGGCCGCCCAGAGGCGGTCGACCTCGGCCTGGCTCTCGCAGGGCAGGATGAAGGAGACGGCCTCCGTGAAGGCGAATTGCGGCCCGCCGTTGAGGCCGAGGAAGGACCGTCCGGCGAGGATGAACTCGACGGTCAGGACCGATCCGGCCGGCCCGGAGGGCGTGTCCGCGGGCGCGCGGTTGACCGCGACGACCTTGGAGTTGGGGATCAGCGCCGCGTAGAAGCGCGCCGCCTCCTCCGCCACGCCGTTGAACCAGAGGCAGGGGGTGATCGCGTCCATGGCCTCACGCTCCCTTGTCGAGGGCGACGTCGAAGCCGCCGAAGATCATGCGCCGGCCGTCGAAAGGCATGGTGGCGCCCATGTCCTTCATGCGCGGATCGGCCATGAGCCGGCGGTTGCCCTCGTCGCGGGCCTCCTTCGAGGGCCAGGCGATCCAGGAAAAGACGATCTTCTCGTCCTCCTTCGCCTGTACGGCGCGGCGGAAGTCCGTGACCTTGCCGTCGGGCACGTCGCTCTCCCAAGCCTCGACGACGCGGGTGGCGCCGAGCTCGAAGAAGATGGCCGTCATCGTCTCGCTCAGCGAGAGGTAGGCGTCCTTGTTGCCGGCAGGGACCGGCACGACGAAACCATCGATGTAGCTCAAGGCGAAAAATCCTTTTGAAGAGAGTGGAGGGCTGTCGAAGGTTCAGCGGCCCGGAGCCAAGGGAAGGAGCGCGCGCAGGCGCGGGTCGCGCAGCCACAACCCGGCCCAGGCGAGGATGCCGACATAGACGCCGAAGAGCGCGTGGCTGAAGAGCGGGCTGCCGATGCGGGCATGGGTCGCGACCGCGCCGCCGAGATAAGCCGTCATCACGATCGCTCCGAGGAGAGCCGTGGGCCGATAGGCGTAGAGAAGGGCGGCGCCGATCAACAGCGCCGCGAGGGCACGCGTCGTCGCCGGATCGCTCGGCCAGCCGAGGGCCGCCATCGTGTCCGTCACCGGCTGGAGCGGCGGGATCTTGATGGCGGAGTCGAGCAGGCAAAAGGCGATGACGAGCCCGCTCAAGATCCGTCCGCCCCAACGCAGGGCTTGGCGGTCACTCACAGGTGGGGCTGTCGACGCGAGCGGGCACGAGGTCATGAGAGCGTCTCAACTTCGGTTGATTGGATCGTCGATCACATCAGCGCTGGCTCACGCCGCGGCTTTGGCGGCATCCGTCTCGGCGAGTTCCGCCAACTGGTCGGCGACGGTGCCCCAGCCCTGATGGAACCCCATCGCCTCGTGGCGCGCCTTCGCTTCTTCGCTCCAGTGGCGCACGGTGGCCGTGTAGCGGGTGCCCTCGCCCTCGGGGTCGAAGGTGGCGATCACCACCATGAAGGCTTCCTGCGGCACCCAGCCCTCGCGGAAGGCATCGGTGAGGACGATGCGCCGGTTCGGCACGACCTCGAGGACGATGCCCTCCATCGGCATGCGCGTGCCGTCAGGCGCCTGCATGACGATGCGGTCACGACCGCCGGGCCGGAAGTCGATGTCGACCTCGGGCGTCGTGTAGGGACGGGGGGCAAACCACTCCCCGGTACGCTCCGTCCAGACGCGGTAGACCGTCTCGGGCGGCGCGGCGATGAAGCGGGTGACGGTGAGTTCGTGGGGCATGGCGGTGGGCACAGAGCTCTTGGCTTCGGTCATCACTCGGTCCTCCTTCACGCGAGCGCCGGCTCGGGGGCTGCCGTCTCGGACGGCGCCATGGCGGCGGCAGCTGCCGCGGTGTCCATCCACATCACTTCCCAGATGTGCCCGTCCGGGTCCTCGAAGCTGCGGCCATACATGAAGCCGTAATCCTGGAGGGGAGCCGGATCGAGGACGCCGCCGGCCTCCCCGGCTTTCGCGACCATGGCGTCCACCGCGTCACGGCTTCCCGCAGACAGGCAGATCAGCACCTCCGTCGTGCCGCGGTCCGCGATGGGCTTAGGCGTGAACTGGCGGAATTTGTCGTGGGTGAGGAGCATGACGTGGATCGTCTCCGAGAACACCATGCAGGCGGCGGTGTCGTCGGTGAACTGCAGGTTCGGCGTCGCGCCGATCGCCTCGTAGAAGGCCCTGGCCTTCGCGAGATCGCGGACGGGCAGGTTGACGAAGATCAGGGTCGGGGCGGCGGTCGGCATCGGCGTTTCCTCTCGTTGCGTCTTGAAACGGGTAGCCGATAGAGTTACATTATGCAACTATGAAGTTAGAAAAAATAACTGGACAGGGTGAACGCGGCTCCAGGCGCAGCTACGACGACGCCTGCGGAGCCGCGCATGCCCTCGACCTCGTGGGCGAGCGCTGGGCCCTCCTCGTTCTGCGCGAGCTCCTGTTCGGACCCAAGCGCTTCTCGGATCTTCGCGCCGACTTGCCGAGCATCTCGGCCAACGTGCTCACCCAGCGTCTTGAAGGGCTGGAGGAGGCCGGCCTCGTCGTGCGGCGCCGGCTTCCGCCGCCCGCAGCCGTGCAGGTTTACGAGGTCACCCCCTGGGGCGCACAGAGCGAACCCATCTTCCAGGCCCTCGGGCGCTGGGCCGCCCGCTCGCCGCGGCACGACCCGAGCCTGCCCTTGAGCGCCGTGTCGCTCCTCCTGTCGTTCCGCACCATGCTCGACCCGGCGCGAGCCAAGGGTTTGAGCGCCAGCATCGGCCTTCGCATCGGCGACGAGACCTTTCTCGCGCGCCTCGGCGACGGGCAGATCGAGATCGCCCGCGACGCGATCGATGAGGCGGACGCCGTCTTGAGCGGGCCGGCGCCGATCATCGCCGCGGCCGTCTATGGCGGCCAGCCCCTCGACCAGCTCGAAGCGGCCGGACTTCTGACCGTGAATGGCGACCGAACGCTCGCCGAGCGCTTCACCACCCTCTTCCCCCTGCCCGCGAAAGCCGAGCCTGCCGGCTGACGCAGCCCGGAACCAAGGCCCGTCCCGTCCGTTCACAGCCGGCACCGGACAGGAATCGATCGGGATGGATCAGGGCACGCTCGCCACCGGGCTCGGCATCGTCGCCGGCCTCCTCTCGACGTCGAGCTTCGTGCCCCAGGTCATGAAGGCCCTCCGCGAGGGCGACACCGGCGCCATCTCGAAGAGGATGTACTTCGTCACCGTCACGGCCTTCACGCTCTGGACGATCTACGGCTTCCTCCTCGGGTCGTGGGTGCTCATCGTCTTCAACCTGGCGAGCCTCGCCTTGAGCAGCTTCATCCTGTTCCTCAAGCTGCGCCAGGACCGGCGAGAGGCGGCAGCCCAGCCGGCGGAATAGGTCGCAGGAACCCCGCGCCTTAAGCCGCGGTTGACCACGGCTCCGGCCGCGTCACGAGTTCTCCGACCATGCTCCTCGATTCCGACACCGAAACCACCGTCGTCGACCCGAAGGACGCCGCCGAATCCGCGGGTCTCCGCTACGTCTCCGACGAGGAGCCCGGCATCCGCCGCCGCAAGGCCGGCAAGGGCTGGACCTTCATCAAGCCCAACGGCGAGACGGTGAAGGATGAGAAGACGCTGCAGCGCATCAAGTCGCTCGCGGTCCCGCCGGCCTACACCGACGTCTGGATCTGCCCCCACGCGAACGGCCATATCCAGGCCACCGGACGCGACGCCAAGGGGCGCAAGCAGTACCGCTACCACCCGCAGTTCCGGGAGGTTCGCGAGAGCACGAAATACGAGCACGTGATGCGCTTCGCGCAGGAGCTGCCGGCGATCCGCGCCAAGATCCAGGAGCACATGAGCCTGCGCGGCCTGTCGCGGGAAAAGGTGCTCGCCACCGTCGTCCACCTCCTCGAGACGACCTTGATCCGCGTCGGCAACGACGATTACGCCAAGCAGAACAAATCCTACGGGCTCACCACGCTCCAGAACCGGCACGTGAAGGTCGACGGATCGGAGCTCCGCTTCTCCTTCAAGGGCAAGAGCGGCAAGACCTGGAAGCTGCAGGTCAAGGACCGCCGCATCGCCAAGATCGTGCGCGCCTGCCAGGAGCTGCCGGGGCAGGAGTTGTTCCAGTACGTCGACGAGGAAGGGACGCGCCGCGACGTGACCTCGGCGGACGTCAACGCCTACCTTCGCGAGATCTCGGGGCTCGACATCTCGGCCAAGGACTTTCGCACCTGGGCCGGCACCGTGCTCGCGGCGCTGGCGCTCCGCGAGTTCGAGAGCTTCGACTCGGACGCCAAGGCGAAAAAGAACGTGCGCGCGGCGATCGAGCGCGTCTCGGCGCGGCTGGGCAACACGCCCACCATCTGCCGCAAGTGCTACGTTCATCCGGAGATCGTGAACTCCTACCTCGAAGGCAACCTGCTCCTGGAGATCAAGGAAGAGGTCGAGGCGGAGTTGCGCGAGAACCTGCCGGGCCTGAAGCCGGAGGAGGCCGCGGTGCTGACGCTCCTCGACAGCCGGATCAAGAAGGAGCTCGCGGCCGCGTGATCTGAAACTTAACAAGCCTCCTCTCCGTAAGGATCACTGCCCCCGTTCGGGAGGCCAGGTTCCCAGGAGAACACGTCATGATCCGGTCCTCATCGAGGCTGCCCAGGCTCGCCCTCGTCGCCGCGCTCGCGGCCGTCGGAGGCGCGGCAGGGTTCGCCGCCGTCAGCGTCGCGCAAGAGAAGACGGTGACGGTCGGCGGCGCGCCGATGTACCCGTCCAAGACCATCGTCGAGAACGCGGTCAACTCGAAAGACCACACGACTCTCGTCGCCGCCGTGAAGGCCGCGGGCCTCGTCGACACGCTCTCCGGCAAGGGGCCGTTCACGGTTTTCGCGCCGACGAACGACGCCTTCAGCAAGCTGCCGGCCGGCACCGTCGACACGCTGGTCAAGCCCGAGAACAAGGCGACCCTGACGAAGATCCTCACCTACCACGTCGTGCCCGGCAAAATGACCGCGGCCGACCTCGCGAAGGCGGTGAAGGACGGCAACGGCAAGGCAATGCTCAAGACCGCCGCGGGCGGCGAGCTCACGCTCATGGACGCCGGCGCCGGCAAGCTCTCCGTCACCGACGCCAAGGGTGGCAAGTCCATGGTGACGATCGGGGACGTGCTGCAGTCGAACGGCGTCATCCACGTCGTCGATACCGTTCTTCTCCCGGGTTGATCCTGGTGTAGCGAACCTTTGCCCGGCGGCTGCGAGGCTGCCGGGCAACCTTCCTCACGGCCTCGCGTTGGAGGGCAAAACCTCTCCGGTCTGCGAGGCCTCCATGCTGCGCGTCCAACACCTCAACTGCGGCTGCATGTGCCCTCTCGGGGGCCGCCTCTTCGACGGGGTGAGCCACGGGCCGACGGCCCGGCTCCTGTGCCACTGCCTTCTCGTCGAGAGCAACGACGGCCTCGTCCTCGTCGACACAGGGTTCGGGCTCGGCGACGTCGAGCGCCCCTACGAGCGGCTGAGCCCCCTCTTCATCCACGTCAACCGCATCCAGTTCGACCGGCGCGAGACGGCCGCGCACCAGGTCGAGGCGCTCGGCTTCCGGCGCTCGGACGTTCGCCACATCGTGCTGACGCATCTCGATTTCGACCATGCTGGCGGCCTCGAGGATTTCCCCCGCGCCACGGTGCACGTTCTCGCGGACGAGATGCAGGCCGCGCGGCAGCGCCGGAGCTTCCTCGACCGGCGCCGCTACCGGCCGCAGCAATGGGACGAGGTCGGCTCCTGGGCCACCTACCGCCGCGGCGAGGGTGAGCGCTGGTTCGGCTTCGAGGCTGTGCGCGATCTCAAGGGTCTTCCGCCTGAGATCCTCTTCGTACCCCTGCCCGGCCACACCCTCGGCCATGCGGGCGTCGCGGTCGAGACGCCGGAGGGCTGGCTCTTCAACGCCGCGGACGCCTACTTCAATCGGCATGAGGTCGATCGGCCGGAGCGGGAATGCCCCCCGGCCGCGAGGGCCTACCAGCGCATGATGGCCGTCGATCCGGACCTGCATTACGAGAACCAGGAGCGGGTGCGAAAGCTCGCTCACGAGCGGCCCGACATACGGATCTTCTGCAGCCACGACCCCGTCGAGTTCGAGGCCTTGCGCCGTCTCTCGATCAACGAGGGGCGGCGCCGGGCGCCGGCTCAGGCAGGCGCGCCCCGGTCCGCCGTCGCGGCCGCGCCGCAGCGACAATGAGCACCCCTGCCGCCGTGAACCTTCGCCCTCACTCGCGCCGTTGTCGGGTGGTCTGACGGGAGATTCCGGTGATGGAAGTCGACGCGCTCCTTCTCTCGCGCATCCAGTTCGCCTTCACGGTGGCGTTCCACATCATCTTCCCGGCTTTCACGATCGGGTTGGCGAGCTTCCTCGCGGCCCTCGAATTCAACTGGCTGCGCACCGGCAACCCCGCCTATCGCAACCTCTACAAGTTCTGGGTCAAGATCTTCGCCGTGTCCTTCGGGCTCGGCGTGGTGTCGGGCATCGTGATGAGCTTCCAGTTCGGCACGAACTGGTCGCGCTACGCCGACTTCACGCGCAACATCCTTGGTCCCCTCATCCAGTACGAGGTGATCACCGCCTTCTTCCTGGAAGCGGCCTTTCTCGGCATCATGCTGTTCGGCTGGGAGAAGGTGGGGAACCGCCTCCACTTCTTCGCCACCTGCATGGTGGCGCTCGGCACCCTGATGTCGGCCTTTTGGATCCTGTCGGCCAATTCCTGGATGCAGACGCCCGCGGGCTATCGCATCGAGAACGGCATCGCGGTGCCGGACAATTGGTTCGACATCGTCTTCAACCCGTCCTTCCCGATCCGCTACGCCCACATGGTGCTCGGCTGCTACCTCACCACGGCCTTCGCGGTGGCGGGCATGTCGGCCTTCATGCTGCTGCGCGCCCGCCGCAAGCAGGAGCCGGAAGCCAAGCTCGACGGGGCGCGGCGCTCGCTCTCCATGGCCTTATGGTTCGCGACTATCTTCATCCCCGTCCAGATCCTGTTCGGCGATCTGCACGGCCTCGGTGTGCTCGCCAAGCAGCCGACGAAGCTCGCCGCCATGGAAGGCAACTGGGAGCGGCAATCCAACATGCCGCTTCGCCTCTTCGCCTGGCCGGACGAGGAGGCGGAAAAGAACCATTACGAGATCGCCATCCCGAAGATCGGCTCCTGGATCCTCACCCACGCCTACGACGGGGTCGTGCCGGGATTGAAGGACGTGCCCAAGGAGGATCGGCCGCCCGTGCTGCCGGTGTTCTTCTCCTTCCGCATCATGGTGGGCATCGGCTTCCTGATGCTCGGCGTGGCGCTGTGGAGCCTCGTGCTGCGCTGGCGCGGCACCTTGTACTCCAACGTCTGGTTCCACCGCGCCCTGTTCCTGATGACGCCCTCGGGCTTCGCGGCGGTGATCTTCGGCTGGTTCACGGCAGAGATCGGCCGCCAGCCCTGGGTAGTCTATGGGCTGATGCGGACCAAGGATGCGGTTTCGCCGGTCTCGACCGGAGCGGTGGCGACGTCGCTCGCCACCTTCTTCGTCGTCTACACGATCGTCTTCACCGCCGGCACCTACTACCTCCTCAAGCTCCTGAAGCGCGGCCCCGAGCCGGTGGAGGAGGTCTCAGGCGACGATCTCGGGCGCAAGCCGAAGCGGCCACTCTCACTCCCCGGCGACACGATCGAGGGTCGCTCGAACCGCCGCCCCCAGCCCGCGGAGTAGGCCATGATGGAGACGGTCACCGGCATCCTCGCGCAATGGGCCCCGGGGCTCGAAGGGGCGGCGCTCTGGCTCCCCATCGTCTGGGCAGGGCTGCTCGCCATCGCGGTGGCGATGTACGTCGTCGTCGACGGCTTCGACCTCGGCGTCGGTATCCTGTTCAAGATGCACGGTTCGCATGATTGGCGCGACCGGATGATGCTCTCCGTCGCGCCGATGTGGGACGGCAACGAGACCTGGCTCATTCTCGGCGGCGGCGGGCTGCTCGCCGTGTTCGGCGTCGCCTACGCGGTCATCCTCCCCGCGCTCTACCTGCCGCTCCTGGTCATGCTCATCGCCCTCATCTTCCGGGGCGTCGCCTTCGAGTTCCGCTTCAAGGCCGAGTCGTCGCGCTTCCTGTGGGATAATTCCTTCCACTTCGGCTCGATCCTCGCGACCTTCGCGCAAGGCGTGGTGCTCGGCGCCTTCGTCCAGGGCTTCGAAGTCAAGGACAACCAGTTCGCTGGCGGCACCTTCGATTGGCTGACCCCCTTCAGCCTCATGACGGGGATCGGCCTCGTCTGCGGCTACGGGCTGCTCGGCGCCACCTGGTGCGTGATGAAGACTTCGGGCGAACTCGAGATCTGGGCGCGCCGGAAGGCGCTGCAGTTCCTCGTCGCAACGCTGATCGCGATGGCCATCGTCTCGGCCTGGGTGCCGTTCCTGGGGCTTCGCATCGAGCAGCGCTGGTTCTCTTGGCCCAACATCGCCTTCCTGGCGCCAGTGCCCCTGCTCACCGCCTTCGTTGCCTGGCGCATCTACCGGACGCTGGAGGACGGCCGGCATTACGCCCCATTCTTCCTCTCCATCGCCTTGTTCCTGCTCGGCTTTCTCGGGCTCGGGATCTCACTTTTTCCCTACCTTATCCCGCCTAACGTCACGATCTGGCAGGCCTCGAATTCCGTCTCGTCCCAAACCTTCGCGCTGGTCGGGTACGCGGTGGTGATGCCCCTCACCTTCCTCTACACGGCCTATGCCTACTACGTGTTCCGGGGGAAGGTGGCCGAAGACGTGCTCTCCGCCGGGAGCTACCATTGAGCGCGCCGGCGACGAAGCCCGATGAGCGGGCGCCCCAGAGCACGGCGCGGCGCGTCGTCTGGTTCGTGGCGATTTACGTGCTGAGCCTGGGCAGCTTCACGGCCGTCGTCTACGCCCTGAGAGCAGCGGCGCGGTACTGAGAGGTACGTCCCCTCTCCCCTTTGAGGGAGAGGGTGGCCCCGCGTCAGCGGGGTCGGGAGAGGGGCGCGGCGAAGCCGCCGGCGTGAGCCGATCAGGGTCTCTCCGCACCAACCATGCTCCTCGCTTCGCGAGGCGCTGCGCGCCACCCCTCATCCGCCCTGCTTCGCAGGGCACCTTCTCCCTCAAGGGGAGAAGGAGGGCGCTCCTCATCCCTCCCCGCCTGTGGGGAGGGTGGCCCTGCGCAGCAGGGTCGGGTGGGGTGGGCGCCGGGGCGGCTTCGCCCCCTCCGAACAGGTCCGGCTGATCGAGCAATCGCCCGATCTCACCACCAACGCTCCATGCCGATCGTGCCCTTGGAGGTGATCACGATCCAGGCACGGCCGCGGCGCTCGATGGCTTCGACCTTCACGCCGCCGGGCAGGTTGTGGCCCGGGCCGACCTCGTGCAGGCCGCGCGAGCGGTTCTCGACGAGGGCAACGCCGTCGTAGACTTCGCGCAGCACCCAGCCCTCGAGGGGGACTTGGCGCGGGTCGGCCAGTTTCTGATCTGCCTTCGGCTCGGATTTCGGCTCAGCCTTGGCCTCCACCTCCTTCTTGGGCGAGAGCGCGCCCGTCTGGGTCGGCGCTTCCACCACGGCCGCGACCGGAACCGCCTTCGCGGCGGCGGCTGTGATCAGGCGATCGGTGATCTGCTTTTCGAGACGGTCCAAGCGATCGAGGACGGGAGCGAGACGCCCATTGTCGAGGCTTGCCTTCTCCAGCCGCTCGATCTGGGCGGCGGCTTTGACGGCCGTGGCACTCGCCTCGACGGCGGCGCGCTCGGCGCGCTCCAGCTTGGCTTCGACGGCGGCGGGCAACGCCCGGGTTTCGACGGTCGCGCGCTGGGACGCGGCGCGCATCGCGTCGAGGTTGGCGCGGAGCGATTGGAGGTCGCCGGCGAAGCGCTGAGCCTCTTCCTGACCGCGGCGCTGGTTGCCCACGATCTCGGCCGCCCAGGCCGGGATCGCGTCCTGGCGCGCGTTGAGCTGCGATCCGGCGGCCCAACCGAGGCCGAGGGCGACGACGATACCCGCCGCGAGAGGCAGGTGCCGGGGCAGACGGCTCCCGGGATCGCCCGGCGCGGGCGCTGAGGCAGCAGTCTTGTCGCCGGCCTGCGCCGCCGCGGCGAGGGCCTCAGCTGTCGCGACGGTGATGGCGAGCTTCTCGATCGCAGAGGACGCGACCGCCTCGGCGGGCGCGGCTTCGCCTTTCGGCTCCGCCTTGAGGTCGGCCGGTTTCGTCTCGACGGTTTTGATCTCGGCGATCGTGCTCTCGACCGCGCTGGCCGGCTCGGTCGTCGTCTGGTCGGGGGTGGTCTGGTCGCTCATCGGCCGATCCCGTGAAAGAGGGTCAGCCTTTGGTAACCGTGATGATTTACCAAACGGTTACCATGATGGGCGCCGGGGCCCTGCGCGATCAGGCCTGCTCGTCGCGGCCGTGGACTTGGGCCGGCGGGGACGTGGCCTCGACCGCCGTGAATGTTTCGAGGATGCGGTAGGTGTGCTCCGCGCCCGGCGGCACGAGCCAGGAATCGCCGGGTTCGAGCTTGAGGGTCTGACCCTCGATCAGGAGTTCGGCCCGGCCGGCGATGACGTAGCCAACTGTCTCGTAGTCGCGGCGTGCCGGCGCCTTGTCCTCGCCGGGTTCCTCGTCGCGCCAGAGCCGCATCGACACGCGCTTGCCGCCCGTCAGGTAGATCTGCCCCATCTCGCCTCGCGGCGAGGCTTCGCTCGAAACCTTCTTGACGGTGGTATCGGTCATCATCGCGCTCCTTGAGGCCTTCGACACAACGGGGGTGGGCTAAGGCTGTTCCGCGCCTCGAACCGCGACGCTCCGCCGCCGTTGCCTTCCCATGAAGCTCGCGGCTCCGATCCTGCTGATGGCGCTCCTCTCGGTGGGGTCGACCGCGCGCGCCGAGACCTCCCGGGGTCCAGCGCCGTCCCCGCCGGCCGAAGCGTCCGCCACCGAGGGGACGGCCGCCACGAGCACTCTCCCGGACGTCCCGCTGCCGCCGCCGCGCCCGCGCGATCTCGCCGCGCCTCCGCCGGTGCCGGCGCCCGCCGCGGCCTCAGGCGACGAGGAGGCATGCCGCGAGCGGCTGGTGCGGATGGGCGTCGTCTTCGAGCCCAGGCCCGACGTCTTCGGCCCCGGCTGCGGTGCCACGCGTCCCCTGGCGCTCTCCCGTCTGCCGGACGGCGTCGCCGTCACCCCGCCCGCCATCGTCACCTGCCCGGTGGCGGAGGCTTTGGCGGCCTGGATCCTCGATAGTGTAGTCCCGGCGGCCAACCGCCTGGACAGCGCCGCCACGGCGCTCGCCATCGGCACCTCCTACGAGTGCAGGAACCAGCGCAACGGGGCCAAGCGCTCCGAGCACGCCTTCGCCAACGCCGTCGACGTGATGGGAATCAGCCTGTGGCGCCGGCCGGCCATACCGGTCACACCCCGGGACGCAAGTTCCCCGGAGGGCCGCTTCATCGCGGAGGTGCGGGCGGGCGCCTGCACCCATTTCACGACCGTGCTCGGCCCCGGCTCGGACGCGGCCCATGCCGATCATCTCCACCTCGACCTGCGCGGTCGCAAGGCGGCCTACCGCCTCTGTCAGTGACGCCGGCGCCATGCTTGCGGGAACCGGAACGACGGCTTGAGCCTTGTTCCACGCCCGCCGCGGCGATGCCATCGCCTTGCGGCGCAAAGGAGTTTTCTCATGCCGTCGCTTCGACGCTCGATCCTCGCGGCCCTTTCGACGGGGCTGCTGCTCGCCACCGCGGCGCAGGCCAAGGCGCCCAACAAGCCTGCCGCTGCCACGACCTTGTCGCTCGAGGAGGTGAACGGCGCACAGCTCGGCGCCGATGCGGGCTCCGCTGCCGGAAAGGCCAAAGGCAAATCCGCGGCGAAAGGCTTGAACGCCACGTTGCTGAAGGCGCAGGTGCTGCTCGACCGCGCCCGCTTCTCGCCGGGATCGATCGACGGCCGGGACGGTGACAACTTCCGCCGGGCGCTCGCCGCCTTCGCCGAGGCGCGCGGCCTCAAGGAAGGGCCGGAGCTCTGGGCGAAGCTCGGCGAGGACGCGGAGCCGGCGCTCACGACGTACACGATCGCCGACGCCGACGTGAAAGGCCCCTTCGTCGAGAAGATTCCCGCCAAGATGGAGGACGAGGCCAAGCTCGATCGCTTGAGCTACACGAGCCCCCGCGAGCTCTTGGCCGAGAAGTTCCACATGGACGAGGACCTCCTCGCGGCGCTCAACCCAGGCAAGAGCTTCGACAAGCCGGGCGAGAGCCTCGTCGTCGCGAACGTTCGCCCGGCCGAGGGCGAGGCGCAGAAGATCGGGCGCATCGAGGTCGACAAGGAGAAGCGCCAGCTGCGCGCGCTGGCCGAGGACGGCGCCCTCGTCGCCGTCTACCCGGCCTCCATCGGCAGCTCCGAGAAACCTGCTCCCGACGGCGCGCATAAGGTGCAGGCAGTGGCGAAGAACCCCACCTACACCTACAACCCGGATTACAAGTTCAAGGGCGTGAAGGCGAAGGAGAAGTTCACGATCAAGCCCGGCCCGAACAACCCGGTCGGCTCGGTCTGGATCGACCTCGACATCGAGTCCTACGGCATCCACGGCACGCCGGAGCCGGACAAGGTCGGCAAGTCCTATTCCCACGGCTGCGTGCGGCTGACCAACTGGGACGTCGAGGACCTCGCGCGGCGGGTGAAGAAGGGAACGCCGGTCGAGTTCAAAGGATAGTCGTCGTCATTCCGGGGCTCGGCGTCAGCCGAGAGCCTGGAACCCACGACTGGGCCGAATGCTGCGAGCGGCCGCTCACCCCGTCATGGATTCCGGGCTCCGCTGCGCGGCCCCGGAATGACAACCTCTCAGAACAGCTCCGGCCGGCGCAGCCGCAAGGTCTGGACGAGGGCAAAGGTCTTCATGTCGGTGAGCTCGCCGGCGTCGGCGCGGCGCGCGAGGTCGGACAGCGGCATCTCGACGACCTCGATCTCCTCGTGCTCCGCGGCGAGCCCGCCCCCTTCCCCCGCGCGGTCGCCTTCGCCGTAAGGGGCAAGGTAGAGGTGCATGCGCTCGGTCGAGACACCGGGCATGGACCACACGGCCCCGAGCGGTTCGAGACGGGGCAGACGCAAGCCCACCTCCTCCAGCGCCTCGCGCCGCGTTCCCGCGGCCGGGTCGTCCTCGTCGAGGAGGCCTGCCGGGGCTTCGAGGATCGTGTCCTCGCCGGCCTCGCGGAAGGGCGCGGCGCGGAACTGGCGCACGAGGGTGGCGACGCGGCGCGTCGGGTCGTAGGGCAGCACGGCGACGGCTTGGCCATGGTCCTCCACCTCGCGCGTCATGGTGCGCCCGTCCGGCAGGGACAGGGTGAGGCGGAGCAGCCGTCCCCAGCCCTCGTGCAGGGTCTCGGTGGCGAGGATGGCGTGGGGCATGGCGAGGACTCCGGGGCGGTCCTCTCCATGGCGCAACCGCGGACCGGGCTCAAGCGGAGCCCGATGCGCCGGTCGGGCGTTGTCGCTCCGCAACGGGCCGGAGCGGAGCCGAAGATCAGAGCGATGCGCGTGCGTTTCCTGTCGAGCAACGAGCGCAAGATCGCCGAGACGCGGGCGATCCTGGACGGTACCTCGGTCGAGGTCATCCCGGTGCTGCGGCACCTGCACGAGATCCAGGATCCCGACCTCGACCATCTCGTGCGGGAGAAATGCGTGCAGGCGTTTCGCCTCATCGGCCGGCCCGTCTTCGTGGAGCATACGGGCCTCTACATCGAGGCCCTCAACGGCTTTCCCGGCGGGCTCACCCGCATCTTCTGGGAGACGCTGGGGCCTGAGCGGGTCGCGACCCTGTTCGGAGGCGAGGACAAGCGCGCGACGGCACGCACCCGCATCGGCTATTGCGACGGTTGTGCCATCCGCCAGTTCGAGGGCGAGGTCGCCGGCACCATCGCGCCCGAGCCGCGGGGCGCCGCTGAAGGCGAGTGGGACAGCGTCTTCATCCCCGACGGCGGGACGGAAACCTTCGCCGAGATGGGAGAGCGCAAGAACACGCTCTCCATGCGCCGCGCGGCCCTCGAGGCCTTCGTCGCCCATCTCGAAGGCGGATCGCCATGATCGAGGGCCTTGCCCAGGCCGTCAGGGAACGACGGGCGATCCTGTTCGTCGGCGCCGGCGTCTCGATGAGCGTCGGCCTGCCCTCGTGGCGAACGCTGATCGAGCACATGGGCCAGGAGCTCGGCTTCGACCCGGAAATCTTCGCGAGCCCGGACGTCAGCTACAACACGCTCGCCGAGTATTACCGCCTGCGCCAAGGCTCCATCGGTCCCCTGCGCTCCTGGATGGACCGCAACTGGACGATTCCGGAGGAGACCTTGCGCTCGTCGCAGGTCCACGAGCTCATCGTGGCCCTCGACTTCCCGATCGTCTACACGACCAACTTCGACCGCAACCTGGAGCACTCCTTCCAGTTGCGCGGCAAGCCCTTCGTCAAGGTGGCCAACGCGAAGGACGTCGCCCGCGTGTCGGACGGCGTCACCCAGATCGTGAAATTCCATGGCGATTTCGACGACGATCAATCCATCGTGCTCGCCGAGACGGACTACCTCGAGCGGCTCGCCTTCACCTCGCCCCTCGACATCAAGTTCCGCGCCGACGCGCTGGGCAAAACCCTGCTCTTCGTCGGCTATTCCCTCTCGGATCTCAACATCCGCCTCCTGCTCTACCGCTTGTGGCGCACCTGGGCCGAGTCCGGCTACGCCAAGGACAGGCCCCGCTCCTACGTCTTCATGATGCGGCCGAATCCGATCGAGGAGGCAGTGCTGGAGCAGTGGGGCATCCAAACCCTGTCGGAAGATGCCGACGACCCCGAGATCGCGCTCGAAATGTTCTTGCGGCGCCTCGCGCAAGCGGCGGGGGTGATCGAGACGGAAGGACATTAACCCTACCAATGGATCAACGATCCGCGGCTACGATTGTCCCTGGTCCTTTCCCATTCATTAGGGAAGAATAGCGAAGGTTAAGAATTAGCGAGAGCGCCGCCGATGCGGCATCACGGTGCGCTCCCGTCATCCTTGACCTTTGAGGGGCCATTTTTCTCCATGCACGGATCATTGTCACCGCGCGTCGTCGCCGACGCGAAGGCCTCGTCGAGCGCGCTTTCCGCGTCCAAGACGTCCTCCTGGCCCACCTCCGACATCGGCACCGTCATCCTGCATTGGACGGCGGCGGTGGCCATGTTCGTGAGCCTGTTCACGGGCCTGCGCCTCACCGCCGACAACCTCGACTCCGTCGTCGCTAAGGCGCTCTCGCCGATCCTGCCGCAGGGCGAGATCTGGACCTGGCACTTCGTGGCGGGGCTTGCCCTCTTCTTCGCCAGCACGGCCTACGCCCTCTACATGATCCGCAGCGGCCTCGCGAACCGCGTGGCGCTGAAGAAGCTGCAAGTGCTCACCATGCCCGCCGCGCCGAAGCTGCGCTGGGGCGCGGTCAACGTCGCGCTGCACTGGGCGCTCTACGCCCTCGTCGCCGTGCTCACCGCCACGGGCATCCTGCTCTATCTCGGTCATGGCGGCATCGTGGTGACGATCCACGTCGTCTCGGCCTTCGCGACCCTCGCCTACACCGCGGCCCACCTCGTCGGCCATTTCGGCTACGGCGGCTGGCTGCAGCTCCTTCGCGTCTTCCGCCCGGCCCGCCTGGTGCCGAGCCGGGGCATGCGGGCAAAGCCCCTGCTCGCCGCGACCGCGGCGGGCGTGGCGGTGGCGGGCGGCGTCGCCGGGGCGGACCTCGCGACCCGCGACGTCCTCGTCGTGAAGGCGATGTCGACGACGCCGAAGCTCGACGGACACTTCGACGACGCCGTGTGGTCGACGGCCCGGCCGGTCACCGTGCGGACTCAGCAGGGCGTCAACCTCGGCGGCACGGGCGAGTCCACCGTCGAGGTGCGGGCCGTGCGCGACGACAAGAAGATCTACTTCGCCTTCCGCTGGCAGGATCCGACCCGCTCGCTCTTCCGCCTGCCCATGATCAAGAAGGCGGACGGCTGGCACGTCGTCGGCACCCGCGCCGGCAGCGCGGACGTGAACGACTTCTACGAGGACAAGTTCTCGGTGATCTTCTCCGAGAGCAACGCCTTCGGCGGCGGCGGCTCGACCCATATGGGCCCGCGTCCCGTGGCCGACCGCCCCTCCTCGCTCAACGAGCGCGGCCTGCACTTCACGGCCGACGGCTCCACCATCGACATGTGGCAGTGGAAGGCGAGCCGCGGCGGCATGCTCGGCCTCGTCGACGACCAGTATATCGGCCCGATCCGCCCGGCGACCGCCGACGAGACTGCCAAGCGCGCCCGCTACCAGGGCGGCTACTGGAACGATCCGGGCAAGACGATCTACAGCTACAACTTCGCTTTCCAGGGTCCCGGCGGGTTCCAGACCGCCGTCACCCCCCGTCGCCTGCCGAAGGATTGGAAGGCGATCGCGACGGCCATGGGCCCGCTCGACACGGCCAATCCCGACGGGCAGGCGGGCGCCAACGACAAGACGTGGATGTTCGACACGGAGTCGGTGCCCTACAGCCCGGAAGCCGACGCCGCGATCCCGGTCGGCACCATCATGCCGGGCGTGCTCTTCGCGGGGCAGGCAGAGGGCGACCGCGCTCATATCGCGGTCGGGGCCCGATGGGAGAACGGCCACTGGTACGCCGAGATGAGCCGCGATCTCGTTACCGGCAGCACCTTCGACAAGGACTTCGTGCCGGGCAAGCCGCTCTACGTCTGGGTGGCCGTCTTCGACCACACGCAGACCCGTCACACCCGCCACGTCCGCCCCGTCAAGCTCGAGCTGCGCTAGGCGGACCTGATCGAACGTCAGCAAGAACGGGCCGGCGCCGCGCCGGCCCAGGGAAGAGAAACGTCATGTCGAGCCGCTGCGAACTCCAGGTGAACGGCCGCGTGGTCCAGGCCCGGGTGGGCGACACCCTGGTCGATGCCGGGCTCGCCGGCCGCGTCCTCATCCCGCACGATTGCTGCTCGGGCCAGTGCGGCAGCTGCCGCGTCGAGGTTCTCTCCGGCGCCGTGGACGATGAGGGAACGCGGGAGGGCGCCACGGTTCTCGGCTGCCGGGCGCGCCTTAACGGCGACGCCGCCATCGCCTTCGAGGAAGTTCCCGTGCCGGTGAAGCGCTCAGGCCAGGTCGCCGCCGTGCGGCCCCTGTCGCGCGACATCCTGGAGGTTGTGGTGCGCCTGCCGGAGGCGTTCACCTACCGTCCGGGGCAATATGTCGGCCTGCGCTTCGCGGGCTTCCCGTCCCGGGACTACAGCCCGGCGGCCCGCCTCGACGGCACCGCCGACCCACGCGAGCTCGTCTTCCACATCAAGCGGCTGCGCCGCGGCCGCGTCTCGACCGCGCTCGGCGAGCGCATCCGGGTCGGGCACAAGGTGCAGGTACGCGGCCCCTACGGCCAGGCCTTCCTGCGGCCGGGCTCGGGCCCCCTCGTCCTCGTCGCCGGCGGGACGGGCTTCGCGCCGATCTGGGCCATCGCCCGCGAGGCGCGCCTGACCCAGCCGGAGCGGGAACTCATCGTCGTCGCCGGCGCCCGGGACGGCGCCAACCTCTACATGGGCGAGGCGCTGCAATGGCTCGCCGACACCGGCCCCGTCCAGATCATCGCGGCCTGCGAGCGCGACGCGCCCGCGGGCGCGGTGCCGGGCCGTCCGAGCCACTACCTGCCGCTCTTGGGACCGGAGGACACGGTCTACGTCGCCGGCTCGCCCCGGCTCGTCGCAGCGGTAAAGACCAAGGCACAGCAGGCCGGGGCCGCCTGCCACGCCGACCCCTTCACCCCGAGCACAACCGCGCCCTCTCTGTGGGAGCGCCTCTCCGCCCTCCTCCCGCGCTGGCCGGCCGCGGTGCAGGCCTCTTCCAATTCCGCCGCTTGAGAGGTCAGCCCGAAACAGGCTGCTGGTCCCGCACGCGTTCCTCATCCTGAGGTGCGAAGCTGAAGGCTGAGCCTCGAAGGAGAACTCCAGAGACGTACACGGTCCTGGAACCCTCCTTCGAGGCCGCGCGAGCGCGGCACCTCAGGATGAGGTGGGTGGACTTGACCACCGTCTTGTCGGGCTAACCTCCGGGCGTCAGCCCTCCCGGGCGAGGCGCAGGAGCTTCGCCCGGCGCGTCTCGGGCGGCTCCTGCGCGTTCAGCGCGCTGAAGAACCGGCCCGTCGCATCCATGAGGTAGACCACGGCCGTGTGATCGATCGTGTAGCTGTCGCCCGTCAGCGGCACCTTCTTGTAAGTGGCCTTGTAGGCCTTGGCCGCAGCATCGACCTCGGCGGGCGTGCCGGTAAGGCCCTTGATGCGCGGGTCGAAGGACTGGAGATAGACCGCGAGGTCCTCCGGCCGGTCCCGCTCCGGATCGACGCTCACGAACACCGCCTGCAGCCGCTCGCCCTCCACGCCTAGCGCCTTCAGGTCCTCCGAGAGCTGGAAGAGCGTCGTCGGACACACGTCCGGGCAGTGGGTGAAGCCGAAGAACAGGGCGAAGGGACGGCCCTTGAGCTCGTCGCTGCCGAAAGGCTTGCCCTCCTGATCCGTAAGGCGGAAGGGGCCGCCGATCGCAGCGGGCTGGGCCGCGGCCCGGTCGAGGGCGACGGGATTCAAGGGAACGAGCGGAGCCGCGACGAGGAATGCGGCGAGAAGGAAACGGCGCATGGACTTTGGTGCTCCCACGGGAGACGGGCTGCGGCGCCGGCGTCACCACCGGCTCCGTCGCGGGTCTTTGGCATCGCTCCCCGACGGGATCGCCGGGGAGCGTGGCGAGACGAAGGACGCCGCGCGCCTCAGTGATGATGGTGAGCGCCGGGCGCTCCTTGCGCGCCGAGGCCGCCGACGCGGTAGGTGATCGCCACCGTCCCCGCCTTCTCGAAGACGAGGGTGCCGCGCACCGTGTTGCCCTCCCGCAGGGGCTCTTTCAGGTCGAGGAGCATGGCGTGGTAGCCGCCGGGCTTGAGCTCGACCGTGGCGCCGGGCGGGATCACGAGCCCGCCCTCGACCGGGGCCATGCGCATCACGCCGCCGTCCATTGACATGCTGTGCACCTCGAAGCGCCCGGCGACCGCGGCGCTGCCGCCCACGAGCCGGTCGGGTTCGGCGCCCGTGTTGGTGATGCGCAGATATCCGCCGGCCACCTTCGCTCCGCCCGGCGTCGCCCGCGACCAGGCGTCGGCGATGACGAGCGACCCGGCCTTGACCTCGCTCGCGGGTTGGGGCGTGGCAGGCGCCCCCTGCGCCACGAGGGTGAGCACGGGCGCGGGCGTCTTCGAGCCTTCGGCCTCCGGTCCCGCGGCGGTCCAGCGCTCAGCTTTGGTCGCGCAATCCTGAACCACCGGGATCGGCAGCGGACCGGGGCTCAGCTCCTTGGCGAGATAGGCGCGGAAGACGAACTCGTCGTAATGCGCGTCGGCGAGTTCGCCGCGCCAGACGATCTCCCGCACGCCCTCCGCAGTCGGCTTGCCGTAGAGGTCGTAAGCCTTGGGGTAAGCGCCCTGAACGGTGTCGAGGGTCCAGCCGGCCTTCGGCATCGGCTTCACGCCGAGAACACCGTCGGGGAGGGTGACGCGAACGGCGCGGGTCGCCTCGCCGCCGCAGCCGTGGGGCACGCGCAGCACGAACTTCGTCGTGGTGCCGATTGTACCGCGGCTGGTTTCGAGGGTGACATGGGCCTGGGCGCCGCCGGCGCAGGCGAGGAAGGCCAGGGCGAAGGCGCCCGGCCGCAGAAGCGATGACATGGGTGAGACTCCGCTTAGGTATCGGTTGATCGAAGGGTGACGGATCAACCGAGGCGCGGCGGACCTCGCGCGTCGAAGGCGGCCACCCGGACGGGGACGGGCGCCCGGTCCTGGCGGACCGCGAAGCGGAGATCCTGCGCCGGAGCCGGGACGAAGGCCGGCACCGTCGCCGCGGCGACGGGCGGAGCCGCGCCGGCTTGCGCGCAGGCGAGGACGCAGGCCGTGCCGTGACGGCCCGAGGCATGGCCCCCGGAAGGGTCGCCGGGGTCGCCGGGGTCGCCGGCCGCAACGCAGATGATCCCGAACGCGTCGGGCGGACCGGCAAGCCGCGCCCCGAGAGCGCCGAGCAGCAGGGCCTGCAGGGCGAGCGCGTAGGCCGCAGCAACGGCGATCGTCGCCCGCGCTCCCCTCCTGCGTCGCCAGAAGCTCGTCATGGCGGATAGCGATAGCTGCAGGGCCGGGACGAGGCAATGCGGCCATGGTTCTCACCACGGAGCTTCAGCAGGCTCGCCCGGGTGCGAGGGGTTCCTCCCTCCTCTCAGGGGAGGGCCGGGGTGGGGTATGCCGCCGCCAGGCGGCAATCCTCCCCGTAACAACGAACGCCTGCAGATCGCGCCGTTGGCGCGTACCCCACCCTGCCCTCCCCTGAGGGGAGGGAAGCCGAGGCATTCTTGAGATGTCTCGTCCTTTCAGGCGTCTGATCCTTGATGAACCCACGGCAGGTTCATCGGCCGGCACCCGCGCCTTGACCTCGCCCCATCCATCACGGAAGAGAGCGCGCACGTCGTGACGCGCCCCGGCCCCGTGCCGGGGTGTTTCGTGTCGGGCCCGTCGAGAGGAACGAGATGGCGAACGTCGTCGTGGTCGGCGCCCAATGGGGCGACGAGGGCAAGGGCAAGATCGTCGATTGGCTCTCGAGCCAGGCGGACGTCGTGGTGCGCTTCCAGGGCGGGCACAATGCCGGCCATACCCTCGTCATCGGCGACGCCGTCTACAAGCTCTCGCTCCTGCCGTCCGGCATCGTGCGGCCGGGCAAGCTGTCGATCATCGGCAACGGCGTCGTCGTGGACCCGCACGCCCTTGTGGCGGAGATCGAGAAACTTACACGCCAAGGCGTCGCGATCACCCGGGACAACCTGCGCATCGCCGACAATGCGACGCTCATCCTCTCGCTCCACCGCGAGCTCGACGG
Source organism: Beijerinckiaceae bacterium (assembly GCA_036563505.1). Lineage (GTDB taxonomy): Bacteria > Pseudomonadota > Alphaproteobacteria > Rhizobiales > Beijerinckiaceae > DATCMH01. Next base: position 41,128 of record DATCMH010000023.1, read on the forward strand.
CTACCGCGAGAGCGGGGCCGGCGGCACCAAGATCGGCACGACGAAGCGCGGCATCGGCCCGGCCTACGAGGACAAGGCGGGGCGGCGCGCCATCCGCGTGATGGATCTGGCCGAGCTCGACGAGTTGCCCGCCAAGATCGAGCGCCTGCTCGCTCACCACAACGCGCTGCGCCGCGGCTTCGGCCTGCCCGAGATCGCGCCGGCCGCGATCTACGACGAGCTCGCGAGCGTCGCCGACAAGGTGCTGCCCTACCGCGACGCCGTGTGGCGGCTCCTCGACGAGGAGCGGCGCCAGGGCAAGCGCATCCTGTTCGAGGGCGCGCAAGGGGCGCTGCTGGACGTCGATCACGGCACCTATCCCTTCGTGACCTCCTCCAACACGGTGGCGGGCCAGGCGGCGACGGGGTCGGGCCTCGGGCCGGGGGCCGTCGGCTACGTGCTCGGGATCGCCAAGGCCTACACCACCCGCGTCGGTGAAGGCCCCTTCCCCACCGAGCTCCTCGACGAGACCGGCGAGCTGATCGGCCAGCGCGGCAAGGAGTTCGGCGTCGTGACGGGCCGCAAGCGGCGCTGCGGCTGGTTCGACGCGACCCTGGTGCGCCAGACCGTGCGGACGTCGGGCATCGACGGGATCGCGCTCACCAAGCTCGACATCCTCGACGGCTTCGAGACGATCAGGGTCGGCACCGGCTATCGCCTCGACGGCGAGGTGATCGACCATTTTCCGGCGAGCCAGGGCGCGCAGGCGCGCGTGGAGCCGATCTACGAGGAGATCGAGGGCTGGGAGGGATCCACGGCCGGCGCCCGCTCCTGGGCGGAGCTGCCGGCGCAGGCGATCAAATACGTGCGGCGCATCGAGGAACTGATCGGCGCGCCGGTCGCCCTTCTCTCCACGAGCCCCGAGCGCGACGACACGATCCTCGTCCACAACCCCTTCGAGGGTTGACGCGGCGCAAGCGGCCGGAGCAAACGCTAACCCGATATGGCGGACTACTATCCCCTGATCATGCGGGCCGTGCAGGGTCTCTCGGACCCATCGCCCGAGATGCGCCGCGTCGTCTATGACCGCGCGAGCGAGGCGCTGCTCGCGCAGCTGCGCTCCCTCGACCCGCCGATGTCGGAGAGCGACATCACCCGCGAGCGCCTCTCCCTCGAGGCGGCGGTGCGCCGCGTCGAGGCCGAGCACGGCAACACTCTCCCCGAGGCGGCGCTCCCGAGAGCGGAGGCGCCCTCCAGACCTGCGGAGTCGCCCTCGAGGCCGTCAGAAGCGTTCGCAAGGCCGGCGGAGCCCCGTCAGGAGGCCGAGCCACCGGCCCCCGTCTCGGCGCTGCACGCCGCCCATCATCTCCCCGAGGCCTCGCCGCCGACGGACGATCCCGCGCGTACCTCGCCGCCCGTCCCCTTCGAGCTGCCGTCGCGCGAGCGTACGGCGGCGCGGGAGTTGGGGCCGGAAGCGGCCTCGGACATCGTGGAGGGCGTCCAGCGTCCCCGGGTCGACACCGTCGAGCCCGAGCTGTCCCGGCCGGGACGGTTCCGGTCCGTCGTGCTCGGCCTCGTGGTCCTGCTCGTGGTCGGGGCGATCGCCGTCGCGGCCTGGTACCTGCGCGACGACCCCGCCGACCTCGCACGGGAGCCCGCCGTCGCCGAGACGGCCCCGCCCGCGCCGGCCGAGTCGAAGTTCGGCGAGCGGGTCACCGGCGGCGACCGCCCGGCTACGCCGGCCGCGCCTCCGGCGGTTCCGGGACGGGCCGACCTGCCCGTCGCGCAACGCGCCATGCTGTTCGAGGAGAACCAGGCCGATCCGCAAAACCCGCGGGCGACGGCGGGGCGCGTCGTGTGGCGGCTCGACGCGGTCAATGCGGGCCAGGGCCAACCCCTGGAGACCGCCGTGCGCGCCAGCGTCGAGATCCCCGGTCAGACCGTCAGCATGAACTTCGTGCTGCGGCGCAACCTCGACGCGGCCCTGCCGGCCTCCCACACCATCGAGCTCACCTTCACCACTCCGTCCGGCGAGCCGACCCGCGCCATCCGCGACGTCGGCCTGCTCCAGCTCAAGAACGAGGAGGCGGCCCGCGGCACCCCCATCGCCGGGCTGCCGGTGCCGGTGCGGGACAACCTCTTCCTGATCGGCCTGTCGAACCTGCCGGCGGACCAGGAGCGCAACACCGAGCTCTTGACCCGGCGCAACTGGCTCGACCTTCCCCTGCGCTTCGTCTCGGGCCAGCGCGCCATCATCAGCCTCGAGAAGGGCCTGGCCGGCGAGCAGGTGATGAACCAGGCCTTCGAGCGCTGGCGTTAAGGTAAGGTGCGTCGCCCGAACGCGGCGACCTCCAGGTTAGGGCTCTGATCCGGGGAGGGCGAGTTTGAGCCTCGGCGAGATCCGCAACTTCGACTACGCCGTCCTCCTCTGCGACCGGATGGAGGAGACGCGTGCGTTCTACCGCGACGTGATGCGCTTTCCGATCGAGACGGATCGCCCGAACTGGGTGAGCTTTCGCGTCGGCGCCACGCTCCTGACCCTGCGGCCCCGCGGACGCTGGCCGGTCTGCGACGATGGCCCGTGGGTGGCGGGATCGGCTGCGGTGCAGCTCGCCTTCCGCGTCCCGCCTCCGGCGGTCGACGTGTGCCACGCGGAGCTCGTTGCTCGAGGCGTGCCGATCCTGCGGGAGCCGACCGACCTGCCCGACTGGCGTCACCGGACCCTGTTCTTCCGCGACCCCGAGGGCAACATCATCGAGGTCTACGCGGAGATCTGAGCCGCTCCCGGCCGGAGCTGACGCGTCGCGGACAGCTCGGCCGAGGGCGGGGTGAGCGCCTACCCCCCGATCGCCGCCGGCTGACGGCCCGGCAGTGCCGCGCGCGGAGCCTCGCGGGCGGCGAGGTTCTTCTTCACCGCCTCCTGCACCTTCTCGAAGGCGCGCACCTCGATCTGGCGCACCCGCTCGCGGGAGACGCCGAACTCGGCCGACAGCTCTTCGAGGGTGATCGGATCCTCCGCGAGGCGGCGCGCCTCGAAGATGCGCCGCTCGCGGGGGTTGAGAACCGAGAGCGCATCGCGCAGCGCGCCCAAGCGGTTCTGACCCTCCTCCTCTGCGGCCAGAACCGATTCCTGGCTCGCGGAATCATCGACGAGCCAGTCCTGCCACTCGCCCTCGCCCTCCTCGCGCAGGGGCGCGTTGAGCGAGGCGTCGCCGCCCAGGCGCCGGTTCATGTCCACCACGTCCTGCTCGGTGACGCCGAGCTTCGTCGCGATGAGCTTGACCTGGTCGGGGCGAAGATCCCCCTCGTCCAGCGCGGAAATACGGCTCTTGGCCTTGCGCAGGTTGAAGAACAGCTTCTTCTGGTTCGCCGTGGTGCCCATCTTCACGAGCGACCAGGAGCGCAGGATGTATTCCTGGATCGCCGCCTTGATCCACCACATGGCGTAGGTGGCCAGGCGAAAGCCCTTCTCGGGCTCGAAGCGCTTCACGGCCTGCATGAGGCCGACATTGCCCTCCGACACCACTTCAGAGATCGGCAGCCCGTAGCCGCGATAGCCCATGGCGATCTTCGCCACGAGGCGAAGATGCGACGTCACGAGCTTGTGGGCCGCTTGCGTGTCGCCATGCTCCCGCCAGCTCTTGGCGAGCATGTACTCTTCGCTCGGTTCCAGCATCGGGAACTTGCGAATCTCGTCGAGGTAGCGGGAGAGACCCCCTTCAGTCGCCAGCACGGGCAGCGCTGCAGCCATCGTCGTTCTCCTTCGGGCTCCCTCGGTGTGGAGAGGCGAGCCCCTCGCGGCCTCCGATCTCGGCCGGCCGCTCAAGCCTGCGAGTATACGCGGCGAAAGCTTGACCGAACAGAGGCCGCCCGATGCATGCGTGAACAGACACCTTCAACGCATCGGGCGCGGTTTGGTGTGCGCTGGCGCACCCCGTAAACCGGTGCGGCACGCCGTCGCGCCCCTTGTAATCCGGCCTTAGCGCAACGCTTGAAGCAGGTGGGCGAGATCGGAAGGCAGCGGGCTCGCGAAGCGCAAGGTCTCGCCCGTGCGCGGATGCGCGAAGCCGAGCACCGCGGCGTGCAGCGCCTGGCGGTTCAGGGTTGCGAGCGCCTCGCGCGCCGTGTCGGGCAGGCGCGCCGCCTTGGTCCGAAACCCCGCGCCGTAGGTGGCGTCGCCCAACAGCGGGTGGCCGAGATGGGCGAGGTGGACCCGGATCTGGTGGGTGCGCCCCGTCTCGAGCCGGCAGGCGACGAGGCTCGCCAGCGGCGCGTCGGCCCCGGCCCGAAGCGCCTCGATCACGGTGTAATGCGTAATGGCCTGGCGGCCGCGGTCGGCCGGCACCACCGCCATCTTCTCGCGGTTATGCGGGCTTCGCCCGAGGGACGCCTCGATCGTACCGCGGGCCTCCCGGAACACGCCCCAGGTGAGCGCCTGATATTCCCGCTCCAGGGGCCCGGTGCGGCCGTGATCGGCGAACTGCGCCGAGAGCCCCTGATGGGCGGCGTCGTTCTTGGCGACGACGAGAAGGCCCGAGGTGTCCTTGTCGAGGCGATGCACGATGCCGGGCCGGCGCACGCCCCCGATGCCCGAGAGGCTCGCGCCGCAATGGGCGATGAGCGCGTTGACGAGCGTGCCGCTCTCGTGCCCCGCCGCCGGATGGACCACGAGCCCAGCGGGCTTGTCGATGACGATGACGTCCTCGTCCTCGTAGATCACGTCGAGGGCGATGGACTCGCCGGCGGGCTCCGCGGGGGCGGGTGGCGGGACGAGCACCTCCGCAGCCGTGCCCGATGCGACCTTCTCGGAGGGGTCGAGCACCGGGCGGCCTTCGACGCGCACCTGGCCCTCGCGGATGAGGGCCTGGAGACGGCTGCGCGACAGGTCCGGCAGCGCCCGCGCGAGCGCCCGGTCGAGGCGCTCGGGCGTCGCCGCATCGATGATAAGACGGTGCAGAACAGGCTCCACGAAGCACCCTCGGCTCGACGCCCGCGCCGGCGCTGTCGCTTGAGATTGGGACGCGCGCGGCATTTTGAGGCTTGCCGCTCCCGCCCGGGGTGATTATACGACCGTTCTTCGCCGCGAAAGCTCCCTTCGTCTAGCGGTCTAGGACGTCGCCCTCTCACGGCGAAAACAGGGGTTCGAGTCCCCTAGGGAGCGCCACGCATCACGGGCCGTGAGCCCCGTCGCGGCGCAGGCTTCGCTGACACATCTCCGATAATGCCAGCTCGAAGCTTTGCGCTCTGCCGTGAGCTCGTGGCCGCGCCGGCCGGCTGCCTTTCGCGCCCTCACTGTGGCGCTCGGATCACAGCGCCGAACAGGTCTTCGTGCCACACGCCCGTTCGCCGCAGGTGCGGCTGAAGGGGGCACGATGAGTGTGATGAGGAAAGTGTTCGTCATGGCGGCTGCGCTCGGCGCGGCGGCCTTGAGCGTGGCGGGCTGCGCGAGCCGGCCTGAGGATGTGGCAGCCTCCTACGTGTCGCCGGTGCAATATGCCGGCTATTCCTGCCGGCAGCTGGGCGAAGAGGCGCAGGCCGTGAGCAGCCGGGCGGCGATTGCCTCCGGGCAGCAGGAATCCAACCGGTCCCGCGATGCGGCCGTCACCGCGGCCGCCGTCGTGGTGTTCTGGCCCGCCGCGTTCTTCGTCGGCGGCAACAACTCGAACACGGCGGAGCTCGCCCGTCTCAAGGGTCAGATGGAAGCGATCGAGTCCGCCTCGATCCAGAAGCGCTGCGGCATCAACTTCCGCCGCGGTTGAGAATCAAGGCAGGGCGGCCTCGCGCTGCCCTGCCGCCCGGCGGTCAAGCCGAGGTTTCGACAAGAGAAAGCCCCGCTTGGCTGGAGCCAGCGGGGCCGAAGTCGTGGAGGTCGATGAGCCTCTTCTCGACGGCCCGTGTTTCAGCTTCGTGTCGCGGCGAACGCTGCGGGAGACAGGGCCGAACGCCTGCGGGCGGAGCGATGCGCGTCGGGCGCCGGGACCTCCCCAAGCCTCTAAGACTTACGGCCTAGTCCGCTTGATGTTGCTCTGAAAACGCCCTCTAACTGTCGGCCACGGTGCGCGAGACCAAGAGACAAGCACCGGCGACAGGGAGTCCCGCATCCATGAGCAAAGAGACGAAGGGCGGCGCGGCCGCCTCGCGCCGTAAGTTCCTCGGCGGAGCGGCGATGGCCGCGGCCGGCGTCGCGGCGCCGAGCGTGGTCAAGGCGCAAGGGCCGATCACCATGCGCTGGCAGAGCACCTGGCCGGCGAAGGACATCTTCCACGAGTTCGCACAGGATTTCGCCAGGAAGGTCAACGACATGACCGGCGGCGACCTGCGCATCGAGGTGCTGCCGGCCGGCGCCGTGGTGCCGGCCTTCGGCCTGCTCGACGCGGTGTCGAAGGGCACCCTCGACGGCGGCCACGGCGTGCAGGTCTATCATTACGGCAAGCTGCCGGCCCTGGCGCTGTGGGGCTCCGGCCCGGGCTTCGCCATGGACGCCAACATGATGCTGGCCTGGCACAAGTATGGCGGGGGCAAGGAGCTCCTCGCCAAGGCTTACGCTTCGATCGACGCCAACGTCGTCTCGTTCCTGTACGGGCCGATGCCGACCCAGCCACTCGGCTGGTTCAAGCGTCCCATCGCCAAGGCGGACGACCTCAAGGGTCTCAAGTTCCGCACGGTGGGCATCTCGATCGACGTGTTCCAAGGGCTCGGCGCGGCGGTCAACGCGCTGCCGGGCGGCGAGATCGTCTCGGCGATGGACCGCGGCCTCCTCGACGCGGCGGAGTTCAACAACGCCTCGTCCGACAAGGCCCTGGGCTTCGCCGACGTGTCCAAGGTCTGCATGCTGCAGAGCTATCACCAGAACGCCGAGGCCTTCGAGGTTCTCTTCAACAAGGCGAAGTTCGACGCCTTGCCCGAGCGGATGCGGGCCGTGATCACCAACGCCGTCGAGGCGGCGTCGCAGGACATGGCCTGGAAGGCGATCGACCGCTACTCGAAGGACTACGCCGAGCTGCAGTCGAAGGACAACGTCAAGTTCTACAAGACGCCTGACGCCGTCCTGAAGCGCCAGCTCGAGGTCTATGACGAAGTGGTCAAGAAGCGCGCCGCCGAGAACCCGATGTTCAAGGAGATCATGCAGTCGCAGATCGCCTTCGCCGAGCGGGCGACCCGCTGGGAGCAGGACACGGTGGTCAACCGGCGCATGGCCTTCGATCACTACTTCGGCCAGAACGCGGCGGCCAAGAAGATCTAAGCCTTGTTCGATGTCGGGGGCGGCGCCAGGGCGCCGCCCTCTATTGTTTCAAGAACGCGAGCGGGCCTGACCTCACGACGGTCCGGGGCGGCGCGGTCCAAAACCCTCTCCTCTTTCTCCGCGGAACCTCGGCGGGTCTCATGACCGTCCAACGCTTCCTTCATGCCGTCGACGCGGTGAGTACCTGGGTGGGCAAGGCGGCGGCCTGGCTCATCATCGGGCTCATGCTCCTCGTCTGCGTCGAGGTGTTCAAGCGCTACATGCTGAACATGCCGACCGCCTGGATCTTCGACGCCAGCAACATGTTCTACGGCACGCTGTTCATGCTGGCGGGGGCCTATACGCTCGCCCAGAACGCCCATGTGCGCGGCGATTTCCTCTACAGCTCGATGCGCCCGCGCACCCAGGCCGGGCTCGATCTCGTCCTCTACATCGTGTTCTTCCTGCCCGGCATCGCCGCGCTGGTCTATGCCGGCACGGACTACGCGGCCCTGTCCTGGCGCATCAACGAGCACTCGACGACGACCGCCGACGGGCCGCCGATCTATCACTTCAAGACCGTGATCCCGATCGCGGGCGCGCTCATCCTGCTCCAAGGCCTCGCCGAGATCGTCCGGGCGGTGGTCTGCCTCAGAACCGGCGAATGGCCGAGCCGGCTCAAGGATGTCGCCGAAATGGACGTCGTCGAGGAGCAGCTCGCCGACAGCGACACCATCGATGAAGCCGACCGGAAAGCCGCGATCGAGCGAGCCCAGAAGATCGATGAGACCGCGCGCCAGCGCGGCATGGGGGGAGACCTGCAGACATGAGCGATCCGGCCCTCGGCCTGACCATGCTCGGGCTCATCGTGGTCGTGATCATGATGGGCTTCCCCACAGCGTTCACGCTGATGGGCCTGGGCATGTTCTTCGGCTTCTACGCCTATTACAATCCGGCCGAGGCCTGGAGCGACAACAAGATCTTCGACCTCATGGTCCAGCGCACCTACGGCGCCATGACCAACGACGTGCTCATCTCGATCCCGCTCTTCGTCCTGATGGGCTACGTGATGGAGCGCGGCGCGCTCGTCGACAAGATGTTCTACGCCATCCAGCTGTCGTTCCGGCGCGTGCCGGCATCCCTTGCGGTGGCGAGCCTCATCGTGTGCACCTTCTGGGGCATCGCCTCGGGCCTCGTCGGCGCGGTGGTGGTACTCATGGGCGTCATCGCCTTCAACCCGATGCTGCGGGCGGGCTACGACGTGAAGCTGGCCGCGGGCGTCATCACCGCCGGCGGCACGCTCGGCATTCTGATCCCGCCCTCGGTGATGATCATCGTCTACGCCGCCGTGGCGGGGCAGTCGGTCGTGAAGCTCTATGCCGCGGCGATGTTCCCCGGCTTCTTCCTCGCCTTCCTCTACCTCGTCTACGTGGTGGGTTGGGCGCTCCTGAACCCGCGCATCGCGCCGCCGCTGCCGCCGGAGCAGAACCGGGTGCCCGTGCCGGCCTGGATGCGGAGTTTCCAGGCGGCCTACTCGCCCAACATGTTCGCGGGTCTCCTCAAGGCGCTGACGAGCCCCGGCAAGGCGCAGGCGATCGAGGGCGAGGAGGGGCGGATCAGCTACCGCCAGATCCTGCGGCATCTGGGCTACGCCCTCGTGCCCCTGGCGCTGACCACCGGCACCTTCGCCCTGATCTGGTGGTACGTCGTGATCTACCAGACGCGGCGGGCCGACGACAGCGCGCCCGAAGGATTGGAACAGCTCGGAGCACCGCCCTCGGCAGCTCCGAGCGCTGCGGCCGACATCGGGCCGGCGACGAGCTTCTACGTCGTGTTCGGCGTGCTCGCCGCTCTCGCCGCCCTCATGCTCGTGCGCTACTACCGCCGCATGGACGCCGACCGGCTCGTGGTCGTGAAGCTGCTGACCGCCTCCGTCATGCCGCTCGGCATCCTCACTTTCATCGTGCTGGCGGTGATCCTGTTCGGCATCACCACCGCGACGGAATCCGCGGCGGTGGGCGCGGCGGGCGCCTTTCTGCTGGCCTTCTACGCCCGAACGCTCAACTGGAAGCGGACGAAGGAAGCGGTGTTCCTCACCGCCAAGACCACCTCGATGGTGTGCTGGCTCTTCGTCGGCTCAGCCCTGTTCTCGGGCGTTTTCGCGCTGCTCGGCGGTCAGGCGCTCGTCGAGCAGTGGGTTCTCTCGATGAACCTCAGCCCCGTCCAGTTCATGATCCTGTCGCAGGCGATCATCTTCGTCCTCGGCTGGCCGCTCGAATGGACGGAGATCATCATCATCTTCGTGCCGATCTTCCTGCCGCTCCTGAAACATTTCGGCATCGATCCGATCCTCTGGGGCGTGCTCGTGTTCGTGAACCTGCAGGCGGCGTTCCTCTCGCCGCCCGTAGCGATGTCGGCCTTCTACCTGAAAGGGGTCTCGCCCTCCCACGTGACGATCAACCAGATCTTCGCCGGCATGATGCCCTACATGCTGATCGTGATCGTCTGCATGATCTTCCTGTACATCTGGCCGGGGCTCACGCTGTGGCTGCCGCAATACCTTTACGGGGGCTGATCGGGGCGCTCAGCGCGACCGCCGCCACAATCCGAGGCGCGCCGACCGGGCCTGCTCTTCGGCGGCCAGGAGATCGGGCGAGGCGTCCGGCGCCGTGCGGGCGCCGCCGGCGGAGATGATCATCGTCGCGAGGTCCTGCCCCTCGAGGTCGCAGCGGGCGCCCTGGCCGCCGGCCGCCTCGCAGGTGATCTCGCGACCGCGCAGGTAGCGCGAGAGCTGGCGCGCGAGGCGCCCATCCTCGCCCTCGACGCCCTGCAAGCGCACGATCGCGCCGCCGAAGGCAAGCGTCCCGGTATCGAGCACCTCCGGCACGCCCCGCAGGCCGCTGGGACGCGCAGGACCTCCTGGGATGCTTCCGGTCGCGCCCGCCTCGGGCCGTGGGCGGCGCGCATTCGTCGTGGTCGGGGCGCCCCGTTTGGCGAGCAGCGGCCCGGCCCGGGCGACGATGTCGTGAAAGATCGCGGCCGGCAGGTCGCCGCCGGCGACCCGGTTCATCGGCGCGTTGTCGTCGTTGCCGACCCAGACCCCGACGGTCAGTTCCGGCGTCATGCCGATGAACCAGGCGTCGCGATGCTCCTGCGTCGTGCCCGTTTTGCCGCCGACCGGAACGCCAGGCACCCGCGCCGCCTTGCCGGTGCCCTCGTTGACCACGGCCTGGAGCATATCGAGCATGGGGCCGCGCGCCTCGCCCAGCGGCGCCGACGGGTCCGCGGCAGGGGCCGGCCGCGCGTAGAGCGCCTGCCCCGTCCCGCCCTGGATCGCCCGGATCGTGAACGGCTCCAGCGCCGTCGTCCCTGAGCCCACGGCGCCGAAAGCGCGGGTCATCTCGAGGAGCGTCACCTCGGCCGATCCGAGCGCGAGGCTTGGTACGGCGGGCAGCTCGGACTGGACGCCGAGACGCCGCGCGGTGTCGATTACGGCCGGGATGCCCACCTCCTCGGCGAGCTGGACGGCCACGGTGTTGATCGATTGCGCGAAGGCGGTGCGCAGCTCCACCCGGCCGCGGAAGCGCCCGGAGGCGTTCTGCGGCTCCCAGTCGCCGATCTGGATCGGCCGGTCGACGAGAACCGAGCCCGGCGTGTAGCCCTTCTGCAGGGCCGCGAGATAGACGAAAAGCTTGAACAGCGAGCCCGCTTGGCGCTTGGCCTGCGTCGCCCGGTTGAACTGGCTCTGCTCGTAGTCGCGCCCGCCGACGAGGGCGAGAACGGCACCGTCGGCGCCGAGCACCACCACGGACGCCTGCCCCGCGGCTTTGGCGGCGCCCTCGGCGTCGAGGCGCCGGTCCACGACGGCCTCGGCGACGCGCTGGAGCTCCAGGTTGATCGTAGTGCGGGCGGTGACGTCGCCGGCGGCCGGCGCCAGGCGCTTGAGATCGGCCGCCACGAGATCGACGAAGTAGTTCGCTCCGGGTGGGGTCTCGGGCGGGGTGCGTAGCGCGACCGTTTCGGCCCGGGCCGCGTCGGCGGCGGGCTGCGTGATCGCCCCTGTCTCGACCATGGCCTGGAGAACCGTGTCGGCGCGATCCTTGGCGCCGCCGAAATTGCGCGTCGGCGCGAGCTGTGAGGGCGCGCGCACGAGGCCGGCGAGCATGGCGGATTCGGCAAGACTGAGCTCCTTCGCGCGCTTGCCGAAATAGCGCTTGGCCGCCGCATCGGCCCCGTAGGCGCCGGCCCCGAAATAGGCCGTGTTCAGGTAGCGCTGCAGGATCTCGTCCTTGGTGAGCTGCGTCTCGAGCCAGAGCGCGATGAGCGCTTCCTGCACTTTTCGGCGCAGCGTCTTCTCCGACGAGAGGTAGGTGAGCCGCACGAGCTGCTGCGTGATGGTCGAGCCGCCCTCACGGGCGCCGCCGGCCTGGGCGTTGCGGATCAGCGCCCGGAACGTCCCCCGCAGGTCGATGCCGGCATGGTCGTGGAAGCGCCGGTCCTCGATGGCGAGCACGGCCTGCTTGAGCTGGTCGGGAATGTCGGCGGAGGCCAGCTTCTCGCCGCGGAACACGCCGCGCGTCGCGAAGGTCTGGCCGTCCGCGGCCTCGACGACGAGGGCTCGCTGCGCCGGGTCGACCTGAAGACCGCCGTTCAGGGGCAATGTCGCGAGGCTGTAGGCCAGGAGCCCGACGAGCGCGACCGCTGAAACGATGCCGGCTCCCACGACCCCGCGCGCCACCCGCCGCCGCCAAGCGGGTCGCGGTCTCTCGGGCCTCGCCACCGCGGGCCGGGCCGTGGGCGCGGCAGCCAGCCTGACATCATCGGGGCTGAGCGGCCGTGCATCGGACCGAAATGTCCCCCGCCGCCCCATGCCGGCGCCCAGGGCGCGCATGCGCGCGACGCCGGCCAAGGAGCCGGCGCGAAGGGCCGACGCCGCCGTTCGGGTCAGGCGCGCGGCTGCCTTGCCGCCGTGTGCGAAGCGCCGGCCCGTCACGACGGCGAGGGAGCGCAGGAGATGGCCGATCTGCCGCAAGAGGAGCCCGGCCGCCGCGGTCGTGGCCGCCGCGGCGCTGCGCGGATCGACGCCCTCCTGATCCCTTTCAGTCGTCCTGGGCCCAGCCGTCGCCATCACCGGCGGGGCCGGTTCAGGCTGAGACTGCGCTGGTCGCGACGGATCCATTGGGTAAGTTCGCGATCGTTGGAGAGGCGGAGGTCAGTCGAAGCGGAGCGCGTTACCGGGCGGCCGCGCCGTCCGCCCCGCACTCGGTTGGACCGTCCGCCGTCGGAGACGTGGCCCGAGCCTCCGATACCGCCTGCGGCCGAACCGGCGTGTCCGGCGTCGGAACAGGCGGTAGCGCCATCGATAGCGGCGACGTCGCCTACGGTATTGCAGATAGGCTTCGTCCGCCTCAGGCTCGCTGAGATCGTCGTCCAGGCCGTCGATGCCGAGCGTCGGGGCTGGCTCCGCGGACGACGCGGCTCGGGCGACCGTGGCGCCCGCCATCGATGCGCCAAGGCCCATGAGCAGAGCGCCAAGGAAGCGTCGCCGCGCGATCAAGCCGGAGGCGGGTTCGTGCTGGTGCATCGCCTCGTCCGGGCGGTCCGTCGTGACGGTGACAAGGGATGAGATGTGCACCGCCGTTCGCCTCGTGATCTCCGGCCAAGCCGACCGCGAAGCTAACTGAGGAGGTCGGACGCGGGTTCCTCGACCATGCCGTCCATCAGGCCCTCTCGACGCGCGTGCCGAGCCAGATGACGTGACGCCGGCCGCTGCTGCCATGAGCGTGGACCCGCAACTCATCCACGTCGAAGCCGGCATGCTGGAGGCGGGCCTTGAACTTGCGATCGGGCCCGCTCGACCAGACGCCCAAAATGCCCCCGGGCCGCAGGGCGTAACGCGCCCGTGCGAGGCCCTGAATGTCGTAGAGCCGATCGTTCTCCTGACGCGTCAGGCCTTCTGGACCATTGTCGACGTCGAGGAGGATGGCGTCATAGAAGGCGGGCACCTTCTGGATCACCCGGTTGACATCGTCGACGCGGATCTCGACCCGGGGGTCGTCGAGGCTGTCCCCGAACAGATGGGAGAGCGGGCCGCGGGCCCAGGCCACCACGGCCGGCACGAGTTCGGCGACGGTGATCCGGGCCTCCGGCCCGAGCGCCTTCAGGGCCGCCACTAAGGTGAAGCCCATGCCAAGACCGCCGATGAGCATGCGCGCCCGCGGCCGGTTGGCCAAGCGTTCGCAAGTGAGCGTCGCCAACGCCGTCTCGGAGCCGCACTGGCGGTTGTTCATGAGCTCGATCGCGCCGACACGGATCGAGTACTCGTCGCCACGCCGCATGAGGCGCATGGGCTCGAATTCGCCGGGGATGATGCTGGTGTCGAGATGAAACCAGGGCTCCACGTCAGTCCTCCCAAAAGCAGGGGATGTGGAACGCGAGACCTTCTCCGATGACGCGCCGTTCGGCCGTCACCTCTCCAGATCCCAGCTACCCTCAAGACCTCAGCGCTGACGCTCGCCCCTGATCTGGCGCTCCAGGGCAGCCTCGCCCCGCTCGCGGGCGGACTTCTCGGAATGGTGCGGGCGATCGGACCGCTCCAGCAGTTTGCCGTGCTTGCGGATGGTCCATTCGTAATGGCCGGCCGGCTTGGTGCAGGGAGCGATATCGAGGGTGAAGGGAAAGGTAGGATTCGTCGTGGTCATACCGACCATATAGTGACAAGCGATGACTTTTGCGACTGCGAAGGTGTCATGGCCAGATTGAATGTGATCCGTCGCCCGCCCCCCGAACGCCAGAAAGCCCCGTCCGACTTGCGTCGAGCGGGGCTTTGTGTGTGCTGTGTTGTGGTTGCGGGGACAGGATTTGAACCTGTGACCTTCAGGTTATGAGCCTGACGAGCTACCGGGCTGCTCCACCCCGCGGTAAAGGCGAATGGCG
>DATCMH010000024.1:0-237466 GCA_036563505.1 Beijerinckiaceae bacterium
CTGGAGCGCGAGCAGGTTGGCGGCTTCCTCGTTCTGATCCGCAAGCGTCAGGCCGTCGGCGCCGCCCTTCAGCGTGTTGATCATCTCCTTCGTGAAGTCCTCGCGGACCTTCACGACGGTGAGGTTCGAGCCGAACACGGAGGCCTTCTCGCGCAGCGTCGAGATCGCCGCCTTGACCAAGTCCTGCGACGCCTTGATGGCGGTGTCGCCGGCCGCGTCCGCTGTCGTCCACGCCGTCGCCTGGGCGACGCCGACGACGGCGTTAGCTGCCGCGTAGGCCGTGCCCGCACCGAAACCGCGGTAGTCGACACCGGTGGCCGTCTGGGTGTTGACGTTGTTCTCGTCGAACTGCGTCGTCAGCGAGTCGCCGCCCAGGAGGTTGACGCCGTTGAAGCCCGAGTCGTTGGCGATGCCCGCCATCTGCTTGCGCAGCTCCTCGAACTGCGTCTGGAAGTCAGTGCGGGAGGCCACAGTGGTGGCATCCAGCGCGGACTTGGCCACGGCCGCCATGTTCTCGGCGATCTTGGTCATCGCCTTGATGCCCTTGTCGGCGGCCTCGAAGGTCTTGATCGCCAGGCCCATGCCGTCCTGAAGACGGGCCAGGTCAGAGGCGCGGTTGTTCATGGCCGAGGCCTGGAAGAAGCTCTGCGCGTTGTCGAGCGCCGAGGAGACCTTCAGACCGGTCGCGAGCTTGTTCTGGGTGGTGGTGATCAGGCTCTGGGTGTTCTGCAGCGAGAGGAGGTTGCCCCGCATCGCCGTCGTCAGAGAAATGCCCGACATGTTTGTATCCTTTCTGGATGAAGAGCGTCAAAGACGCATCGAGCGGTTCTGCTCGACTGAGGGCGATCATCCGGACGGCGGATGAAGAAACACTTGCCCGGATCGTCGAAGGGGCCCGCCGCCGCCCGACGTCTGGGCCTCGCTGCGGGCTTGGTTGACAGATCCTGAACGGATCGCGCCGGCGCGCGAAACCACGGCCGCCGTGCCTCGCGGCACGCGAGGTCCGGTCACATCGATTGGAGGGAGAGCTTGGCCAGCCTCAGGCCGTCCGGTCGGCGGTGGAGCGGGCGACGAGCTCGCGCATGTAGGCGCGCAACTTCAAGGCCTGCTCGGAAGGCAGCTGAACCACGACTTCCCCGGTCTGGTCGTCCGTGGCGCGAAAGACGACGTCCCGGGTGCGCTCGTCCACCTCGAGGCTGCGCTGCAGTGTCCGGCGCAGAGCCGCGTCGAGGGTAGCGCGGCTCTCAAGCCCCTCGCTCGGCTCGAAGCGCACGGGCTCGGCCCGCCCGGCCTGCTGCACGCTCGCAGCCGGCGGCAGCTCCGTGCGCACGGCGTTACGCGGCGCCGTCTCGACGCGCTGGAAGGGGAGGGAACCGGTCGGGGCCGGTGGCTTCAAGCTGCTGCCGATATCCATGGCAGACGTCCCAGGTTGCGACAGCCTTCTGGCTGTGACCTGGAGCGTTACGCGACAGACCTGAATCCGGGGTTGAAAGCTTTGGTTAAATCAATCGACGAAAACGCCGCTTAATTGAACAGTGAACGTCGGGTTAAAGGCTACGCGAGACGAGAAGCGGCCCGCCGGCTGCCGGGCGTCCGGCGCTTCCGGCCGGGGCGTAGGTCTGGGGCCGCTCGGCCTTCGCGAGCTCCTCCGAGATCGACCGAACGAGCCCTTCCGACACCGCCCGGGCGGTGGCGAGCACGGTCTGGTTCGCCGCGACCGCCGCGCCGAAGCGCTCGTGCGCGGCCTTCAAGCTCTTGATGCCGGCCGGCGCGAAGCGGGCGAGCGCCACGGCGTTGGCCTTCACTCGCTCGATCGCCACGAAATAGGCGGTGGCGAGCTCGGCCTTGCGAGCCTCCTCGGCAAGCCCTTCCTTCAGGCGCCCGACGCGGATGGCCTCCGCCTCCCGGGAGAGCACCGCGCCGAGATCGTCCATGACGGCGAGCGTCGCGGCGACGAGCCGGTCGGCGTCGGCCGGATTCTGCACGCGCTCGGCGGTCGAGGTCGACGTCATCGCGCACCCTCCTGCAGCTTCATCAGCTCCGCGTAGATCGGGGCGGCGATCCCGAGGCCCCCGCTCTTCGTGATCGTGCTCGCGTATTCCTTGACGAGCATGGAACGGTAGACGCCGCCGCCCGTCCCGTTCTCGCCCATGGGACCGTCCTCGCCGGTGCCGGAGAAGACGCGGTCGAGGCTCTGCTCCAGGAACATGGCCTCGAAGTCCTGGGCAGTCTTCTTCGCCTTGGCCTGGGCGGGCGAGGGCGTGCCGGCGCCGATCCGATCGATGGCGGTCTTGGCGAGGCCGAGACCGGCCGAGACGGCGAAGCTGGCAAGGGGAAGAGGCATCACATCACCTCGATGTCGGCTTGCAGGGCGCCCGCGGCCTTGATGGCCTGCAGGATGGAGATGAGGTCGCGCGGGCCGATGCCGAGGGCGTTGAGCCCGTCGACGAGCTCTTTGAGGGTCACGCCCTCTTTCACCAGCGCCAGCTTGTTGGCGTCGCCGGTGTCGACCTTCACGCCGGTGCGGGGCACCACGACGGTCTGGCCGTCGGAGAGCGGGTTCGGCTGGCTCACCTGCGGCTGTTCGGAGATCGTCACCGTGAGGTTGCCCTGGGCGACCGCAACCGTGGAGACCCGCACGTCCTTGCCCATCACGATGATGCCGGAGCGCTCGTCGATGACGATCTTGGCGACGAGGTCCGGCTCGACGCGCAGCTGCTCCACCTCGGTGAGCAGCTTGATCATGTTGCCCTGGTAGCGGGCGGGGATGTGGATCGCGACGGTGGACGGGTCGGTGGGCTCGGCCGTGTCGGCGCCCATGAAGTCGTTGATCGCGGCGGCGATGCGCTTGGCGGTGGTGAGGTCCGGGTTGCGCAAGGCCAGGCGCAGGGTGCGCTGGTTCGAGAGCTTGAACTCCACCTCGCGCTCGATCAGCGCGCCGTTGGAGATGCGGCCGACGGTGGGCACCCCGCGCACGATCTTCGCCGCGTCGCCCTCCGCCTGAAAGCCGGCGATGGCGATGGAGCCCTGCGCCACCGCGTAGACCTCGCCGTCGGCGCCGAGCAGCGGCGTGACGAGGAGCGTGCCGCCCTGAAGCGATTTGGCGTCGCCGAGCGCCGAGACGGTGACGTCGAGGCGCGTGCCCTGCGTCGCGAAGGCCGGAAGGTTCGCCGTCACCATCACGGCCGCCACGTTGACGGTGCGCAGGTTGGCGCCCCGGGTGTTGACGCCGAGCCGCTCCAGCATCGCCTGGAGGGACTGCTTGGTGAAGGCGGCGTTGTTGAGGGTGTCGCCGGTGCCGTTGAGGCCCACCACGAGGCCGTAGCCCACGAGCTGGTTCTGCCGCACGCCCTCGATCTGGGCGAGGTCCTTGATGCGCGACAGTGCGGCCGCCGGGGCGCTCAGGCCGAGCGCCAGCGCGCAGCCGAGCAGTGCTGGAACGAGCCGTCGCAGGAGAGGGGTGAGGCGCATCGGGGCCCGGCTGGAAATCAAGAACGCATCTCTGCCACGCGAGGGCTGTGCCAGGTGGGTCAGGGGCCGTAAGCCTTTGCAAAGTGTCGATTTCTGTGGCGTTCGACGAGCCCTGCACCCCGGCAGGAAGGGCAGGGAAGGCCCGCCCCGCGGCAGGATGTGCCGGGTCCTTCACCCCTCGTTAACCACGAGGCCCGACAGTCCCGGTCTCGCGCCATCTCCCACGGTTTCGATGCACGTCGACCCCAAAGCGAACCTCGTTCCCCTGGCCGTCGTCTCCCGGCGGCCGGAGGCGTCGGGCCGTGGCTTCGCCCTCGACGGCCAGGCCGGTGCGGCACGCGCCGGGGGAACTGCGGCGGCAGCACCCCTCGCCACCCTCGACGCGCTCCTCGCGCTGCAAGGCGAGGACGACCCCGCTGAGCGCCGCCGCCGCGCAACGCGCCGCGGCCACGACCTCCTCGACGGTCTCGACCGGCTGAAAGCCGCGCTCTTGTCCGGTCAGATCCCCGGCGCCGAACTCACCGCTCTCGCCGGGCGCCTGCGCGAGGCGAGCGCTGCGAGCGGCGATCCCAAGCTCGACGATCTGTTGGGGCAGATCGAGCTCAGGGCGCAGGTGGAGTTGGCCAAGCTGGGGCGGGCGGTCTGAGGGGGAGATTGGCCTTCCGGCCAGCGCCTTCGGTGCCCCTCTCCCGGCCGGCTCCGCCGGCCACCCTCTCCCGCGGAGGGGAGAGGGTTGCGCGCGTCACCTTCTCCCCTGTGCGGGAGAAGGTGCCCTCGCGGAGCGAGGGCGGATGAGGGGTGCTGGGGCAGGCCCGAACCGACGAGAAGACTGACCGGCATTGTTCTCGGGCCTGGGCCCTGTGAAGCTCCGCTGCGGCTGGACGTCATCCATGACCTCGCGCAAGCTTGACCTTGGATTGATCCCTCGAGCCCAGCCAGGAGAACGTCGCTCATGCGCATCATCTACCTCGCCGCCGCAGCGGCCTTGCTCGCGCTGCCGGCCGCCGCGCAGCAGGCGCTCACCGACGCGGAGCTCCAAAGGACCATCGTCGGGCGCACGGCGACGTTCCCCGACGGCGCGACGGCGACTTGGCACCCCAACGGCGCTTATGTCTATGCCGGCTCGCGCGGGGCCTCGACGGGGCGCTACGCCATCGCGGGCGGGCAGGTCTGCGTCGCCTTCGACAACCAGGGCGGTCAGATCAACCAGAATCGCTGCGACCGGTTCGTCCGCAGCGGCCAGGGGCTGACCCTCATCAACGGCCAGGGCCGCTCCTTCCCCTTGCGCCTGAACTGAAGCGCCGCCCCTACTGGTGCACCGCCTCGAGCTTATGCCCATCCGGGTCGAGAACGAAGGCGGCGTAGTAGGTCGGGCCGTAGCGGGGCCTCAGGCCCGGCGCCCCGGCGTCTCGCCCGCCTTGGGCGAGCGCTGCGGCGTGAAAGGCATCCACCGCCTCCCGGCTCGGCGCGTCGAAGGCGAGGTGGAAGCCGGGGCCGGGCGGGGTCACGGGGCCGGGCTGCTGCTTGAGCGCCAGCTTGTCCCCGCCGCCAGGCGGCCCGTAGCCCGCGCCGTCGGCCACGGTCCACACCCGCACCGCGCCCAAGGGGGCGAGCGCCGCGTCGTAGAAGCGAACCGCGCGGGAGAGGTCGGCGACGCCGAAGGAGAGGTGTCCGAGCATGGAGGCCATCGCACCGGCCGCGGGCCGGTCCGTCAAGTGCCCGGCCGGTTGACGGCGACGGCGCTTTCTTCGACAAGCGCGGCGCCCCGGCCCTCGGGACGCCATCGCCGCGCATGCTCTTCAACTCCTTCGCGTTCCTCCTCGCCTTCCTGCCCATCGCGCTTGGCCTTCACCTCCTCGTGGAGCGCTTCCGGCCGGAGTTGCGGCTGCCGCTCCTCGCGGTGCTCTCCTTCCTGTTCTACGGCTACTGGGATTGGCGCTTCGTGCCGCTGCTCGCGGTCTCGATCGGGGTCAATTGGCTGGTGGCGCAAGCCTTCCTGAAGAGCCGCTCGCCGCAGATCATTCCCCTGGCGATCGGCGTGAACCTCCTCGTCCTCGCGTTCTTCAAGTACTTCAACTTCTTCGCCGATCTCGCGAACCTGATTCCGGGCCTCGGGGCGCCGCGGCTCGACATCGCCCTGCCGCTCGGCATCTCGTTCTTCACCTTCCACCACGTCATGTACCTGGTGGACCTGCGCGCCGGCCGTGCGCCGCGCTACGACCTCGTCCGCTACACCCTCTACATCGCCTTCTTCCCGCAGGTTCTCGCAGGTCCCTTGGTGCGCTGGTCGGAGATCATGCACCAGTTCGAGGAACGTCCGTATCAGCGTCCCGACGCCGCCGAGCGCTTCGCGCGGGGGCTGATGCTCCTGACGCTCGGCCTTGCCAAGAAGGTGTTCATCGGCGATGCGCTCGCCGACTACGTCAACCCGGTCTTCCAGGCCGCCGCGGCAGGTCAGGCGGTGAGCGTGGGGGAAGCCTGGCAGGCGACGCTCGGCTTCACCTTCCAAATCTACTTCGACTTCTCCGGCTACACAGACATGGCCTTGGGTTTGGGGCTGCTGTTCGGCATCGTGCTGCCTCAGAACTTCGACGTGCCCTACCGCGCGACGAGCCTGCAGGATTTCTGGCGGCGCTGGCACATGACGCTCTCGCGCTTCCTGCGCGACTACCTCTACATTCCCCTGGGCGGCAGCCGGCGGGGCCTGCCGATGCAGCTCTGGGCGCTCTTCGCCACCATGGCGCTTGGCGGCCTCTGGCACGGGGCGGGGCTTACCTTCGTCGGCTGGGGCGTGATGCACGGCTTAGGATTGGGTGCCGGCGTGCTCTGGCGGCGCGCCGGGCTCTCCATGCCGCCTTTGCTCGGCTGGTTTCTCACCTTCGTGTTCGTGATGCTGGCCTGGGTGCTGTTCCGGGCGCCGACCTTCGACGCGGCGCTCGCGATCTACAAGGGCCTGTTCGGCTTCGTGCCCCTGGGCACCGGCATGAAATGGCGCTCCATCGCGATCGCCGCCGCCGTCGCGCTCGCTGGCCCGACCGTCTGGGCGCTGGTCCATCGGGTGCCGCCGCAGCGCTGGATCGCCGCCGCCTTCGCCGCCGTCTTCGTGATCGTCTTGTTCAAGATCGGCGACGATGCGAATTACGAGTTCATCTATTTCCAGTTCTGAGGGGCGCTGGGCGAGCTTCGCGCGGGCGTGGCTCGCCGCCGCGCTCGGCGGCACGGCCCTGCTGCTGGGCCTCGCCGCGGCGCTCGACCCCTACGACACGGGCCGCTTCGCGCTGTTCGACAAGCCGGGCGTGCGCCCGCAGGGGCCGCGCACCGCCAATGCGAGCCGCGGCCGCGACCCGGCCTTCGACGCCGCCGTGATCGGCAATTCGCACGTTCAGATGCTCTCCCCCGAGCGCCTCTCCACCGCGACAGGGCACCGCTTCGTGCAGCTCGCGACGCCCGGCACGAAGGCCGGCGAGCAGATCGCCCTCATCGTCTGGTTTCTGCGTCACCGCCCCGGCACCGCCCGGGCGCTCGTGGTCGGGGTCGATCCCTTCTGGTGCACGCCGGACGCCGGCCTGACGCCCGATCGGCCCTTTCCCTTCTGGCTCTACGGGGCCAATCCGCTCGCCCATCTCGGCGGTCTCCTGCGTCTCGATACGTTGGAGGAACTACCCCGCCGCATCGCCTATCTCACCCGCCGTGATCCACCGCGCGCCCGACCGGACGGGTTCTGGGATTATGAGGCGGAATTTTTAGGCCGCGGCTTCCGCGGCGGGCCAGCGCACGAAGCCAAGCTCCGGGCGGAGCTCAAGGGCGACGTGCCGGCCAATCCGAACAGGCGCTTCCCGGCCTTCGAGGCCCTGGCGCGCGCCCTCCCGCCGCCAGGACAAGGGCCGCGCCTGATCCTCGTTCACCCGCCGGTCTTCGCTCCCGTCCTACCGCGTCCGGGCTCCCCGGAAGCGGAGGTCGAGGGAGCCTGCAAGGCCGAGGCTCGGCGTCTGGCGCGGGAGCGGGGCGGCGCCGTGGTCGACGGACGCGTCGACGATCCGCGCATGCGCGACCCGGAGAGCTTCTTCGACCAGGCCCATTATCGCCGTCCGCTCGCTCAGGAGCTTGAGGCCGAAATCGCTGCCAGGCTCGCCGCCCTGCGCTGACACGCCGCGGGTCATGCCGTTGCGGAAGCGGCTCGAAACCCCGCTATCCCCCCGTGGATACGACGAAAACGTGACGGGGATGCGCGTTGCCGGCGGGTTAACGGCGCGTTATAGGCTCGCCGCATAAGCCATTCAGGCGGGGAACCCATAAAGGGGCGGCATGTCGAAGATTTTCATCGACGAGGGGTATCGTCCATCAGACGATGAGCCGTTCATGAACGAACGGCAGCGGGAGTACTTCCGGCGTAAGCTGGTCAAGTGGAAGCACGAGATCCTGCGCGAAGCGCAGGAGACGCTGGCGGCGCTGCAGAGCGAGAACGAAAACCATCCCGATCTCGCCGACCGCGCCTCGTCCGAGACGGACCGGGCGATCGAGCTCAGGGCCCGGGACCGTCAGCGCAAGCTGATCTCCAAAATCGACGCGGCGCTCTCCCGCATCGAGGAGGGCAACTACGGCTATTGCGAGGAGACGGGCGAGCCGATCTCCCTCAAGCGCCTCGAAGCCCGGCCGATCGCCACGCTCTCGCTCGAAGCGCAGGAGCGTCACGAGCGCAACGAACGCGTCCATCGCGACGACTGAAGGCGCATCCCACCACTCTCGTCATGGCCGAGCTTGACCCGGCCATCTCGGTCCGTGGTCTCGGGTCTTCGGGTCGAGGTTCGCGGGTCAAGCCCGCGAACGACAAGGGTGGTTGCTTCTGCAGCGCCAGAGCTTTCGCCCAGCGCCTCCTCATCTGGCCGGCTCGTGCCGGCCACCTTCTCCGAAGAGGGGAAAAGGCTCTCCTCAGACTTCCTCCCCCTCGCAGCGGATCATCGCGCGGGGCGGGATCGGTTCGTCGCTCACCGGCGCGAAGCGGCCCGTCTCCGGATCCCGCACCATCAGCTTGCCGGTCGCGACGCCGAAATAGGCGCCGTGGAGCTGGAGCTTGCCGCGCTCCACCAGGATGCGCACGCAGGGGAAGGTCATCAGGTTCTTGAGGCTGAGCTCGACCGTGGCGAATTCGAGCCGGCGCAGGTAGCCCTCGCCGTCGCTCGGGTCGCGCGGCCCTAAGCTCGCGGCCGCCGGCGCGATCTGCGACATCCAACGGCCGATGAAATCGCCCGGCGACAGGGGCTCCTGCTCGTCGGCGAAGGCGCGCACGCCGCCGCAATGGGCGTGGCCTAAGACCACGATGTGTTTTACCCGCAACGCCTGGACGCCGAACTCCAGCGCCGCGCTGGTGCCGTGCTGCGTGTCGCCGTGCGGCTCGTAAGGCGGCACGATGTTGGCGACGTTGCGCACCACGAGGAGCTCGCCCGGCGCCGCGTCGAAGATCACCTCCGGCGAGACCCGGGAGTCGACGCAGCCGATCACCATGATCTCGGGCCTCTGGCCCGCCTCGGCGAGGCTGCGGTAGCGCGCCCGCTCGCTGACGAAGCGGCTGCTCAGGAAGGCGTCGTAGCCTTGGACGAGGCGGTCGGGAAACGGATTCTGCGAGGTCGGGTTCATGCGGCCCGACTTAAGCCAACGCTGCCGCTCTGGCAAAGGTGAAGCACCCACCGAAGCCGTTCTCTCCCTCCCCTCAGGGGAGGGCTGGGGTGGAGTATGCCGCGAAGCGGCAATCCGTTCCCGTTTTTTCAGGGCCTGCAGATCGCGCCTCGCGGCGCGTACCCCACCCTGTGTCCCTCCCCTGAGGGGAGGGAGGCCGGGGCAATTGTGAGCTCTGTCGCACGGTGACGACGGAAGAGGAAGTGCGGCCCCGGGCGAAGGGGAAGCCCGGGGCCGCGCGAGGCGGCGGTGGAACGAGGGGGAGCGTGCCGCCGCCTCGGGGAGGGCGCGCTTCTAGAACGGCAGCAGGATGTCCATCACCTGTTGGCCGTAGCGCGGTTGCTGCACGTCGGAGATCTGGCCCCGGCCGCCATAGGCGATGCGGGCCTGGGCGATCTTCGTCGAATCGATGGTGTTGCCGGCCTCGATGTCCTCCGGGCGCACCACGCCCGCGACGATCATCTCGCGCACCTCGAAGTTCACCCGGATCTCCTGCTTGCCTTCTATGACGAGGTTGCCGTTGGGCAGAACCTGGGTGACCACCGCCGCCACGTCGGTGGCGAGCTGCTCGGAGCGGCGGATCGAGCCCGCGCCCTCGCTCTTGGCGTTGGAGTCGAGGTTGAGGAGCGCGTCCGCCTTGGTGCCTTCAGGGAAGATCTTGCCCATCTGAGTCTCGAGGCCGAAGGCGTTCTCGGCCCCGAAACCTTCCGCATTCGTGCGGGAGCGCTTGGTCGAGTTGTCGAGCTGAGCCTTATCGGTGACCCGCACCCGTACGGTGAGGATGTCGCCGACCACGGCCGCGCGCTGGTCCTTGAAGAAGGCCCGCGAGCCCTGGCGCCAGAGCGAATTGGAGGCGAAGGCCACGGGCTGCGGCTCGGGCATCGGCATCCGGACCGGCTTGTAGCCGGGCTGGGCCGTCGGGTCCTCGATGGCCGAGAGAACCGGCGGCTTGCCGACATTGGCGAGCCGGTCGGCCGCGCTGCAGGCGCCGAGCCCGGCCGCGACGCCGGCGACCAGGAGGAGCTTCGAGAGAGAAAGGGCGGTCATCGGGGAGGGCCTTGGATTCGGCGAGGGATCAGCGCTGGGCGGAGGCGACGGGGCCGGCGATCGGACCTGGCAGGGCCGCGCTCACGGAGACGCGGCCGGGACCCGTCACCACCGCCTGGACGGTGCGCTTCGACTGAGGGTTCAGGACGGCGATGACGTCGCCCACGGCGCCGCTCTCGTTGGCGCGGCCGCGGGTCGACAGGCTCATGCCGGGGATCTCGTAGATCATGGTGACAGGCTCGCCGCGGACCACGACCTCAGGTCTGGCAAGATCTGCGGCGCGCAGCAGGGTGCCGGCCGGAAGCGCCCGCCGGGCGACCCGGCCGGCGAGGCCGGAGGCGTCCGCCGCCGCGTTGGTCGGCACCTGCTCGCGCGGGCGCCGCTCCGTGGCGAGGTCCGCCGTGAGCAAAGCCTCGCCGCGGGCGAGGGGCCGGCTCAGCACGGCGACCTCGACGAGTTCAACCGCGGAGCCCGCGACCCGGGCGACGGCGCGGCGCTCAGCCGGGCTCGGCCCGACCCAGACGGTCGCGGTGACGCGGCGGCTGCGGCGGTCGAAGGTGACGTCCTCGGCGGTGACGGGCACCGTCACCTCCGGAGCGACGAGGAGGGCGGGCGGCGTTCCCTCGAAGAGAATGGACAAAGGCCGCGCGTCGACCTGCTGCCGCTCGAGCGCCGCCTTGACCGCCGCCTCGATCTCGGCGGCGCCGATGCGCCGGGCGGCGCGGCTGATCGTGACCTGGGCACGCCCCTGCGTCTCGACCCCGGTGATGCCGGCGGCCTCGGCGGCTTCGACGATGCGCCGGGCCTGGATGGTGCCGCTCTCGCCGAGCGCCGGGGCGCGGAAGGCCGGTTTCGCGGCGGCGGCCGCCGGCAAACCCTCGACGAGGTCGCCGAGCTTGAGCACGTCGGCGCTCGCCACGACGTCGCCCTTCAGGGTCGCGGCCATGGTGGGCAGGACGGCGAGGGACAGGGCGCCGAGCGCGAGCGCGACGCGCAGCACGATCCCGGCGCTGACGCGGCCGGCGCAGCTGCGGGCGAGGGGCGGAACCGACAGGACGATCATGGCGGGCCGCTCCCGTTAGCCGCGGAACATCTGGGTCGTGGCGGACAGCATCTGGTCCGCCGCCGTGATCACCTTCGAGTTCATCTCGTAGGCGCGCTGGGCCGCGATGAGGGAGGAGATCTCCGTCACGGCGTTGACGTTGGCCTCTTCCAGGTAGGCCTGCTGCAGGCTGCCGAAGCCCTCCGCGCCCGGGTTGCCGTCGATCGCTTGGCCCGAGGCCTGCGTCTCGGCGAAGAGGTTGTCGCCGAGGGATTCCAGGCCCGCCTTGTTGACGAAGCGCGCGAGCTGGATCTGCCCGAGCTGCTGCGGCTGCGTCTGGCCGGGGATCGTTGCCTGGACGATGCCCGTTGAGCTTACCGACACCGCGGTGGCGTTCTGGGGCACGGTGAGGCCGGGCTCGACGAGGTAGCCGTCCTTGGTGACGAGCTGGCCCTGGCTGTCGAGTTCGAAGGAGCCGTCGCGGGTGTAGGACGTGCGACCATCCGGCAGGCGGACGCGGAAGAAGCCCTCGCCGCGCACCGCGACGTCGTATTGCTTCTCGGTCGCGGTGAGGTTGCCCTGGCTCTGGACGCGGGAGGTCGAGCCGGTCTTCACGCCCGACCCGATCTCGATGCCGGCCGGCACCTGGGTGCTCTCGGAGGTCGAGCTGCCGGAGCGGCGCAGGGTCTCGTAGACGAGGTCCTGGAACTGAGCCCGCTGGCGCTTGTAGCCGGTGGTGCGCAGGTTCGCGATGTTGTTCGAGATGACCTGAACGTTGAGTTCTTGGGCCATCATGCCGGTGGCGGCGGTGTGGAGGGCGCGCATCGGAGAGGTCCTTCAGGTCAGGCGGGAACGTCGGCGAGGCGCGAGATCGCCGACCGACGCAGCTCGTCGAGGCGCGAGACCATGCCTGCGACGCTCGAATAAGAGCGGTTCACCTCGATGAGGCGGCTCATCTCCACCACCGGCTTGACGTTGGAGCGCTCGACGGCGCCCGGGAGCAGGCGGGTCGCCGGGCCGGCGGCCTGAGCAGCCACGGGAGAGGAGAAGAGGTTCGCGCCCTCGTTCTTGAGCACCTGCGGGTTGTCGAAGCGCACGAGGCGCAGGCGGCCGCGCTGGCCCTGATCGGTCGACACGGTGCCGTCCGGGGCGATGGCGAGGCCGCTCTCCTGCGGTCCGATCGTAATGGGGCCGTTCTCGCCGGCCACCGGCTGTCCGGCGCTCGTCACGAGCTGCCCTTGCGCGTTGATCTCGAAGGAACCGTCCCGGGTATAGCGCTCGCCCTGAGGCGTCTGGACCGCGAAGAAACCCTCGCCGCGCACCGCGACGTCGAGGGGGTTGCCCGTGCGCTCCACGGGGCCCGCGCCGACGTCGAGGGGCGTTCCGGAATCGATGACGTAGGACAGGCGCCGGTCCGGCCGCGGAAAGGCGTCCGCGCTGGCGCTTGGCGACAGGAATTCCTGGAAGCGCGAGGATCGCGCCTTGAAGCCGTTGGTGGTGACGTTCGCCATGTTGTTGGCGATGACGTCGAGCTCACGGCCGAGCGCCTTTTGGCGCGACAGGCCGATGAGAAGCGCGTTCTCCATGGCGCTTCGATCCCTTCGCAAGTCCCCACCGGCCCCCGACGCTCCCCAGCGCGGACCCGGCTGCTTCAAGACAGGGCAGGGACCGTGCCAGGCGTGTCGGCCCAGAGAAGAGCCAGCGGAATGAAGGGTTTAGCATGATCACGCCGCGGGCTTGCGCTCTGCCGCGTCAGTCCTCCGGCAAGGTTGACTCGGCAAAACCTGCCGGCCGCAAGGAAGCGTTAACCAAACCGGCCGAAGGTGGCCGGCGCCGCGGTCCCCCACGGGAGCGACGCTGACCACGGAACCACCATGGCCAAGAAGCCGAAGAAGACGGACGGGGACGAGGCTCCCGCCAGCGCCGAGGGCGGTGCGCCGAAGTCCAAAAAGAAGCTCGTGATCATGGCTGCCGCGGGACTGCTCGTCCTCGGCGGGGGCGGCGCGGGCGCTTACGTTTTCCTCGGCAAGAAGGCGCCTGCGGAGCCCAAGGTCGAGGCCAAGAAGCCCGTGGCTTTCGTCGAGGTGAAGGAGATGACCGTCAACCTCGCCAACGAGCCGAACCAGGAGCGTCCCCGCTTCCTGAAGCTGAAAGTGGCGCTCGAGGTGAAGGATTCGAAACTCGCCGCCGACATCCAGCCGCTCATGCCCCGCGTCGAGGACGCGTTCCAGGTCTTCGTGCGCGAGCTTCGCCCCACCGACCTCGAAGGGTCGGTCGGTGTGTATCGCCTCCGCGAAGAGCTGCTCCGGCGCGTCAACGTCGCGGTCTACCCCGCGAAGGTGGATGCGGTGCTCTTCAAGGACGTGGTGATCCAGTAGGCGAGGGGCATCGCACGTGGCCGATCCGGACGATCAGGGACTGGACGACGACTGGGCCGCGGCGATGGCCGAGGCGTCCGGCGGCGGGGGCGGCGACGACACGTCGCTCGCCGACGAATGGGGCGCCGCGCTCGCCGAGCAGGGGGCCGCCCCGTCGGTTGCGAGCGCCAGCGACATGGCTGCCGAATGGGCGACCATGATCGACGACGCGGCGGAGGACTCACCCGACCTCGCCGGCGCCGACCGCATCCTCAATCAGGAGGAGATCGATCAGCTCCTCGGCTTCTCGCTGCGCGAGCTGACCGCCTCGGGCGCCGGCGGCATCCGGGCCCTCGTCGATTCGGGCGTGGTGGCGTACGAGCGCCTGCCGATGCTCGAGATCATCTTCGACAGGATGGTCCGGCTGCTCTCGACGAGCTTGCGCAACTTCTTCCAGGACAACGTCGAGGTTCAACTCGTCGGCATCTCCTCCGTGCGCTTCGGCGATTACCTCAACGCCATCCCGCTGCCGGTGCAGCTCGCGGTCTTCCGCGCCGAGGGCTGGGACAATTCCGGGCTCATCACCGTCGAGTCGAACCTCGCCTATTCCACCTTCGACCTGTTGCTCGGCGGCAAGCGCGGGGCCGCCGTCTCGCGCCTCGACGGGCGGCCCTTCACGACGATCGAGACCCAGCTCATCAAGCGCATGGTCACGATCGTGCTCTCCGACATGGAAGTGTCGTTCCAGCCGCTCTCGCCGGTGCGCTTCTCGGTCGACCGCATCGAGACGAACCCGCGCTTTGCCACCATCACCCGTCCGGCGAACGCGGCCATCCTGATCGAGCTCAAGCTCGACATGGAAGGGCGCGGCGGCCAGCTGCAGATCCTCCTGCCCTTCGCCACCATCGAGCCGATCCGCGACCTCCTGCTCCAGAGCTTCCTCGGCGAGAAGCTCGGCCGCGACCCGGTCTGGGAAGGCCACCTCGCGACGGAGGTCTGGCAGGCGGACGTGAGCATCGAGGCGGTGCTGCACGAGATGCGCGTGCCCTTGAAGCGCGTGCTGGCCCTGGAAGTCGGCGACACCCTCATGTTCGACTCGAAGCCGAACGATTTCGTGACCCTGCGCTCCGGCGACTGGACCCTGACCCAGGGCCGCGTGGGGCGCATCGACGACAAGATCGCCGTCCAGGTCGCGCGTCCCTTGCGCCGGTCGCGGACCACCTTCGCCGCCTTCGAGGCGAGCTCCAAGAGCAGCCAGGAACTCTGACCGCATGAGCCCCTTCGTCACGCTCCTGGCCGACGCGCTCGTCGCCGTTCTGCTCTGCGCGACCATCGCCTCGTCGGTGGGCTTGAGCCGGCGCATCACCCGCCTCAAGGCGGACGAGAGCGCGATGCGCAAGACGATCACCGAGCTCATGATCGCCACAGAGACCGCCGAGCGCGCCATCGCGGGGCTCCGGAGCACGCTCGGTGACTGCGATCGGACGCTGGCCGACCGCCTGCGCACCGCCGAGCGCTACGCGGCGGATCTCGCGGGCCAGGTGGAGGCGGGCGAGGCCGTGATGACCCGCATCGCCCAGATCGTGGACTCGACCCGCCAGATCGCCGGCATCGCCCGGGACCGGGCGGAGCGGTCCGAGCCGGCCCCTGCCGCACCGGCTCCCCCGCCGCTCTCGGCCGCCGCCGCGGCTGCCCAGGCGCTGGCCGAACGCGCCGCGCGGCGCCTCGAGAGCGCCGCCGCATGAAGCGAGGGCTCCGGCTCGTCGACGCGGTCGCCATCGCGGCTTTGGGGCTTCTTGCCCTGAAGCTCGTCGGCGTCCTGTCGCCAGCGGCGGAGGAGGCGCCGGGCTTCGCCCGCGTGCTCTCCCATGCCCGCACGAACTACGTGCCGCCCGAGGTGCTGGCGACGGGCAGCGTTCCCGAGAAGGCCGACGCCGCGAAGGCGGCCGCGGCACCGCCGTCCCAGCCTCCCGCGCCGAAGCCGCCGGCCTTCGAGCCCGTGCCCTTGCCCGTCTCTCCATCCGAGCGCCAGATCCTGGAGCGCCTCGGCGAGCGGCGGGACGAGCTGCAGCAGCGCTCCCGCGACCTCGAAACCCGCGAGCGCCTGATCGAGAACGCCGAGAAGAAGCTGGAAGCCCGCGTCAACGAGCTCAAAGGGCTCGAGGACAAGGCCGAGACCGCGGCCAAGCGCGCGGATCCCGCCGACGCGGCCCTGCGCAACCTCGTGACGATGTACGAGACCATGAAGCCGAAGGAGGCCGCTCGCGTCTTCGACCGCCTGCCGCAGGACGTGCTGATGTCGGTGGTCCTGCAGATGAACCCGCGCAAGATGGCCGACGTGCTCGCCGCCATGACGCCCGAGGCCGCCGAGAAGCTCACCGTGGCCCTGGCGCAGCGCGCCCGCGACCCCTCGTCCAGAGCCGCTTCGGCGGCCGCTCTGCCCGCCAACGAGCTGCCTGCCATCGACGCGCCGCCGGCCGCGCCCGCACGCCCGCGGCGCTGAGCCGGCGACCCGGTGCTTTAAGCCCGCATTAGCCTTGAGCGCTTAAGACAGGGGCGGGCGTGCCGCCGGGACGGCGCGTCCGCGTCGCGTTCCCGACAGGGCTGCCCTTGTCCGTCGTCCTGGCCTTTCTGCTCTCGCTCGCCCGCTGGGGCCTCCTCCTCGCCGGCTTCGGCGCGGCGATGGCGGCGTCGGCGCAGGCGCGGGAGGTGACGGTCCGGGCCATCGACATGGGCCGCCACGGGCGCCTGATCCTGGACTTTGACCGCCCGACCAAGGTGGCGGCCCGCGCCGGCAACGGCGTCCTCGTCCTTGCCTTCTCCGAGCCGACGAACATCCGCATGGAGCGCGTGGCGCAGGAGCTTCCGGGTTACGTCTCCACCGTGCGACGCGACCCGGACCGTACCGGCCTCCGGCTGGCGCTGGCCGGACGGTTCCGGCCGAACGTCCTCGAAGCCGGCGAGAAGGTGTTCGTCGATCTCCTGCCGGAAAGCTGGACCGGCCCGCCCCCTTCTCTGCCGCCGGAGGTCGTGGCCGAGCTCGCGCGGCGAGCGCTCGCCGCCGAGGAGAAGATGCGCGAGGAGGCGCGCAGCCGCCCCGAGCCCTCCGCCCGTCCGATGACCTTGCGGGTCTCCACGCTCCCGACCCTGACCCGCCTTGTCTTTTCCGCTCCGGACGGCGTGCCCGTCGCCTTCTCCACGAAGGACGGGGCGGCGGACCTCGCCTTCGGCGCGCCGTTCACGCTGACGGCGGACGGCGACCGCGCCCAGCTCTCGCCCGCCGTGACCGGCCTCGCGACCGATCCCGGCCCGAAGAGCCTCGGCATCCGCCTCACCCTCGGCCCCGGCTATGCCGCCCGCGGTTTTCGCGAGGACGACACCTACGTCGTGGACGTCGAGAAACCGAAAGCCCTGACGGAGGGGAGCGGCGCCGAGGGGATCACGCTTTCGCAACCCACGGTGAAGCCGGGCAAGACTCCGCCGCGCATCGACGCCAAGCCCGTCGCTCCGAAAGGGAATGCGGCGGCCGAGCCGGCCCGGCCCGAGCCCGCGAAACCCGGTTCGGGGAAGCAGGACGCCGTGACGCCGGAAGCGCCAAGGGGCGAGCCGCCGAGACAGGAGACCGCCAGGCCGGAGCCGGTCAGGCCTGAGCCGGTCAAGGCCTCGGGGCCGGTCAGGCCGACCGTCGCCGTCCTTCCGGACGGCTTAAGGCTGACCTTTCCCTTTTCCGCCCGCACGCCGGCCGCGGCCTTCGAGCGGGGCGGGATCGTCACGGCGGTTTTTCACACGGCGGAACCGATCGAGCTCGCGGGCCTGCCGATCGACGCCGTGCCGGTCGCGACGCTGCGCGGGGTTGTGCGGGAGGGAGCTTTCGCAATCGTTCGCCTCGCGGCCCAGAGCCAGGAAGTCGTGCGCTTCGCCCCGCAGGGGAACTCTTGGGTTCTCACCCTTGGAGCCGTCGGCACGACCCCATCGGAGCCCCTTGCGCCGCGGCGCGCCATCGACGGTCAGGGCCGCAGCACCGTTACCGTGCCGCTCGCCGACGCCTCCGGCGTGCACTGGATCGAGAGCGGGGGCGAGCGCCTCGCGGTGGCGACGGCTTTCGGGCCCTCCCGCGGGCTCCCCAAGGCGCAGCGCTTCGTGGAGTTCACCCTCAACGCCACGGCCCATGGCGTCGCCGTTCTCGCCGAGGCCGACGACCTCATCGTCCGGTCCGGCCCCGACGGCGTCACCATCGCCCGGGAGGGCGGGCTCGCCGTCAGCCTGCCCAACGCCAGTGCCGACGGCGCAGCCGCGCAGCTCCTCGATCCGGTGATCAAGCGGGAGGACTGGGCACGCGACCAGCTCGGCGACGTGCTTCAGGGCCAGCGCGAGCGCATGGCGGCCGTGAGCGACGCGCCGCGCTCCGGCCGCGCCCGGGCCCGCCTCGCGTTGGCCCGATACCTTGCCGCCAACGGCTTGAACCACGAGGCCGCGAGCGTGCTGGCGTATGCGGGGGCTGAGGACCCGTCGCTGTCACGTCAGAAACCCTACCTCATGCTGCGCTCCATTGTTGCCGCGCGGGCCGGCCGCGCCGTCGAAGCGCGCCGGCTCCTCACGAGCGAGCTCTTGGGCGAGGATCCGGAGGCGCTCCTGTGGCGCGCTGCGCTCGACGCCCGCGCCCGGGCCTTCGCGCCGGCGCTCGTCGGCTTTCGCCGCTCGGCGGCCCTCCTCGACCTCTACCCGGACGACCTCCAGGCCGAGATGCGGCTCCTCGCCGCCCGGTCTGCCCTCGAAATGCGCGACCTCGCCTTCGCCGAGCGCGAGCTCACGGCGGTCGGCCAGCTCTATGGCGAGACGGTCAACCGGGACGAGGCGGATCTCCTGCGGGCGCGCATCGACGAGGCGTCGGGCCGGCCCGACGTCGCGCTCGATGCGTATCATCGCCTCGCCGAGGAGGCGCGCCGGCCCGTGGCGGCGGAGGCCGCGTTGCGCTTCGTCGACCGCGCTCAGGCCGACAAGGCGATCACGCCGGCCGAAGCCGTCGCCCGTCTCGAGACGCTCTCCGTCACTTGGCGCGGCGACGACATCGAGGTCGGAACGCTCGGCCGCCTCGGGCGGCTCTATGCGGAGGCCCAGCGCTGGCGCGAGGCCTTCATGATGGCGCGCCGGGCCAACCGCATCTTCCCCGATCACCCCGTCACCCGCGTCCTCCACGATGAGACGGCGCGCTTGTTCGAGGAGCTGTTCCTCGAGGGCCGGGGCGAGAGCCTGTCGCGGCTCGATGCGCTCGCGCTCTACTTCGACTTCAAGGAGTTCACGCCCATCGGCCGCAAAGGGGATGAGATCGTCCGCCGCCTCGCCGACCGTCTCGTCGCCCTCGACCTCTTGGAGCCCGCCGGCGATCTCCTCCAGCATCAGATCGACCACCGGATCACCGGGGCCGCCCGGGCGACGGTGGCGGCGCGGCTCGCCACGATCCGCCTCATGGCCGAGAAGCCGCTTCAGGCGCTCCAGGCCTTGCAGGCGACGCGGTTGCCCGAGCTCCCCGGCGCGGTGAAGCGGGCGCGGATGCTGCTCGAAGCCCGCGCCCTCTCCGATCTCTCGCGCACGGACCTCGCCCTCGAGGTGTTGCGCGACGAGGCGGGGCCGGAGATCGACCGGCTCCGGGCCGACATCCTCTGGACCGGCCGCCGCTGGCGGGAGGCGGGGGAGGCGCACGAGGGGATCGTCGGCGAGCGCTGGCGCGGGGCGCAGGCCCTCACCGACCAGGATCGCCGGGACGTGATGCGCGCGGCCCTCGCCTACGGTCTCGGCGACGAGGCGCTCGGCCTCGACCGGCTGCGGGCCAAGTTCGCGGGCAAGATGTCGGATTCCGCCGACGCCCGCACCTTCGGCTTCCTCACCGCCCCGAACGCGGCCGGCACGCGCGCCTTCCGCGAGCTCGCCCGCAGCGCCACGACCGCGGACACGCTCTCCGACTTCCTCGCCGAATACCGTCGCCGCTACCCCGAAGCCGCCACGGCCGAACGCCCGCGGCCCGCGACCCCGCGGCCGGACCCCGCCGCCGAGGCCCCGCGCGCCGACGCGGCGCAGGGCGCGCCCGGCCGCGGCTGAGGGTCAGGTGCCGTAACTCTGGACGAGGGATCCGGCCACCAGGTTCCAACCGTCCACCAGCACGAAGAAGATCAGCTTGAACGGCAGGGCGACGCTCGCCGGCGGCAGCATCATCATGCCGACCGACATCAGGATCGACGAGACCACGAGGTCGATGATCAGGAAGGGGATGAAGAGCAGGAAGCCGATCTCGAAGGCCCTGCGCAGCTCGGAGATCATGAAGGCCGGCACGAGGACGTGGAGCCCGACGGCCTCGGGCGTCGCCGGCCGGGGCTCGCGGGAGAGGTCCATGAAGAGGGCCAGATCCTTCTCGCGGACATGGGCGAGCATGAAGCTTTTCAGGGGTCCCGAGCCGCGCTCGAAGGCCTGGGCCGGCTGGATTTGGCCGGCGAGCAGGGGCTCGACGCCGAGGCGGTAGGTTTCCCGCAGGGTCGGCGCCATCACGAAGGCCGTGAGGAACAGCGCGAGGCTCACGATCACGCCGTTGGGCGGCGCCGTCTGGGTGCCGATCGCCGAGCGCAGCAGGGAGAGCACCACCACGATCCGGGTGAACGAGGTCACCATGACGAGGATCGACGGGGCGAGCGCCAGGACCGTGACGAAGGCGACGAGCTGGAGCGCCCGCTCGGTGACCCCGCCGCCGGCTCCGAGATCGAGGGTCAGGCTCTGCGCCAGAGCGCCCTGGCCCGACGCGCACAACGCCAGCCCCGCGAGCGCGAGGGATGGGAGGGAGCGGCGGAGAGGGCGCTTCGGCGGCACGGGCAGGTGATTCGCGCGGGTTGAGGCGCCGGACCCTGACCCCGGCGGCTCCCGCGCGCAACCGTGCCCTTACGTCAGCCCCGGTCGATGGGGCGCCCGAGAAGCCGCGCGAACTCCGCCTCGATGTCGTCCACCGAGAAAGGATCATCCGCCTTCGGCTGGGGCGGCGGGGGCGGAACGGGCGTCGTCGGGACGGCGGGGCCCGGCACGGGGCTCGGGCGGCGCTCTGGCTCCGCGGTCCTGGCCGGCGCCTCGGGCGCTGGCCGCGGCGGGGCCGGCGGACCAGACGTTGCGGCAGGGGATGTTGCGGGCCCGGGGGGCACTGAGGCTGCAGGAGCGGGCGTGACGGCAGGCGCCGCCATCGGCTCGCTCGCGGCGGTCGGGGCTGGAGTCGACGGCGTCACGACAGTGCTCGGCGCTGAGACGGACGGGCCGGCCGGTCGTGGCGCTTCCGGTCGTGGCGCTTCCGGTCGTGGCGCGACGGGCGGCGCCACCGGAGCCGCCGGTGCGGCGACGGGTGCCGCCGGCGGGGCGGGGCGAACGTCTTGCGGGGGCGGAGCGGCGGCGAGCGGCCGTTTCAGGGCCTCTTCGAGCTGGCGGGCCATGTCGCTCAGGATCGCGGCATCCGGCACCCGCGAGGCGGGCGCGGGCTCGGCCGGAGCGGGCCGTGGAGCCGGCGGCTCCGCCCGCGGCGGAGGCGGCACGGGCGTCCGCGAAACGGGCGCTTGCGGACTGGACGCTTGCGGACCTGGCGGTTGGGGAAGCGGCGGCTGCGGGCTTGGAGGGACCGGCGGCTCGGCGATCGGCGGCGAGACGCGCGGGGTGCGCCGCGGCTCGGCGGCTTCCGCCGTCTGCGACTCCGGCCGCAGCGCGGGTTCCGGGGGCCGAGGCGCTGGCGCCGGGGGGGGCGGAAGCGTCGCGCGCATGCCCCGCTCAGGCGGAGACGGGGGCTGGTCCCTGAGCGGCGGTGCCGGACGGGCCGGGGCGGGCTGCGGGGCCAGTTCGGGCGCGAAGGTCACGGCGTCCGGTTTGAGCGCCGGCTCGACCCGGAGCGCCGCCGGTTCCCGCATCGCGGGCCCGAGATCGGGGCCGCCCTCCGAAATCGGCGCCGGCCCGAGGCGGGCGGCAACCGGAGTTTCGGCAATTGCGCGGGGAGGCTCGACGCTCGGCCGAGGTGGCTCGGCGACGGGCCGAGGCGGTTCGATCACCGGGCGGGGCGGCTCTGGCGGGCGCTCGGTGACGGGCTCGGCCTCCGAGGTCGCCGGGCGGGCTACGCCGCGAACGACGTTGCGCTCGACGACGAGATCGTTGGGGCCGCCGATCAAGAGGAGGTGCTCGACGTTGTCGCGGCGCAGCAGGATGAGCTGGCGCTGCCGGTCGAGATCGTAGACGTCGACGATCCCGAGGCGCGGCTGGCGCGCCCGGCCCCGATCGGTGCCCGGCAGGCTGAGGCGCCCGCCGGTCAGCCGGCGCAACACGAGGGCGAACAGCGCGAGCAGCACGAAGATGATCGCGAAGGCGATCACGTACTGAACCGCCGGCGAGGCTTCGATGCCGAGTTTCGACAGCAAGACGCGACTCTCCAGAACTCTCGATGGCGCTCGCGCGCGGTCACCACAGCCCCCGCCTTATCACGCGGCCACGCTTGCGGGGCAACATGGTAAACCCGTGGTTAACAGCGGAGTTGCATGGACGGGCCTCGTGCATCACGGGATTTAAGGCTTCGTTAACCATGCAGGCGGCAAGTTTTGCCGAGCTGAAGCCTTTGCGAGCACGCCGATGGCCGCCGACCTGCCGATCATGTCGATGCTGAAGACGCGGATGCATTGGCATCAGGCGCGCCAGAAGCTCCTGGCCGAGAACGTATCGAACGCCGACACGCCGCGCTTCCAGCCGAAGGATCTCAAGCAGCCCGCCTTCACCCGCGACGGGCAGGCGGTCGGCGGCGCCGTCGCTCCGGAGCGCACGAGCCCGCTCCACCTCGCTGCCGGCACGGACCGTCCGGGCGAGGACCCGCGCAACGCCCGCCGCTTCGAGGCCACGCCCTCGGGCAACGCCGTCAACCTCGAAGACGAGATGATGAAGGTGGCCCAGAACCAGTCGGACTATCAGCTCGCGGCCTCGCTCTATCAGCGCAGCCTCGCGATGCTGAAGACCGCCGTCGGGCGCGGGCGGTAAGCGATGGATTTCCTCAAGACCCTCTCCGTCGCGGCCTCGGGGCTCAAAGCCCAATCGGGCCGCATGCGCGTCATCGCGGAGAACATCGCCAACGCCGATTCCACCGCCGACAAGCCGGGCGCCGACCCTTACCGCCGCAAAGTGCCGACCTTCGTGCGCCGCTTCGACAAGGAACTCGAGGCCTCGACCGTCGAGCTCGGCCGCGTGCGGCCCGATCGGGCGCCCTTCAAGACCCGGCTGGAGCCCGGACACCCGGCCGCCGACGCCAAAGGCGAGGTCAAGCTGCCCAACGTCGACCCGCTCGTCGAGACGATGGACATGCGCGAGGCGCAGCGCTCCTACGAGGCGAACCTCAATCTCATCACCTCAACGCGCCGCATGATCTCGCGCACTCTCGAGATCCTGCGGGCCTGATTTAGGACGACGTCCATGGCCACCAACGCCTTCGCCGCCGGCGCCTATGCCGCGACCCAGAGCCTGTCGGGGCTCGGGGGCGTGGTGCGCAAAGCCGCCCCGACCGGCGGCGCCGATTTCGGCTCGCTCCTGCAAGGCACCATCGGCAACGTCGCCGAGGCCGGCCGCAAGGCCGACCAGCAGGCTTTCGCCGCCGCCTCCGGCAAGGCGGACGTCGTCGATGTCGTGACCGCGGTGGCGGAGAGCGAGGCGGCCCTCGAGACCCTCGTGGCGGTGCGCGATCGCGTCATCGCGGCCTACGAGGAGATCATGCGGATGCCGATCTAGAGATGACCGGCGCCCTGATCCTCGACATCGCCCGGGACGGCATCGTCACTTTCCTGAAGGTGGCAGCCCCCCTCATGCTGATCGCTCTCGCGGTCGGCCTCGTCGTGTCGCTCCTGCAAGCCCTCACGCAGCTGCAGGAGCAGACCCTGATCTACGTCCCGAAGATCCTCGCGGTCTTTGCCGCCCTCCTGCTCATGCTGCCCTTCATGGGCGACGCGCTCGCCGGCTACATGACCCGGATCGCCGTGCGCATCGCGAGCGGCGGGTGATCACGGTCGCGCTCCCGGCGCTCGCCACCGCCTTCATGCTCACCTTCGCCCGGGTCGGCACCCTGGTGATGCTCCTGCCCGGCATCGGCGAGCAGACGATCACCCCCCGCGCCCGCCTGTCGCTGGCCCTCCTGACCACCCTCGTCCTCTTCTCCTGGACACGCACCCTGCTCCCCACGGAGGGCGCGCCTCAGGCGGTGATCGGCCTCCTCATCGGGGAGATCGCGGTGGGCCTCGTGCTGGGCTTGAGCGTGCGCATGGTCGTAGGCGCCCTGCAGACCGCAGGCTCCATCGTGGCGCAGCAGACAGGCCTCGCCTACGCCATGAGCGTCGACCCGGCGATGGGCGGCCAGCAGGCGACGCTCGGCAACTTCCTGACGCTTCTGGGGCTCACCCTCGTTTTCGCCTTCGACCTGCATCACCTCGCCATCGGCGCGATCCGGGATTCCTATCTGACCCTGCCGCCGACCGGGCTGCCATCGACGGGCGACGCGGCGACGCTCGGCATCAAGGCCGTCGGCCGGGGCTTTGCTCTGGCGGTGCAGATCGCCGCGCCCTTCATCGCCTTCGGCATCCTGTTCAACTTAGGCCTCGGCCTGCTCTCGCGGCTGATGCCGCAGCTGCAGGTGTTCTTCATTGCCATGCCGGTCTCGATCCTCGCCGGCATGCTCGTCCTGCTCGCGACTGTGGGCGTCATGATGGGCGTCTTCATCGAGGGCCTGGGCGGCTTCCTGCTCGAGCTGAAGGGCCGCTAGCCCATGGCCGACGGCTCGGACCAGGAAGATCGTACCGAAGAACCGACGCAGAAGCGCCTCGAGGACGCGATCAAGCGCGGCGACGTCGCGAAGAGCGTGGAGCTCAACACCCTCTTCGTGCTCGGCGGCTTCGCGCTCGCCATCGTGATCGCGTCCGGGCCCGCCTCGCGCGGGCTCGCCCTCGACCTGCGCGGCTTCCTGATGAACGCCCATCTCGTCCCGTCCGATGGTGCGGGCCTGATGGCGGCCGGACGGGTCGCGCTCCTCGCCGGGCTCTCGGCCCTGGCGCTTCCCCTGCTATGCCTGTTCCTGGCGGCGCTTGCCGGCGGCTCGGTTCAGCATCGCCCCTTATGGACCTTCGAGCCGCTCGTCCCGAAGTTCAACCGCATCTCGCCTATGGCAGGCGCCAAGCGCATCTTCGGCACCGAGGCTTGGATCCAGTTCGTCAAGAGCCTTCTCAAGCTCGCGATCGTCGGCGCGGTTGCCGCGGGCGTGCTCTGGGCCGATCGGGACCGCCTCGAAGCTTTCGCTCGCTTCGACCCCGCCGCGATCCTGCCCGGCGTCTTCGCCCTGTCGCTGAAGCTTGTCGGCGGCGTACTCGCGATTTACGCCTTCGTGGCGGTGGGCGACGCCGTCTACCAGCGCTTCTCCTGGATGAAGCGCCAGCGCATGACGAAGCACGAGATCAAGCAGGAATATAAAGAGAGCGACGGCAATCCCGAGATCAAGGCCAAGCTGAGGCAGCTCCGGGCATCGAAGCTCAAGCGGCGCATGATGGCCGCCGTTCCAACCGCCACCGTCATCGTCACGAACCCGACCCACTACGCCGTGGCGCTTCGCTACGAGAGCGGCATGCCGGCGCCGGTCTGCGTCGCCAAGGGCGTCGATGCGCTGGCGCTGCGCATTCGCACCGTGGCGGGCGAGCACGACGTACCCATCGTCGAGAACCCGCCGCTCGCCCGCGCGCTCCACGCCACCGTCGAGGTCGATGCCGAGATTCCCGTGGAGCACTACAAGGCGGTCGCCGAAGTCATCGGCTACGTCTTGCGGCTGCGGCGGCGCGCGTCGTAACGGTTAACGTCAAGGAGTGTTGCGTTCTTCATGGCTCAGGTGAGCGATCCGTCGCCCTCATCCGCGATCGACCGTTCGGAGCGGCCAGGCCATGTCGGCCTGCTGCTGCTGCTCGCCTTCGCCCTGGTGGCCGGGCTCGTGGCGCTTCGCTTCGTGCCGAGCGATCTGGCCCAACCTCTGATCCTCGGGCTGCTGGCGCTCCTCGCCATGGCCGGCGTGTTCTCGCTTTTCGCGCTCGCCATCGGCGCCCTTCAGTTCGCCGGGCGCGGCACACGCAACGACCTGACGAAGGCCCTGGCCGACACGAGCGCCGAAGGACTCGTCGTCGTGGAGGACGATGGCCGGGTCGTTTATGCCAACGAGAGCTATCTTTCGCTGGCCGGCGCCCGCTCCGCCGCGGAGGTCCTGCCCGTCGAGCGCCTGTTCACCGGCGCGCCGGAGGTGTCGGAGGCGATCTACCGCCTCGCCCAGGCCGCCCGCGAGCACCGCGTCGCGGCCGAGGAGATCCGCCTTTCGCCGCCCTTGTCGGGAACGCAGGATTTCGGCTGGTACCGGGTGCGGGCCCGGCCCGTGCCCCGTCCGGGTAACCGTATGGCGACCGTCTGGACGGTCGCCGACGTCACCCGGGAGCGGGAGCGCCAGGAGAACGTCTTCCAGGAGCTCCAGCACGCCATCGATTACCTCGACCACGCGCCGGCGGGTTTCCTCGCGGTCGATCCAGACGGCGCCGTCGTTTATATGAACGCGACGCTCGCCACTTGGCTCGACCACGACCTCGCCAAGGTGGGCTCAGGGGGGCTCTCGATCCGGGACGTGGTGCCGGCCAACGCCGTGCCGATCCTCACCGCTGTCACCGGCGCGCCGGGGGACGTGCGCACCGAGACCTTCGACCTCGATCTCCGCCGCCGCGGCGGGCAGTCGCTGCCGGTGCGCCTCTACCATCGGGTCGCCTTCGGCCAGGACGGACGGCCCGGCGCCTCGCGCACCCTCGTGCTCAACCGCTCGCCGGGAGAGGACGGGGCGGAGGCGCAGCGCGCGGCGGAAGTGCGCTTCGCCCGCTTCTTCAACGCGAGCCCGGTCGCCATCGCGACCTTGAGCCGCACGGGCCGGGTCGTGCGGGCCAACGCCACTTTCGCCCGGCTCTTTCGCACTATGCCGCGCACGGGCTCGGGCGGGGAGGGGCCCTCGCTCCTCGAGGCGGTGCAGGATCCGTCGGCCCTGGAGGCCGCGCTCGCCGCGGCGGCCGAGGGGCGCACCGACATCCCGCCGATGGAGCTTCTCGTGCGCGGGGAGGGCGGGCGTTCGGCCCGGGCCTGGGTCAGCGCGGTGAGCGACGCGGAAGGGGAGGGGGAGCGGGCGATCCTCTACGCGCTGGACACGACCGAGCAGCGCCAGGTCGAGCAGCAACTCGCCCAGGCGCAGAAGATGCAGGCGGTCGGCCAACTCGCGGGCGGCGTGGCGCACGATTTCAACAACGTGCTCCAGGCCATCATCGGCTACTCGGACCTGCTGCTCGCCAATCACAGGCCGACCGACCCGGCCTTCCAAGACATCATGCAGATCAAGCAGAACGCGAACCGGGCCGCGAGCCTGGTGCGCCAGCTGCTCGCCTTCTCGCGCCGGCAGACCTTGCGGCCGGAAGTGCTGAACCTGCGCGAGACCCTGTCCGACCTCTCGCTCCTCCTCAAGCGCCTGCTGGGCGAGCGGGTCGAGCTTGATCTACGTCACTCGCGCGACCTCTGGTTCGTCAAGGCCGACGTGAACCAGCTCGAGCAGGTGATCGTGAACCTCGCGGTCAACGCCCGCGACGCCATGCCCGACGGCGGCAAGCTCACGATCCGCACGGCGAACGTGGCGCCCGAAGCCGTCGAGGCCCTCGCCATCCCGACGATGACGCCGGGCGAGTACGTGGCGATCGAGGTGTCGGATACTGGTAGCGGCATTCCGCCGGACGTGATGGACAAGATCTTCGAGCCCTTCTTCACAACGAAGGAGGTCGGCAAGGGCACGGGCCTCGGCCTCTCGACGGTGTTCGGCATCGTCAAGCAGTCGGGCGGCTTCATCGACGTCGATTCGACGGTGGGGCAGGGCACCACGTTCCGCCTTTACCTGCCCCGCTACGTTCCCACCGCCGAGGAGGTCGAGGAAGAGGCCAAGGCTGCCCAAGGGCCCGTCCCCAAGGCGCCGACGCCCGATCTCACCGGCCAGGGCGTCATCCTGCTCGTCGAGGACGAGGATCCGGTGCGCGCCGTCAATGCTAGAGCGCTGACGGCGCGGGGCTACACGGTGCTGGAGGCGGCCTCCGGCGTCGAGGCCCTTCAGGCCATCGCGGACAGCGATCGCCCGGTCGACCTCGTCGTCTCGGACGTGGTGATGCCTGAGATGGACGGGCCGACCCTGCTCGGCGAGTTGCGCAAGCGCTATCCCACGCTGAAAGTCATCTTCGTGTCCGGCTACGCCGAAGATGCTTTCAAGAAGAACCTGCCCGAGGGCGAGGAATTCAACTTCCTGCCCAAGCCCTTCAGCCTCAAGCAGCTCGTCGAGACGGTGAAGCAGGCCATGGCGGCGGGGTAGGGCGGTGCGGCGCGTTCTGTTTCATTTGCAGAGTAGCTTTGGCGTGAGGTGATCGCTGCCAATGGGAGCTCTGATCGAGAACCGTTCGGTGTTGCCGGAGCCCCACCCTTGTCATGGCCGGGCTTGACCCGGCCATCTCGGTTCGTGGTCTCGGGTGTTCGGGCCGAGGTTCGCGGGTCAAGCCCGCGAACGACATGGGAGTGTGCGGAAGCCGCTTGGGCCTGGTGCCCGGCTTCCCCTCACCCTCGCTCACGTGGCTCGCTCGCTTCGCCTGCCGGTGCGCAGGCGAAGCCCTCTCCCCAGAAGGGAGAGGGGTTAAGCATCCGAGTATCGGTTCTGTGTTCGGGTGTCTGACACAGCAGAGCGCGTCACCCCTCTCCCGGCAGGGGAGAGGGTCGCGTCGGCGGACCGGCCGACGCGACGAGCGCAGCAAAGCGCAGCGGGGGTGAGGGGGTGCTCTCCACGGCCCGGGCCTACGCCCAGCGCCCCCTCATCCACCCTCGCTGGCGCGAGGGCACCTTCTCCCGCGAGGGGAGAAGGAGGGCGCTCGCCGCCTCACGATCACGTACACATCCCACTTGCCAAATGAGAACAAAACAGGTACAAAAATCGTCCGGCGCCGCGTTGAGATTCGCCTGAACCCCGTGCCATAAGGACAAACGAGATGTCTCAGTCCTCCCTGCGACTGGTGGAAAACTCTGCGATGGATAAGGATCGGTCCAAGGCTCTGGACGCGGCGCTCTCTCAGATCGAGCGCGCCTTCGGCAAGGGCTCGATCATGCGGCTCGGCAAGGGCCAGAAGCCCGTCGAGATCGAGACCGTGTCGACGGGCTCGCTCGGCCTCGACATCGCGCTCGGCGTCGGCGGGTTGCCGCGCGGGCGCATCGTCGAGATCTACGGCCCCGAATCGTCCGGCAAGACCACGCTCGCGCTCCACACCGTCGCGGAAGCGCAGCGCAAGGGCGGCGTGTGCGGCTTCATCGATGCGGAGCACGCCCTCGACCCGATCTATGCCCGCAAGCTCGGCGTCAACCTCGACGACCTCCTGATCTCCCAGCCTGACACCGGCGAGCAGGCCCTCGAGATCTGCGACACGCTGGTGCGCTCCGGCGCGCTCGACATCATCGTCATCGACTCGGTGGCGGCGCTCACCCCGAAGGCCGAGCTCGACGGCGAGATGGGTGAGGTCCAGCCGGGCCTTCAGGCCCGCCTCATGAGCCAGGCCCTGCGCAAGCTCACGGGCTCGATCTCGCGCTCGAACACCATGGTGATCTTCATCAACCAGGTGCGCATGAAGATCGGCGTGATGTACGGCTCACCTGAGACGACGACGGGCGGCAACGCCCTCAAGTTCTACGCCTCGGTGCGTCTCGACATCCGCCGCGTCACGACGCTCAAAGATCGCGACGAGGCCATCGGCAACCAGGTGCGCGTCAAGGTCGTCAAGAACAAGGTCGCTCCGCCCTTCAAGCAGGTGGAGTTCGACATCATGTTCGGCGAGGGCATCTCGAAGGCGGGCGAGCTCGTCGACCTCGGCGTCAAGGCCGGCATCGTCGACAAGTCGGGCGCCTGGTTCTCCTACGACAGCCAGCGCCTCGGCCAGGGCCGCGAGAACGCCAAGCAGTTCCTGCGCGACAACCGGGATGTGGCGGAGAAGATCGAGTCCTCCATCCGCCAGAACGCCGGCCTCTTGGCCGACCGCATCCTGGAAGACGCGGTGCCGACCGAGGAAGACCTCGACGAGGGCGTGGCGTAAAACACGCCGCGCCACCTCGGCGATCGCCTGATGAAAGCCGCCGCGGGCCACCGCGGCGGCTTTCTCGTTTCAGGGGCGGCCGTCGCCCCGGCCAGCCCGGAAAACCGTCCAAAAAACCCCGCTCTGTGACACCGTGTCGTGACGCTTCGTCTCGTGTTGGCGCGGCCGGCGCAGTACATACCCAGGCATGATGATCTGGGCGGTTCTGGCAGCGATGACGGGAGCGGCGGTCCTGGCCGTGCTCTGGCCGTTGTCGCGCCCTTCCGACCACCCCGAGGAGCTTGCCGCGGCCGGCGGGCCGGACGCTCTGTTCTACCGCGACCAGATCGCCGAGATCGCCCGCGACGAAGCGCGCGGGCTCATCGCGCCGCGAGAGGCGGAGGCCGCCCGGGCCGAGGCCGCGCGACGCCTTCTGCGGGCCGCCGCAGGCCGCCGGCCGGCGCACGAGGCGGTAGGGGAGCCGGCCTTGCGCCGCCGCCGGGCCGTCTCGACCCTCGCACTCTCCGCCATTCCCCTGATCGCGCTCGCCGTCTACGGCGCGCTCGGCTCGCCGACCCTGCCGTCGCAGTCC
The DNA here is from genome assembly GCA_036563505.1 of Beijerinckiaceae bacterium. Lineage (GTDB taxonomy): Bacteria > Pseudomonadota > Alphaproteobacteria > Rhizobiales > Beijerinckiaceae > DATCMH01. The sequence continues at coordinate 30,361 of DATCMH010000024.1, forward strand.
TTGGCCGAGCGGCAGGCCGCCGATCCCGGCCGCCTCGACATGAACGCGGCCCTTGTCCGCATCGAGGCGCATCTCGCCGCCAACCCGAACGACGGCCGCGGCTGGGAAGTTGTGGCACCCGTTTATCTCCGCCTCGGCCGTGCCGACGAAGCGGCCCGGGCCTATCGCGCGGCCTTGCGGCACCTCGGCGAGACCGCGCCGCGGCTCTCGGCCCTCGGGGAGGCGCTCGTCGCGGCCGGTGATGGCGTCGTCTCCGCTGAGGCCCGCGCCGCCTTCGAAGCCGCCGTGCAGCAGGATGCGAACCTGCCGAAGGCCCGCTATTACCTGGCTCTCGCCGCGGAGCAGGACGGGCGCGCGGACGAGGCCCGCAACCTTTATCAGGCCCTTCTCGCGAGTTCGCCCCCGGACGCGCCCTGGCTTGGCGCCATCCGTGAGCGCCTCGCGGGCCTTGCGGGCTCGCCGGCCTCGCTCGGTCCCGACCAGCAGGCGGCGATCCAGGGCATGGTCGAAGGATTGGCCGGACGTCTCGCCGCGAGCGGCGGCTCGGCGCAGGAATGGGGTCGGCTCGTGCGCTCCTACGTCGTTCTCGGCCAACGCGACAAGGCAGTCGCCGCGCTCAAGCGGGGCGAGGCGGCGCTCGCGCAGGATCTTGAGGGCCGCGAGGCGCTGCGCGCCGCGGCGCGCGCGGCCGGTCTGACCGCCGGGGCCGCCCCGTGACCCGCAAGCAGCGCCGCCTGTCCATCATCGGCCTGTGCCTGGCGGTGCTGGGCGTGGCGGCGGGTCTCGTGCTCTACGCCATGCGCGACTCCATCGTGTTCTTCCACGCGCCGAGCGATGTGGCCGCAAAGGGCGTCGCCCCGGGCACGCGCTTTCGCCTCGGGGGCCTGGTGAAGCCGGGCTCGGTGGAGCGCGGGGCCAGCCAGCAGATCGCCTTCGAGGTCGCCGACGGCACGTCGGCGCTGAAGGTGCGCTATCAAGGCCTCTTGCCCGATCTCTTCCGCGAAGGCCAAGGTGTAGTGGCGGAAGGCATCCTGGAGCCGTCCGGCGTGTTCCGGGCCGATACGGTGCTGGCGCGTCACGACGAAACCTACATGCCCCGCGAGGTCGCCGACGCGCTCAAGGCGCAAGGCGTCTGGCAGGGTCAGGCGCCTGCGGCGCAAACTGAACGAGCGCCTCCGGCGCGAGCGGAACGATAAGGGGCATTTAAGGTGTTGGTCGAGGCCGGACACTACGCGCTGGCGCTGGCGCTCGGGTTGTCCCTGATCCAGCTCGTGGTGCCCCTCTGGGGCGCGCGCGCGAACGACGCCGTGCTCATGAGCGTGGCGGGGCCGGCGGCGCTCGGCGTCTTCGCCTGCGTCGGGCTCTCCTTCGCGGCCCTGACCTTCGCCTACGCCGTCTCCGACTTCTCAGTGCTCAACGTCGTCGAGAACTCGCATTCGGCCAAGCCCTTCATCTACAAGCTCAGCGGCGTGTGGGGGAACCACGAAGGCTCCATGCTGCTCTGGGTGCTGATCCTCGCGGGCTTCGGCGGCGTGGTGGCCCTGTCCCGCCGCAGCCTGCCGGAGCGTCTGCGGGCGCTGGCGCTCGCGGCGCAAGGCGCCGTGACCATCGCCTTCCTCGCCTTCATCCTCGCGGCCTCGAACCCCTTCGCGCGCCTCAGCCCGGCGCCGTTCGAGGGGCGCGACCTCAACCCTGTGCTCCAGGATCCCGGCCTCGCGATCCATCCGCCGCTCCTCTACGTCGGCTATGTCGGCTTCTCGATCACCTTCGCCTTCGCGATCGCCGCGCTGATCGACGGCCGCATCGATGCAGTCTGGGCCCGCGCCGTGCGGCCCTGGACGCTCGCGGCCTGGACGTTCCTGACGCTCGGCATCGCCATGGGCTCCTACTGGGCCTATTACGAGCTCGGCTGGGGCGGCTTCTGGTTCTGGGACCCCGTCGAGAACGCGTCCCTGATGCCCTGGCTCGCGGGCACGGCGCTCCTGCACTCCACCGTCGTCATGGAGCGGCGCGAGGCCCTCAAAGTCTGGACGATCCTGCTCGCGATCCTCACCTTCTCGCTCTCGCTGCTCGGCACCTTCCTGGTGCGCTCCGGCGTGCTGACCTCCGTTCACGCCTTCGCCGTCGACCCGGAGCGCGGGGTGTTCATCCTGGCGATCCTCGTGATCTTCATCGGCGGCTCGCTGGCGCTGTTCGCTTGGCGGGCTCCGGTGCTGCGCCAGGGCGGGCTCTTCGCGCCGGTGTCGCGGGAAGGGGCGCTCGTCGTCAACAACCTGCTGATCGCGACCGGCTGCGCCACCGTGTTCGTGGGCACGCTCTACCCGCTGGCGCTGGAGGCAGTGACGGGCGCCAAAATCTCCGTCGGTGCGCCCTTCTTCAACGCCACCTTCCTGCCCATCGTGGTGCCCCTGCTGCTCCTCATGCCGTTCGGCCAGACCCTGGCCTGGAAGCGGGGTGACGCGCTCGGCACCGCGCAGCGTCTCATGGCGGCCTTCGCCCTTGCTTTGGCGGTGACCATCGCGCTGCTCGCGCTGACGGCGGGTGGTCCCGTGATCGCGCCGCTCGGCGTCGGGCTCGGGGCGTACCTCGTCATTGGCTCCGTGAACGAGATCGTCACCCGCTCCTGGAGCCGAGGCGAGGGCTTCGCGCTCGGCCTGCGCAAGGCGGCCGGCCTGCCGCGCTCGACCTGGGGCACGGTGGTCGCCCATGCCGGCGTGGGGCTCACCGTGATCGGCATCGCCGCCACGGCCTGGGGCATCGAGAGCCTCGGCACCCTGCGCCCCGGTGACCGCCTCACGGCCGGGCCCTACACGGCCCAGCTCGAGAGCGTCGCCCCCCGCACCGGTCCGAACTACCGCGAGGATGCGGTCCGCCTCACGATCCAGCGCGGCGCCGGCCCCGTCGGCACGGTCGAGACCACGAAGCGCGTCTACCTCACCCGCGGCACACCGACGACGGAGGCGGGCATCGCTACCTTCGGTTTGAGCCAGGTCTATGCCAGCGTCGGCGAGGTGATGCCCGACGGCAGCATCGGTCTGCGCCTGTTCTACAAGCCCCTGGTGCTGCTGATCTGGCTCGGCGCGGTGGTGATGTCGATCGGCGGAGCCCTGTCCTTCACGGACCGGCGCTATCGCGTCGGCGCTCCTCAGCGCGCCAAGCCCACCGCCGCGCCTGCGCCTACGCCCGCGCCGGCGGGGGAGGCGGAGCTCACCTCATGCTGAAGCGCCTGCGCCTCCTCCTGATCGCGGCCGCGCTCGCTGGCCCCCTCGCGGGCGGTTATGCGCGCGCCGTCGAGCCGGACGAGGTGCTGCGCGATCCCGCGATGGAGGCCCGCGCCCGGCAGATCTCGGCCGGCCTGCGCTGCCTCGTCTGCCAGAACCAGTCCATCGACGATTCCGACGCGCCGCTGGCCCGGGACCTGCGCCTTCTCGTGCGCGAGCGCCTCAAGGCCGGCGACAGCGACCGCGCCATCGCCGACTTCCTGGTGCAGCGCTACGGCGAGTTCGTGCTCTTGAAGCCGACGTTCGGCGCCAAGACCGCGCTGCTCTGGTTGACGCCGCTGCTGGTCGGCGGCGCCGGCGCGGCCGGTATCCTTCTCGCCCTGCGCCGACGCCGCCCGGCTCCCGTCGAGGGTGGTTTGAGCCCGGACGAGCAGGCTGCGCTCGACGGCCTCCTGCGCCGCGACCGGGCGGTTTAAGACCCACTTTTGTCATTCCGGGGCTCGCCAGAGGCGAGAACCCGGAACCCATGACGGGGTCAGTGGCCGAGCGAGCAGCATCCGGCCCGGTCGTGGGTTCCGGGTTCCGCTGCGCGGCCCCGGAATGACACTATCGAAGCGCCATAACCGCCCATTCACCAGCCCCGATGATTTCGCGCCTCCGCACCCCAACGTTCACGATTCGCGCTGCGTCGCGCCGGTAGGATCGACCGCGTTCCGTCGGGAGGTTCTTCATGCTCGCGCGTGCCATCGTCTTCACCGCCACCCTCGCTGGGCTCGCGCTGGCAGGCGCGAGCGAGGCCGAGGCGAAGCGCCTCCGGTTCTCGTTCGGCGGCAGCAAGGCCCATGCGGCCACGCCGAAGCCCGCCGCGCCGAGCCCGGCCGTCAGGGCCAACCCGGCCGCGACGCCGAGCCGTTCCGGCAGCTTCGTCTTCGTCAGCACCGGCCGTGGCAGTTCATCCGGGACTGCGCCAACCGACGAGCAACGCCGGCCTCAGGCTTCCGAGCCTGCGCCCATGCTCGCCACGATGACCTACGCGCCCGGCTATGCTCCCAAAGCCGCCGCGGAGAAGCCTGTCCGACCGGCCACCGGCTTCGAGACGGTCCAGGCCCAGGTGCCCGGCTTCCAGGTGGTGAAGCCCCTCAACTGAGCCCGGGCGCAGCGCTAAAAGCCGCCAGCCTTACCAAAACGTCATCCGCGCGAGAGGGCGCCGTAAGGGCGCGCGTGCGAAAGAGTGTTAGTGCCAAGTGGCCGGCGCGGGTGTCGCCCCGCCGGTCAGGGCACCGAGCTGGTGTCCCGACGCCCCCCTGCCGGCTCGGCGCCTCACCTGCGGCAGGCCGGCCCATCCCCCCGAGGGCCGGTCTGCCGCCAGCGCCGGGGGGAGCGCGGATGATGGACTCAACGCCGCGCGAGAATGCGCTACCATCCCCCCTCATGCGCATCCTCGTCATCGAGGACGACCGCGACGCGGCGTCCTACCTCCTGAAAGCCTTTCGCGAGGCCGGCCACGCCCCGGACCACGCAGCCGATGGGCTCGACGGCTACGCCATGGCGGAATCGGGCGCCTACGACGTTCTCGTCGTCGACCGCATGTTGCCCAAGCTCGACGGCCTCTCCCTCGTGCGCGGGTTGCGCGAGCAGGGGGTGCAGACCCCCGTCCTCTTCCTCTCGGCCCTCGGCCAGGTGGATGACCGCGTGAAAGGCCTGCGCGCGGGCGGCGACGATTACCTCACCAAGCCCTACGCCTTCTCCGAGCTTTTGGCCCGCGTTGAGGTTCTGGCGCGCCGCCGCGCCGGGAGCGCCTCGGCCGGCGAGCCCACCCTCTACCGCGTCGGCGACCTCGAGCTCGACCGCCTCTCCCACCGCGTCACGCGGGCGGGCCGGGAGATCGTGCTCCAGCCCCGGGAATTTCGCCTCCTCGAATACTTGATGCGCCAGGCCGGCCACGTCGTCACCCGCACGATGCTGCTGGAGCATGTGTGGGATTACCACTTCGACCCGCAGACTAACGTCATCGACGTTCACGTCTCGCGCCTGCGGGCCAAGGTCGACAAGGGGTTCGAGCGCCCCCTGATCCACACCGTGCGCGGCGCAGGCTACATGGTGCGCGCCGGGAGCGAAGGGTGAGGGCCGCGAAGCTTCGTCTCCGATCGGGGCGAAACCTGTGAGCGCGGGGGCGAGCGGCGCGGCGCTCGGCAGCGGCGGCAGCATCGGTTCGCGGCTCGCCACACTCCTGCGCACCACCGCCTTCAAGCTCACCCTCGCCTACCTCCTCGTCTTCGTCGTCTTCGCCTTCACGATCCTGGGCTACGTCGCCTGGAACGCGCGGCGCGTGATCGACGACCAGATCGTCTCCACCATCGAGGCGGAGATCGCCGGGCTGTCCGAGCAGTCCCGCGTCGGCGGGATCCGCCGTTTGGTCGCTGCCGTCGACCGGCGCTCGCGGGAGCCGGGCGCCTCGCTCTATCTCGTCACGACTCCCGCGGGCGAACGCGTGACGGGCAATATCGGCGCCTTGCCACCAGGCGTCCTCGACCGGCCCGGCCAGCGCGAGACGACTTACGGCCGCCTCGACGATGAGGAGGCGACGCCCCACAGCGCCATCGTGCGGATCTACGTGCTGCCTGGCGGCTTTCGGCTCCTCGTCGGCCGCGACGTGGAGGAGCGCACCCGCATCCGCGAGGTGATCCGCCGCGCCTTCGGCTGGTCGCTGGCCCTCGTCGGCGTGCTCGGGTGCTTAGGCGGCTGGTTCATCACCCGGCGCGTCCTCAAGCGCGTCGACGACATGACGCGCACGACCCGTACCATCATGGCGGGCGACCTCTCGGGGCGCTTGGGGCTGGCCGGCACCGGCGACGAGCTCGACCGTCTGGCCCAGAACCTCAACGCCATGCTCGACCGCATCGGCGAGCTCATGGCCGGCATGCGCGAGGTTTCGGACAACATCGCCCACGACCTCAAGACCCCGCTCACCCGCCTGCGCAACAAGGCCGACGAGGCGCTTCGCCAGGCGGCTGGCCCCGAGGAACTTCGCATGGCGCTCGAGGCCACCATCGAGGAGAGCGACAACCTCATCCGGGTCTTCAACGCCCTCCTGATGATTGCCCGGCTGGAGGCCGGCAGCGTCAAGGAGGAGTTCACCGACTTCGACGCGGGAGAGGTCGCGCGCGGCGTCGCGGAGCTGTACGAGGCGGTGGCCGAGGAGACCGGGCTGGTGCTCGATGTCAGTGTCGAACCCGGCCTCCACGTCCATGGCAGCCGCGAACTGGTGGGGCAGGCGGTGGCGAACCTTCTCGACAACGCCCTCAAATACGGCACGCCTGAGCCGGGTGACGCGCCGTTGCCGCTGCGGGTTGAGGCGCGGCGCGATGGCGAGGACGCCCTGATCACCGTGGCCGATCGCGGCCCGGGCATCCCCGCGCCGGAGCGCGCGCGGGCGTTGGAGCGCTTCGTGCGCCTCGAGAGCGCGCGTTCGCGCCCCGGCTTCGGCTTAGGGTTAAGTCTCGCCGTCGCCGTGGCGCGCCTGCACGGCGGCTCGCTCCGCCTCGACGACAACGAGCCGGGCCTCAAGGTCACGCTGGCCCTGCCGTTGGGGCCCGAGCCGGCGTGAGCGCCCCTGGCTCTCTCGCCTCGCGGCTCGGGGCGCCGCCGCCTCTCGCGGATGCTAGGCTGGCCAAGGCGAAGCTCGCCGACCTCGCCCGGCACGCGGGGGAGGGCGCCCCGCTCAGCGCCTTCCTGGTCGATGGGCCGGCCCGCGCTTTGCTCCTGGCGCTCGCCGACCACTCGCCCTTCCTTTGGCGGCTCGCCACCGCCGACCCGGACCGTCTCGCCCAACTCCTGGCCGAGCCGCCCGAAGCCTCGCACCGTGCCCTCGTCGCGGCGCAGGACGGACTCTTCCGGGCTTCCGACGCGACGTCGCGCGACGGGCTGATGCGGGGGCTGCGCCGCAACCGGAACGCCCATGCCCTCCTCGTGGCGCTTGCCGACATCGGCGGCGTCTGGAGCGTGGAGGAGGTGACCGGGGCCCTCACCGCCTTCGCCGACGCCTCCGTGCGATGCGCGCTCGGTGCAGCCCTCGCCGAGGCCGCCGAGGCGGGGCGCTATCTCCCGTCAAATCCTGACGACCTCGGCCAGGGCAGCGGCGTCACGGTGCTGGCGCTTGGCAAGCACGGGGCTGGCGAACTCAACTATTCGAGCGACATCGACCTCGTCGTATTCTTCGACGGCGAGACTCAGGTGTTGCGTGAGGGTGTCGAGCCCGGCCCCTTCTACGCCCGTCTCGCCAAGGACGTGGCGCGCCTGCTCCAGGAGCGGACCGCGGACGGCTACGTCCACCGTGTCGACTACCGGCTGCGCCCCGATCCCGGCTCGACCCCGACCGCCGTGTCCCTCGCCTCGGCCTACACCTACTACGAGACGGTGGGGCAGAACTGGGAGCGGGCGGCGTTCATCAAGGCGCGGCCCGTCGCCGGCGACCTCGCCCTCGGCGCTCGCTTCCTCGCCGATCTCACGCCCTTCATTTGGCGCAAGTACTTCGATTTCGCCTCCATCGCCGATGTCCACGCGATGAAGCGCCAGATTCATGCCGTGCGCGGCCACGACGAGGTCGCGGTCGCCGGTCACGACATCAAGCTCGGGCGCGGCGGCATCCGCGAGGTGGAATTCTTCGTCCAGACGCAGCAGCTCGTCTTCGGCGGTCGCCGCCCCGCGCTGCGCGGGCAGCGCACCCTCGAGATGCTCGCGGCCCTCCACGCCGAGGGCTGGATCACGGAGAGGGCCCGCGACGAGCTCGGCGAGGCCTACCGCTTCCTGCGTTCCGTCGAACACCGCCTGCAGATGGTGGCCGACGAGCAGACGCAGCGCCTGCCCGCCGACGAAGCGACCCTGAAGCGTTTCGCGAAGTTCTGCGGCTTCCCGACGCTCGACCGCTTCGCCAAGGCCCTGCGCCGGCACGCGCTGAAGGTCCAGGCCCATTACGCCCTGCTCTTCGAGGACGGCCCGGAGCTCGCCTCCGATGTCGGCAGCCTCGTCTTCACGGGCACGACCGACGATCCGGACACCCTCGCGACGTTGAAGCGCCTCGGCTTCAAGGAGCCGGGCACCACCGCCGAAACGGTGCGCGGCTGGCATTTCGGCCGACGCCCGGCGATCCAGAGCGCCCGGGCGCGGGAGGTGCTGACCGAGCTCACACCGGCTCTCCTTGCCGCTCTCGGCGGCACCGCCGATCCCGACGGGGCTCTCGCCGCCCTCGACCGCGCCTTCGGCCGCATGCCGGCGGCGGTGGAACTCCTCACCATCCTGCAGTCGCACGACCGATTGCGGCTGCTCTTCGCCGACCTGCTCGGCACGGCGCCGCGCCTTGCCGACACGGTGGCGTTCAGCCCTCACGTGCTCGACGTCATCATCGACCCGCACTTCGTGGAGCCGGTCACCGACGAAGGGCAGATCGAGGCGCGGGTCCGCGGCCTCGTCGGCCAGCCGGCGCATTACGAGGAGTTCCTCGACCGGGTGCGCGACGCCGGCCGGCAGATGCGCTTCCTCGCCGGCGCGCGCCTGCTATCGGGGGTCTTCACCCCGGCCCAGGCCGGCCGCGCCTATGCCGGGATCGCTCAAGCTGTCGTGCGGCTTTGCCTTGACGCGGTGGCGCGAGACTTCGCCGCCGAGCACGGGGCGGTGCCCGGCGGGCGGATCGCGGTGCTAGGTCTCGGCCGCCTCGGCTCGCGGGAACTCACCGCCGGCTCCGACCTCGACCTCGTCGTGCTCTACGACTACGACCCCGAGCGCCGGGACAGCGACGGGCCGCGCCCCCTCGACGCCGTCGTCTACTACACGCGGCTCACGCAGCGCCTCGTGGCGGCGCTCACCGTGCCGACCCGGCGGGGACGGCTCTACGAGGTGGATCTTCGCTTGCGCCCACAGGGCGGCAAGGGCCCGGTCGCGTCGCATTTCTCCGGCTTCATGGCCTACCAGGCCGAGGAGGCGGAGCTGTGGGAGCATATGGCGCTGACCCGCGCGCGCCCGCTTGCGGGCGACGCCGGTTTCGCGGCTGAGGTCGAGGCCGCCATCGCCGGGATCGTCTGCGCGCCTCGCGAGACCCGGGCCGTCATGGCGGAGGTTGCCGGGATGCGCCGCCTGATCGCCCAGGAAAAGGGCGAGGACGACCCCTGGGACCTCAAGCTCGCCGCGGGCGGTCTGACCGACCTCGATTTTCTCGCGCAGGGCTTGGTCCTTGGCCACGCGCACGACCACCCGACCCTTGTCGGCCTCGGCGCGGCTTCCGCCTTGGACCGGGCCGGGGACCTCGGTCTTCTGCCCTTGGAAGACGCGCGGTTCCTCGCCGAGGCGCATGGCACGCTTTCCGACCTGTTCCAGTGGCAGCGGCTCATGATCGAGGGACGCTTCGACGCCGAGGCCGTCTCGCCCGCCCTCCTCGCCCGCCTCGCCGGCGCCGCCGGCTTGCCGAGCGTCAAGGCGCTCACCGCCGCGCTCAAGGAGATGCGCGGCCGGGTGCGGACGCATTTTTCAAGATTTGTCGGGTGAGGCCGCCTCCTGTCATTCCGGGGCGGCGCGGAGCGCCGAACCCGGAATCCACGGCTGGGCCGGGCATCGATCGCCCCCACTCACCCCGTCATGGATTCCGGGTTCTCGGCTCCGCCGAGCCCCGGAATGACGAGGGAAACGCTTTCGGCATACCCCGGCTTCCCTCCCCTCAGGGGAGGGACACAGGGTGGGGTACGCGCCGCAGGCGCGATCGGCGATCGAGATGGGGGCATGATGCCGCCTCGTGGCGGCATACCCCACCCCGGCCCTCCCCTGAGGGGAGGGAGGGCGGAACTCAGGCGCGGTAGGTCGCCATGTTGCCATCCAGCATGCGCCAGTGCCGGCTCGCACAGCAGTGCGAGTTTAGTCGACGGCAGGGGTATTGTCAGGCCGCCTCGGCCTCGACCGACGCCGTGAGCGCCGCCAGGGGCAGGTGGACCAGCACGATGGTGCCCACGCCCTCTTGGCTGCGGATGCGCAGGCTGCCGCCGTGGAGTTCGGCCAGCGAGCGGGCGATGGCGAGGCCCAAGCCCGATCCCTTGTAGCTCTTCGAGAACTCCGTCTCGACCTGCTCGAAGGGGCGCCCGAGTTTCATCAGCGCGTGCTGCGGGATGCCGATGCCGTCGTCGGCGACGTAGATGTTGACGGCCTCGCAAGCGACCCGGGTACGCACGCCGACTTGGCCGCCCTCGGGCGTGAACTTCACCGCGTTCTGGAGAAGGTTCGTCAGAATCTGATGGAGGCCGCGCGCGTCGGCCGGCACGGTGAGATCGTTGGGGCAGACATCGACCGTGAGCGCGATCTCCTTGGCCGCGGCCTGCTCCGTGACGAGCTTCGCGGCCCGGGCGATCGCGGCTTCGAGGGCGATCGGCTCCTTGGCGATGGTGACCCGGCCGGCTTCGATGCGCGACATGTCGAGGATGTCGTCGATCATCGAGAGCAGGTATTCGCCGCTGGAGCGGATGTCGCGGCAGTATTCGCCGTAGCGGGGCGAGCCAAGGGTGCCGAAGAGGCCGTTCTCCATCACCTCGGCGAATCCGATGATGGCGTTGAGCGGCGTGCGCAGCTCGTGGCTCATGTTGGCGAGGAACTCGGACTTCGTCCGGTTCGCGGTCTCGGCCTGGGCCTTCTGGTCGAGGTAGCGCTCGGCGAGATCCGCGAGCTGGTGCGTCTGGGTTTCGAGCGTCTGCCGCGAGCGGCGCAGGTCGGAGACGGTGGCCTTGAGCTGGTTCTCGGAGGCGACGAGCTGAGCCTCGTGGCGCTTGAGGGGGGTGATGTCGGTGCCCACCGACACGTAGCCGCCGTCCTTCGTGCGCCGCTCGCTGACCTGAAGCCAGCGCCCGTCGGCGAGCTGGGCTTCGACCGTGCGCGAGCCCGCGCCGCAGCGCTCGGCCTCGGGTTTGGCGTTCTCAACGACGGGAAGGCGGCCCGCCACCATGATCTCGCCGTAGGTCCGGCCCGGCACAACGTCGGTCGGCGCCAGGTCGTGCAGCTTGCGGAACTTGGAGTTGCACAGAACGAGGCGGTTCTCCGCATCCCAGAGCACGAAGGCCTCGTTAATGGCCTCGATGGCGTCGCGCAGGCGAGCATCGGCCATGGCGGTGCGCTCGGCGAGGCTGCGCTGCTCGGTGACGTCCACGGCGATGCCGACGAGGTGGCGGCTCCCGTCGTCGGGATCCTCGGTGAGCTCGGCCCGTGCCCTGAGCCACACCCACTCGCCCGACGCGGCGCGGATGCGGAAATCATGGTCGACGAGGGAGGCGCGGGCGGAGGCGAGCTCGTCGGCGAGCGCGAAGAAGTCGCTGTCCTCCGGGTGGATCATCGCGTCCACCTCACCGAAGGAGAGAAACTCGTCCTTGCGAGCGTAGCCGAGAAGGTCGTACATCGAGTCCGACCAGTAGATCCGGCCCCGGGCGACGTCCCAGTCCCACAACCCGCAGCGTCCGCGGTTCAGGGCGACGTCGATCCGGCGGCGCACCTTCTCGCAGACGTAGTCCGCGGCCCGCGCCCGGTTGGCCTGGAGGTGGTAGGCAGCTCCCAGGCCCACGAGCACGATCGCCACGGCGCCGAGCAGGGAGGCTTGGCCGAAGGTGCGGTTCGACCACAGGCTGAGCGCCCGGGCGGTCGGCTGAACTAGGGCGAGCTGCCCGCCGGAGGCCGAGAGCGCCCGGACGGTCGCGAGGGCCTCCTCGCCACTGGCGAGGCGGATCGACAGCACGCCGGCGCGGTCCGCGAAGGTGGTGAGGGGCTGGCCGTCGCCTAACAGGTCCGTGAGCGTCGCCGGGAGGAGCGTCATGGTCGGATAGGCCGCCACGACACGCCCGCCCGCATCGGCGACGAGAACCTGCCGTCCGCGGGTCAGCGCCGCCTGGGGAAGGGATTTGGCGAGGCTCGCGAGCTGAACGCTGGCGCTCGCGGCATCGAGCGGCCCGGCCTGCGCCCCGAGGCGCAGCGCCGCGAGGCTTGCCACGATGTCGAGATCGCCGACCGCGTCGAAGAGGCTTTCCTCGCGCCCGTCCCGGGCCTGGATGGTGACGCTCGCCGCGAGGGTGACGAGGAACACGGCCAGCAGCAGCGGAACCGCGAGGCGGAGCCAGGGCTCGGCGCGCTCGAGGCGCCGCAGGGTCGGATGCGAGAAGCTTCTCGCAATGCCCAGAATCGTACCTGCGCGCGCGGGTGCGCACGCGGTATCCGCCCCCGCCATCGGCGAAGCCCCCCAGCCGAGATTGTTGATTCAACTCTCGGAGGGACGTGCCGCATCTCTCCGAATCGTTCTCAATAGAATCACGGAAGGGTGATTTGTCCAGCCGTCGACAGCTACAAAGAATGAATATTCCGTCGCCTCGTCGGGCGCTTCGCGATGCGTGGCATGAACGTCACAAGTGCCGTAACGTCAATGACTTAAACCTTGTCAAGCCGAAGCGAGCGATCTCTGCAGGATGTCCCCAACATCCGGAGAAAGCTGGCCCTTTCCGGCCAGCCGACGAAGGGCGTTTTCGGCCTTTTCGCGTCGGCCCCCATCGACCGTCCGCCAGCTGTTGAAGGCGGTGAGGAGCCGGGCCGCGACCTGGGGGTTCGATCCGTCGAGCTCGACCGCGCGGTCGATCAAGAACTCGTAGCCGCGGCCGTCCCGGTGGTGGAACTGGGTCGGGTTGTTCAGGGCGAAGCTGCCGATGATCGCCCGCACCCGGTTCGGGTTGGTCATCGCGAAGGCGGGATGGGTCATGAGGCGGCCGATCCGCTCCAGCGTGCCCTCTTCGGGGATCATGGCCTGCAGCGCGAACCACTTGTCGAGGACGAGGGGCTCGGTGGCGTATTGCTCGCCGAAGTCGGCGAGCGCCTGCTCGCGCGCCTCTCCGGGCAGGAGGGTGAGCACGGCGAGCGACGCGAGGCGATCCGTCATGTTTGCGGCCGCCCCGAGCTGTTCGACGGCGAGGCGCTCGCCCTGCGTCGGATCGCCCGCCGAGATGAGGTCCAGGGACACGTTGCGCAGGGCGCGCCGCCCCGCGCTCACCGCGTCCGGCCGATAGGGCCGCGTGTCGGCGAGTTCCTCGCGCAGCCGGGTCAGGACCGGCATCAGCCGTCGGCCCGCCAGCCGGCGCAGACCCTCGCGGGCGGCGTGGATGCGGTCGGGATCGACGTCGGCGGCGATTTCCTGCGCCACCTCGGCCTCGCTCGGGAGCGAGAGGACAAGAGCGGCGAAGGCCGGGTCGGCGAGCGCGTCCCGCTCCAGGAAGTCGGCCAGCGCCTCCGTCAGCGCGAGCGCGGTCGGGGCAACGTCGCCGCCCCGCACGGCCTCGACGAGAAGGCGCATCGCGACGGTCTGCGCCGCCTCCCAGCGGTTGAAGGGATCCAGGTCGTGGCGCAGCAGCACGAGCAGGTCCTCGCTCGGCAGCTGCAGGGAGACCCGGACCGGGGCCGAGAAGTCGCGGAACACGGAAGGCACGACGCGCGCGTCGACGCCTTCGAACGCGACGGAGCCCGAGGCTTCGCTAAGGACGAAAACGCCATCCTCGCCGAGCTGATCGGAGGCGAAGGTGCCTTCCGCTCCGTCGGCGCGCACGAGGCCGAGCCGGACGGGGATCGCGAGCGGCGCCTTTTCCGCCTGGCCAGGTGTCGGCGGCGTGCTCTGCGTGAAATCGAGGCGGTAGGTTCCCGAGTCAGGATCGTGATGCGCGCTCACGGTGACCCGCGGCGTCCCGGCCTGGGCGTACCAGAGCGCGAAATGGGAGAGATCCGTTCCTGAAACGTCCGCGAAGGCCTGCAGGAAATCCTCGACGGTGGCCGCCGTGCCGTCGCAACGGGCGAAGTAGAGGTCCATGCCGCGGCGAAAGGCGTCCGGACCGATCAGGGTCTTGAGCATCCGCACGATCTCGGCGCCCTTCTCGTAGACGGTCGCCGTGTAGAAGTTGTTGATCTCGCGGTATTGCGTCGGGCGCACTGGATGGGCGAGGGGCCCCGAATCCTCCGGGAACTGGCGCGCCCGCAGGGTTCGCACCTCCGCGATGCGGTGGACCGGGCGGGAGCGCTCGTCGGCCGAGAACTCCTGGTCGCGGAAGACGGTGAGCCCTTCCTTGAGGCAGAGCTGGAACCAGTCGCGGCAGGTGATGCGGTTGCCGGTCCAGTTGTGAAAATACTCATGGGCGATGATGGCCTCGATGTTGGCGTAGTCCGAATCCGTCGCGGTGTTCGGCGAGGCCAGCACGTATTTGTCGTTGAAGATGTTGAGGCCCTTGTTCTCCATCGCCCCCATATTGAAGTCGGAGACGGCGACGATGTTGAACACGTCGAGGTCGTATTCCCGGCCGAAGACCCGCTCGTCCCAACGCATGGAGCGCTCGAGCGCATCGAGCGCGTAATCGGCCCGGGCCTCCTTGCCCTCCTCGACATAGACGGCGATCTCCACGTCGCGTCCGCTCGCCGTTGTATAGGGCTTGGCAACTTTCCCGAGGCGGCCGCCCACCAGGGCGAAGAGGTAGGCGGGCTTCGGCCAGGGATCGTGCCAGACGGCAAAGCGACGGTTCGTGCCGGGCACCTCGCCTCCTTCGACGAGGTTGCCGTTGCCGAGCAGCACGGGCGCGTCGTCGCGCTCCGCTTCGATCCGGGTCGTGTAGATCGAGAGCACGTCCGGCCGGTCGAGGAAGTAGGTGATGCGGCGAAAGCCTTCCGCCTCGCACTGGGTGCAGTACGTGCCGCTGGACCGGTAGAGCCCCATCAGCTTGGTGTTGGCGGTCGGGTTGATCTCGGTCACGAGGGTGAGCGTGAACGGCCGCTGCGGCGGATCAAGCAGCGTCAGCCCCTGCGGCGTTGCCGTCGTGCGGTCGGCCGGCAGCGGCTCCCCGTCGATGGCGGCGCTCACGAGATTGAGTTCATCGCCGTCGAGCACGAGGGCGGCCCCGGGCTGTCCCGCCGGATTGGGCTGGAGCGCCAGCACCGCCGTGACCCGGGTCGCCGTGGGGTGAAGCCGGATGTCGAGATCGACGCGGTCGATCAGGAAATCGCTCGGCCGGTAGTCGACGAGGCGGACGAGCGGGGGCGTGTCGGTGCGCATGAAACGGTCCGGGGTCGCTGATATGGCCGGCTATATGCCCGCCCGTGGCGCCCACGGCAACGAACGCGCCGCGGCGCGTCCGGTTCAGCCGCGTCCGGTCAGCCCCGTCCCGCCGGTTCGGCGTGGCCGACGACGCGCATGATCTCGGGGTGGGCGGCGCGAACCCGGCGCTCCAGCTCGTCGACTTGGGCGTGAACGTTCGCCACGGTGAGCGAGGGATCGGCGAGACAATGGTAATTCACCACGAGGCCGTCCGCCGTGCGCCGGACGCGGACGGAGTGGATCCCGGTGATCTGTCCCACCGCGGCGGCGGTGCCTGCGAGCGCCGCGGCGATTGGCTCGGCGACCGCCGCCTCTGCGTCCTCGCCCGCGAGAGGGCTGACCCGCAGGGGTTCGATATGGGTGTCGATCTCGACCTCGGGGCCGAGCTCCTCGAGGATCGCCGCCTCGAGGCGCGTCGCCCGCTGATGCGCGGCGCCGAGGCTCATGCGGCCGTCGACCTCGAGGTCGAGGCTCAACGTCAACCGGCCGGCGACATCCTGCACCATGACGTGGTGGACGGGCGTGCGGCGCTTGGCGGCGATGAGGAGGACGCGTTCGAGCAGGCTCTCGTCATCGAGGGAGGTGGGCTCGGCCGTCACGAGGATATCGGCGCCGGGCATGTCCTCCCGCAGGGCTTGAGCGACCCGCTCGCGCAAGGCGGCGACCCGCTCGAGTGGCAGGGTGCGCGACACCCGCACGCCGACCTCGCCGAAAGTCGCGCCGCCGGCCGCGCGCACCCGGACCCGCTCGACCGAGACCACGCCGGGCACGGCCGCCGCGCGGGTTCTCACGGCCTCGGCCAAGCCCTTCGGGGCGGCGTCGAGAAGGGCGTCGATGGTGCGGCGCGCCAGCCTGAAGCCGGCGACGGCGATGAACAGCGAGACGCCGATGGCGACGAGGGAATCCGCCTGCGTGTAGCCGAGCGCCGCGGCGCCGAGCGCTGCAAGAACCAGAACGGAATTGATAAGATCAGATGAAAAATGCAGCGCATCCGCCTCCAGCGCCTCGCTTTTCGTCTCCCGGGCCACGCGGCGCAGGCTCCACCAGCGCCAAGCGTCGACGAGGATCGCGCCGACGAGAACCGCGGCGGCTGCGAGGCTCGGCTGCACATCGGCCTGCCCGGCGACGAGCCGGCGCAGGCCCTCGTAGGCGACGGCGCCCGAGAGGAGGAACAGGAAGGCGGTCTCGACGAGGGCAGCCAGCGACTCGAACTTGCCGTGCCCATAATGGTGCTCCGCGTCGGCCGGCTTGTCGGCGGCGCGCACCGCGAGCCAAGTCAAGGTCGTCGAAGCGACGTCGAGCAGAGAGTGGACGGCGTCGGAGAGAAGCGCCAGCGAGCCGGTCGCGAGCCCTGCGGCGCCCTTCGCGATAGTGATCGCGGCGCTGGCCGCGATCGACCACAAGGCAGCTCGCCGCTTGCGCTCCGAGACGCTGGCCTGAAGGGTGGCGTTCATGGCTCTTCCCTAGCCGCAAGGCTTCCCATGAACCAGATAGGAGCGATCAGCGCCGAGGAGCGCCTGCCGTCTTCGGATCCTAATCTCGTCAACGAAGGAGCCTTCGCTTGGAATACCTGCACACGATGGTCCGCGTGACCGACCTCGATCAGTCCCTCGACTTCTACTGCAACAAGCTCGGATTGCAGGAGGTGCGCCGGGTCGAGAACGAGAAGGGCCGCTTCACCCTCGTCTTCCTCGCCGCCCCCGGCGACGCCGAGCGGGCGAAGGACACGAAGGCGCCTCTCGTCGAGCTCACTTACAACTGGGATCCCGAGACTTATACGGGCGGCCGCAACTTCGGCCATCTCGCCTACCGGGTCGACGACATTTACGCGACCTGCGCCAAGCTCCAGGCGGCCGGCGTGACGATCAACCGTCCGCCGCGGGACGGCTACATGGCCTTCATCCGTTCCCCGGACAACATCTCCATTGAGCTCCTGCAGAAGGGAGAAGCGAAGGCACCGCAGGAGCCTTGGACGTCCATGCCCAACACCGGCGTCTGGTAGGCCGCGTAGTCGGAGCGCCGGCACCGCAGGAAGCTGCCGTAACGGCAAGTCGAGGCGGTGCCGACGAAAGGACGGGCCCAGTCTTCCAACGCTTACGCGGAGTTTACCACCGGGCGTTAGTGTCGAAGATCACGTTTCTTTGCACGCAAGGACCACCCCGTGATCTCGAAACTGACGCTCGTCACCAAGACGGTGGCGCTCACGGTCTGCGCCGTGATCGTGACGGCGGCCTGCCTGTGGGGTGCCGTTTCCTCCGAGATGTCGGGGCAGCTCGCCGAGGCTCAGCGCCGCGACGGGGAGCGGAATCTGCGCACCTTGAGCCTGCTCTTCGCCGGCCGCCTGCCGGAGGCGAAGGTCGCGCTCGAGGGAGACAAGGTCGGCCGGGTCACCGCCCCCGATCTCAAGGCCTTCGCCGACTTCTCGGTCGTGGACGACACCGCTGCCTTCGTCGGCGGCAACGCCACCGTCTTCACCCTCGACAAGGCGAGCGGCCAGTTCGTCCGCCGCGTCACCAACGTGAAGAAGGAGAACGGCGAGCGCGCGGTCGGCACGACGCTCGCCGCCGACCATCCGGCGCAGGCGCTGCTTCGCCGCGGTGAGGCTTATGCCGGCCCCGTCACCCTGTTCGGGCGTCAGTTCTACACCGTCTACCACCCGACCCACGACGCGGCGGGTGCGGTGAACGGCGTCCTCTACATCGGTGTTCCTCTGGAGGCCTACATCGCCCTTAAGGACGAGACGATGCGAACGATGACCTACGCCGCCATGGGCATCGCCGTTCTGATCTGCCTTGTCGCTGGGCTCCTCGCTCGCCGCTTGTTCCGGCCCCTGAAGGAGATCTCGGCCCGGGTCTCGTCCCTGGCTGAGGGCGACCTCGACAGCCCGATCACCCATCGCGACCGCGGCGACGAGATCGGTGCGGTAGCGAAGGCCCTCGAGAGCTTCCGCGCCACCAGCGTCCAGGCGCGCCGGCTGGAGGCCGAGCGCCTCTCCGGGGCCGAGGGCGAGGCCGCCCGCCGGGCGGCGCTGGATGCGGCCGTGACGGAGTTCCGGGGCCGCATCTCGGCCCTGGTCGGCTCCTTGAGCACCAGCACCGCCGAGCTGCGCGGCCGGGCGACCGAGCTCGCGGCCACCACCGAGCGCTCCGACCAGGCGATCCGCGCGGCGAGCGACGGCTCCCAGAGCGCCTCGTCCAACGTGCAGATGGTCGCGAGCGCGGCCGAGGAGCTCTCGGGCTCCATCGGCGAGATCGGCGATCAGGTCGACCGGGCCAAGGCCATGGTCGAGACCGCCTTGAGCGAAGCGGAGGCCACCGACGCGCAGATCGGCAGCCTGGCCCAAGCCGCCCAGCGCATCGGCGCGGTGGTCGACCTCATCCGCTCCATCGCGGAGCAGACGAACCTCCTGGCCTTGAACGCCACGATCGAGGCGGCCCGGGCCGGCGAGGCGGGCAAGGGCTTCGCGGTGGTCGCCTCCGAGGTGAAGACCTTGGCCACCCAAACCGCCAAGGCCACCGAGGAGATCGCGAGCCAGATCGCCGGCGTCCAGACCTCGACGGGCAGCGCTGTCGGCGCGATCCGCCGCATTACCGAACGGATGCGCGACATTAACCAGACGACGGTCGGCATTTCCGCCGCGGTCGTCCAGCAGGGCTCGGCGACGGGCGAGATTTCCCGCAACGTCGCCGCCTCGGCAGAAGGCACGCAGGCCATCGTCGAGGGCTTGAGCCGCGTCGGCGACGCGGCCCAGGCCACCGCCGACACGGCCGGCACGCTCGCGCGCTCCGTGAACGAGGTCGGCCGGGTCGCCGCCGACCTCGACCAGGAGGTCGATCGCTTCCTGCGCCGCGTGGCGGCCTGAGGAGAACGTCGGTGCCTCCCTCCCCTCAGGGGAGGGCAGGGTGGGGTACGCTCCGACGGCGCGGCCGCAGGCGATCGGGCTCCGAAACGGATTGCCGCCTGACGGCGGCATACCCCACCCCAACCCTCCCCTGAGGGGAGGGAGAAGGCTGCGGCAACGGCCCGGTTGGCGAACCGGGCCGCTTTCGTCATCCTGACGCGTCGAAGCAGGGCGGGGCCCTGCGCCGCGGAGGACGGATGAGGGACGCGATCAGGTTCGTACGGCGGGGCAAGGCGCAGGAGGTCACCGGGTTCGCGCCCGGGGCGATGCTCCTCGACTATCTGCGCCTCGTCGAGCGCAGCACAGGCACCAAGGAAGGCTGCGCCGAGGGCGATTGCGGCGCCTGCACCGTGGTGCTGGGGCGCATGAAGGACGGGCGGCTTGTTTACGAGCCCGTCAACGCCTGCATCCTCCTGCTCGGCCAGGTCGACGGTGCCGAGGTGATCACGGTGGAGGACTTGGCGGCCGACGGCGCCCTCCATCCCGTTCAGGCCGCCATGGTCGAGCATCACGGGTCCCAGTGCGGCTTCTGCACGCCGGGGATCGTGATGAGCCTTTTCGCGCTCCATCATGCCGACGGCGAACTCGTCACCCGCGCGGCCGTCACCGACGCGCTCGCGGGCAATCTCTGCCGCTGCACCGGCTACCGGCCGATCGTCGACGCGGCGCTCGCCTCCTGCGCCACCCTGGCCGCGGACCCTTTCGCGGCACGGCGGGGCGAGACGATCCGGCAGCTCGAAGGGCTCTCGGACGGCGAAGACCTCATGATCGGCGAGGGCGAGCGCTTCTTTGCCGCTCCGGCGAGCGAGGACGCTCTGGCCGCCCTCTACGCCGCGCATCCGAGTGCTACCCTCGTCGCGGGCTGCACCGATGTGGGCTTGTGGATCACGAAGGGGCTGTTTGCCCTCGATCAGATCATCTGGCTCGGCCGCGTCGCCGGCCTCGACCAGCTGGCTGATGAAGGCGACGCGCTCGCCATCGGCGCGACCGTCACCCATGCCGATGCCCTCGCGGCGCTCGCCGCCATTGACCCGGATCTCGGCGAACTCATGCGCCGCTTCGGCTCGCCCCAGGTGCGCGCCTCGGGCACGGTCGGGGGCAACATCGCCAACGGCTCGCCCATCGGAGACCTCGCCCCGGCGCTCATCGCGCTCGGCGCGACCCTCGAACTGCGGCGAGGCGAACGCCGCCGCATCCTGCCCCTGGAGTCCTTCTTCAAGGCCTACCGCGTCCAGGACCGGGCGCCCGGCGAGTTCGTGCGCGCCCTGCGGGTGCCGAAGCTCGCGGCCGGAGAGAGCTTCCGCTGCTACAAGGTGTCGAAGCGCTTCGACGAGGACATCTCGGCGGTAATGGGGGCGTTCCGGCTCACGCTCGATGGCCGGCGCATCGCCGCGGCCCGGGTCGTCTATGGCGGCATGGCGGCGGTGCCGAAGCGGGCCGCGGCGACGGAGGCAGCCCTCGCCGGCCTGTCCCTCGACGAACCGGAGACCTGGGACGCGGCCTGCGACGCAGTCGCGGCGGATTTCCAGCCCCTCGACGATCACCGCGCCTCGGCGGCCTATCGCGGGACGGTCGCCCGCAACCTCGTGCGCAAGGCGCTCCACGAGATCGCGACGGGCCGGGACGACGAAACCCGCCTCATTGGGCGCCGGCCCATGCTTGCGGCGGCGGAGTAGGGGCGATGGATGACACGCCTCGTTTGCCGGTGGGCACGCCTCACCTTCTCCCCTCCGCGGGAGAAGGTGCCCCGCGCAGCGGGGCGGATAAGGGGGCGCCGCAGGCGCACGCGCCAGCGATCGATGTTGGCGCGCGCGCGAACACCGATCGGCTGGCGCCGGGCGCTCCTGACGGAGCGCAGCCCCTCTCCCGACCCCGCCTGACGGCGGGGCCACCCTCCCCCGCAGAGGGGGGAGGGGATCCCGAAACGCGCCACGTACACCGCGCGCTTCCGCACGATTCCGCCCTCAAGCACGTCCAGGGCACGGCGGCCTATATCGACGACCTGCGCGAGCCCGAGGGGACGCTCCATGTCGCGGTCGGCCAATCGCCGAAAGCCCGCGGCCGCCTCATGGCCCTTGATCTCGATGCCGTGCGCGCGGCGCCCCGCGTCGTCGCGGTGCTCACGGCTTCCGACATTCCCGGCGCGAACGACGTGTCGCCGGCCTTCGGCGACGATCCGCTCTTCGCCGACGACGCCATCGGCTTCCACGGCCAGGCGCTCTTCGCCGTCGTCGCCGAGACCCGGGATGCCGCGCGCCGGGCCGTGAAGCTCGCCCGCGTCGAGATCGCGGCCGAGCGCCCGAGCGTCACCGTCGAGGACGCGCTCGATCGAGACGAAACGGTGCTGCCCGACTACGCCTTCGGCCGCGGCGACCCGGAGACCGCGATCGCCGCGGCGCCGCTTCGCCTCGAAGGCTCGTTGCGCATCGGCGGCCAGGAGCATTTCTACCTCGAAGGCCAGGCGGCGCTCGCTGTCCCCGGCGAGGACGGCGAGATTCACGTCCATTCTTCGACGCAGCACCCGACGGAGGTGCAGCACGTCGTGGCGCGCGTCCTCGGGCTGCCCGACGCCTTCGTCACCTGCGAAGTGCGCCGCATGGGCGGGGGCTTCGGGGGCAAGGAGAGTCAGGCGACGCAATGGGCGGTGCTCGCCGCGCTCGCGGCGCGGGTCACCGGCCGCCCCTGTAAGATGCGGCTCGACCGCGACGACGATTTCATCCTGACCGGAAAGCGCCACGATTTCCGCTCCGACTGGGCCGTCGGCACGGACGAGGGCGGTCGCATCCAGGGCTTCAAGATCGAGCATCTGGCCCGCTGCGGCTACTCGGCGGACCTCTCGAACGGCGTCGTTGACCGGACCATGTTCCACTCCGACAACGCCTACTACCTGCCGGCCGTGCGGATCGGCTCGCGGCGGCTGAAAACGAACACGGTGTCGAACACGGCTTTTCGTGGCTTCGGCGGCCCGCAGGGCATGCTGGCGATGGAGCAGATCATCGATCGCATCGCCTGGGCGACCGGGCGCGACCCCCTCGATATCCGCTACGCGAACCTCTACGCCCCCGGCCGGGACGTGACGCCCTACGGCATGCCCGTCGAGGAGACGGATACCCTGCGGGACATCCTGGAGAGGCTGGAGCGCTCCTGCGACTACCGCGCGCGTCGGACCGAGATCGCGCGATTCAATGCGGGCTCGCTCGTCCTCAAGCGTGGCTTGGCGCTGACGCCCGTCAAGTTCGGCATCTCCTTCACGCTGACCCAGCTCAACCAGGCCGGCGCCCTGGTACACGTCTACCAGGACGGCTCGGTGCACCTGAACCACGGCGGTACGGAGATGGGGCAAGGGCTCTACCTCAAGGTCGCCCAGGTGGTGGCGGAGGAGTTCGGCATCGCGCTAGAGCGGGTTCGCATCACCGCGACGACCACGGGCAAGGTGCCGAACACCGCGCCGACGGCGGCCTCCTCCGGCACGGACCTCAACGGCATGGCGGCCCGGATCGCCGCCGCCGCGATCAAGGCGCGGATGGCGGTTTTCGCGGCGGAGAGTTTCGGGGTCGCGGTGGACGAGGTGGTGTTCCGCGACGACCGGGTTTTCGTCGGCAACGAGAGCCTGTCCTTCGGCGAGCTCGCGAAGCGCTGCGTCGCCGGCCGTGTCCAGCTCTCGGAAGCGGGCTTCTACAAGACGCCCAAGATCCACTGGGACCGGGCGAAGGGGCAGGGACGCCCCTTCCTCTACTTCGCCTACGGCGCGGCCTGCGCCGAGGTGATCGTCGACACGCTCACCGGCGAGAACCGGGTCACCCGGGTCGACATCCTGCATGATTGCGGCCGCTCCCTGAACCCGGCCATCGACATCGGCCAGATCGAGGGCGGCTTCGTCCAGGGCATGGGCTGGCTCACGACGGAGGAGCTCGTCTTCGACGCCGATGGGCGCCTTCGCACGCACGCCCCCTCGACCTACAAGATTCCCGTCGCCTCTGACGTGCCGGCGGATTTCCGGGTCGCCCTGTATGCCAAGGACAATCCCGAGGAGACGATCTACCGCTCGAAGGCGGTGGGCGAACCGCCGGTGATGCTGGCGAACAGCGTGTTCTGCGCGCTCGCCGACGCGGTGCACAGCCTCGCGCCGGATCAATCCGTGCCGCTCGACGCTCCGGCGACGCCCGAGGGTTTGCTTCGCGCCTGCGAGGCGCTGCGCGGGCGGCCGATGGCATGAGGAACACCCCGTGAGTTCCTGGCGGCGCCTGGCCGATCTCGTCGCGGCGGAGGGCCGGGCGGCGCTCGTCACCGTGCACCGCGTGCGCGGCTCCGCTCCGCGCGAGGAGGGGGCGCGCTTGATCGTGCGCCCGGACGGGGCCTTTCACGGCACGATCGGCGGCGGTCGCCTTGAATGGGAGGCGCTGCGACTCGCCCGCGCGGCGCTGGTCGAGGCGAGGCCTCCCGCCCGCTTCGTCGAGCAGGTGCTGGGCCCTGATCTCGGGCAATGCTGCGGGGGCGTGGTGACGCTGCTGGTCGAGACCTTCGAGCTTGTCGACTTGGCGGAGATCGAGGCGCTGGCGGCGGCCGAGGAGGTTGGAGCGGCGAGGATCGAGGCTTGTCTCGGCGAGGATGGCTGGGTTCGGCGCGCGCTCTCCCTCCCCCCTCTGCGGGGGAGGGTGGCCCCGGCGTTAGCCGGGGTCGGGAGAGGGGGCGCCGCGTTCGCGGCGCACGGCGAAGCCGATTCGGCACGATCCGAATTTAGCGCTTCGCGTGCGCCTGCGGCGCCCCCTCATCCGCCCTTCGCTGACGCGAAGGGCACCTTCTCCCGCAGAGGGGAGAAGGAACGCGCTCGACAGCCCGAGAAGCACTGGACCGAACCCCTCGGCCCCATCCCGACTTCTCTCCTGCTCTTCGGCGCCGGCCATGTCGGGCGCGCGCTCGTGCTGGCCTTAGCGCCGCTGCCATTCCGCGTCCGGTGGATCGACTCGCGCGACGAGGCCTTCCCGGCCTACGTCACGGCGAACGTCGCGCCCGTCCGCGCGGACGATCCCGCCGCCGAGATCGGCGCCGCTCCGCCGGGCGCTTTCGTCCTCGTGATGACCCACGACCATGCCCTGGATCTCTCCATCACCGCCGCGGCACTGGGGCGGCCGGACCTGCCCTTCGTCGGCCTGATCGGCAGCGCGACGAAGCGGGCCCGTTTCGTCGCGCGCCTCCGAAACTTCGGCATGCCCGAAGCGCGCATCGCCGCGCTCGCCTGCCCGATCGGCGTGCCCGGCATCGCGTCGAAAGAACCCGCGATCATCGCTGCCGCGACGGCGGCGCAACTCCTGGCCGAGCGCGAGCGGGTGGCCGCCGCTGTGCGGGGTCACGCCTCCTCCGCGGCCTGACTTCCTTCGGCGGCCCGGCCCGGGCTACAAAGCTCGTCATGCCCGATCTGACCACCGACGACCACACCCACCTCGCCCGCGCCGTTGCCCTTTCGGTCGAGCGCATGCGCGCCGGCTTCGGCGGTCCCTTCGGCGCCGTGATCGTGCGGGACGGGAGCGTGCTGGCGGAGGGCTGGAACGAGGTCACTTCGACGAGTGACCCGACGGCCCATGCCGAGGTCACGGCGATCCGCCGCGCCTGCCGGGCGGTCGGCAGCTTCCACCTGACCGGCGCGACGCTCTACACGAGTTGCGAGCCCTGCCCGATGTGCCTGGCCTCGGCCTATTGGGCCCATGTCGGCCGCATCGTCTACGCCAACACCCGCGAGGAGGCGGCCGCCATCGGCTTCGACGATGCGTTCATCTACGACGAGATCCCCAAAGCGCCAGCGGCGCGCACGATCCCGGCCCTCCATGCCCCAAGCGCCGCCGCTCGGGCCGCCTTCGCCGAATGGTTGAGCAAAGCCGACAAGGTTGCCTATTGAGGCGGCCCACTACGACCCGCGACGACAAGCTTTGTGACGTCTGCGCCTTGCTCTTCGTCGAGGCAGCCATGATGCTGGCGCACCCATGCTCATGACGAGCCCACCTCTCGCATCGTCCCTGCCGGCCTTCGTGCGGGCGCAGGGCGGCGTACGCCTTGCGATCGGGCAGACCGGGCGCGGCTCGCGGGCGCTGAACGTCGCCGAGAGCGGTGGCTACCGCGTCCGCTTTCCCCGCACGCAAGGGCCGTGCGAGGGCGTCCTCATCAACACGGGGGGCGGGCTTGCCGGCGGCGACGGCATGCGGATCGAAGTGGTGCTGGCACCAGGCACCGAGGTCGTGCTCACGACGCAGGCGGCGGAGAAGATCTACCGCTCCGACGGGCCGGACACCCGGGTCGCGATCGATCTCACGCTGGAGAAGGGAAGCCGCCTCGACTGGCTGCCGCAGGAGCAGATCCTGTTCGACGGCGCCCGCCTCCACCGCCGCCTCGACGTCGCCATGGCAGGGCATGCCTCGCTCCTCCTCGTCGAGAGCACCGTCTTCGGCCGCCACGCCTCGGGCGAGGTGCTCCAGAGGGGCAGCTTTCGGGACCGCTGGCGCCTGCGCCGCGACGGCCGCCTCGTCTTCGCCGAGGAGGTGCGTCTCGACGGCGACCTGCGGGCGGTCCTCGACCGTCCGGCGCTGGGCGGCGGCGCGGCCGTCGTCGCGACCCTTCTCCTCGTGGCGCCAGGGGCCGAAGCACGGCTCGAAACTCTGCGAACGGTCCTCGCCGAAGGCTCCTGCGAGGCAGGGGCGAGCGCCTATGACGGCATGCTCGTTGCACGGCTTCTCGGCACGGATGCGCGGGCGCTTCGGTCCGACCTCGCCCGCCTCATCCGCCACCTCACCGGCCGGGCGCTGCCGCGCTCCTGGCAGACTTGAAGACGAGACAACGAAGGACGCCCCGATGCTCCTCACGCCCCGCGAAAAAGACAAGCTCTTGATCGCCATGGCCGCCATGGTCGCCCGCCGGCGGCTGGAGCGCGGCGTGAAGCTGAACTACCCGGAGGCGATCGCACTCATCACGGATTTCGTGGTTGAAGGCGCTAGGGACGGCCGCTCCGTTGCCGACCTCATGGAGGCCGGCGCCCACGTGCTCACGCCCGACCAGGTCATGGACGGCGTGCCGGAGATGATCCACGACGTCCAGGTCGAGGCCACCTTCCCGGACGGGACGAAGCTCGTCACGGTTCACGACCCGATCCGCGGCGCGGCGAGCGAGCTCACCCCTGGCGCGGTCGAGACGCTGCCCGGCGAGATTACCCTCAACGATGGGCGCGAGGCGGTCACGATCACCGTCGCGAACACAGGCGACCGCCCGATCCAGGTGGGCTCGCACTACCATTTCTTCGAGACGAACGAGGCCCTGTCCTTCGATCGGCAGGGCGCCCGCGGCATGCGCCTCGACATCCCGGCGGGCACCGCGGTGCGGTTCGAGCCGGGCCAGACCCGGGAAGTGACCCTTGTGCCCATCGCCGGGAGCCGAAAGGTTTTCGGCTTCCGGCAACAGGTGATGGGCGACGTCTAGCGCCTCACGCGTGGTGCGGACGCAGGTCGTCCGTGTCGCGCACGGTGCGCGTCATCAGGCCGGCGCCGATCTCGGCGAGGCCCATGATGACGTGCGGCCACATCACCCGGTCCGAAAAGCCGAAGAGGAAGGGCGAGGCGGCGAGCAGCAGGCCGCCGGCGACATCGACCGCGAGGTGCACTGGCATCGGGATGAGCTTGGCGATGGAGAGTTCGTAGTCGGTGATCAGGCTCATGAGGAGCACGGCGACACCGATCACCTGCGGCACGTATTGCGCTGCCGTGCCGTCGGCGAAGCGGAAGAGATAGGGCAGGGCGATGAGGAGAAGGCCGGAGCCGTAATCCAGCATGCCGTGAATGCGGGTGGGGATGAAGCGCATGGGGGTGCCTCGCCTGTTGGCGTCATGGGTGCCCGTCAACATCTCGCTGCGACACCGGTTCCGCTGCGCGCCCGGCCCGGGCCTGAACGTTCGCTGTACCCGAGCGTTAGCGTGAGGGCAGCCTGATCTGAGATGGGCTGCGGCGGAGCCCCAAGCGATGGCCTTCAAGACCGACATCCCGCCTCACAAGTCGGCCGAGGAACCCGAACGCGATCACGCGCCGGTTGACGACCCGCATCCCAACGCTGCCCTGCTCAAGGCCGACATCAATTCCGGCCGGTCCGGCGACAAGACGGAGGTCTTCGACCCCGGCATGGCGATGCTCGGCACCTGCGAGGAGGCCGCCGGAACGCCGCTGACTCAGGAGCAGTTGCGCACGGCGCGCATGGAGGAGACCCGTTTCCGCTGGCGCTTCGGCCGCCGCAACCCGAGCGCCGCGCACGATAAGGACGACCGCGGCATCCTGGGCGGCTATATCGGCCTCATCGCGCTCATCGCCGTCGTGATCGGCGCGGGCGTCATGTTCCTGCGCTGAGCGGCGCGCTGCCGGCTCAACCGCCGACTTGGCAGTTGGCCTCAAGGATGCTTCGCTCCCGCTGACCCTTTGTCGTCCGCGAGAGCCTCCATGCCCGTTCGCTTCCCCCGCCAAGCCTATGCCGACATGTTCGGCCCGACGACGGGCGACACGGTGCGGCTCGCCGACACCGACCTCGTGGTCAAGGTCGAGCAGGATTTCACCACCTACGGCGAAGAGGTGAAGTTCGGCGGCGGTAAGGTGATCCGCGACGGGATGGGGCAGAGCCAGGCCACCAACGCCGAGGGCGCCGTCGATACCGTCATCACCAACGCCCTGATCCTCGACCATTGGGGGATCGTGAAGGCCGATGTGGGGCTCAAAGGCGGGCGCATCCACGCCATCGGCAAGGCGGGCAACCCGGACATCCAGCCGAACGTCACCATCATCGTCGGGCCCGGCACGGAGGTGATCGCGGGGGAGGGCAAGATCCTTACCGCCGGCGGCTTCGACTCGCATATCCACTTCATCTGCCCGCAGCAGATCGAGGAGGCCCTGATGTCGGGGCTGACCTCGATGTTAGGGGGCGGCACGGGCCCCGCGGCCGGCACCTCGGCCACCACCTGCACCCCCGGCCCCTGGCACCTCGAGATGATGATCCGGGCGGCCGACGCCTTCCCGATGAATCTCGGCTTCGCGGGCAAGGGCAACGCGTCGCTGCCCGGCGCGCTCAATGAGATGATCGAGGCCGGCGCCTGCGCCATGAAGCTTCACGAGGACTGGGGCACGACGCCAGCCGCCATCGACAACTGCCTGTCGGTGGCCGACGACCACGACATCCAGGTGATGATCCATACGGACACGCTCAACGAGTCCGGCTTCGTCGAGCAAACGATCCGCGCCTTCAAAGGCCGCACGATCCACGCCTTCCACACGGAAGGGGCAGGGGGCGGCCACGCGCCGGACATCATCAAGGTGGCGGGACTGCCCAACGTCCTGCCCTCGTCCACCAACCCGACGCGGCCCTTCACGGTGAACACGCTCGACGAGCACCTCGACATGCTCATGGTGTGCCATCACCTCGACCCCTCGATCCCGGAGGACCTCGCTTTCGCCGAGAGCCGCATCCGCAAGGAGACGATCGCGGCCGAGGACATCCTGCACGACATCGGCGCGCTCTCGATGATGTCCTCCGACAGCCAGGCCATGGGCCGGGTCGGCGAGGTCATCACCCGCACCTGGCAGACGGCGCACAAGATGAAGGTCCAGCGCGGGGCGCTGCCGCAGGATGCCGGCACCGGCGCCGACAATTTCAGAGCCAAGCGCTACGTCGCGAAGTACACGATCAACCCGGCCATCGCCCACGGCGTGTCGCGCCATATCGGCTCGGTGGAGGTGGGCAAGCTCGCCGACCTCGTCCTCTGGTCGCCCGCCTTCTTCGGCGTGAAGCCCGACATGATCCTGAAGGGCGGCATGATCGCAGCCGCGCCCATGGGCGACCCGAACGCCTCGATCCCGACGCCCCAGCCCGTCCACTACCGCCCGATGTTCGGCGCCTTCGGCAAGGCGCGCACCGCGACCGCGCTGACCTTCGTGTCGCGGGCGGCGCTCGCCAACGGGTTGCGCGAGCGCCTCGGCGTCGCGCGCGAGTTCGTGGCGGTCGAGAATGTGCGCTCGGGCATCGGCAAGGCGAGCATGATCCACAACGACGCGACGCCCGACATCCAGGTCGACCCGGAGACCTATCGCGTCACCGCCGACGGCGAGCTTCTCGTCTGCGAGCCGGCCAAGGCGCTCCCGATGGCGCAGCGGTATTTCCTGTTCTAGATTGAGCTCCCGAGAACCCAGCGCGAGCAGCGTCATGGACGACGTCACGGCGCCGCCGAACAGCCTCTACGAACGCGACTTCCACGAATGGGCCCTGGAGCAGGCGCGACTCCTGCGCGAGCGGCGCTGGGATGAGCTCGATTTGGACAACCTCGTCGATGAGGTGGAGAGCGTGGGGCGTTCGCAAAAGCACCAAATCTACAACCGTCTCAAGGTGCTGATCGCGCACCTCCTCAAGTGGAAGTTTCAGCCTGGCGCTCGATCGGCTGGGTGGCGCGGTACGATCCGCACACAGCGCGACCGTTTGCACTTGGTTCTGGACGATAGCCCGAGCTTGCGCGCGCATCCGGACGCGATCCTCGACAAGACCTATCTCGCAGCGCGCCTTCTCGCAGCCAAGGAGACGGGCATCGACTTCACCCTTTTCCCGGAGACTTGCCCGTTCACGATCGAGCAGGTGCTGGACGAGGAGTTCTGGCCGAAGGAGCCGGACCTCTACGATCAATCGTGACGTTCCGAGTTAGGTGCACAAACCCGCTTTTCTGCTACTCACTTGCCCAGCCGGAGAGCCTATGACCACCACCTACACCGGTGCCTGCCATTGTGGGGCCGTGCGCTTCGAGACGGACGTCGATCTCGGCCGGGCGATCGAGTGCAACTGCTCGATCTGCGCCAAGCACGGGCTGATCCTGTCCTTCACCCCGGCCGCGTCCTTTCGCCTGCTCCAGGGCGAGGAGGCGCTGATGGATTACCGCTTCAACACCATGCAGATCCGTCACCGCTTCTGCCGGACCTGCGGCGTCGAGCCGTTCGGCGAAGGGGCGATGCCGGACGGTACGGAAATGCGCGCCGTGAACCTGCGCTGCCTGGACGGCGTCGACGTTCACGCGCTCTCGCCGGCTCCCTTCGACGGGAAAAGTCGCTAGAAGCTCCTTCACTCCTCCTCGATCGAGAGCCGATCCCATGCTCCGCGCCACCGCCGTCCTCCGCCGCGCCGCCGTCAGGGCGGAGCGGGTCGTCGACACCGTCACCCTCGACCACGAGGGCCGCAACCGCCGGCGCATCGCTCTCAAAGGCGATGGCGGCCTCGACTTCCTCCTCGACCTCGACAAGGCGACGGCTCTCGCCGACGGGGATGGCCTGAAGCTCGAGGACGGGCGCCTCGTGCAGGTCAAGGCCGCACCTCAGAAGCTCCTCGAGATCCGGGCCGAGAACCCCTTGCGCCTGCTTCGCACGGCCTGGCACATCGGCAACCGGCACACGCCCGCCGAGATCACGGCCGAGGCCATCTACATCGAGGACGACCACGTCCTGGCCGAGATGATCCGCGGCCAGGGCTGCAGCCTCCAGGTGGTCGAGCGCCCCTTCCAGCCCGAGCGCGGCGCCTATGACCACGATTGCGGCCACGACCACGGGCATGGTCACTCCCATGCGCATTCCCACGCGCATGCGCATGCGGAGGCGCACGACCATGACCATGCGCACTCGCACGCTCATTCGCACGCGCATGCCGAGGCTCATGCCCAAACCCACGACCATGGGTATCACGAGCATGGCCCTGGTTGCGGCTGCGGCCATGCCCACGACCACGGGCACGACCATCATCACTGACCTTCGGCCGCGTCTGGCTCCTCGGTGAGCCTCTCCCTGCCCTTGATGATCTGGCTCTCCCCGGCCTTCCCGGTCGGGGCCTTCGCCTATTCGCACGGCCTCGAATGGGCGCAGGAGGCCGGTGACGTCACCGATCTCGCGAGCCTGGAAGGCTGGCTGCGCGATCTCCTGCGCCACGGCGCGGCGCGCAGCGACGCCGTGCTTCTCGCCGAAGCCTACCGCGCCGCGGCGAGCGGCGAGGGCGCGCGCCTCGCCGACCTCGCCGACCTCGGACTCGCGCTCGCGACGAGCGCGGAGCGGCGGCTCGAGACCGCGACGCAGGGCGACGCCTTCTTGGCCGCGATCGGGAAGGCATGGCCCTGCGCGGCCGTGGCAACCCTGCGCGCCGCCGTCACCGGCTCGGTGCCGTATCCGGTCGCGGTGGGCGTGGCCGCGGCCGGGCACGGCGTCGCGCTGCTCGAGACCCTCGACGCCTTCGGCCTCGGCATCGTGGCAAACCTCGTCTCGGCTGCGGTGCGCCTCGGGATCGTCGGCCAGACCGACGGTCAGCGGATCACGGCGGCGCTCCTGCCCGACGTGCGGGCGCTCGGCCTGTTCGCGGCAGACGCCACCCTCGATGATCTTGGCGCCTGCGCCTTCCGCTCGGACCTCGCGGCGCTGCGGCACGAGACGCAGTACACGCGCCTGTTCCGGTCGTGAGCGGGTGAGACCTCTCCCCACGCGCGGGGAGGGCATGGTGCGGGGCTGAACCTGCCTAGTCATGCGCCTCCGGACATGCCCGAGGCTGCCACGGCGCTCACCCCACCCGGCCGGCTCGCGCCGGCCACCCTCCCCGCAGGCGGGGAGGGATGACGAGCGGGACCGCTTCTTCCCTCTCCCCTCTGCGGGAGACGGTGGCCCCGCGTCGGCGGGGTCGGGTGAGGGGTGCGGCGCAAAGCGGCGCACGGCCGACAAGGCCGATCAGAGTCTCTCCGCCCCAACCCTGTCATGGCCGGGCTTGACCCGGCCATCTCGGTTCGGAGCACCCGAGCCTTAGCGCCGAGGTTCGCGGGTCAAGCCCGCGAATGACATCTCGGATGTTCTAAGCCGCTCGGGCCTCATGCCCAGCACCCCTCATCCGCCTGCCTGGCGACAGGCACCTTCTCCCGTAGAGGGGAGAAGGAGGGCGCACCACCGCCCCTCATCCCTCCCCGCCTGCGGGGAGGGTGGCCCTGCGCAGCAGGGTCGGGTGGGGTGAGCGCTGGGCCTTCAGGCGAAGCGCTGCCGCTCCTTCAGTCCCGCTCGTCACTCCGCGATTGTGCGGCGCGGCAAGGGGTGCTTACCTGTCACTGCCCGTCCCCGTCCCATACGAGTCTTCCCATGAGCGCATCCCCCCATGGCCCCCTGCGCGTCGGCGTCGGCGGGCCGGTCGGGTCTGGCAAGACGGCTCTAATGGAGGCGCTCTGCAAGCGCTTCCACGGCGCCTACGACCTCTGCGCCATCACCAACGACATCTACACGAAGGAGGACGCCCGCCTCCTCACGGTGGCCGGCGCGCTCCCCGAGGAGCGGATCATGGGCGTCGAGACGGGCGGCTGCCCGCACACCGCCATCCGCGAGGATTGCTCGATCAACCTCGCCGCGATCGACACCATGAGCCGCCGATTTCCCGACCTCGACCTCATCCTGATCGAATCGGGCGGCGACAACTTGGCTGCCACCTTTTCGCCGGAGCTCGCGGACATCACGGTCTACGTCATCGACGTGTCCGGCGGCGAGAAGATCCCACGCAAGGGCGGCCCGGGCATCACGCGCTCGGACCTCCTCGTCATCAACAAGATCGACCTCGCGCCCCATGTCGGCGCGAGCCTCGCGGTGATGGAGCGCGACGCGGCCCTGATGCGCGGCCGGCGCCCCTTCGTCTTCGCCAACATGCGCTCGGGCGAGGGGGTCGACGCGATCGCTCGCTTCATCGTCGAGGCTGGCGGGCTCGCGGCCAAGGCGGCGTGAGCGCTTGAGATCGGATCAACGGAACGGGAGAAGAGGCATGCGGGTTCGTTCGGGTTTGGCGCTGGCGGCGCTTGCTTCTGTGCTCGCAGCGGAGCCGGCCCTCGCCCATACCGGCGTCGGCGCGACGCACGGCTTCGTGGCGGGGCTGACGCACCCGCTCTTCGGCCTCGACCACGTCTGCGCCATGGTCGCCGTCGGACTCTGGGCGGCGCTCGCCGGCGGCCGGGCCGTCTGGGCCTGGCCCCTGGCCTTCGTCGGCGTGATGGTGGCCGGCGCGCTCCTGGGCCTTGCGGGCCTGTCCCTGCCCGGCGTCGAGGTGATGATCGCCGGCTCCGTCTTCGCCTTCGGGATCGCCGTCGCGCTGCGCGCGCCGTTGCCGGTGCTCGTGGGCGCCGTGATCTGCGGGCTCTTCGCGCTCTTCCACGGCCACGCTCACGGCACGGAGCTCCCGGCCGAAGCGTCCGCCGCGCTCTACGTCGCGGGCTTCGCCCTCGCGACTGCGCTCCTTCACGCGGTCGGCCTTAGCCTCGGCCTACTCCTGGCCCGTCTCGACCGGGTCTGGACCCCGCGCCTCGTCGGCAGCGCCGTGGCGGCGACGGGGATGGTGCTCCTCGTCGGCTGATGCAAGAAGCGGGACCCCGGCAGGGATCCCGCTTCACAGTCTGAGCCGCTTCCGGCGTTAGCCGATGAGCCCGGTCCCGAAGGTGCCGTCCGCGAAGGTGGAACGGCCCTCGTACAAGCCGAACTGCAGGTAGTGCACCAGCGGATCCACGCCGGCCGCGGCCACGTCCTTGTAGGCGGCGAGGTAGGCGGTGCTGTCGAACCCGGCTGCGGGGTCACGGCCTTCCTTGAAGCCGAAAGTGTCGTAGTGGTTGAGCGGGTTGACCCCCGCCGCCCTCACGTCGGCGTAGGCGGCGACGTAGCCCTGAATGTCGAACACCGCGTTCGCGTTGCGGCCTTCCTTGAAGCCGAAGCTGTCGAAATGCGTCCGGGCGAAGGCGAAGGCATCGCCGCCGGCTCGCGTCGCCGCGGCGGCCACGTCGGCGTTCGAGAGGAGATAGTACTCGGCATCGAAGCCCTTGCCGGCCCCGATGTCGCCGGCCCGGCCCACCGCGGCGGAGATCGCCCGGCCCTCGCCCTGGCCGAATTCCAGGTAATGGGCGAGCGGGTTGAAGCCGGCTGCTCTCACGTCCGCGTTGCGCGCGAGGTAGAACTCGTTGTCGAAACCCGCGCTCGGGTCCCGGCCTTCCTTCCAGCCGAACTGGTCGTAGTGGGTGAGCGGGTTGACGCCCGCCCGCGCCACGTCCGGGTTCGCCGCGAGATAGCCCTTGGTGTCGAAGAAGGCGTTCGGGTCGCGCCCTTCCCGCGCGCCGAACTCCGCGAAGTGCCCTTCCGCGTCCTGGCCGGTCCGCAGCACGTCCTTGTTGTTGGCAAGGTAGAAGAGGTCGTCGACGAGCGGCGAGCCGTCGTTGAGCGTAAGCGTGCGGTCGGCGAACTGGACCCGTTCGAAGCCGGAGATCGCGTCTCGGCCCTCGGGGCCGGTCACGACGGTGAGACCGCCCTGACGCGATACGCTCACGTCGGCGGGGTTGGAGGAGAACACCAGCGTGTCGATGCCGGCGCCGCCGAGCAGGATATCGTCGCCACGGCTATTCGTGAGGGTGTCGTCGCCGGCACCGCCGCGCAGGAGGTCGCTGAAATCCGTGCCGGTGAGCGCATCGGCGCCGTTGGTGCCGTTCTTGTTGACGCCGCGCTGCAGCACCGTGTCGGCCCGCGCCGCGAGGTTCTGGATGCGGGTGTCGCCTGCGGGCGTGGTGTCGGCGATCCCGAAGGGCGTCACCGTGAAGAACGCTTTCAGGTATTCAGCGAGCGCGTCCTGCTCGGAGCCCTGGAACGCGAAGGTGGCCGCGTTGGGCAGCGTGGAGGGCGTCGCCGTGCGCAGGTCGACCCGGTTCTCGCCGTAGGCGGGGAACGGATAGTTGTCGCCGCCGAGGCCCGGAGCGTTGGACGTGCTCGTCGCGAGGAAGTCGAGGGTGACGACCCGGATAGCGCGGCCCGCGTCGCCCACCACCTGCCCATTCTGGACCAGCGTATCGAGGATCAGGCCGTTCTCGTCGATGATCGCGGCATTGAGGATGCGCTGGCCTTCGCGGGTGGCGTTGCCGCTCGTGTCGAGGGTCTGCGACTGGCGGGTGGCGTCGAAGGAGTAGGAGATGCCGCCGACTTGGGCGAACTGACCCGGCGTGGCGCCGGGGGCCACCGCCGCGACGCCGTGCTCGAGGATACGCTCGAGCTCGGCGACCGTCACGGTCACGAGGGATAGGTTGTTGTTGAAGCGCAGCGAGTTGGTGACGTCGAGCTGCGAGATGTCACCTGCCCGCTTGCCCGCGTCGGGGTTGGGAGCCGGCGGGAGTTCCGCCGTTGTGCCGCCCGTGCTCGAGAAGGAGCCGATCGAGTCGCGGATGCCGCCGCCGTTCTTGATCGAGACCGTGACGGTCTGGTCGTACTGCTTGGCGTACCAGATGTTGGCGTCCGAGGAGAGACTGCCGAAATTGGTCTCCTCCGTGCGCACCTCGCCGCGGCGTCCTTCCAGGTAGACGCTGGTGCGCCCGAGGATGTTGCCGTCCTGCTGGCGGATGACGTCGGCGACGCCCGCCGTCTCCTGGACGCCGTCGTTGTTGACGTCGAGGCCCTCGATCACCTGCCGGACGAGGTTGCCCTTGCTGCCGGGGGCGAAGGCCGCGGCGACGTTGCTGCCGTAGAGCTCGCTCACTGTCTGATCGTCCACCGCGATCGCGCCGCTGTTGGCGGTCGTGATCGACTCGCGGATGAGGTTGCCGGCGTCGTCGAAGGTGACGTTGAGCCGGCCGACATAGGAGTATTCCGCCGCCGTGTTGACGAGGGCGAGGGTCTGACCGGAGGCGTTGGTGAAGAACTGCGGATAGGCGCCGCCGGACGTCTCGCCGGGCAGGAGCCGGTCGTTCGCGTCGGACAGGAGGGTGTGCGAGCCGCCCCCGATCAGGACGTCGACGTTGCGCAGCAGGGGTGCCAGCGCCTGCTCGTTCGCGAGGTCCTGCAGGTGGGTTCCGACGATGACCTTGTTCAGCCCGGGGTTCGCGGCCAGCACCCGGTCGACCTCGGCGTTGATCTGGTCGGCGAGAAGCTGGATCTGGTTCTGGCCGTTGAAGCCGATGAGCTGAACGTTGCCGAGCGAGGTGAGGAGCGGCTCGAGCTGAGTCGTGGCGCCGACGAAGGCGATCTTCTCGCCGTTCTCGACGATGACCACGGATTTCGCGATCTTGTCCGCGCCGGTTCCGGTCTGGGTCGAGCCCGGGCCGGTCTGGGCGAAACTCGCGTCCGACACGTTCGGGTTGACGAGGCCCGACAGCGAGCTTTCGCGCGAGAAGTCGAGGTTGACCGAGAGGTAGGGGAACTGGGCGCCGACCCAGACGTCGTCAGCCGGTCCCGCCGCCGTGCCGAGATTGGCGGCGATGATGTTGGCGACCTCGTTCGGCCCGGCGTCGAATTCGTGGTTGCCGAACACTGCGGCCTGGACGCCGACGATGTTCTGGATCGTGATGTCGGCGCGGCCGGGCGAAGCCGCGAGGCGGCTGTAGCTCGCCGTGCCCGTGAGGCCGTAGAA
This sequence comes from Beijerinckiaceae bacterium, assembly GCA_036563505.1. Taxonomy (GTDB): domain Bacteria; phylum Pseudomonadota; class Alphaproteobacteria; order Rhizobiales; family Beijerinckiaceae; genus DATCMH01. Next base: position 67,037 of record DATCMH010000024.1, read on the forward strand.
CTGATTGTAGACGCCGTTATAGGTCGCGGCGAGCTGCGGGTCCGCGCCGGCGATGAAGAACGGGCTCGGGATCCAGCCGTCGCCCGTCGACAGGGTGATGGAGTTCGGCGTCGTGTCCTCGAGACGATCCACGATGGCGGCGAAGTTCGCGGCCCTCTGCGTCGCGAGGACGCCGCCTTCCCAGTCCGAGGCGTGGAGGATCTGAAGGGTATAAGGCACGACGTCGCTCCTCGTCAGCACGATCGATCGAGGCGGCGCCTGCGGGGCGCTGCCGGCAAGATTCGCGAGGGCCTCCACCCGGTCAGCGCGTCAGGTGCCGTCTCGGAAAGCCGATCGCGAGCTCGGGCGTAGGGATCCTTGATGACAGGCGCATGAAGCCCGGGCGGCGAGCCGCGATGACGGGTCTTCGCCGTGCCGTGGAGCCACCCCGGGCTTGCGTGTTAAGGAGGCGGCTACGATGTGACGGGCTTCGCCCCTGCCCGACACGAAGCCGCTTGGCCGGATGCGGCGGGGGCGAGAGCGATCAGAGCGGATGAGATGACGCGAGCCGTGCCCCCGGAAGGCGCCGAGAGCCAGAGCCTGTTGACGCCGGAGGCGCTCCGCTTCTCCGTGGCCCCAATGATGGACTGGACGGACCGGCATTGCCGGTTCTTCCACCGATTGCTGTCGCGGCGCGCCCGGCTCTACACGGAGATGGTTGTCGCCAACGCGGTGATTCACGGCCCGCGCGAGAGGCTCCTCGGCTTCTCGCCCGAGGAGCATCCGATCGCCCTGCAGATCGGCGGTTCCGAGCCGGAGCTCCTCGCCGAGGCCGCGCGCATCGGCGAGAGCTTTGGCTACGACGAGATCAATCTCAATGTCGGCTGCCCCTCCGACCGGGTGAAGGAGGGCCGGTTCGGCGCCTGTCTGATGCGGGAGCCGGCGCTCGTCGCGGAGGGCGTCGCCGCGATGAAGGCGGCGGTGCGGGTACCGGTCACCGTGAAGTGCCGCATCGGCGTCGACGAGCAGGATCCGGAGGAAGCGCTCGATGCTCTGACCCAGGCCGTGGTCGCGGCGGGAGCCGACGCGCTCGTCATCCACGCGCGAAAGGCTTGGCTCCAGGGGCTCTCGCCGAAAGACAACCGGGAGATCCCGCCCCTCGACTACGATCGGGTCTACCGCCTCAAACGGTCCCGTCCGGCGCTGCCCGTCGCGGTCAACGGCGGCATCGCCTCGATCGCGGCGGCGAAGGAGCATCTCGCCTTCGTCGACGGCGTCATGCTCGGCCGCGCGGCCTACCACGATCCTGAACTGCTCCTCAGCGTCGATTCGGAGCTCTTCGGCGAGACGCCGCCCCAGACGGATGCCTTCGCGGCGCTCCAAGCCTTCGAGCCCTACATCGCGGCGCGGCTCGCCGAGGGCGTGCGGCTCTCGTCGATGACGCGGCACCTGCTTGGGCTCTTCGCGGGCCGGCCCGGTGCCCGCGCCTACCGCCGGCACCTCGCCACGGAAGCGGTGAGGCCCGGCGCCGGGCTCGACACCTTGCGCGCGGCGGTCGCTCTCGTCGCCCGCCCCGGCCTGGAAGAGGCGGCGTGAGCGCCGTGCCGCGCGATCCGGATTACGAGGCCCGCGTCCGCGCGAGCTTCGCCAAGCAGGCGATGATGGACACGATCGGGGCGACGCTCGCCCGGATCGCACCTGGCGAAGTCGACATCGCGCTCGCCGTCTCGGGACACGTCTCGCAGCAGCACGGCTTCGTCCACGCGGGCGCGGTGGCGACGATCGCCGATTCGGCCTGCGGCTACGCGGCCCTCACGCTGATGCCGCCGGGTGCCGGCGTCCTCACCGCCGAGTTCAAGATCAACCTCATGGCCCCGGCCGCGGGCGAGCGCCTGCTGGCCCAAGGCCGCGTGCTCAAGCCCGGGCGGACGCTCACCGTGGCGCAAGCCGAGGTCTTCGCCGAGGCCAACGGCGCGCGAAAGCTCGTGGCGCTTCTCACCGCGACCCTGATGGCGGTCGAGGGCCGCGCCGGCGTCAGCGACTGACCGCCCCCGCTTGACGGGGCGCAGCGGCGCGCCGACCTTCCGGTCGCCTGCCCGCATCGCTCCGCGAGCGCGATGCGATCCCGCCTTCCCGGAACGAGGGTTCCGAACGGGCGTCGGTGCCGAGACCTGGCAGGCTCCGCTCTCCCTCCGACCGCAAGGTGATCCCATGCGCGCCCTTTCCTCGTTTCTTCGACGCTGTATCGACGGCCTGACATTCGCCGCAGCCCTGCTCCTCTTCGCCCCGGCCCTCGCTCAGCAGGCACCCCGAGAGCCCGTCACCGTCTTCGCGGCGGCGAGCTTGAAGGACGCCGTGGAGGAGATCGGGCGCGGCTTCACCGCCGCCACCGGCACCCCGGTGCGCTTCAGCTTCGCCGCCTCCTCTGCGCTTGCCCGGCAGATCGAACAGGGGGCCCCCGCCGACCTCTTCGCTTCGGCGGACGTCGAGTGGATGGACTACCTCGCGCAGCGCGGTCATGTCCGGGCCGAGACCCGGGCCGATCTCCTCAGCAATCGCCTCGTTCTCGTGGCGCCGGCTTCGTCCACCATGCAGGCCGTGACCCTCGATGCGGCCGGCCTTGGGACCGCGCTCGGGCCCGACGGGCGCATTGCTACGGGAGAGGTGACGGCCGTGCCGGCGGGGCGCTACGCTCGGGCGGCCCTCGACACGCTCGGGCTATGGCAGGCCTTCCAGCCGCGCCTCGCGCAAGCCGAGAACGTGCGCGCCGCGCTCGCCTTCGTCGCCCGCGGCGAGGCGCCGCTTGGCATCGTCTATGAGACCGACGCGATCGCCGAGCCGAGGGTGAAGGTCGTCGCACGATTCCCGGCGGAGAGCCACGTGCCGATCACTTACCCCTTCGCGATCACGAAGGACGGCAAGCCCGGTGCTGCCGCCTTCCTCGACTACGTGAAAGCACCGGCGGCCCGGGCCGTCTTCGAGCGCAGCGGCTTCACCGTCCTCGAGGGGTCGGCCAAGCGTTCCTGAACGGCTCCGGCCGGGAACCGATCCGGTCCTCAGGCGTTTCCTCCGATTGATGCCGATCAAAGGGCGCCGACCACAGGGGCGGCGGGCATCATCGGAAAAGCCGCCGCGGTCGCTCGGAGAGGCCGCTGGCGAGAACGTGTGGGGACCAGAGTTTCATGACGACGATGGATACCGCTCAGGGGCAGCTCGATCCGCGGCTGCTCCTCAAGACCTTGCGCGCTTTTCGCAAGGGCGATTTCTCGGCCCGCCTGCCTCTCGACCTGACAGGGCTCGACGGCGAGATCGCAGAAGCCTTCAACGACATCGCCGATCTGAACCGGGGCCTTGCCCACGAACTCGACCGTGTCGCCAAGGTGGTGGGCAAGGAAGGCCGCATCGGCGAGCGGGCGAACCTGCCCGCCGCCACGGGCGCCTGGAGCGACTGCGTCGACTCGGTCAACTCGATGATCGGCGACCTCGTCCAGCCGACGACGGAGGTGGCCCGCGTCATCGGGGCGGTGGCCAAGGGCGACCTGTCCCAGACGATGCAGCTCGAGATCGAGGGCCGACCGCTGCGCGGCGAGTTCCTGCGCATCGGCCGCGTCGTCAACACGATGGTGGACCAGCTCAACTCCTTCGCTTCGGAAGTCACGCGCGTGGCGCGCGAGGTGGGCACCGAGGGCAAGCTCGGCGGTCAGGCCCGGGTGAAGGGCGTGGCGGGCACCTGGAAAGATCTCACCGACAACGTGAACATGATGGCCGCGAACCTGACGGGTCAGGTCCGCAACATCGCGGAGGTCACGACGGCGGTCGCCAACGGCGACCTGTCCAAGAAGATCACCGTCGACGTGAAGGGCGAGATGCTGGAGCTCAAATCCACCATCAACACGATGGTGGACCAGCTCAACTCGTTTGCGGGCGAGGTGACCCGCGTGGCGCGCGAGGTGGGCTCCGAGGGCAAGCTCGGCGGACAGGCCCGCGTCGAGGGCGTCTCGGGTCTCTGGCGCGATCTCACCGACAACGTGAACATGATGGCCGCGAACCTGACAGGTCAGGTCCGCGGCATCGCCGAGGTCGTGACCGCGGTCGCCGAGGGCAATCTCACGCGCAAGCTCGCGGTGGACGCCAAGGGCGAGATCGCGGCGCTGGCCGACACGATCAACGCCATGATCGGAACGCTCGCCACCTTCGCAGATCAGGTGACCAACGTCGCCCGCGAGGTCGGCATTGAGGGCAAGCTCGGCGGCCAGGCCCTCGTGCCCGGTGCCGCGGGTCTATGGCGCGATCTCACCGACAACGTGAACATGATGGCCGCGAACCTGACCGGTCAGGTTCGCAACATCGCGGAGGTCACGACGGCCGTCGCCAACGGCGACCTGTCCAAGAAGATCACCGTCGACGTCAAAGGCGAGATGCTGGAGCTCAAATCCACCATCAACACGATGGTGGATCAGCTCAACTCCTTCGCCGGCGAGGTGACCCGCGTGGCGCGCGAAGTCGGCACCGAAGGCAAGCTCGGCGGACAGGCCCAGGTGAAGGGCGTCGGCGGAACCTGGAAGGACCTCACCGACAACGTGAACCTGATGGCGGAGAACCTCACCGGCCAGGTCCGTAACATCGCCGACGTGACCACGGCGGTGGCGAACGGTGATCTGTCCAAGAAGATCACCGTCGACGTGCGCGGCGAACTGTTGGAACTCAAGAACACCATCAACACGATGGTGGATCAGCTCAACTCCTTCGCCGGCGAGGTGACCCGCGTGGCGCGCGAGGTCGGGACCGAAGGCAAGCTCGGTGGGCAGGCGCGCGTCGAAGGCGTCGGGGGCGTGTGGAAAGGGCTCACCGACAACGTGAACTCCATGGCCGCGAACCTCACCGGCCAGGTCCGCAACATCGCGGACGTGACGACGGCGGTCGCGAACGGCGACCTGTCGAAGAAGATCACGGTCGACGTGCGCGGCGAACTCTTGGAGCTCAAGAACACCATCAACACGATGGTGGACCAGCTCAACTCCTTCGCCTCGGAAGTGACCCGCGTCGCGAAGGAGGTGGGTTCGGAGGGCAAGCTCGGCGGCCAAGCCCAGGTGAAGGGCGTCGGCGGCGTCTGGAAGGGGCTCACCGACAACGTGAACCTGATGGCGGCGAACCTGACGGGCCAGGTGCGCGGCATCGCCGACGTCGTGACGGCGGTCGCCACGGGCGACCTCTCGAAGAAGATCACGGTCGTGGTCGAGGGCGAGATGCTGGAGCTGAAATCCACCATCAACACGATGGTGGATCAGCTCAACTCCTTCGCCTCGGAAGTGTCGCGCGTGGCCCGCGAAGTGGGATCGGAAGGCAAGCTCGGCGGCCAAGCCCAGGTGAAGGGCGTCGGCGGCACCTGGAAGGATCTCACCGACAACGTGAACTCCATGGCTGCGAACCTGACGGGTCAGGTCCGCAACATCGCCGACGTCACGACGGCGGTCGCCACGGGCGACTTGTCGAAGAAGATCACCGTCGACGTCAAAGGCGAGATGCTGGAGCTGAAGAACACCATCAACACGATGGTGGACCAGCTCAACTCCTTCGCCTCGGAAGTGACGCGCGTGGCGCGCGAGGTGGGCTCCGAGGGCAAGCTCGGCGGCCAGGCGCAGGTGCGCGGCGTCGGCGGAACCTGGAAGGACCTCACCGACAACGTGAACATGATGGCGGCGAACCTGACAGGACAGGTCCGCAACATCGCCGACGTGACGACGGCGGTGGCGAACGGAAACCTCTCGAAGAAGATCACCGTCGACGTCAAAGGCGAGATGCTGGAATTGAAGAACACCATCAATACGATGGTGGATCAGCTCAACTCCTTCGCCTCCGAGGTGACCCGCGTCGCGAAGGAGGTGGGCACCGAGGGCAAGCTCGGCGGCCAGGCGCGGGTGGAAGGCGTGTCAGGTCTCTGGCGCGACCTCACCGACAACGTGAACCAGCTCGCGGCGAACCTGACGAACCAGGTGCGCGCCATCGCGGATGTCGCCACCGCGGTGACGAAGGGCGACCTGACCCGGTCGATCACGGCCGAAGCCCTGGGCGAGCTCGCCTCGCTCAAGGACAACATCAACGAGATGATCCGCAACCTCCGCGACACCACGCTCAAGAACGCGGAGCAGGATTGGCTCAAGACGAACCTCGCCCGCTTCACCCGCATGCTGCAGGGCGAGCGTGATCTGGCCACCGTTTCGAACCTGATCCTCTCGGAGCTGGCGCCCCTGGTGAGCGCTCAGCGCGGCGTCTTCTACGTCGTCGAGAACGACGGCGGCGAGCCGGTGCTCGATCTCGTGGCCTCCTACGCCTTCACCGAGCGCAAGGCCCTCGCCAATCGCTTCCGGCTGAAGCAGGGGCTCGTGGGCCAGTGCGCCTACGAGAAGAAGCGCATCCTCCTCACCAACGTGCCGGGCGACTACATCACCATCGGCTCGGCTTTGGGCGAGGCGGCACCGCTCAACATCATCGTTCTGCCGATCCTGTTCGAGCAGGAGGTGAAGGCGGTGATCGAGCTCGCCTCGTTCAACCGCTTTTCGGAAACGCACCAGTCCTTCCTCGACCAGCTCACCGAGTCGATCGGCATCGTGCTCAACACGATCGCCGCCAACATGCGGACGGAAGGCCTGCTCAAGCAGTCCCAGCTCCTCACCGGCGAGCTGCAGAGCCAGCAGGAAGAACTCAAGAAGACCAATGACCGCCTCGAGCAGCAGGCGGCAACGCTGCGCGCCTCGGAGGAGCTCCTGAAGGCGCAGCAGGAGAAGCTGCAGACCACCAACGACGACTTGGAGGAGAAGGCGCGCCTTCTCGAAATCCAGAAGCGGGAGGTGGAGACCAAGAACCGCGAGGTCTCCGTCGCCAAGGTTGCCCTGGAGGAGAAAGCCGAGCAGCTCCAGCTCACCTCGCGCTACAAGTCGCAGTTCCTGGCCAACATGAGCCACGAGCTGAGGACGCCGCTCAACTCCCTGCTCATTCTGTCGAAGCTCCTCACCGAGAACCCGGAAGGGAACCTCACCGACAAGCAGAAGGAGTTCGCCAAGACCATCAACGCGGCGGGCATCGACCTCCTCGCGCTCATCAACGACATCCTCGACCTGTCGAAGATCGAGTCGGGCACGGTGAGTCTCGAGCTCGGCGACGTGGCAGTACGCGACCTCGTGGAGACCATGGAGCGCACCTTCCGCCAGGTCGCGGAGGAGAAGGCCCTCGCTTTCGCGATCGAGGTCGACCCGGGGTTGCCGCGGGCGCTGCGCACCGACTCGAAGCGCCTCGCCCAGGTGCTGCGCAACCTGCTCTCCAACGCCTTCAAGTTCACGGAGCGGGGCAGCGTCACCTTGAGCCTCGCCTCGGCCGAGGGTTCGCCGCTGCGGACCGGCACGGATTGGATCGCCTTCTCCGTGACCGATACGGGGATCGGCATCCCGGAGGACAAGCAGCGCATCATCTTCGAGGCGTTCCAGCAGGCCGACGGCACGACGAGCCGCAAATACGGCGGCACGGGCTTAGGCTTGGCCATCAGCCGTGAGATCGCGCGGCTGCTCGGCGGCGAGCTCGTGGTCTCGAGCCAGGCGGGCAAGGGCGCGACCTTCACCCTGTTCATCCCGCTGCAGCCGCCCGAGAGTTCGGGGCTGCCGCGTCCGAACGGCGCCGCGCCCTACGAGCAGGGCAACTCGGGCACCTCCATCCGTCCCTCGAGCCAGCCCATGGCGCTCTCGTCGTCCTCCGACGATCGCCATGCGCTCGCGACGGGGGACCACGTGGTGCTCATCGTCGAAGACGACGCCATGTTCGCGTCAGTCCTGCTCGAGCTCGCGCGCGAGCAGGGCTTCAGGGGGCTGATCGCGGCGGACGGGGCCACGGCGCTCGCCATGGCGCACCGCTACAAGCCGCACGCCATCACCCTCGACATCGGCCTGCCTGACATGGACGGCTGGGCGCTGCTCGACCTTCTCAAGCACGACCCGCGCACCCGCCACGTGCCGATCCACGTCATCTCCATCGACGAGCAGAAGAAACGGGGCCTGCGGGCCGGCGCCTTCGGCTTCCTCGAGAAGCCCGTCGACCGGGACGCTCTCATGGAGGCCCTGTCCCGGACGAAGGAGTTCATCGACCGGCCGGTGAAGCGGCTCCTGCTCGTCGAGGACGACGACAACCAGCGCATGGCGATCATCGAGCTCCTCGGCAACGACGGCGTCGAGGTCACCGGCGTCGGCACCGCGGAGGCGGCCCTCGAAGCCGTGCAGGCGCGCCGCTTCGATTGCGCCATCGTCGATCTCGGCCTGCCCGATCTGCCGGGAGCGCAGCTCATCGAGAGGCTGCGGGCCGCGCCCGGCGGGGCCGAGCTGCCCGTCGTGGTCTATACGGGCCAGGACCTGTCGCGGGACGAGGAGCGGCGGATCCGCAACATGGCCTCGGCCATCATCGTCAAGGAGATGGGCTCGGACGAGAAGCTCCTCGACGAGACGGCCCTGTTCCTGCACCGGGCCATCGCGGCGGTGCCGGCCGAGAAGCGCATCATCGTCGAGCGCCGGGACGACGCGCCCCTGCACGGGCGCAAGGTGCTCGTCGTGGACGACGACGTCCGCAACATCTTCTCGCTGACCGCCGCCCTGGAGCAGCACGGCCTCGAGGTGGTTTTCGCCGAGAGCGGCCGCGAGGGCATCGAGCGCCTCAAGGCCGATCCGGGCATCGAAGTCGCGCTGATCGACATCATGATGCCCGGCATGGACGGCTATGAGACGATGCAGACGATCAGGGCCATGTCGGCCTATCGCGACCTGCCCCTCGTCGCGGTCACGGCCAAGGCCATGAAGGGCGATCGCGAGAAATGCCTCGAAGCGGGCGCCACCGACTACGTCTCCAAGCCTGTGGACATCGACCAACTTCTGGCGGTGTTGCGCGTTCAACTCGAGCGCAGTGCTCACCCTGCCGGCAAGGCGGGCAACGGGGCGGCGGGCGAGGCCGCGGGGATGTCTAAATGACGGAACAGCTCAGGCCGTCGGCCCTCGCTCCTCGGCCCGAGGACGCGCTGGCCGTCGGCACTGACCTCCTGACGGTCAAGGTCCTGGCTGTCGACGACGACCGGCGCAACCTCCTGGCCGTGCAGGAGATGCTACGGGGGCCCGGCATCGAGGTGGTGGTGGCCGAGTCCGGCGAGGAGGCCCTGCGGCAGGTGCTCCTGCACGACTTCGCCGTCATCCTCCTCGACGTGCAGATGCCGCGCATCGACGGCTACGAGGTGGCGAGCATGGTGCGCGGGCGCCAGCGCTCCTCGCGGGTCCCGATCATCTTCCTCACGGCCTTCAACAAGGATGAGCTGCACGTCTTTCGCGGCTACAGCGCCGGGGCCGTCGACTACGTCTTCAAGCCCATCGAGCCCCTGATCCTGCGCTCGAAGGTGGAGATCTTCGTAGATCTCTTCCGCAAGACCGAGGAGATCCGCCGCCAGGCCGCGGAAGAGCGCCGCCTTCTCATGGAGAACCTGAGGGTCCGCGGCGAGAAGCTCCGGGCCGAGCAGAGCCTGCGTCGGCGCGACGAGCACCAATCCCTGGTGCTCAAGGCGCTGCCGATCGCCCTCTACACCGCCTCGGCGCGGGAGGATCACCGCCGGCTGCAGTTCACCAACGAGAGCGTGAAGGCGATCACGGGCTACGCGCCCAAGGACTTCGCCGACACCCTCGATTTCTGGGAGGCGCGCCTCAACCCGGACGACCACGACCGCGTCATGGCGACGTTGAGCGGCATCGGGGAGTCGGGCTCGGTGACGCTCGAATACCGCTGGCGCTGCGCCGACGGCTCCGAGCGCAACATCCTCGATCAATGCGTGCTCATTCGCGACGACGAGGGCCGGCGGCGGGAGTATTTCGGCCTGTGGTTCGACATCACCGAGCGCAAGGAGCTGGAGCAGAGCCTGCTCCACGCCTCCAAGCTCGAGGCGGTGGGTCGCCTCACCGGCGGCATCGCCCACGACTTCAACAACATGCTGAGCGTCGTGATCGGCAATCTCGACCTGCTCCAGAACACGGTTCAGAACGACGAGCGCGCCCTGCGCCGGGTGCGCTTTGCCATCGAGGGCGCGCAGCGCTGCGCCGACCTCACGAACCGGCTGCTCGCCTTCTCGCGCCGGCAGCCGCTCCAGACGAGCCGCGTCGACCTCAACGACCTCGTGCCGACGATGCTCGAACTCCTCCAGCGGACGCTCGGCGAGCGCATCGACGTGCAGCTCGAAGCCGACCCGGACCTGTGGCCCATCGAGGTCGACACGACCCAGCTCGAATCGGCCATCGTCAACCTCGCCGTCAACGCCCGGGACGCTATGCCGGACGGCGGCAAGCTGACCATCGCCATGGCGAACGCGCCCGCGGGCACCGCCGCCGGGCGGGGCGGCGGCGTCGATGGGGATGCCGTGGTGATCGCGGTGAGCGATACCGGCACGGGCATGGCGCCGGACGTGTTGGAGCGGGTCTTCGAGCCCTTCTTCACCACCAAGGAGAGCGGCAAGGGCACAGGCTTAGGTCTCTCCATGGTCTACGGCTTCGTGAGCCAGTCGAAGGGCGACATCGCCGTCGACAGCCAGCCGGGGGAGGGCACCACGATCCGCCTGATCCTGCCCCGGGCCGAGACCGCGGCGCAGCCCGCGCGGCTGCGCGCCGTCGAGGCCGCCGCCCCCCGCGGCGACGGCGAGACCATTCTCGTCGTTGAGGACGACGCCAAGGTTCGCCAGGTCGCGGTGTCGACGCTTGCGGCGCTGGGCTTTACCGTGCGCGAGGCCGAGAACGGCGACGAGGCGGTCGAGGCTCTGCGGCACGACGGCGGAGTCGATCTCGTGCTCTCCGACGTGCGCATGCCGGGCAGCCTGACGGGCGGGGCGCTGGCGCGGCGCATCCGGCAGGATTGGCCGGACACCCGCATCCTCCTCACCTCCGGCTACGTGGAGGCGGACGAGGACATCGGCGAGTTCGACATCATCTACAAGCCCTACCGCCTCTCGGAACTCGCCGAGCGCGTCCACGCGGCGCTGCACGGGGCGGGCGGACGGGACGATGCGAGGCAGCGGGCGGCTGCGGAGTAGGCGTCACCGTCATTCCGGGGCGCCGCAGGCGAGCCCGGAATCCACGGCTGGGCCGGACGCTGCTCGCAAGCGCTCACCCAGCCATGGATTGCCGGGCTCTCGGCTGACGCCGAGCCCCGGAATGACAGCGGGACCCTGTCCGACACATCCCGGCCTCCCTCCCCTCAGGGGAGGGACACAGGGTGGGGTACGCGCCGCGAGGCGCGATCTGCAGGCTCTCGAGATCGGGGCCTGATTGCCGCTTCGCGGCATACCCCACCCCGGCCCTCCCCTGAGGGGAGGGAGGATGGCCGGGTCATCGCCGTCCTGGTCGGGCGCGCGGAGTGTCGGACCCGCTCAGGTCACGCCTGATCCGGCACGAACATATAGCCCTCGCCGCGCACCGTGCGGATGAGCTGCGGGCTGTCGGGGTTCGTCTCGATCTTCTTGCGCAGGCGCGTGATGCGGATGTCGATGCTGCGGTCGCTCTCGCCGGCGCTGCGGCCGTGGGCCAGTTCGAGGAGCTGCGCCCGGGTCAGGATACGGTTCGGCCGCGTCGCCAAAGCCGCCAGGAGGTCGACCTCCATCGCCGTGAGGTCGACGGTCTGGCCGTCCTTGGCGGCAAGACGCCGGCTGTCGAGGTCGAGCATCATGGGGCCGACGGATACGACCCGGTTCGCCCGGACCGGCGCGGCCGTGGCTGGGGCGGAGGCCGGCTGGTCGGCCAGCCGGCGCAGCACGCTCTTCACGCGGGCCAGGAGCTCGCGCAGGTCGTAGGGTTTCACGACGTAGTCGTCCGCCCCGATCTCCAGGCCGACAATACGGTCCACCGTCATGCCGGCGGCTGTGGTGAAAATAATGCCCGGCCGCGGGCCGCGGGAGCGGATCCAGCGGGCAAGCGACAGCCCGTCCTCTCCCGGCATGGCAATGTCGAGGAGCGCGACATCCACGGATTGCGTCTCGACGAGCTTGCGGTACGCGGCGGCATCCGCGCAGGGCGCCACCTGGAAGCCGCGGCCCGACAAGTACTCGGTCACCGCCTCGCGCAAGGCCTCCTCGTCCTCGACGACGGCGATCAGGGGCTGTTGCATGGGGTCTCGTTGATCTCGAAGGTCACTTGCATGCTACTGTGGGCGCGCACCGATCGCCAAGCGGATCGCCCATCCGCCGCGTCGACTGTCGACAGGAGACTTTTCCCTATGGCCCGCCGCGCGCGCATCGCCATCGTCGATGACGAGCCCGATCTCGCCGAAGCCTTCGCCGAGTACCTGTCCGACCTCGGCCATCAGGTCGACCTCGCGCCGTCGGCCGCTCATCTCGACCGGCTGATGACCAGGGCCTCCCTCGACCTCATCATTCTCGACCTCAATATGCCGGGCGAGCACGGCCTCGACACGCTTCGGCGCCTGCGGGCCGACGAGGACGCGCCGCCCGTCCTCATCCTGACCGCCAACAGCGACTCGATCGACAAGATCGTCGGCCTCGAGCTCGGCGCGGATGATTACGTCGTGAAGCCCGTCGACCCGCGCGAACTCGCGGCGCGGGCGACGGGGCTTCTCAAGCGCTACGGCCGCGCCGACCGGGAGCTGGTGCTGCTGGAGCGGGTCACGGTGGACCTCACGGCTTCGCGGCTCCTGCGCGATGACGGCGCGCCGGAGCGGCTGACGCCAGGGGAGATCGCCCTGATCCGCGCCTTCGTGCGCCGGCCCGGCCACGTGCTCACCCGCGACGAGCTGATGGAACTCGCCCCCGCCGAGGCGCTCGACGCCTTCGACCGCGCCATCGACACCCGGATCGCGCGCCTGCGGCGCAAGCTCGATACGGCGTCGATCGAGACCGTGCGGGGGCGCGGCTACATGTTCACGCCGCCCACACCGGGTCAGGCCGCCCCCGGGCCGGCCGCGCCGGAGCCGATCGCGCCCGACCCGGCCTGACCGACACAGTTGAAACACGCCGCCGCCCGAGCGGCACGGGGCCGACAAGACAAACGGTCAAGGTGATCTCGACCCGGCGCGAGCGACGCGCCGCAACGAGACCGACCGACGATGACCCCCTCCGACATCCAGGACATCCGCGACACCTTCCGACGCCTTGCCGGCGACCCCGATGGGCTCGCGGCCGAGTTCTATGCCCGGCTCTTCTTCCTCGACCCGTCGCTGAAGCCGATGTTTCCGGCCGACCTGAAGCCGCAGGGGCGCAAGCTCGTGGCGATGCTGGCGATCGTCGTCCAACACCTCGACCGGCTCGACGCGATTCTCGACGACGTGCGCGGCCTTGCCCACCGCCACGTCGGCTACGGCGTCCGTGCCACCCATTACGCGACCGTCGGCGCAGCGCTCATCGCGACGCTCGAATCGCGCCTCGGCGACCGCTTCGACGCGCCGGCCCGGGCGGCCTGGATGGCGGCCTACACGATCCTCAGCCGGGCCATGATCGCCGCCGCGGAAGCGCACGGAACGCCCGCGCGCACGGCGGCCTGACACACCATCCCTGACTTGATCGAGGCCATTCGGATGCTGAACGCACGCTCGCTGACCCTCGCCGCCGGGCTTCTCGTGAGCCTCGCTTCGCCGTCCCTCGCCCAGGAGCCGGCGGTGACCCTGTTCAAGGTCGTCACCGCCCGCGACGACATCGTCATCGGCCTGACCGGGCCGGAACTCGACCGGATGGGCGGGCGCGACGCCGGGACCGTGGCGCGGGCGATCCTCGCCAAGGGCGAGCTCACGGCCTGGCGCTATGCGGTGCGCAAGGCGCCGAACGGCGATCTCCAGCAGGCGCCTTCGTTGAGGGTCGGGCTTCTCGCCCACGCCTCGATGCGGGTCGAGCCCTACGCGACGCCCCTGCCCGTGATCGCACCGGAGTGAGCGACGGCTCCGCTTCGCGCCGGAACTGCCGACCTTGACGGGACGTTGCTCCTCTGACGGCACAGAATGAGGAGCTCAGACATGGCCAATGATCCGGTGGACAACGATCGCGTCGAAGGAAGCGCCAAGAACATGAAGGGCAGCCTCAAGGAGGGCGCCGGCAAGCTCTTGGGCGATTCCAAGCTTCAGGCCGAAGGCAAGGGCGATAAAGCCGAGGGCAAGATCCAGAACGCCATCGGCGGCATCAAGGACGCCCTCAAGGGCCGCAGCTGACCGCAGCCGCTGCGACGACGGGGGCCCGGCCTCAGGCCGGGCCTTTCGTCGTTCCGGCCCCCTTCCGGATCCGGAACACCGCGCCGCCCTCGACGGCGCTCTGCGCTTCGAGCGCGTCCCCCGTCTCCCGAAGCAGGGCCGGGATGTCGATGACCGCGAGCGGGTCGGTGCATTCCACCTCCAGCACGTCGCCGGCGCTCAAGGAGCGCAGGGCCTTGCGCGTCTTGAGGGCGGGGAGAGGACATTTCAGCCCGCGAAGGTTGAGACGGGTCTCGGTCATGATGGCCTGGACGGGACGGGCGCAACACCCAACTATGGCGCGGCCCTGTTGTAAACGGCCCTGCGCCGAGCGTCTCGTGATCCGAACCCCGTTCCGTCCCCGTGCCGCCCGCGGCGCACCCGGCATCCTGTCCGGGCCCGCATTGACGCCCCTGAACCTTGCCGTGGAACGGCTGGCCGCTGCCTGCCCCCTCGCGCCCGTGGAAGAGCTGCCGCTCGCCGAGGCCGTCGGCCTCGTCCTCGCCGAGCGCCTCGTCGCCGAGGTGCGGTCCCACCCTGTGGCGTTGCGCGCGGGCTGGGCGGTGGCCGCCGGAGACACCTCTGGCGCCTCCCCCTACGGTCCCGTTCCCATCGGATCGCCGCCGATTTGGGTCGTCCCGGGCGATCGCTTGCCGGAGGGAGCCGACGCCGTTCTGCCCCCCGACGCCGCGGTGACACTCGCTGGCCCGCCCGCCGCCCTCGCCGAGGCTGCACCGGGCGAGGGCGCGAGACGCCAGGGCGAAGATGCCGTGCCTGGTACCGTCCTGGCTCCCGCTGGAACGCCGCTCGATGCGCTCGACGTGGCCGTCGCCCGCGAAGCCGGGCTCGCGACGGCCCGCGTCCGCCGGCCTTACCTGCGCCTCCTGGGCGACACGGCCGGTGGCGCCGCGGCCGACCTCGTGCGGGCCCGGGCGCGAGCGCTCGGCGCCGTGATCCGCGACGATGGCGATGCCGCCCTCGCGATCGTCCTGAGCGGGTCCGCGCCCCCGGGCTTCGAGCCGTTCTTCACGGGCCTCGCCCTGCGTCCGGGCGAGCCGATCGCCGGCGGCCTGATCGAGGGCCGACCGGTGCTTGTGGTGCCGCCGCGGGTCGAGACGGCGTTGGCCGCCGCCCTCGTTCTGCTGCCTGCCCTCATCGCCGCCATGTCCGGCGGGAGGGCCGAGCCCCGAGCGGAACGGGGCACGCTCGCCCGCAAGATCGCTTCGCAGGTGGGCCTGGCCGAGATCGCGCTCCTGTCTGCGACGGAGGGAGGGCTTGAGCCGACGGCCGTCGGCGATCTATCGCTCGCGGCCATGGCGCGCGCGACGCATTTCCTCTTGCTGGGGCCGGAGAGCGAAGGCTTTCCGGCCGGCAGCACCGTCGACGCGGTGCCGCTGCGATGAAGCCTGCCGCGCGGCGCCAGGAGCTCGACCTACGGGACGCGCGATGAACACGCCCCATCCCGGCCCCGCGCTGCGCGACGCGCTCGCGCGCGACCCCCTCGCGCAGGAGCAGTTCCTGACCGTCGTCTCGCGCGACGAAGCCGTGCGCCGCTTCGAGGCGGCCCTCCGGCCCGCGCCGCTCGGCGTCGAACGGGTGCCGCTTGCCGGCCTTCTCGGCCGCGTGCTGGCCGAGGATGTGACGGCGCCGGGCGACGTGCCTCCCTTCGATCGGTCCGGCGTCGACGGTCTGGCCATCCGCGCCGCCGACCTCGCCGCCGCGGGCGAGGGGGCGCCGGTTCGCCTCGAACTCACGGGAGAGGTGGTGCCCTGCGGTGCGATCCCGACCCGTCCCATCGGACCCGGCGACGCGACGATCGTCGCGACCGGGGCGCCCTTGCCGCGCGGCGCGGATGCCGTCGTGATGATCGAGCATGCGGAGCCCGACGGCGCGGCGGCAGTTTGGGTGCGCCGCGCCGCGGCGCCCGGTCAGTTCGTGGGCTTCGCCGGGTCCGATATTGCCCGAGGCGAGACCCTGCTGCGCGCCGGTACGGTGCTCGGCTCGCGCGAGATCGGCATGCTCGCGGCCTGCGGTCTCGCCAAGGCACCTGTATTCCGCCGGCCCCGCGTTGGCGTGCTCTCGACGGGAGACGAGCTCGCCGCCCCCGGGGAACCCCTGCGCCCGGGCGCGATCCACGACGCCAACGGGCCGATCATCGCCGCGGCGCTCGCCGAGAATGGCTGCGAGCCGGTCTCCTTCGGTGCGGTGCCTGACGAGGAGGAAGCGCTGGCCGCCGCCCTCGTGCGGGCGCACCGCGAATGCGACGCCGTGGTTCTCTCTGGCGGCACCTCAAAGGGGGCGGGCGACCTGTCGCACCGCCTCGTGGCGCAGCTCGGTGAGCCCGGGATCGTCGTCCACGGCGTGGCGCTCAAACCCGGCAAGCCCCTCTGTCTTGCGGTCTGCGACGGCAAGGCCGTGGTGGTGCTGCCCGGCTTCCCGACCTCGGCGATGTTCACCTTCCACGACATCGTCGCGCCCGCCTTGAGGCGCCTCGCCGGCCTGCCCCCGCGGGCGGAGTCCAGCGTCGAGGCGGTTCTCCCCGTCCGGATCGCCTCGGAGCTCGGGCGCACGGAATACGTCATGGTGGCCCTCGTCGAGACGGAGGAGGGCTTCGCCGCCTATCCGACCGGCAAGGGCTCGGGCGCGGTAACGAGCTTCGCCCAGGCCGATGGCTTCGTCGCCGTTGAGGCCCTGGCCGACGCGCTGCCGGCCGGGTCGCCGGTGACGGTGCATCTCTTCACCCCGAATCTCCGCACCCCCGACCTCGTCGTCATGGGCAGTCATTGCCTTGGCCTCGACGCCCTCGTGAGCGGGCTCGCCCGGGATGGGATCGCGACGCGGATCCTCAGCATAGGCAGCCTCGGGGGCCTCGGCGCGGTGGAACGGGGCGCCTGCGATCTCGCGCCCATCCACCTCCTCCATGCGGAGAGCGGCGCCTACAACGCGCCTTATCTTCGAGAGGGGCTGACCCTCGTGCCCGGCTGGCGGCGCATGCAGGGCCTCGTCCACCGCCGCGATGATTCCCGCTTTTCAGGGTTGTCCCTGAAGGACGCGCTGGCCGCGGCGCGGGAGCCGGGCTGCCTCATGGTCAACCGCAACGCGGGCGCGGGCACCCGCATCCTGACCGATCAGCTCCTCGCGGGCGCGAAGCACGAAGGTTATTGGAACCAGCCGCGCTCGCACAACGCGGTCGCCGCTGCGGTGGCCCAGGGGCGGGCCGATTGGGGCGTGGCGATCGCGCCGGCGGCCGAGGCCTATGATCTCGGCTTCATCCCGGTCGGGGAGGAGCACTACGACTTCGCGCTGGCGGCGAGACGGGCTGATCGGCCCGCGGTGCGCGCGTTCCTGGAGCGGCTGCGAGCCCCGGAAACGCGGCAGGCGCTGCGAGGGCTCGGCTTCCGGCCGGCCGGGGAGGGGTGATGCGCTGGCCGTTCCTCCTTCTCGCGCTCCTCGCCTCCGTCCCGGCCGAGGCGCAACTGCGCGGGCATGGCGGCCCGGTCCGGGCGCTCGCGACGTCGCCTCAGGGGGCGATCTCCGGCAGCTTCGACCAGTCCGCCATCATCTGGTCCGTGGAGGAGGGCGCGGCGCGGCAGGTGCTGCGCCTCCACGAGGGCGCGGTGAACGCCGTCGCGGCGCTCGGCCAGGACCGCTACGCCACCGCCGGGGAGGACGGCCGGGTCGCGCTCTGGCGCGCCGGGAATGCGGCGCCCGTCCGGGTCGTCGCAGCGCATCGCGGGCCGATCGTCGCGCTCGCGGTCTCGAACGACGGGCGTCGTCTCGCCTCGGCGTCCTGGGACGGCACGGCCGGGATCGTGCCGGTCGAGGGTGGCGAGGTCCTCCGGCTCGAGGGCCACCAGGGCAACGTCAATGCCGTCGCGTTCCTGCCCGACGGAACGCTCGCCACGGCGGGCTACGACGCGACGCTCCGGCTCTGGCGAGCGGACGGCACGCCTCAACGCACCATCACGCTCCCGACGGCGCTCAACGCCCTGGTGGCGGCGCCCGACGGCGCGCTCCTGGCAGCCGGCGCGGACGGGGTCGTTCGCGAGATCGCCCCGGACGGCTCCGTTCGCGCGCTGGACGGGGGCGAGGGCGGGCCCGTCCTCGCGATGGCGATCGCGCCGGACGGGGCGCGCATCGCCGCGGCCGGGCTGCGGCGCGTCCAGGTCCTCGACCGCCGCACGGGCCGGACCGCGCTCGCGCTTTCCGGACCGGTGCTGCCCGTCTGGTCCATCGCCTACCGCCCCGACGGAAGCGAGATTTTGACGGGCGGGGGCGACCGAGTCGTGCGCCGCTGGGACGCCCGCACCGGCGAGCCGGTCGGGGCGCTGGCGGTCGCGGCGGCACGGCCGGAAGCCGCCACGGCCGGCGATCGCCGGGGCGCCGAGGTGTTCAGGGCCTGCGCCGCCTGCCACGCCCTGACCCCCGACGAGGGCAACCGGGCCGGGCCGAGCCTCGTCGGCCTCTTCGGGCGCCGGATCGCCACGGGGCCGAACTATGCCTATTCCGAGGCGTTGCGTCGGATGGACATCACCTGGACGCCGCAGACCGTGTCCGAGCTCTTCGAAGTCGGCCCGTCCCGTTACACGCCCGGCACGAAGATGCCCGAACAGGTCATCGCCGACCCTGAGGACCGGGCGGCCCTGATGCGCTACCTTGCCGAGGCGACGACACCCCGATGACCACGCCGCCCCACGAACGCGAAATCGAGCTGAAGCTCGAGCTCGACCCCGCCGAGGTCGATCGGCTGCTCGCGCACCCTATCCTCGCCGACCAGCCCTTCAAGGTCGTCCCGCTGGTCTCGACCTATTACGACACTCCCGGCTTCGACCTGCGCGAGCGCGACCTGACCCTGCGCGTCCGAACCGAAGGCGAGCAGCGCGTCCAGACCGTCAAAGCCGGCGGCAGTGGAGCGGGGCTCTTCGACCGCGGCGAATGGGAACGCGACCTCGACGGGGCCGACGAGCCCGACCTATCCGCCGTGGCCGAGACGCCGCTCGGCCCCCTCCTCGACGAGGCGGGCCGCAAGTTCCAGCTCGCCCCGGTCTTCCGGGTGCGCGTCGAGCGGCGCACCCTCCTCCTCGAGCGCAGCGGCAGCGCCGTCGAGCTCGTCCTCGACCGTGGGACCGTCGAGGCCGGCGAGCGGTCGACCCCGCTCTGCGAGGTGGAGCTCGAGCTCAAAAAGGGCGATCCGGCCGCCGTCTTCGCGCTGGCGCAGGAGCTCGGGAGCGAGGTGCCCCTCCACCTCGGCCTTCTGGCGAAATCCGCCCGCGGCTACGCGCTGGTCGATCCGCGGCCGGCGAAGCCCGTCAAGGCCAAGGACCCGGTGCTCAACCCCGCCGATCCGGCGGTCGCCGCGGTCCAGGCGTTCGCCCGCGCCTGCCTGGCGCAGATCGCCGCCAATGAGCGCGTCATCGTCGAGACCCGCGCGCCCGAGGGCGTCCACCAGATGCGGGTGGGCCTCAGGCGGCTGCGCGCCATGCTCACCGTGTTCAAGGACGTGGTCGCCGACGGCGAGCTCGAGCGATTGAAGGGCGACCTGCGGGCGCTCGGCCTCGCGCTCGGCGAGGCGCGGGACCTCGACGTCCTGATCGAGGGCGCGCTCGCCGACGCCCATCGGCGCAAGCCCGAGAGCCGGACCCTCCAGGCCCTGTCCTCCGCCATCGAGCGCCGCCGCGACGCGGCCTATGGCCGGATGCTCGCCAATTTCGCGAGCCCGCCGCACCGCGCCCTGATGCTGCGCCTCGTCACCTGGATCGAGACCGGGGCCTGGACCCGGACGGAGGGCGGGCCCACCATCGCCGAGGTCGCGACCAACGTGCTCGACCGCCGCTTCAAGCGGGTGCGCCGCCGGGCGAAGGATCTGGCCGACCTCGACCCGGAAGCCCGCCACGAGGTGCGCATCGAGGCGAAGAAGCTGCGCTACGCGGCTTCCTTCGTTGCCTCGCTCGCGACGGGCGAGAAGGCGCTCAAGCGCCAGGCGAAGTTCCTTAAGGCTATCGAGCGCCTGCAGGAGCACCTCGGCGCCCTGAACGACATCGCCACCCTGGAGCACCTCGAAGCGTCGTTCCCGGACGATCCAACGGCCCGAAAGGCCGCGCGCCGCCTCGTGAAGCGTCAGAAAAAGGGTGAGGAGAAGGAACTGGCTTGCGCAGCGGAGGCGGCCGAGGCGCTGGCCGAGGCGAAGCCGTTCTGGCGGTGAGAAGACCGCCCCGCCGTCATTCCGGGGCCGCGCAGCGGAACCCGGAATCTACGTCCGGGTGAGCGGCCTCGATCATCATTCGACCTGGTCATGGGTTCCGGGCTCTCGCCTGCGGCGAGCCCCGGAATGACGATGGGGTGCCCGCTCTCAGTTGAGCGGGTCGCGTCCCGCCTCCCGCTCGCGGATGTAATCGTCGCTGGTGCGGGGCTTCGGGCGCGCCGGCATGGCGTGCGGGTCGAAGCTCTCGTTGACGACCACCTCGACCCGGCAATCCTCGCACATCATCAACACGCGGACCCGGTCCTGGCCCGCATGGCCTGAGAACATCCAATGCTTGTCGGCGAGCTTCGAGACCACGCGCTCGATGGCGCTCTTGGTGCCGAAGGGCTTGGCGCAGGCCACGCAGTGGAAGGGCTCCTCTTCCTTGATCAGCCGGCGCGGCTCGTCCCAGGCGGCGAAGTCGAGGCGCGGTTCGAGGGTGATGACCCGTTCCGGGCAGGTCGAGGCGCACAATCCGCACTGGACACAGAGCGATTCGGTGAAGCGGAGCATTGGGCGCTCCGGGTTGTCGGAGAGCGCGCCCGTGGGGCAGGCGGAGACACAGGACAGGCAGAGGGTACAGCCGTCGACCCGAACCTCGAGGCCGCCGAAGGGCGCGCCGGCGGCGAGCGGCACGCTGTCGACGGGCTCCGGCGCGGCCCGGTGAAGCTCGCGCATCGCGAGTTCGAGGACGCCGCGCTTGGCTCCCTGCGGCCGGAACCGGGACGGCGTCGGGCTCGCCCGACCGGGCACGGCGCGGTCGAGGGCAGCGCGCAGCGCGTCCGGATCGTCCGTCTCGATGATGCTCAGAACCGTCGAGCCGTAGCCGAGGCCGGCCAAGATCGTGCCAGCTGTCGCCACCACGCGGCGCAGGCCGAGGGGATCGTGCTTAGGGCGGGCCCGGGTGAGGAAGCGCAAGCCCGCCGCGCCGTAGGCGAAGGCCGCGGCGACGGCCTCCGGGCCGACCTGGGTCGCCTCGTTGACGGCAAGCGGCAGGACGTTGGCCGGCAGTCCGTCGCCGAAACGCGCCAGCGCGTCGATGAGGGGCGCGCCGTGCTCTTCGTCGTGAACGAGAACGATCGGTGCCGTGCCGCCCGCGTCGGCGTAGGTGAGAAGAAGCGTCCGCAAGCGCCGGAGCAGAGCGTCGGCGGCGGGCAACGCGTAGGACGCGGCGCCCGTCGGACAGGCCGCGGCGCAGCTGCCGCAGCCGGCACAGACGGCGGGGTCGATGGCGACGACGTCGCCTACCGGGCTGATGGCGCCGGTCGGGCAGAGCTCCAGACAGCGCGTGCAGCCGGTGATCTTCGAGCGCGAATGGGCGCAGAGCTCCGCCTTGAAGTCGATGTAGCGCGGCTTGTCGAAGGTGCCGACGAGGTGAGCGGCCTCGCCGATCAGTCGCTCGATCGCGGCCGGGTCGCGCGGGTCGGCGCGCAGGTAGCCGGGGCGCAGCTCGTGGGCGGGAAAGAGTGGCGCGCCGCCCGACACGTCGAGGACAACGTCGCAGTTCGAAGTCGCCCCGTCCCGGGACGGCCCGAAGGCAAGCGCGCCGCGCGAGGACGGCGCCGCTTGCGCGAAGTCGTCGACCTTGAGCACGAAGGCGCCGAGATGCCCGGTGGCGCCAGCGATCGTGCCTTGGAACACGGGGTAGGCGTTGGTCCGCGGCGGGGCGATGGGCTGAGGCCGCGACAGCAGCACCGTGATGTCGAGGTGGTCCGCGAGGCGCTTGGCCACCTCGAGCGCTGTCTCGTCGCGGCCGTAGATCAGGGCGACGCCCTGGCTCTCCAGCGTCACGAACGGCACCGGCGCGACCGGCTCCTGGGCGAGCTTGAGGAGCGCCGCCATCTTCGGCCCGGCGGAGATTGCCTGATCCGACCAGCCGGCCGCCTCCCGCACGTTGGCGAAGGCGACCCGGCCCGCCGCGCCGAGCTCCTCGGCCGCTTCCGCGAAGAGCGGCGCCTCCTGCGTGCAGCCGACCGTGATCACGCTCCCCGACGCCGCGATCTGCCGGAACCGGTCGAGCTCACTCCGGCAGAGCTGGGTGGCGGTCTCGACCCGGCCGCAGCCGCGCCGCAGCGCGCCCTCGTCGAGGGGCATCGTGCCCTCGCAGGAGCAGGCGATGGTGATCCGGTCGGTGGCGTCCATGGCGCTGGTCCTGAGCCCTTGGAGGCGTTTCGCCACGCCTCTCGCACTTGTTGAGCACTCATCTATACTGGAATGGTTCAAAAGCGCGACCTGTCGTCCGGTCGCAAGGGAAAACCCTCGCTCACGCCCATGCTGGCCCGGTCCGCCGATCCCCTCCGCCGCAGCCTCGACCTGCCGCCACCCTACGAACTCGTGATGCTGCGCGAATCGGGCGACGCGCATGCCCGCGCCTGCGCCCTGGCGCCCGAGAAAGGTGCCGGCACCCTCGTCGTCGTCGGCCGCTACGACCTCGTCGAGTTCGCCGTCGTCCTCGAGCCGGAGGAGCCGCTCGCCGGCGCGCGGCGCGCCTTCTACGCCGGCATGGCGGCGGTGGCCGACGCCATCGCGGCCCATTGTCCGCCGGAGAAGACGCTGGCGATCCGTTTTCCCGACACCTTCGTCTTCGACGGCGCCCGGGTCGGCGGCGCGCGGCTTGCCTGGCCGGAGGCCTGCGCCGAGGACGCGGTGCCGGACTGGCTCGTCTTCTCCGCCATGATCACCGCCGCCCGCGTCGGCCTCGACGAGGCGGGCTTCGCCCCGGGCTCCACCTCGCTGGAGGAGGAGGGTTTTGAAGGCGGGGGGCAGGCCCTGGTGGAGAGCTTCTCGCGCCACCTGATGGTCCATCTCGACGCCTGGGCCGAGCGGGGTTTTCGCCCGGTGGGTGAGGCCTATCTCGAACGCCTGCCGAAGGAGCGCGCCGCCGACCAGCGCCTCGTCGACGGGAACGGCGACGTCCTCGTGCGTCCCGGCGGGGGCGGCGGCCAGACGCAACGCCTCGCGCTTGAGCCAGCGCTCGCCATGCCGTCCTGGATCGACCCCGTTTCCGGCGCGCCGAAGCTTTGACGCCATGCTGAAGCTGCCGCGGACGCTCCGCCTCGACCCTTCCGACACCTTCGTCTTCGAGCACGCCGCCGAGCCCGGAGAATGGGCCGTGCCCGGCTCCTTCCTGTTCTGGGACGTCGACCTCGAAACCATGCCACCGAAGCGCCGCGCCGCTTTCCGCGCCGGCTTCCTGGGGCTGTCGAGCTTCGGCTTCTCGACCCTCGTCGTGGTGAGCGAAGCCCGCGCGGACGAGCGCGAGGCGGCCGTAGCACTGCTTTCGCGCCACCTCACGGAGCGTTTCGGCGCGCCCGACGAGGCGGCGGCGCGGGCGGCGGCCGAGGAGGAGATCGCCTTCGCCACCTCTCTCTGCCACCATCCGGAAGGCACCGTGCTGGCGCTCCATCGCAGCGTGGAAGAGGGCGCCGTGCGCGAGCGGTTCCGCACCCTCCAGCGCCGCGAACCGGCAGCGGGCGGCGCGGATCGCTTGCACGCCCAGGCCCGCGCCTTCGAATTCGTGGAAGTCGAGGACGAGCCCGAGGAGCGGGTCGATCTCGCGGGTCTGATCGAAGGGGAGGGGCGGCGCTGATGCCCGAGTTCTGGGTTTCCTCCGGCCACCACCTCACCCGCCGCAGCGAGGGCGGCGGCCTCGTCCTGACGGACGAGCTCCTCCTCGCCTATCTCGCCCGTCCCGAGCTCTTGCCGCCCGAGGAGGCCTGCGACGCCGAGCGGGCGCTTCACGCGGCGCTGCTTGGCGATCCGCGCCGTCCCGTCGCGAGCGCCGAGGTCGCGGCCCTCGCCGACCCGGATGCCCGCGAGAACTGGAGCTTCATGCTCCGCTTCCGTGATCGACTCCTCGCCGCACCCACCGTCGAGGCGGCCTATCTCGACATCGCCCGCGAGCCTCAAGGCGTGCCGCCGCTCTTCCTCAACCAGCTCGTCCACCTGATCCTGCGCAACGCGCTCGACGGCTGCGACGACCCCTACGTGCTGCGCGCGGCGGAGCTGTTCTTCCGGCCGCAGCGGGTCTCGTTCCACGACGGCGCCGTGCTCCTGGCGGATGCCGAGCTCATCGACGCGCATGAGGCCGAGGCCGGCCGCTCGCCCCTCGTCGCCATGCTCGGCAAGGACCCGGCGGCCGAGCTCGACGTGCTCGACGACGGCACGGCCTGGACCTACTGGAGCCGCTCCGACGCTTTCACGATGGCTCTCAACCTCGGCTCGAACCCCCGCAGCCGCGAGGGCCTGGCCCGGGTGATCGAAACCTGGACCCGGCACCTCCTCGGCGTGGCGACCACCGTCGAGCCGATCGCGAAGATCGAGGACCGGGACTGGCGCTGGTTCGTCGGCCTTGACGCCGAGGCGACACGCATCGGCAACCAGCTCTGGCGCGGGCAGACTCCAAGCCCCGACGAGCAGGGGCAGGTCCTCGCCCTGTTCAAGCTCGCCTTCGCCGACGCTGCAGAGGCCGACCCGCGGGTGGGTGGGCGGCCGGTCTACCTCATCCTCGCCATGGATCGGGACAAGACGGTGCGCGTGAAGCCGCAGAACCTGGTCACGGGATTGCCCCTCAAGCGGGCGAGGGCGGCGTGATGACCGTCCACCAACCTTGTCATTCCGGGGCGCGCGAAGCGCGAGCCCGGAATCCACGACTGGGTGAGACGCCAGCCGCAGCCGCTCACCCGGTCATGGATTCCGGGCTCTCGGCTACGCCGAGCCCCGGAATGACACGCCAAGAGCGGAGACCGAATGCCCCGTGAATTCATCGAGGTCGGCGTGGTCGTCACCCGGCGGCGGCTGAACAACCCTTGGGTCGACGCGGCCTGGGCGCCGAGTGCCGTGCTGCCGGCCGCCCCCGCCGTCGCGGCCTGGACGTCGCTCGGGGCGACGGAGGGGGAAGAGACCTTCTACGCCGGCGCGTTTGCGCTGGAGCTGCATTCCGGCGAGACCTCGCATTATCGCGACAACCTCGTCTCCGCCCGGCCCTCCCTCTGGGTGGCCCTGCGTCCGACGGGCGGCGACGAGGTCGAGGTCGCGGCGGTGACGGCCGACCCCTACGAGGGCGAGGCGCTGGCCGAGACCATGGGACAGGCGGTCGAGGCGCTGCCGATGCCGGCCGAGATCCAGGAGCGGATCGAGGCGTTCTTCGCCGCCTTCCACGTCGAGCGGCCCTTCTTCAAGCGCCAGCGCAATCGGGCCGACCCGGAAACGCTGGCGCATCGCGGACCGATCGTCGGGCGCAGGGAGGCGGAGGACCAGACATGAGCGACGGCTTCCTCGCCCGCTGGTCGCGGCGCAAGCGCGAGATCGAGACGAGCGTCCCTCAGGCGACGACGCCCACGCCCGAGCTTGCCTCCAATACCGCGCCGCCGCTGGAGCCCGAGGCGCCCCTCGCCACCGATGAGGAGATCGCGGCGGCGCTGGCCGAACTGCCGCCGATCGACGCGCTGACGCCGGAGACGGACGTCACCGGCTTCCTGCGCCGCGAGGTGCCGGAGGCGCTGCGCAACGCGGCCCTTCGCAAGGTCTGGGCGCTCGACCCGGCGATCCGCGACTTCGTCAACGACGCCCGGGAATACGCCTTCGACTACAACACGCCCGGCGGGGCGCCAGGCTACGGGCCGCTCGACCCGGGCGACGACGTGGCGGCGATGGTGGAGCGCGTCTTCGGCGGCTCGCCGCGGCCCGTGCCGCCGGAGGAGGCGCCTCCGCAGCCGGCCGAGCCGCCCGCCGAAGCGGCGGCCGAGGTCTCACCGGACGAGCCGGACGGCGAGGCTGATGCGGTCGCGACGGCGTCCTTGCCAGCGCCGGAGGAACGCGACGCCCTCCCACTCCCCGCCTTGGAGCCGGAGCCCGCCGTGCCGGTGCGGCGTCATGGCAGAGCTTCCCCAGCCTGAAATCATTCCAAAGTGGGATTGCCCAAGCTTCATAGCTTCGTACTATGGAGCCAGCACACGAAAAGACAGCCGATGAGCCGAACGGCCGCGAGCTGCTTGCCAAGGGATGGGAATGCGCGAGAGCGGGGTGGACCTGGCGATCCGGGCCGCGGGTGGCGTGAGCGCGCTCGCGCGTCTCATCGGCGTCGCCCAACCGTCCGTGTCGAATTGGCAGCGCGTGCCGGCCGAGCGCGTCATCGCGATCGAGACCGCCACCGGCGTCTCCCGTTCCCTGCTTCGCCCCGACCTCTATCCGAGTGACATGACCGAGCCTGTCCAAGAGGTCGACGAGGTCGACCGCCTGCGCGCGCAGGAATACGGCCTGCTCGCGCTCCTCCTCGGGCGCGCCCCGACCGCCGAACTCCTGGAGCGTCTCGCCGCCCTGCGCGGCGACGCCACGCCGCTTGGCCTCGCGCATATCGCCCTCGCCGAAGCCGCCGAGGCGGCCGACGCCGACGGGCTGCAGCGCGAGTATTTCGACTTGTTCATCGGGCTCGGGCGCGGCGAGTTCTTGCCCTACGCCTCCTATTACCTCACCGGCTTCCTGCACGAGCGCCCGCTCGCCCGCGTCCGCGAGGATCTGGCCCGCCTCGGCCTCGAGCGCGGCGATGGCTCGCGCGACCCGGAGGATCATGTCGCCTTCCTGTGCGAGGTCATGGGCGGCCTCGCCGAGCGCCGCTTCGGCGACGGCGACGCGGACGAACGGCGCTTCTTCGAGCGGCATCTCAAGCCCTGGGCGGCGCGGTTCTTCGCCGACCTCGAGGTGTCGCAGCGCGCCTCTTTTTACAAAGCGGTCGGCCGGGTCGGACGGCTGTTCATCGAAATCGAAACGGAAGCCTTCGCGATCGACGCCTGAGGCGTCGAGCGCGGGGACATGCGGGCCTCTAAGGAGAGCGGACCATGACGACGAAGACCACGAAACCGGTGGACCGGCGCGGCTTCCTGCGCGCCGTGGGCGGCGCCTCGACCGTCGCCGTCGCTGCCGTCGCGACGCCCCTGAGCTCGACCCCGGCCGAGGCCTACGACCCGGGCGCGGCCGAGACCAAGTCCCGCTACCGCGAGACCGACCACGTCAAAGCCTTCTACCGGACCAACCGGTACTGAGAGGGGATCCCCGATGCTGATCAAGCGCAAGAGCGGCCAAGCCTCTCGCAGCCCGTCCTCTCGCGGCGAAAGCCTGCCCGGTAAGCTCCAGGCGGTCGCGGCCCTGTCCGGCGGCCTCATGGACCGCCGCGCCTTCCTGAAGCGCTCAGGCCTCGCCGTCGGCGGCCTCGCGGCGGTGGGCTCGATCCAGCTCGGCAGCGTGCGCAAGGCCGCGGCCGGCCCGGTCCAGCCTGGCGCGCCGATCGAGATCAAGAAGAACATCTGCACCCACTGTTCCGTGGGCTGCACGGTGACGGCGGAAGTTCAGAACGGCGTGTGGGTCGGCCAGGAGCCGTCCTGGGACAGCCCGCTCAACCGCGGCACCCATTGCGCCAAGGGCGCCTCGGTGCGTGAGCTCGTCCACGGCGACCGGCGCCTGAAGTACCCGATGAAGCTCGTCGGCGGTCAGTGGACCCGGATCACCTGGGACCAGGCGATCAACGAGATCGGCGACAAGCTCGAGGCGGTGCGCGGCAAGCACGGCTCGGATTCCGTGTTCTGGCTCGGCTCGGCCAAGTTCTCGAACGAGGGCGCCTACCTCTACCGCAAGCTCGCGGCCTATATGGGCACGAACAACGTCGACCATCAGGCGCGTATCTGCCATTCCACCACGGTCGCAGGTGTCGCGAACACCTGGGGCTACGGCGCGATGACGAACTCCTACAACGACATCCGCACCTCGAAGACCATGATCATCATGGGCGGAAACCCCGCCGAGGCGCATCCGGTGTCGCTGCAGCACCTCCTCGCGGGCAAGGAGATCAACCGCGCCAATATGATCGTCATCGATCCGCGGTTCACGCGCACCGCGGCCCACGCGACGGAATACATGCGCATCCGCCCCGGCACCGACATTCCGGTGATCTGGGGGATGCTCTGGCACATCTTCCAGAACGGCTGGGAGGACAAGGACTTCATCAAGTCCCGCGTCTACGGCATGGACGAGGTCCGCAAGGAAGTCGCCAAGTGGACGCCCGACGAGGTCGAGCGCGTCTCCGGCGTGCCGGGCGAGCAGCTCAAGCGCGTCGCGCAGATGTTCGCGACGCAGAAGCCCGCGACCCTGATCTGGTGCATGGGCCAGACCCAGCACACGGTCGGCACGGCGAACGTGCGCGCCTCCTGCACCCTGCTGCTCGCGACCGGCAACGTCGGCAAGAGCGGCACGGGCGCCAACATCTTCCGCGGCCACTGCAACGTGCAGGGCGCGACCGATCTCGGCCTCGATGTCACGACCCTGCCGCTCTACTACGGCCTCGTCGAAGGCGCGTGGCGCCATTGGGCCCGGGTGTGGGGCGAGGATTACGAGTGGCTCAAGAGCCGCTTCGACGAGGTGCCCGAGAAGGGCGGCCGCAAGGCCCGCGACCGCAAGGCCAACATGGAGACGGCCGGCTTCACCACCACCCGGTGGTTCGACGCCGCGTTGCTGCCCGAGGAGCAGGTCGACCAGCGCTCGAACCTGAAGGCGATGATGGTGTTCGGGCACGGCGGCAACACCGTCACCCGCATGGCCGAGATCGAGAAGGGCATGGAGGCCCTCGACCTTCTCGTCGTCGCCGACCCGCACCCGACGACCTTCGCGGTGCTCGGCAACCGGAAGGAGAACACCTACCTCCTGCCGATCTGCACCCAGTTCGAGACCAGCGGATCGCGCACGTCCTCGAACCGCTCCATCCAGTGGGGCGAGCAGGTGGTGAAGCCGATCTTCGAGTCGAAGGACGACTACGAGGTTATCTACCTCCTGGCGAAGAAGCTCGGCGTCGCCGAGCGCATGTTCAGGAACGTCAAGGTTGAAGGCAACCGGCCGGTGCCGGAGGACATCCTGCGCGAGATCAATGCGGGCGGATGGTCCACGGGGTACAGCGGCCAGTCGCCGGAGCGCCTCAAGGCGCACATGAAGCACCAGGACAAGTTCGACCTGGTGACGCTGCGCGCGCCGAAGGACTTAGCCGAGATCGGCGGCGACTATTACGGCCTGCCCTGGCCCTGCTGGGGCAAGCCGGAGGTGCGCCATCCCGGCACCCACGTCCTCTACAACAACGAGCTGCACGTGAAAGACGGTGGCGGCGCCTTCCGGGCCCGCTTCGGCGTCGAGCGCAACGGCGAGACGCTGCTGGCCGAAGGCTCCTACTCCGTCGGCTCGGAGCTCACGGACGGCTATCCTGAGTTCACCATGGCCGTGCTGAAGAAGCTCGGCTGGGACAAGGACCTCACGGAAGCCGAGCTCGCCCAGATCACCCGCCAGGGCGGCAACAACGTCGACGCGGTCTCCTGGGCGAACGACCTCTCCGGCGGCATCCAGCGCGTCTGCCTCGAGCACGGCGCCTCGCCCATGGGCAACGCCAAGGCTCGGGCCATAGCCTGGAACCTGCCGGACCCTGTGCCGGTCCACCGCGAGCCGATCTACTCGCCGCGGCCCGAGCTCGTCGCCAAGTACCCGACGCGGCCGGACGAGCGGGTCCTGCGTATCGCCAATATCGGCTTCTCGATGCAGAAGGCCGCCATCGACAAGGGCGTCCCGAAGGACTTCCCGATCATCCTGACCTCAGGCCGCCTCGTGGAGTACGAGGGCGGCGGCGAGGAGACCCGCTCCAACAAGTGGCTCGCCGAGCTGCAGCAGGACATGTTCGTCGAGATCAACACGGCGGACGCCCGGGACCGGGGCATCCAGGACGGCGGCTGGGTGTGGGTCACCGGCCCGGAGAACGGCTCGAAGGCGAAGGTGAAGGCCCTCGTCACGGAGCGGGTGGGCAAAGGCGTCGCCTTCATGCCCTTCCACTTCGCCGGATGGTTCCAGGGCCAGGACCAGCGGGGCAAGTACCCGAAGGGCGCCGACCCGATCGTGCTCGGCGAGAGCGTCAACGTCATCACCAGCTACGGCTACGACCCGGTCACCGCGATGCAGGAGACCAAGGTCACCCTGTGCCAGATCCGCGCGGCGTGAGTGGGGGAGGATAGATTATGGCCCGCATGAAGTTCCTCTGCGACGCTGACCGGTGCATCGAGTGCAACGCCTGCGTCACGGCGTGCAAGAACGAGCACGAGGTGCCCTGGGGCATCAACCGCCGGCGCGTGGTGACCATCAACGACGGCATGCCGGGCGAGCGCTCGGTGTCGATGGCCTGCATGCACTGCACGGACGCGCCCTGTGCCGCGGTGTGCCCGGTGAACTGCTTCTACACCACGGTCGACGCCGTGGTGCTGCACTCGAAAGACCTCTGTATCGGCTGCGGCTACTGTTTCTACGCCTGCCCTTTCGGCGCGCCGCAGTACCCGAAGGTCGGCAACTTCGGCTCCCGCGGCAAGATGGACAAGTGCACCTACTGCGCCGGCGGCCCCGAGGCTGACGGCTCGACGGCCGAGTACGTGAAATACGGCGCCAATCGCCTCGCCGAGGGCAAGCTGCCGATCTGCGCCGAGATGTGCTCGACCAAGGCCCTGCTCGCCGGTGACAGCGACATCATCGCCTCGATCTACAAGGAGCGGGTGGTCAAGCGCGGCTACGGCTCCGGCGCCTGGGGCTGGGCCACCGCCTACAAGGAGACGGTCGCGATCTGACGCGGTAGGGGGGCGCTCCGGCGCCCTCCGTCACGCCTGATCAGCGACGGGAGGACAACAACCTATGATGAAGAACCTTCGTCTCGCTTTCGCGGCCCTCGCCCTCGCGGGCTTGAGCCTAGCGGCCATGCCGGCCGGCGCGCAGCAGCCGACGGCCGTGAACCCCACGGTCAACGCCGTGAAGGAGGAGCAACTTCTCAGGGCATTGAAGCCCGGCGAGGCCATCGGCGGCCGGGTCTCGATCCCTGACGGCAAGGCCGCGAACCTCCAGCGCCCGATGAACCGCGACTGGACCGCCTTCCGCGACGGCCCGATGCGCTGGATTGGCGCGTTGACCATCCTCGGCATCCTCGCCGCGCTCACGGCCTTCTACCTCGTGAAGGGTCGGCTCAAGGTCGAGGGCGGGCTGTCGGGCGTGAAACTCCTGCGCTTCGGGACGCTGGAGCGCTTCACGCACTGGCTCACGGCCGGCTCGTTCATCGTGCTCGCGCTGTCGGGGCTGAACCTCACCTTCGGCCGGGTCGTGCTGGCGCCCATCTTCGGGCCGGAAGCTTTCGCGACGCTGAGCCAGTGGGGCAAATACGCCCACAACTACCTCGCCTGGCCCTTCATGGCGGGACTTGCGATCATGTTCCTCGTCTGGGTGCGGGACAACATCCCGAACAAGCTGGACATCGCCTGGATCAAGGCGGCGGGCGGCTTCCTCGGCGGCGGGCACCCGCCGGCCAAGCGCTTCAACGCCGGCCAGAAGGTGATCTTCTGGTCCGTGATCCTCGGCGGCGCCGCACTCTCGGTGTCGGGCCTCGTTATGCTCTTCCCGTTCCAGGCGACGGCGATCGCCGGGCAGCAGATCGCGCATCTGGTGCACGGCCTGACGGGCCTCGTGCTCGCCGGCATCATCATCGCCCACATCTACATCGGCTCGGTGGGCATGGAGGGTGCCTACGACGCCATGGGCTCCGGCGAGGTCGACCTCGCCTGGGCGCGGGAGCATCACAGCCTCTGGGCCGAGGAAGAGCTGAAGAAGCTGCCCTCGAGCGCCACGCCGCTGCCGATGGCGGCGGAGTAGAGCTTCTCGCAGGGTTCGGACGCAGCCGCCCGGGGATGACCCGGGCGGTTTCGTTTGGATCAGGCTGCGGAGCGCCTTGCGGCGCGAGAGTCTGCTGGATCCCCTTCCCCTCCGCGCTGTCGCGCTCCGGCCGGGGATGACAGTCGAGGCGTTCTGATCTGTCTCCCCGGTCATCCCCGGCCGGAGGCGGCTTGTCCGCCGGAGGGGAGGGGGATCCAGCACCCCTCTCGTCGCGAAGCGACGCCGCATGCTAGGCCTTACCCACATCATCGTGACTGGAACTCGGGACCATGCGCGTCATCGGCTTGGCCGGCTGGAGCGGGGCGGGGAAGACGACGCTCCTCCTGAAGCTCATCCCGGAGCTTGCCCGGTGCGGCGTCACGGTCTCGACCGTCAAGCACGCCCATCACGGGTTCGAAGTCGACCGCCCGGGCAAGGACAGCCACGCCCACCGCGAGGCCGGCGCCTCAGAGGTGCTCGTCGCCTCCTCTGGACGCTGGGTGCTGATGCGGGAACTGCGCGGCGCGCCAGAGCCGCGTTTGGCCGAGCACCTCGCTCGCCTCTCGCCCGTCGACCTCGTCATCGTCGAGGGCTTCAAGGCGGAAGCGCATCCGAAGATCGCGGTGCACCGTGCCGCGAACGGCAAGCCGTTGATCGTTCCGGAGCTCGACTCCGTGCGCGCGGTAGCCTCGGACGAGGCACTGCCGGGGCTCGACATGCCGGTGATCCGCCTCGACGACGTGACCGCTATCGCTTCGGCCTGCCTCGACCACGCCGAGCCGCACGACGCCCTCATGGCGCGGCTTGCCGCGACGCCACTGCGTCCGCGCCTGAAGCCAATGCGTCAGGCTTGACCGGTCGCGGCGAGCGTCGGACAGGAAGCCATGGCGCAACTCTCCAACGATTGCTTCGCCTTCGGCGGCGCGCTCATGAGCCTCGACGAGGCGCTCGCCCTCGTCGCGGAGCGGCTCGAACCGGTGCCGGAGGTGGAGGAGGTCGCGCTCGGCGAGGCGGACGGGCGCGTGCTGGCCGCTGACATCCGTGCGCCGATCGACCTCCCACCCTTCGCCAATTCGGCGGTGGACGGCTACGCGGTGCGCCATGCCGCCCTCAGCGCGGGCGAGACGCGGATGCCCGTCGTCGGACGCTTGGCCGCCGGCGCGGTAGCGCCCGCGAGAGTCAGTTCGGGAGCCGTTCGCATCTTTACCGGTGCGCCGATGCCGCCCGGCACCGACACCGTGTTCATGCAGGAGGACGTGGCCCTCGCCGCGGACGGCGCCGTGCTCCTGCCTGCGGGCCTGAAGCCCGGCGCCAACAGCCGCCCGGCCGGCGAAGATATGCCTCGCGGCGCGCTCGCCCTCTCGGCGGGCCGGCGCCTCACGCCCCGCGACGTGGCCCTGCTCGCGGCGCTGGGTCAGGCGCGGATCTCGGTGCGCCGGCGCCTGCGGGTGGCCGTGTTCTCGACGGGCGACGAGCTCGCGGCCTTAGGTGCCCCGCTACAGCCTGCCCAACTCTACGACTCCAACCGCCTGCTCCTCCTCGCGCTCCTGGCGCGTCTCGGCTGCGAGACGACGGATCTCGGCATCCTGCGCGACCGTCGCGAGACGGTCGCAGCGGCTCTGGACGATGCAGCGCCCGGCCACGACCTCCTCCTCACCTCCGGCGGCGTCTCGACGGGTGAGGAGGACCACGTCAAGTCGGCGGTGGAGAGCGTCGGCGGGCTCGCATTCTGGCGCGTCGGCCTCAAGCCGGGGCGCCCGGTGGCGATGGGGGTGGTTCGCGGCACCCCCTTCATCGGCCTGCCGGGCAATCCCGTCGCGGTTTTCGTCACCTTCGCCTTCGTAGCGCGGGCGATCCTGGCGCGGCTCGCGGGCGAGGAGCGGGCGCCGCCGCGGCGCTACCCCGTGCGGGCTGGTTTTGCCTATCGCAAGAAGGAGGGCCGGCGGGAATACGTGCGCGTGCGCGTTACTTCCGGTTCCGACGGCGTGCTCGTCGCCGCGAAACATCCGCGCGAGGGCGCCGGGATTCTCACCTCACTCACTGAGACGGACGGCCTCGTCGAGCTCGGAGAAGACGTGACGCGGGTCGCGGAAGGCGAGATGGTGGCGTTCCTGCCCTATGACGGGCTGATCTGATCGAAGGCGGCCTCACCAATCACCGTCATTCCGGGGCGCCGAAGGCGAGCCCGGAATCCAGGGTTGAGGCGAATATTGATCGAGTCTGCTCACCCGGTCTTGGATTCCGGGCTCCGCTGCGCGGCCCCGGAATGACGGAGGGTGATGGTCGGAACTCAACCCGCCCGGCCGTTCCATTGCGGGCCGACGAGGTTGCGGCCGGGGTCGCCGACGCGGGCGCCCGAGGTCGTGAAGGCCTCGTAGGCATTCTTCTGCTCGGCGTTGAGCAGGGCGGCCGCTCCCACGCCCAACAGCACGGCGACGGCCAGGGCCGAGACGATCACCTTCATGATGGGTCCTCCTGATTGTTCTTGAGGACGGTTGTGCCGCAGAAGGATTGACGATTCAACGGCGTCACGCCTCGCCATAAAGGCTGACGAGGCGCTCGGCCTCCAGGATGTCCTCCGGCGCATTGGCATTGAGGAAAGGGTCCACCGGCACCGCAGGCCACTCGGCCAGCGCGACGCCGTGCCGGACCGTCCAGCGGTCGATCTTGCGCAGGCCCTCGTCGACGAGGGCGCGGCGAAGGTCCTCGCGCAGGCTCACGGCCCAGAGCGCGTTGACCGGGTGCGCCTGGCCTCCCGACGCGGCGCAGGCGAGCGCCGTCCCTTCCGCTACGCGGGCTGCGTGGAGACGCGCGACGAGGTCGCGGGGCAGGAAGGGCGTGTCCGCGGCCGCGCTGACGACGAAGGCGAGGTCAGGCCGCTCCCGCGCCGCCCAGTCCAGGGCGGCGAGGATGCCGGCGAGGGGGCCGGCGAAGTCCGGCACGTCGTCGGCCACCACCGGCAGCCCCGTCGCGGCAAAGCGCGCCGGGTCGCCGTTGGCGTTGAGGATCAGGCCGTCGCACTGGGGCGCGAGGCGCTCGATGGCGCGCTCCAGGATCGTGCGGCCGGCAATAGTGCGCAGCGGCTTGTCGCCCCCGCCCATGCGCCGGGCGAGGCCGCCGGCCAGCAGCACGCCGAGGGTGGGCGGGTGATCAATTGGCATCCGCGCCCTGTCGAGCGCCTTTGCGCCGATGCTTCGCGCTCTCCTCCTCGACGTAGGACAGATCCTGGTCGAAGACGATGCGCTCCTCCCCCGAGAGGGCCAGGAAGCGCTTGCCCTTGGCGCGGCCGATGAGGGTCAACCCGCATTGCCGGGCCAACTCGACGCCCCAGGCCGTGAACCCTGAGCGGGAGACGAGGATCGGGATGCCCATTCGCACCGTCTTGATCACCATCTCCGAGGTAAGGCGGCCGGTGGTGTAGAAGATCTTGTCGGCGCCTGTCTCGCCCTGGCGGAACATCCAGCCGGCGATCTTGTCGACCGCGTTGTGGCGGCCGACATCCTCCATGTAGACGAGCGGCCGGTCTTCCCGGCAGAGCACGCAGCCGTGAATGGCGCCGGCTTCGAGGTAGAGCGAGGGCGTCGTGTTGACGGCGTGGCTCAGGCGGTAGAGCCAGGACGTGCGCAAGGGGGCGGCTGGCAGGGCCGCGTTCTCCAGCGCTTCCATGAGATCGCCGAACGCGGTTCCCTGAGCGCAGCCCGAGGTTTGCGTACGTTTCTTGAGCTTGTTCTCGAAGTTCGTCTGGCGCTCCGTCCGCACCACGACAACGGCGAGATCTTCGTCGTAGTCGACGCCCGTCACGACGTCGTCGGGGCGGAGCATGTTCTGGTTGAGCAGGTAGCCGAGCGCCAGCTCCTCCGGATAGTCGCCGATCGTCATCATCGTGACGATCTCCTGGGCGTTGAGGTAGAGGGTCAGCGCGCGCTCCTCGGGCACGGCCGTCTCGACCCGCTCGCCGCGCTCGTCGATGCCGGTCACGCGCCGGGTCAGCCGCGGGTCGTCCGGGTTCGGCCGCACCAGGAGGCTGGGGCGAAGCTCGTTCATACGAGGACGGGCGTCGCGGTCTGCACGCCGACGCCGAAGACGCGCTTGTAGCGCTCGACCTCGGCTTTGGGTCCCATGGCCTTCGTCGGGTTGTCGGAGAGCTTCACGGTCGGGCGGCCATCGGCCGAGATCACCTTGCAGACGATGGAGATCGGGTCGAGGCCGCCGTTCGGCACGAGGCCGCGGAAATCGTTGGTGAGGAGCGTGCCCCAGCCGTAGCCGATGCGCATGCGGCCGTGGAAGTGGTTGTGGACGTCGGTGATCGTGTCGGCGTCGAGCCCGTCCGAGAAGATGGCGAGCTTTGAGCGCGGGTCCTGGCCCCGCGCCAGCCACCAGTCGATCGCCTCCTCACCGCCCTCGATCGGGTCCTTGGAATCGATGCGGATGCCCGTCCACTCCGCGACCCAGGGCGGCGCTTCCTTCAGGAAGTGGCTCGTGCCGTAGGTGTCGGGGAGCATGACCCGCAGGTTGCCCTCGTAATCTTCCTGCCAGTCGGCGAGCACCTGGTAGGGCGTTCGGGCGAGCGCCGCGTCGTCGCTTGCCAGCGCCGCGTAGACCATCGGCAATTCGTGGGCGTTGGTGCCCACCGCCTCGACCTCGCGGCGGAGCGCAATGAGGCAGTTCGAGGTGCCGAGGAAGGACGCGCCTAGGCCCTCCTGCATCGCCTGGACGCACCAGTCCTGCCAGAGGAAGCCGTGCCGCCGGCGGGTGCCGAAATCGGCGATGGACAGTTCCGGGAGGTGTCGCAGCCGCTCGATCTTCTCCCAGACCCGGGTCATGGCGCGGGCATACAGCACCTGCAGCTCGAACTTGGCCATGCCTTTCAGCACGCCGCGGGAGCGCAGCTCGTTGAGGATGGCGAGCGCCGGGATCTCCCACATCGTGGTCTCGATCCAGGGGCCGTGGAAGGTGAGGACGTACTGCCCGTCCTGGCGCTCCAGGAGGTATTCGGGGAAGCGGAAGCCCTCGAGCCAGTCCATGAAGTCCGGCGAGAACATCTGCCGCTTGTTGTAGAAGGTGTTGCCGCGCAGCCAGGTGGACTCGCCGCGGGTGAGGCGCAAGCTCCGCACGTGGTCGAGCTGCTCGCGCAACTCACCCTCGTCGATGATCTCGCCGAGCCGCACCTGGCGAGAGCGGTTGTGGATGCCGAAGGTGACCTGCGTGTCGCGATGGCGGCGAAAGATTGTTTGCGCCATCAGGAGCTTGTAGAAGTCCGTGTCGAGCACGGACCGGACGATCGGGTCGATCTTCCAGGTATGGTTGTAGACCCGTGTCGCGATGTCGACCATCGCCTGACGCTCCGCGAGCGTGGATCGGGCGGCGACCTTAGCGGAGGTGCGGGGGCGGGGGAAGCGCCGGGTCCGTCATTCCGGGGCTCGGCGCAGCCGAGAGCCCGGAATCCAGGAGTGCACTCGTTCCGCCTTGGATTTCGGGCTCGCGCTTCGCGCGCCCCGGAGTGACGGCGGGTGGATCAGCGCAGGTTGACCTTGGCCTGATCGGTCATCTCG
Organism: Beijerinckiaceae bacterium; assembly: GCA_036563505.1. Lineage (GTDB taxonomy): Bacteria > Pseudomonadota > Alphaproteobacteria > Rhizobiales > Beijerinckiaceae > DATCMH01. Next base: position 104,738 of record DATCMH010000024.1, read on the forward strand.
GTCGGCGAGGAGCCGGTCACCGCGGCCTTCACGTAGCCGTAGAGGTGGAGAACGGTCGAGGAGGGGCTGTCCCAGTACTCGCCCTTGGCCGGCTTGACGCGGATGAGCGCCACGTCCGGGTCGTCGGTGCCGTTCGGGAACCAGGTGCGCATCCCCTCGGACCACTTCTCCTGGATGCGGCCCTTGTCGCGGATGACCTCGGCCTTGCCGGACACCGAGACGTAATGCTGCTTCTCCGGGTCGCAGTAGCCGAGGTTCACCTCGTTGTCCCGGGAGATCTCGGTGGTCTTGCCGGAGCGCAGCTTGGTGAAGAACCAGAGATCGCCGTTCCCGTCGGCCTCCTGGTTGTACATCGGCCGCGAATGCAGGGTGCCGTCGGTGTCGACGGTGGTCATCATGCAGATCTTCACGTCCTTGATGAGGGCGTAGAGCTTCTCGGCGTTCGGGTCGTTGTGGTGGCCGTGATCCATGGCTCGTCTCCGTGAGTGGGGCGTCGATCCATCGGGTCGACGGCGACGGACGCAATCCTCGCCGGCCGGCACGTCGCGCGGCTGATCGCTCGGCGCGAACCCGACGGAGCAGGGGGCGTCTCGACAACGGCAGAGGTCGGCTTTGGTTTCGTGGCGGGCCTTCCCGATCCGGCGGCTTCCCGTCGCGCGTCCGGCCGCTTAAGTGACGTTTTCGACCGTCCCTCCTGCCTTTCGAGAGGCGCCCCCTTGGCGATCACCCGCGAACACGTTCTCCAGGCTCTCGCCACCGTGCGCATCGACGCCGCGGGCACGACGCTTGCCGCCTCGGGCCGGCTCTCGGAGGTGGTCGTCGATCCCGCCGGCCGGGCGATGTTCTCCATCGCAATCGAGCCTCCGGAAGCCCAGGCCTTCGAGCCGATCCGCCAGGCCGCGGAGACGGCCGTCCAGGGCCTTCCGGGGGTGAAGGGCGTCTTTGCCAGCCTCACCGCCGATCGGCCGTCTACGGGCTCCTCCGGGGCGCCCAGGACCAATCCGCAGCCGAACCCTGGCCGGCCCGCCAACGCGCCGACCCCGAAGGCGCAGCTGATCCCAGGCGTGCGCCACGTCATCGCGGTGGCGTCCGGAAAGGGCGGCGTCGGCAAGTCGACGACGGCCTGCAATCTCTCGCTAGCCTTCCGCGACCTCGGCCTGAAGGTCGGCTTCCTCGACGCGGACATCTACGGCCCCTCAGCCCCGAAACTCTTCGGCCTGCATGGCAAGCCGCGGGTGATATCGGGCCGCGTGCTCGAGCCGCTCGACGGCTACGGGGTCAAGGTGATGTCCATCGGCTTCATGGTGGACGAGGAAGCGCCGATGATCTGGCGCGGGCCGATGGTGATGTCGGCGATTACCCAGATGCTGCGCGAAGTGGCTTGGGGCGAGCTCGACATCCTCGTCGTCGACATGCCGCCCGGCACCGGCGACGCCCAGCTCACCATGGCCCAGGCGACGCCGCTCGCCGGCGCCGTGATCGTCTCGACGCCGCAGGATCTCGCCCTCATCGACGCCCGGCGGGGCGTAGCGATGTTCAAGCGTGTCGAGGTGCCGATCCTCGGCGTCGTCGAGAACATGGCGACCTTCGTCTGTCCCCATTGCGGGACGGTCTCGCCGATCTTCGGGCATGGCGGCGCGCGCCACGAGGCCGAGCGCCTCGGCGTGCCTTTCCTCGGCGAGGTGCCCCTTGCCATGACGATCCGGGAGACCTCGGACGCCGGACGGCCCGTGGTGGCGATCGATCCGGAAGGGCCCCACGGGACGATCTACGCAGCCATGGCGCGGCAGGTCTGGCAGGGCCTCTCGGCGGGAACCGCGGCCCGCCCCGCGCCGCGGATCGTCATCGAATAGGGCGCCCCGGTCCGCTTCGGATCGAAAACCCCGTTGCGACGTTTCCTCGCAGGACCGTGGCCGTGCCGCGTCCGACCAGGAGGAAGTTGTCGCCCATGCCCGAGACTGGCCCGGCTGCCGCGCCGCGCAACGAGGTGCAGCCGGTGGAAGCGCCGGGGCTGAGAGGCCTCCTGACGCTGGCGACCGCCGTCGTCGTTGTCACGGCGCTCGCCGTCGGCAAGGACATCTTCATCCCGATCGTGCTGGCGATGCTGCTCGGCTTCGTGCTGGCGCCTCTCGTCGATCTCCTGCGCCGCACCGGCATCGGACGGGTGCCGGCGGTGGTCGCAGCCGTGCTGCTCGCCATCACCATCATCGGCGCGCTCGCCGGTCTGATCGGCATGCAGGCCGCCGAGCTCGGGCAGGACCTGCCCCGCTACCAGACCACCGTGCGCGAGAAGGTTTCGGGGCTTCGCGAGACCGCCATTGGACGCCTGCCGGAGCTCGTCAAAAGCTTCGGGCGCGAGATGGAGAAGGCCACCGACGAGAAGCCGGCGCCCGGCCAGAGCGCGCCGCCCGCTCCACCGGCGGAGCCCGAGCCCCGGCCGCTGCCCGTCGAGGTGCACGCGCCCGATCCGACCCCGCTGCAGCTGGCGCAACGCTTCCTCGTCCCCCTCGTCAAGCCGCTCGCCACCACCGGCATCGTCCTCGTCGTCGTGATTTTCATCCTGCTGCAGCGGGAGGACCTGCGGGACCGCATGATCCGCCTCTTCGGCTCGCGGGACCTGCACAAGACTACCGTCGCCATGGACGACGCGGCGCGGCGCCTGAGCCGCTACTTCCTGATCCAGCTCGGGCTCAACTTCGGCTTCGGCGTGCTCATCGCCCTCGGGCTCTGGGCCATCGGCGTCCCGAGCCCGATCCTGTGGGGGATCGTCACGGCGCTCATGCGCTTCGTGCCGTATATCGGCTCGATCGTCAGCGCCGTCCTGCCCGCCGCGCTCGCGGCTGCCGTCGATCCGGGCTGGACGATGCTCCTGTGGACGGTGGCACTCTTCGCCATCACCGAGCCGCTGATGGGCCACGTCGTCGAGCCCCTCGTCTACGGCCAGAGCACGGGCCTCTCGCCCTTCGCCGTCGTGGTGTCGGCGATCTTCTGGACCTGGCTCTGGGGACCGATCGGCCTCCTTCTGGCGACGCCGCTCACGCTTTGCCTCGTGGTGCTCGGCCGCCACGTCGAGCGCCTCGAGTTCTTCGACGTCCTGCTCGGGGACCGCCCGGCCTTGAGCCCCGCCGAGAACTTCTATCAACGCATGCTCGCCGGCGACCCCGACGAGGCGGAGGAGTACGCCGAGCAGCTCCTCAAGGAGCGCTCCCTGTCCTCCTACTACGACGAGGTTGCCCTGAAAGGGCTCCAGCTCGCTGCGAACGACGCCAAGCGCGGCGTTCTCTCGGAGGGGCGGCTGGAGCGGATCAAGGACGCGATCAAGGGCATCGTCAGCGATCTGTCCTCCTACGAGGATGTCGAGCCCGCGGCGAGCGGGGGCGGCAGCGCCGCGGGCCCCAAGCCCGCCGAGAAGGGTATGGGCAAGGAGCCGCCGGTCGCGACTCCGGTGCCACCGGCCGAAACCCTCCCGCCCCAATGGCGGCACGGGAACGCGATCCTGTGCATCGCCGGCCGGGGACCGCTCGACGAGGCCGCTTCCGGGATGCTGGCCCAGCTCCTCCAGAAGCACGGGCTCGGCTCCCGCGTCCTTCCGCATGACGCGGTGTCCCGCGCCCATATCGGAGGCCTCGACGACGAAGGCGTCGCAATGGTCTGCATCTCCTATCTCGAGATCAGCGGCAGTCCGGCGCATCTGCGCTACCTGATCCGCCGGCTCAAGCAGCGCCTGCCGGGCGCTCCGATCCTCGTCGGACTCTGGCCGGCGGAGGATGCGGTGCTCTCCGATCCGAGCCTGCGCCAGTTCATCGGAGCGGACTACTATGTGAGCTCGTTGCGCGAGGGACTTCAGGCCTGCCTCGAAGCCGCCCAGAAAGCGTCTGACGGCGAGGGCGAGGCGAAGGCCGAGATCGTGGCGGAACGGGAGCGCTCGGCCGAGCGGGTGAACTTGCCGGCTTAGGGTTCAACATGGTCATTCCGGGGCCGCGCAGCAGAACCCGGAATCCACGGCTGGGTGAGCGGCCGCGAGCATCACTCGTCCTGAGCGTGGGTTCCGGCCTCGCCTGCGGCGCCCCGGAATGACGGCTCAGGCCTTGGTCGGCTCACTCCGTCACGAGCGCGAACCGGTCCACGTCGACGAGCCCGCGGTCGGTGATCTTGAGGTGGGGGATCACGGGGAGTGGCAGGAACGCGACCTGGAGGAATGGCTCGGGCAGAGCGGTGCCGAGCGCGCGCGCGGCCTCCCGGAGGGGATGGAGCCCGTCGCGCACGGCCTCGTACGGGCGGTCGCTCATCAGGCCGGCGATGGGGAGCGAGAGCTCCGCCCGGACCTCGCCGTCCGAGGCCACGACGAAGCCGCCCCGGATCGCCCGGAGGCGGTTCACAGCCAGTGCCATGTCCGCCACGTCGACACCTACGACGCAGATATTGTGGCTGTCGTGCCCGACCGACGAGGCGATGGCGCCCACTTTCAGCCCGAAGCCCTTCACGAAGCCGAGGCCGATGTTGCGATTGACGCCGTGGCGGGCCACCACCGCGACCTTGATCGCGTCCTGATCCAGGTCGACCCGCCGCTCGCCGCCGCGCACCGGCAGGTCGAGGCGCAGGTGCTCGGTGATGATCTTTCCGGGGATCACGCCGATGACGGATGCCGTTCCGCCCGAGGCCGCGATCCGGAAATCCTCCGCTGAGACTTCGGCAGCCTTCATGCTGTCGAGGCCGATGGGAGCGATGCTGCCACGCCCGGCGAACAAGTCCTCGCTGACGAAGCGTCCGCCGGCGATGACGTCAGAGACCGCACAGCTCTCAAGATCATCGAGCAGCACGATGTCGGCCCGGCGCCCCGGGGCGACGAGCCCGCGGTCGCGAAGGCCGAAGGCGGTCGCCGCGGTGAGCGACGCGGCGCGATACGCCGCGAGCGCCGGCGTTCCCTTGGCGATCAGCGTTCGGATCATGTGGTCGAGATGGCCCTCCTCGGCGATGTCGAGGGGGTTCCGGTCGTCGGTGCAAAGCGCCAGAAAGGGCGAGGTCTCGACGGTGAGCAGCGGCTGGAGCGCTGCCAGGTCCTTCGAGACAGAGCCCTCGCGGATGAGGACGGTGAGCCCCTTCCGGATCTTCTCCAGCGCCTCCTCGGCCGTCGTGGTCTCGTGGTCGGTGCGGATGCCGGCGGCGACGTAGCCGTTGAGGTCGAGGCCGGAGAGGAGCGGCGCGTGGCCGTCGACGTGGCGACCGGCGAAAGCCTCGATCTTGGCGAGGCAGGCGGGATCACCCGCGAGCACGCCCGGCACGTTCATGAACTCGGCCAGGCCGATCACCTTGCGATGATCGCGGTAAGGCAGGAGGTCGGCGGCCTCGATCCGGGCGCCGGCGGTTTCGAGATGGGTCGCCGGCACGCAGCTTGAGAGCTGGACGCGCAGGTCCATGACGGTGCGGCTGGCGCTCTCGAGGAAGTAGTCGAAGGCGGCGGTGCCGAGCACGTTCGCCATCTCGTGCGGGTCGCAGATCGCCGTGGTGACGCCGTGGGGCAGCACGCAGCGGTCGAACTCGAGGGGCGTGACGAGGGACGACTCGACGTGCAGGTGCGTGTCGATGAAGCCCGGCACCGCGACCCGGCCCCGGCCCTCGATCACCCGCGTGCCGCGATAAATCCCGTAGGTGCCGACGATCGTGTCGCCGCAGACCGCGATGTCGGTGCGGGTCAGCGCGCCGGTGACAAGGTCGTAGAGGCGCACGTCCTTGACGACGAGGTCGGCCGGCGCGCTCCCGCGTCCTTGGGCGATCCTATCGGCCGTCGTTCGTCCTGCCATGCGGCCTCTCCGATTCGGAGAGAACCTAGCGCGCGCACTCGATGGCGACGACCCGGGCTCCGGTCTCGGCGACGATCTCGCCGGCCGTGCGGTTCGCACCGGCGCCGGCGGGCTGCGCCGCGACGCCGTTGGCGGACAGGAAGCCCTTGATGGCCTCGGCCATCCTGGCCGGATGGGTCATGGGGGGCACGATTCCGGCGATCAGTCGCGGCTCCGGCGCGAGCGTGCCGACGAGCCCGACGAGGTTTCCCGAGCGATCGAAGATCGGCGCGCCGGCCCCGCCCGGCTGCAACGGCGCGGCGATCCGCGTGCCGTCGAGCGATCCCGGCGTCGCGACGAGGGACGTCGTGCCGGCGAGCGTGGCTTGCGAGAGCACGACCACGTCAGACCCGCCCTCGCCGAGCCGCGGCGCGGTGCCCGTCACCGCGGCCTCGGTCTCGAGGAGCGCGAGGCCGCTCGCCGCGTCGGCGCGCAGCACCCGCGCTTTGGCCTTGTTGACGCGAAGGTCGGGGCAGCTCTCGACCGCGGCGCTCGTCACCACCCGCCGCGGCGCGAGCGCCAGGCCCGTGGCGAAGAGGCCGATCCGCGTCTCAGGCGGCCGGCCGGGCGGCGTCGGCGCGGCGGTGGCGACGGGCGTCGCGGGTATGGTTTCGGGGAAGGCCGCGAAACTGTTCGCCACGGCGATGACGAGCTTGTCGAAGTCCTTCACCGACTTGTCGTAGCCGAGCGTGAAGCCGCGCACCCCCGCCGGGCCCGCGGCGTAGCGGATGTAGAACTTGCCCGTCGGGGTCTCGCCCGAGACCACCAGGATGTCGGGCCGCAGGAACTTGTAGGTCACCTGCCGCCCCGGGGTCGGCTGGTTGACGAGGCGCTCGAACAGGGCGGGCAAATCCTGCTCGCCGGGCTTCCAGGCGCGGGTGTCGAGGGTGACCTTGTCGTCCGCGCTCTGCCAGCGCGTGCCGCCGCCCTGGCCCGGCGCCGCTTCGGTCTTGGTGAGGAGCTTGCGCGGCAGGCCGACCTGCAGCCCGGTCCGCTCGTCGCGCACGGCCGCGAAGCCCACGCCGTCGCGGGCGCGCTGCGCTGCGGCCTGAAGGCCTGCCCGCGCCTTGTCGTCGAGGACGCCGTTGGCGTTGATCTTTGCCCGCTTCTGGTAGGCGACGATCGCGTCGTAGGTGCGCTTGCCGAAGCTGCCGCTCGTGACGCCGTTGAAGTCCCCGGTCCAGACGAGGGCCTCCTGGATCGCCTTGCGGTCTGCCTCGGGCAGGGCCTCGAAGGCGCCTTTCGCGGCGTCGAGCGCCGGATCGGGCGCGGGCGTCGCCGCGGGCGGCGCGCCGGGCGCCTGGGCCTGAGTGGAGAGGGGGGCCGCCGCGAACAGCGCGCTCAGGCCGAAAGCCGCAACTCGTCTCATGTGATCCCCCGCTATTCGTGATCTGTGTGCCAGGCGAGACTACCGCACCCTGCGCCCGTCCGACAGCGGTCCCCGACGCCGGTTCGAAGCCGCATAACCATGCTTCAGGGTTGAGCAGCCGCGCCCAATTTGTCCGCAGGCGTATCCACCATTTGGGGGAGGGGCTGCGCGGCGCTCTGCGCTAAGGTCCCGCTTGCCCGGCGGACCGAGCTTGAGGGGGCCCGATGACACCGGACCAGGCTTTCTCAGACCTGATCGGTCGCATCTACGATTGCGCGCTCGATACGAGCCGCTGGCCCGAGGCGTTGGGCGAAATCGTCGGCCTGCTCCGCGGCGAGCTCGGCGATCTCACCGTCATCCATCCCCTGACCGGAACGTTCAAGGTCGCAGCGCTCCACAACTGGTCGGACGACCTGCTCCGGCGCATGCAGGAGAATATGCCGATCAACCCGGCGGCTCCCCTCGTCCTGACGGCCGCGATCGACGAGCCGATGTGCACGTCGCGCGATCTCGACATCGAAGCCTTCCACAACAGCCGATACTGGAAGCAGAGCTTCGGCGACACGGACTATTACGACTACCTGACGGCCGTCATCTCCCGCACACCCACGTCCGGCGGGGTCTGGGGCGTGTTCGGCCACGTGGAGCGCGGGCCGTTCAGCGATGCCGACCTCCAACTCGCCCGCATGATCTCGCCTCACATCCGGCGCTCCGTCGAGATCTCGGGCGTGCTCGGGCACGAGCGCGTGCAGGCCGGAACGCTACGCGCCGCCCTCGACGCGCTTGCCGCGGCGGCACTGATCGTCGAGCCTCAAGGCGTCATCCGTTTCAGGAACAATCAGGCCGAGCGGGAGCTCTCCCGCGGCGATATCATCCGCGAGCACCAGGGCCGGCTCGTTGGTATGACGGGTGAGGCGTCGAGGCTTCTAGCGACCGTGACGGCCGCGAAGCCGCGCAACGCACGGCGCGGCCTCGATGCGCTCCTCTCCAGCGACGCCGGCCGCGAGCTGCACGTGACCTGGGCCGAGGTCGAGCGGGTCGGCGAGGAACTGGGAAGTCCGACCCTGATCCTCCTGCGCGAGCCCGAAGCCACGCTGAACACGCCGCTCTCCTCCGCGGCGCGGCTGTATCGGCTGACGAACGCCGAATGCCAGGTGCTGGCGCAGGTGCTGAAGGGGCAATCCCTGCAGGAGATCGCCGAAATCCTCGGCGTTGCCCGCTCGACCGTGAAGAGCCACCTGGAAAGCCTCTATCGCAAGACCGAGACCCGCCGGCAGGCGGAACTCGTCCGCTCCGTCATGAGCCTGTCGTCCCTCCTGACGGCCTAGCTTGTGCCGCGGCCATGGGCAGGGCGGACGTCGATCTTTGTGCAGCGGCGTCCGCCAAACGGCGGACGCGGGCTCCGACCTCCTCGCCTACCCTCCTTCCCCAACGTCGAATCGCCCATCGCACAGCATTGGGCGCCCAGGGGGGAGGCGTTCGATGGCATCGTTGTCGTTCGCGGACATCCTTGGGGCTGCAGCTTCGCTGTTGACGCTCGCCGCCTTCATGCAGCGGCGCATGTTTCCGATGCGGATCGCGGCGATCGGCGCGAACAGCTTTTTCATCGCCTATGGCGCGATCGGAAGTATTTACCCGGTTCTCGCGCTGCATTTGATCCTGCTTCCCGTCAACATGACGCGGTTCGCCGGGGAGTTCGTCCGCCGGCGGTCAGGTGCGGCTTCTGCCCCGGCGCCGGCCGCGTCGCATCCCCTGTGCTGGATGCGCTCGTCGCGTTTCGCCCCGAGCTGCGCGTGTCACCCGTGAGGGCGGTCATGCTTCGCCGCCCCGAGCTGCTGGGCGCCCTGATGGTGTCGGCCCTTCTGGGGCCGGCTCTCGCCGCCGAGAGGACGCTGGAGATCGCGCATTCCACGGACGAACTCGTCATCTCGGACGGACCGCAGCGATGCGCCGCCTTCGACGTCCACGTGCTCACCCTGCTCGAGGAGCACGCCGAAGCGCGCGAGGTCGCGCCCGACGACATCGTCAGGGCCGCTTTCGCGCTTGTCGCCGCGCGCCAGCTCTGCGTGCGCGGCCGGACGCGCGAGGCCATGCGGGCCTACGCGGACATCGCCCTCGATCAGCCCCAGGCACGTTGGTTTCGATGACGGCGAGCGATGCGGCCCTCCTGACCTTCACGGCCTGCAACACGCTTCGCGTGCTGGCCTATCTGCCGCAGATCCTGCGCATCCTCCGCGACCGGGAAGGTGCGACGGCGATCTCCTACACGACGTGGGGATTGTTCACGGTCTCGAACCTCTCGACCGTCGCCTACGCGCTAGCGACCGTGCAGGACATGGCGATGGCCTTGGTCTTCGGCTTCAACACGCTCTCCTGCCTCGCGATCCTCGGTCTCACGGCCTGGAAACGTCATCACCTCGGAGCGGGAGCGGTGCTGAACGCTACCCTGGTCGGGGCGGCGGCGAAGCGTTCGTGACGGGATCTCCGGCGGGACCTCGGCCTCCTTTGCGGTGCTGGAGCACAGTGCTACGCTCCTGTCCGTGCGCTCGCGCATCGCGCGGGTTCACCAGCGGCGGGTAACGCGTCCGTTCGGTCTGCACGGGGGAACTGAAACCATGCGCCATCTCTTCGGCACCGTCGTCCTGACGGCGGCTCTCGCCTGCGCCGGCTCAAGCCTCGCGCAAGCACCGGTTCCCCAAGCCTCCGCGGCTTCATCGCAGAAGACCTACGTCCGGGAGGACCTCGCCAGCGACGCCGCGCGGCTCGAGGAGCGGCTGAGGTCCGAATCGGGCGCCTCGGTGCAGGGCCGCCCGGCCGCGCAGCTCAAGCGCGAGGGCGACCAGTTCCTCGCCCGCGACGCCCGCCGGGCGCTCGCCCTCTACACTGCCGCCGTGATCGCCGACGGCAAGGATGTCGGTGCCTGGATCGGCTTCTCGAAGGCCGCGCGGGCCGTCGAGCCCAAGGACTGGAGCGAGCGCTACCGTCTGCAGGAGCGCGGCGCCACCGCGGCCTACATCGCCTATCAGCGCGCCCAGACCCGGCCCGACGAGGCCGCGGCCCTCGTGGCGCTGGCGGAGAACAGCGCGTCTCGCCAGATCTGGCGGCCCGCCCTCGACGCCTACCGCGCCAGCCTCAAGCTCGCCGACAACGCGGGCGTCCGCCGCACCTACGAGGAGCTGCGCGAGAAACACGGCTTCCGCCTCCTCGACTATAAGGTGGATTCCGATTCCGCCTCGCCCCGCGTCTGCTTCCAGTTCTCGGAAGCCTTGGCCGAGGGCAAGACCGATTTCACGCCGTATCTGGCGATCTCCGGCGCGGCCAACGCCGCGGTGTCCACGAACGGCTCGGAGCTCTGCGCCAACGGCCTCAAGCACGGCGAGCGCTACGCCTTCGTCGTGCGCCAGGGCCTGCCGTCGGCGATTGAGGACGAGGTGCTGCTGCGCTCGGCCGACTACGAGGTCTACGTCAAGGACCGCTCGCCGCAGGTTCGCTTCACGGGCAAGAACTACGTCCTGCCCCGCACCGGCCAGGAGGGCATCCCGGTCGTTTCGGTGAACACGGCGCGGATCGGCGTCGAGATCTACCGCATCGGCGACCGAAGCCTGCTGCCGACCGTGCGCTCGGAGGACTTCCTCCAGCAGCTCAACAAGTACACGACCGAGACGCTCGCCACCGAGAAGGGCTTCAAGGTCTGGAAGGGGTCGCTCGACGCGAAGTCCGAGCTCAACAAGGACGTCGTCACCGCCTTCCCCGTCACCGAGGCGGTCGGCAAGCTCGAGCCCGGCGTCTACGTCATGGTGGCTCGTGCCAGCTCCGGCCCGGACACGGGCGACGACGATTACGGCCCCCGCGCCACGCAATGGTTCGTGGTCTCCGACCTCGGCCTCACGGCCCTGAAAGGCCAGGACGGCGCCCACGTTCTCGTGCGCTCGCTCAGCGGCGCCCAGGCCGTGAGCGGCGTCGAAGTGCGCCTGGTCGCCCGCAACAACGAGATCCTCGGTACGAAGACTACGGACGCCGACGGCCGCGCCTCCTTCGACCCGGGCCTCGTGCGCGGCGAAGGCGGCCTCGCGCCGGGCATCGTCGTCGCCACGACGGCGGACGGCGATTATGGCTTCCTCGATCTCGGCCAGTCGGCCTTCGACCTCACCGACCGGGGCGTGAAGGGCCGCGCGGCGACGGGCGCCGTCGAGGCCTACGTCTTCCCCGAGCGCGGCGTCTACCGCGGCGGCGAGACCGTGTTCCTCACGGCTCTCCTGCGCGACGCGAAGGGGCAGGGCGTGGCGGGGCTGCCGCTCACCCTTGTGGTGCGCCGTCCCGACGGCGTCGAGTTCAAGCGCGCTCAGGTCGAGGACCAGGGTTTCGGGGGCCGCGCCTTCACGCTGCCGCTCCTCGCCGGCGCGCAGCGCGGCACCTGGCGCGTCCAGGCCTATACCGACCCGAAAGCCTCCGCCGTGGGCGAGGCCGCCTTCCTCGTGGAGGATTATGTCCCCGAGCGCCTGGAACTGACGCTCGCCCCCAAAGCCCCGGCGCTGCTGCCGCAGCAGCCGGCGGAGGTCGACGTCACGGCCCGCTACCTCTACGGCGCGCCGGGCTCGGACCTCGAAGTCTCGGGCGAGGTGGTCGTCGCGGAAGCCTCGAACTCCGGCGTGAAGGGGCTCGAGGGCTACGTCATCGGCCTCGACGACGAGAAGATCGAGAGCTCCAGTCAGGAGATCGAAGACAAGGGCACCACGGACGCTCAAGGCCGCGCGGCGATGTCCATCGCACTGCCCGAGGTCGCGGCGCCGAAGCCGACCGAAGCCCGCATCACCCTGCGCGTCGGCGAGCCCGGCGGGCGGGCCGTGGAGCGCAACCTGACCCTGCCGATCCTGCCCTCCGGCCCCGTGATCGGGGTGCGCAAGAATTTCGGCGAGGAAATCGCCGAGGGGGCCACCGCCACCTTCGACGTGGTGCTCGCCCAGCCCGACGGCACGCGCCTGGCGAAGAAGGGCGTGAGCTGGACCCTGTCGCGCGTCGATAAGCGCTACCAGTGGTACTACAGCGACGGCCGCTGGGCCTATGAGCCGATCAGCACCAACCGGCGGATCGCCGACGGCAAGGTCGACCTCTCGGCCAGCGAGCCGGGCCGCATCGCCGCGCCGCTGCAGTGGGGCAGCTACAAGCTCGAGGTGAAGGCCGACGGCATCGCCACCGCCGAGACGAGCCTCACCTTCACCGCCGGCTGGGCCGGCGACGCCACGGCGGAGGTGCCCGACCGCCTCGAGATGACCCTCGACAAGGCGAGCTATCGCACCGGCGAGACCCTGCAGGCGCGCATCAACCCGCGCTTCACGGGCAAGGCCACCATCATGGTCGTGAGCGACAAGGTGCACGAGCTGAAGGTGGTCGACGTCGCCGCCGACGGCTCCAACGTCACGCTGCCGGTCAAGGCGGAGTGGGGCGCTGGCGCCTATCTCGTCGCGCTCGCCCACCGACCCCTGGATCAGGCTGCCAAGCGCCTGCCGGGCCGGGCGATCGGCGTCGCCTGGTTCCAGGTCGACCGGGCGGCGCGCTCGCTCGAGGTGCAGCTCAACGCGCCGCAGCAGATCAGGCCGCGCGGCACGCTCACCCTCCCGATCCGTCTTGCCGGCCTGAACTCGGGCGAGGAGGCGCGCATCACAGTGGCCGCGGTCGATGTCGGCATCCTCAACCTCACCCGCTACCAGTCGCCGAACCCGGCCGAGTTCTTCTATGGCCAGAAGCAGCTCTCGACCGAGGTCCGCGATCTCTACGGATACCTCGTCGACGGCATGCAGGGTGTGCGCGGTGCGATCCGCGCCGGCGGCGACGCCGCGCCGAAGGGTCTCGACGGCATGCCCCCGACCCAGGAGCCCTTGGCGCGCTATTCCGGCGTAGTCACGGTGCGCCCCGACGGCACGGCCAGCGTCGATTTCGAGATCCCGGCCTTCAACGGTTCGGCCCGCGTGATCGCGGTCGCCTGGACGAAGGACCGCGTCGGCAGCGCCACCTCCGACGTGATCATCCGCGATCCCGTCGTGCTGGCGGGCACCCTGCCGCGCTTCCTCTCGGTCGGCGACCAGTCGCGCTTTTTCATGCAGATCGACAACGTCGAGGGAAGGGCGGGCGACTACACCGTCGACCTTGACGTGCGCGGGCCCGTGCTCGTGGCGGCGGATGCCCTTCGGCGCACGATTCGTTTGGAGGCAGGGTCGAAAGGCCAGGTCGCGATCCCGGTCACCGCGGCCGGAACGGGCGCGGCGATGATCGACGTGAAGCTCTCCGGGCCCGGGATCGAAGCGACGCAGAGCTTCGCCGTGCGCATCCAGCCCGGCACCTCGTCCCTCGTGCGGCGCATCGTGCGCCCGCTCGAGGCCGGCGCCAGCCTCACCGTCTCGAGGGACCTGCTGGCCGATATCCTGCCCGGCACGGGCGCGGTCTCGGTGGCGGTGTCGCCGCTCGCGGCGCTCGACGTGCCTGGCATCCTCCAGGCCCTCGACCGCTACCCTTACGGCTGCACCGAGCAGACGGTGAGCCGGGCGATGCCGCTCCTCTACGTCAACCGCCTTGCCACGGCCGAGGCCCTGGCGCTCGACGACAAGGCGGACGAGCGGGTGCGGGGCGCCATCGAGCGGGTCCTCGCCCGCCAGGGCGGCAACGGCTCCTTCGGCCTCTGGGGCGTCGGCGGCGACGACGTGTGGCTCGACGCCTACGCGACGGACTTCCTGACCCGCGCGCGGGAACGGGGCTTCCAGGTGCCGCAGACCGCCTTCAATCAAGCGCTCGACCGCCTGCGCAACTACGTCGCCAACCAGACCAACGTCGAAGGCAGCGGCGCGGCGGACCTCGCCTATGCCACCTATGTGCTCGCCCGCAACGGCCGCTCGGTCATGGGCGACCTGCGCTACCTCGCCGACACGCAGCTCAAGAACTTCGGCACCCCGCTCGCGCGCGCTCAGGTGGCGGCAGCGCTCGCCCTGCTCGGCGACCGAGGCCGCTCGCAGGCGGCCTTCACGTCGGCCGTCGAGCAGTTGCGCGGGCTCAAGGAGCCGGGCGTCGCGCGGCCGGATTACGGCTCGCGGCTGCGGGACGGAGCGGGCATGCTCGCCCTCGTCGCGGAGGCGGGCTTCGCGCGGGATACGATCCAGCCCATCGCCCAGGCGATCACGGAGGAGCGCAACCGCACCCGCTATACGAGCACCCAGGAGAACGTGTGGATGGTGCTCGCCGCCCAGGCCCTGACCCGGGACGCCGAGGCGATCAGCCTCAAGGTGAACGGGGACGCCAAAAAGGGCGCCTTCTACCGCACCTACCGCGACGCGAGCCTCGGGGCCGGCGACGTCAGCATCGCCAACGACGGGGCGGCCGCGGCGCAGGTGGTGCTCAACGTCACCGGCCACCCGATCGGGCCCGAGCCGGCGGCGAGCCAGGGCTATTCGGTCGAGCGCAGCTACTACAAGCTCGACGGCACGAAGGTGGACCCCTCGACCCTGAAGCAGAACGACCGCCTCGTCGTGGTGCTGAAAGTGACGGAGCCCACGGCCCGCTACGCCCGCCTCCTTCTCGTCGACCGCCTGCCGGCGGGACTCGAGATCGACAACCCGAAACTCGTCGAGGGCGCGTCGCTCGCGGGGCTGAACTGGCTGAAGACCGAGGTTGAGCCGGCGACGGCGGAGTACCGCGACGACCGCTTCGTCGCGGCCTTCGATCGCAACACCGGCCAGCCCGCCTTCTTCAGCGTCGCCTACATCGTCCGCGCCGTCGCGCCGGGCCGCTACGTGCACCCGCCGGCGAGCGTGGAGGACATGTACCGCCCCGACCGCTTCGGCCGCACCGCCTTCGGCACGGTCGAGGTGACGCCGGCGAAGCCGTGAGCGGGGACGACGAGAACGGCGCCACTTCTCCCTCCCCTCAGGGGAGGGCCGGGGTGGGGTATGCCGCGCAGCGGCAATCAAGCTCCATCCCCGACCACTCGAGGATCGCGCCTGCGGCGCGTACCCCACCCTGTGTCCCTCCCCTGAGGGAAGGGAGGCCAGACCCTGACGGCGACGCTTCCGCTGTCAATCCGGGGCTCGGCGCAGCCGAGAACCCGGAACCCAGCGCTGTTTCCGATCCGCCATGGGTTCCGGGTTCCGCTGCGCGGCCCCGGAATGACAGCGTGGACGGGTCAGCATCGTCTCATCGATCTGGCCCGGCGGCACCGCCCCCGACCCGACCCTCCCCGCCGCGGGCCGGGGGAGGATGGTGGCGCTCGGTGGGGCGGGGTCTCGCCGCCGCCCTGATCGCTGTTGGTGGTGTTGCGGGAGCGACCCTCGCACTCTTCGTCCATCGCCTCGGACCCCTCGATCTCACGGTCGCCGAGACCCGCTCCACCGTCGTCCTCGACCGCGACGGGCGGCTGCTCCGCCCTTTCGTCACGGAGGACGGCCGCTGGCGCCTACCCGTCGCCGTGCCGGACGTCGATCCGCGCTATCTCGCGATGCTCAAGGCCTACGAGGATGCCCGCTTCGACAGGCATCTCGGCCTCGACCCCCTCGCGCTGAGCCGGGCGCTCGGCCAGGCGCTCCGGCATGGGCGGGTGGTCTCCGGCGCCTCGACCTTGACGATGCAGGTCGCCCGCCTCCTGGAGCCCCGGGAGGAGCGGACGCTTGCCGCGAAGCTGCGTCAGGCGGTGCGGGCGGTCCAGCTCGAACGGCGCTTCTCGAAGGACGAGATCCTTACGCTCTATCTCACGCTGGCGCCCTACGGCGGCAACCTCGAAGGGGTCCGGGCGGCGGCGCTCTCCTATCTCGGCAAGGAGCCGAAGCGCCTATCCTTCGGCGAGGCGGCGCTCCTCGTCGCCCTGCCGCAGGCGCCTGAAGCCCGACGTCCCGATCGCTCGCCCGAGATCGCCCGGCGCGCCCGCGACCGGGTGCTCGACCGCGCTGCAGCCCGCGGGGTTCTCGCGCCGGAGGAGGCCGAGGCCGCCAAGGCCGAGCGCGTACCGGCCGGTCGCCAGCCCTTCCCGATGCTGGCGCCTCACCTGGCCGAGACGGTCGTGGCGGCCGATCCCGACCGCAAGGTGCATCGCCTCGCCCTCGATGCGCGGCTCCAGGCCGGCCTCGAAGCGCTGGCCCGCGAGCGGGTGGAGCGCTTGGGTCCCGGGCTCTCGGCCGCGGTGATCGCCGTCGACAACCTCACGGGCGAGGTGCGCGCCGAGGTCGGCAGCGCCGGCTACATGGATCGTGGGCGGGCCGGCGCGATCGACATGACGCAGGCGATCCGCTCGCCGGGATCGGCCCTGAAACCCTTCATCTACGCCCTCGCCTTCGAGAACGGGATTGCCCACCCGGAAACGATGCTCGACGACCGGCCGTCGCGCTACGGTGCCTACGCGCCGGAGAACTTCGACCTCAGCTTCCAGGGCACCGTCACGGCACGCAAGGCGCTGCAGCTGTCCCTCAACGTGCCGGCCGTCGAGCTCCTCAACGAGGTCGGCGCGCCCCGCTTCCTCGCCCGGTTGCGCCAGGCCGGCGCCGAGATCGCGCTGCCCAAGGAGGCCGCGCCCGGCCTCGCGGTGGGCTTAGGAGGCCTCGGCATCACGCTTGCTGACCTCACGCGCCTCTACGCGGGCTTTGCCCGCGGCGGGGAGGCGCCTCACCTGATCCGCCGCGTCGACGGCGCCGAGCCACGGCCGGGCACCCGGGTCTCGGAACCCGTCGCCGCTTGGTACGTCGCCGACATCCTGCGCGGTGCGCCCCCGCCGGAGAGCGCGCTTGCCGGGCGCATAGCCTACAAGACCGGCACGTCCTACGGCTATCGCGACGCCTGGGCTTTGGGCTTCGACCGGCGCTTCACGGTCGGTGTCTGGGTCGGACGGCCGGACAACGGCGCGGTGCCGGGCCTCGTCGGGCGCGTCGTCGCCGGGCCCCTGCTCTTCGATGCCTTCGCCCGCCTTGGGCACGAGCCGGAGAGCATTCTCCAGCCCTCCGACGCGCTGATCGCTTCGACCGCGAGCCTCCCGCCGCCCTTGCGTCACGTGCGGCGCGACGCGCCGAAAACCATCGCCGCGACGACGAGCGCGCCCTTGCGCATCGCCTATCCGTACAATGGCTCGCGGGTCGAGCTCGGCCTCACCCGCCCGACGGACGGGCAGGGCGCCCTCGTCCTCAAGGCCACCGGCGGCGTCCTGCCCCTGACCTGGCTCGTCAACGGCGCGCCGGTGAGCGAGGCGGCGCTGCGGCGCCAGGCGAGCTGGCAGCCGGATGGCGCGGGCTTCGCGCGGGTCTCCGTGATGGACGCCGCAGGGGCCACCGACAGCATCGTCGTGCGCCTCGAATAGGCTCTGGCGCGAACGCTTGCCGAACACAGGGCGAACACCCACATCGATCACCGTTAACGGCATTGTCTGAAGGCGAGGGGTCGAGCGGTGGCGCAGGGGCGGACGCAGGTTTTCGAGGCGATCAAGGCGGCGGGCCCGAGCCGGGAAGACGCGCTGGCGCGCATGGAGCTGCTGTCGCGCCTTCTCGACAGCGCCGTGCCGATTCCGGGCACGAACCAGCGCATCGGCCTCGACGCGCTGCTCGGCGTGATCCCGGTCGTTGGCGACGGGCTCTCGGCCCTGCTCTCGGCCTACATCATCTGGGAGGCGCGCCAGCTCGGCCTGCCGCGCTGGAAGATCGCCCGCATGGTCGGCAACCTGGCGCTGGACACCACGCTCGGTGCCATCCCGCTCCTCGGCGACCTCTTCGACGTCGCCTACCGCTCGAACCGGCGCAACATGCGCATCGTGCGCGAGCATCTCGGCCGCGGCCCCCGCGAGATCGAGGGCACGGCGGTCCGCGTCAACGAGACCCTCCGCTGAATCTCGCCTGCTGAAATACTTGGCCCGTGCCGGCGGCACGGCCTCGCGATATCGCGCCTCTATCTCTCCGGACGCCGCTGATGCGGCGTCTCGGGGTGTAAGGCATGATGGTGCAGTTCGCGGCGGGGCTCCTGCTCGCCTCCTTTGTCTTCGGTCCGGCACTGGCCGAGGACGGCGAGGTCAGGCCGCCCAAGGTCACCTATCCGAAGCTGCCCGCGAAGGCGGCGTCCGTGCGGGCCTTCGTGCCCAAGGGCTGGACGGTCGAGGCGAAGGCGAAGGGCGACCTCAACCGCGACGGGCGCGCCGACGCCGTCATGGTTCTGCGGCAGACGAGCCCGCGCAATGTCATCCGGCCCTACAGCAGCGACCCCAAGATCACGCTCGACACGAACCCGCGCATGATCGCCGTCGTCTTCGCGGGCGCCGCCGGAGAGCCTTGGCGTCTCGCGGCGGAGAACCACGTACTTATCCCGCGCGACGAGGAGCCGTCGCTACGCGACACGTTCGAGGACGGTCTGTCGATCGAGAACGGCGCCTTCCGGATCGAGCTGCAGTTCAGCGCCGACGCCCACTGGAACCCGAGCTTCACCTTCCGCTACGAGCAGGGCCGCTTCGACCTCGTACGCTACCAGCGCTACAGCCGGCATCGGTTCACGGCCGAGGTGAAGGAGATCGACGCGGATTACGTCAAGGGCGAGGTGCGGATCGAGCGCAGCTCGGACGAGGAGCCCGACAAGCCGCCGACGATCGAGGTGAAACCGCTGCCGAAGGCGCCGCGGCCGACGCTGGCCTCGATCGGCGACGCCACCGATTTCGACCCCCTGCCGGAACCTCCCGCCAAGGAAGAGTAAGCCGCCTCAGCGGTGGCTCGAGATGAACTGCTTGAAGCGCTCGGAGCGCGGTGCGCCGAAGACCTGAGCGGGCGCTCCCTCCTCCTCGATCTGACCCTTATGCAGGAAGACGACCCGGCTCGACACGTCCCGGGCAAAGCCCATCTCGTGCGTCACGACGAGCATGGTGCGACCCTCTTCCGCGAGGGACCGCATGACCCGAAGCACCTCGCCGACGAGTTCCGGGTCGAGGGCCGAGGTGGGCTCGTCGAAGAGCATGACTTGCGGCCGCTGGGCGAGGGCCCGGGCGATGGCCGCGCGCTGCTGCTGGCCGCCCGAGAGGTGAGCCGGGTAGTGGTTGCGCTTGTCGGCGATGCCGACCTTGGCGAGCAGCGCCTCGGCCTCGGCGACGGCCTCCGCCTTCAGCCGCTTCTGCACGTGAATCGGCGCCTCGACGACGTTCTCCAGCACCGTCATGTGGGACCAGAGGTTGAAGCTCTGGAACACCATGGCGACGCGGGAGCGGATGCGGTCGACCTGGCGGCTATCGGCCGGCTCCATGCGGCCGCGCCGGCCCTGGCGCAGGCCGATCGTCTCCTGGCCGATGGTGATCTCGCCGGAATCGGGCACCTCCAGCATGTTGATGCAGCGCAGCATGGTCGACTTGCCGGAACCGGAAGCCCCGAGGATCGAGATCACCTCGCCGTCGCGGGCCTCCAGCGAAACGCCTTTGAGCACTTCGAGGCTGCCGAAGCTCTTGCGCAGGTCGCGGACGGCGACGGCGGTCGGGGCGGCGGGGGAGGGGGCGAGCATCGGGCGATCAACTCACGAGTTGCGGCGCGCTCGGCGCGGCGCCGACATGGGGCGGCTCGCGCAGGTGCGGCGAGAGCCACCATTCGAGGGCCATGATGGCACGGGAGAGCAGGAAGTTCAGGACGAGGTAGATCGCGCCGGCGCAGATGAAGATCTCGATCGCCCGAAAGCTCTCGGCGATCATTTTCTGGGCGATGCCCGTCACCTCCATCAGGGTCACGATGGAGGCGATCGCCGTGGCGCGCACCATGAGCACCATCTCGTTGCCGTAGGCGGGCAGGGCCTGGCGAAGCGCGATGGGGGCGACGACTCGGCGGAAGAGCAGGAAGCCCGACATGCCGCAGGCCCGGGCCGCCTCGACCTGGCCGTGGGGCACGGCTTGCAGCCCGCCGCGGATGATCTCGGCGCCATAGGCGGCCGTGTTCAAGGTGAGCGCGAGCACGGCGCAGTAGTAAGGCTCGCGCAGGAACCACCAGACGCCGAGTTCCTGGAGAAAAGGCCGGAACTGGCCGAGGCCGTAGTAGATCAGGAAGAGCTGCACGAGGAGCGGCGTGCCGCGGAAGACGAAGATGTAGCCCCGCGCGAACCAGTCGAGCGGCGCGACGCCCGAGCGTCGCATGAGCGCAAGGCCGAGGGCCAGCACGGCGCCGATGGCGATCGACGTGCCGGCGAGCTTGAGGGTGAGGGGGATGCCGGTGAGCAGGCGCAGGAAGCTCTCGCCCATAAACGCGAGGTCCATCAGGCCCTCCTGACGCCGCGCATGGCGTGCTCTTCCGCCTGGCGGAAGCCCCAGGTCGAGATGGTGGTCAGGACGAGGTAGAGCGCCGCCGCGGTCAGGAAGAAGGCGAAGGGCTGGCGGGTCGAGCCCGAGCCGATCTGCGACTGGCGCAGGAGCTCGACGAGGCCCGTCACGGAGATGAGCGCCGACTCCTTCAGGACCAACTGCCACACGTTGCCGAGGCCTGGGATCGCAAAGCGCAGCACCTGGGGCGCGATGATGCGGCGGAGCATGGTGAAGCGGTGCATGCCCACCGCCTTCGCTGCCTCGAGCTCGCCCTTGGCGATGGCGAGATACGCGCCGCGATAGACCTCGGTCTGGAAGGCGCCCGACACGATGCCGACGGCGATGGCGCCCGTCAGGAAGGCCGGCATGCCGACGAAGCCTTGCGCCCCGAACGCCCGCCCGATGGCGCTCAGGATCGCGCTGCCGCCGAAGTAGAACAGGTAGATGACGAGGAGGTCCGGAACGCCGCGCAGCACGGTGGTGTAGGCGTCGGCGACCGAGCGCGCGACGAGGCTGCGGGAGAGCTTGGCCCAGGCGCCGAGGATGCCAAAGACGGCGCCGATCAGGAAAGCCGAGACGGAGACGGCGACCGTCATCAGGGTGGCGCGCAGCATCGGCTCGCCCCAGCCGCGCGGGCCGAAACCCATCAGCTCGAAATAACTCATCGAAGAACGCCGTTCATCCGATCATGCCGGGACGATGGATCCCGGTTCCGGCCCCGAACCCGCACGGATTCGGGGCCGGATCCTCCGGTCAGGTCTGCGGGACGGCGTCGATCTTGAACCACTTCATCGACAGGGTCTTCATCGTGCCGTCGGCAATGGTGGCCTTGATCGCCTCGTCGAACTTGGCCTTGAGCTCGGCATCCGCCTTGCGGATGCCGACGCCCACGCCCGCACCGAGCAACCCGCCGCGGAAGGCGGGGCCGGCCATGGTCACGTCCTTGAAGTCCGGCTTGTCCATCGTCGCGACGAGCGCCCCGTGGCCGACGAAGATCGCGTCGAGGCGGCCCGCCGCGAGGTCGAGGTCGTGCTGCTCCGTGGTCTTGTACTCGCGGATCTCGGCGACGTCCTTGAAGTACTTGTTCACGAAGTCGGCGTTGATGGTGGAAACCTGAGCGCCGATCACCTTGCCCTTGAGCAAGGGCTTCATCGCCTCGGCCGCTTTGGCCGCGCCGGCCTCGTCGGTGGCGAGGTTGAAGCGCAGGTCGCCGCCCGGCAGCTTGGCGAGGGGCGACGACTTCAGCACACCGAAGCCATGGGGCGTGGCGGCGTAGGGCGCGCTGAACTGGATCGCCTCCATGCGCTTCGGGGTGATGTTCATGCCGGCCATGATGGCGTCGTACTTGCCGGCATTGAGCGCCGGGATGATACCGTCCCAATCCTGGGCCACGACCTCGCAGGTGGCCTTCATGCGCTTGCACAGCTCGTTGGCGAGGTCGACCTCGAAGCCCACGAGCTTGCCACCCTCTTGAAAATTCCACGGCGCGTAGGCGCCTTCCGTGGCGATCTTGATCTTGCTCCAGTCCTTCGTCTGGGCCTGCGCGCCCGCGACGGACAGGACCGTGCCGAGGACGGCGAGGCTTAAGGCCTTCAGGATGTTCATGCTCGAGCTCCCCTTCTTTGGTCGGGCCGTTCGCGCGGCCGTCGGGACCTGCCCTCGCGAGGACAGGCGACGCTTGATCTAAGCCGCCGCGGGTCGGGGTGCGCAAGGGCTTGCACGGCCGAAAAGAGGGGCAGCGGAGATGATTTCCGTCGCACCCTGCTGCTTCGGCGACCCGAGCGTTCTCTTTAGCCGCAACCCGTCATTCCGGGGCTCGGCACAGCCGAGAACCCGGAATCCAGGACACGCCGGACTACCTCTCATGGATCCCGGGCGCCGCTGGGCCGCCCCGGAATGACACGAGCGGCTGGGCCCCTCACCCCTGCGGCGTGGTGTCGACCTTGAACCACTTTTCCGAGAGGCGCTTCACCGTGCCGTCGGCGATGGCGGCCTTGATCGCCTCGTCGAACATGCTCTTCAGCTCGGTGTCGTCCTTACGCAGGCCGATGCCGACGCCGTTGCCCAGTACGCCGCCCGTGAAGCCGGGACCCGCGATCACGTAGTCCTTGAACTCCGGCTTCTCTCGGGTGCCGTTGAGCGTCGTTGAATCGGCGATGACGCCGTCGATGCGGCCGGCGCCGAGATCAAGATCGTGCGCTTCGGTGCTCTTGTACTCGCGCAGTTCGATCGTGCCCTTGAGGTACTTGTCGGCGAAGGCGGCATGGGTCGTCGAGCCCTGGACGCCGATCGTCTTGCCCTTGAGGGCCGGCTTGATGGCGTCGATCGCCTTCTGAGCTTCAGCTTCCTGCCGGTCGAGGCTGAAGCGCTGTCCGGTGCCCGGCAACTTGGCAAGCGGTGAGCTCTTCTCGACGAGGATGCCGTTCGGTGCGTTGGCGTAGGGCGCCGAGAAGCTGATCACCTCCATGCGCTTTTCGGTGATGCTCATGCCGGCCATGATCGCATCGTACTTGCGCGCGTTCAGCGCCGGGATGATGCCATCCCAATCCTGCGCCACGAACTCGCACTTCACCTTCATGCGCGCGCACAGGTCGTTGCCGAGCTCGATCTCGAAGCCGTCGAGCTTGCCGCCGGCCGTCGTGAAGTTCCACGGGGCGTAGGCGCCCTCGCTCGCGAGCTTCAGCGTCTCGTACTTCTTGCCCTGGGCGAGGGCGCCGTTCGCCGCGGCGGTGGCGAGGAGGGCGAGGCCGAGGAGGCGCAGTCTCATGGGGTTTCCTCCGTTGTGTCGGTGGCCCGTCGGGCGGGCGCTGACGGATGGTAAGCGCGGAAGGCCCGCCCCTGGCAAGTCCGGGCCGCCGATGCGGGCGGCTCGGCCTCCATTGCAGGGCGGACATGCGGGGAGAAAGCTCGCGCGACCACCCCGAAACAGGGCCGTTCTAGACCAGGTGTCGATCAAGGAGAGACGATCATGGCGAACGGCGTTTACGACGAGCGGCCCGCGACACTGCCGCAGGAGAAGACGAAGCGAGGCTCAGGCCAGGGCTCCCTCATCTTCGTGTCGTTGATGCTGATCGCCCAATGCCTGTGGCGCATCCTCACTCCCGGCGGAGAGTGGCCGCTGCCGCCGGTCCACTACATGCAGATGACCTTCGATGCCGGTATGTTGGTCTGCCTCGTCGCCGCCGTCGCATGGCCCCGGCAGACCTCCGGCGATACGCCGGCCCGCAGCGACGGCGTCACCATCCTGCTCCTTTGCGGCATCGCCGCCGGCATCATCCTGCTTCTCATCCGCTTCACGAACAAGGCGGCCTGGTGGACGGGCCACCTCACGAACGCCTGGGGCTGATGAGCGCTCAGGCACGCCGCGCGAAGGAAGGCGCCCGCAGCATCAGGCAGAGGAGGGTGAACATCACCTGCGCCGCGGCGTGCGCCGTGTTGGTGGTGCCGTCGTATTGCGGCGCGACCTCCACCACGTCGCCGGCCACGATGTCGAGGCCGGCAAGCCCGCGCAGGATCTGCAGCGCCTCGCGCGGCTGCAGGCCGCCCACCTCCGGCGTGCCGGTGCCGGGCGCGAAGGCCGGGTCGAGGCTGTCGACGTCGAAGGTGAGATAGGTCGGGCCGGCGCCTGCCACGGCCCGGGCTTTCTCGATCACGGCAGGCATGCCCATGGCCACGGCCTCCTCGGCGTGGATCACGGTCATCCCGCTCTCGGTGGAGAACTCCCAGAGATATTCCGCGCCGCCGCGGATGCCGATCTGGATCGTGCGCTCCGGGTCGAGCACGCCGGCGAGCACCGCCTCGCGGAAGGGCCCGCCGTGGTGGAACTTCGTGCCCTCGTAGGGGCCGGACGTGTCGCAATGGGCGTCGATGTGGATCATCCCGAGAGGCCGACCTTTGCCGAGGGCCTTGAGGATCGGCAGCGAGATCGAGTGATCGCCGCCGACGCTCAGGGGGCGCACGCCCGCGGCGTGGATCGTACCGAGATAAGCCTCGATGTCCTCGTGGCACTGTTCGAGGGAGAAGCGGCTGCGAAAGGGTACGTCGCCGATATCGGCGATCTTCGCCTCGCTGAAGGGCGCGACCCGCAGGACGTGCTCGAAGGGCCCGATCCGCTCGATGGCGCGCACGGCGCGCGGCCCGAGCCGCGAGCCCGCCCGGTTGGTGACGCCGAGGTCCATCGGTACGCCGAGCAGCGCCACGTCGAGGTCGGCGAAGTTCGTGGCCCTGGCGTCGGGTCGGAACGGGGCGGCGAGGAAGGTCGCCGGATCCATGAAGGGCCACTTGCGCGTGTCGCCCTGGAACTGGGACGCGGCGACGCGGGCGAATTCCGGATCATACACGGTGCTCCCGCTCGCGTCGGCGTAGCGGGCGCGGAGCGCGGCGAGCTTGGCGTCGTCGACCATCGGGGACCTCGTGTCTGATCCCCGATGTGTAGAGGGCCACGCCCGATTCGTCGCGGGCGTGGCCTGGGGACCCGCCCCGGAACACATGCTCATCCCATTCGGATGCCTCATCCTGAGGTGCGAGCCGAAGGCGAGCCTCGAAGGGGCTCCAGTACCACGAACGTAACTGGAGCCCTCCTTCGAGGGCGCTTCCGCGCCACCTCAGGATGAGGTCGGAGATTGGACGACGCGTATTCCTCAGGCGGCTCTGTCGAGGGTCGGATAATCCGTGTAACCCTCGGGCCCGCCGCCGTAGAAGGTCGCCTGGTCCGGCGCGTTCAACGGCGCGCCGAGGCGGAAGCGCTCCACGAGGTCGGGATTGGCGATGAAGAGCTTGCCGAAGGCCACGAGGTCGGCCCGACCCGCCGCGACCGCCTCGTTGGCGAGCTCCCGGGTATAGCCGTTGTTAGCGATGTAGGCGCCCTTGAAGGCGCTCCGCAGCGCGCCGTAGTCGAACGCGGCGTTGTCCCGCGGACCGCCCGTCGCCCCTTCCACCACGTGGATGAAGCCGAGGCCGAGGGTGCTCAGGCGCTCGACGACGTGGCCGAAGGTCGCCTGCGGGTCGGCGTCGCTCGCGTCGTTCGCCGGGCTCACGGGCGAGAGGCGAATGCCGACCCGGCCCTTGTCCCAGACTTTCAGGATCGCCTCGGCCACCTCGAGGGTGAGCCGTGTCCGGTTCTCCACCGATCCGCCATAGGCGTCGGTGCGATGGTTCGTGCCGCTCTTCATGAATTGGTCGAGGAGGTAGCCATTGGCGCCGTGGATCTCGATGGCGTCGAAGCCGGCCTCCTTGGCGTTGCGCGCCGCGCGCTCGTAATCGGCGACGATGCCCGGGATCTCGAACAAGTCCAGGGCGCGCGGGGCCGAGACCTCCTCGAAGCCGCTCTCGACGTAGGTGCGGGTCTTGGCCTGGATCGCGGAAGGCGCGACCGGAGCGGCGCCGTTCTCCTGCAGGGAGACGTGCGAAACGCGGCCGACGTGCCAGAGCTGAATCGCGATGCGTCCGCCCGCAGCATGGACCGCGTCCGTAACCTGGCGCCAGCCGGCGACCTGCTCAGGCGTGTAGATGCCTGGCGTCCAGACGTAGCCCTGGCCCTGGCGCGAGATCTGGGAGGCCTCCGTGATGAGGAGCCCGGCCGAGGCGCGCTGCGCGTAATAGCGAGCGTTGAGCGCGTTCGGCGCATCGGTGCCCTTCGCCGCACGGTTGCGGGTGAGCGGCGCCATGACGATGCGGTTCGGCAGGTCAAGGCTGCCGAGGCGGAACGGTTCGAAGAGGGGCGCGGACGAGGTCATCGGAATTGTCCCTTGTTGCATGTGGATTTCAAGGATCCACACCAGGACGAGACTTATGTGCCGCAGGCTCGTTGCCAACGGGGCTGCACGGCCCAAGTGGCCGAAACGTCCTGCGCTGTGCGCTGGCGCACACGGCGAAGCTCAGCCGCTGCGATCCGCGAACCTATCCTTCCAAGCCGGGAGCGCCCCGGGGAAGGGGAGGGCCGTTGCCTCGTGGACGCCGCGGGCGATGGCGCGCGCGAGGCAGGTCGCGGCTAACGCGCCGAGCTCGATCAGTTCGTTGAGCGGATCACTGAGGGAACGGCGGCCGGTCGAGGCCGCGAAGACGATGTCGCCGTCGGTCATCGCGTGGGAGAGGCTCAACCCCTTCGCGAGTCCGCCCTGCGCGACGAGGGCGAGGCGCTTGGCCTGGGCCTTGGTCAGCATCGCGTCGGTCGCGACGAGAGCGATGGTGGTGGCGGGTTCCGGGGCGCCTTTCCATCGCAGCGGCCTCGACGCGCTCCGCGACGGGCCGAGGCCGCCGAACTCGTCCCCGATCTCGTGCGGCCCGGCCCAGAAATGCGGACCGCCGTCGACCACCGCGGAGCCGATGGCGTTGACGACGACGATCGCCGCCACCGTGTGACGTGCCGCCGTGACGGCGCTCGCCGCGCCGACTCCGCCCTTCAGGTTGACCGTCGTCGCGCCCGTGCCGCCGCCCACGGTGCCGAGCGAGAGGTCCTGACCCGCCGCGCTCGCAGCGGCGTAGCCGAGCTCGCGGTAGGGCGGGTAGCGGCCCCAATCCTTGTCGCCGCCGTTGAGAAGGTCGAAGCAGATCGCCTGCGGCACGATCGGCACGCGCACGGACCGGACCAGGAAGCCCCGGCCCTGCTCGCGCAGATAGGCCTGGACGCCCGACGCCGCGTCGAGGCCGAAGGCGGACCCGCCGGAGAGGACGATCGCGTCCACACCCTCGACGGTGCGGTCCGGCTCGAGGCATTCGAGGTCGCGACCGGCCGGCGCCCCGCCGACGACGGCAACGGAGGCAACAACCGGCTCTTCGAAGAGGATCGCGGTCACGCCCGAGGCGAGGCGCAGGTCCTGGGCGTGCCCGATGGTCAGGCCGGGGACGTCGAGCAGGTGGTTGCGTAGGGAGGTCATGGGGAGCAGGCTCGGTCGGGACGCGGCTGAGACAAGCGCAGGCCTGGCGGCTTCACAAGGTGGCGACGCTCGTCCCGCCCGGCTTCCCCCGGTCGTTCGCGCGGCTTAAGTGTCCGGCAACGATCCTTGCCGCTCTCCTTGCCGCTGATCGGCGCTCGCCGGCTTGTCCGGCTGGGCACATCATCGAGAGGCTGACCGCGAACGCCCATGGCCGATGTCACCTTGCCCTTCGCCGTTCTCGGCGGGCTGATCAGCTTCCTGTCGCCCTGCGTCCTGCCCCTCGTTCCGCCTTACCTCTCCTTCCTCGCGGGCGCGTCCCTCGACGACATGCAGGCCGGCGAGGATCGGGCCGTGCGCCGCCGGGCGCTCGTGACGGCGGCGCTCTTCGTCGCGGGCTTCTCGACCGTGTTCGTCCTGCTCGGCGCGACCGCCTCCGCCCTCGGCCAGGTCGTGCGGCAATACCTCGACACCTTGAGCACGCTGGCCGGGCTCGCGATCATCGTGATGGGGCTGCACTTCCTCGGGCTCTTCCGCATCGGATTGCTCTACCGGGAAGCCCGCTTCCAGGTGAGCCGCCCCATCGGGCCTTGGGGGGCCTACCTCATGGGCCTCGCCTTCGCCTTCGGCTGGACGCCGTGCATCGGACCGATCCTGGCCGCGATCCTCGCCGTCGCCGGCGCGGAGACGAGCGTGGCACGAGGGGCCCTGCTGCTCGGCGCCTATTCCCTCGGGCTGGGGCTGCCCTTCATCGCGGCGGCTTTTGCCATGGGGCCCTTCGTGCGCTTCCTGAAGCGCCTCCGATCCCGGTTCGTCTACGTGGAGCGAACGATGGGCGCGCTCCTCGTCGTCACAGGCATCGCTTTCCTGACGGGCGGCCTCTCGACGGCGTCGTTCTGGCTGCTCGAGACGTTCCCGGCGCTCGGACGCCTTGGCTGACGCCCTTGCTCGGCGGCGATCCTCTGCGTTCAGACCCGGAGCGACCTGGCCAAGCTTGACAAGAGCGTGGTCATGCCGAAGGCAGCCCGCGCGCGGCTTGCTCCAGGAGCTTCAACGATCGTGTCGGCGAAGACTCTCGCCCGGACCCTCGCCTGGCGCCTTCGCCGCCTCGTTCGGCCGCCCGGCGGCATCCTCGTCCTCGACGACGTACCGCCGTCGCGCGACTTCGGCGCCGGCATGCCGCGGGCGCTCGAGATCCTGCGCCTGCTCGTCGCCGAGGGTTTTGCCGTGCGCTTCCTGCCGATGGACGCGCCCTGGGCGCCCGGGGCGCCCACGCCCGATCTGCCCGACGGCATCGACGTGTTGCGCGATCGGTCCAAAGCCGATCTCGAGGTGGTGCTGTCGGACGGGGTTGAGACCCTACTCGTGAGCCGGCCGCACAACATGCGGCTCCTGCGCGTCGTGCTAGATCGCCGCCCTGACCTCAAACCGGCGCGCCTGATCTACGATGCCGAAGCCGTGTTCGCGAACCGCACGATCCGGCAGGCCGAGGTTCTCGGCAGCCCCCTGACGGAGGCCGAGGCCGAGGCGGCGATCGCCGAGGAGGTTGGACTCGCGCGCCTTGCCGATCGCGTCACCGCCGTGACGGCCGCCGAGGCCGCGCAGTTTTCCGCCTCCGGCTGCCCGCGCGTGCACGTCCTGGCCGACGCGCCGGACGCTGCCCCGACGCCGCGGGCTTTCGGCGAGAGGCGCGACATCCTCTTCGTCGGGCGCCTCGCGGAGGAGGGCTCGCCCAACGTGGATTCGATCCACTGGTTCACCACGGCCGTCCTGTCGCGCCTCGCCGAACGCTTGCGTCCGGCACCGCGCCTCATCCTCGTCGGTCGCGACGCCGCGCCGTCGATCCGGGCCCTCGACGCCAACCCCCTCGTGCAGCGTGTCGGCGCCGTGCCCGATCTCGCGCCCTGGTACGACCGGGCCCGCATCTTCGTCGCGCCGACGCGCTTCGCCGCGGGCCTGCCCCGCAAGGTGCTGGAGAGCGCGGCGGCGGGCCTGCCGGTGGTGGGCACCTCGCTCCTCGCGGCGCAGATCGGCTGGCGCGATGCGTCCGAGATGCTGACGGCTGACGAGCCGGAGCCCTTCGTGGCGGCTTGCATTCGGCTCTACAAGGACGAGGCGCTGTGGCTCTCGTTACGCGCGGCGGCGCTCGTCGGGGTGGAGCGGCATTTCACGCGGCAGGCGTTGCGGAGATCTCTCATCGCCGCTCTCGCCTGAGAACGGGAAAGGCCCGCCCCGGTCTCCCGGGACGGGCCTCGATCACGCGTCGCACTTGAGGCGCAAAGCTTACATGCCGATCTCGTTGCCGGTGTAGTCGATCTTGCCGTCCTGGCCCTTCTTCCAGACGTACATGACGTAGTCCGGACGGGTGATGTCACCCTTCTTGTCGTAGGTGATGTCGCCGATCACGGTCTTGAACGGCTTGCCCGCGGTCATGGCGGCGGCCATCTTCTTGCCGTCCGTGCCGCCCGCCTGCTTCGCCGCCTCGACGAGGATCTGCGCCGCGGCGTAGGAGTAGAGGGTGTAAGCCTCCGGCTCGAAGTTCTTGGCGCGGAACTTCTTCACGACCTCTTGCGCGTTCGGGTTCTTGCGCGGATCGGGCGCGAAGGTCATCAGCGTGCCGTCGGCGCCGGGGCCGGCGATGGACACGAACTCGGCCGAGACGATGCCGTCACCCGACATGAGCGGGGCGTTGAGGCCCTGGTCGCGCATCTGGCGGATGATGAGGCCGGCTTCCGTGTGCAGGCCGCCGAAGTAGACGACGTCCACGTTCTGCTGCTTCAGCTTCGAGACGAGGGCGGTGTAGTCCTTCTCGCCGGTGTTGACGCCCTCGTAGAGGACTTCCTTGACGCCCTTGGCGTTCATCGCCTTCTGCGTCTCGTCGGCGAGGCCCTTGCCGTAGGGGGTCTTGTCGTGGACGACCGCGACCTTTTTGCCCTTGTAGTTCTTGGACAGGTAGTCGCCGGCCACCGCGCCCTGCTGGTCGTCGCGGCCGCAGGTGCGGAAGGTGTTCCACATGTTGCGCTCGGTGAAGCGCGGGTTCGTCGAGGCCGGGGTGATCTGGACGATGCCGGACTCGGCGTAGACTTCAGACGCCGGGATCGACACGCCGGAGTTGAAGTGGCCGACCACCATCTTCACGCCTTCCGACGCGAACTTGTTGGCCACCGACACGCCCTGCTTGGGATCGGACACGTCGTCGCCGACCACCACGACGAGCTTCTGGCCGTTGACGCCGCCCGCCGCGTTGATGTCCTCGACCGCCTGCTCGACGCCATTCTTGAGCTGGGCGCCGAAAGCGGCGTTCGGGCCCGTGATGGGGCCGGCAACACCGATCTTGATCTGCGCCTGGGCCCCGCCGGTCATGGCGAAGCCGAGACCGAGCACCGCGATGCCGGTCAGCAGCGTTTTCTTCATGAGGTCACTCCTCTGGATGTTTTTTAACCGGGTCCCTGTGGCCCGGGCGGCGGATTGAGGCCCGCCGTCGGCGCCCATCATGCAAGTTTCGCGGCGGAAGTCATCCCGGTTTTCCGCCGGTTTTCCGCGCTGCGGCATACGCCTTAAGCCTGAGCCTTCTCGCGCCAGGAGAGGGGCCCGGTGCGCTCGTAGAGCCAGCGGTATTGCGTCGTCATCTGCCGGGCGCGGGTGGCGCGGAAGCCGACGATGCCGATAGCCAGGACCACCGCCGCATCGACGAGGTAGTAGTGCAGTGAGACGAGCGTGCCCTGAAACAGCGCGTAGTGGATGAAGCGCACGGCGCCCGCGAGCAGCAGCAGGTAGAGAAGAAGCTGCCAGAACGGCTTCCAGGTGATCGCCATGGCGCGGCCCGTCATCCAGGCGGCCCAGCCGCCCATCAGCACCGTGATGAGCGCGAAAAGGAAGAACGAGGGCTCTTCGTAGAGGATGCCTTGCATCAGCGTCGGCCCTTTTGCATCAGTGCTTGCCGCCTTCGAGGTAGGCGGCCTTGACCTGCGGGTTCTCGAGGAGCTCGCGCCCGGTGCCGCTCATCGTGATCTGGCCCGTCACCATGACGTAGCCGCGGTGGGCCAGCTTGAGGGCGTGGTAGGCGTTCTGCTCGACGAGAAACACCGTCATCCCGTCCCGCTCGTTCAGGTCCTTGATAACCTGGAAGATCTGCTTGACGACGAGAGGGGCCAAGCCGAGCGAGGGCTCGTCGAGGAGGAGCAGCCGCGGCCGGCTCATCAAGGCGCGGGCGATGGCGAGCATCTGCTGCTCGCCGCCCGACATGGTGCCGCCGCGCTGGTGCAGGCGCTCCTTGAGGCGCGGGAAGATGGTGGTGACGCGCTCGAGGTCCTGGTCGAAATGGGCGAAGCCGTTCACGGACGCGCCCATCTGGAGATTCTCGTAGACCGTCATGCGCGGAAAGATGCGCCGGCCTTCGGGGGACTGGGCCATGTTCAGCCGCGCGATCTCGTGGGTCGCGAGCTTCGTGATGTCTTGGCCCGCATAGGTGATCCGGCCCTCCCGCGCCCGCGGGTTGCCGAAGATCGTCATCATGAGCGTCGACTTGCCGGCCCCGTTGGCGCCGATGAGGGTGACGATCTCGCCCTCGTTGACGTCGAGGTCGACGCCTTTGAGCGCGATGATGTTGCCGTAGTAGGTCTTGACGCCGCGTACCAAGAGGAGTGGTGCCTTGCGGCCTGCCTCGATCGCCCGGGTTTCGTCCACGAGCACGTTGATGCCGGCGACGCTCATCGGCTGACCTCCGCAATCGTCGGCTCCAGGCCGACCTCGGCTTCCACCTCCGCCACCTCCTCGTCCTCGACGCCGAGATAGGCGGCGATGACGCGCGGATCGCTCTGGATCTCGGAGGGCGTGCCGTCGGCGATCTTCACGCCGTAGTCGAGCACCACGACGTGGTCCGAGATTTCCATGACCACGCTCATGTCGTGCTCGATGAGGAGCACGGAGGTGCCGTGATCGGCGCGGATCGAGAGCAGGAGTTCATTGAGCTCCTGCGACTCGCGCGGGTTGAGGCCCGCCGCCGGCTCGTCGAGGCAGAGCAGCACAGGATCCGTGCACATGGCGCGGGCGATCTCCAGCCGGCGCTGCGCGCCGTAGGGCAGGTCGCCCGCCGGGTCGTCGGCGCGGTCGAGCAGGTTGATCTTGTCGAGCCAGTAGGTGGCCTTGTCGACGGCCCGACGCTCGGCGGCGCGGTAGCCGCCGACCCCGAGCACCCCGAGGAAGGTGAAGCCCGACGCGATCATCAAAGAGTTGTGCTGGGCGACCAGCAGGTTCTCCAGCACCGTCATGCCGGAGAAGAGCCGGATGTTCTGGAAGGTGCGGGCGACCTTGGCCTTCCAGGCCACGCTGTGGCCGGGCAGGCGCTCCAGCAGCAGCGGCGTGGCGCCGGACTGGCGCAGCGAGATCATGCCTTCGGTCGGCTTGTAGAAGCCCGTGATGCAGTTGAACACGGTGGTCTTGCCGGCGCCGTTGGGGCCGATGAGGGCGGTGACGTCGCCGCGCCCGACCTGGAAGGAGAGGTCGTTCACGGCGACGAGCCCGCCGAAACGCATCGTGAGATGGTCGACGGTGAGGACCGGGTCGGCCTGCCAGCGGGCGGCGCCGGGCGCGGGTGGCGCGAGGGAGGCGGTGGCGGTCATCAGCCATGCCCTTCCTTGACGAGGGAGCCGGAGATGGCCTTGCGCTCCTTGAGGATGATGGACGGGTCACGGTTCGAGATCAGGCCGCGGGGGCGCAGCACCATCATCAGCACCATGGCGAGGCCGAACAGCAGCAGGCGGTATTCGTTCGGGTCGAAGCCCTCGCCGAACACGGCTTTGAGGAAGCCGAGATTGCGCAGGAGCTCCGGCCCGCCGACCATCGCCACCGCCGCGATGGCGACGCCGATCTGCGAGCCCATGCCGCCGAGCACCACGATCGCGAGGATGATGGCGCTCTCCAGGAAGTTGAAGCTCTCCGGCGAGATGAAGCCTTGGCGGACGGCAAAGAACGAGCCGGCGAAGCCGCCGAACATGGCGCCGAGCGCGAAGGCGGTGAGCTTCGTGTTCGTGGTGTTGATGCCGAGCGACCGGCAGGCGATCTCGTCCTCGCGCAGAGCCTCCCAGGCGCGGCCGATAGGCAGCTTGCGCAGCCGCATGGTCACCCAGTTCGTGAGAAGCGCAAGCGCCAGAATGAGATAGTAGAGGAAGATCACGCGGTGCATCGGGCTGAAGGTGAGCCCGAAGGTCGCCGCGAAGCCGGTGTCGTCCGCTGTGAAGGGCAGGCCGAAGAACGACACGCGGGGGATCGAGGAGATGCCGGCCCCGCCGCCCGTGACCTCGACCCAGTTGATGAGCACGAGGCGGATGATCTCGCCGAAGGCCAGCGTCACGATGGCGAGATAGTCACCCCGCAGGCGCAGGACGGGGAAGCCGAGCAGCATGCCCCAGAAGGCGGCGAGGATGCCCGCCAGCGGCAGGCAGATCCAGAACGACAGGCCGAAGGTCGTGGACAGGAGGGCGTAGGAATAGGCCCCGACGGCGTAGAAGGCGACGTAACCGAGGTCGAGGAGGCCGGCGAGGCCCACCACGATGTTGAGACCCCAGCCCAGCATCACGTAGGTAAGGATGAGGATGCCGAGATCGACCCAGTAACGGGACTCCGTTAGGCCGCCGGCGGTGAGGTACGCAAGGAGCGGGAAGAACAGGGCGACGCCGAGGAACGCCGGAAGCGCCACGCGGCCGAAGGTCTGCGCCGCGGTCGGCGCGGCATGAACCGCCTCGGTCGCTTGTCGCGCCGAGGGCGTGAGCGCCCGGGCGCTCCGGCCGGACCGGATCGCGCTCGCGATGATGCGCGCGGCGAAGACGAGGGCGCAGATGAGCGCGACGAGCCCCCACCGGGGGCGCAGGATCAACTCGTTGGCCTGGCTCTGGTCGGTGCGGAACGAGAGGATCGGGATCGAGAGCCCGAGCGTCACGAGCGCCGCGATACCGGCATCCTTGACGGCTGCAGCGATATCGAAGCGGGAGGCGCCGACCGTCGCAGAGGGTGGGGTGAGGGCAGGGGATTGCGTCGTGGACATGGGCTGCCTTTAGACCTTCTCGACCTCAGGCCGGCCGAGGATGCCCGAGGGCATGAAGATCAGGACGATGGCGAGGATCGAGAAGGCGGCGACGTCCTTGTACTCAATCGAGAAGTAGGCCGACCACAAGGTCTCGATCAGGCCGATGATGAGCCCGCCGATCACGGCGCCCGGCAGCGATCCGATGCCGCCGAGCACCGCGGCGGTGAAGGCCTTCACGCCGGGCACGAAGCCATCGTTGAACGAGACCACGCCGTAATAGAGCAGGTACATCGTGCCCGCGACCGCGGCGAGGCCGGCGCCGATGACGAAGGTGAGTGAGATGGTGCGGTCGACGTCGATGCCGAGCAGCGAGGCCATCTTGCGGTCCTGCTCGCAGGCGCGCTGCGCTCGGCCCAGCGGCGTCTTCTGGACCATGTACCAGAAGATCGCGAGGAGAATCGCCGTCACCGCCATGATGATGAGCTGCTTGTAGGAGAGCGCCACCGCGTAGCCGTTGTCGCCCGTCCAGAGCACGATCACGTCGCGCACCATGGGCGGGGTGGGCTTGTTGCGGGCGCCCTGCACCACCTGGACGAAGTTCGAGAGCGCGATGGAGACGCCGATGGCCGAAATGAGCGGCGCGAGGCGGAAGGAGCCGCGCAAGGGGCGGTAGGCGACCCGCTCGATCGCCCAGCCCCACAGCGCGGTGAGAACCATGGCCAGCACCATGACGATGAGAAGCGCCACGACCGCGGAGCCGATGCCGATCCAGGTGGTGAGGATGAGGAAGAAGATCAGGGCGATGAAGGCCGAGAGCATGAAGACGTCGCCGTGGGCGAAGTTCACCATGCCGATGATGCCGAACACCATCGTGTAGCCGATGGCGATGAGACCGTAGATCGAGCCCAGCGTCAGCCCATTGATGAGCTGCTGCACGAAGACTTCCATGAGCGGTGCCCGCCTCTCGAAAACTTGCTTCGTCGCGCCGGCTGAGATCCCGCGGCGGACGATCGTTAATGGATGTTGCACGAAAACTAGGCGGCTGCCAGCGCCGAGCGGCCGGCTCTCTAGCAACGTCCACCGGTTCCGGCAACGCTTTGCAAGCCTCGGACCAGGACGCTGCCAAGATGCCGCGCAAGGTCGAGTAACAGAGCCTCTGGGCCCGGCGCGACGGTGAGGTGCTTTCGCGCGGGCCGGCTCTCGCCCATATGAGGGCGCGAACCCGGCGGATCGTCACCGGGCCTTGATCCGAACACCCCCGATGCCGCCCCGATCCGTCGTGAGTCTCCCACCCAGCCTGCCGAGCCTCGGGGCCGACCGCTTCCGCGAGGGGATGAGCCGCGTGGCCGGGGCCGTGCACGTGATCACGACCGACGGCGAGTCCGGGCGGGCGGGCTTCACGGCGACGGCCGTGGCGCCCGTCACGGATAGCCCTGCGACGCTCCTCATCTGCGCCAATGCCACCGGTCGGGCGGCCCGGGCGGCCGTCCGCAACAAGGTGCTGTGCGTCAACACGATCGGGGCGGGCGACCGTTCCCTCGCCGACATCTTCGCCGGCCGTGCCGGCGTCGACGGTCCGGCCCGCTTCGAGGCCGGCGATTGGGACCTTCTGGTCACGGGCGCTCCCGCGCTGCGAAGCGCGCTGGTCTCCTTCGACTGCCGCATCGTCGAGGCGCGGCTCGTCTCGACGCACGAAATCATCATCGCCGAAGTCGAGGCCGTTAGGCTCGGCCCGGCCGATCGGGCTCTGCTCTATCTCGGTCGCGACTATACGGCGCTCTGAGCCGAGAGGCCTCCCGCGAAAACTCTCAATGGGGATAGCAGGGGCCGCTGGTCAGGTCCCCCGAACGCGGTAATCTCCTCCGCGAGCAAGGCGCCCAGACGCGCCGTGGGACGAAGGGGAGAACGCCATGGCGATGACCATGAACGGCGAGGTTCTGCTGCCGGCCGATCGCGACACGGTCTGGCAGGCGCTCAATGATCCCGAGGTGCTCAAAGCCTGCATCCCCGGCGTTCAGGAGCTGGAGAAGCTGTCCGACACGGAGCTCCAGGCCACCGCGAAGGTCGCGGTCGGCCCGGTGAAGGCGACGTTCAAGGGCAAGGTGATCCTGTCCGACCTCGACCCGCCCAACGGCTACCGGATCTCGGGGGAAGGGCAAGGCGGGGTCGCGGGCTTCGCCAAGGGCGGCGCCACGGTCGTCCTCGCGGACGCGGAGGGCGGCGGCACGCGGATGACCTACGACGTCGAGGCCCATGTCGGCGGCAAGCTCGCCCAGCTCGGCGGGCGCCTCATCAACGGCGTCGCGAAGAAATACGCCGACGAGTTCTTCGCCAACTTCGCCAAGCGCTTGGCGCCGGCCGAGGCCGCGTGACGGCGCTCGTTGAAATCGGCCTGGAACGGGGCCGAAACGAGCGAAAGATCGCATCTTTGTTCGCTTGACCAGCGATTCAGGCCGGTTCACACTCAGATTTAGAACGATTGCAAGCTGCCCCGGTGGGGATGCCGCCCGTTAGGGCGCACGCCAATCCAAGAGCAAAGGCCCTCGACAAGGGCTCCCAAGCCGAACGAGTCCGGTCCGTCGCGGCCGGTGCCGACATGGAGGAAACAGATGGCCACTGTCAGCTTGACGGTGAACGGGAAACCTGTGTCCGCGGAGGTCGACCCGCGCACCCTGCTCGTCCAATTCGTGCGCGAGACGCTGCGCCTCACCGGCACCCATGTCGGCTGTGACACGAGCCAGTGCGGCTCCTGCGTCGTCCACGTCGACGGCGAGGCCGTGAAGGCCTGCACCCTGCTCGCCGTGCAGTGCGACGGCACCCAGGTCACGACCATCGAGGGCCTCGCCCAAGGCGGCGAGCTCCACCCGATGCAGGCGGCCTTCCGCGAGCATCACGGCCTCCAGTGCGGCTACTGCACACCCGGCATGATCATGTCGGCGATCGACATCGTGAACCGCAAGGGCAACGCCCTCGACGAGACCACGATCCGCGCCGAGCTCGAGGGCAATCTCTGCCGCTGCACGGGCTACCACAACATCGTCAAGGCGGTCGCCGCGGGCGCCCAGGCCATGGCGCAGGCGCCGCTGCAGCAGGCTGCTGAATAAGGGCGAGTGGCGAATGGCGAGGTGCGAATGGAGAAGTCGGGACTGAACCCGACCCCTCGCGGCTCACCTCAATCATTCGCCACTCCCTATTCGCCATTCGCAAGTTCAGGGAGGATCACCATGACCGCCACCGGCATCGGCGCCCCCGTGCGCCGCAAGGAAGATCAGCGCTTCGTCACCGGCCAGGGCCGCTACGTCGACGACTTCAACCGTCCGGGCCAAGCCCACGCCTATTTCCTGCGCTCGCCCCACGCCCACGCCACGATCCGCTCGATCGACACCTCGGCCGCCGCGGCGATGCCCGGCGTCGTCGCGATCTTCACGGGCGAGGATCTCGCCAGGGACAAGGTCGGCGGCCTCATCTGCGGCTGGATGATCCATTCCAAGGACGGCTCGCCGATGAAGGCGGGCCCGCATCCGGCGCTGGCCCAAGGCAAGGTGCGCTACGTCGGCGACCACGTCGCCGTCGTCGTCGCCGAGACGGTGTCCCAGGCCAAGGATGCGGCCGAAGCGATCGTGGTCGATTACGACGTGCTGCCCGCCGTCGTCGACGGCGTCGCGGCCCAGAAAGCCGGCGCGCCCCAGGTGCACGAGGTCGCCGAAGACAACACCGTGTTCCGCTGGCACCTCGGCGACAAGGACGCCACGGACGCCGCCTTCGCCCGCGCCAAGCACGTCACCACGATCGACCTCGTCAACAACCGCCTCGTTCCGAACCCGATCGAGCCCCGCGCGGCGATCGGCGACTACGATCCGGGGAACGAGAACCTCACCCTCTACACGACGAGCCAGAACCCGCACGTCGCCCGCCTCGTCCTCTCGGCGTTCATCGGCATCGCGCCGGAGCACAAGCTGCGCGTCATCGCCCCCGATGTCGGCGGCGGCTTCGGGTCCAAGATCTTCATCTACGCGGAGGAGACGGTCTGCGTCTGGGCCGCCCGCAAGGTCGGCCGGCCCGTGAAGTGGACCTCGGACCGCACGGAAGCCTTCCTCTCCGACGCCCATGGGCGCGACCACGCCACCCATGCCGAGATGGCGCTCGACGAGAACGGCCGCATCCTCGGACTGCGCGTCCAGACGGTGGCCAATCTCGGCGCCTACCTCTCCACCTTCTCGTCCTCGGTGCCGACCTACCTCTACGCGCCGCTGCTCTCGGGCAGCTACGACATCCCGGCGATCTATGCCGAGGTGGACGGGGTCTACACCAACACCGCCCCCGTCGATGCCTATCGCGGCGCCGGGCGGCCGGAGGCGACCTTCGTCATCGAGCGCCTGGCCGAAGTCGCGGCGCGCCAGATCGGCATGGACCCGGCCAAGTTCCGCCGCAAGAACTACGTTCGGAGCTTCCCGCACCAGACGCCTGTCATCATGACCTACGACGCGGGTGACTACGTCACGACCCTCGACAAGGCCTTGGAGGCGGCCGACTACAAGAACTTCGGTCGCCGCAAGCGCGAGAGCGCGCGCTCCGGCAAGCTCCGGGGCATCGGCTTCTCCAGCTACATCGAGGCCTGCGGCATCGCCCCGTCCCAGGCGGTCGGGTCCCTCGGCGCCGGCGTGGGCTTGTGGGAATCGGCCGAGGTGCGGGTGAACCCGACGGGCTCCATCGAGGTGCTCACGGGGTCGCACTCCCACGGCCAGGGCCACGAGACCACCTTCGCCCAGCTCGTCTCCGACCGGCTCGGCGTGTCGATCGACAGCGTCAGCATCGTACACGGCGACACCGACAAGGTGCAATTCGGCATGGGCACCTATGGCTCGCGCTCCGGCGCGGTCGGCATGTCGGCCATCGCCAAGGCGATCGACAAGGTGATCGCCAAGGGCAAGAAGGTGGCGGCCCACGTCCTCGAAGCCTCGGAGGGGGACATCGAGTTCAAGGACGGCAAGTTCACGGTCGCCGGCACGGACCGCTCGGCGGCCTTCGGCGACATCGCGCTCCAGGCCTACATCGCTCACAAGTTTTCAGGTCAGGACCTGGAGCCGGGGCTGAAGGAGGGCGCTTTCTACGACCCGACGAACTTCACCTTCCCGGCGGGCGTCCACATCTGCGAGCTCGAGATCGATCCCGACACCGGCATCGTCTCCATCGAGCGCTGGACGGCGGTGGACGATTTTGGCGTCATCATCAACCCGATGATCGTCGAGGGGCAGGTGCACGGCGGCATCGCGCAAGGCGTCGGCCAGGCCCTGCACGAAGGCGCCTTCTACGATGCGTCAGGCCAGCTCGTGACGGCGAGCTTCATGGATTACCGCATGCCCCGCGCGGCGGACCTGCCGTCCTTCGTCGTCGAGACCACGGTGACGCCTTGCCCTTCGAACCCGCTCGGGATCAAGGGCTGCGGCGAGGCGGGCGCCATCGCGGCGCCGGCCGCCGTGATCAACGCCATCACCGACGCGCTCGGTCACGAGGACATCGCCATGCCCGCCACCCCGCAGAACGTCTGGCGCGCCGCGCAGAAGACGCCGATGCGCATGGCCGCGGAATAACCTCAGCGAGACCAGGGAGAACCCATCCGATGTACGCTTTCGAGTACCATCGCCCGACCTCGCTGCGGCAGGCGGCGAGCCTCTTGTCGAAGAACGAGGACGCCAAGATCCTGGCCGGCGGGCACACGCTCCTGCCCACCATGAAGCAGCGCCTCGCTTCGCCCAGCGCCCTTATCGACCTCTCGAAGGTCGAGGACCTGCGCGGGATCGAGCGCTCTGCCCGCGCCGTCACGATCGGCGCCATGACGCGCCACGGCGAGGTCGCCGAATCGGCCGACGTTCGCGAGGCGATCCCGGGCCTTGCCGAGATGGCCGAACTCATCGGCGATCCCGCGGTGCGCCACCGCGGCACTCTCGGCGGTTCCGTCGCCAACAACGACCCGGCGGCCGATTACCCGGCGGCCTGCCTCGCGCTCGGGGCGACGATCGTCACCAACAAGCGCAAATACACGGCCGACGAGTTCTTCACGGGGCTCTTCTCGACGGCCCTCGACGAAGGCGAGATCGTCACCAAGGTGTCATTCCCGATTCCGCAGAAGGCGGCCTACGCCAAGTTCCGCAACCCGGCCTCCCGCTACGCGTTGGTGGGCGTCTTCGTCGCCAAGCGCGCGAGCGAGATCCGCGTCGCCGTGACAGGCGCCGGCGAAGGCGGCGTGTTCCGCTGGGCCGAGGCCGAGGCGGCGCTGGCCAAGCGCTTCGCGGCGAAGTCCTTGGAGGGTCTGACCCACCCGGCGGAGGGCCTGAACAGCGACCTGCACGCGGATGCCGCCTATCGCG
Organism: Beijerinckiaceae bacterium; assembly: GCA_036563505.1. Taxonomy (GTDB): domain Bacteria; phylum Pseudomonadota; class Alphaproteobacteria; order Rhizobiales; family Beijerinckiaceae; genus DATCMH01. Next base: position 145,481 of record DATCMH010000024.1, read on the forward strand.
CCCACCTCATCGGGGTGATGACGCGGCGGGCGGTTCAGGCGGCGACGAGTCGGTAGTTCAGCGGACTAATCCCTCCCTGCTTGGCGGGGAGGGTGGCCCTCGCGCCAGCGAGGGTCGGGTGGGGAGAGTGCTGGGAGTGACCTGAGTGGCCAACGCCCGCGCTCGCACCCTCCGCAAGTCGATGACCCCGCAAGAGGTGAAGCTCTGGGTCCGCTTGCGTGAGTTGCGCACGCACGGGTTCCATTTCCGCCGACAAGCGCCTCGCGACGGCTACATTCTCGACTTTCTGTGCATCTCGCGCGGGCTCATCGTCGAGGTGGACGGCAACCAGCACGGCTTTGAGCGCGAGGCCGCGCGGGACGCCCGCCGCGACGTGCATTTCGCGGCGCTCGGCTCCCGCACGTTGCGCTTCAGCAACTGGGAGGTCGATCGAAACCTCGACGGGGTGGTCGAGACGATCTTTCTGGCCGGTCAGGCAGCGACACGGCTGCTCCCCACCCGACCGGCTTCGCCGGCCACCCTCCCCGCAAGCGGGGAGGGATGATCTCCGGTTCTATGTTCCCTGACTACCTCGATCGAAGCGGCCGGGCTTGACCCGGCCGCGTCACACGGGCCGAAACCGCGGCCGCGCGCGGTTGTAGCCGGGTCAAGCAGGGGAAGGCGCCCGAGCGTCGTCCGTCAAAGCCTCATTCGACCTTAACGTTGGCGTCCTTGGCCACCTTGGCCCAGCGGTCGATCTCGCTGCGCACGAAGCGGCCGAACTCCGTGCCCGTGAGGGTTGGGATCTCCGAGCCTTGACGCGTCCAAGCGTCCTGGATCCCGGGTGCCGCGAGCGCTGTCTGCAACTCCTTGGTCAGGCGCTCGACGATGGGGGGCGGCGTGTCCTTGGGCGCCCAGAGCGCGTACCAGGTCGAGACTTCGTAGCCCGGCGCTCCGGCCTCCGTGGCGGTGGGGATGTCAGGAAAGGCTTTGACGCGCTGGGGTGCCGCGACCGCGAGCGCCCGGATCTGGCCGCCCGTGATCTGGGCGGCCGAGCTGCCGAGCCCGTCGAAGGCCATGTCGATCTGCCCGGCGACGAGGTCCTGCATGGCAGGGCCGGCGCCGCGATAGGGCACATGGACGAGGTTGGTCCCGGTCAGGAGCTTGAACAATTCGCCCGCGAGATGGTGCGCCGTGCCGGCGCCGGCCGAGGCGTAGTTGAACTTGCCGGGAGCGGCCTTGGCCTGCGCGATGAACTCGGACAAGGTCTTGGCCTCGACCTTGGCCGGCGCCACCACGACGACGTGCGGCACCCGGGCGATGAGGCCGACCGGTACGAAGTCCTTCTCGAGGTCGTAGGACAGTCTCGGGTAAACGGAGGGCGCGATGACGTGATGCGTCGCGCCGACGAAGAAAGTGTAGCCGTCGGGCGTCGCCTTGGCGGCCGCAGACGCACCCGTGTTGCCGCCTGCCCCGGCCCGGTTCTCGATCAGGACCCGAACCCCGAGCTGGGTGTCGAGCTGCTGGGCCAGCGGTCGCGCGAAGGCGTCGGTGCCGCCTCCCGCGGCGAAAGGCACGATGAGCGTGATCGCCCGCTGCGGCCAGGCCTGCTGAGACGCGGCGGGTGAGGTGAGGATACCAAGGGTGGCGAGCGCCACGAGACACAGGGCGAACGGCTTCACGGGGCGTTTCTCCTCATATCCGCTCTCGTGGCCTCTGCAGCGGACCCACGAGGCGGACTTGCGTCTAGGCTAACCGGATCACGCACCGCCGCAACTGGGCGAGCCGTAGGGTCTGGTCATCGGCCCGGAGGAGCGTAGACTCGCCGAGTCCTCGACTCGCGGGAGCCGAAGCTGGTCCTCGCGCCCGCTGCACCGACCTCTGGGCCAACCTTGATCTCGCTTCCCGCCTCCATCGACGACACGCTGAGCCTGCTTCACCGCGCCGGCTACGTCGGCGACCGCCCGCTCGCCACGGTTCTCTTCCTCGCCCTCAAACTCGGCCGTCCGCTGTTCCTCGAAGGAGAGGCGGGGGTGGGCAAAACGGAGATCGCCAAGGTTCTGGCCCAAGCGCTCGGCCGCAAGCTGATCCGGCTGCAATGCTACGAGGGTCTCGACGTCGCCTCGGCCGTCTACGAGTGGAACTACGCCGGGCAGATGATGGCGATTCGGCTCGCCGAAGCTGGCGGCGCTGTCGATCGAAGCGCCCTGGAAGGTGATCTCTTCTCCGACCGCTACCTCGTCCGCCGCCCGCTGCTCCAGGCGCTCGCACCCGATCCCGCCGGCCCGCCGATCCTCTTGATCGACGAGCTCGACCGCACGGACGAGGCGTTCGAGGCCTTCCTGCTCGAAGTGCTCTCCGACTTTCAGGTCACGGTGCCGGAGCTCGGCACGATCCGCGCCGCGGCGCCACCGATCGTCATCCTCACGTCGAACCGCACCCGGGAGATCCACGACGCCTTGAAGCGCCGCTGCCTCTATCACTGGGTCGACTACCCCGACGCGGCGCGGGAGCTTGCGATCCTGAAGGCGAAGGTGCCCGGCGCGCCCGAAAAGCTTTCCCGCGCCATCGTCGCCTTCGTGCAGGCGATCCGCAAGGAGGACCTGTTCAAGGCTCCCGGTGTCGCCGAGACGCTCGATTGGGCATCCGCGCTCGTCGAACTCGACGCCGTGGCGCTCGACCCAGCCCTCGTGTCGGACACGCTCGGCGTCCTGCTAAAATACCAGGACGACATCCAGAAGATGCAGGGGTCGAAGGCGAAGCAGGTTCTGGACGCGATCGCGTCATGACCGCCGACAGCATCAGCGCTCAGGATGGCCAGGGCCGCCTCCCCGAGAACATCGCCTACTTCGCCCGGGCCTTGCGCGCGGCCGGCCTGCCCGTCGGGCCGGGGCACGTGCTCGACGCGATCACGGCGGTCGAGGCGGCGAGGATCGGCTCGCGCGAGGACTTCTACTGGGTGCTCCACGCCGTCTTCGTGAAGCGGCACGAGCATTCGAGCGTCTTCGACCAGGCATTCCGCATCTTCTGGCGCAAGCGCGCGCTGATGGAAAAGCTCATCGCTGCCCTCTCGCCGATCGCGCCAGGCGGCGAGAAGGCGGCGGACAAGCCCAAGGCCGGCGCGCTGCGCGTCGCTGAGGCCCTCGCGCCGCCGGCCAAGAAGGACGCGCAACTGAGGGAGGAAACCGAGTTCTCCGCCCGCCTCACTGTGTCCGACCGCGAGGTGCTCAAGGCCAAGGACTTCGCGCAGATGTCCGCGGCCGAGATCGCCAAGGCCAAGCGCCTCATCGCGAACCTGACCCTGCCCGAGGACGCCCTCGTGACGCGCCGGTTCGCGCCCGCGGCCGCCGCCCGCCGGGTCGACCCGCGCCGGTCGTTCCGCCGCTCGCTGCGGGCCGGCGGCGCCTCGATCGACCTCGCCTTCCGCGAGCCGGCGACCCGTCACCCGCCCCTCGTGGCGCTCGTCGATATCTCCGGCAGCATGGCGGAGTATTCCCGCCTCTTCCTGCACTTCCTTCACGCCCTCGCCGAGAAGCGCCGCCGCGTCCACGCTTTCGTGTTCGCGACGCGGCTCACCAACATCTCGCGGGAGCTCGCGAGCCGCGACCCGGATGACGCCCTGGCCCGGGCCGCCAAACGCGTGCAGGACTGGGAGGGCGGCACGCGGATCGCCGAGACCCTGCACGGCTTCAATCGCCACTGGTCGCGCCGCGTGCTGGGGCAGGGGGCGACCCTGCTCCTGTTCACCGACGGCCTGGAGCGCGAGGTGACGGACGACCTCGCCTTCGAGATGGACCGCCTCAAGCGCTCCTGCCGCCGCCTGATCTGGCTCAACCCGCTCCTGCGCTTCGAGGCGTTCCAACCCCGCGCGGCCGGCATCCGGACGATGCTGCCCCACGTGCACGAGTTCCGGCCGATCCACAGCCTCGCCTCCATGGACGAGCTCTGCGCGGCGCTGGCGGCAGGCCCGCGTCCGGGTGAGCCGCGGCGCTGGTTGCGCGAGGTTGGGTAAGGCTTAACTTGTCATTCCGGGGCTCGGCGCAGCCGAGAACCCGGAATCCAAGCGCGCTGCCCGTCTGCCATGGGTTCCGGGCTCCGCTTCGCGGCCCCGGAATGACGAAGGAACAAGGCATGCTCTCCACCGACAGCGACATCCTGCGCGAGGCCGAGGGCTGGCGGCGCGCCGGTCGCGGCGTGGCCGTCGCCACCGTCGTCGAGACCTGGGGTTCGGCGCCGCGGCCCGTCGGCAGCCATCTCGTGGTCGATGAGGAGGGCACGTTCCTCGGCTCCGTCTCGGGCGGTTGCGTCGAGGGCGCGGTGATCACGGAGGCGGTCGACGTCATCGCCGACGGGAAGCCGCGGATGCTCGAGTTCGGCGTCGCCGACGAGACGGCCTGGCGCGTCGGCCTCTCCTGCGGCGGCCGGATCCGCGTCTACGTCGAGAAGGTCGATTGATGCCGAGCCTGGAGGTTCTCCTCGCTTTCGCGGCCGCCACCGCGGTCTTCGCCTATATTCCAGGACCGGCACTGCTCTACACGGCGGCGCAGACGCTGGCCCGCGGCCGCCGCGCCGGCTTCATGGCAGCGGCGGGCATCCATCTCGGATGCTATGCCCACGTGATCGCGGCGGCTTTCGGCCTCTCGGCGGTGTTCCGTCACGTCCCGGAGCTCTACGCCGCGCTGAAGATCGCGGGCGCCCTCTACCTCGTCTGGCTCGGCATCGGCATGCTGCGCGCCAGGGCGGACGGGACTGAAACGCCAGCGATCGCACCCCGCTCGGCGCGGCGCGCCTTCATCGACAGCGTGGTCGTCGAGCTCCTGAACCCGAAGGTCGCGATCTTCTTCATCGCCTTCCTGCCGCAGTTCGTCGATCCGCAGGCGAGCTTCCCCGTCTGGCTGCAGTTCCTGATCCTCGGCACGGTCGTGAACTTCGCCTTCTCCTCCGCCGATGTCGTCACCGTGCTCGCCGCGTCTACGATCATGACGAAGCTGAGGAGCGGCGGGCACGTCCGGCGTCTCGTCGAACGGATCGGCGGCGCGGTGATGATCGGCCTCGGCGTGAAGCTCGCCGCCGACCGGACCTAGAGGATGCGCCTCGATCTCCTCTCAGCCCTCAACGCCGAGCGCGCCGCGCGCCGCGCGGCCATCCTCGTGACGGAGATCGACGGCGGTGCCCAACGGCTCGTGCGCGAGGCCGACATCGCCGACGACCCGCTCGCCGACGAACTGTCGGAACGTCTCAGGACAGGCAAGAGCGGTCTCGTCGCGGCCGAGGGGCGAGAACAGTTCCTCACGGTTCAGGTGCCGCCGGTGCGTCTCGTCGTGGTCGGCGCGGTGCATATCAGCCAGGCCCTCGCCCCCATGGCCCGGGGCCTCGACCTCGACGTCACGATCCTCGACCCGCGCACGGCCTTCGCCAGCCCCGAGCGCTTCCCCGACGTCACGCTCATCCCCGAATGGCCCGACGAGGCCCTGCCCCGGATTGGGCTCGACCGTTATACGGCGATGGCTGCCCTCACCCACGATCCGAAGATCGACGATCCGGCGCTCGACGCGGCACTGCGGGCCGAGTGCTTCTACGTCGGCGCCTTGGGCTCGCGCAAAACGCACGCCCGGCGCGTCGAGCGCCTGACGACCGCGGGCTTCGACGAGGCCGCGATCGGGCGCATCCACGCGCCGATCGGCCTCGACATCGGCGCCGTGAGCCCGGCGGAGATCGCGGTGTCGATCCTCGCCGAGGTGGTCTCGGTGCTGCGGCGCGACCGGAGGCGGGCGTGAGGTTCGGCCCCGTCCCCGTGGCTGAGGCTGTCGGCGCGCTCGCCGCCCACACGGTGCGGGCCGGCGACGCGGTGCTGAAGAAGGGCAGCCGCATCGGGCCTGAGGAGGCCGCGCGCCTCGCCGCGGCGGGCGTCGCCGAGGTCACCGTCGTGCGCCTCGAACCTGGCGATCTGGGCGAGGACGAAGCCGCGGAGCGCCTCGCCCGCCGGCTCGCCGGAGGCGAGGTGCGGGTCGAGCGTCCCTTCACCGGCCGGTCGAACCTGTTCGCGACGCGGGCCGGCGTGCTCGTCGTCGACCGGAGCGCGGTCGATGCCCTGAACGGCGTCGACGAGGCGATCACGGCCGCGACGCTGCCGGCCTATAAGCCCGTCGTCGCGGGAGAGATGATCGGCACGGTCAAGATCATCCCCTACGCGGTGCCCGAAGCCCTCGTCGCGGCAGCGGAAACGGCCGCCGGTCCCGGGGGACTCGCGGTCGCGCCCTATCGCCTGGCGCGGGTGGGCGTGGTGTCCACCCTGGCACCGGGCCTTAAACCGAGCGTCGTCGAGAAGACGCTTCAGGTGCTGCGCGACCGCCTCGCGCCGACGGGCGCCGCGATCACCGCCGAGCTGCGCGTTCCGCACGAGGCGGAGGCGGTGGCTGAGGGGCTCGCCCGGCTCCGCGAGCAGGGCTGCGAACTCCTGGTCGTCTTCGGCGCCTCAGCCATCGCCGATCGGCGGGACGTCATCCCGGCCGGTCTCGAGGCGGCCGGCGGCCTGATCCGCCATTTCGGGATGCCGGTCGACCCCGGCAATCTGCTGCTCTTGGGCGCCCTCGATAGGGCGCCGGTGCTGGGCGCTCCCGGCTGCGCGCGGTCGCCGAAGGAGAACGGCTTCGACTGGGTGCTGCACCGCCTCCTCGCGGGGCTGGAGGTTACCCGCGCCGACATCGTCGGCCTCGGGGTCGGCGGCCTCTTGATGGAGATCGTCTCCCGCCCGCAACCCCGAACCCCAGCGGAGACGCGCGCGCCGTCCCGCATCGGCGCGGTGGTCCTCGCGGCCGGCCAATCCCGGCGCATGGGCGGGCCGAACAAGCTCTTGGCCCGCCTCGACGGCAGGCCGTTGGTGCGTGGTGTGGTCGAGGCGGCGCTGGCGGTGGCGCGGCCGGTCGTGGTGGTGACCGGCCACCAGGCCGAAGCCCTGCGCGGCGCGCTGTCTGGGCTCGACGTTCGTTTCGTGCACAATCCCGATTACGCCGACGGGCTCTCGACCTCGCTGAAAGTCGGCATCGCGGCCCTGCCGCCGGACGTCGACGGTGCCTTCGTGTGCCTCGGCGACATGCCGGGCATCACCGCCGAGCCGCTCAAGCGAATCGCGGCCGCCTTCGAGCCGGGCCGGGCCTCCATTGTCGTCCCGACCAGCGCCGGCAAGCGCGGCAACCCCGTTCTGTGGGACCGTCAGCACTTTCCCGCCCTGCTGACCGTGACGGGCGATGTCGGCGCGCGTCACCTCATCGGCGAGAACGCAGATTCCGTGGCGGAGGTGGAGATCGGCCCGGCGGCGGCCCTTGACCTCGACACGCCGGAGGCCATGCGGGAAGCGGGCGGCGTCCTCGAGACGGCGTGACGCCTCAAGGCTTGCCGGCGCGCTTGGCGTCCCCTCGGCAGCGGTCGGAGCAGTAGCGCACCTTCTCCCAGACGCGCTCCCACTTCTTGCGCCAGGCGAAGGGCCGGCCGCAGGCGGCGCAGATCTTCTCAGGCAGATCGGCCTTGCGGCGCATCTTCGGCATGTCAGCGTCCCGTCTCCCGCGCGCGCTGCAGAGGGATGGTGCTCCAGCCGGTGAGCTGGACGAAGCCGTCCGAGGCGGCCACGAGCAGGTGGCGGCGGTGGCTGTGGACGATGGTTCCAGGCTTATGGCCGTGCGGCTCGACCCAGCCTTCCGCCTGGTGCACGTAGAGCGTGTTGCGGTCGACCCGGGCGATGCTCTCGATGGAGCCGAAGGCGCGGACGGTTCTCAAAACCGTGGCGACGCCGGCGTCCCATGACAAAGTCCGCTCGGCGTCGGTGATCCGGGGCCAGTAGGTGCCCTCGCCCTGTGGCCGCCGCTCCGCCCATAACTGCGGCAGCTCCGCCGCGAGGCTCTCGGCCAGGCGCTTCGCGCCGAGCTGGCACTTGGCCAGGAGCGTATCGTGAGTCTCGTTCGAGCCGATCGCGAATTGGCGCTGCGCGACGATCGCGCCCGTGTCGAAGGAGGGATCGAGGGCATGGGCCGTCACGCCCCAGGTGCTCAGATCATCGAGCACGGCGCGAAAGAGCGGGTAGGGCCCGCGTCCGTGGGGCAGGAGCGAGGGGTGGATGTTGAGGCCGTACCGGAGATGCTCCTCCCAGCCCTTCACCAGCCACGGATAGCCCGCGACGACGACGGCCTCGCAGCCCCGGTCCGCGAGCCAGGCCATGTCGTCGGGGGTGATCCGGGACAGCTGCATCGGGATGCGCGCCTTGCGGGCCCGGGCCACCACCACCTCGTTGTGGTCGTAGATCCCGTCGCACGGTCGCGTGAACAGCTTCACCGGCTCCCAGCCGCGCGAGAGCAGCGTCTCGAAGACGCCGCCGAGGAAGTCGATGCCGCAATAGGCGAAGCGCATGCGTTGATCCGGTTTCGCGCCGCGCCATGTAGCGCCCGAGTTTTCACAATGCGAGGGCGGGAATGGCGGGAATGGCGGGAACGATCCTGATCTACGGCGGTACGGGGGGCATCGGCGCGGCGACCGCGCGCAAGCTCCGCCAACGGGGCTACGCCGTTCACCTCGTCGCCCGGGACGAGGCTGCCCTGCGAAGCCTCGCGGGCGAACTCGACGGCGGTTTCACGGCCGGTGACGTCGGCGATCCCAGCCTCTTCGCCCGCGCTGCCGGCGAGGCGGGACCCCTCGCCGGTCTCGTCTACGCGGTCGGAACGATCAACCTGAAGCCGCTCGCCCGTTTGAGCGACGCAGATTTCGAAATGGATTTCCGCGTCAACGCGCTGGGCGCGGCTCGGGCGATCCAGGCGACGCTGCCGAGCCTGAAGGCAGGGGAGGGGACATCGAGCGTCGTGCTGTTCTCGACGGTGGCGGTCGCGCAAGGCTTCGCCGCGCATGCCTCTGTCGCCATGGCGAAAGGGGCGGTGGAGGGCCTCACCCTGGCGCTTGCCGCCGAGCTCGCGCCGAAGGTGCGCGTCAACGCCGTCGCGCCCTCGCTGACCCGCACGCCGCTCGCCAAGGCCCTCACCGCCAACGAGGCGGTCGCGAACGGCATCGCCCAGATGCACGCCCTCCCGCGCCTCGGCACGCCGGAGGACATCGCCGCGCTCGCGGCTTTCCTGATCTCGGACGAGGCGTCGTGGATCACGGGGCAGATCATCGGTGTCGATGGCGGGCGCAGCAGCCTGCGCACAAAGGGGTGATCCACCGTCGCAGGCCTGTGGAAAACAGGGGCAACAAAGGAACATATCAGGAACGATCGCGTAAGCTCAGCCCGGACCGGGACCGAACTCCAGCATGCGTACTCTCCGTTTCATCCTCGGCGACCAGCTCACTCGATCGATCGGGACGCTCGCTGATCTCGACCCGGCGCAGGACGTCGTCCTCATGGCCGAGGTCCATGACGAGACGACCTATGTCCGCCACCACAAGCAGAAGATCGCCTTCGTTCTCTCGGCCATGCGCCACTTCGCAGATGAGCTGCGCGCGGAGGGCATCACGGTCGACTACGTGCGCCTCGACGATCCGGACAATGCCGGCTCCTTTGGGGCCGAGTTGAAGCGCGCCGTCGCCCGCCATCGTCCCGACCGGGTCGTGGTCACCGAGCCGGGCGAGTGGCGCGTGCTCGCCATGATGCGGGACTGGCGCGAGGAGCTCGACGTCCCGCTCGAGATCCAGGACGACGAGCGCTTCCTGTGCTCGCGCGCCGCCTTCGCCCGCTGGGCCGGCGAGCGCAAGCAGCTTCGCATGGAGTTCTTCTACCGCGAGATGCGGCGCAAGACCGGCTTCCTGATGGACGGGCCCGAGCCCGTCGGCGGGCGCTGGAACTTCGACCCCGAGAACCGCAAGCGCTTGCCGGCGCGCATCGTCCCGCCATCCCGCTCGGTCGTCGCGCCCGATGCGACGACGCGGGAGGTGCTCGAACTCGTCGGCCGCCGCTTCGACAATCACTTCGGTGATCTCGAACCCTTCGCCTGGCCGGTGACGCGTTCGGAAGCCTTGCGGGCCCTTGACCATTTCATCCGCGAGGGCCTACCCCTGTTCGGCGACTACCAGGACGCGATGCGGACGGGGGAGCCGTTCCTCTTCCACGCCGCGCTGGCGCCGGCGCTCAATGTCGGCCTGCTTCTGCCTGACGAGGTCTGCCGGGCCGCCGAGCGCGCTTATCGCGAGGGCGCGGCGCCGCTCAACGCCGTGGAAGGGTTCATCCGTCAGGTGCTCGGCTGGCGGGAATACGTCCGCGGCATCTACTGGGCCTTCATGCCGGACTATGCGGCGTCCAACGCCCTCGACGCACAGCGTCCGCTGCCCTGGTTCTACTGGACGGGCGAGACGGAGATGAACTGCCTGCGGCAGTGCATCTCGGACACGAAGCGCCACGCCTACGCCCACCACATCCAGCGCCTGATGGTGACGGGCAACTTCGCGCTGCTGGCCGGCATCCGCCCGGCCGAGATCGAGGAGTGGTACCTCGTCGTCTACGCCGACGCCTTCGAGTGGGTCGAATTGCCCAACGTGCACGGCATGGTGGCCTGGGCCGACGGCGGGATGCTGGGCTCGAAGCCCTACGCGGCCTCGGGCGCCTATATCGACCGCATGTCCGACTACTGTGGCTCCTGCGCCTATGACGTCGCCGCGAAGAGCGGCCCGAAGGCCTGCCCCTTCAACTATCTCTACTGGAACTTCCTGATCGAGAACACGGAGCGGCTCTCGGCCAATCCGCGCCTCGCCATGCCCTACCGGACGCTCGCCAAGATGCCTCCGGCCCGGGTGTCGGAGATCCGCGCCGACGCGGCGCGCTTCCTCGCGAGCCTGGATCCGGTCGGCGAGCCGGCAGAGGCGTGACTACCGCTTCACCCAGCCCGAGAGCGCGATTTAGGGGCCGTTGTGCCGGTTCGAGGTCTCGAACCGCCAGCCGCCGGAGAGGCGCAGGGTGTAGCCCACCAGTTCGAGGCCGGTGGCGTGGAGGCCAAGCCTGATCTCTTCGAAGGTCTGGTCGCGGTAGACGGCCAGTTCCGGCCCGACGAACACTCGCTCGTGAACGCGGTACCCGCCAGCGAGGCGGGCCCAGACATGGCCCCGGGCCGAGCCGGCCACGATCGTGAAGGTCAGGAGCGTGTCGGGAGAGGGGTGGCTCCAGATCTCGCCGACGATCCTGACCCCGAACTGGAGCGCGTCCCGGTCGAACTTGGCGTTCCCCCGCACGACCTGCTCGTGATCCACTTCCGGGCCGAGCGCGATCGAGAACACGGTCGGACCGACGAACCAGCTATGGCCGAGACCGAAGGAGCCGAAGCTCGTCAGGCGCGCCCGGTCGTGGTCGAGCCGTCCGGCCTCGTCCCGCTCGCGGCCGGTGCCCGATCCGAAGCTGCCGAAGATGAAAGTGCCCGGCGTGTCGATCGGCCCGTCGATGCGCCATTTGAAGCCGCTGCCGGCATGGGCCGAGCGGCCGATCTCGATGCCGCTGAACAGGACGGTGCGCAGCTCTTCCGCTTCGTCGGACTCGGTGACCGCGGCCGCGCGGTCGGAGGCCAGCGCGAGCCCGATCAGGGCACAGAGAACACGACCGGCCTGCACGCGAGGACGCCCGAGCTGAGGGAAGCTCGACTATACGGCCTCTGGTTGTGCTGCCTAGCCGTTAGGCAGGAGAAATTTACCTTTCGTTAACGCTGTCGGTCAGAGGCCGGCCCCGCGCGGCGCGGGTCGCCCGAGGAAGCCTCGGAAGGTGGGGTTGTTGCGCAACGCGAGAGCGCCCGCTTCGACGACCGTGTCGAGAACCTGGGGCTCGAGCTTGAAGCGGGTCGGCACCTGGTCGAGACGCTGCTTCAACTCGGGCCCGGCATCCTCAAAGGCGACGCGCCCGACCGAGAAGGTCACGTCGGCGCACGACCAGCCGGCGAGCGTGCCGCGCAGGCGCAGCACCTCCGCTGTCGAGAGGGAGCAGCGCCACCGGCGCAGGTCCGCCTCCCAATCGGCCATGACGGCGCGGAAGAAATCGTAGCCCTTGTAGGTGCCGGCATCGATCGCGGCGTCGGTCACCGCACCGGCGAGCGAGGCGAGGCCGGGGGAGGCGGCGGTGCGGGTCCAGTCGCCGGCCGGGCCGCGCCCGGAATCGACGACGAGGAACAGGAAGCGCTTGAGCCGCGCCGCGCGCTCCGCCGGGAGTGGGATATGGGCACGGTCGCGCCCGGTGCGGGCGATGGCGATCGGCATGATGCCGAAATTGTCGGTCAGCCCGCCGTCGAGGAGTTTAATGAAGCGCTGCCGCTCCGGCTCGTCGCGGTAGCGGGCGAGCGCCTGAGCGCTGGCGCGAAGGGTGGCTGCGGCCCCGCGATCGGTCAGCGCCCGCTCCATCCAGCGCGGCAGGCGGTTGCCGCAGGTCGGTCCGAAATTCTCGACGTTGATTGGCATAAATACGCCGGGCACCGCGGCGGAGGCCGCGACCGCGTCCGCCAGGCGCACGCGCGACAGGTCCGAGCAGATCGCGTTGAAGGCCAGCGGCTCGAAGACGAAGGGCACGCGGTTGTAGAGGTCAGAGGCCGTGATCCAGACGATGGGCCGCCGCCGGGCGAAGAGGTCGGCGTAGGTCGCGCCGTCGAAGAGGTTCGCGTCGAGCCAGCCCGGCAGGCGCGAGCCGTCATTGACGCCGCCGTCCGTCACGATGCGCAGCACGTTCGTGACGGACACGTTGGTGTCGAAACCCTGCTCGGCATCCTGTTCCAGGAAGCGCCGGCGAAAGTCGGCGAGCCCGTCGCGTCCCTTCAGGCCGAAATAAGCCGCCGTGACCGAGCCGCCCGAGACGCCCCCGACGAAGTCGATTGCTTCCGTGAGCGGCCGCGCCCCGGATGGGGAGGCCAGCGTCATCTCGTCTAGCGCGCGAAGCACACCGTAGGAGAAGGCCGAAGCCCGCATGCCGCCGCCGGAGAACGCCACGCCGACGACGGTCTCCTCGCTCTCGGTGAGCGCGGACCAATTGCCCTGATCCGCAACGGAGGCGAGCGGTGCGTTGATCGGCGGGTTGACCACCCCGCCGGCACAGGACGCGAGAAGCAGGCCGAGCGCCGCCGCGCGGACAACTTTGATCACGGCACCCTCTCATCAGCCCCTAAGCCGCTCTGATCCTATCACGCGCCTGCGTCGTCAACTGGGGTCAAGGCGCATGAAAAAGGCGCGGGCTTTTGGCCCGCGCCTCACATGTTTCAGGTCTGATGCCTGAGATCAGAAGTCCATGTCGCCCGCGCCGGCGCCGGCGGGAGCAGCGGCCTTCTTTTTGGGCAACTCGGCTATCATGGCCTCGGTCGTCACGAGGAGGCCCGCCACGGAGGCGGCGTCCTGGAGCGCCGTGCGCACGACCTTCGCCGGGTCGATGACGCCGAACTTGAACATGTCGCCGTATTCGCCCGACTGAGCATTGAAGCCGAAGGCGTAGTCGCCCTTGTCGAGGATTTTGCCGACGATCACCGAGCCGTCCTCGCCCGCGTTGAGGGCGATCTGGCGGGCCGGCGCCTGGATCGCGCGGCGCACGATCTCGATGCCGGTCTTCTCGTCGTCGTTCAGGCCCTTCACGCCCTCGAGCGCCTTGACGGCCCGCAGCAGCGCCACGCCGCCGCCGGGGAGAACGCCCTCCTCGACAGCCGCCTTGGTGGCGTGCATGGCGTCGTCCACGCGGTCCTTCTTCTCCTTGACCTCGACCTCCGTCGCGCCGCCGACGCGGATCACCGCGACGCCGCCAGCGAGCTTGGCGAGACGCTCCTGGAGCTTCTCACGGTCGTAGTCCGAGGTGGTCTCCTCGATCTGCGCCTTGATCTGCTGCACGCGGCCCTCGATCTCGGACTTGGAGCCCGCCCCATCGACGATGGTGGTGTTCTCCTTCTCGATCACCACGCGCTTGGCGCGGCCGAGCATCTGGAGCGTCACGTTCTCGAGCTTGATGCCGAGATCCTCGGAGATGGCGGTGCCGCCCGTGAGGATGGCGATGTCCTGCAGCATGGCCTTGCGGCGGTCGCCGAAACCCGGGGCCTTCACGGCCGCGATCTTGAGGCCTCCCCGCAGCTTGTTGACGACGAGCGTCGCGAGAGCCTCGCCCTCGACGTCCTCCGCCACGATGAGCAGCGGCTTGCCGGACTGCACGACCGCCTCGAGGACGGGGAGCATCTCCTGCAGGTTCGCCAGCTTCTTCTCGTGGATGAGGATGTAGGGGTCCTCGAGCTCCACCCGCATCTTCTCCGCGTTGGTCACGAAGTAGGGGGAGAGGTAGCCGCGGTCGAACTGCATGCCCTCGACGACGTCGAGCTCGGTGGCGAGGCTCTTGGCCTCCTCGACCGTGATCACGCCCTCGTTGCCGACCTTGGCCATCGCCTCGGCGAGGAAACGGCCAATCTCAGCATCGCCGTTGGCCGAGATCGTGCCGACTTGGGCGATCTCGTCGTTGTTGGTGACCTTGCGGGCGTTCTTCTTCAGATCCGCGACGATCGCCTCGACGGCCTTGTCGATGCCGCGCTTGAGGTCCATCGGGTTCATGCCGGCGGCGACGGATTTCGCGCCTTCCTTCACGATGGCCTGGGCGAGGACGGTCGCAGTGGTGGTGCCGTCGCCGGCCAGATCATTGGTCTTGCTCGCGACCTCGCGCACCATCTGCGCGCCCATGTTCTCGAACTTGTCCTCGAGTTCGATCTCCTTGGCGACCGTCACGCCGTCCTTGGTAATGCGCGGCGCCCCGAAGCTCTTCTCGATCACGACGTTGCGGCCCTTGGGGCCGAGCGTCACCTTCACCGCGTTGGCGAGGATGTCGACGCCGCGGAGCATCTTGTCGCGCGCGTCGGCGGAAAACTTGACGTCTTTCGCTGCCATTTGGTCACTCCCTCAGATTGACAGGATGGGCAGGCCCCTGATCAGGCGGCCTTGCGGGTGATGGCGCTCTCGACGAGCACGCCCATGATGTCGGACTCCTTCATGATGAGGAGGTCCTGGCCATCGATCTTCACCTCGGTGCCGGACCATTTTCCGAACAGCACCCGGTCGCCGACCTTGACGTCGAGGGCGTTGACCTTGCCGTTCTCGTCGCGGGCGCCGGGGCCCACCGCGATCACCTCGCCCTGCTGCGGCTTCTCCTTGGCCGTGTCCGGGATGATGATGCCGCCGACAGTCCTCTCTTCGGCCTCGATCCGGCGGACGACCACTCGGTCGTGCAAGGGACGGAAGTTCATCTCGGGTCCTCCGTAAATCGTCTGTCTCACGATCAAGTTTCGGCCCGAGCCCTACGCGCAGGTGCCGCGCGGGGCCCAGCCGAGCGGCGAGTTAAGAGGGCCTTACCGAGCCTTCAAGAGGCGATCCGAAAAATTTTGGCACTAAACCAAATCGAGTGCCAAGCCAGGCCATAACGACGTTGGTAGCAAGCTCGGGCATATGCTGCTAAGGCCATGGAACTTAAGGAAGAATTCAACATTTAACCTTGTCATGAGGGGGCGGGCGTTTCACCATCCGCGACGCGGATCAACGGCCGCCATCGGACGAGGAGGTTTCATGGTCTCCACAGCGTTCCTGCGTCAGCTCGAGGGTTACGGGCTCACCACCGCCACGATCCTCTACCGCCTGCCCGACCATCCGGGCCTGCTGCAAACCTACATCTGGCAGGAGTACGACCTCGCACCGAAGTTCCCGGTTCTCCTCGACTTCCTCGACTTCTGGAAGCGCGAGCTCGAGGGACCGCTGCACTCGGTGTCAGTGGCGCATTCGCGGCTGATCAAGCCGGCGGAGTTCAAGACCGTCGACGGCGAGTTGACCCTGCACTGAGCGGTGTGTCGCGCCGCGGTGACCTTGGCCGGACCCGCCAACTCGGCTAGAGGGGTGATCTGCCCCTTCCGGATCGGCCCGGTTTCTTGTCTCCCAAAGCGCGTACCTCCGAGGTCCTGTCGACGCTCGCGGCTCAGCCCGGCGACCGTCTGACGGTCGGCGACATCGTGGCCATCCTGCGCGACCGCGCCTTCGCGCTGCTCGTGGTGCTGCTCGGCCTGCCGAACTGCCTGCCGATGCCGCCGCCAATCCCGCTCGTCTGCGGGCTCCTTCTGGCCCTCGTCGCGGCGCAGATCGCCGCCGGACGGGCGGCTCCCTGGCTCCCGCAGGCTCTCCTGCACCGGTCGATCCGACACGACGACGTCAACCGCGCCGTCGGCCGGGCGCTGCCGATCTTCCGCCGCCTCGAGCGCTTCTCCCGGCCGCGGGTCACCGTGTTCCACACGGCGCTTGCCATGCGATTCATCGGCTTCCTGCTGCTGGCCCTGGCGCTCGGCCTTCTCGTCGCTGCTCCGGTCGTCGGGCAGATCCCGCTCGGGATCGCGGTGTGCCTCGTCGGCCTCGGCCTCGTCGAGCGCGACGGCGTGCTGGTGATCGGCGGGCTTCTCGTCGGCACGCTCGGGCTCACCTTGAGCCTCGGCTTCGTCTACGCGATCGTCTCAGGCCTCGACCAGCTGTTCTGAGCCGCCTGTCAGGCCGCGGAGACCTGCGCTTCCGCGCCGCCCGGCGCGTAGCCGAGCATCCGGTCGATCTCGTGGGCCGGCACGGGCTTCGAGAACAGGAAGCCCTGGAGCTGATGGCAGCCGAGCGCCTGCAGGAAGCGGTGCTGCTCCTTGGTCTCGACGCCTTCGGCCGTGACGGTGAGCCCCAGCGCCCGGCCGAGATGCACGATCGAGTGGACGAGGATCGCCGATTCGCCCGTCGCCTCCATGCTCTCCAGGAAGGAGCGGTCGATCTTGATCTTATCGAAGGCAAAGCGGCGCAGGTAGATCAGCGACGAGTAGCCGGTGCCGAAATCGTCGAGCGCGAGATGCACGCCCATGGCGCGCAGCTCCATCATGGCGGCTTCCGCGGCGTCGGCATCCTCGACGACGACGCCCTCCGTGAGCTCGAGTTCGAGCCGCGAGGCCTCGAAACCGGTCTCGCGAAGCGCCCGCATGACGCTCATGACGAAGTCGCGGTGGCGGAACTGGATCGGCGACACGTTCACCGCGATGCGCAGCCCTGGCCAGCGCTTGCCGTCGCGGCAGGCCTGGCGCAGCACCCATTCGCCCAAGGGGATGACGAGGCCGCGCTCTTCGGCGAGCGCGATGAAGCGCGCCGGGCTGATGAGCCCCTGTTCCGGGTGCGGCCAGCGCACCAAGGCTTCGAGGCCGACGATATTCTGGCCGTCAGCGGAGTAGACCGGCTGATAGTGCAGGGCGAGCTCGTTGCCGGTGATCGCCAAGCGCAGGTCGTCCTCGACGACTTTGCGCATGCGGATCGTCTCGTCCATCTTGCGCTCGAAGAAGGAGTGCCGGTTCCGGCCTTCGCTCTTGGCCTGATAGAGCGCCGTATCGGCGAGGCGCATCAGGGTCTCGCGGTCCGTGCCGTTGTCCGGCGCGAGCGAGATGCCGATGGACACGCCCACCGTCACAGGCGTGTCGCCGATCTCGAAGGGAGCGGTCAGCGCGTCGAGGATGCGCTTGGCAAGCGTCTCGGCGTTGGCGGCGCCGCGCAGGTCGGTCTGGATGATGGCGAACTCGTCGCCGCCGAAGCGGGCGAGGGTGTCGCCGCCGCGCAGGAGCGCGCCGAGGCGCTTGGCCACGAGCTTGATCAGCTCGTCGCCGACCTGGTGGCCGTAGGTGTCGTTGACGTCCTTGAAGCGGTCGAGATCGAGGAACATCACCGCCAAGCCGCTGCCGCCGGTCCGGCCGAGCCGGTTGAGCTCCTGGTCGAGCCGCTCGCCGAACAGCATGCGGTTCGCGAGCCCCGACAGGGGATCGTGGCCGAGGAGGTTCTGCGTGGTCTCCTGGCTTTGCGCGAGGTCCTTGGCGATCCAGCGGATGTAGATCACGACGACGCCGAAGAGCGCCAGGGCCAGACAGGAGCCGAAAAGCGTGAGCGGGACGAGTCGCTCGCGCATCAGATCGCCGGGCCGTTCCGGGCGCCACACGGCATAGGCCGACACGTCGCCCGCCGCGTTGGTCAAGGCGAGCGCGGCGCGCGCCCCGGCCGGGGCCTGCTCGACGATCTCGAAATCCTCGATGGCGTGCAGGGCCGCGATCTTCTGGAGGTCCGTCGGGCTGTAGCGCTTGAGCGCGACGGCGATGAGCCGCACGGGCCCGGCCTCCGCCTCGAGCGCCGGCATCTTGGCGATCGGCAAAGCGATGGCGGCGTAGACCTGGGACCCTTCGCTCATGAGGCGCGTCATGGCGCGGGGGGCGGCGCGGTCGTCTTCACCGGTGATCGCCGTGTCGGCGGCCGCGAGCTCGGCGGCCACGGTGGCGATGGTGGAGCCCCAGAGAGGCCTCAGACGGTCGAAGGCGGCCTGGTCGGCGCCGGTCCGATCCGCCATCCCGGACAGAACCTTGCCTTCGGGCGTGATCAGGAAGGCGCCGTCGAACTCGAAATACTCCGCGGCCTTGCCGAAGCGCCACAGGATCGTGTTGGAGCTACCGGTCCGTATCACCTCAAACAGGGCAGGGGAGGCGGCAAGCTGGGTCAGGCGGTCGCGCAGATCCTCGAGCTTCTGCTCGACGGCGGCCTGGAGCTGGAAGCGCTGGCGCTGGGCCGCGACCTGGTTCGCCGAGTCGCTCGTCCACAGGATCATCGCGAAGACGACGCACAGCGTCAGCGCGAACAGAATGGTCGTCGGCCAGACCAGCCGCGAGAGCAGAACCCCGTGGGATCGTCTCGAAAAAACCACACCGCTTGCCATGCCGTCGGACCCGCCTCACGGGAGGCAAGATCAACGGCTTTCGTTTAAATCCTGTTGCGTTGACGCAACGTCAGCGCGCTCCATAGGGTGGACGGGGGATCGCCATATGGGCCGCCCGCAGCGCCGCCGACCAGCGCTCCCTGAGGTCGTGGAAGTAGGGCTCGCCCGCCTCGATGCGGTGTAGCACCTCGGGCTGGAGCGCGTCGCGCCGCAGCACCGCGATGTCGATGGGCAGCCCGACGCCGAGATTCGAGCGCATGGTCGAATCCATCGAGATCAGGCCGATTTTCAGCGCGTCGTAGAGATCGGTGCGCCAGCCTACGGCGCGGTCGAGGATCGGCTTGCCGTATTTGTGCTCGCCGATCTGCAGGAACGGCGCGTCCTGGCCGCACTCGATGAAGTTGCCGGCCGCGTAGATCATGAACAGCCGCAGTGGCCCGCCCTTGATCTGCCCGCCGAGCAGGATCGACACGTCGAAGGGGAGTTTGGCCTCCTCGAGGCCGGGCCCATCGATGCCCCGCACCCGCCGGACGGCGCGGCCGACGAGCTGGGCTGCCCGAAACAGGCTCGGCGCCTTCTCCAGGGTCTCGACCTCGCCCGAGTCCGGGTTCTCGATCCCCTCCGCCAGGAGGCTGACCACGGATTGGGAGAGCGAGAGATTTCCCGCAGTCGCGAGCGTGATCACGCGCTCGCCCGGAACGACGTAGGTGTTGAGCTTGCGGAAGTTCGAGACGTTGTCGAGGCCGGCATTGGTGCGCGAGTCGGCGATCATCACGAGCCCTTGCTCGACCAGGATGCCCGCGCAGTAGGTCATGTGATCCGCCCCGACTTTTGCGTCCGTCGATGGCATGCCGCGGCGACGCCCGCAACAGCGGAGCTTGAGCCTTCCAGCAGACCGGAGGCTGTCAGGCCTGGCTCTGACTCTGACTTTGGGGCCGTGCCTCGTCGATCGTCAGTTTGACCGCCAGGGTCTCGCTGCCGCCGCCGTAACGGCTGCCGCGGATCGGGGCAGCGCCGAGATAGTCGAGGCCGATGGCGAGCCGCACATGTGCTTCGCTGATGCTGATGCCGTTCGCCGCGTCGAACCCCACCCAGCCCAGCGACGGCACCTTGGCCTCGGCCCAGGCGTGGCCGGCCTCCTGGTCATCGACGCCATCGGAGCGGCGAAAGTAGCCGGAGACGTAGCGGGCCGGGATGCCGGCATGACGCGCCGCCGCGACGAAGACATGCGTGAGGTCCTGGCAGACACCACGGCGCAGGGCAAAGGCTTCGGCCGCCGTCGTCGTCGAGACGGTCGGCGCCACGTCGTAGGTGACCTCGCGCTTCACCCCGTCGAGAAGGCGGTGAAGCGCAGCGAGGGGGTCGGCATCAACGTCGCCCATGGTGTCTTCGGCGAAGGTTTTGATCTCTCCGTCGGGCAGCGTCAGCGGCGTCTCGCGCAGGTAGTAGACCTCCGGCACGCGCTCGATGGTGTCGCGCACGAGGCCGTGCGTCTCGTGGGTCTCCACCTCGCCGAGGACACGGATGGTGATGGCCTCGACAGGCCCCTCGGAGGAAAAGACGTGCACGATGTTGCCGAGGCCGTCCTCCTGCGGCCGCAGGCGGCCGTCGGCGGAGGGCTCGATACGCCAGCGCAGCAGGTGCTGACCGTCGTGGTCCCGCGGGGTCAGCCGGAGGAACTGGATCAGGGAGCGGACGGGCCGCTCGTACTGATAGGCCGTGTCGTGGGTGATGCGGATGCGCATGCTCGGGCGGTGCTCAGACGAGGTACTGTTCGGCGATCGCCGCGCCGAGGCGGTTGTTGTCGATGACGAACTGCGTGACGAATTCGTGCAGGCCTTGCGCTAGCACGGCTTCGATGGTGAGCCCGGAGAGGCGCGCCTGCATGTTGCTCGCGAGCCTTTGCCCCGGCCCGCGCCGGCCGTAGGCGTCGGCGATGAGGTCGAGGTGGCGCACCAGGGTCTCGTAGCAGTTCGCCAGCGAGCGCGGCATCTGCCGGTTGAGGATGAGAAGGTCGGCAACGAGCCAGGGCTTCACGCTCTCGCGGTAGACCCAGTGATAGGCCGTGAGCGCCGAGACCTCGCGCAGGATCGTCGTCCAGTGGAAGTAGTCGAGGCTGCCGCCCACTCGCTCGGTCGCGGGCAGGAGCACGTGATACTTCACGTCGAGGATGCGCGCCGTGTTGTCGGCCCGCTCGATCGCCACACCGAGGCGCGTGAACCAGAAGGCGTCGTTGCGCAGCATCGTGCGGTAGGCCGAACCGTCATAGGCCAGGGACACGCCCTTGGCCCAATCGAGGAAGCGGGCGAAGGCCTCCTGGTTCATGCGGGCGCCGTCGAATTTGCGCAGCTCGAGCCAGCCGCCGTTGATGGCCTCCCACATCTCCATGGTCAGTGCCGTGCGCACGGCCCGGGCATTGTCGCGCGCCGTCTCAAGGCACGAGCGGATCGAGGAAGGGTTGTTGGGGCTGAAGGCCAGGAAATCTCTCACCGTGTCCTCGTTGGCTCCGTCGTAGAGGCGGCGGAACTCCGTGAGGTTGCCGGCCACGGCGACGGCGCTCTCCCACTCGTTGCGCTCCTCGCCGGCGTAGGTCGCGGGAAGCGACGCGAAACGGCTCGTCGCGTCGAGGATGCGCGCCACGAAATCGGCCCGCTCGGTGTAGCGGGAGAGCCAGTAGAGGTGTTCGGCGGTGCGGGAGAGCATGTTTGGCCGGAAGCGCCTTCCGTCTCCCTCCCCTCAGGGGAGGGCTGGGGTGGGGTATCGCGCGAAGCGCGATCGGTGAGTGGCATTCTGGACGTGGGTGGAGAAAGCCGCTGCGCGGCTTACCCCGCCCTAACCCTCCCCTGAGGGGAGGCAACCGGGCAGTCATCCATCGAGCACCCAGGTGTCCTTCGTGCCCCCGCCCTGGCTCGAATTCACGACGAGCGAACCCTCCTTCAGCGCGACTCGGGTCAGGCCGCCCGGCACGATCCGGATCTCGTCGGAGCCCGAGAGCACGAAGGGACGGAGGTCCACGTGCCGGGGCGCGACGCCCGACGCCACGAAGGTGGGGCAGGTCGAGAGCGCCAGGGTCGGCTGTGCGATGAAGCCATCCGGCATGTGCTTGAGCTTGCGCGCGAACTCCTCGATCTCCCGCTTCGTCGCGTGGGGGCCGACGAGCATACCGTAGCCGCCCGAGCCGTTAACCTCCTTCACGACGAGTTCGGGGAGGTTGTCGAGGACGTGGGCCAAGGCCTCCTTCTCGCGGCAACGCCAGGTGGGCACGTTGTTGAGGATCGGCTCCTCGCCGGTGAAGAAGCGGATGATATCCGGCATGTAGGTGTAGACGGCCTTGTCATCCGCGACCCCCGTACCGACGGCGTTGGCCAGCGTGACGTTTCCGGCCTTGTAGGCGTTGAACAGGCCCGGCACGCCCAGAACCGAATCTGGCCGGAAGACGAGGGGGTCGATGTAGTCGTCGTCGATGCGGCGGTAGAGCACGTCGACGCGGCGCGGCCCTTCCGTCGTGCGCATGAAGACCACGTCGTCGCGGACAAAAAGGTCGGAGGCTTCGACCAACTCGACGCCGAGCTTGTCGGCCAGGAACGAGTGTTCGTAGAAGGCCGAGTTGAAGCGTCCGGGCGTGAGGAGCGCCGCGGTGGGATCCTGGCTTGCCGAGCGGGGCGCCACCGAGCGCAGGGTGGCCAGCAGCGCGTCGGGGTAATTCTCCACCGGCGCGACCCGGTGGCCGGCGAAGAGTTCCGGGAAGAGGCGCATCATCACCTCCCGGTTCTCCAGCATGTAGGACACGCCGGACGGCGTGCGGGCATTGTCCTCGAGGACGTAGAACGTGTCCTCGTCCACGCGCACGACATCGATGCCGGCGATATGGACGTAGATGCCGTGCGGGACGGGCGTCCGCATCATCTCCAGGCAGTAATGCGGGTTCCGGTGGATGAGGTCGCTCGGGACGACGCCGGCCCGGATGCATTCCTGCGCGCCATAGATGTCGCTCAAGAAGGCGTTGATCGCCGTCACGCGCTGCTTCAGCCCGCGCTCCAGGAGGCCCCACTCGGGCTTGGTCAGGACACGCGGGATGATGTCGAAGGGGATGAGGCGCTCGGTCGACTCGTTGTCGCCGTAGACCGCGAAGGTGATGCCGATCCGGCGGAAGAACAGCTCGGCCTGGCTGCGGCGGGCGTCGAAGAGCTCGGCCGGGCTTTCGTCGAGCCAGCGCTTGAGCCTCTCGTAGGCCGCCCGCACCTCGGCAGGCGCCTGGCCGTTCGATCGTCCGCTCATCTCGTCGAACGTCGCAACAGCCATCGATCCCTCGCCGTTTCGTGTCGTTCCCGCCACGGTAGACGCAACTTGCGTTCCAGGGGAAGGGCCCGGCCCGGGCCCGCATCTGCGACCAAGGGCGGAGGCGGCGACGAACCTGTTGCCCAAGGTTGAGGCAGACGGATCGCGGGTCAGATCAGCCGCAAGCCTTTGAGGCTCGCATGACCTTCGCGGCCGACGATGATGTGGTCGTGCACGCTGATGCCGAGAGGTTTGGCGACGTCGATGATCTCGCGGGTCATCGAGACGTCGGCGGAGGAGGGCGTCGGATCGCCGGACGGGTGATTGTGGACGAGGATGAGGGCCGAGGCCGAGAGTTCGAGGGCCCGGCGCACCACCTCGCGCGGGTAGACGGGCGTGTGGTCGACGGTGCCGGACTGCTGCACCTCGTCAGCGATGAGCGCGTTGCGCTTGTCGAGGAAGAGCAGCCGGAACTGCTCGCGCTCGGCGAAGGCCATGGCCGTGCGGCAATAGTCGAGCACGGCGGTCCAGGAGGAGAGGACCGGGCGCTTGGTCACTGCGCCTTTGGCGATGCGCCGCGCCGCAGCCTCCAGGATCTTGAGGTCCTGGGCGACGCTCTCGCCGACGCCGTCGACCTCGACGAGGCGGTGAACGGGGGCGGCGACCACCTCGGCGAAGGTGCCGAAGGCGCGCAGCAGGTCCTTGGCGATGGGCTTCACGTCCCGGCGCGGGATGGAGCGAAAGAGCGCGAGTTCGAGGAGTTCGTAGTCGGGGAGGGCGTCGCCGCCGGATTCCGCGAAGCGGGCGCGCAGGCGGTCGCGGTGGCCGTGATAATGGGGCTCGAGCGCGGGTGCCTCGCCCTCGCTCAGCCCATTGCCGCTCGGCCGACCCTTCGCCCGCGCCATGCCCTCATTCCTTGACCGCGGGCATTGAGAGGGCGCGGCCCGGAAACCGTCAAGCCTCAGGCGACGGCGTAAGGCGGCCGGTCGTAACCTTTGGGCGAGAGCGTGAAGATCTCAACGCCCGTCTCCGTCACGCCCACCGTGTGCTCGAACTGCGCCGAGAGCGACCGATCCCGCGTCACAGCGGTCCAGCCGTCGGAGAGCACCTTCACGTGCGGGCGGCCGAGATTGATCATCGGCTCGACGGTGAACAGCATCCCGGCTTTCAGCGGCACGTCGTAGGCGGGCTCGACGTAGTGCAGGATGGTGGGCGCGTCGTGGAAGACTTGGCCCAGACCGTGGCCGCAGAAGTCGCGCACCACGGAGCAGCGCTCGGCCTCCGCGAAGCGCTGGATCGCCGCGCCGATGTCGTTCGTCGAGCCGCCCGGGCGGATCGCCTGGATGCCGAGCATCATGGCGTCGTAGGTGATCTCACAGAGTCTCGCGGCCCGGCGCGGCACCTCGCCGACATAGTACATCCGGCTCGAATCGCCGTGCCACCCGTCGAGGATGAGGGTGTAGTCGATGTTCATGACGTCGCCGTCGCGCAGCGGCTTGTCATTCGGGATGCCGTGACAGACGACGTGGTTGATGGAGGTGCAGATCGACTTCGTGTAGCCGCGGTAGAACAAGGTCGCCGGATAGGCCCCATGGTCCATGGCGAACTCGAAGGCGAGCTTGTCGAGCGCTTCCGTCGTCACGCCCGGCTTGACGTGCTCCGCGAGCAGATCGAGGCCCTCCGCCGTGAGGCGTCCGACCCGGCGCATGGCCGCGAAGGCTTCGGGGCCGTGGATCGGCGCCTCTGGCTGGCGCTTGCGGGTGAGGGTGTCGGCTTGCGTCATCGAAAGGGGCTCATCGCGGAGCGCCGAATGTAGGCAGGACGGCCCGCGGCGCAAGCGCCGTGACCGCTGGTCCGGGTTGCGACGGCGGGCGAACGGTGCCAAGAGCACGCCCCCATGACCCTGATCGAGACCCTGCCGGGCGAGGCGGGAGAGACCGCGCCCTTCGGCACCCACGCGCCCCGGGGATTGGTGCGGTGGATCGTCGAGCGCACGCGCCGGCTCTCCGGCTCCTGGGCGTCCTGGCGCCTGCTCTTCGTGCTCCGCCGCGTCGCCATCGCCGCGCTGAAAGGAGCGCCCGTGGACGTGGAGGCGCTCGGGGCCCGGCTTCGCCTCTACCCCTACAACAACATCTGCGAGAAGAAGGTGCTCTTCACGCCCCAGTTCTTCGATCCGGAAGAGCTGGAGCTCCTGCGCGGTCGGCTTAGGCCCGGCTTCGCCTTCGTCGATGTCGGCGCGAATGTCGGCGCCTACGCGCTCTTCGCCGCGGCCCATGCCGGTCCAGGGGCCCGCATCCTCGCGGTCGAGCCGCAGCCGGATATCTTCGAGCGCCTCATCGCGAACATCCGTCTCAACCCCTTCGGCACCGTCAAGGCCGTCGCCTGCGCCGTGGCGGACAAGGCGGGCGAACTCACCATGTTCCTCGATCCGCGAAACTCGGGCGAGTCGAGCGTCAAGATCGTGGGCTCGAGCCAGGCGCGGACGGTGAAGGTGCCGGCCAAGACCCTGCTCGAGATCGTGACGGAAGAGCGCTTCGCCCATCTCGACGCGGTGAAGCTCGACGTCGAGGGGGCCGAGGACCTGATCCTGGAGCCGTTCCTGCGCGACGCGCCGAAGGCGCTCCACCCGGGACTGCTCATCATCGAGGATGGCACCAGCCAGTGGCAGGTCGACCTGCCGAAGCTCGTCGAGAGCCACGGCTACCGCTTGCTGCGCAAGACGCGGCTCAACTTCGTCTACGAGCGCGTCGACGCTTAGACCTCCTAGGGCGGCGTGACGATCTCCGCTGCGCCCGCGATCGTTACCTCCTCCGCGCTCACCCGGCACGCGTAGGCATAGGTCTCGACGCCGGCGGCCCGGGCCTGCCGGAACGCATGGTCGAAAGCCGGATCGATGTCGCGGGCGATGTCATAGCGTTCGGCCCGCATCTGGATCACCGCGACCAGCACGGCCCGATGGCCCGCGGCCACCATGCCGGCGAGCTCTCCCATATGCCGGCTGCTGCGCGCCGCAACGCAGTCGGGGAACTCGGCTAAGCCCGGCTCGCGCGAGAAATGGCAGTTCTTCACCTCGACATAGCAGTCCGGCCGCCCAAAACCCGTAAGAAGGAAGTCGACCCGGCTGCGCTCGCCGTAAGGCACTTCGGCGCGGAGAGTCTCGTAGCCGACGAGGGGCGCGAGCTGCCCCGCTTCCAGCGCCTCGCGCACCAGCGCGTTCGGCCGCGTCGTGTTGATGCCGACCCATTCGGGGCCGCGCCCGAAGTCGCGCTCCACCAATTCCCATGAATGGGTGAGCTTGCGGCTCGCGTTGGTCGAGGCCGAGAGCAGCACCCGGGCGCCCGGCTCGCAGAGCCCCAGCATCGCGCCCGGATTGGCGCAATGCGCCGTCACCCGCTCGCCCGTCGCGAGGTCGACGTCGGCAAGGAATCGTTTGTAGCGCTGAACGAGGCGGCCCTCGATCAGGGGCACGGGGAAACGCATGAGAAGCAGCTGACTCGGGCAGGTTGATCTTGGTGCGCGTAGCGAATTTCGCTATCTTTCGCTATGAGTTCTCACGCGAGGCCGTCATGAACGTATCGCTCACGCCGGAGCTGGAACGGCGCGTCGCCGAAAAGGTCGAGTCGGGCCTCTACACCAGCGCGAGCGAGGTCGTTCGGGAGGCGCTGCGCCTGCTGTTCGAGGCGGAGCGGATCAAGGATCGTCGGCTCGCCAGCCTGGATGCGGACATCCGCCGCGGCCTCGCGCAACTCGACGGCGGCGAAGGCCACGACGGTGAGGAGTCTCGCGACCGGGTCCTCGCCCGCTACGCGATCTCCGGGCGGTGACGGCAGCCTTCATCCTCTCGCCCGCCGCGGAGGACGACGTCGTCGAGATCGCGGATTATATCGCCGAACACGACCGCCGCGCGGCCCATCGTCTCGTGAACGAGATCTACGACCGCTTCGCCCTGCTGGCCCAGCGTCCCGGGCTCGGGCACCGCCGGCCCGATCTCACCAGTCTGCACGTTCGCTTCTCCACGATCCGAGGCCGCTTCATGATCGTCTACCGGGGCGAGACGGCGCCGATCGAGATCGTTCGCGTGCTCAGCACCTATCGCGACATCGCCTCCCTCCTAGAGGGCTGACGACGCTGGCCGGCTCCCCTTGAGGCCCGGGCCCGCGGGCGCTAAAGGCCGGGCACCCGCGAAGGATGCCTCATGACCGCGCCGACGATCACTGCCGCCATTCTCGTCATCGGCGACGAGATCCTGTCCGGGCGTACCAAGGACAAGAACATCGGCTACATCGCCGAGTACCTTACCGGCATCGGGATCGACCTGCGCGAGGTGCGCGTCGTGCCCGACGTCGAGGCCGAGATCGTCGCGGCGGTCAACGCCTTGCGCCAGCGTTACACCTACCTCTTCACCACCGGCGGCATCGGGCCGACGCACGACGACATCACGGCTGACGGCATCGCCAAGGCCTTCGGCGTGCCGATCGATGTCGACCCCCGCGCCAAGGCCATGATGCTCGAGCGCTACCAGGAGCACGAGCTCAACGAGGCGCGGCTGCGCATGGCCCGCATCCCGGAAGGCGCCGAGCTCATCGAGAATCCGATCTCGAAGGCGCCCGGCTTCAAGCTCGGGAACGTCATCGTCATGGCCGGCGTGCCGTCGATCATGCAGGCCATGCTCGATGCCGTGGCGCCGCGCCTCGAGACCGGGGCGCGCATGGTCGTGGAGACGATCGACGCCGGCGGCCTGCCCGAGGGGCGCTACGCCGCGGCTTTGGGCGAGGTGGCGAAAGCTCATCCCGGTGCGTCGATCGGTTCCTATCCGTCCTTCTCGCAGGCGGGCTTCACGAACCAGATCGTGGTGCGCTCCAAGGAGGCCGAGACCGTCTCCGCGGCGGTGGCGTCCGTGCGCGGCATGCTGGCCCGCCTCAAGGCCGAGACTCCGTAAATCCCGAACCGAAGAGACCCGATGTCACCGACCTCGCCCAAAGCCTTTCCCGTGTCCTGGGACCAGTTCCACCGCGACGCTCGGGCGCTCGCCTGGCGTCTCGCCTCGGCCGGTCCCTTCGAGGCGATCGTCTGCATTACCCGCGGCGGTCTCGTGCCGGCCGCGATCGTGTCGCGTGAGCTCGGGACGCGGCTCATCGAGACGGTGTGCGTCGCGAGCTACCACGACTACAGGAGCCAGGGAGAGCTCAGCGTTCTGAAGGACATCGCGCCCTCTGTGAAAGCGCTGGGCGAGGGCCGGGGCAAGGGCGTGCTGGTGGTCGACGACCTCACCGATACCGGCAAGACCGCCAAGATCGTGCGTGACATGCTGCCCGAGGCGCATTTCGCGACCGTCTACGCCAAGCCCGCCGGGCGCCCGATGGTGGACACCTTCGTCACCGAGGTGAGCCAGGACACCTGGATCTACTTCCCCTGGGATATGGGCCTCGCCTACCAGGCGCCGCTCAACGAGGCGACGGCGGGGTAGGCCACCGCGAAACGTTCGTGCCTTGTCATTCCGGGGCCGCGCAGCGGAACCCGGAATCCACGACGGGGTGAGCGGCTTTAGACAGCGCAAGCCTCTCAACCGATCTCGATGAACATGGATTCCGGGCTCGGGCCTTCAGCCCGCCCCGGAATGACAGTGGTGTGGGTGACCCTTCCCGTCGCGCAATCCCTGCCTTAGCCTCCACGCCGGGAGAGAAACGCTCGGCAAGGGCTAGGGTATGGCTGCTTTCGATCCGGCCTCGGCGCGGACGAGCCTGTTCGGCGCGCTGCTCGACGCGCGGGACCGCTACGGCCGCGGGCGCCGCGCCGTCGAGGATCCGGAGCGCCGGCCGCTCACCTACCAGACCCTGGTGCTGGCCGCCTTCGTGCTGGGGCGGCGCCTCGCGGCCCTGACCCGGCCCCGCGAGCGGGTCGGCGTGCTCCTGCCGAATGTCAACGGTTTCGCGGCGGTGCTCTTCGGCCTCAACGCGTTCGGCCGGGTGCCGGCGCTCCTCAACTACACGGCCGGCCCGCGCAACCTCAGCGCCGCCTGCGAGATCGCCGGCATCGAGACCCTCGTCACGTCGCGCCGCTTCGTCGAGCAGGGCAAGCTCGACGAAGTGGTGACAGCGATCGCCGAGGGGCGGCGGGTCGTCTGGCTCGAGGACGTGCGGGCGGAGCTCACGAGCCTGAACAAGCTGCGCGGCCTTGCCGATGCCTGGACGGCGCGGCGCGTCCACGCCCGGGCCGGCGTGTCGCCCGACGATCCCGCCGTGATCCTGTTCACCTCGGGCTCGGAGGGGCTGCCCAAAGCCGTCGTGCTCTCTAACGCCAACCTCGTCGCCAACGCCTATCAGATCGCGGCCCATGCCGACGGCGCGCTGACGCCCGCCGACATCGTGTTCAACCCTTTGCCGGTGTTCCACTCCTTCGGCCTGACGGCGGGCCTGCTGGTGGGCCTCTGCGGCGGCATGCCCGTGGTGCTATACCCGAGCCCGCTTCACTACCGCCAGGTGCCGAAGCTGATCGCCGCGACGAAGGCCACCGTGCTGTTTGCTACCGACACCTTTCTTCAGGGCTACGCGCGCGCCGCCGATCCTGACGATCTGGCGAGCGTGAGGGTCGTCATCGCCGGGGCCGAGCGGGTCAAGGACGAGACGCGGCGGCTGTGGCAGCGCACCGGCGCGGCGATCCTCGAAGGCTACGGCGCCACGGAATGCTCTCCCGTGATCGCTTGCAACCTGCCGCAGGCGAATCGTCCCGGCTCGGTCGGGCCCATGCTCCCAGGGATCGAGCACCGCCTCGAGGCGGTCGAGGGCATTCACGAGGGCGGACGCCTCTTCGTGCGCGGGCCCAACGTCATGCAGGGCATCCTCGATCCCGACGACCCGAGCCGGATCGTGCCGCCCGCCGACGGGTGGCACGACACGGGTGACATCGTCACCGTCGAGGATGGTTTCGTGTTCATCCGCGGACGCGCCAAGCGCTTCGCCAAGATCGCCGGCGAGATGGTGTCGCTCGCGGCCGTCGAGGCCATGATCCAGGGGCTGTGGCCGGAGGCGACCCACGTCGTCGTGTCCCTGCCCGACCCGCGCAAGGGCGAGCAACTCGCGCTCGTCACCGATCACGCGGCGGCTGATCGCGAGGCGCTCCAGGCCCATGCGCGGGCGCAGGGCTTTCCGGAGCTGTGGATGCCGAAGGCCGTCCTCGTCCATCTCGTGCCGGTCCTCGGCTCGGGCAAGGTCGACGTTCCCGCCGCGACCGAGATGGCGCGGCGGTTGCGGCCGATGTTGTGAGAGACAAGGGCTGAGGGCGCCGCGCTGCGACGCCCGCTCGACGTCTTACTGCGCGGCGCGGCGGCGAACCACGCGGCGGCGCGGCTGGCCTTCCTCGATCTGGTCCACGGGTCCGCCAGGCGCGGCCACGACGGCGCCGGCACCGGCCCCGACGACGGCACCGACGGGTCCGCCCACAACGGCGCCGGCCGTCGCGCCGACCGCCGTGCCCGCGGCCTGCTGTCGTGTGGCGCAGGCCGAGAGGCCGAGGCCGGCGAGAAGAGCGATGATGAGGAGGCGCATGCTGGTGCTCCGCGTTCGCTCCGGAAAGCCCCGGGGCGTGCGGGCCAACAACCTCGGCGCGGAGAGGTTCCGCCGAAGCTTGCGTTCAGAGCATCGCGCCGAGCAGCAGAAGCGTGCCCCCGACGAGGCAGGCCACCGCCATCACGAGCATCGAATCGAGGTGGGTTCGGGTGTTCATTCCCGAAGCCTGGGTCATGTCGCGGCCGTGCGGCGTGCGGGCCAGCACGGACACGCTGCGGCGTAGGGCAAGGGGTGGTGCGGACGGCGGGGCTCGAACCCGCACTCTCGTTCGAGAAGCAGATTTTCATACCACTTCGGCTTTCGCCGCCGCCCGCTTCGAGCGTTCGTGGTCTGGACTATCCCTTCGCCGTGCCTCGATCCCAAGGTTTAGGCGCCGCCCGTCTAGTCTCTACACCTTCCCGGCCAGGACCGGGCTTGGCTCGGGATCGGCAAGGCTTAGCGCCCCAGCTTTCCCCGAATTTGAGCGGTTCTACTCCAGGCGTTTCCACCCGGGCACTCTAAGCCAAAGTCTGCTGCGTCTACCGGTTTCGCCACGTCCGCGCCGGACGAGCGGTAGCGGCGGGCGGGCGGGAGATCAACCCGCCCCGGCTTCGGGCGGCGCCCAGCCGTAGAGCCAGGCGTAGCGCTCCGTCATGCCTTCCGGGCCCGCGTGTCGGATCACGGCATCCCGCACGGGAGCGACCGGCCAACCCGCGTGGTAGACGCGGCCGTTGCGTCGCGCGTGGCGCTGAACGGTCCGGACCCGGGGGAGACGCGCCGCCGCGTAGTGCCGGAGCGCCGCGGGCACGTCGCCTGCATGCCCAGCGAGGGTGGCCGCGAGGGTCGCGGCGTCCTCAAGCGCGAGGGCTCCGCCCTGGGCAAGGAACGGCAGGACGGGATGGGCGGCGTCGCCCAAAAGCGCCGTGCGGCCCCGGGCCATGGTCTGGGCCGGCAGATCGTGCAGCGACCAGCCTCCCCACGCCGCCGGGCCCGCGAGGAGGGCAGCCAGGGCCGGGCCGATTTTGGCGAAGCGCCGCAGGATCTCGTCGCGCGAAGCCTGCGCGGACCACCCCTCGAGAGGCTCGCTCCGCCGCTCCACGGCGACGAGGTTGACGAGGCGCCCCCCCGCGACCGGATAGTGAACGACATGCGCTCCCCGACCGAGCCACAGCCCGGTCTCGTTGCCCGAGAGCTCCGCCGGCACGGCCTCTCGCGGGAGCGTGGCCCGCCAGGCGGCGTGGCCGCGGAAGGCGGGCGCGCGCGCGTCGCCGATGAGCGGCCGCACGGCCGACCATAGCCCGTCGGCGCCGACGAGGAGGTCGGCCTCGAGCCGCTCCTCGCCCCCGGTCCGGGTGATGGTAACCGTCACCCGGTCGGGGTGATCCTCGATCGCCGTAACCGCGCGTCCCAGGCGAAGCTGGATGCCGCTGTCGGCCCGAACCGCGTCGAGCAGGAGGGTGTGGAGGTCTGCCCGCAGGAGCACGGCATAAGGCGCGCTGAAGCGCTGTCGCATGAACGCGCCGAGCGCGATGGATCCCACCGTCCGGCCGGAGCGCAGGCGGCGGACGACCACGCGGTCGGGCTCGACCGAAGCGCGCTTCACGGCCGGACCCAGGCCAAGGCCCGCGAGCACCCGGCTCGCGTTGGGCGAGATCTGGATGCCGGCCCCGGGCTCGGTAAAGCCCGTTCGCTTCTCCAAGAGGGTGACCCGGTGTCCCTGGCGGGCGAGCGCCAGCGCCGCCGCGAGCCCGCCGATGCCGGCGCCGGCGACGAGAACCTCGAGCGCTTTCACGTCAGCGCAGGTTATCGCCGGGCAGGGCCTTCTCGTCGTGCAGCAGACACTCGGCCGGATCGGCCCCGCCGTTCAGCGCCGCCTCGAACTTGTAGAGCGTCGAGCAGTAGGGACAGATGATGTCGTCGTCCGATCCCATGTCGAGGAACACGTGCGGATGATCGAAGGGGGGCTTCGCCCCGATGCACATGAACTCCTTGGCGCCGACCCGGATGGTCGAAACGCCGGGATCGTTATGGAAATGGGGCACGCCCTCGTGGGCCATGGCTGACGGTCCTTAGATTGTCCTGGAGCGGCAGCCGGGCCGCCGCGAGCGGCGCGCACCATAGGACGCAGGCGGCGGGAAGCCTAGACGGGATGAGGCGGGCGGTGTCGCGGCGCGAAACCCTCTCCCCCGCGCGCGGGGGAGACGGCAGGGTGAGGGCGTGGTGGGGGTTGGCCGTGTGCTGGTCGGAGAGGGGCAAGGCTGCCCCGGCGCTCACCCCACCCGACCCTGCTGCGCAGGGCCACCCTCCCCGCGAGCGGGGAGGGATGGGGCGCGGGATGCGCCCACCTTCTCCCCTCTGCGGGAGAAGGTGCCTGCCGCAAGGCAGGCGGATGAGGGGTGGCGCGCAGCGCCTCGCGAAGCGAAGAGGGTGCTTGGGGCGGACAAGCTCTGATCGGCCTGTCGGCCGTGCGCCGCTTCGCGCCGCACCTCTCTCCCGGCCGGCTCCGCCGGCCACCCTCTCCCTCAAGGGAAGAGGGAAGAAAGTCGGTGCCGCTCGCGATCCCTCCTCGCCTGCGGGGAGGGGGCCGGCGCGAGCCGGACGGGTGGGGTGGGCGTTGGGCCCTGTCGCCCAAGTTCCCACACTCCCATCACGAACCCACCCCGTTGCCAGCCCAACGCGCTGCCCCCTATAGCTCCGCCGACTCCCGGCCGGACCAGCCCGATGCTTTCCTTCGACTCTCATGGCGTTCGGATCGCCTATATCGACGCTCCGCCCGAGGGCGGGGCGGGCGAGCCGGTGCTGTTGATCCACGGCTTCGCCTCGAACCACGCCGTGAACTGGGTCAATACGCTCTGGGTGAAAGCCCTGACGACCGCGGGACGCCGGGTGATCGCCCTCGACAACCGGGGCCATGGCGAGAGCGCGAAGCTGCACGACCCCGCGGCCTACGAATCCTCGATCATGGCCGAGGACGCGGCCCGGCTCCTCGATCACCTCGACATCGCCCGCGCCGACGTGATCGGCTATTCCATGGGCGCCCGCATCACGGCGCATCTGGCGCTGCAGCATCCCGACCGCGTGCGCTCGGCGGTGCTCGGAGGCCTCGGCATCCATCTCGTGGAGGGCGTCGGCCTGCCGCTCGGCATCGCCGACGCCATGGAGGCGCCCTCCCTCGCCGACCTCACCGATCCAATGCAGCGCATGTTCCGCGCCTTCGCCGAGCAGACCCGCAGCGACCTGACGGCGCTGGCCGCGTGCATTCGCGGCTCGCGGCAGGTGCTTTCGCCCGACGAGGTCGGGCGGATCGAGGCCCCCGTGCTCGTGGCGGTCGGTACGAAGGACACGGTGGCCGGCGCGCCGGGGCCGCTCGCCGCCCTGATGCCGAACGCCCGCGTCCTCGACATCCCGGGCCGCGATCACAACCTCGCGGTCGGGGACAAGGTCCACAAGCAGGGCGTCCTCGCCTTCCTCGCCGAGCGCCCATGAGACGAGCGTCCTTGACATGAGCCGGAGCTTCACGGGAGCGGGCGGCAACCGCCTCGTCGCGAGCGAGATCGGTGGCGGCGACCGGACGGCGCTGCTGCTCCACGGTGGCGGGCAGACGCGGCACGCCTGGGCGCGAACCGGGCGGCGCCTTGCCGAGGCCGGCTGGCGCGCCATCGCCCTCGATCAGCGCGGCCACGGCGACAGCGCCTGGATGGAGGATGGCGCCTATGCCTTCCCGGATTATGGCGCCGACGCCGCATCGGTCGCCCGGCATATCGCCTCCGAGCACGGCGCTCCGCCGGTCGCGATCGGCGCGTCGCTGGGCGGCATCGCCGCGCTTCTCGCCCTGAGCGCCGGTGAGCCGGTCTTCGCCGGCCTCGTCCTCGTCGACATCGTGCCGCGCATGGACCCGCGCGGCGTCGACCACATCCAGAGTTTCATGGGCGCACGGGCCACTGAGGGATACGCGTCCGTCGAGGAGGCGGCCGACGCGGTCGCTGCCTACCTGCCGCACCGGCCGCGGCCGACCTCCCTCGACGGGCTGAAGAAGAACCTGCGCCAAGGCTCTGATGGCCGCTGGCGCTGGCACTGGGACCCGCGCTTCCTCGACGGGCCGCGCAGCATCAACACCGAATGGGAGGCGGTCGAAGCGACCTTAATGGCGACCGTGACGCGCTTGAGCGTCCCGACGCTCCTCGTCCGCGGCGGCGCGAGCGAGCTCGTGACCCAGGAAGCGGCGCAGGAGTTTCTGGCGCTGTGTCCCCGCGCCGAATACGTGGACGTGGCGGAAGCCCGTCACATGGTGGCCGGCGACCGCAATGACGTGTTCGCTGATGCGATTTTGGAGTTTTTGGCGAAGCTGCCGCTGGTGTCCGACTAAGGCCCCCAAAGCGGGTAAGAGGCCGGCTTCTCGCTCCACCCTTGTCATGGCCGGGCTCGACCCGGCCATCTCGGTTCGGAGGCGGGTACGGCTTCACGCCGAGGTTCGCGGGTCGAGCCCGCGAACGACATGGGGGAGGGTTGAGGCGTGTTGGTTTGCGCCCGGCTCCCCCTCACCCCTGCTCACCTTCGGTTCGCTTGCTTCGCCTGCCGGTAGGCAGGCGAAGCCCTCTCCCCAGAAGGGAGAGGGGTTGAGCATCTGAGTTTCGGTTCTGTTTGAGATGGCGTGAAACGGTGGTGCGCGCTCCTCCTCTCCCGGCCGGGGAGAGGGTCGCGTCGGCGGACCGGCCGACGCGACGAGCGCAACGCAGTGGAGCGAGGGTGAGGGGGTACTCTCCGCTACTCGGACCTCCGCCCAGCGCCCACTCATCCGCCCTCGCTGGCGCGAGGGCACCTTCTCCCACGAGGGGAGAAGGGATGTGCCGCCTTCGCCCGCGGAGAAGATCTTTCCCTCTTGGCGCGGTTCTCCGAGGGTGCCATGTCTCCTCTCGTCCGTTCCGCCGCGCCTTGACCGCGGCCTGGGAGAGAGACCGATGTCCACCGTTCCCCTGCGCCATAGCCCGCCTGATTCTGTCGCCGGCGTCGTCGATCCGGTCTGGACGCGGCTGCGCCACGAGGCTGAAGCCGCGATGGCGGGCGAGCCGGCGCTCGCGAGCTTCATTCTCACGACCATCATCAACCACGCGACCCTTGAGGAGGCGGTGGCGCACCGGATCGCCTCGCGGCTCGCTCATCCGGCGCTGGCGGCCGACCTGATCGCCCAGAGCTTCCTCCAGGCCATCGCCGCCGATCCGTCGATCGCCGATGCGTTCCGCGCCGATCTTGGCGCGATCGCCGACCGCGACCCGGCCTGCACGCGCCTCATCGAGCCCGTGCTCTACTTCAAGGGCTTTCATGCCCTCCAGACGCACCGGCTCGCCCACTGGCTCTGGAATCAAGGCCGTCAGGACCTCGCCCTCTATCTCCAGAGCCGCTCGTCGGAAGTGTTCCAGACCGACATCCACCCGGCCGCCCGCATCGGGCGGGGCCTCTTCCTCGACCACGCCACGGGCCTCGTCGTCGGCATGACCGCCGTCATCGGCGACAACGTCTCGATGCTCCACGGCGTGACGCTGGGCGGCACGGGCAAGGAGCGCGGCGACCGCCACCCGAAGATCCGCAACGGCGTGCTGATCGGCGCGGGCGCCAAGATCCTCGGCAACATCGAGATCGGCGACTGCGTGCGCGTCGCCGCGGGCTCCGTTGTCCTCCAGCCGGTCCCGCGCAACACCACGGTCGCGGGCATTCCGGCGAAGGTGGTCGGCACGGCCGGCTGCGCCGAGCCGTCGCGTTCGATGGACCAGGTGTTCTTCGGGATGGAAGGCATTTGAGGCGCGTTCGACGGCCGAATGGTGTAGCGCGGTCGGAGCACTTCAGGGATTGCCAGTTTCCTGCGTCGTGCCTCCCTCCCCTCAGGGTAGGGTGGGGTACGCGCCGGCAGGCGCGATAGCAGGCGATGGGCACAGCGAGGAGGATTGCCGCTGCGCGGCATACCCCACCCCAGCCCTCCCCTGAGGGGAGGGAGATGAGATCGCCCGGCGCCCTCCGGGCCTGCCGCGCTTGCTCACCCTGGCGGCCCGTGGCAAGGGGCGGCTTCAAGCAGCCCAGCACACGAGGTGTCCCGGTGGACAAATCAGAGATGGCGAAGGTGGAGCGATACCTGCGCCGCACCTTCGCGAACCATTCGATCCGGGTCGTCGCCCGGCCGAAGAAAACTGACTCGGCCGAGGTCTATATCGGCGAAGAGTTCGTCGGCGTGCTCTACCTCGACGACGAGGACGAGGACCGCTCCTACAACTTCCAGATGGCCATCCTCGACACTGACCTCGAGGGCTGATCATCGCGTCCCGAAGCTCTGGGCGAGGCCCTGAACGACGCGCTCCCATTCGGCGAGCAAGACCGGCGCGAAGCGCACGCGAAGGTCGATCTCGCTCAAGCGCAGCTCGGAGAGGCAGGCCGCGGGCTCGCTCGGGGCGGCGCAGCGCGCCGTGAACCGCCGGCCATCCGGCG
This sequence comes from Beijerinckiaceae bacterium, assembly GCA_036563505.1. Taxonomy (GTDB): domain Bacteria; phylum Pseudomonadota; class Alphaproteobacteria; order Rhizobiales; family Beijerinckiaceae; genus DATCMH01. The sequence goes on from DATCMH010000024.1 coordinate 182,462, forward strand.
GGACGACGTAGAAGGTCTCGCCCTCGAACGGGGTGCCGGGCCGGAACTCGCGGCGGATCAGGCCGCCCTCGACGGGCACCGCTGCGGCGGCCACGAAACGGGCGTAGAGCGTTCCGGCGCGCTCGGCCGGCGACGGCCCAGTCTCGACGGGCAGGATCGCCACGTGAAGGATCTCGCGCCCGAGCGGGTCTCCTGCGCTCGGGGCGGGGTCGAGGAGGGCCGCGAGCGGCACCTTCAGCTCCAGCGCATCGGTGGCGCCGCCGACGCGCGGCATCGACGGTCCGAGCCAGGCTTGAGGCACCTTGATCGTCAGCGCGCCGACCCGGAACGGGACGAGCGCGGGCTCCGGCGCCACCGGCCTGCGCAGCCAGAGCGTGCCCGCCAGCGCGCCGGCGCAGAGCGCGCCCGCGAGGAGCAAGGCCGCCCGGCCCACGAGCCCGTCGACGCGCGTCGGCGGCACGACGGCGGAGCGGCGGAGCGCGGCGGTGTCCAGGCTTGGCATCGGTCGGCGGAGCGGCGGGGCGTGTCGTTAACCATGCTCGGATCCCGCGCTTAACGTTCCGTTAAGCCTGCGCCAGAGTGAACCCCGGACAGGAGGTTCTCCCGATGCGTCTCGATCCGGCGGCCATCGAATCGATCGAGGCGCTCGTCCTCGGCTTCGCCTTCGCGGGGTTCATCGCCAGCGCCTTCGAGCTCTTCACGGCGCGCCGGGCGAGCTTCCATCTGCTGCAGGCGGGCGGGGCGGTGGCGGTCGCGAGCGTTCCCATGCTCGTCTTCAGCGCGCCCTTCATCATCCTGCGCAACACCGTGCGCGGCCGCCGGTTCGAGCACCGCCCGGTGAGCTTCGTCATGCTCGCCACGATGATCGCCTGCGGATGGAGCCTGATGTCCGGCCGCCTCGTCCTCGACGTCGCGCAGCGCCTCGCCGGCGCTTGACGCTTAGGCCCGGCCCGGGCTGATCTTCCCCACTGGCCGCCGCGCCGGGGGGAGATCATCGATGCCGCTCTACAGCCTCGACGACGAGACGCCGGACCTGCCCGAGGCCGGGCGCTACTGGATCGCGCCGGACGCTCACGTGATCGGCCGGGTTCGTCTCGAGGAGGAGGTGGGGATCTGGTTCGGCGCGGTGCTGCGCGGCGACAACGAGTGGATCACCGTCGGCGCGCGGACGAACATCCAGGAAGGCGCCATGCTCCACACGGATCTCGGCGCCCCGCTCTCCCTCGGGGAGGGCTGCACGGTGGGCCACCACGCCATCCTGCACGGCTGCACGGTGGGTGCGAATTCCCTCATCGGCATGGGCGCGACGGTGCTCAACCACGCCCGCATCGGCGCGAACTCCATCGTCGGCGCCAATGCCCTCGTCACGGAGGGCAAGGAGTTCCCCGACAATGCCCTCATCATCGGGGCTCCGGCCAAGGCCGTGCGCACCCTCGATGACGCGTCCGCCGCACGCCTGCGGCTCTCGGCGGACCACTACGTCGCGAACTGGCGCCGCTACGCGCGAAGCCTGAAGCGCCTCGACTGAAGGCACCTTCGGTTCAGCGGTTCGCGGTGGTGACGGGGGAGGTGAGCCCGCCGAGGGACACCCAAGCCAGGCTGTCCTGCCCCTCGCGCTTGACGAAGACGTAGCCGGTCTGGGCCCAGGGCAGGACCGCGTTCGTCTTGTTGTCGAGGATGTAGTCGCCGCGGTCGGTGCGGACCATGAGCACCGCGTGGCCTTCGCCCTGGTCGTCGATGACGACGGTGATCCGCAGCGCGCGGCGCGGGAGGCCCCGCTCCACGAGGACCTTGCGCTTCAGGAGCTGGAAATCCTCGCAGTCGCCCGCACCGTCGTCCGGGAAGTCCCAGCGGTCGACGATGCCCCAGTGCAGCTGGTCGGTGATCGGCTTGATGCGGGCGTTGACCCGCTTGTTGACCGAGACGATGGTGTTCCAGGTCGCGGGGGTGAGCTCGACCGTAGCCGGCTCCGCCGTGTTCACCGCGCACTCGTCGGCGTGGCGCCGGCAGAAGTCGAGCCAGGCCGCGACCGGCTTGGCGACGCCGTTCCGGTCGATGGGCTGAGTCGCGGACGGAAGGGAAGCCAGCGTCTGCGCCTGCGTCGTGGCGCCACCGATGACGAGGGTCAGACCGAACAGGGCCGCCTTGCCGAGGCGGGTCGCGGCCAGGGCCGCGTCTTGGAAGCCGAACTCGAACCGCCCGAAGGAACCGTGCCGCATGCCCCACCAGCTTGGTTAGCTTTCTTTTAACCAAGCTCGCATGGGGGTGGGGCGGGTCACAACCTCAAAGTTAAACGGTGGTTAACGGGCCGCACCCGACTTTTGTTCCATAACGCACGGGAAGCTTCGGACGCTTCGAGGCACTGCTCGAGCGCACAAGGAAACGGGGCCGGCTGGTTGGCCGACCCCGCGGGCGTGTTCGCAGCGGTGTGGACGGAGCGACGCGCCCGAGCGCGGTCGTCAGCGGTTCGCGGTGGCGGAGGGAGAGGTGGCGCCGCCCAGCGACACCCAGGCCTGGCCCTCCTGGCCCTCGCGCTTGACGTAGACGTAGCCGGTCTGGTGCCAGGGCAGGACGGTGGAGGTCTTGTTGTCCAGGATGAAGTCGCCCCTGTCGGTGCGCAGCATCAGCACCGCGTGTCCCTCGCCCTTCTCGTCGATGACGACGGTCATGCGCATGGCACGGCGGGGCAGGCCGGCCTCGGTCAGGAGCTTGCGCTTGAGGAGCTGGTAGTCCTCGCAATCGCCTGAGCCCGTCTCGGCGAGATCCCAGCGGTCGGTGACGCCCCAGTGCTCCTGGTCCGTGAGGGGCCGGACCGACGCGTTCACGCGGCGGTTGACCGACACGATGCTGTTCCAGGCGCGGGGCGTGAGCTCGATGAGGGCTGCCTCGCGAGAGTCAACGGCGCATTCCGCCGGGTAGCTGCGGCAGAAGGCGGCCCAGGCGGGGATGGGGGAAGCTGAGCCTGTGGGCATCACGCTCGATGTCGTCGGCAGCGACGCCGTGGTGATCTGCGCCGCCGCCGGCGCGGCGAAAGCCGTCGCGAAAGCGAGCACCGCACCGAGCATCAGGTTTTTCGTCATGGTTCGTCTCCCGTCCACGAGACCACCATGCCGGGCGCACTTGTCGCGCCGCTTGCCCAGATACGGACAATTTGAGTGAAGCTAAGTGCTTCTGTTCGTTAAAGGACGTTAGGTGAACCAACCCGTTGACGCGGGTCCCTCGATTGCGCGGGAGCGCGCTCAGGACTCATTCACGGGTCTGAACGAAATCCTACGTTCCGCCTCGCGGAGCGGCACGGGATAGCCGGCGCGGCGAGGCGGTTTCGGGTCAGGCGGGAATGATATGTTCCGTCGGGGGCGCGGCGTTCAAGCTCGCGCAGGGTGCTCTCAGAGCACCACGCCGTCGTCGAAGCGGTCCGGCGAGAGCGGCAGGAAGAACTCGATCGCGACGCCGGCCTCGAAGCGGCGCACCACCTTGCCGTGGGTCCGGCCGATGGTGACGGCGGTGCCGAGCGCCGGGCCGTTCTCGATCGTGATCGCGACGCCCGAGAGCGACACGTCGATGATGCGCACCGTCTTCTCGCGCCCGTTCTCGAAACGGAGCACCGCCACCGGGTTGCGCGGGATGATGCGCTCGTGGCGACGGTCTTCCGGCAGCCCGAGCGCGTTGCGGTTGGCGAGCCAGGTGAGCTGGTTGGCGATCTTGTCCCGCTTGCGCAGCGTCGCCGCGATCGAGATCGCGAAACCCTCGTCGATGTGACGGGTGACCTCGCCCTCAACGCGCCCGAGATGCTCGAAATACACGATCACGCGGTCGCCGATGGCGCCGCGCACCGGTGCGGTGAGAAGGGCGCCGCCGGGCGAGATGTCGAGGGTCTGACAGGGGTACTCGAGCCGGTTCGGCAGCATGTAGCGACCGAGCAGTGCCACCGGCACGCGGTAGTGGCGCCGGCGATCGGTGAGGCGCAGGCGGGCACGCGGCGGCTCGAGAACGGTCTGATCGGACGTGATCACGCCTGTCTTCCGACGCAGGACGAAGGTCCCGCTGCGGAACAGGTAAGCGATCCCGGGTTAACGCCGGCTTTCGGTCAGCTCCGCCCGCCCCGATGCACCACGAAGAGGCGCCGCGCGTCCGCCCCCGGACGCGCCGCCGGCGCGGCTGCTCGGCCCGAGGGCCAGATCACCCGCAGGGACACTGTCGTCAGCCGGGTGACCGGGTGCAGCCCGAGCCAGAGGGGGAGGGCGCCCGTCGACAGGCAGCCGAGGAGGCGCGCATGCGTCTTGCCCCGATGACGCAGCGGCAGGAGGAGCATCTCGAGATCGACGGTCTCCTCCTGCTCCGTCAGGCCCTGGACGCCTGCGACGACGCCGGCCGTCTCGTCCGAAACGATGTCGACGAAGCGGTCGGCTTCCCGCGCCGCCGGTCCCCAAAAGTCGGACAGGCGCCGGCCGCGCAACTCTCCGCCCATCAGCGCGCAGAGGCGGGTCCCGGCGAGGCGGAACTCGGCGCCGGTCTCGCCCATCTCGAGGATGAAGGTGTCGGCCAGGATGTGGCGGATCTCGCCGGGCTCGATCTCGCCCCGCTCGGGGGCCGCGCGCTCGCCGCGCAACCCGTCCCAATAGGAAAACAGCATTCGTGTCGCGGCAAGCTTCATGCGTCGACTTCGTCCTTACGCGTCCGTTCCGTTTCGGGCTTGGCGAAGCCGCTCGGGCCGCCACGCCGCCTGCGCCAGTGCGGGACAGGGGCGGGCAACGGAGCGGGTGTCGCACAGGTTAGGCCGGCTGGGGCGGGGACGGATCGAAACCATTTGTTAAGGTTAAGCAGAGGTTGCGATTGCGGCGCCGCCGCGGCGCTGCGAAGGTTCGTCACCACGGCTTCACTGTTCGACGAAAAAGGTGAGACGCGGCGGGACGATCTCTTGGTCCGGATCGTGCTCGTCCCGGCGGCGACGCCGGAGATCGCCATGGTCGAGGGGAGGGCGCTTCGCGCGCTCCCCATTTTTTTTGCGCCCTGCCGTTTCCCGCGCCCGGATCGGGCTTGCGTGCCCTCATCCGCCTCGGCCAATGTCGCGGCGATGGATGGCCCCTCGACCACGCCCGCGCCGCGGGAGCCTGCGATCAACCTGCCGGGCGTGATCCTGGCCTGCCTCGCGCTTCTCGTCGGGCTGCACCTCGTCCGCGGCTTCTTGAGCCCTGAGACCGACGTCGCTCTGCTCTTCGATTTCGCCCTCGTCCCGGCGCGCTGGACGGTCAGCCAGGACCCGCTCGCGCTCCGCGCCGTTATGGCTGAGGCCGGGGCCGGTCCCGAGGCGGAAACCCGCCTCGCGCTCGCCCGCTACGTGCTGGGCGAGCCCGATGCCAGGCCTTGGACATTCCTCACCTACGGCCTGCTGCACGGCTCCTGGACGCACGTGATCCTCAACGGGCTCTGGCTCGCCGCCTTCGGCGCGCCCGTGGCCCGGCGCTGCGGGGCCGCGCGCTTCGGCCTCGTCCTGGCGCTCGGCGTCGCCGCCGGCGGGGCGACCCATGTCGCGCTGCATTCGTTAAGCGTCTCGCCCCTCGTGGGAGCCTCGGCCGCGGTGTCGGCGCTGATGGCCGCGGCCTCCCGCTTCGTGTTCACGCCGGTGCCGACGTTCTTCGGCCTCGAGCCGCGCCCCGTCCACGAGCGGCCGCGCCAGAGCCTGCGGGCCCTCGCGTCGAACCGCTCGGCGGTGCTGTTCCTGCTCGTCTGGTTCTGCAGCAACCTCCTGTTCGGACTCTCCGCCCAACCCCTCGGCCTGTCCGACGCGGCGATCGCCTGGGAGGCGCATCTGGGCGGCTTCGTCGTGGGCTTCTTCCTGTTCCCGCTCATCGACACCGGGCGCGCGGCGGGGCAGGGACAGCCCGCTTGAAAGCGGGCGCGAGCGCCCGCACAATCCGTCCCCGTGCCGGCGATCGGGAAGGTCCGCGATCGGCTCCCGTTCTCCGTCGCACCGGGTCAAGCGGTCCCGCGCGAGGACCGCGAACGGAGGAGAGCGCCGCATGACCGTCGAACACATCCTGTCGGGCAAGGGTCGGGACGTCATCACCATCAACCCCGACCACAGCCTGGCGGACGCGGCCCAGCTCCTGGCGGGCCGGCGGATCGGCGCCGTGGTGGTCGCCGACGGCCAGCGCCGGGTTCTCGGCATCCTCTCGGAACGGGACATCGTGCGAGCCCTGGCGCGGCAGGGCGGCGGGGCGCTCGACGAGCCCGCGTCGCGTCACATGACGGCGGAGGTCGTGACCTGCCGCCGCGAGGCCGCGATCAACGACGTCATGGAGATGATGAGCACCGGCAAGTTCCGCCACGTGCCCGTGGTGGAGGGCGAGCGGCTCGTCGGGATCGTATCGATCGGCGATATCGTTAAGCACCGCCTCGCCGAGGTCGAGGCGGAGCACCGGGCGATGCGCGACTACATCGCGACGGCTTAGCGCTTCACGCGCGACCCCTCACGCCGCCTGCGAGGCGGCGAGCATCTCGTGGAGGTCGGGCAGGGCGCGTTCCGCGGCCTGTCGGCCGAGCGCGATGCATTCCTTGGCCCGATGAAACTCGAAGAGCCCCATGGTGGCGAGCTTGGGGCTCACCATCATGTCCGGCGGATCGCCCGCGAGGCGGGCCCGGGCGATGCGGTCCTGGGTGATGTTGAAGGCGTCGACCATCACGGTCGCGATGCCGGGCGCCCCTGGGGCTTTGGGCGCTCGGGGCGCGGTGCGGCCGAAGAGGCCCCAGCGGCGCGGCTCCTCCATCACGGCTTCGATCACCTCGTCCTCGTCCGTGCCGATGGACTGGATGACCGTGCCGCGCACCCTCAAGTCCCCGTTGAGGTTGACGCAGAGCACGATTTCGGCGCCGAGCGCCCGCGCCGCCGTGATCGGGATCGGGTTGACGAGCGCTCCGTCCATCATCCAGCGGCCGCTCACCTTCACCGGGTCGAAGATGCCCGGCAACGCGTAGGACGCGCGCATCGCTTCCACGAGGGGACCGCGGGTGAGCCAGATCTCGTGCCCGGTGCCGAGTTCGGTGGCGATCGCCGCAAAGCGCAGGGGCAAGCTCTCGATGCGGGTCTCCCCGAGATCGGTCTCGAGCAGCCGCTTCACCCGCTCGCCGCCGATCAAGCCCGAGCCGCTCAGGTGAATGTCGAGGAGGCCCATGACCCGACGTTTGGTCAGCGACAGGGCGAAAGCCTCGAGTTCGTCGAGCTTGCCGGCGGCGTAGCAACCACCCACCACCGCTCCGATGGAGCAGCCGGCGATGACGTCCGGGACGAAGCCCTCACGATGAAGAACCTGGAGCACGCCGATATGGGACCAGCCGCGGGCAGCGCCGCCGCCGAGCGCCAGACCCAGTTTCGGCCGGCCGCGGTTCTCCCGTTCGCCAAGCGCTTGCACCACCGCTTCTCCGCCTCCACCGCCGAGGCCGAACGCCCGCCTGGCGATCCCGTCCCACAACATGGCGACTACTCCGACGCGCCTTCACCGTCGCATCGGCCGGTGAAGCTCGCGTGAACAACGCGCAACGGCCGAGGTTCGCCGCATGGGCCGCGCGAAAAAGCAGGAGCGGCCGGCGTGTCAGGCCGGCACGAGCGCGATGGTGCCGCCGTCCCGCTCGATCCGGCGGTAGAAGCAGGAGCGCCGCCCCGTATGACAGCATCCGCCGTCGCCGCCGACGCGGACCTTCAGCCAGAGCGCGTCCTGGTCGCAATCGACCCGCATCTCGACGACGGTCTGAATCTGCCCGCTCGTCGCGCCCTTGTGCCAGAGCTCGCCCCTGGAACGGGACCAGTACCAGGCCTCGCCGGTCGCGAGGGTGCGCGCCAGGGCCTCGGCGTTCATGTGGGCGACCACCAGGAGCTCGCCCGTCTCAGCGTCGGTGGCGACGCAGGTGACGAGGCCGTCCGCGCTGAAACGTGGCGCGAGGGTGGTGCCCTCCTCGAGGTCCTCGCGGGAGGGGGCAGGCGGGAAGGTCAGGGAGATCATGGCGCGGCGCATAGCGCAGGTTCGGGACAAGCGCGAGAGTAGCTTTGCCGTCTTTATCGCGGCTCGGCGTCAGTTAAGGCCCGCGTGCCCTCCCCTTCCTCAGGGGAGGGCCGGGGTGGGGTATGCCGCCCATAGGCGGCAATCATACCCCGCTCTCGATCAGCCGCAGACCGCGCCTATTGGCGCGTACCCCACCCTGGATCCCTCCCCTGAGGGGAGGGAGGCCGGGGTTTGCTTGAGAAGAACTCGCCGTGATTCCGGGGCTCGGCGAAGCCGAGAGCCCGGAATCCATGACTGGGCCGATGCTGATCGCAGCCCCTCACCCAGTCATGGATTCCGGGTTCCCTATGCGGGCCCGGAACGACAGCCGAGAAGTCTACCGCCCCCGCACCAGCGTCAGGAACCGAACCTGCTCCGCTGGCTCATCCTTGAACACGCCGGTGAACTGGGTGGTGATGGTTTGCGCGCCCTGCTTCTGGATGCCGCGCATCGCCATGCACAGGTGCTCGGCTTCGAGCATCACGGCGACCCCGCGGGGTTTCAGGATCTCGTCCATCGCCTCGGCGATCTGTGCCGTCATGCTCTCCTGCGTCTGCAGGCGCCGGGCGTAGAGATCGACGAGGCGGGCGAGCTTGGACAGGCCCACGACCCCTTGCGACGGGTAATACGCGATGTGTGCCCGCCCGAAGAACGGCACCATGTGGTGCTCGCAGTGGGTGTGGAACGAGATGTCGCGCACGAGCACGATGTCGCCATAGCCCTCGACGTCCTGGAAGACGCGGTCGAGCACGTCCTTCGGGTCCTGGCCGTAGCCGCCGAAGAGCTCTCCATAAGCCTTGGCGACGCGCTTGGGCGTGTCCAGGAGACCCTCTCGGTCCGGGTCGTCGCCGGCCCAGCGGATGAGGGTGCGCACGGCCGCTTCGGCCTCCTCGCGCGTCGGCTTCGGGGTGATGGGCTTGTCGGCGGCCGTGAGCCGCGGGGACAAGGACTTAACCACGGCGTCCATGGTGCCTCTCGAAATTCTACGCAGTACCGCCACGCTTACGGACGGTGACCGCTCCCGGTTTCGCTTCGCGGCGCTTCGCCGCATCGTGCTGTCCGGGGACGCCTCGCTTTCGCGGCCTCGGGTCATGCCTATATGGGGAGGGCAGCCGCCGCGGCCAGCGCGCGGCCCGGGACGAAGCGCATGCTCGACGAGATTTATAGCCGCAGGATCCTGGAGCTGGCGGCGGACATTCCCCGTCTCGGGCGGCTCCCCGCGCCGCACGGCACGGCGACCGCCCACTCGAAATTGTGCGGCTCCACCGTCACGGTGGACCTCGCCGTCGAGGGTGGGGTCGTCACGGATTTCGCTCACGACGTGAAAGCCTGCGCGCTGGGTCAGGCCTCGTCCTCCGTCATGGCCCGGTACGTCGTCGGCACGAGCGCGGAGGAACTCCGCGCCCTCCGGCAGGCGATGACGCGCATGCTCAAGGAAGGCGGCCCGCCGCCGGACGGGCGCTGGGCCGAGCTTGCCGCGCTCACCCCCGTGCGGGACTTCAAGGCCCGCCACGCCTCGACGCTGCTGACCTTCGACGCCGTCGTGAAGGCCCTCGATCAGGTCGAGGGCCGGGACGGGGCGCCGGCCCGCGAGGCCGCCGCGTCTTGAAGGAGACGCCGCGCCGTCTCGCCCGGCTCGCGATCCGCGGCTATCAGCTCACCCTGTCGGGCTTCGTCGGGCGCCAGTGCCGCCACCTGCCGACCTGCTCGGCCTATACCGACGAGGCGATCGCCCGCTACGGGCTTTGGGCCGGCGGCTGGATGGGGCTTGCCCGCATCTGCCGCTGCGGTCCCTTCGGCACCGCGGGCCTGGACTTCGTGCCCGCCGCGTTGCCCGCCCAGGGGGCCTGGTATAAGCCGTGGGCGTACGGACGCTGGCGCGGCACCAACGCCGCCGTGCCCATCCTATGCGAGGCGGTCGAGCCGGATCCGGGCCGGCCTCGCTGACACCCCAACATCCCGGCCCCGCTTACCTGCCTCGTTCGCAGGAGTGAGCTCAAGGAGAGAGCACTGATGGTCCAGGTCACGTTCCCCGACGGCGCGCAGCGTTCCTACGAGCCCGGCATCACCGGCCGGGCGATCGCCGAGGGCATCTCGAAGTCGCTGGCCAAACGCACCGTCGCGATGGCGCTGGACGGTCAGCTCGCCGACCTCGCCGACCCGATCGAGCGCGACGCCCGGATCGAGTTCGTCTCGCGCGATGACCTGCGGGCGCTGGAGCTCATCCGGCACGATACCGCCCACGTCCTCGCCGAGGCCGTACAGGAGCTCTTCCCCGGCACACAGGTCACCATCGGCCCGGTGATCGAGAACGGCTTCTACTACGATTTCGCCAGACCTGAGCCCTTCACGCCGGAGGATTTCCCGAAGATCGAGGCCAAGATGCGCGAGATCATCGCGCGCGACAAACCCTTCACCAAGGAGGTCTGGAGCCGCGACGAAGCCAAGCGCGTCTTCGCGGAGAAGGGCGAGGGCTACAAGGTCGAACTCGTCGATGCGATCCCGGCGGGCGAGAGCCTCAAGATCTACCGCCAGGGGGATTGGTTCGACCTCTGCCGCGGCCCGCATATGACCTCGACGGGCAAGATCGGCACCGCCTTCAAGCTGATGAAAGTGGCCGGCGCCTACTGGCGCGGCGATTCCAACAACCCGATGCTGACGCGCATCTACGGCACCGCCTGGGCGACCCAGGAAGAGCTCGACAGCTATCTCCGACAGCTCGAGGAGGCGGAGCGCCGGGACCACCGCAGGCTCGGGCGCGAGATGGACCTCTTCCACTTCCAGGAGGAAGGGCCGGGCACGGTGTTCTGGCACCCGAAGGGCTGGACCATGTTCCAGCAGCTCCTCGCCTATATGCGCCGGCGGCTCCGGGGCTCCTACGACGAGGTCAACGCGCCCCAGGTGCTCGACAAGTCGCTCTGGGAGACCTCGGGCCACTGGGGCTGGTACGCGGACAACATGTTCGCGGTGAAGTCGGCCAGCGCCTTCCTGCGACCGAACGATCCGGAGGCGGACCAGCGCGTCTTCGCCCTGAAGCCCATGAACTGCCCCGGGCACGTGCAAATCTTCAAGCACGGCCTGAAGTCCTACCGCGATCTGCCCGTTAGGCTTGCGGAATTCGGCGCCGTCCACCGCTACGAAGCGTCGGGCGCGCTGCACGGGCTCATGCGGGTGCGCGCCTTCACGCAGGACGACGCGCACATCTTCTGCACCGAGGACCAGCTCGAGGCCGAGTGCCTCAAGATCAACGACCTGATGCTCTCGGTCTATCGCGATTTCGGTTTCGAGGAGGTCGTGGTGAAGCTCGCCACGCGCCCTGAGAAGCGCGTCGGCACGGACGCGATGTGGGACCATGCCGAGGGCATCCTCCGCCGCGTCCTCGACCGGATGGCCAGCGAGTCGGGCGGCCGGATTAAGACGGGCGTCAACGAGGGCGAGGGCACCTTCTACGGCCCGAAATTCGAGTACACGCTCAAAGACGCCATCGGGCGCGACTGGCAGTGCGGCACGACGCAGGTCGACTTCAACCTGCCGGAGCGCTTCGGAGCGTTCTACATCGCTGCCGACGGCGAGAAGCGTCAGCCCGTCATGGTGCACCGCGCCATCTGCGGTTCGCTCGAGCGTTTCCTCGGCATCCTGATCGAGAGTCATGCCGGGCATTTCCCGCTCTGGCTGGCGCCGGTGCAGGTGGTCATCGCGACGATCACCTCGGACGCGGACTCTTACGCCGAGGAGGTGCGCCGGACCCTCGACGCGGCGGGCCTCAGGGCCGAGCTCGACATCCGCAACGAGAAGATCACCTACAAGGTGCGCGAGCACTCGCTCGCCAAGGTGCCGGTGATCCTCGTCGTCGGGCGAAAGGAAGCCGCCGACCGGACGGTCAACATGCGCCGCCTCGGCAGCCAGGACCAGCGCTCGATGAGCCTCGACGAGGCATTGGAGGCGCTCGCCGCTGAAGCCGTCCCGCCGGACCTTCGCCCCGCGCCGGCGCGGGAAGCGCACGTTGAGGCAACGCGGGATGCCGAACTGGATGGGCGCCGCGTCATGCCCGAGACGGTGGCCTGAGCCACCCGTCATTCCGGGGCCGCGCAGCGGAACCCGGAACCCAGGACGCTTCCCCGCCGCCGCGTATGGATTCCGGGCTCTCGGCTTCGCCGAGCCCCGGAATGACAGCGAAACCCTGTCCGGCACATCCTGGCCTCCCTCCCCTCAGGGGAGGGCAGGGTGGGGTACGCGCCGCCAGGCGCGACCTGCAGGCGTCTAGTGTCCGGAACTGATTGCCGCCTTACGGCGGCATACCCCACCCCGACCCTCCCCTGAGGGGAGGGAGGAGGCTCCTGCAACCTTTCCCGCTACTCACCCAGTCCTTGGATTCCGGGTTCTCGGCTTCGCCGAGCCCCGGAATGACGGGGGAAATCACTTCTTGGCCAAGACCTCGACGTCCGTGTCGCGCCCGCTCTCGACCTTGAACTCGCGGGTGAAGACCTCGCCTTCGTGGCGGGCGATGAGGACGTAGTCGCCCTCCGCGAGCGTCACGGAGGGAAAGGCGCCGATCGCTTCGCGGATCACGTCGCCGCCGGGCGTCAGCACGCTAAAGGCCGTGCCGGCGATGGCTTCGCCGCCCGCCGCGCCGACGAGCTTGAGGACGACGGTGGCGGCGCGGTGGTTGAGGGTCGCTTCCGTGATCCGGCCGGTGTCGACCTTGAGGTCCGCGCGCATGATGGCGTTCGACTCCCCGTAAGTCGACACCACGTGATAGGTGCCCTCGGGCAGGCGGATGAGGTCGCCCGCCTTGACGCCGGAGCGCACGAGCCGACCTTCCGAGTTGGTGCCGAGCGGCACGAAGACGGAGAAGGCGAGGCGGTTCGGCGGGATCGGCAGGTCGCCGATGGCGCCCCCGAGCTTGAGCGCGCCGGCGTTGAGGGTGAGCTGCTCCCCGACGGTGCCGCTCGTCAGGGTGACGCGCCGCGTCGCGCCCGCGAATCCGTAGGCGACGTGAACGGTGTAGGAGCCCGGCGGCAGCGCCAGGCTCGGGGCCGCCTCGTCCGACCGCTGCAGGAGGGTTGGCTGGGTCTGGTCGCCGCGGTCGTCATAGACCCGCCAGACGAGGCCCGAGGCGATCGGCCGTCCACCCGCGAAGGCCGCCGACAGCTTGAGCGTGACGCTCTCCTGCGCGACGGGCGGCGGCGCCGTGCTCAGGCTCGGGGCTGCCGGCGTCTGGGCGGCGGCGGGCAGGGCGAGCAGGAGAGAGCCGAGAAGGGCAAAGCGGCGCATGGTCATTCCGTCGCCGTCTCCTCCGCGTCGCGCCGGATCAGGTCGCTCGCGGCGGCGACGAGATTATTCACCGAGAGCGGGCGGAAGCGAAATTCGACCCGATGCCGGCCCGCCGGCACTTCGACGCCGCGGAACAGGAGATTCGCCCGCAGCACCGGGACCGGCCTTCCGTCCACCGTCGCTTCCCACCCGGGATAATGGATGTCGTGAAGCACGAGAACCCCCGCGCGATCGCTCTCGCTGACGAGGACGACCTCGTTGAGGCCGTAGCGCTCGATGCGGACCGATCCCGCCCCGCCTGGGCTCGGCACCGATCCTCGTTGGCCGTAATCGCCCTTGATGGCGTCGAGGCTCGCCTCGTCGATGAGCGCCTCGTGCGTGCGGTCGAATTCCGGCAGTTCCGCCTGGTCCAGCGCCGCCTCGGAGTCGATCAGCCGCACCCGCCCGGCGAGGTAGGCGCGGGGCGCCGTCGGAGTCAGGCGGTAGATCCACATCGCGCCTGACCCGTAGAGCAGCTTGGCGTCGGTGAGACGCGGGAAATGCTGCGGCAGCTTCTCGGCCGGCCGATCGAGGACGAGGTATTCGAGGCCGAGCAGATTGGCCAGGCGGCACTTGTAGCCGCGAAACAGGCCGGGGAACTGGCGCAGGTTCGGATCGACGGCGTTCTCGCCGGGGCCGACGGCGCGCTCGTAGGCCGCGAGACGAAGGGGGTTGTAGCCAATCGTGTCCTCCAGGCCGAGCACCATGGAGGCGTTCTGCCAGGCGCCGCTGAGCCCCAAGATCTCGACGCGGGGCCGCTCGCCCTTGGCATGACGCGCGGCGAGCTCGGTCTTGAGGATATGGAGTCCCTGCAGTTGCTCCGGCGGCAGGGTCTGGAAGACGGCGTAGCGCTCGGCCGGCTCCGCGTTGAGCGGCGAGGCGGCGTTGCGCGCGACGAGCTCGGCGCCGGTGCCGAGGACGAGCAGGATCGCGGCGGCATAGCGGGCGCTGGGCGAGGCGGCCGCCTTCAGGAGTGCACCCGCGGCGAGCGCGATCCCGAGGCCGATTGCGAGCTCCCGCGCCGCGGTCGGCATTTGCCCTCCGCGCAGGGCGTAGAGGGCGGCGGCCGTGACCGCAGCGATCCCGAGGGCGGTTCCCGCACCGGTGCAGGCCAGGGCCGTCAGCCGCCCGCGCACGAACAGCTGCGGCGCGCCATCGACCGCGAAGCGGTGCACGAGGTAGCCCGCGGCAAAGGCGAGGGCGATGTTGATGAGGAAGGTGGCGTCCGCCGGACGGCGGTAGAGGGCGACGCCGGGCAGGTGGTCGAAGAACAGGCCGAAGACGGGCGTGTAGCGCCCGAGCGCATAGAGAAGCGCAACGAGGCCCACCGCGAGAAAGAACCGGAACTCACGGGCGAAGAGGCGTCCACCGGCGACGCCGTGCCAGAGGAGCAGGAGCGCCGGGATCGTGCCGGCGAACAGATAGTTCGTCGCCCTGTCGGTCCAGGTGCCCTCGGCCACGGTGTTCCAGTCCGGACCCCAGTAGTCGTAGGTCCAGCGCAGCGACCCGAAGACGTTGCCGAACAGCGTCGTTGCGAGGCTCGCCGGCGGCAGCGATCCCATGGCGGCGACGCCGTAGCCGAAATGCGGCCGGGTCGACGTCATCAGGAACTGCATGGTGAGCAGGGAGGGTATGGCGAGGAGGCCGGCCCCGATCATCGCCATGGCGGCGAACAGGCCGAGGCGCTCGCGCAGGTAGGCGAGGGGGCGGCCGCTCGTCGCGATCGCGGTCACCGCCCCTCCGACCAGCGTCAGGCCACAGAGGAATGCAACCTGGTCGCGCCCCACCGTCATCAGCGCGGCGACAACGCCGAAGAGCGCACCGAAGCGGTAGGAGCGGCGCTCGAGGGCTTCCTCCAGCAGCCAGAGAGCCAAGGGGAACCAGCCGTAGGAGAAGATCATGCCCGTGTGCTGGAGCCGCGCCGAGGCCGAGCCGCCCAGCATGAAAATCATCGCCGCGACGACGGCACCGGCCGGGTGCCAACCGCGCTTGGCGAAGAGGGGCACCATGGCGAGCGCGCCGGGGAGAAAATGCGCCAGCACCGCCGCGTCGAAGGCTTGCATCGACGGCTCGGGGTTCGCCCAAGCGAAGAGCAGCATCGTCGGCGTGAAGAGCAGCGATTGCGGATCGGCCACCGCCGGGTGGCCGCTGAAATGATACGGGTTCCACAGCGGCATCTCGCCGTGGGCGAGCGCAGCGCCGAGGTAGCGCAGCATGGGATAGAAGTGGTTCTTCGAGTCCCAGGGCACGACCATGCCCGTGAGCGGCCACACGAGCGCGGCGAGGGCCCAGAAGGCCAGAACCGCGGCAAGGGCCGTCCAGGTCGCGCGCGGCGACCAGGCTGCCGAGGCGGGGCCCTCGTCTGCACGGGGCGCCGTGGCGTTCAGCGGGATGAGACGGGCGAGGAGCGGGAAAGCGCGCAGAGATCGTCCCGCCGGCGCCGCGCCGCGGATCGTGAGAATGTGACGCACGCGCCTCGAAACCCCCTTGCGGTCCCGGGTTGTCGAACGGGCCGCCTTCTGTAAGGTGCCCGTGCCTGCCGACAACGGCGAGAACATGGCGGGATCGTCGGACCGGATCGGCCTCGCCCCGCTTACTCCCACCATCATCGATCAACGCTGAAGCTCGAATGAACACCCTCATCGACGCCCTGCGCACGCGCCGTTCCGTCTCCGCCCACCTCCTCGCGGTGCCGGGGCCGACGCCTGAGCAGCTCGAGACGATTCTGACCATCGCCACCCGCGTACCGGACCATGGCCGGGTGGTGCCCTGGCGCTTCATCGTCATCCAGGGCGAAGCGAGCCAGCGGCTCGCCGACACGGTGGGGGCCGCGTTCAAGGCCGACAACCCGGAAGCCGGCGACGCCCGGGTCGCCGAGGAGCGGGCCAAGTTCCTGCACGCGCCCTTGATCGTGGCCGTCGTCGCCCGCGTGCGTCCGCACGTGAAGATCCCCGCCTGGGAGCAGGAATTGTCGGTGGGCGCCACAGTCATGAACCTGATCCACGCCGCCAATGCGCTCGGCTTCGGCACGTCGTGGCTCTCGGGTTGGTCGGCCTTCGACCGGCGCGTCCTCGACCGCCTCGGCCTCGCGCCCGACGAGCGCCTCGCGGGCTACGTACATGTGGGCACGCCGCCGGCTCAAGCCCCCGCCGACCGGCCGCGCCCGGCGCTCAGCGACGTCGTCAGCTACCTCTAAGGACCAGCCGATGTTCTACGACGCGCTCAAGGGCGATCACGGCCTGCCGCACGACCCGTTCAAGGCCATCGTCGCGCCCCGTCCGGTCGGCTGGATCAGTGCGGTGAACGCGAAGGGCGAGGTGAACCTCTCGCCCTATTCCTTCTTCAACGCCGTCTCCGACCGGCCGCACATGGTGATGTTCTCCTCCGACGGCATCAAGGATGCCGCCGCCTTCGCGGAGGAGACGGGCGAGTTCGTGTGCAACCTCGTGTCCTTCGACCAGCGCGAGGCGATGAACGCCACCTCCGCCCCTCTGCCGCGGGGCACGAGCGAGATGGAGCATGCCGGGATCGCCGCGGCGCCCTCCGTGCTCGTGCGCCCGCCCCGGGTCGCGGCCGCGGCGGCCGCGCTGGAGTGCAAGCACCTGCGCACGGTCTCCCTCGACCCGCTCGGGGGCGGGCCGGCCCGCTACCACATGATCATCGGGCAGGTGGTCGGCGTGTACATCGCGGACGAGGCGCTCACCGACGGGCTGTTCGACACCGCGCGCGTCCGGCCGATCGCGAGGGCCGGCTACCACGACTACTTCGTCGCGACCGGCGAGACGAAGTTTTCGCTCCGCCGCCCGCCGGGCGGCTGACGCGTCAGCCGATCCGCTGCAGAAGCGCGTCGACGTCGCCGAGGGTGAAGGGCTTCTCGAGCACCTTCAGGCCGGGGTCGATGTCGGGCTCCGCCAAGGCCGCCGAAACGCCCACAGTGTCCCCTGTGATAAGGACGAAGCGGTCCCGCATGACGGGGTGGCGCGCGATGACCTCGCGGTGGAAGGCAATGCCGCCGATGCCCGGCATCCGCAGGTCGCAGAAGATCACGTCGGGCAGGGCCGCCGCGATGGCGGGCTCGGCGGCTTCCGTTGCCGTGAAGACCCGCGTGGCGATGCCTTTGCCCTCCAGGATCTCGGCGAGCGTCGCCGCCACGTCAGGCTCGTCGTCGATCACCACCGCCGATCGGGAGCGGGCCTTCAAGGTGATCGGCCCCGTCGCCTCGACCTGCGTGCTGTGGCCGATGGGCAGGGTGACGACGAAACGGGCGCCATGCGGCTCGACGTCTTCGACGCGGATGTCGCCGCCATGGGATTTTACGACGTTCAGCGACACGGAGAGGCCGATGCCGGTGCCGGCGCCGAGCGGTTTCGTGGTGAAGTAGGGCTCGAAGATGCGCCCGCGGGCCCCGGGCGCCACACCCGGGCCGTTGTCCTGCACGGTGACGACCACCGCGTCGCCCTCGGCCCGGGTCGAAACCGCGATGCGCCGCTCGCCCTGCTGACCGAGCAGGGCCTGCTGGGCGTTGATGAGGATGTTGGCCACGACCTGCCCGATCTGGTCGGTGTCGGCCGAGACCTTCGGCAGGCTCGGGTCGAGGTCGAGGGAGACGATGATCCCGGCGCTGCGCGCGCCATAGGCTGTCATCTCGACGGTGGCCTGGACGAGGTTGTTGACGTCCGTGTCCTTGCGGCTCGGCGGGGTGCGCCGGACCATGGCGAGGAAGCTTTTGACGATGCGGCCGCAGCGGTCGGCGGCGGCGCGCAGCTTCTCCGCCCGCGCCTTGGTGTCCGGGTCTTTGGCTTTCTCGTGAAGGAGCGAGGTCTGGGCGACGACGATGGCGAGCGGGTTGTTGAGTTCGTGGGCGACGCCCGCGAGCAGGGAGCCGAGGGCCGCGAGCTTCTCCGAGTGATGGAGCTGCTCCCGCTGGCGCGTCAGCTCGGCCTCCGTCGCCTTGCGCTCCGTGAGGTCGCGGATATAGGCGGCGAAGAGGCGCCGGTTCTCGACCTTGATCTCGGTGATGGCGAGCTCGATCGGAATGCGGCGCCCGTCGCTGTGCACGCCTTCGGTCTCGACCCGCCGCCCGAGCATGCGAGCCGCGCCGCCCTGCAGATAGCGCCGGAAGCCGATCTCATGCATTTCCTGCATTTCGGCCGGGACGATGAGCGGGCCGAGGCGCCGGCCGAGCACGTCCTTGCGGCTGTGCCCGAAGATCGTCTCCGCGGCCGGGTTGAACTCAAGCACGCAGCCCGCTTCGTCGATGATGATGATGCCGTCCGGCGCGGTGCTGAGCATCGCGACCCGCGTCGCCTCGCTCATGACGAGGCTCGAGGGCGAGAGCTCGATGGCGTTGCCCAGCAGATAGGCGACGGTGGTGAGAACCGACTTCTCGGCCGCCGACCAGCGGCGCTCCGTCTCGCAATCGTCGAAGCCGAGATGACCCCACCACTGGCCGTTGACCATGATGGGCATTGATACGCAGGAGAGGATGCGCTGGTACTCGTAATCCTGGCGCAGGTACCCGTCGAGGTCGCGGGTGAAGACCTCGATCATCTCGCCGCGCCGGCGCCGCTCCGTCCAGTCGTGGAAGGTGGGGTCCGACCCGCTCAGGTCCTCGTCGATGTTGCGGGCGTCGCTGGCCAGCGCGTTGAGGCCGGGCGCGGCCCAATCGGCGCGGCAGGTCTGGCCGAGGCCAGCGCCCGGCACCTCGTGAACCTGGAAGATGTAGACACGGCTGAGCCCCAGGCCCTCGCCGAGGGCGGCCAGGATGCGGTCGATCTCGCCGGTCCAGTCCCGACCGGACCTCAGGAGGCGCGCGATCTCCGCGATCAGCGTCGCGTGGTCGCCCCGTGCTGACGGGGCGGCCATCTCGCCCGTTCTGTCCATCCGTCTCCGCTTCCCACTTGCGCGAATTGATTGTTCTTTTCCGGCACCTTTAGCCCAAGCCGGGGTCCGGAGCCAACTCGTCAGCGCCCGGCGCGGGCGATGAGGCGCTCCGCGCGGGTCAAGTGCGGACGGTCGAGCATCTCACCGTCGAGCCCGATCACCCCCGCGCCGGGGTTCTCGGCGAACAATGCGGCGATCCTGCGGGCGCGCTCCAGCGCGGCCCCGGAGGGCGTGAAGGCCTCGTTGATCACCGGCACCTGGGCGGGGTGGATCGCCATCTTGGCGACGAAGCCGTCGCGGCACGCGGCCCGGCATTCCGCGGCAAGCCCCTCGAGGTCGCGGAAGTTGGTATAGACCGTGTCGATGGCGTCGGCTTCAGCGGCGGCTGCGGCCATCAGCGCGAGGGCGCGGGCCAGGCGATAGGGGTCGGCGTAGGCGCCGTCCTCGCGGCGGTTCGTCTCGGCCCCGAGATCGGCAGAGAGATCCTCCGCGCCCCAGGCCACGCCGGCGAGCCTGTGGCTTGATCCGGCGAGGGTACCCAGCGCGAAGACGCCCCGAGCGGTCTCCGTCGCGATGGCGAGGATGCGGGTCCCGCCGTCGGCGAGATCGGATTCCGCCTCCCGCACCGCGAGCTTGGCCCCCAGATGCGTCACGTCCACGCCACCTACGGTCTTGGGCAGCATGATCGCGTCGGGCGCGCCCGGCATGACGCCGTCAAGGTCGGCGTCGGTCAGTCCCGTGGAGAGGTCGTTGACCCGCACGACGAGCCGCGGCCGGCCCTCGACGCCGTGCACCTCCCTCAGGAAATCCGCCGTGATCCGGCGCGCCTCGGTCTTCGCGGACAGCGCAACCGAGTCCTCGAGATCGATGATGAGGGCGTCCGCGCCGGAACCGAGACCCTTCTCGAGCTTCTTGGGGCTGTCGCCCGGGACGAAGAGGAGCGAACGCATCAGGCCGCCGGGCGCTTGCGCATGAAGGCCTGGCGCCGGCACTCGGCGACGAGCGTTCCGTCCTGCTTGTAGGCGCGGTGGACGAATTCCACGATGCCGGCGTCGGGGCGCGACTTCGACGCGCGCTTGGCCACAACCTCCGTCGTGACGTTCACCGTATCGCCCTCGAAGAGCGGGGCGGGGAAGCGCACGTCCGTCATGCCGAGGTTCGCGATCGTGGTGCCGACGGTGGTGTCGTTGACGGAGATGCCGATCATCAGCCCCAGCGTGAAGAGCGAGTTCATGAGGGGTTTCCCCCATTCCGTCTCGGTCGCGCAGAAATGCGCGTCGATGTGGAGGGGCTGAGGGTTCAGGGTCATGTTGGAGAACAGCATGTTATCCATCTGCGTCACCGTGCGGGTGAGGCGGTGCTTCAACAGGCTGCCCTCGACGAAGTCGTCGAAGTAGAGGCCGCCACGAGGGTGCGGCTGGGCGGGGGCGATGCTCATGGAGGTTCGGTCCTGAAAGCCTGACGTCGGACGGCTGCGCTTTAAGAGGCTCTTTACCATAATCGGAGCAGTCTCAAGGGGAGGCCGGCATCCATCGCGGGTGCCGCCGCCCGCCGCGGTTCCTGATGTTCCTCTTCACGACGCCCCCAACCCGCGAGAGCGCCCTGGCTGCCAACCCGGTGGTCGACGCCGTGCGCTATGGCGCGGAGAAGACGGGGACGAGCTTCGACTACCTTCTCGCCACGGCGCAGCGCGAATCCGGCCTCAACGCCCAGGCCAAGGCGCCGACCTCTTCGGCCACGGGTCTTTTCCAGTTCATCGAGCAGACCTGGCTCGGCATGGTGAAGCAGGAGGGGCCGAAACTCGGCCTCGCCGATCAGGCCGCCGCCATCGCGGCCCGCTCCGACGGCACCTATGCCGTCGCCGACCCGCAGGCACGGCAGGCGATCCTGGGTTTGCGGGAGGACCCGAAGGTCGCTTCCGTCGTCGCCGGCGCCTTCACCCAGAAGAACCGCGAGGCGCTCGCCGCAGAGCTCGGCCGCGAGCCGACGGCGGGCGACCTCTACGTCGCCCATTTCCTCGGCGCGCGGGGCGCCTCGGGGCTGATCCGCGCCGCTCAGAGCAACCCATCGCGCGCCGCGGCCAGCGACTTTCCCGACGCCGCCGCCGCGAACCGGAGCATCTTCTACGACCGCTCGGGCCGGGCGCGCGGGGCGGGCGAGGTCTATGCCGCTCTCGCCCAGGCCTACGCCGCCCAAGGGACGCCCGTGACGGCCGCGGCCAACATCCCGGTAGCAAATGGCCGGCCGGAGCTGCCGGGCCTCCAGGGCCTGTTCCTGACCGATTCCCGCAGGGGTCCGATGTCCGACGCGGTGGCGAAAATCTGGCGTCGTCCCGACCCGGGCGCGCGGGTTCAGACGGCTTCGCTCGGGGGGTACTTCCCCCGATCAGAGACGGCTGTTGAGCCGGCCGCGGCGTCCCCGACCGCGACGACGGAAACCGCGGCCCCGACGACGGCAGCCCCGCTCGCGGCGGACGCCCCCGCCAACGCTCCTGCCAATGCACCCTTGCCGCCGCCTCGCCCGGCGGAGTTCGGCGGTGCGCCGAGCCGTGCCGCGCGCGGGCGGCCCGGGCCGCTCGATCTCGGGGCCTTCATGAAGTGGCGCCGGGCATGATCGTCCGCCGCTTCCTGCTCTGGGCCCGAAGCGCCACGCCAGGCCAGCGGGCCGACGGGGTGGGCGCGCTCGCCCGCGCCTACCTCTACGCGGACCTGAAGCCGGAGGACCGTCGGGAGGCCGAGACGGCGCTGACCGCCATGCTCGACGACGCCTCGCCCCTGGTGCGCCGAGCCCTCGCCGAGGCGTTCGCCAACGCGGTGGAGGCGCCGCGTCACCTCGTCGTGGCGCTTGCCAACGACCAGAGCGACATCGCGGCTTTGGTTCTTGCCCGCTCGCCGGTGCTCACCGACGCCGATCTCGTCGATTGCGCGGCGCTGGGCGACGAACTCGCTCAGACGGCCATCGCGCTCAGGCCCTCGGTGTCGGTCGGAGTTTCGGCGGCACTGGCGGAGATCGCCGTCGCGCCGGCGCTCGCGGCGCTCGCCCGCAACCTCGGCGCCGTCATCGCAGCGTCAAGCCTGGAGCGGATCGTCGCCCGGCACGGCGCGGAGGCGGAGCTGCGCGAGGCGCTTCTCGCCCGGCCGAACCTCCCGCTCGCCATCCGTCAGGCGATCGCCGTCGCGGTCGCGGACAGCCTCTCCGCCTTCGTCCAGGGATGCGGCTGGCTCTCGCCCGAGCGCGCCGCCCGGGCCACGCGCGAAGCCCGCGAGAAGGTTACCGTCGGCCTTTCTCTCGACGCCGAGGCGCGGGACGTGCGCCACCTCGTGGCCCATCTGCGTCGTAGCGGCCAGCTCACCCCGGCGCTGATCCTGCGGGCGATCCTGTCCCGCGGACTCGCCTTCGCAGAGGCCGCCTTCGCCGAGCTGTCGGGGCTGACGCCCGCCCGCGTCGCAGGCCTCCTGCAGGAGAGGTACGGCGCCGCTTTCGCGGCGCTCTACAAGCGCTCCGGTCTGCCGGAGAGCCTCTACCAGGCCTTCGCATCGGCCCTCGATGCCCTGCGCGAACCCGCCCCAGGCCGCCCATCGGAGCGGGCCCAGCTCTCGCGCCGGATGGTCGAGCGGGTGCTCACCGCCTGCGCCGCCCTGCCGCCCGAGGAGGCCGGGCGGCTGCTGGCCCTCCTGCGACGCTTCGAGGTGGAGGCGGCGCGCGAGGAGGCCCGCGAGTTGGCCGATGCCCTCGCCGACGAGGCCGCGCTCCAGGTCGTCCTGCTCCACGAGCCCGAGGCCCTCGACATGCCTTGGCCGCAGCCGCTCCTTACCGCGGCTTAGACCCCAGCGGCCTGGCGGCCAGCGCCGCCTCGACCCTCTCCTCGATCTCCGCCGCGATGGCGAGGCCGATCGGATCGTCCCGGTCGGCGCGCTCGCGCCGGACGGCGCGGATCGCCTCGACGCTGTGGCTCACGAAGGCGGGATCCGCGCCTCCCGCCGCGAGCAGCCGAGCGAGGCCGCCGGCGATGCGGCCGATCACCGGCGCGTCGAGCGCGCCCGCCTGACCCCGCAGATCGTGCGCCGCCGCGAACAGCGCCTCCGCCGTCCGCGTGCCCGGCGCGGCGCGATGGGCGAGGTAGGCCGCATGGAGCTGCTCCACGCCCTCGTCCATCCAGCGCTCGTAGGTCGGAGCGAGGCGCCGAAGCGCCTCCTCGGCGCGCCCGACCGCCTCCGCCAGGCCCTCCTCGTAGGTGACATCAAACAGGAGCGCCTTGCGCCTGAGGTCGTCGGGCGCCCGAACGGGTTCGTCCGTCAAGGCCTGCCGCCTTCCTGGCCGCGGCGCTCAGGCACTAGGCGGCCCTCGACGCGGCGAAAGCTGCGCGGCTCCGCGACCACGCTGAGGACCCGGTCGTAGAGGGCCCGCGGCGTCACGGGCTTCGCCAGGTACTCGCTCACCCCCGCCTCGCGCGCTGCCACCACCCGGCTCGCCTCGGCGTAGGCGCTCACCATGATGACCGGCACGAAGGGGTTCGGATTGAGGGCCGGATCGCGCAAGGCGACGACGAGCCCGAGGCCGTCGAGACGGGGCATCTCCCAATCCGTGATCACGATGTCGGGCGAGGCCTCGCGGAAAGCCGCGAGACCCGCGATCCCGTCGGCCGCCTCGACGACCCGGGCCGCGCCGAAGGCCTCGATCATCGTGCGCAGGATCCGCCGCATCGGCGGGCTGTCCTCGACGACGAGGAAGGAAAGCTGGTCGAAGGCGACGCGCACCTCACACCCCGAACTGCTCGCGCAGGATGCGCTCGTCGAGGGCGTGGTCCGGGTCATGGAGGAGGACGAGGTCGACGGATCGGTCGATCGAGACCTCGACCCGCGACACGTTGCGGAATTCCGTGTGGTCGGCGACCGCGCTGATCGGCCGGCGCTCCGGTTCGAGCACGTCGACGCGGATGCGGGCGTGATCGGGCAGGAGGGCCCCTCGCCAGCGTCTGGGGCGAAAGGCGGAGATCGGCGTCAGCGCCAGGAGCGAGGCAGCGAGCGGCAGGATCGGGCCGCCGACGGAGAAGTTGTAGGCCGTCGAGCCTGCCGGCGTCGCGACGAGGACCCCGTCGGCGATGAGCTCCTCCAGCCGGACGCGGCCGTCGATGGCGATGGCGAGCTTCGCGGCCTGGTAGGTCTGGCGCAGCATCGAGACTTCGTTGATGGCCCGGGCCGTATGCGCGACGCCGTGGATGTCCCAAGCCACCATCAGGAGCGGGTGGACGGTGCTGCGCTCGGCCGCTTCGAGACGATCCAAAAGGTCGTCCTCGCGGTAGTCGTTCATCAGGAAGCCGACGGTGCCCTTATTCATCCCGTAGATCGGCCGGCGGCTGCCCATGACCCGGTGGAGCGTCTGCAGCATGAGGCCGTCGCCGCCCAGCGCGACGATGACGTCGGCCTGCTCGGGCGCGACGGCGGCGTAGCGCGCGCTCAAGGTCGCGAGCGCTTCCTGCGCGTCGGGCGTGGGGCTCGCTACGAAAGCGAACGTGCTGAAGCGACGCACCATGATCGGCCCCGACCCGAGTCCCGCTGCGCCTCGGCTGAGGCCCGGGGCGGGCATAGCACGAAGACCGGGCGCGACGTCACCACGGGTTTTCCTTCTCCCCTCGTGGGAGAAGGTGGCCGGCGACAGCCGGCCGGATGAGGGGGTGCAGGGCGTAGTCTCGGGTGGCTGCGGCGAGCACCCCCTCACCCCCGCTCCACTTCGTTGCGCTTGCTCGCACGGAACGTGTCGTTCCGCGCGAGCCCTCTCCCCTGCCGGGAGAGGAGAACGCGCTCTGCCGTGTCACGTCATCGACCACAGCTCCGAAACCCGGGTGCCAGAACCCTCTCCCTTCTGGGGAGAGGGCTTCGCCTGCGCACCGGCAGGCGAAGCAAGCGCGTCAGCGCGGAGGTGAGGGGCGCTCGCCGCCGCCCGGACCTACGCCCAGCACCCCCTCATCCGCCCTCGCTGACACGAGGGCACCTTCTCCCGCGGAGGGGAGAAGGTGAGACGCGCTGGCCGCGGGCTTACAATACCGAGCTCCACTGCACCGGCACGAACTCGTAGCCGTTGCCGTCCTTCACCACGTGGCCGGCGGCCGGGAAGGGGGCGTGGTAGAAGGCGAGCTGCATCTTCTCCGAGGCCGCCATGTCGAGGACGCGGCGCCGGGTGGCGCGGGCTTGGTCGGCGTCCATGTCGAAGACCGCCGCCCAGTCCGGGTTGCGCACGAAGAGCGCCGGGTGGTTCGTGATGTCCGAGACCGCGAGCAGGCGGCCGTTGCCGGAGGTGATCGCGAAGATCGAGTGGCCCGGCGTATGGCCGGAGGCGTCCAACGCCGTGATGCCCGGGACAACCTCCTTGCCGCTCTCGTAGCGGCCGACCTTGGCTTGGATCGGGCCGAACTGGCGCCGCACGAGCTGGAAGGCGCCCTTCATGGCGTCGGGCGCCGCGCTCATCTTGGCGTCGTCCATCCAGAACGCCCATTCGGCGGTGGGCACCACTACCTGCGCGTTGGGGAATGCGTCGCTGCCGTCCTTCAACCGCACGCCGGTGATGTGGTCGCCGTGGAAGTGGGAGATGATCACGGTGTCGATCTGGCCCGGCTCGACGCCTGCGGCCCGCAGGTTGCGCCAGGTTCCGCCGACGGAAGCCGCGCCGTTGTCGCCGAAGCCCGTGTCGATCAGCACGAGGTTCCGGCCGGTGTTGACGAGGAGCGTGGTGAAGGAGATCGGCAGGCGGTCCTTCGGCAGGAAGGCGCGCTCGGCGGCCTTCTGGACGTCCTCGAGGGGGGCGTTCTTCACGAAGCCGGCATCGAGCGGACGGTTGTTGATGCCCTCGTGAAAGGCCGTGACGGTGAAGTCGCCGACCTTGAAGCGGTAGAAGCTCGGGGCCTGCTGGGTCGGCGCGGCGGGCGGGGCGGCGGTGGACGCCGGGTTCGCGGATTGGGCCAAAGCGGAGCCTCCGATGGGGGCGGCCGCGGCGAGCGGCGCGGCGGCGAGAAGCGTGCGGCGGGTCAATGACATGATGTTCCTCCCTGGTGGCCTGTCGGCGGCGCAAAGTAGGGAAATGAGAGGCGGGTTCAACGGTCCGCGCGGGTCACAACCGCGTTAATCAGGCAATTCACCCCAGGCAGGGTCATTGCGAGGTCGATGTCCTCGGCCTCATTGTGGGTGATCCCGTCCTTGCAGGGCGTGAAGATCATGGCCGCGGGCGCCACGCGGGCGACGTGATAGGCATCGTGGCCGGCTTGGCTGCGCAGGTCCATGGTCGGCACGTTCAACTGAGCCGCCGTCTCGCGCAGCAGCGTCACGAGATCGGGATCGAAGGCGAATTGCCCGAAACCCCACTCCTCAGCGACCTCGACTTGCGTGCGGGACCGCTCGGCGCAGCCGGGAAGGGCGGCGAGCAGCGCCTCGCGCATCGCGGCGAGGCCCTCCACCGACGGATGGCGCATGTCGATGAAAAGCTCGGCCGATTCGGAGAGGATGCCGGGAAGGTTCGGGACGAGGTCGAGCCGCGCCGCCGTCGCCTTGCCGTCGGCCTCGGCGTGGGCCCAGCCGATCTCGTTGACCGCGACCGCGACCATCGCGGCGCCGACGAGGGCGTTGGAGCGTTTCGCCATCGGCGTCGGGCCGGTATGGGCGGTGCGCCCCTGCACGGCGATGCGCATGCCGAGCGCCGGGTACCCGCCGGTCACAATGCCGACCGGGATTCCGGCGGCGTCGAGCGCCGGCCCCTGCTCGATATGCAGCTCGAAATAGGCGTCGATCGGCCGGCCGAGCGGCGCCGTGCCGCGATAGCCGATGGCGTCGAGCGCGTCGCCGAAGCGGATCCCGTCCCGGTCGCGCCGGTCGTAGACCCAGTCCGCCGTCGCCTGGCCCGACCAGGCGAGCGCCGCCATCATAGGCGGCGAGAAGCGGGCGCCTTCCTCGTTGGTCCAGTTCACCACTTCGATGGCGCGCCGCGTCCTGTGGCCTCGATCATCGAGAGTGCGCAGAATCTCGAGCCCGGCGAGCACGCCGAGGACTCCGTCGAAGCGGCCCCCGGCCCAGACCGTATCGAGATGGCTGCCGACCACGACGGGCGGCAGCGACGGCTCGCGGCCCTCCCGGCGCAGGACCATCGTGCCGAGCGGGTCGATCATCAGTGCGTAGCCGCCCTCCCGTGCCCAGGTCGCCAGAAGATCGCGCGCCGCTTTGTCCTCGGGCGTCAGGGCGAGGCGGCGCAGGCCGCCGCGAGAGGCGCCGATCGCCGCCGAGGCCATCAGGGTCGACCAAAGACGGTCGCCGTTCACGCTCAAGGAGGATGACACGCGGGCATGCCTCGGTTCAAAGGGGCCGCTTGCACGCCGATCGCCCGGCTGCGAGCTTGGAGCCTGAGCGAACCTCCTCGCGTCTTCCCTGGCAAGCCCTGACGATCACGAAAGCCCGATGCGCGTCTTCCACAGCCCGGCCTCTCCGCGCCACGATCCCGACCGTTACTTCCGCAGGGGTGAGATCGTCGCCCATCCGGAACAGGCGTCGCGCTACGCCATCCTGCGCGACGCGGTCACCGCGGCCGGCCACGACCTGCGCGAGGCGCCGGACGCGGGCCTCGAGCCGATCCGGGCGGCGCACGACGCGGGCTATCTCGCCTTCCTGAAGCAGGCTTGGACGCGTCGGGACGAGTTGCCCGGCGTCGGTGAGGAGATCCTGAGCGGGCATTTCGCGCGTCCGCAGATGCACCGCCGGCCCGACAGCCTGCTCGGCCTCGTGGGCTATCACACGGCGGACACCTCGACGCCGATCCGCGCGGGCACCTGGGACGCGGTCTACGGCTCCGCGCAAGCTGCGATTGCTGCCGCCGACGCGGCCGGGACCGACGGCGCCGCCTACGCCCTGTGCCGGCCGCCGGGCCATCACGCCTACGCCGATTCGGCGGGCGGGTTCTGCTTCCTCAACAACAGCGGGATCGCGGCCGAGCGCCTGCGCGCGCGCCTCGGCGGGCCGGTCGCGATCCTCGACGTCGACGTCCATCACGGCAACGGCACGCAAGGAATGTTCTACGCGCGCGCCGACGTGCTCACGGTCTCGATCCACGCCGACCCATCGAACTACTTCCCCTTCTTCACGGGTTACGCCGACGAGACCGGCACGGGGCCCGGCCTCGGCTGGAACCGCAACCTGCCCTTGCCGCACGGCTCCGGTGACCGGGTCTTCCTCGATGCGGTCGAGGCCGGGCTCGAGGCCGCGGCGCGCGTGCGTCCGACGGCGCTCGTGATCGCGCTCGGTCTCGACGCCTCGGACGAGGACCCGATCGGCGCCCTCAAGGTCACGACGGAGGGCTTTGCCCGTCTCGGCCGATTGCTCGCGACCTTCGGCGGGCCAGTCGTTCTGGTGCAGGAGGGCGGCTACCTGTGCGAGGCGCTGCCGCGCAACCTCGTCGCAGTGCTCGGCGCCTTCGACGAGGGGCGCACGACGTGAAACCATCGCTTGACGCCGCGGCCGCGGATGCGAGCTTGGGGACAAGGGCGCAGCACGCAGGCGTGCGCGTGCGGCGATAGGCTCGGCAGTGCAGACGACGGATGAGGACGGATCGGCGGTGAAGGCTCACCAGTCGGCCAGGCCGTGGTCGATCCGCGCCCACCTCATCGTCTACGGCCTCGTGCTGCTGGTCCCGATCCTCACCTTCGCGGGGCTCGTGCTGTTTCGCTTCGCGCTCGCCGAGCAGACCCGCTTCCGCGAGGACGCCCAGCGGGTCGTGCGCACCGCGGCCGCGGCGATCGACCAGGAGCTGTCGACGTTCGTCGCCGCCCTTGATGCCCTGGCCACCTCGCCCTTGCTGCAGACCGGCGATCTCGCAGCCTTTCATGCGCAGGCTCGGCGAGCCCTGCGGGTCGAGGATACTCAGATCGCGCTCCGCGACCGCGAGGGGCGCCAGGTGCTCAACACGCGCACCCCCTGGGGCACGCCGCTTCCGACCGCCGTGTCCCGGGACGCCGATGCGGTGGTTCTCGCGACGGGACGCCCCTATGTCTCGGATCTCGTGACCAGCACCGTCGTGCGACGCCCCATCGTGATCGTCAGCGTGCCCGTGCGCCGCGGTGACGAGATCGCGTACACGCTCGGCCTGAGCCTGCCGCCGTCTCGACTGCGCCATCTCCTGACGCAGGAGGGCCTGCGCACCGGCTGGGCGGTCGGGCTCGTCGACCGGCGCGCCGTGTTCCTCGCCCGCACCCGCGACCAGGAGCGGTTCATCGGCGAGCGGGCCGGCGACGACATCCTGAAGTTGGGCGACGGCCTGGAGGGAGCCGTCGAGCGCACCAACGCCGAGGGCACGCGGGTGCTCTTCGCCTATGCCCGGGTGGCGCAGACCGGCTGGATCGTGGGGCTTGGAATTCCTTGGGATGCCTACCGGGCGCCCTTGCGCCGCGCTCTGTGGATCGGTTCGGCCCTTGGTGCTGCGACCCTCGCGCTCTCGATCGCTCTCGCGGCCGGCTTCGGCCGCCGGATCTCCCGGCCCATCCGCGCCCTGTCCATCACCGCGGCCCGTCTCGGCGAGGGCGAGATCGCCGGGCCGATGCAAAGCGAACTCGCCGAGGCGAACGCGGTGGCGCGCACCTTAAGCGCCGCCAGCATCGGCCTGCGCGAGCGCGCGGCCGCGCTCGCCGCGAGCGAGGCGCGCTTCCGCGCCCTGTTCGAGCAGGCGGCCGTCGGCATCAAGCAGGCGGAGCTGGAGACCGATCGCATCATCGCGGCGAACCCGGCGCTCTGCGCGCTGCTCGGCTACAGCCGCGACGAACTCCTGACGCGGACCTTCGCCGATTTCACGCATCCCGAGGACGCGCTCGTGGAGCGCCCGCTCCTCGAGGCGCTGCGGCGCGGCGAGCGCGGAAGCTACGCGGTCGAGAAGCGCTACGTTCGCCGCGACGGCACGGCGCGATGGGTTCGCATCACGGCGTCCGTGGTCGAGGCCGGCGGGCCCCGGACCCGCCTGTCCATCGTCGAGGACATCGACGAGCGCCGGCGGACCGAGGAGGCGCTCGGCGTGAGCGAGGAGCGCTTCCGCCTCGCCACCGAGGCCTTCGAGGGCGGAGTCTTCGACTACGACATTGCCCGCGACCGGGCGGTGCGCACCAAGCGTCATTCCGACATCATCGGCGAGACGCCTCTGACCTTGGCGTCGAGCCGTGAGGCCTGGAACGGCCGCATCCACCCGGAAGACAAGCCCGCTCTCGAAGCCGAGCGCGCCGAGGTTCTGGCAGGCCGGCAGCCGTCCTACGAAGCGGAGTACCGCATCCGGCACCGGGACGGGCACTGGGTCTGGATCTGGCACCGCGGCCTCGCCATGCGCGACGCCGGGGGCGTCCCTCGGCGGATCGTCGGCGTCGTGGTGGACATCACCGAGCGCAAGCGCGCCGAGGAGCACCTGCGTCTCCTCATCAACGAGCTCAACCATCGCGTGAAGAACACGCTCGCGACGGTGCAGTCCATCGCCTCCCACACGCTCCGGTCGGATCGCCCCATCGCGGAGGCCCGCGACGCCTTCGAGGCCCGCCTGCTGGCGCTCGCCAAGGCGCATGACGTGCTCACACGGGAGAACTGGGACGGCGCGTCCCTGCGGGACATCGTCGCCGAAGCGGTCGCCCCCTACCGCGACAATCGCAGCGGGCGCTTTCGGATCGAGGGACCCCCGGTCCGGGTCGAGCCGCGCCAAGCGCTCGCCTTGGCCATGGCCCTGCATGAGCTTGCCACCAACGCCGCGAAATACGGCGCTCTCTCGCGGGAGGGCGGCCAGGTCGCGATCCGCTGGTCGCTCGTGGCGGAGCCGCCGTCGGGCGTGCGCCTGGAATGGCGGGAGGAGGGCGGTCCGCCCGTCGCGCCGCCGACCCGGCGCGGCTTCGGCTCCCGCCTGATCGAGCGCAGCCTGGCCGCCGATCTCGGGGGCGAGGCCACCCTCGATTACGCGCCCACCGGGCTCGTCTGTACCGTGTCTTGGTGCCTGAACACGTGATGCAGGGCGATGCCGCTGGCGGTGGCGACGTTGAGCGAATCGAAGCCGCCGGCCATCGGGATCGAGACGCGGCGCGTCCGCTCGAGGACGGCAGCGGGTAGACCGGGCCCCTCGGCGCCAAGCAGCAGGGCGGTTCGGGGCGCGGGGCTGAGCTGGTCGAGAGTCACTTCGCCCGCCGGGGAGAGGGCGAAGAGCTCGAAGCCGGCCGCCGCGAGTTGGGAGACGAGGTCGTCGGCTGATCCGGCGCGGGCGAAGGGCACGACGAGCGCGCCGCCCACCGAGACCCGGATCGCCTTGCGGTAGAGGGGATCGCACGAGGTCTCGTCGAGGAGGACGAGGTCGGCCCCGAACGCCGCGGCATTGCGGAAAATCCCGCCCATGTTGTCGTGGTTGGCGATGCCGACGAGCCCGACGACGAGGGCCCGCTCGGGCAGGGCGGCGAGGCGCGCCGCGGCGTTGGTCTCCGGCCCGCGCCGCCCGATGGCGAGGAGCCCTCGGTGGATCGAGAACCCGGCCACACGGTCGAGGACCGGTGGATCGGCGACGTAGATCGGGACCTCGGCCGGCAGCTTCGCAAGGAGCGGCGTCAGCGCCTTCGCCCGCGCCGCGCTCGCCAGCACGGATTCGATCGGGAAGTGCGAGCGCTCGACGAGAACGCGCAGCACCACCTCGCCCTCCGCCACGAAGCGGCCCTGGCGGCCCACGAGGTCGCGCTCGCGAATCGAGCGGTAGGCCTCGACCCGCGGGTCGTCCGGGTCGACGACGATCTGCCACGCGCGCTCGGTCACGACGCGAGGCGCCGAGGCCGTGACGCGGGCGCGCCGTTCGGGTAACGACGGGCCGCCATCCCGGCCGGTCGAGCGTCAGTGCCTGGACCAGAGCCGCGGGGCGACGAGGGGCGGGCACGGCGCGACACGATGGTCTTCAGCTCGATCATCTTCCTGTTCTATTTCCTGCCGGTCTTCCTGGCCTGCTACTACGCGCTGCCGTTCAAGCACGCGACGCTGCTCCTGTTCAGCTTGTTCTTCTATGCCTGGGGCGAGGTGCAATACACCTACGTCATGCTGGGCTCGATCGTCGTGAACTACGGCCTGGGGCTGTGGATCGACGGTCAGGAGGGCAGGGGACGCAAGGTCGCGGTGGGAGCGGCCGTGGCCGTCAACCTCGCGGCGCTCGGCTGGTTCAAATACGCCGCCTTCCTGCACGGGGTCGGGGCCGACGTCCTGCCCCAGGTGTTCTCGGGGCCCGCACCGCAGGTTCACCTGCCGCTCGGCATCTCCTTCTTCACCTTCCACGCGATCTCCTACCTCGTCGACGTCTACCGCCGCGAGGTGCCGGCCGAGCGCAGCATCGTCTATCTCGCCGTTTACATCACGATGTTCCCGCAGCTCGTGGCGGGGCCGATCATCCGCTTCCACGACATCCGCGACGAGATCCACCAGCGCCGGGTCACGCCCGACCTCTTCACCGAGGGCGTGCAAATCTTCGTGCTGGGCCTCGCCCAGAAGGTGCTGATCGCCAACGTGGTAGCCCAGCCGGCCGACCAGATCTTCGCCCTCGATCCCGGCCAGCTCTCGACCGCGCTCGCCTGGTTCGGAGCGCTCCTCTACACGCTGCAGATCTATTTCGACTTCTGCGGCTACTCCACCATGGCCATCGGGCTCGGCCTGATGATGGGCTTCCATTTCCCGCTCAATTTCGACCACCCGTACATTGCTCGCTCCATCACCGAGTTCTGGCGGCGCTGGCACATCTCGCTGTCGACTTGGTTTCGCGACTACGTCTACATCCCGCTGGGCGGCAACCGACATGGGCCGCTCACCACTTACCGCAACTTGGTCCTGGTCTTCTTCCTCTGCGGCCTCTGGCACGGCGCCGCCTGGACCTTCGTGGTCTGGGGCCTCTACCACGGGTTCTTTCTCGTGCTCGAGCGGGTCGGCCTCGCCCGCGTTCTCGGGCGGCTCGCGCCGCCGCTGCGCCACCTCTATGCCATCCTCGTCATCATGGTGGGATGGGTGTTCTTCCGCGCCGACAACCTGACCCACGCGGGCACCTTCCTCTCGGCCATGGCAGGCTTCGGCGCGAGCGGCGCGCCGGCCCTGCGCACCTACGCCACCGGCGAGGTCTGGACGGCCGTCGTCATCGGCTGCATCGCCGCGACGCCGTCCTTCCGCTTCGCTGCGCAGATGCTCCGCGGCCGCCTCCTCGCCTTCCGCGGCGGGCAGGCGGCCGTGATCGGGGCGGGGGAGGTCGTCTACGTCGCTGGGCTCGTCGCCATCCTCGCCTTCGCCGCCATGCGGCTCGCGGCGGGCACCTACAACCCCTTCATCTACTTCCGCTTTTGAGACGATGCGCGCCGCTAAGCCCTTGAGCCTCGTGCGGACCCGGATCGGGCAGCGGCTGTGCATCGGCGCTTTCGTCGCCTGCCTCGTCATCCCGATGCTGGCCCAGGTTTTCGCCGCGGCCACCGACCTCGACGTCGCGGCGATCGAGATGCGCGAGCCCGCGGCCTTTCCGCAGAAGCCTGCCAGCGCGGCGGACCTCTCGGCCTGGCCCGGGCGCTTCGAGGCCTGGCTCAACGACCGCTTCGCCCTGCGCGGGCACTTCGTGCTGCTCAACAGCCTCGTCCAGGTGAAAATCCTGCGCCAGAGCCCGTCCAAGGTCGTGGCGCTCGGGCCCGACGACTGGTTATTCTACGTCGCCGACCGGGTCGGCGCTTCGGCGAAGTTCGTCCACCGCTTCCCCGTCGAGGACGCCGACCGCTGGATCGACCTGATGGAGCGCCGCCGCGACTGGCTCGCCGCCCGCGGCATCCCGTTCCTCGTCGTCGCCGTGCCGAACAAGGAGCGGATCTACGCCGAGCTCCTGCCGAAGGCCTACCGGACCCTGCGGCCCGAAACCCGCTTCGACCAGATCAAGACGAGGCTCGCGGAGCGCGGCTCGACCCTCGACCTCCTCGACCTCACGCCGGGCCTGCTCGCGGCCAAGGAGAAGGGCAAGGTCTACCTGAAGGCGGACACGCACTGGACGCGCGAGACGGCCTTCGCCCTCGGCTACAAGCCCATCGCCGATCGGATCGCCGCCCGCCTGCCGGCCTTCACGCCGCTTCCTGACGATGCGGTCGAGACCGTGGACGAGATGCGGCCCGGCCAGGCCCTCGACCTCGCCCGCATGATCGGCCTCGCGGCGATCTCGAGCGAGCCCGAGCGGGTGACGCGCCTTCGCGACGACGGCGGCGTCCGGCAGGAAGAGACGGTCAAGGACAGCATCACGACGACCCGCTTTACCCGCGCCAAGCCTGGTCCGAAGCTCGTCTGGTATCGCGACTCGTTCTCGATCACCCTCTACCCCTTCGTCGCGGCGAGCGCGGGGGAGGTGGTCTTCACGGAGCACCGATTCTTCTACTTCGACCCGGATCTGATCGCGCGCGAGCGGCCCGACATCGTGGTCTACCAGTTCAACGAGCGCTTCCTCGCAGCGCCCGTCGCCGCCCGGGACGATCTGCGGGCCAACGTCGCGCTGCCTTAAGTAGCCAGGATCAGGTGCAGTCGTACTTGAACTCGTAGCCGAGCATGGCTCCCGTCCCGGAGCCGGGCACGTCGAGCGCCCGGCATTTCGGGCCGAGCTTCTTCAGGTACTCCATCGCCCCGAGCCGCGCGCGCTCCCGCGCGCTCAACGTCGGCACGTTCCGGATATCGCGGCAGACCGCGGACACCACCTGCGTGGTCGGGTACGGGGTCACCACCACCATCTGCGTTTTGCCGTTCGCCCCGACGTAGTAGCCGTCGCCGCATTGGGTGACGTAGGAGCCGGCATCGGCATAGGCGATGAACTCGAGCGGCCGGCTCGCACAGGCGGCGAGGCCGAGGGCGAGGGCGGCCGCGGACAGGATCGGGAACGCGCGCATCGAGTCCTCGTTCAGCAGCCGCGGCAAATGCTCTGCATGGCGCGCTTCATGCGGGCCTCGTTGTCCGCCATCTTGGCTTCCTGGGCCTTGCGAAGCTTCGCGATCGCCACATCGTCGGCGGCCTTCTCGGCCGGGCTCTGGGGCTGCCGCGGCTTGCCGGGCTGGGCAGGGGCAGGTTTCGCCGCGGCTTGCGCCGACGCGGCGACCGGCGCGAGCAGGATCGAGCCGGCGACGACCGCGCGAACCATCGCTCGAAGGATCGACCTCATCATCACCGTTCTCCGGGGTCTCGACGGGGCGCTCCTATCGCACGGCTCCGGTGAGCGGTCAAAAGCTCTGCGTTCACCCGGCCCTCATCGCGAGCGGCCGCTGCTCTGCCGAAGGGTCCCAGGCCGCGACGGTCGCGAGGTCGGCCTCGGTGCTCCAGGCGCCGACCCGGTGGCCGAACGTTCCCTCCTGCTCGCACAGGCGGGTGAACGCCGCCCGGGGCAGGGGGCGAAAGCCCATGCCCTCGATGGTCGGCGTCGGCCGCTTGCCGTCGTTGAGCAGGTAGCCCCAGCGCGCCAGGTGAAAGTTCAGCACCGTGAAGCCGATCTTCGAGGTGTTCGGCTCGAAGGAGAACTGGGACTCGGTCGAGAACAGCCGGCCGAAGCCAAGGCCGTAGCCGCCTCCGACGAGCTCGCCGGCGGCGTTCCACACCTCAAAGGAATGGGCGTGTCCGGCGCGGTGCGCCTCGGCGTAAGCCGCCATGATGCGCGGCGTGATCCAGGTCAGCGGCACCTTGCCGGAGCGGGGCCGCGCGCAGGCTTGCATGACGCGGTCGAAGGCGCGGTCGAAGGTGACCGCATAGCCGCCGTTGCGGATCTGGCGTCGCAGGCGCTTGGCGATGTGATAATCGGCGAAGGAGAGCACCATCCGCTCCCGCGGCGCCCACCATTTCATCGGGCCGACGTGGCAGAACGGGTAGAGACCCCGCCCATAGGCGCGCAGCAACACCGGCACGCTGAGGGACCCGGCAAGACCGCACAGACCGTCGGGAGCGTCGAGGGCGTCCTCCGCGCGGGGCAGGCGCGGATCGGCCCGCCAGAGGTCGCGCAAGGTCAGGCCGACGAGGGCCGGCACGCCGCGCACCCGGTTCGGCTTGAGGGCGTAGGCGAGCCCCAGCGCCACGCGGCGGGCCCGGTCGCGGGCGCTTTCGTGGAATGCTTCCGCCTGGCCGGCGCTCACACGGTCAGCGCTGTCTCGTTCAGGGCTCTCCTGGCCTGCCATCGGGGATGCTCGGTCGTGATCCATGGAAGCCACCGTAATCGCCCGCGGTGAGCGCGCCGTTAATCGCAGCGAACCCGTGCTCGCCCGGTCCTCGCCCGGCCGTTGCGCTCAGGCTGGCGCTCCTCTAGGTGAGCCGGCATGAGCCAGGCGCACGACAAGATCCTCATCGTCGACTTCGGGTCCCAGGTCACCCAGCTGATCGCCCGGCGGGTCCGGGAAGAAGGGGTCTACTGCGAAATCGTGCCCTTCCAGAAAGCGGCCGAAGCCTTCCGCGATCTGAAACCGAAGGGCGTAATCCTGTCGGGTGGGCCGGAATCGGTGACGCTCGAGACCTCGCCCCGGGCACCTCAGGATGTCTTCTCGGGCGAGGTGCCCGTTTTCGGCATCTGCTACGGCGAGCAGGCCATGGCCGCCCAGCTCGGCGGCGAGGTCGAGGGCGGCCATCACGCCGAGTTCGGCCGCGCCGAGATCGAGATCATCGCCGAGAGCCCGCTGTTTCAGGGCGTCTGGCACAAGGGCGAGCGCTACCCCGTCTGGATGAGCCACGGTGACCGGGTGACGAAGCTGCCCGACGGCTTCACGACGCTCGCCATCTCCGAGAACGCGCCCTTCGCCGTCGTGGCCGACGAGACACGCCGCTTCTACGGCGTGCAGTTCCACCCGGAGGTCGCCCACACCCCTCACGGGGCGCTCCTCATCCGCAACTTCGTGCGCGACATCGCGGCTTGCCGCGGCGACTGGACGATGCGCGCCTTCCGCGACGAAGCGGTGGCGCGCATCCGCGAGCAGGTGGGCCAGGGGCGCGTGCTCTGCGGGCTGTCGGGCGGCGTCGACTCGGCGGTCGCGGCGGTGCTGATCCACGAGGCGATCGGCGATCAGCTCACCTGCGTCTTCGTCGACCACGGCCTCCTGCGCCAGGGCGAGGCGGAGGAGGTGGTCCGCCTCTTCCGCGACCACTACAACATCCCCCTCGTCCATGTTCAGGCCCAGGAGATGTTCTTGGCGGCCCTCGACGGCGTCACGGACCCGGAGCGCAAGCGCAAGACGATCGGTAAGCTCTTCATCGACGTGTTCGAGGCGGAGGCCGCCAAAATCGGGGCGGACGGCCGCGGCGCGCCGGCCTTCCTCGCCCAGGGCACGCTCTATCCCGATGTCATCGAGAGCGTGTCCTTCACCGGAGGCCCCTCCGTCACGATCAAGAGCCACCACAATGTCGGCGGCCTGCCCGAGCGGATGAACATGCAGCTCGTCGAGCCCCTGCGCGAACTCTTCAAGGACGAGGTGCGGGCGCTCGGCCGGGAACTCGGCCTGCCGGACGCCTTCGTCGGCCGCCATCCCTTCCCCGGCCCCGGCCTCGCGATCCGCTGCCCCGGCGAGATCACGGCTGAGAAGTTAGAGGCCCTCCGCAAGGCCGACGCCATCTACCTCGAGGAGATCCGTCGCGCCGGCCTCTACGACCAGATCTGGCAGGCCTTCGCCGTGATCCTGCCCGTCAAGACGGTGGGCGTCATGGGCGACGGCCGCACCTACGACCACGTCTGCGCCCTGCGCGCCGTCACCTCCGTCGACGGCATGACGGCCGATTTCTACCCCTTCGACATGACCTTCCTCGGCCGGGTCGCGACCCGGATCATCAACGAGGTGAAGGGGATCAACCGCGTAACCTACGACATCACCTCGAAGCCGCCGGGGACGATCGAGTGGGAATAGGCCTCCGCTGAGCCCTGCCGAGCAGCTCTACCCGCGCACGCCCGACGGCCGCTACTTCGTCGTGCGCGGCCGGCTCTGGCGCTTGAGCGATCCAGGGCTCGATCCGGCGGAGCGGGAGCGGCTCGTGCGGAAGCTGATGGCAGCGCGGCGGGCGGTGCGTCAAGCTGAGGGCGATCCGGGTGCTCTCGCCGCGGCGCGGGGCCGGGTCGAGGCAGCCAAGCGGGCGCTCGGCGAGCGCGGGCCTGTGTGGTGGACGGACGGCGCGCCGGATTACAACCGTCAGATGGTGAAGGACACGCCCTATGCGGCTTGGTTCGAAGCGTTGTCCGACGCTGTGAGGGGCTCGGGCGGGCCGCGGAGGCGGACAGCGTCAGGGCGCCGGAACGAAAAAACCCCGCCCGGAGGGGCGGGGTCCGACGTTTGATGCGAGGCTGACGCGTTACGGCCGCGGCGCCGTCGTGTTCGTCGTGCCGCTCGTAGCACCGGTCGTGCTGCTCGTGCCGCCCGTGCCGGCGCCACCGGCGTTGGAGCGGTTCGCGGGGGCCTCGGTGCCGGCGTAGCGGAACTCGGGCGCCTTCTCGAGGTCGGCCTTGCTCATCTTGACCATCGCGTGGTCGGGGAAGCCACGGTTCACGTTGGCGTCGGTCGAGGCCGTCGTGCCCGCGGTGCCCATGGTGGAGGCGCCGCCCGAAGCGGAGGTCCCGGTAGTGCCGGTCGCACCCGTCGTGCCCGTGGCACCCGTCGAGCCGGTGGTGGCCGGGGCGCCGCCGCCCGAGGCCGGCGGGTTCGTGTTCGCGGCCGTCTGGCGCGGCTGCATCGAGAACTCGACGGACTTAAAGGGCAGGGCGACGCTCTTCTCGCCGATGCCGAGGAAGCCGCCGACCCCGATGACCACGGCCTGAGCCGTGCCGCTCTGGTCGAAGAGGATCTCGCTGATGTCGCCGATCTTCTGGTTGTCGCTGCCGTAGACGTCGAGGCCCATCAGCTTCGAGCCGCGCCACTGGCTCGTCTGCTGCGAGGTCATGAACTGGCCGGCATCGGCGCTGCCGCCGGACGACGTCATCGTCGAGGAGCCGGACGAGCCCGAGGAGCTCGTGGACGGGCTGATTGCCGGGTTCGAGGGAGGGGTGCTCTGGGCGAGCGCCGGGGCGGCCATCAGTGCCGTCGCGGCAAGACAGGCCAACATGTGCTTGTGGAGCATTCGTTCCTCCATAGGGGTTCGGGCGGCGCTTCGTTCGGAAGCGCGCGCTGGGACAACGGGCAAGCTTGACTTAAGTTCGCTGGGCTCAGGGCCAGACGCGGAGGGCCACGCGTCGCCGCAGCAGGGTGCGGTCGGCGGTGATCTCGCAGCCCTTCACCGTGAGGGTCACGTAGGTGAGCCAGGCCTGATCGCCGACATCGTCAAAATTGCGCCCCTTGGTCTCCTCGTCGATCAGAGAAGGATAGGCGATCAACCGCTCCCCGCTGCGGCACGGGTCGTCGTAGAGCGTCGGCCCGGCGAGCAGCAGGCGAGGCTTGTCCCAGGTGAGGAGATCGCGGGACGAGGTGGCGTAGAAGCCGGCTTGCGGGAAGCGCTCGCCGTCGGCCGAGGCCTGGAACACGGCGATCCAGGCGCCCGTTCCGCGATGGCGGGTGACGGAGCCGACCGGAGCCGGAAAGGGCTCGATCGTCCGGCAGGGCGCGACCTTGGCGTCCTTGGTCCGGTAAGGATCGGGGTAGCGGATCGTGAAAGCCGCGCCGTCGAAGGCGCGCCAGGAGGCGGGATCGAAGGGGTCGTCGCTGCGCAAAAGGCAGGCGCCCGAGGGCTGCCCCTCCCAGCCGGTCGTCGCCGCGAAGACGTAACGGTGGCGCCCGTTCGCCACGATGTTCGACGGGTTGAAGAAACCGCGGTGCCGGCCCTGGCCGACCTCCTGGCCAAACGGCGCCGAGGCCACGACCTGCGGCACCTTCGGATGCGGAAAGCTCGCGCCGCCGTCGTCGGAGGAGGCCTGCAGGATCGTGTTGAACCAGCAGCGCATGTAATCGGGGAAGCGGCAGCGGCCGGGATGCGCCTGGGCGTGGAACTCGTGGTGAAGGAACGCCGCCACCCGGCTCCCGTCCTCGGTCCAGGTGGCGGTGATCCAGGTCTTGTCGTCGTAGGCCGCCGGATCGCCCCGGCTCCCTGAGTCGAGCACGACGCGGCAATCGATCTTGAGACTGCCGAGGCTATCGCCCCGCAGCGCCCGGTTGACGTAGTGCAGCCCGAAGCCAACGAGCTTACCATCCGCATTGCGGAACAGGCGCAAGGGAGCGTCGGGCTGATCCTTGTCGTCGCAAGCGTCGCGCTTCGTATCGAAGATCACCTGGGGTGCGCCGACGAGGGTGAGGGCCGCGAGAGGCGGTTCGGCCGCGACGGCGCCCGGCGTGGCCCAGAGGAGGCAGAGGCCGATCAACCCTGGAAAGCTGCGCATCGCCGGTCGTTCACCCGTTCGAACCCGTGACGGCGAAGCTTGACCTCGATAGGTTGATGCCCGCTTGCCGGGGTGATCGATGGTTCTCTTAGCGCTCGGACTCGTGCTCTTCGTCGGCACGCACAGTTTCACCATGGCCCGTGGGCCGCGGGGCGAAGTCATCGGCCGGCTGGGGGAGGGCGGATACAAGGGGCTCTACTCGGTCCTCTCGCTCGCCGGCATGATCCTCATCAGCGTCGGCTACAGCCGCTATCGCGCCGCGGGCTACGTGCCCGTGTGGGATCCGCCGATCTTCACGCGCCACCTCGCGCTGCTCTTGAACTGGTTCGGCTTCGTCTTCTTCGCGGCGGCCTACCTGCCGGGACGGATCAAGACGGTGCTCAAGCACCCGATGATGGCGGGCCTGAAGGTCTGGGCCCTTGCGCATCTTCTCGCCAACGGCGATCTCGGCTCGATGCTGCTCTTTGGCGGCCTGCTCGCCTGGGCTGTGGTGGCGCGCATCAGCGTGAAGCGCCGCAGCGTCGCCGCGGCCCATGGCGGGCCGGTCGCGGCGCCCGCAGGATGGCGCAACGACGCCATCGCCGTGGCCGTGGGCACGGCGGCCTATCTCGCATTCGCGATCTATCTTCACCCGCGTCTCATCGGCGTCGCGGTCTGGCCGGGGCAGGTGTGAGGGCGCAAGGAGCATCTGTC
This sequence comes from Beijerinckiaceae bacterium, assembly GCA_036563505.1. Lineage (GTDB taxonomy): Bacteria > Pseudomonadota > Alphaproteobacteria > Rhizobiales > Beijerinckiaceae > DATCMH01. The sequence goes on from DATCMH010000024.1 coordinate 223,723, forward strand.
CTCGCCTTGCGAGGTCGCCTGTGCTAGGCGACCCGCCTTCACCACGGTTCAGGGCATGGCCGAGAGCAACGAATTCATCCGCGAGGTCGACGAGGAATACCGCCGCGACCGCATTCTGCAGATCTGGAAGCGCTACAGCGCCGTGATCGTCGGCCTAGCGGTGCTGGTCGTGCTCGGGGCGGGGGGCTGGCGCTACTATCAGGCTTCGCAGCGCAACCAGGCCGAAGCCGCTGGCGCCCGCTACGAGGACGCCATGCGCGCCGCGCGCGACGGCAAGGGCGAGGAGGCCGAGCGCACCCTCGAAGCCTTGGCCAAGGAGGCGCCGGACGGCTATCGGGCGCTGGCGCGCCTGCGCCTCGCGGCGGAAAAGGGGCGCCAGAACGCCGAGGAAGGCGCCAAAGCGTTCGAGGCGCTCGGCACGGATGCGTCGGTGCCGGGTCCGCTCCAGGAACTCGCGCGCCTTCGCGCCGTTCTGCTGCGCATGGACAGCGCCGAGCCGGGAAGCCTGCAGCAGCCCCTCGAGCGGTTGGCCTCGCCCACCGGTCCCTGGCGCCATACGGCGCGGGAGATGCTAGGGCTCCTGGCGCTCAAGCGAGGCGACACGGACGGCGCCTCGCGCTGGTTCGACCAGATCGCGGCGGATCGCGAGGCGCCTCAGGCCCTGCGGAGCCGCCTCGAGATCTACTCCGCGCTGGCGGCCGGCGGCCCGGTCCAGACGACTCAGTGAAGGCAACCGGAAAGGGCCGCGCATGACGGCCACCATCGCCATCGTCGGGCGCCCGAACGTCGGCAAGTCGACCCTCTTCAACCGGCTCGTCGGCAAGAAGCTCGCGCTCGTGGACGACCGCCCCGGCGTGACCCGCGACCGTCGGGAGGGCGACGCGCGCCTCGGCCCGTTGCGCTTTCGCGTCATCGACACGGCAGGGCTCGAGGAAGCGGACGAGGCCTCGCTGCTCGGCCGCATGCGGGCGCAAACCGAAGCCGCCATCGCCGAGGCCGACGCGATCCTTTTCGTCATCGACGCCCGCGCCGGCCTCCTGCCGGCCGACCGGCCCTTCGGCGAGCTTGTTCGCCGGTCCGGCAGGCCGGTGATCCTTGTCGCCAACAAGGCGGAAGGCGGGGCAGGCCTTGCCGGCGCCTACGAAGCCTTCGGCCTCGGCCTCGGGGACCCGATCCCGATCTCGGCCGAGCACGGCGAGGGCTTAGGCGAACTCCTCGACGCCCTCGAAGCTTACGTGCCCGAGGAGCCGGACGAGGACGACGAGGAGCGTGATCCCGACGCGCCCTTGCGCGTGGCGATCGTCGGGCGTCCGAACGCGGGCAAGTCGACCCTCGTCAACCGCATGGTCGGCGCGGAGCGCCTGCTCACCGGGCCCGAAGCCGGCATCACACGCGACACGATCTCCCTCGACTGGACCTGGCGCGGGCGGCGTTTCAAGCTCTTCGACACCGCGGGCCTGCGCAAGCGCGCCCGGGTTGAGGACAAGCTGGAAAAGCTCTCCGTCGCCGACGCTCTCCGCGCGATCCGCTTCGCGGAAGTCGTGGTGGTGCTCCTCGACGCGACGATCCCGTTCGAGAAGCAGGACCTGTCCATCGTCGACCTCATCGAGAGCGAGGGCCGCGCCCTCGTGATGGGCTTGAACAAGTGGGATCTCGTCGCCGACCAGCCGGGGCTCCTCAAGGAGTTGCGCGAGAAGGCGACCCGGCTCCTGCCCCAGGTGAAGGGTGCGCCGGTGGTTCCGCTCTCCGGGCTCGCCGGGGAAGGGGTCGACCGCCTGGTCCAGGCCGTGCTCGCCACGCACGAAGTTTGGAACCGCCGCATCGCGACGGCGCGGATCAACCAGTGGCTCGCTGAGGCGCTCGCGGCCAACCCGCCGCCGGCCGTCTCGGGGCGGCGCATCAAGATCCGCTACATGACGCAGGTGAAGGCGCGGCCGCCGCATTTCGCGGTGTTCGGCAACCAGCTCGACGCCCTGCCCAAGAGCTATTCGCGCTATCTCGTCAACAGCCTGCGCGAGAGCTTCGAGCTGCCGGGGGTGCCGATCCGGCTGTCGCTCCGGACGGGCAAGAACCCGTTCGATAAGGGACGGTGAGGATAGCCCTCTGTCGTTCGCGGGCTCGACCCGCGAACCTCGGCTCGAAGCCTTCAACGCCTCCGAACCGAGATGGCCGGGTCATGCCCGGCCATGACACAGGCGGGAGCAAAGGTCCCGTCGAACACCCCTACGCCGGCATCTGCGGCGTCAGCAGACGGCCGCCGCTCGGAAAGTCGTAGATCTTGCCCGTCTCGCTCCAATCCGGCGAGACGAGGCGCACGATATGCGGGGCCAGCTCCTCGGGCGTCTTGAGAATTAGCGGGTCTTCCCCCGGCATGGCCGTGCGGCGCATGTTGGTGCGCAAGGGGCCGGGGTTGAGGAGCATGACTTTGAGGGGCGTCGTCACCGTCTCGGCGGCATAGGTGCGCACCAGAGCCTCCAGCGCCGCCTTCGACACCGAGTAGGGTCCCCAATAGGCGGTGCACTTGTGTGCGGCGCCCGACGACACGAACACGGCCCGGCCGGCGTCGGAGGCGCGCAGCAGCGGGTCGAGGGAGCGGATCAGGCGGTAGTTCGCGGTGACGTTCACCGCCATCACCGCGTCCCAGACCGGCTGGTCGATATGGGTGATCGGCGCGAGTTCGCCCAAAAGCCCGGCGTTGCCGACGAGCACGTCGAGCTTGCCCCAGCGCTCGTGGATCGCGGCGCCGAGACGGTCGAGGGCGTCGTAGTCCTTCAGGTCGAGCGGCACGAGGGTCGCGCTGCTGCCCACGCCGCGGATCGCGTCGTCGAGTTCCTCCAGCGCCCCTTGCGTGCGGGCGAGCGCCACGATGTGCGCGCCGGCCTCGGCGAGGGCCAGGGCCGCCGCGCGGCCGATGCCGCGGGAGGCGCCGGTGACGACGGCGACGCGGCCGGTGAGGGTTTTGGACATAGAATTCAGTCGGCCTCGGCCAGCATGGCGAGGCGCTTGGGCGTCGCCACCGCGAGGTCCGTCAGCGGCGTCGGATAATCGCCCGTGAAGCAATGGTCGGTGTATTGCGGCCGCGCCGGGTCGCGCCGCTCGTGGCCCATGGCGCGATAGACGCCCTCGACCGAGAGGAAGGCGAGGCTGTCGGCGCCGATGTAGTCGCGCATCTGCGCGAGGTTGTGCGTCGCGGCGAGCAGCTTCTCCTTCTCCGGCGTGTCGATGCCGTAGAAATCGGGATGGGTGATCGGTGGGCTCGCGATCCGGAAATGCACTTCCCGGGCGCCGGCCTCGCGCATCATGCGCACGATCTTCACCGAGGTCGTGCCGCGCACGAGGCTGTCATCGATGAGCACAATGCTCTTGCCGGCCACCGCCGCGCGGTTTGCCGAGTGCTTCATGCGCACGCCGAGCTCCCGCACCGACTGCGTCGGTTGGATGAAGGTACGCCCGACATAGTGGTTGCGGATGATCCCGAGCTCGTAGGGAAGCCCGCAGGCCTGGGCGTAGCCGAGCGCCGCGGGCACGCCGGAATCGGGCACGGGCACGACGACATCAGCATCGGCCGGCGCCTCCGCCGCGAGCTCCGCCCCCATGCTCTTGCGCACGGCGTAGACGCTGCGGCCGTTCACGATGGAATCGGGGCGGGCAAAGTAGATGTACTCGAAGATGCAGGGCCGGGCCGGCTGGCGCGGGAAGGCGCGCAGGGACTCGATCCCGTCCTCCGAGATCACCACCACCTCCCCGTTCTCGACGTCGCGGACGAAGCGGGCGCCGATGATGTCGAGGGCACAGGTCTCCGAGGCGAGGATGTAGCGCCCGTCGAGTTCGCCGAGCACCAAGGGGCGGATGCCGAGCGGATCGCGGGCCCCGATGAGCTTCTTGTTGGTGAGCGCCACGAGGGAATACGCGCCCTCGATCTGGCGGATCGACTCGATCACGCGGTCGATCATGCGGCCCTGCCGCGAGCGCGCGACGAGATGGACGATCACCTCCGTGTCCGTCGTGGACTGGCAGATGGCACCGTCGCGGATGAGGTTGCGCCGCAGCGTCAGCCCGTTCGTCAGGTTGCCGTTATGGGCGACCGCCAAACCGCCGCTCTCGAGCTCCGCGAAGAGCGGCTGGACGTTGCGCAGCACCGTTTCGCCCGTCGTCGAGTAACGGACGTGACCGATAGCCGAGAGGCCTTCCAGCCGTTCGATGACGGTCCGGTCGGAGAAGGAATCGCCCACGAGGCCGAGCTTGCGCTCGGAATGAAAGACGCGCCCGTCGAAGGTGACGATGCCCGCCGCCTCCTGGCCGCGGTGCTGGAGGGCGTGGAGCCCGAGCGCGGTGATCGCGGCGGCATCGGGATGGCCGTAGATGCCGAACACCCCGCATTCTTCGCGCAGGGTGTCGCCGTCGAGGTCGAGATCGCTCGCCTCGGGTCGCTGGACGGAAGCCATCGCGTTGTCCTTAGCCGTCGCCGGGTCTGCCCGCCCGCGCGCGATTACTTAGGCCGCGCCGGGCTTTCCGCCAAGCGCTGCCGGGATCACATCCAGGGGACCGCCTGGCGCGAAACGTCAGCTCCGCCGTTGCGGCGCCGGGGGCGGCGTCACGCGGCTCGGATCGGGTTCCGCCGGAGGCTCGGAGGGTTCGTCACCCTTCGGCTTGTTGCGCAACTGCTTCAGCAACCCTTCGGGGTTGTCAGGGAGCATCGCCATCAGCGAGTTGCCGGAATTCTCGAGAAGCGGCCGGGTGCGGGCCGTGTTCGCCCAGTCGGGCATCTTCCCTTGCGCGAGCCAGGCGAAGAACACCCAGCCGATGACGCAGAGCAGCAGGCCGCGGCCAGCGCCGAACACGAAGCCCAGCGTCCGGTCGAGCGCGCCGATGCGCGAGTCGAGGATCAGGTCCGAGATCTTCACCGTGATGATCGAGACCACGATCAGGGTCAGGATGAAGATGCCGCCGATGGCCGCCACGAGGGCGATCGTGTCCTTCTGGATGTACTGCTTCACGGTGGGCAGCACGAGCGGGTGCAGGAACCACGCGGCCGCCGCGGCCGAAGCCCAGGCGAAGATCGCCAGAACCTCCCGCGTGAACCCGCGCACGGCGGCGAGCAGGGCGGAGATCAGGACGACGCCGATGACGACGAGATCGAGGATCGAGATAGGCATGCGAACGGCGGCCTTGAGACGGCGCAGCGGCGGGACGGGATGCGGCTGACGACGGGCTCTATATCGTGAGTTCGCTCCCGCGTCATCCTTCCGACCGCCGCAGCACGGGTTTTCCGCGGGACCGGGCCGCGATGCCGGCGACAAGGTCGGCGATGTGGCCGATCGACTGCGCGCCAGGCAACGGCCGCTCGCCGCCCTTCTCGCGGCCGTTCGGGGCAACCGCGCTCGAGAAGCCGAGCTTCGCCGCCTCCTTCAGCCGCGCGGGCGCCTGCGCCACGGGCCGGATCGCGCCGGATAACCCGACCTCGCCGAAATAGACCGTGTCCGGCGGCAAGGCGGCGCCGGAGAGCGAAGAGACGAGAGCCGCCGCCGCCGCGAGATCCGCGGCGGGCTCGGCGATGCGAAGGCCTCCTGCGACGTTGAGGTAGACGTCGTGCATGCCGAGCCTTAGGCCCCCGTGGGCCTCGAGCACGGCCAGCACCATGGACAAGCGCGCCGGATCCCAGCCCACCACGGCGCGGCGCGGCGTGCCCAGCGACGAAGGCGCGACGAGAGCCTGGATCTCGACGAGGAGCGGGCGCGTCCCCTCCATGCCGGCGAACACGGCGGTGCCGGGTGTCGCGAGATCGCGGCCGGCGAGGAAGAGCTCGGAGGGGTTCGGCACCTCGCGCAGCCCCTTGTCCGACATCTCGAAGACGCCGATCTCGTCGGTCGGCCCGAAGCGGTTCTTCACGGCGCGCAGGATGCGGAAGTGGTGCCCACTGTCGCCCTCGAAGGACACGACGGCGTCGACCATGTGCTCGACGACTCGCGGCCCGGCGATCTGGCCGTCCTTGGTGACGTGGCCGACGAGGATCACCGCCGTGCCCGTGGTCTTGGCGAAGCGGATGAGGGCCTGGGCCGAGCCGCGCACCTGGGTGACGGTGCCGGGCGCGCTCTCCACCGTTTCGGTCCACATGGTCTGGATCGAGTCGATGATGGCGAGCGCCGGCGGGCGCCCGTCGGTCAGCGTCGCGACGATGTCCTCGACGTTGGTCTCGGCGGCGAGCTCGACGGAGGCGCTGCCGAGCCCCAGGCGCTCGGCGCGCAGGCGAACCTGGGCCACGGCCTCCTCGCCCGAGATGTAGGCGACGCGCTCGCCCCGCTGCGCCAGGGCAGCGGAGGCCTGCATCAACAAGGTGGACTTGCCGATGCCCGGATCGCCCCCGAGGAGGATCACCGAGCCGCGCACGAAGCCGCCGCCCGTCACGCGGTCGAACTCCGCGATGCCCGATGGCGTGCGCGGGGCGTCCTTGGTCTCGCCGGCGAGGCCCTCCAGCGGGAAGACCCGGCCCTTGGCCCGCGCGGGTCGAGTCGCGACGGGGCCGACCATCGGACTCGAAGAGCCCGTCTCCTCGACGACCGTGTTCCAGCCGCCGCAGGCTTCGCAGCGGCCTTTCCAGCGGTTGTAGACGGCGCCGCAGCTCTGACAGATGAAGGCGGTGGTGCGCTTAGGCATGATGTTCTCTGTTTGTTTCATCGCGCGCGCCGAGGCAAGGCGGCGCGATGTCCTGCCCGGTCAGCCGCCGACGTAGCGCCGGGCGTAGCGGGCGCCGAGGCCCGTCAGGATCTCGTAGCCGATGGTTCCGGCGCGGCGGCCGACGTCGTCGAGGGAGAGGTCGTCGCCGATCAAGGTCACCGGATCGCCGCGCTTGACCGCTCCAGCTGGCGCCTCGGTGATGTCGAGGATGACGAGGTCCATCGACACCGTGCCGGCAAAGGGGCAGCGCACCCCCGCGACGATCGCCTCGCCGGCGGGAGCCTTGCCGTCGATGCCGCTGAGCGCCCGCGGCAAACCGTCGGCGTAGCCGATGCAGAGCGTCGCCAAGCGCCTTGGTCCCCTGGCCCGCCAGCGGCCGTTGTAGCCGGCCGTCTCGCCCGCCGCGGCTTCGTGGAGCTGGAGGATGCGGGCCTCGAGCCGCACGACGGGGCGCATCGGGTTCGGCCGGCCCGGGGTCGGGTTGCCGCCGTAGAGGGCGTAGCCCGGCCGCACGAGGTCGTGGAACGGGCGCTCAGGCAGGAAGAGGCCGGACGAGTTGGCAAGCGATGCGGGCAGATCAGGGTAAGCGGATCGCACGCGATCGAAAGCCTCGATCTGGGCCACCGTCACCGGGTTGTCGGGCTCCTCCGAACCGACGAAGTGACTCATCAGAAGCGCGGGCGCGAACGCCTGGAGCAGCGGATCGCCCGCGAGCGCCAGCGCCTCCTCGACCCGCATCCCGAGGCGGTTGAGCCCCGTGTCAACATGGAGTGCGGCGGGCAGGCGCTCGCCGCGCTCGGCGCAGAACGCGGCCCATTCCGCGATTTCCTCCCGCGAGCCGAGCACAGGGCGGAGGTTAAGGCCCGCATAGGCCGGCGCCGTTCCGGGCAGGAGAGCGTTGAGCACGTAGATCTCGACCGTGTCGTCGATCTCGCGGGCGCGCACCCCTTCGGAGAGATGGGCCACGAAGAAAGTGCGACAGCCGGCACCGGCGAGCGCCCGCAGGGCGGGCTCGAGACCGATTCCGTAGGCGTCAGCCTTCACGGCCGAGCCGCAGGCGGCCGGCGCGGCGCGGTCGCTCAGAAGCCGCCAGTTCGCCGCAAGCGCGCCGAGGTCGATCGTCAGCCAGGCGCCGGCCTCCGCCGGGGGCGGGCCCGAGTCAAAGCTCTGGTCGCGGATGAGGCCGAGGTCGTTCACGCGTCCGGCCACTCGAAGGCGCGCGTCATGACCTCATCGACGGAGTAGGGGCACTCGACGGAAAAGCGCTTGAACGGCAGGTCGGTCTGGTCCGCCGCCTCGATCCGGGCTCGGCGGTAGGCTCCGTCCAATGCCTCCTGCAGGCGGCTTTTCAGGCCGGGGTTGCGTCTGAGCACGTCGTCGACATCGAATCGCTGCGTGGCAATCGAGACGGCCCAACTCCGGGTGCGGCGCTCCGGCTGCTGATCCCATTTCAGCATGTGCATGAGGATGACGCGGTAGGCGCTCTGCAGCTTGCTGAACTGCTCGTTGCCCAAGCTCTCGATCTCCTCCGCGACGTTCTCAAGGTCGAGCTCGCTCAGCCGGCCGGCTCGCAGTAGGGCCGCCTGCTCCAAGCTCCACGTGTAGAAATCGCCGTCGTAATCAGCTCCGGCGGACGTGCTGCCGCTCGGTCGAGCGGCAGACGTGTCCTCCCGAGCCGTCTTCGTTGCGACCATGGCCTGTTCCCGCCTGTCCACCCGCATCAAGGATGGGCCGCCGACCGTGGCTCATCAAGCCCGTGCCGCGCGACGGGGAGGCTGGCTCGGCGGTGATCCGCGTAGATACGATTGACCCATTGAAGGCCTGGCCGGGCGCGCCAGCGCGCGACCGTTTCTTCGACCGCGTCGGGCAGCCTCACCTGCTGGTAGAGAGGGCAGGCGGCCGGCCGCGCCAGCGGCGCGAGCAGGCTTGCCGCCGTCAGGTCAGCGCGGCCGAACCCGTCCCCGACGAGGTGTTCGCGGCCCGCGAGCTCCCCCTCGAACCAGTCGAGCTCCGCCGCGAGCCGGCGCTCGACCTCAGGCAGGAGCTTCGGACGCGCCTTCATGCCCGTTCTCATCAACTGACGCGTGACGGGCCAGAAGAGGCGACCAAGGCGGGCCTGCCTGGCCGGCACGCCATCGAAGAGGGCTTCCCGGACGCCCGAGGTCGGGACGTGCAGCGTCGCGGCGTAGATGAATTGCCGAACGAGGACGCCGATCACGTCCTCGAAGCGTTGTTCAAGACCCGGAGCGCCACCGGGCATCCCCGTCCAGTCGAGGATCGCTCCGCTGCCCTGGACCACCTTCTGGCTTACGGTGAGAATCGGCAGGGCGCTGCTCGGGGCCAGGCGCCGCGCCCGGGGAACGTGCAGGCCCACCGCCCAACGCTCCTCGACGTAACTCAGACCGACGGCGTCGAGCGCCCACCGGGCGCGCTCGCAGTAGTGGGACGGCGCAAGGACGTAGAGACGGGGTGCATCGGCCATCGGTGCCTTCGAGCTCGCGTCGGCGCGATCAGTCGCCCATCCGCTCGGGCAGCTTATCCTCGTCGGCGAGGTTGGCGAACCGCGTCACGTCGGCCTGGAACGCGAGCTGGACCGTGCCCGTGGGGCCGTGGCGCTGCTTGCCGATGATCACCTCGGCCTTGCCGTGGGCGAGATCCATGTCGCTCTGCCACTTGAAATGCTCCTCGGTGCCGGGCTTCGGCTCCTTGTTCTTGAGGTAGTATTCCTCGCGGTAGACGAACATCACCACGTCGGCGTCCTGCTCGATCGAGCCCGATTCGCGCAGGTCCGAGAGCTGGGGCCGCTTGTCGTCGCGGCTCTCCACCTGGCGCGAGAGCTGGGACAGGGCGACGACGGGCACGTTGAGCTCCTTCGCCAGCGCCTTGAGGCCCGTGGTGATCTCGGTGAGCTCCTGAACCCGGTTCTCGCCCTTCTTGGCCGAGCCGGAGAGAAGCTGGAGGTAGTCGACGACCAGCATGTCGAGGCCGCGCTGGCGCTTGAGGCGCCGCGCCCGGGCGGTGAGCTGGGCGATGGAGATGCCGCCGGTCTGGTCGATGTAGAAGGGGATCGTCTGCATCTCGCGGGCGGCTTCCGTGATGCGGAAGAAGTCGGCTTCCGTGATGTCGCCGCGCCGGATCTTGTAGGAGGGCACGCCGGACTGCTCGGCGATGATGCGGGTGGCGAGCTGCTCCGACGACATCTCGAGGGAGAAGAAGCCGACGATGCCGCCGTCAACGGTCTTCACCGTGCCGTCGGGCTGCTTCTCGCCGCGATAGGCCTTGGCGATGTTGAAGGCGATGTTGGTGGCGAGCGACGTCTTGCCCATGCCGGGGCGCCCGGCGAGGATCACGAGGTCGGAGGCCTGCATGCCGCCCATCATGCGGTCGAGGTCGGCCAGTCCCGACGCGATGCCCGACAGCTTGCCCGAGCGCTTGTAGGCCGCCGCCGCCATGTCGATGGCGCCGGTGAGCGCGTCGGCGAAGCGCTGGAAGCCGCCGTCGTAGCGGCCGGTCTCGGCCAGCGCATAGAGGCGGCGCTCCGCCTCTTCGATCTGCTCGCGGGGAGGCAGGTCGACGGGGGCGTCATAGGCGGTGTTGACGAGCTCCTCGCCGATGCCGATCAGGCTGCGGCGAATGGCGAGGTCGTAGATCGTGCGGCCGTAATCCTCGGCGTTGATGATGGTGGTGGCCTCGGCGGCGAGCCGCGCGAGGTATTGCTGGACCGTGATGCCGCCGATGTTGACGTCGCCCAGGAAGGTCTTGAGCGTGATGGGCGTCGAGACCTTGCCTTGCCGGATCTGGCTCGACATCACCTCGTAGATGCGCCGGTGCAGCTCCTCGAAGAAGTGGCCCGGTTCCAGGAAGTCCGACACCCGGTAGTAGGCGTCGTTGTTGACGAGGATCGCCCCGAGCAGCGCCTGCTCCGCCTCGATGTTGCTCGGCGCGACGCGGAAATCCGGCGCGTCGTCGAGGCGGGCGATGAGGGCGTTGGCGACCATGCGGCGACTCCAGCGCGCGTCGGAGAGCGGGGACGGCATCATACGGCCCACGGTTAACAGCGGGTGCAGTCGCCCGGAGTTACCCCCGATTCCCACACCGCGTCCGCGCGTCGCTCCCTCAGGCTCTCGATCGGTTCACCGGAGGCTGAAACGCGAAACGCCCCCGCCGCAAGGCGAGGGCGTCAAGACTAGAACAAAACAAGAACTCGATCAAGCGTCGTCGGACGGACCCGCTTCGGCGAGCGCGGCGCCGACTTCGAGGCCGAGGTCGTCGAGGTTCAGCTCCTCACGGGCCGTCACCATCTCGCCGCGGGCCTGACGCTCGGCCTCCTCCGGGCTGCGGGCGATGTTGATCGTCACCTTAACCTCGACCTCCGGGTGGAGGCTGACGGCAACGGGATGCAGACCCAGCGTCTTGATCGGCTGATGAAGCACGAACTGATCGCGCTCCACGGAGAAGCCTTCCTTGCTGACGATCTCGGCGAGGTCGCGGGTCGAGACCGACCCGTAGAGCACACCCGTCTCGCCGGACTGGCGGATGACCGTGAAGCTCTTGCCGCCGAGCTTCTCGCCGACGGCTTCGGCCTCCTTGCGACGCTCGAGGTTGCGGGCCTCGAGCTGGGCGCGCTGCGTCTCGAAGCGCTTCTTGTTCTCCTCCGTGGCGCGCAGGGCCTTGCCCCGGGCGAGGAGGAAGTTGCGGGCAAAGCCGTCGCGCACGCGCACGGTCTCGCCCATCTGGCCGAGCTTGGCTACGCGTTCGAGCAGGATCACTTCCATGACTGGTCTCCTTGGGTTTGAGTCAGGTTTGAGGTGGATTCGGTCGCGGCCCGGCATCGGCCGGGCGGATGCGACGGCGAAGGTTCGCGGCGGTGTCGGCGAGCCCGAGGATCGCCAGGGCCGGCAGGCCGACATTCCCGACGAGGAGCGCGACGAAGTAGGTGGCCGAGAGCAGGAAGGCCCGGTTCGGGCGGCCGCGGGTGACCGCGTGCATGAAGGCGAGCCCGGACAGGGCGAAGGCCATGACGAGCCCGCCGCAGAGCGCCGTTCCGAGGACGCCGAGGAAGCCCGGCGCGAAGGCAAGCGCGACGCCGGCGACGAGCATCCCGAGCACCGCCTTCGGCAAACTCGCGTCGGGAATCGACGGCCAGGGCCGGGGCAGGCGTTGGGAGAGGTGAACAGCCTTCGCCGCGAGCCAGAGGTTGGCCGAGAAGAGCATGACGAAGCTCGCCGCCGCGCCGAAGGGCAGGAGAAGGCCGACCGCGTCGAGGGTGGCATCGTCGAGTTCGGCCCCGATCGTGCTGTCGCCCTGGCGGACGGGGAGCATGAGGCGCAGGGCCCGCCGGATCAGGGTGCGGTAGCCTTCCACCTCACCGCCGCCGAGCATCACCGCGCCGAGCACGATCATCGCCGTCACGACGATCACGATCCAGGCGAGGAGGCGTCCGAGGGGATACCAATCGAGGGAGCCGTCGGCCCGCTGGGCGCCGAGAAGGGCAAGATAGGCGATCCACCAGGCCGGCAGACCCCAGCCGAGGGCGAAGGCAAGGCCGGTGCTGACGCGGAAGGCCGCCGCGATGGCGACGGCGCCCGCCGCCACGGCGACGAGGCCCGCGACGTGCCGCCAGCCCAGAGCCGCGATGAAGATCGGGAGCGGCGCGACGGCCGAGAGCACGACGGCGAGCGGCGACCCGGTGGTGACCACCGCGAAGAGGAGGGCCGAGACGAGGCCCGCGCCGATGCCGATCGTGAAGAGAGGAAGCATGCCGTTCCGCTGTCCCGCTGCCTTGTGCAGGGTTAGAGGCGGCTCAAAAGGCCGCCCCAGCGTCATCGAGAACGGGGAGCCGCTGGGCTCCCCGACAGGTTCTTAGCGGATCACATAAGGCAGAAGACCGAGGAAGCGGGCGCGCTTGATGGCCTGGGCCAGCTCGCGCTGCTTCTTGGTCGAGACCGCGGTGATGCGCGAGGGCACGATCTTGCCGCGCTCGGAGATGTAGCGCGAGAGCAGCTTCGTGTCCTTGTAGTCGATCTTCGGGGCGTTCGGGCCCGAGAAGGGGCACGTCTTGCGCCGACGAAAGAAGGGGCGGCGGCCGCCGCCCGGACCTGCACCAAGAGCCATGTTACGCCTCCGTCCCGCCGAACTCGCCGTCCTCGTCGCGACGCCGGCCGCGCTCGCGGTCCTTGCGGTCGTCGCGGTCGCGCTTCTGCATCATCGCCGACGGCTCGGGGTCGAGCTCGTCCACGCGCACCGTCATGAAGCGGAGCACGTCCTCGCTGATCTGCATCTGACGCTCCATCTCGGCGAGCGCCGCCGGAGGAGCCTGGATGTTGAGGAGCGTGAAATGCGCCTTGCGGTTTTTCTTGATGCGGTAGGCGAGGGACTTCACCCCCCACATCTCCGTCTTCTCGACGGCGCCGCCGTTCTGCTCGATGACGCCCTTGTACTGGTCGACCATGGCTTCGACCTGCTGGGACGTCACGTCCTGGCGCGCCAGGAACACGTGTTCGTAGAGAGGCATAATGGGCCTTTCTCAAGGTTTCGATCAGGCTTCGCGAGAAGCCGGTTCACCGCGCGTCCGAACGGCGCCAAGCCCTTCGAGCCGACAAGGCCCGAGCGGTTGTTCGAAGGCGGAGACACGGGACGACGGACCTTTAGAAGGCCCTATGCGACGGCTTCGATGATCGAGAGCAGAGGCACCGTCCGTTCAGCCCCCGGCCGGAGCGAACGCGGAGCGCGCGACATAAAGGGTTCGGCGCCGAAAGGCAAGCGGGGGCTGGGTTCGGACTTCTCGGGCCAAGCGCGGGGGAGGGTATCGCATGCGGCACTCACCACGCTGTGTTTGATCAGAGGGTGCTGAGCTTCAGACCCGTGTGGCTGGGGCGAGCACCCCCTCACCCTCGCTCCACTGCGTTGCGCTCGTCGCGTCGGCCATTCCGCCGACGCGACCCTCTCCCCTGCCGGGAGAGGAGAATGCGCTCTGCCGTGTCAGACACACGAACACAAATCCGAAACTCGGATGCTCAACGCCTCTCCCTTCGGGGGAGAGGGTTTCGCCTGCGCACCGGCAGGCGAA
>DATCMH010000001.1:0-131597 GCA_036563505.1 Beijerinckiaceae bacterium
GCCGCCCGGCGTCATCACGCGCCAGGCGATGGCCTGGCCCGACGTCACGCCCAGATCGAGGCCGGCGCGCTCGATGCGGCCGGCGTAAGCCTGCACGAAGCCGCCGCGGTTCGAGACGAACTGGCAGTTCGTGGCCCGCACGGAGCCGACGATGAGGCCCATCCCCGGCTCGACGGCGCAGGTCAGCGTGCCCGCCTGGCGCAGCGGCGCGGAGGGGAAGGAGGTGCTGGCCTGGGCCGCGGTGGCCGCCAGCGTGACGAGGGCAAGCGAGAGAAGAGCGGAGCGCATGGTCTGGGTTCCTGTCGTGAGAGCAAGGCTTGGGGGTCGGGTGCGGGCGGCGTTCCCCGCCGCACCGCCGCCTCCGAGAACCGTGAGGCGATGACCCTCTTCTCGGGCCCGCCCTTTGCAGCTTCATGCCGGCCCGGCCGGGCGATTGTTGCTGAACCGTTAACGAAGCCTTGTTCGCAGTGTCCCGTTTCGCTTCAAATTGCTGGCGAAATAGCGACAGACTCTCTTCGTCTGAACAGGTTAGAATCAGCGAAACAGCCCAACTCGCCAACGTTCATTGAAACATTATCTCGCAATTACAAAGCTATATAGCTAGATTGTTCGTATTAAACCTTCACGAATTGATCGTCACGTGTGCCATAACGAAGGTTGACTACTTCAAGTAACCTTTCGACTTCAGAACATCTATAAGCGTTTTCTCGATGAACGAGGACACAGAGCGCGTGTCGTCGGCAGCCGCTTTCTCCAGCGCGCTCTTTACGAGCGGCGGAAGCCGAACAGACACCGGGAGCGATTTTGGGAGAATCGAAGGAGGTCGACCCATATTGCGCATTATTTGTAGTTGACAAATGTCGTAGCCAGACCTACTTCTTTTCTCGCTTGGAGAGCAAGCGGCCGCGGCAAGGTGTTTGCACCACCGAGACGCGGCCTGACCATTCAAACCTCTCAGGAAGGTCGCCATGGCTGCGCGTCGTTTTATCAGTCTCACGACTGCCTTGCATCAGCTTCGTAACGAACGCCGAACTGGCGTTCTAAGTGAACCACAATCTCGGTTGTACACTCGCCTGCATCGAGCCTACCTCGTCGCGAAAAGACCTCTCGCGATCGAGGTGGTTGAGAGATCAGATTTACGAACTCTTTCCGCCCTAATGGCCCGAGGATTGGTCAAGTTGACCGCACAAGGCTTTATCGTTCAAAGCATGATGTGAGGGCCAGAGCAGTGAAAAGGATCACAAATCTATTCAGTCGGTCAGGGCATACGGCAATCATACTTTATGCAGCACCTACCACTGTCGGGGCCATGCGCGGTTTGCAAATCCTCGTGAGTTTGGAGACAAAGCACGGTGCATTTCCCCCCGTGGATCGATCGCGTAAGCCGAATGGAAGCCTGCGACGCTCCAAACCTCGACCAGGAAGCTCCTCGATGTAGGCCGTCCAAGGCACGAACTCTGACGTCAGCAGCATGTCACAGTGTTTTTGCTGCCCGCGTTTGACCTGGTCATTCGCTTCTGAACGCATGCCGACCTGAGCAACCGCGTACGGCGCGGCAAAGCGCTTCGTTGATCGCGACACTCAGCAACCGAAGCTAAAGCTGATCCAGCTCCACACTGAGTTGCTCGAGCTCTTCCCTAGTCGCACCAAGCGAACCATGAAACGTTCGGAGGTTGTGGGAGCATTGTTCCAGGCTCAAGCGCCAGGCTGTTTCAGCCGGCCCGACCTCGTGGAGGATTACGAGGGCTCTCGCGAAGGCAACGCGGATGCGCTGCTCAAGGCGGCTCGTCAGCGCACCGCGCGATCGCACCTCCTGCAACATCTCCTGCAGAGCGTTGTCGTGAGCGACTAGGACTGGGCCAAAGCCAGCAGCTTCGTCGTTGGCCTCGTGCAAGATCCTCAGTGCCGACCGAACCAGGCTCTGTCGGGGTCGGTCGTCGAGCACGCCTAACACCAGCTCACTATGAGCTGCGGTGAACGTCGCATCGCGTCGTGCAGATCGCACGTAGATCGATTGCAAGGCCTCCTGCAGAAGCGATGGAGCCCAGCCGACTGGCGCGTATGCGGACACGATGGACACTGACCCGGACCGAACCTTTTGACCATGCTGCCCTATGGTTAATCCAAGCTTAAGCCCTGACGGTTAAGCGCTTCAGCACAGTCCGTGTGGGGGTCAGTCCCTTGTTCAAATATTGCGCTTTGCTTCTCCTCGTCGCGACGCCATGCAGCGCTTTCGATCGGCGCGGACAGCAACTCGACAAATATGACGGTCAACCCGAAACGCTGAGAGACGCTGAGGAGCAAGTCACGGCGCAGCCGAACCGATCAACAATGAAAGTGCCCTTCTACCCCCGCGACTATCTGCGCCGCCCCCGCGGCTCGGTTCAGGTCGAGCTCTCGAAGGACGACTGAGAACGGGACTGCGATCGCACAAGTGGCACGATCAAGGCTTCCCGACCGGTGAGCCGTTCAGCCCTCCTCGGATGGCGGTGGGCTTGCCCGCGATAGAGAGACGCCAAGGGAGCAGCGCCAGATGGCTCGGACCATTCCGAGCCGCCTCATCACTCCGAACGCTTTGCGGCCCCGACGAGACGCTCAACCAGCAAGACCGACTAGGCAGACCTCTGTCTTGCCTTGTATGGCGGGGCCCAAGCCGCGATTCAGGCCCACAACTCTCCTTCGGCGCCGGCCTTTCGGCGAGGTTGCCCCCTACCGGGCATCACCGGACGTCTCCGCAAGCGACCCTTTCCGAGTTCCGCCATGACTTCCCTCACGACGCCGGCCGTCAGCTCTAACCGCGCCGTCCTCGCCGGCATCGGGCTGATGCTGTTCGGCATCTTCCTGTTCTCGGTCAACGACGTCATGGGCAAGTGGCTCGTTTCGACCTACTCCGTCGGACAGTTGCTCCTCATCCGGAGCATCGGGGCGCTCATCGTGCTCGCGCCGTTCCTGGTCCGCGAGGGACTGACCCCCTTGCGCCAGGCGCCCCAGCCCGGGCTGCAGGTGCTTCGCGTCGTCTTTTCGACGCTCGAGGTCGTCGCCTTCTACTGGGCCGTGGTCTACCTACCTCTCGCCGATGTGATGACCTTCTACCTCGCCGGTCCGATCTACGTCGCCGTGCTCGCGGCCCTGATCCTCGGTGAGAGGCTTGACGGCCGCCGGATCGCGGCGGTGCTCGCAGGGTTCGTCGGCGTCCTCGTGGTGCTGCGCCCGAGCGCGGCCACCCTCACCGGCCCGGCCCTGATCGCAGTCGGTGGCAGCTTCTGCTTCGCGCTCCTCATGATCACGACGCGCAAGCTCAAAGGCACGAGCGATTCGGCTCTGGTGCTGGGCCAGATCTTGGGCGCGCTCGCGTTCGGCATCGTCGCCGCACCCTTCGGATGGGTGACGCCGACGGTCCGCGATTTCGGGCTTTTGGCGCTCCTCGGCATCGTTGCGATGGGGGCGCATGTCTGCGTCAACCGCTCGCTCAAGCTCGCCCCGGCCTCGGTCGTCTCGCCCTACCAGTATACCCTCATCGTCTGGGCCGCGGTCTTCGGCTACTTCGTCTTCGGCGACGTGCTGGAGGTCTGGACGATCGTCGGCGCGGCCTTCATCATCGCCGCGGGGTTGTGGCTCGCTCTGATCGAGCGCGACGCGAGCACGGAGCCCCCCTCCCCAGCCCCGGGCGAAATCCCCTAACGAGGTTCAATCATCATACCTTGCAATCTGCCTGGTATGATGATTGTCTCTCCCCTGAGCCGCGGCCTCGAGACCGCAGCCTTGAGGAACGTCAGGGAGAAGGCGCGTGGGCTCGTTCCACGACAGCGTGGTGGATACGCTTGCCGGCTGGATCGTGAGCGCGCGCTTTCCGGCGGGCGCGGCGCTCCCCGTGGAGCCGGCGATCTGCGCCGAACTCGGCGCGAGCCGCACCACCGTGCGTGAGGCCCTGAAGACCCTCGCGGCCAAGGGCTTGGTGCGCATCGGGCCGCGCACCGGCACCCGTGTGCGTCCGGCGGACGACTGGAGCCTCCTCGATCCGCAGGTGGTGGAGTGGCGCCTCAAAGCGCCACTGACGCCCGCCCTCGTGAACGACCTCGTCGAGATGCGCCTCCTCATCGAGCCCTCGGCGGCGGCGCTCGCGGCCGAGCGCGCGCAAGGTCCCGATGTCGCTCGCATCCGCGAAGCTTTTGATGCCATGGAGCGCGCCGTCGACGGCGAGGGCAGCTACATCGAGGCCGACCTCGCCTTCCACGAGGCGATCCTGCGGGCGGCCGGCAACCAGTTCCTCTCCCAGCTCGCGCCCGTCGTGGGCGCGGTGCTGCGCCTCTCCTTCAAGCTGTCCGTGACCTCCCTGGAGAGCGCGCGCCTCTCCCTGCCCGGTCACGCGGCGGTGCTGCGCGCCGTGGCCGCGGCGAAGCCTGAGGAGGCGCGAACTCATCTCACTCGCATCATCGAGGCCTCGAAGCGAGACATGGCCTATGTCGGACAGGACGCGCCGCTGCGGCGGGCGATGATCGGAGCATGACGCCGTGAACACCCTCATCGACCGGCTGTTCAAGCTCTTCGAACTCGCCATGGTGGCCTGCCTTGCCGCCATGGTGCTCATGGTCTTTGGCAACGCAGCGCTCCGAAAACTCTCGGATTTCGGGCTCGTGCTTCTGGGCGGCGGCATCGATGTCTCGGAAGAGTTGTCCCGCATCATGTTCGTCTGGCTCACCTTCATCGGCGCCGTCGTGGTGGCGCGGGAGAACCAGCACATGGGCGTCGACACCCTCGTCGCCCGCTTCGGCGAGGCCGGGCGCAAGATCTCCATGACCCTGTCCGACCTGCTGGTGGTCGCCTGCTGCGCCGTGTTCTTCTGGGGCACTTGGCGCCAGGCGGGCCTGCACATGTCCAACACCGCCCCGATCACCGGCATGTCCATGATCTGGGTCTACGGCATCGGCTTCTTCGCCTCGATCGGGATGGGGGCCCTGGCCTTGGCGCGGATCGTCCGAACCCTCACGGGCCGTCTCGACCCGGCGGAGCTTCGGCTCTTCGCCGGTGAGTACGACGAGGACGTGGCCCATTCTCTCAAGGGCAAGCTCGAATGACCGTCGCGGTCTTCCTCGTCTCGCTGTGCGGGGCGATGGCGATCGGCGTTCCGGTCGCCTTCGCGCTCGTGGTGTGCGGCCTCGCGCTCATGCTCCACATGGGCATCTTCGACAGCCAGATCGTGAGCCTCAAGCTCATCGAGGGCGCCGACAATTTCCAACTCTTGGCCGTGCCGTTCTTCCTGCTCGCCGGCGAGCTGATGAACGCGGGCGGGCTGTCCAAGCGCATCGTCAACTTCGCCGTGGCCTTCGTCGGCCACATCCACGGCGGGCTCGGCTACGTCGCGATCTTCGCGTCCATCATCATGGCCTCCCTGTCGGGATCGGCGGCGGCCGACACGGCGGCGATCGCCTCGATCCTGATCCCGATGATGCGCTCGGCCGGCTATAACGTGCCCCGCGCCGCAGGCCTGATCGCGGCGGGCGGCATCATCGCGCCCGTCATCCCGCCCTCGATCGGCTTCATCGTCTTCGGCGTCGCGGCGAACGTCTCGATCACCCAGCTCTTCCTGGGCGGCGTCTTCCCGGGCCTGCTCATGGGCCTGTCCCTCATCGTCGCCTGGGCCTGGGTGGTGCGGCGCGAGGTGGTGAAGGTCTATCCGCGCCAGCCCTGGAGCGCCCGCCTCAAGGCCTTCACCGACGGCTTCTTCGCCCTTCTGATGCCGGCGATCATCCTCGGCTGCATCAAGTTCGGCTGGGCGACGCCGACGGAGGCCGCCGTCTTCGCGGCCGTCTACGCCCTGTTCGTCGGGATGTTCGTTTATCGCGAGCTGAAGTTCTCCCAGCTCTACGAGGTGTTCCTCGTTGCGGCCAAGACCACGGCTGCCGTGATGTTCCTCGTCGCCGCGGCCCTGATCTCCGCCTGGCTCATCACGCAGGCCAATATCCCGGCTGAGCTCGGCGCGATCCTCGAGCCTCTGAAGGATGACCCGAAGGTTCTTCTGTTCATCCTCATGCTGCTCGTCATCGTGGTGGGCACGGCGCTCGACTTCGCACCGACCGTGCTCATCCTCACCCCGATCGTGATGCCGATCATCAAGGAGGCGGGCATCAACCCGGTCTATTTCGGGGTGCTCTTCATCATGAACAACGCCATCGGGCTCATCACGCCCCCCGTCGGCATCGTGCTCAATGTTGTCTGCGGCGTCGGCCGGGTGCCGATGGGCGCGGTGATCCGGGGCGTCATGCCCTTCCTCCTCGCGCAGACGGTGGTGCTGTTCCTGCTGGTGCTCTTCCCGCAATGGGTCATCGCGCCCCTGAACTGGCTGCGGGGACGAACCGACTTCCTGGAGATGCTCAGGGCGATGTTCATCCCCTGACCTCTCCCAAGGCGCCGGGCCAACCGCGGCCGGCTCGGCGCCCCTCACCTCACCATGGCTGCCGACGTCCTCAAGGACGAACGACACGGAGGAGTACACAACGATGAAGGCTCTCAAGCTCACCCTCGCCGCCGGCGTCGCGGCCCTGACTCTCGGCGCCGCGCCGGCGCTGGCCCAGTTCCAGGACCGCACGATCCGCGTCTCCAACGGCATCAACGCGGACCACCCGGTCGGCAACGGCCTCACGCGAATGAACCAGTGCGTCGCCGAGAAGTCCGGGGGCAAGATGAAGCTCCAGGGCTTCTGGGGCGGCGCGCTCGGCGGCGACCTGCAGGCGACTCAGTCCCTGCGCTCGGGCACGCTCGAGATGGTGATCACCTCGTCCTCGCCACTGGTGGGCATCCTGCCCGATCTCGGCGTCTTCGACCTGCCTTTCCTGTTCAACAGCGCCCAGGAAGCCGACAAGGTGCTCGATGGGGCTTATGGCCAGTACATCTCCGGGAAGATGCCGGCCGTCGGCCTCGTCAATCTCGCCTACTGGGAGAACGGCTTCCGCAATCTCACGAACTCGCGCAAGCCCGTGCAGAAGCTCGAAGACCTTCAGGGCATGAAGGTTCGGGTGATGCAGAACAACATCTTCCTCGACACCTTCAAGACGACCGGCGCCAACGCCGTGCCGATGGCCTTCGGCGAGGTCTTCACAGCGCTCGAGACCAAGGCGATCGACGGCCAGGAGAATCCCTTCGTCACCATCGACACCTCGAAGTTCTCCGAGGTGCAGAAGTACCTCTCGGTGACGAACCACGCCTACACGCCCTTCCTGGTGCTCTATTCCAAGCAGCTCTGGGACAAGCTCTCCGCCGACGAACAGAAGGCGCTCACCGATTGCGCAGCGGTCGGCCGCGACGAGCAGCGGAAAGTGTCGCGCGAGCTCTCTGCGAAGTCGCTCGAGAACGTGAAGAAGGCCGGCATGCAGGTGAACGAGCTGGCGCCGGCCGAGATCGCCCGCATGCGCGAGGCGGTGAAGCCCGTCTACGAGCGCCACGCGGCCACCATCGGCCCGGAGACCGTGTCGAAGATGCAGGAAGCGCTCGTCCAGGTTCGCAAGACCAACTGACGTGCTGCCCTGACGTGTTGTTCGCGGGCTTGACCCGCGAACCTCGGCTCGAAACTTCGCGCCTTTCCAACCGAGATGGCCGGGCCAAGCCCGGCCATGACAAGCGCGGCGCCATAACCCGGTCCTGCTGAACCACTCTTCCCGAGTTCGGGGGGAGCGATCTCACACGCCCCGAGGCTTGCCCCGATGAAGATCACCGCCCTCGAGACCATCCGCACGGAGGAGCTGCCGAACATCCTCTGGGTTCAGGTCCATACCGATGAGGAGCTCATCGGTCTCGGTGAGACCTTCTTCGGGGCCGAAACGGTCGAAACCTACATCCACGAATACGCAGCACCCCGGCTCATCGGCCAGGACCCGAGCCGCATCGACGCCATCGCCCGCGACCTCGTCGGCTATCTCGGCTTCCGCTCGGCGGGCGCGGAGACCCGGGGCAATTCGGCCATCGACATCGCGCTGTGGGATCTCTTCGGGCAGGCCACTGGGCGCCCCATCGTCGACCTCTTGGGCGGGCGCACCCGCGAGCGCATCCGCACCTACAACACCTGCGCCGGCACCCATTACGTCCGGAAGGCCAACGCCCAGGCCGTGCACAATTGGGGGCTCGACGCCGCCCGCGACCTTAACGACCTCGACGCTTTCCTGCACCGGGCCGACGAGCTCGCCGTGAGCCTTCTGGAGGAAGGCATAACGGCGATGAAGATCTGGCCTTTCGACATCGCCGCCGAGAAGACGAACGGCACCTACATCGCGCCGGGCGACCTCAAAACCGCGCTCGAGCCCTTCGAGAAGATCCGCCGGGCGGTGGGCGACCGCATGGACATCATGGTGGAGTTCCACTCCCTCTGGCAGCTCCTGCCGGCCATGACGATCGCCAAGGCGCTCACCCCTTACAACACCTTCTGGCACGAGGACCCGATCCGGATGGATTCCCTCGGCAGCCTCAAGCGCTACGCCGACGTGTCGCCGGCCCCGATCTGCGCCTCGGAGACCTTGGCCTCGCGCTGGGCCTTCCGCGATCTCCTGGAGACCGGCGCCGCCGGCGTCGTGATGCTCGATCTCTCCTGGTGCGGCGGGCTGTCTGAGGCGCGCAAGATCGCGGCGATGGCGGAAGCCTGGCACCTGCCCGTGGCGCCGCACGACTGCACCGGTCCCGTGGTGCTCATCGCCTCGACGCACCTCTCCCTCAACGCCCCCAACGCCCTCGTGCAGGAGAGCGTGCGTGCCTTCTACAAAACGTGGTACCGCGACCTCGTCACCGCCCTGCCGACGGTCAAGGACGGTTTCATCACCGTTCCGGAAGGGCCGGGCCTCGGCGCCGCGCTGAGCTCGGACCTCGACAAGCTCTTCACCGTCATGCGGCGCGTGTCGAAGGACTTGGCTTGACCGCACGCGACTTCGGCTTGACACCGCGAGCTCACCTTCGCAGGACGGGCGCCCCGAAGAGCCGGATCAACATCCATGACTGACACCCCGCCCGACCGTCTCTCGACGGACCCCGCGAGCCCCCACCACGACGCGGACCTGCTGGCCCGCGGCGTCGGCATCCGCTTCAACGGGCAAGAAAAGACCAACGTCGAGGAATACTGCGTCAGCGAGGGCTGGATCCGGGTCACCGCCGGCAAAGCGCTCGACCGCAAGGGTCAGCCGATGACGATCAAGCTCAAGGGCAAGGTCGAGCCCTACTTCCACGGCACCGACGGCGAGGGCGTCTGACCGACGGTCCTCCCTAGACCTGGCGCTTCTGCTGCCGCTTCTGGGCGCCGTTCCCGTCCTTGCCCTGCGGATGCGGGGCGTTGCGGCTGTTGTTCCCGCCGTGAGCCTCCGTCGGCACCTGGGAGGGATCGGTCCCCGCGCCAGGGATCGGCTTCGTACCGCTTCCCTTCGGAGGGCTGCTGGTTTTCGAGTGGGTCACGAGCGGTCTCCTTGTCAGGTCTTGATCCAGGCGAGGCAGCCGGCGACGATGGGCGTGGCGCCCACTGCCAGCGCGCCGTAGCGGTAGAGGCCAAGCGCGCTGCGGCCGGGCGCCGGCGCGAAGGCGACGAGTTCGCCCGACGGATCGGCCCAGATCACCCGGCCATCGATCGCCGCCACGGCGTTGAGGGCCTGCGCCGAGCCTGTGCCGGCTCGGAACAGCACCATGACGGCCGCCGCATCCGCGGGCGGGCGGGCAGCCACGGGGCCTGCCACGAGAACGAGGGCCGCGAGGCCAGCGGCCATGCGCCGTCCTTGTCCGGGCGTCGAGGACCCGCCGGCCCGGCGCAGAATGAGCCAGCCCGCGACGAGCGCGGGCGCGCCGAACACGATCATCCAGCCGATGTCCCAGGGCAGCGGTTCGGGCACGTCGACCCGGATGCGGTGGATCCCAATGATCCAGTGGAACACCACGACGTCGATCACCTGCCAGATCCCGAAGCCAAGGAGCACGCTGCCGAGGAGGCAGCGCCCGGCACCGGCTCCGTTCAAGCCCGCGCGGGCGCGCCACAACATCAAGAGGCCGACGGCAGCGATCACGTACATGAGCACGTGAAACGCCCCGTCCGCGATGATCTGGTTCTTGAGGTCCCGCAGCGCCTCGCCGGGCACGAGGCTCAGGAAGTGGTGCCATTGCAGGATCTGGTGGAGCAGGATCCCGTCGAAGAAACCGCCGAGCGCGATGCCGATCACCCCGCCCGCCAGGAGCAGCCCGCGCTTCGGGCGCGGCTCCTCAGGCCGATGACGGTCAAGGGGGAGGACGTCGGCGCTCGTCATGGGGGGACGGCTCCATCCGGTTGCCGGAACGCTCACAAACGGTCTCGGAGGGCCGGCGTTCCACCTCAACCGTCCCGACCGTGGAACTTCGCGCCGTCCCCGTTGTTCAGACGAACCCGCGCCCGGCGGGCATCGAGGAGGCTGACCTCGTCATGACTCCCGACAACGGCCGCACCTCCGGCCACGTCGTGCTCCTCGGCGACTCGATCTTCGACAACGGCGCCTATGTGCGGGCGGGCGAGCCCGACGTCGTGGCGCAGCTCCGGGCCGACCTGCCCGCGGGCTGGCGCGCGTCGCTCGCCGCCATCGACGGCGCGGTGACGGCGGACGTGGCCCGGCAGCTCTCATCCGTGCCCTCCGACGCGTCGCATCTTGTCGTCAGCGTCGGCGGCAACGACGCGCTTCGCGCCTCGGGCGTCATCGAGGAACGCCTGGGCTCCATGGCGGAGGCCCTCGCCCGTCTGGACGGGATCCGGGAGGCCTTCGCCAGGGCCTACGAGGCCATGCTGGCGGCGCTCCTCGCGGCGGGGAAGCCTGCGGCCGTGTGCACCGTCTACGATCCGAGCTACCCCGACCCGCGCCGCCAGCGACTCGCCGTGACGGCGCTGGCCGCGATCAACGACGTCATCCTGCGCCTCGCGATCGGGCGCGGGCTCCCGGTCATTGACCTCCGTCTCGTCTCCAACGAGCCCGCCGACTACGCCAACCCGATCGAGCCCTCGGCCCGGGGCGGCGAGAAGATCGCCGCGAGTATCGCGAGCCTCGTCCTCAACCATGACTTCGCGGCCGGCCGCACGGCGGTGTTCCGTTAGGCGGATCGCACAGGAGGAATGCCGTGCCGGCGCACAGCCAGGATCAGGAAGCCGGTCTTCTTCGCGCCCGGCCGGGCCTCCTCGCACCGGGCGCCGGGCCACGCCTCGCCCCCGGCCTGCATCGTCTCGGCGCAGGACAGGTGCGGGACGGCCTGATCCACGTTCCCGCCGGCCATGATCCCGACGTGCCAGCCCCGCTTCTCGTCATGTTGCACGGCGCAGGTGGCACCGCGAGCCAGGTTCTGCCCTTGGTGCAAGAGGCCGCCGACCGCCACGGTATCCTGGTTCTCGCGCCCGACTCGCGCGACCGGGGCAGCTGGGACGTGATCCGGAACGGCGCCTACGGCCCGGACGTCGCCTTCCTCGACGCGGCGCTCGCCGACCTCTTCGCGCGCTGTCGCGTGCGGCCCGACCGCATCGCCATCGGCGGTTTCTCGGATGGTGCGTCCTACGCGCTCTCGCTCGCGCTCATCAACGGCGGCTTCTTTCGGGCGGCGCTCGCCTTCTCACCCGGTTTCGCCGCGCCCACCACGACCGCGGACCCCCCTGAAATCTTCATCAGCCACGGCACGCGAGATGAGGTCTTACCCATCGACCCGTGCGGCCGGCGCCTCGCCCGCGTCCTGACGGAGGTGGGCTACCGGGTGACCTACCGCGAGTTCGACGGCGGGCACGTGGTACCGCCCGCGATGGTGGATGCCGCCTTCGCCACGTTCCTCGACGAGGAGATCTAGAGATGGCCGACGCTGCCCTCCCCGCCCTGCGCGCAGCCCTCGAACCCCTGCCCGCCATCACCGACGAGGGCTTCGCCGATGCGTTCGACCGCTTCGGCGAGGCCCGGGTCGTGCTGCTCGGGGAAGCTACCCACGGCACGGCCGAGTTCTACGACGCCAGGGCCGCGATCACCCAGCGGCTGATCGAGCGCCATGGCTTCACCATCGTCGCGGTCGAGGCCGACTGGCCCGACGCCGGGCACATCGATGCTTACGTTCGCGACGGGGCCGACGACCCCTTCGCACACGCCTTCCGGCGCTTCCCGACCTGGATGTGGCGCAACGCTCAGGTGAAAGCCTTCGCCGAATGGCTGCGTGCCCACAACGCCAGCCGCCCGGCCGGCGAGCGCGTGTCGTTTCGCGGTCTCGATGTCTACAGCTTGGGCGCCTCGATGCGTGCCGTCCTCGACTACCTCGACCGGGTCGATCCAGAGGCGGCCCGGCAGGCCCGCGACCGCTACGGCTGCCTCTCCCCCTGGCACGCCAAGCCTGAACGCTACGGGCGCGAGGTGATGTTCGGGGCCAAGCACCCGTGCGAGGACGCCGTGACCCACATCATGCGCGAGCTCCTGGAGAAGCAGGCGGCCTATGCTGGGCGCGACGGCGGCCGGGAAGCCTATCTCGACGCGACCCAGAACGCCCGCATCGTGCAGGCGGCGGAGCGCTACTACCGCATCATGTACCGGGGCTCGGTGGAGTCCTGGAACGTGCGCGACCGGC
The DNA here is from genome assembly GCA_036563505.1 of Beijerinckiaceae bacterium. Lineage (GTDB taxonomy): Bacteria > Pseudomonadota > Alphaproteobacteria > Rhizobiales > Beijerinckiaceae > DATCMH01. The sequence continues at coordinate 12,568 of DATCMH010000001.1, forward strand.
ACATGTTCGACACCCTGCAGGGCATCCTGCAAGCCGGAGGGCCGCAGGCGAAGGCGGTGGTCTGGGCGCACAACTCCCATATCGGCAACGCCGCGGCGACCGCCATGGGCTGGGAGGGCGAGTTCAACATCGGAGAGCTCGCCAAGACCGCCTATGGCGACGAGGCCGTGCTGATCGGCTTCGGCACCGACCGGGGCACCGTGGCCGCGGCCGACGATTGGGACGAGCCCATGCAGGTCAAGGCCGTGCGCCCGGCCCGGCCTGACAGTCACGAGGGGCTCTTTCGCGAGGCGGGACTGCCCCGCGCCCTCGTCGATCTCAGGCCCGACCGGGCCGGAGCGCTGCGCCGGGCGCTCGCCGAACCCAGGCTCGAGCGCGCCATCGGCGTCGTCTACCGGCCGCAGACCGAACGGCAGAGCCACTACTTCGAGGCCGTGCTGCCGGAGCAGTTCGACGCATATCTCTGGTTCGAGGAGACCCGCGCCGTCACGCCCCTCCCCGGCCCGGCGGAGGCGCGCTCCGGCGAGGACGAAACCTATCCTTCGGGGCTGTGAGACGCCTCAGCCCCGCCGCCCCGCGGCCAGAATCGCGTCCACGAGGCGCTGCGAGGCCAGCGCCTCCTCGCCCGTGACCCGCGGGTCGCGATCCTCGCGGCAGGCGCCGAGGAAATCCCGGATCAGGGCGACGTGGGCGTCGATCGGAAAGTCCATGATGTTGGCGCCCGCTCCCGTGGCGCCCTCCGCGGCGACGTGCTCCTCGCGGCCGTCCGGGAAGGCGAGGCGCAGCGAGCCGCCGACGAGGCTCGCGGAGCCGTGCCGCGCGATGATCTCGATCCGCTCCGGGTGGCCCGGCGCGAAAGCGGTGGTTGCGGTGATCGTTCCAGGCTGGCCGTTCCCGAGGCGCACGAGGGCAGCGACGTAATCCTCCGTCTCCATCCGGTGCAGGCCCGTCGTCGTCACCTGAGCCGCCTCGACACCGGAGACGCCGACGAGGGAGCGAAAGAGGTCGAGGGTGTGAATGGCCTGGGTGAGGAGCACGCCGCCGCCGTCGCGCGCCATCGTGCCCCGCCCCGGCTCGTCGTAGTAGCTCTGCGGGCGCCACCACGGCACAACCATCGACGCGGCCTCGATCGGCCCGAGCGCGCCGGAGGCGAGCGCCTCGCGCAGGCGCAGGCTCGCCGGCCGGAAACGGTGCTGAAGCACGATGCCGAGGCGCCGGCCCGCGGCCCGGCCCGCCGCGACGAGGCGCTCGCCCCGCGCGACGGTGAGTTCGAGGGGTTTTTCGAGCAACACGTGCTTGCCGGCCTCGAAGCAGCGCTCGGCGACCTCGAGGTGAGCGGAAGGCGGCGTCAGCACGACGACGGCCTCGACCCGCGGATCGGCGATGGCTTGGTCGAGATCGTTCGTCACGGGAAAGGGGAATGCCGCGGCGAAGGCAGCGGTGCGCTCCGGGGAGCGGCTCGCGGCCCAGATCACCTCGGCTTCGTCGGCGAGCGCCAGGAGGCTTTTCGCGTGCGGCTGGGACGCCGGCCCGAGACCAACGACGGCGAGGCCAAGGCGTCTCATGCCGCGCTCCCTGCAGGCGCGCGGCCCGTCAGGCGCCGCGCCTTCCCCTGCGCCTCCAGCGCGAGGCGGCAGACGGTGAAGACGTGGGCCTGGCTCATGGCCGTCTCGGTGCGGTTCTCGACATCGGCCTTGAAGGCGTGGAAGTAAGTCAGCGGCTCGCGGCTCGCGTCGATGTGGCGGGTGCCGTGCCGGTCGACGAGGAAGACGTGATCGGTGCCGGGCCGCCCGGCGACGTCGACGTATTTGCGCAGCTCGATCGTGCCTTCGGTACCGAGCAGCGTGAGGCGCCCGTCGCCCCAGGTCGGCAATCCGTCGGCGGTGAACCAATCGACCCGCACGTAACCCGCGGCGCGCTCGCTCTCGAGCGTCAGATCACCGAAATCCTCGAAGACGTCCGCGGTCTCGGGCCCGAAATGCCCGACACGGCTTCCCGTGATCCTGGCGTCCTTGGATCCTGTGAAATGCAGGAACTGGTCGATCTGATGGGAGGCGATGTCGTTGAGGATGCCGCCGTAAGCGGCCGTCTCGAAGAACCAGGGCGGCCGGATCGCCTTGTTGAGGCGATGCGGCCCGAACCCCGCCGTGTGGATCACCTCCCCGATCGCGCCGTCGGCGATGAGCTTCTCCGCCACGATCGTGGCCGGCACCACGAAGCGCTCGGAGAAGCAGATCGAGACGATCCGGCCCGTCTCGGCGACCGCGGCCTCGAGGGCTGCGAGGTCGGCCGGGGTGGTCACGCCCGGCTTGTCGAGCATGACGTCTTTGCCCCGGCGCATCGCCTCGACCGCGAGCGGTGCCCGGTCGCGCGGGATCGCGGCGCAGACGATCGCGTCGATGCTGCAGTCCTCGAGGAGCGCCTGCCGGTCCCGCGGCGCGAGGTCCGGGAAGCGCTCCTGGAACCCCGCGACCACGCGGGGATCCGAGGTATCGGCGCAGTAGCCGGCGCAAGTCGCGCCGGCGGCGATGAGCTCGCCCACCATGTGATAGACGTGGCGGTGATCGAGCCCGATGGCGGCGAAGCGCATGAAGCGGCTCAGCTCTTCGTCTTCAGCTCTTGGTTTTCTTGGCGCCGATCTCCTGGTCCCAGCGCCGGAAGGCGGCGACGAGGCGGTCCGGGGCGAGCGGGGTCTCGACGGGAAGCTCCGCGATCAGCTTGTCGTAGAGCGGCCGGCCGTATTCCTTGACGATGTCCTTGCTCTCCTGTGGCGCCATGTCGAGGGTGACGCCCTTCACCGCCGGGCCGGGGTAGAAATAGCCCTTGTCGTAGGTGAGCGCCTGCTGCTCCGGCTTGAGGAGGAAGCTCATGAGCTGGAGGAGCACCGCGACTTTGTCCTCCGGCACGCCCTTCGGGATGCACATGAACTGGGTGTCCGGCACCCAATGCGTCCCCTCCAACGCGAAGACCTCGACCTCCTTCGGCACGATGCCGAGCACCCGCGGGTTGATGTCCCAGCCGCAGGTCGAGACGATCATGTCCCGGGTGCCCTCGCCGAGCTCCTTCATGGTGACGGCGGTGCCGGTCGGGTAGGTGTCGATGCCGGAGTCCAGTTCCTTCAGCCAGGCCCAGGTCCTGTCCCAGCCGGTCATCGGGTCCTTCGGGTCCTTGTCGCCGAGGATGTAAGGCATCCCCATCAGGAAGGTCCAACCGGGGCCGGAATTGGCGGGCCTGGCGTAGGTGAAGCGGTTGGGGTTCGCCTTGACGTAGGCGAGGAGGTCCGCGGCCGTCTTCGGCACGGACTTCACCTTGGCCGCGTTGTACTCGAAGATCGGCCCGGACGGCGAGTAGACCACCGCCACGCCCTGGTCGCGGCCGAAGTTGCGCTGCATCATCAAGGCGTTGGCGTGATAGACCTCCTCCGCCCTCGGCAGTGCGCCCGGATACTTCGACCAGACTTCGATCCACAGGCCCTGCTGCACGCCGTCCGACATGGCGCCGGGGCCGGTGAGCACGAGGTCGATGTCGACCCGGCCGGCATCCTGCTGAGCCTTCAGCTTGCCCGGCAGCTCCGGCGAGGGCGCGCGCTGGTAGTTGATGCGCGAGACGAGCCGCGGGTTCGCGGCCCGGAAGCGGTCGATGCCTCCTTGGGTCAGCTGCAGGTTGCCGGCAACGTCGATGATGTTGAGCGCCACGGGGTTGGCGGGCAGCGCCGGGGCTTGAGCGAAGGCGCCCGTGGCGTGGGCCACGGCGAGCCCCGAGAGCCCGCCCAAGAAAGTACGGCGTGTGGTGTCGATCGTCATGGTGTCCTCCCTGTCAGGAGCCCTGTGGCCGGGCTCTCCGGTGTGCCGCCGCGGCGGGTGCCGCGACGGGTGTCGCTTGGGCCCGCTCAGGCATAGGCGCGGGCGGTGGCGGCCGCGCCGCGGATCAGAAGGCTGTCGAGCGCCTGCGTGACGGGCTCGACGAAGCGCGGGTCCCGGGGCAGGTCGGCGCCGAAGATCGCCTCGACGCTCATCAAAGCTTCCGCGAGGGGTTTCGCCGCGAGGCCCGCGCCATCGGCGCGGCGGCGCAGCTCGGCGGCGAGCGGGTCCTTGACCTCGATCGGCCGGCCCTGTTCGTCGATGCCGGTGGCATAGCGCATCCAGGCCGCCACCCCGAGGCTGAGGCGACGGATCGAAGCGCCCGCCTTGAGGCGATCCCTCACGGGGCCGAGAAGCCTCTGGGGCAGCTTCTGCGAGCCGTCCATGGCGATCTGCGCCGTGCGGTGCTTCAGGGATGGGTTGCGGAAGCGCTGAATCAGCGAGGCCTTGTAGGCGGCAAGGTCGAGGCCCGGCAGCGGCGGCAGGGTCGGGCCCGCCTCCTCGTCCATGAGGCCGCGCACGACGCCGGCGATGCCCGGATCGGCGATGGCATCGGCCACCGTCTCACGGCCCGAGAGCACACCGAGATAGGCCAGCGTCGAGTGGCTGCCGTTGAGGAGCCGCAGCTTCATGAGCTCGTATGGTTCGACGTGCCGGACGAAGGTCACGCCGGCCATCGCCCAGTCCGGCCGGCCGGCGGGGAAGTGATCTTCCACGACCCACTGCGTGAAAGGCTCCGTGCTGATCGGCCAGGCATCCTCGCAGCCGAGCCGTTCGGCGATCCGGGTCCGGTCGGCCTCCGTCGTCGCGGGCACGATGCGGTCCACCATGCTCGACGGGCAGGCGAGTTCGCCGTCGAGATAGGCGCCGAGATCGGGGTCGCGCAGGCGGGCCAAGCGAACGAGCACGCGCTTGGCCGTGACGCCGTTGGACGGAAGGTTGTCGCAGGAGAGCACCGTGAAGGGACTCAATCCCGCTGCTCTGCGCCTCGCGAGGGCCTCGACGATGAAGCCCGGCGCCGAGCGCGGCGCACCGGGGTTGTCGAGGTCATGCCGGATGTCGGGATGAGCCTCGTCGAGCTCGCCCGTCGCCGGCGCGTGACAGTAACCCTTCTCGGTCACCGTGAGAGAAACGATGCGGGTGTCGGGCGCGCTCATCGCGGCCAGCAGCCGGCCGGAATCCTCCGGCGCGACGAGCACGTCCTGCACCGCGCCGACGACCCGAAGCCGCTCGCCTTCGCCATCGCGCACGTCAAGGGCGTAGAGACCATCCTGGGGTTTGAGCGCGTCGCGGGTGTCGGGGCTGCGCAGGGACGCGCCGAGGATGCCCCAGCGCGGGTCGCCCGCAGCGAGCACGTCGTCGGTGTAGACGGCCTGGTGGGCGCGGTGGAAGGCGCCGATGCCGAGGTGGACGATGCCAGGCCGCACGGCCGAGCGATCGTAGGCCGGCCGCGCGACCGCGGCGGGCAGGGACGCGAGCGTCTCGTTGGAGAGGCGGCGCGTCAATGCGCCGGCTCCGCGGTGCGGGCGCGCCCGACGATCTGGGTCGGGTTGACGAAGCGCAGCGCGATCACGAGCCAGGCGAGCGTCACCGCCATGTAAACCACGGCCATGGCGTCGATCGATTGCGTGGCACGCACCCCGGCGGCGAAGACCGCGTAGTAGAGCGCCACCACGAGGGTCTGGCTCGTCGGGCCGGCGGTGAGGAAGGTGAGTTCGAACATCGCGATGGTGCGCACGAGGACGAGCAGCATCGAGGCGAGAATGCCCGGCAGCAGCAGGGGCAGGAGCACGCGCCAGAAGAGCTGGAGCGTGTTCGCCCCGAAAACCCGCGCCGCCGCCTCGATGCGCGGATCGATCTGCTCGATGAAAGGGATCATGACGAGCACGACGAAGGGGATGGTGGGCACGAGGTTCGCGAGCACCACACCCCAGAAGGTGCCGGCCAATCCCAGCTTGTAGAGCACGGTGGCGAGCGGGATCCCGTAGGTGATCGGCGGCACGAGGAGGGGCAGCAGGAAGACGAGCATCACCGCCCGTTTCCCCGGGAATTCTCGCCGCGCCAGCGCGTAGGCCGCGGTGACGCCGAAGAGCCCTGAGACCAGCACGACCGTGAACACTACCTGGAAGGTGACGATCAGCACTTCGGTGAGCTGGAACTCGTCCCAGGCCGAGCCGTACCAGCGTGTCGTGTAGCCCAGCGGCAGCCAGGTGCCGAGCCAGCGCGTGGCAACCGAGCTGACGATGACCGAGGCGATCATCGCGAGGAGGTTGACGACGAAGACGATCGTCACGCTCCAGACGGCGATGCGCCAGAGCTTGGAGCCGAGGCCGGTGTCGCGTATCATCGAGGTCTCACCCTTTCGTCCCGCCCGCCGGGCCGCGGTAGAGGAGACCGCGGGCGGAGAGGATCAGCACCACGATGGCGAGCTGGACGAAGCCCATGATCATCGCGATCGCCGAGGCCAGCGAGTAGTCGTATTCCTCGAAGGCCGCCTGATAGGCCGCGATGGAAATGACGCGGGTAGGACCGGCCGGCGCCCCGAGGAGCACCGCGGAGGGGAACACCGCGAAGGCCTGCACGAAGGACAGGCAGAAGGTGATGGCGAGTCCCGGCAAGATCAGGGGCAGGATGATCTTGGAGAAGCGCTTCCGGGCATTGGCCCCGAACACCGCACCCGCCTGCTCCAGGGCTGGGTCGATGCCGGTGACGTAGGAGAGCGTGAGCAGGAAGGTGAAGGGAAAGCCCGTGATGAGGAGCGAGGCGAAGACGCCCCAGTAGTTGTTCGTGAGCTTCACGGGCGCGGAGAGGATGCCGGCGGTGATCAGCGTGCGGTTGAACCAGCCCTGGGGACCCAGGTAGTTGAGCAGGCCCTCCGCGATCAGCACGGTGCCGAGCGTCACCGGCAGGACGAGGATCGTGGTGAGCAGTCGCTGCCGGCGCATGAGGCGCACCCGCATGGCGATCGGCACGGCGAGCAGGAGATTCAGGATCGTGACGGGCAGCGCGAGGCGGATCGTCGTCCAGATCGTATCGTAGAGGAACGGCTCCTCGAAGAACTTGGCGTAGTTGGCGAGGAACCCGCCGACCTTCGGTTGGAAGGACAGCATCAGCCCGTACATGAACGGGTAGACGAAGAGCAGGACGATGCTGATCAGCGCCGGCAGAACGAGGAGCGTCGTCGCGTCGAGGCCGCGGGCCGCGAGCCGGGTGCGGAACGCGATCTTCGCCTCCTCCTCGATCCCGGCCGCGGCCGCGACACCGTCGAGCGGAACGGAGCTCATGCCGCCGCTCCCGCGAAGACGAGGGTGCGGGCGGGCTCCGGCGAGAGACGCACCGTTTCGTCCTTGGCAAGCGATCGGTCGGAGCGGAAGAACAGCTCCGCCCCGCCCTCGGCCACCGCCGTGCCGAAGAAGGCGCGGCCGCGATACTCGATGCCCGTGACCCGGGCCGGGAGGCCGGAGGGGTTCGCGCCGGCGACGAGGTCCTCGGGGCGCACGGTGACGATCGCCGCCCCACCCGGGCGCACCTCCTCCCGGACGCGGCCGGCGAGCGGCACGCCCCCGACATCGACCGCGGCCCGCTCGCCCTCGACGCTGGTTACCCGGCCCTGGAGCCGGTTGCGGAAGCCCATGAACTCGGCCACGTCCGCGTGGGCCGGGCGCTCGTAGAGGTCCTCCGGCGTGCCGACCTGGCGGATCTCGCCCTCCCGCATCACCACGATGCGGTCGGCCATGGAGAGCGCCTCGTCCTGGTCGTGGGTGACGTAGATCGTCGTCGAGCCGATGGTGTCGTGGATGCGGCGGATCTCGCCGCGCATCTCGAGCCTGAGCTTGGCGTCGAGATTCGAGAGCGGTTCGTCCATGAGGACGATCGGCGGCTCGATGACGATGGCCCGGGCGATGGCCACGCGCTGCTGCTGGCCGCCGGACATCTGGCCCGGCAGCTTCTCCTTCTGCGACTGGAGGCGCACGAGGGAGAGCGCCTCGTCGACGCGCCGGGCGCTCTCGGCCTTGTCGACCCGGCGCATGGCGAGGCCGAAGCCCACGTTCTTCGCCACGCTCATGTGCGGGAAGAGCGCGTAGTTCTGGAACACCATGCCGAAGCCGCGGTCCTCGGGCTTCAGCTCGTCGATGCGGCGGTCGCCGAGATGGATCGAGCCGCCGGTGAGCGGAAGCAGGCCGGCGATGCAGTTGAGCGCCGTCGACTTGCCGCAGCCCGAGGGGCCGAGAAGGGCGATGAACTCGCCGCCCTTCACGGTGAGGTCGATGCCGGCGAGCGCGTTGTAGCTGCCGAAGGCCCGCCGCACGCCCTTCAGGTGCAGGGTGCGGTTGCCGCTGTGCTTGGTCGTGAGCGTCACGTCGGGCCCTCGTATCTCTTCGCCGATCGGCGCTTACTTGCGCTTGGCCGCCGAGCCGATCTCCTGGTCCCAGCGCTTGAAGGCCAGAACCATCTTCTCCGGCTCGAGGGGCGTCTCGATCGGATTGTCGGCGATCCACCGGTCGTATTGCGGGCGGCCGAACTCCTGGATCGCCTTCTGGCTCTCCGGCGGCGCCATGGAGAGGGGCACGTTCTTCGCGGCGGGGCCCGGATAGAAGTAGCCCTCGTCGTATGTGTAGGCCTGCTGGGCCGGGGTCATCACGAACTTGATGAGTTCGAGGAGCACCGCGAGTTTCTCGTCGCTGATCCCCTTCGGCACGGCCATGTACTGGGCGTCGGAGACCCAGTGGAAGCCCTTAAGCACCGCGACTTCCGCTTCCTTCGGCACGATGCCGAGGACCCGCGGGTTGATGTCCCAGCCCGTCGTCGAGACGATCATGTCCCGGGTGCCTTCCCCGAGTTCCTTCATCGTCACGCCGGTGCCCGTCGGGTAGTACTCGATGTTCTGCCCGAGCTCCTTGAGGTAGGCCCAGGTCTTGTCCCACCCGTTCATCGGGTCCTTCGGGTCCTTGTCACCCAGCAGATAGGGCAGGCCCATGAGCCAGGTGCGGCCGGGGCCGGAATTGGCGGGGCGGGCGTAGAGGAACTTGTTCGGGTTCTGCTTCGTCCAGGCGAGCAGTTCTTCCGCCGTCGTGGGCACCTGCTTCACCTTGGCCGGCATGTATTCGAGCAGCGGGCCCGACGGGTAGTAGACCATGCACATGCCGAAGCCCTTGCCGAGCTTGTGCATGTCGAGGGCTGCCGGCAGCAGGATCTCGTCCGGGTTCGGCAGGCCCGCGGCGTAGCGGGGGAAGAGAGGGGTCCAGAGGTTCTGGTCGATGCCTGCCGAGAGCGCGTCGAGGCCGCCGAGCATGAGATCGATGTCGAGGCGCCCGGCGTCCTGCTGGGCCTTGAGCTTCGCGGGAAGCTCGGGCGCCGGCGCCTTCGTGAAGCTGATGCGCGAGACGAGGTTGGACCGTTCGCGGCGGAAGTTCTCGATCGGCTTCTGCACGAGGGCGAGCGCGCCGCCGACGTCGATGACGTTGAGCGCGATGGGCGATTTCGGCAGCGCGGGCATCGCCCCTTGGGCACGAAGGCCGGTCGCGCTCATGGCCGCGAGGCCAGTCAGGCCGCCGAGCACGTGGCGGCGGGACGGGGCCGGGATGCGCTTGTCGTCGGTCATGGTTCCTCTCCCTTCGTCGTTTTGTTGTCCTTGAGGCCGGTGCCGGCCCGGCGGGCAGCCTAGAACATGCCGAGCCCGCCGTTGATCTGGATCGTCTCGCCGGCGAGAAAGCTCGCCTTCTCGGAGGCGAGGAACAGCACCGCGTCGGCGACATCCTCGGGGCGCCCTTCCCGGCGCAGCGGCGTGCGCTCAACGGTGGTCTGGCGCCCTTGCGGCGTGTTGAACTGGTCGTGGAAGCGCGTGCCGATGAGGCCCGGCGCCACCCCGTTCACGCGGATGCCGAGCGGTCCGACCTCCTTGGCCAGCGCCCGGGTGTAGGTGACGATGGCGCCCTTCGAGGCCGCGTAATGCGACGCGCCCGGGCCGCCGCCGTCGAAGGCGGCGAGCGAGCTCATGGTGACGATGACGCCGCGCCCGCGCGGCTCCATGCGCTTGAGCGCCGTCTTGCAGGCGAGGAAGGTGCTCGTCACGTTGACGGCGAAAGCCTGGTTCCAGAACGCCACGTCCGTGTCGACGCAGCGCTCGCGCTTGAGCAGGCCGCCGGCATTGGCGAAGAGGACGTCGAGGGGCCCGAGCTCGGCCTCGGCCCGCGCGAAGGCTGCCTCGACCGCGCCCTCGTCCGTCATGTCGGCGTGGAGCGCCAGAGCCTGTCCGCCCTCCCCTTCGACGATGGCGGAGACCTCGCGGGCCTCGTCGGCGCTGGAAAGATAGGTGAAGGCCACCTTAGCCCCAGCCCGAGCGAAGGCCAGCGTCGCTGCCCGGCCGATGCCGGACGCCCCACCCGTGATCATGGCCACCTGGCCCGCGAATTGGCCCGCGAAGCTGCCGCTCGTCATAGCTTGTAGGCCTCCTTGGCGAGCCGATAGGCGAGGTCATGGGCGAGGTCCGCCGCCTCGTCCTCGTCGAGGCGGTGCTCGGCGACGAGGCGGGCGAGGTAGGTGCAGTCGATGCGCCGGGCGACGTCGTGGCGGGCCGGGATCGAGAGATAGGCCCGCGTGTCGTCGTTGAAGCCAACCGTGTTGGCGAACCCCGCCGTCTCCGTCGCGAGCTCGCGGAAGCGCAGCATCCCCTCCGGGCTGTCGAAGAACCACCAGGGCGGGCCCAGGCGCAGGCAGGGGTAATGGCCGGCGAGCGGGGCGAGCTCGCGGGCGTAGGTGCTCTCGTCAAGCGTGAACAGGATCACCGTGAGGTCGCGGTCGTTGCCGACGCGGTCGAGAAGGGGTTTCAGCGCGTGCACGTAGTCGGTGGGCCCCGGGATGTCGGCGCCCATGTCGCGTCCGAAGGCCTCGAAGAGCGCCGCGTTGTGGTTGCGCACCGAGCCCGGATGGATCTGCATGACGAGGCCATCGTCCCGGCTCATCAGAGCCATTTCGGTGAGCATCTGCGCCCGGAAGAGCTCGCGCTGGTGGGCCTCCGCCCGGCCGGCCACGACCTTGTCGAACAGCGCGGCGGCTTCGCCAGCGCCCAGGTTCGCCGTGCGGGCGGAGGGGTGCCCATGATCGGTGGCGGTGGCCCCGCGCTCCTTGAAGAAGGCGCGCTTGGCGCGATGCGCGTCGAGATAGGCGGCGTAGGTGGTGGCGCTCGCGCCCGCCTGGCCGAGGAACGTCTCGACGTTCTGCCCGAACCCGGCGAAGTCCGGGTCGACCACAGCATCTGGGCGGTAGGTCGGCACCACGCGGCCTGACCAGCCGGACGCCCGGATTCGATCGTGCCAGGCGAGGTCGTCCAGGGCGGAATCCGTCGTCGCGATCACCTCGATGCCGAACCGCTCGTAGAGCGCCCGGGGTCGCATGGCCGGATCGGCGAGGCGGGCGGCGACCGCGTCGTAGATCGCATCGGCGGTGGCGGGCGAGAGGCGCTCCTCGATGCCGAAGACGTCCTGGAGCGCCTGCTCGAACCAGAGCCTCGTCGGCGTACCGCGGAAGAGCGGCCAATGCTCGGCGAAGAGCTGCCAGATCGCCCGCGGATCGGCCTCGACCGGTGCGCCGTCCCGGCGCGCGATCCCAAGCGCCTCGAGCGGCACGCCCTGCGAGTAGAGCATGCGGAAGACGTAGTGGTCCGGCTTCACCAGAAGCGTCGCCGGATCCGGGAACGGGGCGTCCTCGGCGTACCAGCGCGGATCGGTGTGGCCGTGCGGCGAGACGATCGGCAGGCCGGCTATGGATTCGTAGAGACGACGAGCGATGTCGCGCGTCGTCGGGTCGGCGGGAAACAACCTGTCGGGATGCAGCGCCATCCGTGCGGCCCCTCCCCGGTCCGCTTTGTCATTGTTGCGCGCAACTTCGTACTAATATACTAGAATGTCAATCAGGAGGGCGCAGCCCTGGACGATATTGCACCGCCTCAGGAAATCGACGCGCCGATCGGCCGCGCGCCCCTGGCGCGCCCGGCGCGCGCCCAGTCGGCGGCGGCTACGATCGCCGGCTTCCTGCGCTCGGAGATCGTCTCCCTGCACTACCCGCCCGGCATGCCGCTCTCCGAGAGGGATCTGACCGAGCGCTTCGGGGTCAGTCGGACGCCGTTGCGCGAGGCGCTGATCCGACTGGCCGAAGAGGGTCTCGTCGAGGTCAAGCCGCAATCGGGAACCTTCGTCGCGCGCATCCCCCTCGGGGCGATCCCGGAGGCGGTGATCATCCGCCAGGCGCTCGAAGGGGCGCTCGTCGAGCATGCCGCACGGAAGGCCCCTCCAGCGGCTTCAGCGCGCCTCCAGCGGGTGATCGACCGGCAGGCGGCCTTCGCGTCCATGGGCGACCAGGAAGCCTTCCACGAGGCCGATGAGGCCTTTCACGAGACGATCGCGGACCTTTCCGGTCATCCCGGCATCTGGCGTACCGTGCGCCAGGCGAAGCTTCAGATCGACCGCTGCCGCCGGCTGACCTTGCCGGCCCTCGGGCGCATGAACCACGTCATCGCCGAGCACCGGGTGATCGCAGCGGCCATCGCGGCGGGTGACGTCGCGGGCGCCCGCGCCGCCATGCAGACGCATCTCGACGCGGTGCTGCCGGATGCCCGGCTTCTCGCGAAGATGCATCCGGACTACTTCGCTTAAAATCACGGGAACAGGGGAAGCGCATGCGGCAGGGCTGGCGGTGGTACGGTCCCGGACGGGACGGTGTGAGCCTCGACGACATCCGCCAGGCGGGCGCGACAGACATCGTCACGGCACTGCACGACATCCCCATCGGCCAGGCCTGGACCGCGGCGGAGGTCGCCGAGCGCAAGCGCCTGATCGAGGACACGCCGGCCGGCCGCTCGGCGCTGCGCTGGACGGTGGTGGAATCGATCCCGGTTCCAGACGCCGTGAAGCGTCTCGGCAAGGGCGCCAAGGCGGAGATCGAAGCCTGGATCGCGAGCCTGGAGGCGCTGGCGGCAAACGACATTCGGGTCGTCTGCTACAACTTCATGCCCGTCGTGGACTGGACCCGCACCGACCTCGACCACGTGCTCCCCACCGGCGCGACGGCTTTGCGCTTCGACCAGGAGGTCTTCGCGGCCTTCGACCTGTTCATCCTCGAACGGCCCGGGGCGAGCGCCGACTATACGCCCAGCGAGCGCGACCGGGCCCGCGCCACCCGCGACGCGATGAGCGACGCGGAGGTCGAGCAGCTGATCACCACGATCGCGAGCGCCCTGCCCGGCTCCACCACGGACCCGCTCTCTATCCCGGCTTTCCGGGAGCGCCTGAAGAGCTATGCCGGCATTGACGCCGCCCGCCTGCGCCAGCACCTCGTGGAGTTCCTCGAAGCCGTGACGCCGGCCGCGGAAGCGCGAGGGATCACCCTCACCCTTCACCCCGATGACCCGCCGCATCCGCTCTTCGGCCTGCCGCGGATTGCCTCGACGGCGGACGACTACGCCGCCCTCTTCGACGCCGTGCCCTCGCCGGCGAACGGGATGTGCTTCTGCACCGGGTCGCTCGGGGTGCGCGCCGACAACGACCTGCCGGCCATGGCGGAGCGCTTCGCCGAACGCATCCGCTTCGTGCATCTTCGGGCCACGAAGCGGGAGGCCGACCCGCGCAGCTTCCATGAATCGGCCCATCTCGAGGGCGATGTCGACATGGTCGCGGTGCTTCGTGCCCTGACCACCGCCGAGCGCCGGTTGGGTGACCGGGAGATGATCTTCCGCCCCGATCACGGGCACCGCATGCTCGACGATCTGCACAAGTCCGTGAACCCGGGCTACGGCGCCATCGGGCGCCTGAAAGGCTTGGGCGAGCTGCGCGGCATCCTCTACGCCCTGGGCGCCCCGCCGCCCGCGGCGTGACCCTGTCCTCGGGCCGTGCCACAGTCGCGCTTCCCGTCCGCGCGAGACCTTCCGTGCAGCCTCTTTATCTCACCTACCTCAACGCCCTCGACGTGGAGGCGCTGGCCCTTCAGGACGACGAGATCCTCGCCGCCATCGAAGCCGGCCTCGCGGCGCAGGGGCGGCACGAGACGGTGATCGAGCCGCGGATGCACCTGAAACCCGACGAGGACGTCCACGGCCATTTCAACGTGCTGCGCGGTTCGTTCCGCGCGCCGATCGCGCTGGCGGGCGTGAAGGTCATCAGCGACTACGTCGACAACTACAAGGAGGGCCTGCCCTCAGAGATGGGCCTGCTCCTCCTGATGGATCCGAGGAACGGCGCGCCCAAGGCCATCATCGACGGCAGCCACCTCACCGATATGCGCACCGGCGCCGTGACGGCGATCGGGGCCAAGTATCTCGCGCGGAACGGCTCGAAGGTGCTCGGCCATGTCGGCGCGCGGGGCACCGCCTATTGGAACGTGCGCCTCCTGGACCGGCTCTTTGCCTTCGACGAGATCCGCGTCCATTCCCGCCGGCCGGAGAGCCGGAATGCCTTCGCGGAGCGCCTCTCGCGCGACCTCGGCAAGCCCGTCGTCGCGACAGAGGACTGGCGCTCCTGCGTCGAGGGCGCCGACATCGTCGTGGAAGCCTCGCGCCTCCTCCAGCCTGAGCCGATGCTGAAGACGGAATGGATCAAGCCCGGCGCCTTCGTCGTGCCCTACGGCACCATGAGCGCCGTCGAGCTCTCGCTCACCGACATCATGGCGAAGCTCGTCGTGGACGATTGGGGCCAGTGCAAGTCGGGCCAGTTCGGCTCGCTGCGCGCCCATGTGGAAGCGGGCAAGCTCTCGGAGGAGACGCTCCACGCCGAGATGGGCGAGATCGTCGCGGGCCTCAAACCCGGCCGCGAGCGCGAGGACGAGACGATCCTGTTCTGGCACCGCGGCCTGTCGCTCTCCGACATCGCGCTCGGCCACGCCATGCTGGAGAAGGCGGCGCGCCTCGGGATCGGGCACCGCCTGCGCTACGCCTGATGGGCCTCGTCGCCAACGCGCGCATGTACGGCCTGACCCCGGGCCTGCGGGACGCTTGGGGAGCGCTCTTCGCTTGGATCTCGGGGCGGGCCGGTGTGCCACTCGCCGTCATCGACCACGCCGCGCCGGCGCCCCTCGAGGCGCTGTGGCGCCGTGACGACCTCGGGCTCGCCTTCATGTGCGGCCTCCCCTTCACGCGGGGCGAGTACGCGGTGGTTCCCGTCGCGGCCCCCGTGCCGTCGTCGACCGGGCGCTCGGCCTATGCCAGTGATCTCGTGGTGCGCGCGCATGACGACGCCGCCACCTTGCCGGACACCTTCGGCCGGCGGATCGGCTGGACGGTGGAGCACTCGCAATCGGGCTTCAACGCCCTGCGCTTCCACCTCTTGGCCCACCGCAGCCCGGACCGGCCGCAGCTTTTCTCGGCGAGCGTCGGCCCCCTCGTGACGCCGCGGCGGGTGATCGAGGCCCTGCTCGCCGGCGAGATCGACCTCGGCCCGCTCGACTCCTACGCCCACGATCTTCTGAAAGCCGAGGATCCCGAAACCGCCGCGCGGCTGCGCGTCGTCGCGACGACGAGCGAGACGCCGATGCCGCTGCTGGTTGCCTCGGCGGGGGTGGACGGCGAGACGATCGAGCGGTCGCGCGCGGCGCTGCTCGCGGCGAGCGCGGAGCCGCGGCTCGCGCCGGTTCTGAGCCGCCTGCGGCTGCAAGGCTTCGCTGCGGTGGAGCGGAGCGAGTACCGCGTCCTCCTCGATCAGGCCGCAGCGGCGGAGGCTGCGGGTTATGTGGTGCCGATCTAGAAGCTGTTTGACCTCCCCCACTGTCATTCCGGGGCTCGGCGGAGCCGAGATCCCGGAATCCATGACTGGGGCGAATGCTGATTACAGCTGCTCACCCAGTCGTGGATTCCGGGCTCGCGCTTCGCGCGCCCCGGAATGACAAGGAAAGCTCGAGATTAGCGGTCTGGACCTTTAACCTTCGAGCACGGCCCTCGCCCGAATGGTCGCGAGATCAATCACGCCGCGTGGGTCTCCGCCCTGCCCAACGACCCTCAACCTCTCTTCACCTGACGCGAGCAGCACGGCGAGCGCGTCGCGCAAGCTCGCGGCGGCCGGGATCGACGGCCCGCTCGGCGCGTCGCCGGCCTGCGCAGCTTCGCCCGCCGTCACGAGCGAGAGACGCTTCAGGGCCCGGTCGGAGCCGACGAACTCCGCGACGAAAACGTCGGTCGGCGCGGCGAGCAGCTGGGCGGGCGGCGCGGCCTGGACGAGGCGGCCGTCTTTCATGATGGCGACGAGGTCTCCCATGCGGATCGCCTCGTCGATGTCGTGGGTGACGAAGATCACCGTTTTCTTCAGCCGCCGCAGGATGGCGAGGAACTCGCCCTGGAGCCGGCCTCGCACGAGCGGATCGACCGCGCCGAAGGGCTCGTCCATCAGCATCACCGGCGGATCGGCGGCAAGCGCCCGGGCCACGCCGACGCGCTGGCGCTGCCCGCCCGAGAGGTGGCGCGGATAGCGGCGCAGCACCTCACGGGGCTCGAGCCCCACGAGGGCGAGCATCTCCTCCGTGCGAGCCTGGATGCGGTGCGCCGGCCAGCCGAGGAGCCGGGGCACGGTCGCGACGTTCTCGGCGATGGTCTGGTGCGGGAACAGCCCGATCTGCTGGATGACGTAGCCGATGCGGCGACGCAGGCGGACGGGATCCCCCTGAGTCACGTCCTCGCCGTCGACGAGGATGCGCCCAGCGCTCGGCTCGATGAGGCGATTGACCATGCGCATCGTCGTGGTCTTGCCGCAGCCCGAGGGGCCGATGAGCACGCAGGTCGCGCCCGCCGGCACATCGAGGTCGAGGCGGTCGACGGAGGGTCGGCTCGCGCCGGGGAACGTCTTGGTGAGACCCTCGAGCCGGATCATGCCGCCTCCGCGCGCAAGGAGCGGGTCGTCCGGCGTTCCAGCGCGCCGAAGCCCAGTTCCGTGGCGATGGCGAGCCCTGCCACGGCCAGCCCGCCCGTGACGAGCTGGGGCACGTCGAGGGTGCCCATCCCCGCGGTGATGAGTTCGCCGAGGCCCCCACCCCCGATGAAGGCCGCGAGGGTCGCCGCCGAGACGATCTGAACCGCCGCCGTGCGAATGCCGGCGAAGATCACGGGCGCGGCAAGCGGCAGCCGGATCCGGGCCATGATCTGACCCTCCGACAAACCCTGCCCGCGGGCGGCGTCGACCACGTCGGGCTCGACCTCCCTCAACCCCGTGACCGTGTTGATGAGAACGGCAGGCAGTCCATAGAGCGTGAGCGCCACGGCCGAGGGCAGGAAGCCGGTGCCGAGCACGGGCAGCATGACGACGAGAAGCGCGAGGCTCGGGATCGTGCGCAGGACATTCGCCAGACCGATGACCAGGGCCGCGAGCCGGGGCACGCTCACGAGGGCGACGGCGAGCGGCAGGCCCGCCGCGATCACCACGGCGAGCGCGGTGAGCGACAGGGTCAGATGCTCCCCTGTCGCCCGCCAGAAGGTGGCCTGATGATCGATAAGCCAGGTGAGCGGGCCCATCTCAGGCGCCCTCGGCGGTGGCGGCCCGCAGCCGGCGCTCGAGCCATTTCAGGCCCTCGTCGGCGAGCACCGCGAGGGCCGAGGTCACGAGCGCGCCCGCCACGATCTTCTCGCCGAAATCCTGCGTGATGCCCTGGAAGATGATGTCGCCGAGGCCCCCGGCGCTGATATAGGCCGCGACGGTGGCGACCGAGATCAAGGTGACCGTCGTCACGCGGATGCCGGCGACGATGACGGGCATGGCAAGGGGCAGCTCGATGGCGAGGAGGCGTCGGCCCGCCCCGTAGCCCATGCCATCGGCGGCTTCGAGGATCTCAGGTTGGATCTGCCGCAAGCCTGTCGCGACGTTGCGCACGAGAATGAGCAGGGAATAGAGCACCAGGGCCGTGACCGCCGGCGCTGTGCCCAGTCCCATGAACGGGATCAGCAGCGCGAAGAGCGCGAGGGCCGGCACGGTGTAGAGCACGCCGGTCACGGCAACCGTCACCGCGTAGAGCCTCGGCCGCCGCGCCGAGACGATGCCGAGCGGAAGCGCGATGGCCAGCGAGATCGCGAGCGAGAGGCCGACGAGCCAGACGTGCTCGACGAGCGCCGCGAAGAGGCGGTCGTAGTTGTTGAGCGTCCAGTTCATGCGAGCGCCTGCGCCAGGGCGCCGGCCTCAATACCTTGAGCGAGGCCCTCGATCTCGCCCCCCATTGGTCGGTCCTCGTCGAGGCGTGCCACTTGGCCTCGCACGAAGGCTTGCGCGAGCGTCGTGCCGCGCCCGAGGCGGATCGAGCCCCTGAGATCAACCGCCTGCGCCGCGGCGATGAGCTCAACGGCAGCCAACCGCGCGAGGCGGTGAGCGAGCACCCGCGTCTTCTCGACGACGAGGGGCGTCATCGGCGCGTAATCCTCGATCCCATCGGCGACCGGCGCGGTCATCGGGCCGACGGGAACGGCGAGGCGTCGTATCTCGGCTTCGAGGGCGGCGGCCGACTTCTGGACCGTGGCGAAGCCCGAGCGGCTGCCGCCGTGCGGCGTGAGAAACCTCGGCAGGTCGGTGAGGGCCGGCGACATCAGCTTCGTCACGCGGAATACGGCGAGCGCGGCGGCGTGAGCCGCCGCTTGGCTCAAGCCCTCGAAGGCGAGCGCCAGGGCCGTGGTGTCGAAGTTGACGGTCGAGAGCATCTCGCCCGTCTCGGGCAGCACGGCCGGGCTATCGCCCGCCCCGTTGAGCTCGGCTTCAACCGCCGCGCGCGCGTCGCCCAAACGTGCGTAGGCCGCCCCGTGCACCGGGGAGAGGCAGCGGAAGGACAGCGGATCCTGCACCCGGCGCGCGTGGCCGGGTTCAAACAGGTCGCTGCCCTCGAGCAACCTGCGCAGGCGCCGCGCGCCGTCCGTCTGCCCCGGCGCGGGACGCAGCGCGACGAGGCGCGGATCGAGCGGCGAGAGGTTGGCGCGAAACGCCTCGAGGGAAAGCGCGCCCGCAGCGGTGAGAGCTTCGAGGGAGTGATCGATCGCGGCGACGGCGAGGGCGCCCGCGCCGGCCGTGAACGCGTTGGCATTGAGGAGCGCGATGCCGTCCTTCGGCCCCAGTGCCGGAACCGCAATGCCGGCGCGCCGCAGGGCCTCCGGGCCCGCCAGGCGCTCCCCGCGCCAATCGGCTTCGCCCGCGCCAACGAGGGGCAGGAAGGCCTGCGCCAAGGGGCTGAGATCCGCCTCCCCTAAGCTGCCGATCCGGCGCACGACGAGGTGGATCCCGGTATTGAGCATCGCCGCGATCGCTTCGGCGAGGAACGGCGAGGCGCCCGACGCACCCTGCACGAGGCCGGCCAGGCGGGCGAACAGCATCGCCCGCACCTCTTCGGGGGTCAGTTCCTCCCCAACCCCGACGGCGCGGGCCATCACGGCGCGGGCCTGGAAAGCGGCGATGTCTTCGGCCGAGAGGCGCGTATCGACCGCAGCCCCGAGCCCCGTCGTGAGGCCGTAGACCGGCGCGTCGCCCGCCGCATGGGCCTCGACGACAGCGCGGGCGCGGGCGAGCACGGGCATGACGCTCGGGTCGAGCGCGACCTCCGCCCTGCCCTGAGCGACGGCGACGACGTCCTCGATCCGGAGCGGCCCGGCGCCGACCGGCACGACGGCCGGCGCGGCGGCGCTCGGCCGAACGGCGGCCGTGCCGCCGCTCAGCGGACGAGGCCCTTGGCCTTGAGGAACTCGGCCGCAACCTGCCGCGGCTCCTTCTTCTCCACCTCCACCTGCCGGTTGAGCTCCTGCATGGTGGGGTTATCGAGCGCCGCCCCGACCTTTTCGATCGTCTCGACGATCTTGGGGTTCGACGCCACCGTATCCTGGCGCGCGACGGCAGCGAGGTAGTAGGGCGGGAAGAGGTTCTTGTCGTCGGCGAGGGCCGTGAACTTTTCCGCCGCGATCTGCCAGTCGGTGGAGAAGCCGTTGGCGACGTCGATCTGCTTCTGGGTCAGGGCCTCGTAGCGCAGGCGAAGCGCCGCGAACTGGCGAAACTCGCCGAACTCGATGCCGTAGACCTCCTTCATGCCCTTGATGCCGTCGCGACGGTCGGCGAATTCCGGGCCCGCGCCGAGCTTGAGCTTCGGGGCGGCCTTGGCGAGGTCGGAGAGGGTCTTGAGGTTCATCTCTCGCGCCGTGTCCGGCCGCACGACGATGGCGTAGCCATTGTTGATCCCCGACGGCTTCAGCCACGTGAGCTTGAATTCCTTCTCGTAGTGGTCGCGCACCATGGCGTGGATCTTGGCTGGATCCGTCTCCGTGACGCCTTGCGCCTTCATCACCGCGTTGAGGCCCGTGCCGGTGTATTCCGGGTAGAGGTCAATGGCGCCCGTGCGCACCGCTTCGTGGGCGACGAGGGTCGTGCCGAGGTTGATCTTGCGCTCGACCTTGAAACCCGCTGCCTCCAGGGCGCCGGCGTAGAGCTCCGCCACCACGAACTGCTCGGTAAAGTTCTTCGAGCCCACCTTGATGGTCTGGGCTGCAGCCGGAGCCGCCGAGAGGAGAAGGGCAGCAAGAACGACGGCGATGCGCTGTCTCGTCATAAGGAACCCCTGACCTGTGAGCCTGATCGGCTTGTCTCAACCAAGCGTAGCGGCAAGCCGCGCCGAGCGCCAAGAGGATTGCTGCGGCTCATCGAGGCGAGCCAGCCCGCTCCGCTCAAGCGCGCTCGCCGCCGCGCACCGGTACGGCCAAATTGTTTTCTGCCGGGGACAGGGGACAGACCCAGCGGTCTGAGTAGGAGCAGGACGGGTTGTAGGCGAAGTTGAAGTCCAGGATCACCTGCCCGTCCGGGGCGCGGCCGAGATCGGCGCCTTTAATGGTGTCGAGGAGGTAGCGCCCGCCAGCGTAGGTTTCGTCCCCCGCCGTGGAGTCGCGGAAGGGCAGGAACACGCCGCCGCCGTAGCCCTGCAGCCAATACAGGGTAAGTTCGGCCCCTAGCGCCTCGTTCAGGCCCCGCGTGCGGGCGAAGGGCCGGAGGCGCAAGGTGCCGTCCCCTCCGACGTCGAGGGTGAAGGGCTCGTCCGCCTCGATGGGAACGAGATCGACCGTGAAGCGCAGGGCCGGGTCGTAGGGGAAATGCGTGAGGCCCGCGAAGACGGCCAGACGCTCCGGCGGCAGGGGCGTCTGCGGATGGTCGCGAAAGAGCGCGTCCCGTTCCGCCCGCCACAGGGACCAGCCCTCCTCCGGCTCGGCCACTCGAATCGCGGCGTAGAGGGCGAAAACCCGTTGGCGCCAATCCCAGAGATCGAGGCGATCGCGAAGGTGCTGGACCTTGCGCGCCGTCTCGGCCACCGTTGCGTCATCCATGACTTTTCGCCTTTCGCGCTGCCTTGAGCGGTGCATCGGCGGAGGCGGCAGGTCAATGCCCGGACCTCAAGGGAGGATCACCATGCTGTTGCGATCGACCTCGGCGCTCGCCGTCCTGTTCCTGGCCACAGCGGCCCCGGCGCAGGACGCCTTTCCATCCCGGCCCGTCACCCTCATCGTGCCCTTCTCGGCGGGCGGCACCTCGGACGTGATCGCGCGGCTCGCGGCCGAGCAGATGGGCCGGGCGCTGGGCCAGAACGTCATCAACGAGAACACGGCCGGCGCCGGCGGCTCCACCGCCCTCACCCGGGCCGCGCGGGCCGCGCCCGACGGCTACACTCTCGCCATCGGCAATATCGGCACGAACGCCGCCGCCTACACGATCTACAAGGACATCAAATACGCGCCGGAGGACTTCGCCCCGATCGGCCTCGTCGCCAAGACCGTGCCGGTGATCGCCATCAAAAAGGACTTTCCGGCGAAGAACCTGGCCGAGTTCATCGACTACGCCAAGAAGAACCCCGGCAAAGTCAATCTCGGCCATGCCGGCGTCGGCTCGTCCAACTACCTGATTTGCAAGGCCTTCACGCAAGCCGCGGGCATCGAGACGCAGCTCGTGAGCTACCGCGGCGCGGCACCGGCGCTGAACGACCTCATGGGCGGGCAGATCGACGGGGTCTGCGACGCCGCGGTCTCGGCCGCCGGCGCGATCCAGGGCGGCGCGGCCAGAGGCCTCGTGATCTCCTCGCCGACGCGCCTGCGCGCCCTCTCCGACGTGCCCACGGCCGCCGAGGCTGGCTTGCCCGGCTTCCAGCTCCAGGGCTGGAACGCGATCTTCGCGCCGAAGGGCACCCCGGAGCCGGTCATCGCCAAGCTCAACGCGGCGCTCCGCACCGCCGTCGCCTCCGAAGCGTTCCAGAAGCGGATGGAGGAGCTCGGCTCCCTGCCCGCCTCCGGCGAGGAGCTCACGCCGCCCTACGTCGCGCAGTTCGTGACGGGCGAGATCGACAAGACCCGCAAGCTCCTGCAGTAGCGCGGGGCGGCTCCGATCGATGACGGGCAGGCCGACGGCTGGGCCAAGTGTTGGGAAAACAACATAAACAGCCTGTTTTCCGCACTTCCCCGGTCTTTCTGCGGCCACGCTGAAACCACCGCGCCGCCCGGGCTTTCCCTAATGGTAACACAGGTTAATGCGGCTGCCTCGTCGCGGCCGGGGAGAGCATCATGATCGTTGCCGACCGGATCGGCGTGCGCGGCTTTTCGGGAGCTGCGCCCAACCTCGTCCTGCTGGCGCTCGGTAAAGCGCTGGCCCAGGCTTACGACGCGTCCACCACGCAACCCTTGCCCGAACCCCTCGCCCGTCTGGTCCGCGAGATCGAGGAGCGCGAGCGCGTGACCTCACCGCGGCGCGACGAGGAACAGGTCTGACGCCCGTCGCCCCGCTCAGGCCGGCGAACGCAGGCGACCATGGACGGCCGCCTCGACGTCGCCGCGCGACAGGCCGATGTCGCTGAGCTCGCTGTCGCTGAACTGGAGAAGGCGTTGGGTATCGGCGCGGTAGCGGGCCCAGCGGGTCAGGGACGCGAAGATCGTGACGAGAAACATGGCGGAACTCCAAAGGAAGCTTTTGGCCGCAAGGCCGATGGCGGGGGAGATACCCGGCTCCTGTTTCGCCCGCGTGTCGCGGGGCCAGCGGCGCGCGCGAAGGACAGCAACACTGACCGAACCGGCCGCGGCTCAAGGTTCTGGTTGAACGTTCCGGCCGTGCTAGGCTGAACCCCGCGGCACGACCCGCGCCGGGAACGACGGATGCCCTACCGCCAGGATCTCGAGGCGACGCGCTACGTCTTCGCCGACCTCAGGGACCTCCTGGCCAAGGCGACGCCGCGCCGCTCCGGCGATCGGCTCGCCGGGATCGCCGCGGCGTCCGCCGAGGAGAGCGTCGCCGCGCGGCTCTGCCTCGCCGACCTGCCGCTCAAGGCTTTCCTGACCGAGGCCGTCGTGCCCTACGAGGCGGACGAGGTCACGCGGCTGATCCTCGACACGCACGATGCCGTAGCCTTTGCGCCCGTCGCGCACTTCACGGTCGGCGGCTTTCGCGATTGGCTTCTCTCCGACACCGCCACCGGACCTGTCCTGGCGGCCCTTGCCCCGGGCGTGACGCCCGAGATGGCGGCGGCCGTCTCGAAGCTGATGCGCAACCAGGACCTGATCCTCGTGGCGAAGAAGTGCGGCACGGTCACGCGCTTTCGCAACACCATCGGCCTGCCCGGCACCCTTGCGGTGCGCCTCCAGCCCAACCACCCCTCCGACGATCCGCGGGGCATCATGGCCTCGATCCTCGACGGGCTCCTCTTCGGCTGCGGCGACGCCGTGATCGGGATCAATCCTGCCTCCGACAGCCTCGCCGTGCTCGACGACCTCCTGCGCCGCCTCGACGCGCTGATCGCCCGCTTCGCTATTCCCACCCAGGCCTGCGTGCTCGCCCATGTCACGAGCACCATCGCGCTCATCGAGCGCGGCGCGCCGGTCGACCTCGTGTTCCAGTCGGTGGCGGGCACGGAGGCCGCGAACCGGTCCTTCGGCGTCGACCTCGCCGTCCTGCGCGAGGGGCTCGACGCCGGGCGGTCCCTGAAGCGTGGCACGCTCGGCGACAACGTGATGTATTTCGAGACCGGCCAGGGCTCGGCCCTCTCGGCAAACGCTCATCACGGCGTCGACCAGCAGACCCTGGAGGCCCGCGCCTACGCCGTCTGCCGAGCCTATCGGCCGCTCCTCGTCAACACGGTGGTGGGCTTCATCGGCCCCGAATACCTCTACGACGGCAAGGAGATCATCCGCGCCGGCCTCGAGGACCATTTCTGCGGCAAGCTCATGGGCCTGCCGCTCGGCTGCGACGTTTGCTACACGAACCACGCCGAGGCCGACCAGGACGACATGGACACGCTCCTGACCCTGCTCGCCGCGGCCGGCGTGACCTATGTCATGGGCGTGCCGGGCGCCGACGACGTGATGCTGAACTACCAATCGACCTCCTTCCACGACCAGCTCTACGTCCGCGACCTCTTCGGCCTGAAGCGCGCGCCGGAATTCGAGGCCTGGCTCGCCTCGGTCGGCATCACCGGCCCGGATGGCCGGCTGCGGCCGCAGGGACCGGAGAACCGTCTGCTTGCCGCCGCCCGCGACCTCGCCGCCTGATGAGCGCCCCGCCGGACGAGTTCTGGCGAACGCTCGCGGCGGCGACGCCGGCCCGCGTCGCGCTTGGTCGCGCCGGCCCGGGCCTGCCGACCCGCGAGGCCCTGCGCTTCGCCCTGGCCCATGCCCGGGCCCGGGACGCGGTCCATGCCGGCCTCGATGCGGAGGGTCTCGCCGCGGCGCTCAACGCGCTCGGCCTCGCGACGGTCCAGGTCGAGAGCGCGGCGCCGAACCGGGAGGTCTATCTCGCGCGGCCGGATCTCGGCCGGTGCCTCTCGGACCGCTCTCGCGGGGCGCTCGAGGCCTTCGCCGACAGCCGGCCGGACATCGCCCTCGTCGTGGCCGACGGCCTTTCGGCCAAAGCCGTCGCGGCCCAGGCCGGCTCCTTCCTTGCCGCCTTCCTTCCCCGCGCCCAGGGCTGGCGCCTCTCGCCGGCGGTGATTGCGACCCAGGCGCGCGTCGCGCTGGGTGACGAGATCGGCGCCATTTTGGGCGCGCGTCTCACCCTCATGCTCATCGGCGAGCGCCCCGGCCTTTCCGCCCCGGACAGCCTCGGCCTCTACCTCACCCACGACCCGAAGCCCGGCCGCCACGACGCCGAGCGGAACTGCCTCTCCAACATCCGCCCCGCCGGGCTCACCCACGACCTCGCGGCGTTCAAAGCGGCCTGGCTCGTGAGCGAGGCGCTGACACGCCGCCTGACAGGGGTGGCGCTCAAGGACGACAGCGATGGGCTTTTGGCCGGCAGCGCTTCGGTCGCCGCCATCGACGGAACGAGCACTTCAGGCTGACGTCACCCACACCGACGGCGCGCGACGCAGCTCAAGGCTTTTCCAAGGCCGCAGCGACGGCCTCCACCGCGAAGGCGGGGCTGGCGAGCATTTTGGCCGCAAGCGCGGGATCGAGGGTGTCGGCGACGCGGGCCATGGAGGCTTGGGCGAGGACGACGACGTCGAGGCGCTGCGCGAGGTCGCGCAAGGTCTCGGCGACAAGGGCATCGTGCCGGGCCTGGTCGCCGGCGATCAGGGCCTCGTAGGCGCCGGCGGCGAGGCGGGTCTCGACCGCGACGGACTTGCCGAGGCGTTGGGCGGTGTCGCGGATGAGGTCGCCCGTAGGGCGCAGCGTGGTGGCGAGCGTCGCGGCGACGCCGATCCGCTCGCCCCGGCGCACGGCCTCGTCCGCCATGCGGGCGTCGACGCGCACGATCGGCTGCGGGATGTCAGCCTGCGCGACGGCGCAGAGCTCGCCGATGGAGGAGCAGGCGTTGAGCACCACATCGACGCCGCGCTCGGAGACGATGCGGGCATAGCTGCGCCAGCGGGGCGCGACGGCGGCGAGATCGGCTCCGTTCTCACGCAACTCCGGGAGGATCGAGTCGTCGAGCAGGTTGATGACCTTGGCCCCGGAGATGCGCTCCCTCAGGAGACGCCCGAACAGGTCCACGGTCGCGGGCGAGGTGTGGATCACTCCGATGATGGGCGCGTCGCTCATGGGGTCTCGTCTCCGTGCTCGGACGCGTCGGTGGGGTCGGGATCGCATAGCGTCAGGCCGACGCCCGCCGCCGCGAGCCAGGGCTCGATCTCGGCCGGAGCGCCCCGGGTCGTGATGACATGGTCGATGTCCGAGGCCTGGGCGAAGCTCGCATAGTGGCGGGCGCCGAACTTCGTGCGGTCGGCGAGGATGACGGTGCGGCGCGCCGCACGGATCATGGCCCGCTTCACCTCGGCCTCGTAAGGGTCGGCGCTGGTGAAGCCCGCGTCGGGGTCGATCGCCGCCGCACCGAGAAACGCCCAATCGGCGCGCAGCCGCGCGAGATCGCGTCCGGCGCGCGGACCGATCATGCTGAGCGAGCCGGGCACGAGCTTGCCGCCCACCACGTAGACGGTGCCCTCGCTGAGGCCCGCGCAGGTTTCCGCCACGGGCAGGCTGTTGGTGATCACGGTGAGCCTCGGGACGCTGGCGAGGCGGCGGGCGAAGGCGAGGGTCGTGGTGCCGGCATCGATGACGAGCGACTGCCCCGGCTCGACGAGGCGGGCAGCGGCCGCGCCGATGGCGTCCTTGGCACGCTCCTCGAAGCGGTCGCGCTCGCGTACGCTCGGCAACCGCGCCTCAGTGGCCGCTCCCTTGAGCACGGCGCCGCCGAAGACCGCGTCCGCGACGCCGTCGGCCGCCAGGCGCTTGATGTCGCGCCGGATCGTCTCCTCCGAGACGCCGAGGCGCCGCGCCTCGACGGAAACGCGCACGCTCCCCTGCTCGACGAGGAGGCGTCGCAGCTCCCGGCCCCGCTCGGCGCCGAGCATGGAGGCCGATCCGCTCACGCCTGCCCCGCGCTGAGGAGATAGGTTTCGATCTTCTCGACCACGGTGCGCTCGACGGCGTCCTGCGCCAGGCGGAGTTCCTGCGGCAGCAGGGCGCGGCAGGCGGCGTCGGTGAGGCGCTCGGTGCGGCCGAGCGCGGTGAGCATGGCGTGCTCGAGGTCGGTGGCGATGTTGACCTTGCTGATGCCGCCGCCCGGGAGCCGGATGGCGTCGTGGATCATCTGCGCCGGCACGCCCGAGCCGCCGTGAAGGACGAGGTGAACCTTGGTGAGACGTCGGATCGACTCCAAACGCGGCAGGTCCACCCGGGGCTGGCGGGTCGTGTAATGACCGTGGGCGGTGCCAACCGCCACCGCGAGCGCGTCCACGCCCGTCTGGGTCACGAACAGCTGCGCCTCTTCCGGGTCGGTGAACTGCTCTTCGTCCTCCTCCGTCTCCACGAAGTCGGTGGTGCCGATCTTGCCAAGTTCGGCCTCCACGGAAATGCCCCGGGCGTGAGCGAGGCGCACCACCTCCGCCGTGACCGCGATGTTCTCGTCCAGCGGCTTCGCCGACTGGTCGATCATCACGGAGGTGAAGCCAGCCTCCATCGCCCGCTCGATGACCCCGATCTCGAAGGTATGGTCGAGGTGGAGCACCACCGGCACGCCCGGATCGACCTCCTCGAGCGCCGCGAAGAACGCCTCCCCGAAGGCCGCAGCGTCGATGCCGTAGCGCTCGAGTTCGCGCTGCGAGATCTGGACGATGAGGGGCGAGCGGGTGCGGGCGCCGGCGCGCAGGATCGGGGCGATCATCGGCGTATAGCGCGGAGCGAAGGACCCGAGCGCGTAGCCGCCGCGCTCGGCAGCGGCGAGAGCCGGGGCGAGGGTGAGGAGAGAACCCGGCAGCGTCGGGGCGGTCATGGAAGCCATCCTTGGAAGGTCAACGTCTCGGGCATCCGAAGGACCGCCCCGGGCCGATCGCAGGCCGGGGCGGCCGAGGGCCCAAGTTCAGTAGCTCGGCAGCGGGGGCAGATCGACGCCGGCGTATTTCTTGAAGATGGCGTTGAGCTCGCCGTTGTTGCGCGTGTGGTGGACGAAGGTGTTCACCCAGCGGTGCAGGTCGGTGTTGCCGCGCTTCATGCCGATGGCGATGTGCTGCCAGCCGAGGCTCAGCTTCTTCTCGTAATTGGCGCCGGGCTGGAGTTTGTTGGTCTGGTCGGGGATGAGGAAGCCCGTGGCCGTGGCGTCGACCTGCTTCGTCATCAGCGCCTGGATCGTGCTCGCATCGTTGTCGAAGCGCATCATGTTGGCCTGGGGCGCGAGGGCCACGACCATCGGATCCTGGATCGCGCCGCGCACCACCGAGACCTTCTTGCCCTTGAGGTCGTCGAAGCTCGCGATCGGCGTCGAGGCCGGGGCCATGATGATGCTTTCCTGGGCCGCGTAGGGGTTGCTGAACCAGATCTGCAGGGCCCGCTGCGGCGTGACGGTGAGCGTCGCCATCACGAGGTCGGCTTTCCCCGTGAGGATGAAGGGAATCCGGTTCTGGCTCGTGACGGGCACGATCTCGAGCTGCACGCCCATGTACTTGGCCAAGAGCCGCGCCACGGACACGTCGATGCCGTCGGGCTGCATGCCTTGGTCCAGCATGCCCCAGGGCGGGTTGTTGGTGTCGATGGCGACGAGGATCTTGCCGCGGGCGACGATCTCGTCGGTGGTCTGGGCCATGGCCGGCGCGGCGGCGAAACCGAGGGCGACGAGGCAGGCGGTGAACAGGCGCTTGATGGCGAGTCTCATGGGCGTTCCTCCTTGATGATTGTCGTTAGCCTCGCGTCGCCCCTCCGACGCGGGACAAGAGTCGTCGCTCCAGCCGGCCTGCCGACCAGGTGAGGGGAAAGCACAGAGCGAAATAGATGGCCGCCGCGGTCAGGTAGACCGGGATCGGCCGGAAGGTCAGGTTGTTCACGAACTGCGAGGCCTGGGTCAGCTCGGCGAAGCCGATGATGCTGGCGAGCGAGGTGTTCTTCACGAGCTGGACCAGGAAGCCGACGGTGGGCGGAATGGCGAGGCGCACCGCCTGCGGCAGCACGACAAGGCGCATGGTCTGCCCGCGGTGGAGGCCGAGCGCCTTCGCGCCCTCGGTCTGGCCTTTCGGCACCGCCTGGATCGCGCCGCGCCAGATCTCGCCGAGATAGGCTCCTGCGTAGAGCGACAGGGCGATCGTGACGGCGATGTAGGGGTTCTGGTCCCGGCCGTAGAGGGCGAGCCCGAAGAACACCAGGAAGAGCAGCATCAGGAGCGGCACGCACTGGAAGAGCGCGATCCAGGCCACCGCGAGACCGCGCAGCCACTTCGAGGCCGATGTCCGCATGACGGCGAGGACGAGCCCGAGGGCCGCGCCGCCGGCGAAGCCGATGAGGCTGAGCGCCACCGTCCAGCGCGCCGCGGCGAGGAGGTACAGGAACTCGGCCTGGCCGAACGAGCGGATCACCGGCGGCCTCCACGCGCGAGCGCGGCATGCTCGAGCCCGGCGAACAGGAGTTTTAAGCCGAAGGCGAGGGCGACGTAGATCAAGGCCACCACGATGTAGACCTCGAACGGCCGGAACGTTTCGGTCTCCAAGATGTGGCCGCGCGCCGTGAGCTCCTCGGCCGAGATGGTGCTCACGACGGAGCTGCCGAGCATCACGAGAATAAACTGGCCGCCCAGGGCGGGCGCCGCCTGGCGCAGGGCCGGGACCAGGACCACGTGCCGGATCACCAGCGAGGTCCTGAGGGCCAGCGCCCGGGCCGCCTCGACCTGTCCCTGCGGGACCGAGAGGATTCCGGCCCGCACGATCTCCGTGACGTAGGCGCCGCAGTTCACGCTCATGCCGACGAGGGCCGCCGACACCGGGTCGAGGGCGACGCCGAGGCTCGGCAGGCCGAAGAAGATCAGGAAGAGCTGGATCAGGAAGGGCGTGTTGCGGATGGCCTCGACGTAAACCCGGACGAGGCGCGCGGCCGTCGTTCTGCCGAAGGTGGCGGCGAAGGCGCAGAGCGTTCCGATCGCGAAGCCTGCGGCCATGCAGGCGAGCGAGAGCTGCAAGGTCAGCCAGGCGCCTTCCAGCAACCGGTCCCACGCGGCTAAAACCGGTCCGAACTGGAGCGTCGTCTTCATCGGGCCGCGGCGTCCCGGCCCGGAGCCCGCGGCGGAGTGGCCGACCCCGTGCGGCGCCGAAAGCGGCATTGTCCGATGGCTGGCTCCCCGTCAGCGCAGACCGGCACGCCTCACCTCCCCGCAGCCCCGAACTTCGTCGGACAGGACGCTAGCCGAGAACAGAATGCCACACAATCCCACAAACTCCGTCACGCATGGAGGCAGCCCCCTCCAATCGGTTCGCGTCTGAGTCGCAGGTCATGCGTGATCGCTCGGCGCGGCGTAAGCCAGAGGGCCACCCTTGCGCGCTGGCGCGCGGGACGGCATCAGCGTCCACGATCGATGATCCGCGCCGGCAACCGTGAGGAGCCAACCGTGACGCAGGCCGAACGCGCCGGACCGCTCGCCGGTATCAGGGTCGTCGAGCTCGCCCACATCATGGCGGGGCCGGTCTGCGGCCTCATGCTCGCCGATATGGGCGCCGACGTGATCAAGGTGGAGAAGCTGCCGGGAGGCGATGACACCCGCCGCATGTTGCCTCCGACGATTGGCGCCGAATCGGCCGCTTACCTCATGATGAACCGCAACAAGCGGGGCATCGCCCTGAACCTCAAGACGGAGGAGGGCAAGGAGGTTTTGCGCCGCCTCATCGCCGGAGCCGACATCCTCGTCGAGAACTACCGGCGCGGCACGATGGAGCGCCTCGGCTTCGGCGAGGCCGTGCTCCAGGAGATCAACCCGCGCCTCGTCACCTGCGAGATATCCGGTTTCGGCCGGACCGGCCCGCTCGCCGACAGCGGCGGCTTCGACCTGATCGCGCAGGGCATGAGCGGACTGATGAGCATCACGGGCGAAGGCCCCGGCCGGCCGCCGACGAAGGTCGGCGCCCCCGTCACCGACATCACGGCCGGCATTCTCGGGGCGCTCGGCTGCCTCGCGGCGCTGCACCGTGTCCGGGAGACGGGCGAGGGCCAGCGGGTCGACACCTCGCTCTTCGAGGCCGGGATCGTGCACACCTACTGGCAGAGCGCCATCTGCATGGCGACGGGCGCGGCGCCGGGACCGCTCGGCTCGGGCCATCCCTTGAGCGCGCCCTACGAGGCCTTTCCCACCGCGGACGGCTGGATCACCGTTGGCGCGGCGAACCAGGCCAATTGGCTGCGCCTCGTCGCGGCGCTGGGCGCGCCGGGGCTGGCGGACGATGCTCGCTACAGAACGAACGCCGACCGCATGGCCCACCGCTCGGCCTTGAGCGAAGACCTCGCGGCCATCCTGCGCACGCGCAGCACGCAGGAGTGGCTCTCGATCCTCGCCGAGGCCACCGTACCCGCCGGGCCCGTCCTCGATGTTGCGGCGATGCACGCCCACCCGCAGACCGCGGCCCGGGCGATGGTGGTGGAGACCGAGCACGCCACGCTGGGCGCGGTGCGCACGATCGGCGCGCCGGTCAAGTTCTCGCGCGATCAAGGGGGCGTGACGCGCCCCGCGCCGACGCTCGGGCAGCACACCCGCGAGATCTTGGGCGAGCTCGGTCTCGGCGGCGAGGATGACCTGGCGCGCCTGCACGCGGCGGGCGCCGTTGCCTGAAGGATCGCGAGCCCGGCACGGGGTCGGGCCGTCCAGCGCAGGATGGAGGAACCAGGACGATGGACGACTTGAGCAGCGCCGAGCTCCTCTACGAGGTGCGCGACGGGATCGGACACGTCACCTTCAACAGGCCGACGGCGCGCAACGCCCTCACCTTCGGCATGTACGAGCGCCTCGCCGCGCTCTGCGCCGAGATCGACGACGATCGATCCGTCCGGGCGCTCGTGCTGACCGGAGCGGGCGGCAAAGCCTTCGCCGCCGGAACCGACATCGCCCTGTTCCAGGATTTCTCCGGGCCGGAGGACGCCCTCGCCTACGAGGCGCGGATGGAGCGCGTGATCGGCCGCCTCGAGAGCTGCCGCGTGCCGACCGTCGCGGCGATCGCGGGAGCCTGCACCGGCGGAGGCGCGGTACTGGCTGCGGCCTGCGACCTGCGTCTGGGCGCCCCGAACGCCGTCGTCGGAATGCCCATCGCGCGAACCCTCGGCAACTGCCTCTCGGCCGCCAACCTCGCGCGCCTTGCCGCGCTCATGGGGGCGGCGCGCGTGAAGGAGATGATCTTCAAGGCCGAGTTGATGGACGCGTCCCAAGCGCTCGCCGCGGGCTTCCTCAACGAGATCGTGCCCGACGGCGCAGATCTGTCAGATCGTGCCCACCAGTTCGCGGTGATGGTCGCGGCCCAGGCCCCCCTCACCCTGCACGCCACCAAGGAGGGCTTGCGGCGCCTCGGCGCGGCGGCCGCCCGGGTGCCCGACGAGGATCTCATCCTGTCGTGCTACGGCAGCGACGATTTCCGGGAAGGCATCGCCGCCTTCCTCGCCAAGCGGCGGCCGGTCTGGCGCGGCCGCTAGGCGCTCGAGCTTTTGGGTGTGTCAACATTCGTTGGAGGGTGCTAAGGCAGAGGCATGACCACGAAGCAGACCAACAATCTCGCGCGCCTCGGCCACGTGGCCAAGGAAGAGGTCCAGCGACGCGCCTGGGCCAAGCACCAGGCCGGCTCGGCCGGCGCCGCCAACGAGGGCCGCAGCCTCACGGGCTGGACCTGCGCCTGCGGATGGTCGGGCACCATGCGGGATCTCAAGGTGGTCGGCACCTCGCCCACTTGCCCGTCCTGCGGCGAGGCCGGAAAGCTCACCTCCGCCTGAGCCCCTCGGGGCGGACCGCGGCGTGTCCGATCCCGCTCGGCCGCGTCGGAGACTTCGCGTTCGACCCGCAGCATGGAGATGGCCCCGATGTCTGAACGACGAGAGCTGTATCGGAGCCATAACGGCGACTCCTGGTTCCTGGGGCGAGAGCCGACGAACGGCGAAGCCTTCATCATCCACCAGCCGAATGGCCCGTCGGGCGGCCAGCTCAGCCATATTGAGCTGGGCGCGTTCCTGCGGGACGGGCACGACAAGCCGGAACAACGGGCGTTGCTGCGCCTCATTGGCATGCTCGTCGACGTTCCTCCCTACGCCGAGCGAACCTAAGCGCCCCGCCGCAGATCAAGGCGGCGCCTGTCCGATCGCAACCCAAAGCGGATCTCGGCCGCTGGCCAAGGTGCGTTCGTAGGCCACGCGATCGAGGGCAGCCTCGAGAGCCTCGTGCTCAAAACCTGTCCAGGACGTGCAGCAGGACGAGGAAAGCCGCCGCCACGACGACCACGGCGAGCACCGTGTTGCCGACTTCCTGCCCGGCCCTGGCGAAGGCCCGATCGAGCGGCGTGGCCTTCATGCGAGGGAACCGACGCATGAGACGGGCGCGCAAGGCCAAAAGCCCCAGCAGGACGGCGACGAGAAGAACGACGAGCTTGATGAGCATGGCCCGACCTCTCTACCCTTGTGGTCGCGCTGACCGCGTTGCCGCTCGGACCGCGGAAGCGGACGGTCGGCACTGAGCCGGAGAAAGCGCGCGGTTCAGGTCAGGAAGGATGGTGGAATCAGACGGAGGCTCCAACCAGCGACCCACAATGCCTCGCCTCACAACGAGAGCTAGACGAAACAAGACCTTTTTGGCACGCACGGTACTGTGCGAGCCCTGGAAATAGAACATGGACGATTGTGTGTGAAAGCGGTGGCGTTGCCGACTGCCTTAACCAACTCAACGTGACCTGAACCGCTCCGACATCGGTGCTACGCGAGCGGCCTTTATCGATTTTTTGTATTCGGCAGGGTTGGTCTTCTCCAGCAGTAGCAATCGATCTAAGGGCTCATAGTCTTTGTAGGGAAGCGGCACGGCCCGGAGTAGAAAAATCAATAGCCCAATCGTGTCACTCACTACCACGAGTGCGACGGCCACCAATGACCATGGTTGCGGTAGCGCCGGCCTGATCACAACATCATAGATTATCGCCAATGCGCCGCTACTACTCCAGCAGTCAAGGCGAGCAGAGATAGAAGCATCACTGCGACAAACAAAATATCTAAGGCCCGCGTGGCTGCGGCTGGGGCCAAATTATGTACCGTTCTTAGAGATGGTAGTGCGAGACTGATCTGTGAAGAGTAAGTTAGCTTGATAGGGTAGGTATAATCGTTTCCAGCACGCTGATCAGATATTGCATCAAGCACCGTGTCCATTTCGGCTGTTTGAGTGCTGATTAAAATATTGATTAGACCCAGAATACCGATCAAACAGAGGACAATTTCACGTGGTGGGCCGGAAGCCTTCAACGAAATTCCGCCAACGCTGAGGTCGAGGGGGATTGAGAAGAGACCTGCCACAAGGTAGGCCGACGCTGCCCATGAGATTGACATAAGTTTCAAGCTGTTTTTTTCTAGCTCAACTTTCCTTGCCTTTACCTGCTTCTCGTAATCAGCATCCAATAGCGCTGAGAGGCGCTTACCCTTTAGCTCGTTCTGCAAATACTCTTTATGCAATTTCGACCGCGTCGCCCAACGCCGCCGGTAGAACTTGTACCTCGGTCGAAACAGTCGCGGCAACATGCTGGAGAACTCACCTGAAGCTGATGCTCAGCCGAGCAGAGCATACTTTTGTAGCCGGCACTCCAATGCCCTCACAGCGAGTGATCTTCGTATAGACCCGGAATCGGTGCCATACTCATCAACCGGCTTCGGATGCTCTCCCGAAGCTGCACCGCGTGGGCCTGTGCCTCCCGCATCCCCTCGACGAGGACCTCAAGGTTATCCCAGTGCTTGTCCCAAAGCTCCGCCCCGCCAAGCTCCCTTAGGGGTAGCGGCTCGACCTGCCCCCATTGCTCATAGAGCTTGAGGCGATCAATGCGAGTCTTTAGGTCGGAGACCCCCTTCATCCTCGGTGACCCCCTCGCCGTCCCTATCATCCAGGCGTGCCAATCGGCCCCGCTCTTAGACTGATTGCAGGGGCCACACGAGGGCACAAGGTTCCTGATCTCAGTGATGTACCCCGTGGGGCGCTTCCTCCTCACCATAGGTCGTAGGTGATCCCAGTCGGTGGATGAGGCCCCGCAGTAGGCACAGGACATAGCATCTGGAGTCATTCCGAGAATGGCGAGGGCCTCTACAACCTCCTCGGGTGTGGGCTCTATGGCGGGCAGAATGGCTTGGACGAAGCTGTTTTTGAGCGAGGAGGTACGGCTGATGATCGTGAGAGGCGGTCTAAAGCGCACGTCCAAAGGTCTCCACCTAGCCTTATAGCACGATCAAAGTCCCAACCGCCCAGGGATCAGGATGAACCCCTCTCCATTATGGGACACTTCAATGCCTCCCTCCCGGATGTGTACCCTTGGTGCACACTCCGGGCCGGACCTCTGAAGGACCTCGATGTCGGTCCATCGGCGTCTGGGCGCGTGGCCTGGAAGCTTGCTACTCAGCCGGCAGCGGCACCGATAGGCGCGCCCACCCGGGAGCCATTCTGTACGCCCATGGGTGACGGCCGTGCGGTATCGGGCGCGCGACGACGCGGGCGGGACTGCCGCGCGCACGGAGAGTGGGCGCCCATCTCTGGCGTCTCGCGCTTGGGTGCCCGTGTGCTGGGCGTCCGAGCTCTAGCGTTGATTCGTGACAACTTCGGTACTTAGAGGGTACGCACCCGCTGCGCCAAAGCAGCCAACCTGTCGCAATTATTAGTTTGGATCACGAAGGAAAGATGGTGGAGCCAGGCGGAATCGAACCGCCGACCTCTTGAATGCCATTCAAGCGCTCTCCCAACTGAGCTATGGCCCCACTTGGCACGCGGCGTTGGGAAGCCGCGGCGGCTCCGCCGGTTCGGCGGAGGGCGTCTCTATAGTCGGCTCCCGCGCCCGACTCAAGCCTCTTCGTCGTCCTCGATGTCGCCGTCGATCAGGTCGGCCACGTCGTCGTCGCCTTCCTCTTCCTCAAGGAAGGTGTCGTCGGCCGTTTCGGTTTCGGCGAGGTCGGCATCGTCCTCCACCACCGGGTCGGCGCCGGCCTCGGCGGCCTCGACCTCATCGAGCGACACGAGCTCCGGCCCGACGGCCTCGACCTCGGCGTCCTCCGTTTCCCGGGGACGCGGCACGGCCGCTGCCGCGGCCGCGGCCCGGCCCATCGGCAGGGCCACGGCCTGGAACGGCGTGCCGCATTTCGGGCACACCGCCGGATCCTTGTTGAGGTCGTAGAATTTCGCGCCACAGGTCGTGCACTGGCGCTTGGTGCCGAGTTCCGGTTTGGCCACGGGTCGGTCGCCTTGCGATGTCGAAGGGTTCTTGAATGAGGTGCGCTCCGTTAGTCGCGGGGCGCCCGGGTGTCAAATGGGAATCCCGGCGCCGATTCGATCGGCGGGCCGGGCGGCGCGGCGCGCGCCGACGACGGCCCTTGCGAGGAACGCGAGAACACGCGCTTCGGCCCGGTGACCGGGCCCGGCACCCATGCTAACCACCCCGCGCTCCTGACGTCGTGCCGAGACCGCTGCCCTTGTCCCACGCTGCCGCGCCCACCCCCGTTCGCGCTCGCCGGAGCGGCCCCCTGCGGGGGCGCCTGCGGGTTCCGGGCGACAAGTCGATCTCGCATCGGGCCCTGATCTTCGGGCTCCTCAGCATCGGCGAGACCCGGATCGAGGGTCTGCTGGAAGGCGACGACGTGCTGCGCACGGGCGAGGCTTGCCGGGCCCTCGGGGCCGGCGTGACGCGGGAGGCGCCCGGCCGCTGGCGCGTGCGCGGCGCCGGCATAGGCGGGCTCGTGGAGCCGGCGGGCGTGCTCGACTTCGGCAATGCCGGCACCGGCTCCCGGCTCATGATGGGCGTGGCGGGGAGCCATCCGATCACCGCGACTTTCGACGGCGACGCGTCGCTGCGCTTCCGGCCCATGCGGCGCATCCTCGACCCCTTGAGCCTCATGGGCGTCACGGTGGTGAGCGAGGCGGAGGGCGGGCGCGTGCCGCTGACGCTCCGCGGTCCGCGCGAGACGGTGCCGATCACCTACGAGACCCCCGCCGCCTCGGCGCAGATCAAGTCGGCGGTGCTGCTCGCCGGCCTGAACTCGCCCGGCCGCACGACGGTCATCGAGCGCGAAGCGACCCGCGACCACACCGAGCGCATGCTGCGCCTCTTCGGCGCGACCGTGACCGTGGAGAACGAGGGCGCACAAGGGCGGCGCATCGCGCTCGAAGGCCAGCCGACCTTGCGCGGCACGGACGTTGTCGTGCCGGCCGACCCCTCGTCGGCCGCCTTTCCGCTCGTCGCGGCGCTGATCACGCCCGGTTCCGAGGTGGTGATCGAGGCGGTGATGATGAACCCGTCGCGCACGGGGCTGATCGCGACGCTCCTCGAGATGGGCGCGTCTATCGAGCGGCTGAACGAGCGCGAGGA
Source organism: Beijerinckiaceae bacterium (assembly GCA_036563505.1). GTDB lineage: Bacteria > Pseudomonadota > Alphaproteobacteria > Rhizobiales > Beijerinckiaceae > DATCMH01. Next base: position 49,692 of record DATCMH010000001.1, read on the forward strand.
GGGCGGCGAGGCGGTCGCGGACCTCAGGGTCCGGGCGAGCCGGCTCACGGGCGTCGAGGTTCCGGCCGAGCGCGCCGCCTCGATGATCGACGAATATCCGGTGCTCGCCGTGGCCGCCGCCTTCGCCGAGGGCACCACGCGGATGAACGGCCTGCACGAGCTGCGCGTGAAGGAATCCGACCGCCTCGCCGCCGTCGCGGCGGGGCTCGAAGCCGCCGGCCTCTCGCCTCGCGTCGAGGGCGACGATCTCGTCGTTGAGGGGCGCGGAGGACGTGTTCCCGGGGGCGGCCTCGTCGCGACCCACCTCGATCACCGCATCGCCATGGCGTTCCTGGTCATGGGGCTCGCCACCGAGGAGCCCATGACCGTCGACGACGGCAGCATGATCATGACGAGCTTCCCGAGCTTTCTGCCCCTGATGCGCGAGCTCGGGGCGAGCCTGGGCGAGGTGGCGTGAGGAGTTCGGCGATGATCGTCGCCATCGACGGCCCGGCCGCTTCGGGCAAGGGAACGCTCGCGCGGCGGCTCGCCGGGCATCTCGGCCTGCCCCACCTCGATACGGGACTCCTCTACCGGGCCGTCGCGCACGGGATGCTGGTGACCGGCGCCGACCTCGCCAGCCCTGCGCTCGCGGCCAATGTCGCCCGCGGCCTCGATCTGTCGGGCCTCGATGAGGCGCCCCTGCGCGGGCGCCCCATGGGCGAGGCGGCCTCCGTCGTCTCGGCCTATCCGGAAGTGCGCGCCGCGCTGCTCGCGGTCCAGCGCGGCTTTGCCGGCCAGCCGGGGGGCGCGGTGCTCGACGGGCGCGACATCGGCACGGTGATCTGCCCGGACGCCACGGTGAAGCTTTTCGTCACGGCAACCTCCGAGGAGCGGGCGCGGCGGCGCCATCGCGAGCTTGAGGCCCGCGGCGATCCCGCCACCTACGAGGCGGTGCTGGCCGACATCCGGCGCCGCGACGAGCGCGACGCCTCCCGCAGCGCCGCGCCGTTGCAGATGGCGGAGGACGCCGTGCGCCTCGACACCACGGAGCTTGACGCGGAGGCCGCCTTTGCGGCGGCGCTCGCCATCGTTGAGCGGGCGCGTCAGCGGGCCTCATAGCCTGTCCCCGGGGGCCGGTTGCGCCGTCGCCGAATGCTGGCACACTGGGTGACTCGCGAAGAGCCGCGGAGGCGCCCATGATCCGGCATCCGACTTGGCATCCGATCTGGCACGTGACGGCGCGCCGGCGTTGGCCTGGCCTGCTGGCGATAACTGTCCTCGCCCTCTCGCTCCTCCTCGCCCGCCCGGCCCGGGCCGACGTCGAGGTCGACCTCGCGCTCGTCATCGCGGTCGACATCTCCTATTCGATGGACCCGGACGAGCAGGCCCTCCAGCGCGAAGGCTTCGCGGAGGCCTTCCGCTCGCCCCTCGTCAAGGATGCGATCCGCAAGGGGATGGTTGGGCGGATCGGGGTGACCTACCTCGAATGGGCCGGCGCCTTCGACCAGCGCGTCGCCATTCCCTGGACCCTGCTCGACAGCGTGGAGAGCATCGACGCTTTCGCCGACCGCATCGCGGCGACGCCCTTGAGGCGGGCCCAGCGCACCTCGATCTCGGGGGCGATCGACGCGGCCGCCAAGCTCCAGGCCGAGAGCGGCTTCCTCGCGACGCGGCGCGTGATCGACATTTCGGGCGACGGGCCGAACAACCAGGGCCGCTTCGTGACGATCGCCCGCGACGAGGCCGTGCGGGCCGGCATCACCATCAACGGCCTGCCGATCATGCTGAAGACGCCCGGCTACTTCGATATCCCGGACCTCGAGCGCTATTTTCGCGACTGCGTCATCGGCGGTCAGGGCGCCTTCATGGTTCCGGCGCGCAATAAGCCGGAGCTCCAGGAAGCGATCCGCACCAAGATCCTGCTGGAGGTGGCCGGCGGCCCGCCTCCGCCCTCCCTCATCATCCCTGCTCAGGCGACGGCGCCCCAGCCCCGCGCTAACTGCCTCGTCGGCGAGACGCAGTGGCGCGACCGGATGGGCAATTGAAGCATGGGCAGCTAGTCAGCCTTGCGCCTCGCCCTCGTCGCCCACGACGCCAAGAAGGAGGCGATGGCCGCGTTCGTGGCCGCGCACGAAGCCGTGCTCGCCCGCTTCGACCTCTGCGCCACCGGAACGACGGGCGCGCGCATCGTCGAGCGCTGCCCGGGGCTGACCGTGACGCGGCTGAAGAGCGGGCCGCTCGGCGGCGACCAGCAGATCGGGGCCGGCATCGCGGAAGGGCGGATCGACGCCCTTATCTTCTTCGTCGACCCGCTCTCGCCTCACCCCCACGACGTCGACGTGAAGGCGCTGACGCGTCTGGCCCTCGTCTACGACATTCCCATGGCCCTGAACCGAGCGACGGCCGAGCGGCTGATCGCAGGCTTGGCGGACGGTTGATCGCTCCCGCGATGCCTGCCAGGTGATCGTCGGGCCGGGCTTCGGCAGCCTCGCGAGGGAAATCGCCTCCATGAACGTCGATCGCATCGTCTCCACGGTCGAGATGCATACCGGCGGCGAGCCGTTCCGCATCGTGACGAGCGGCGTCCCGGTGCTGCCCGGCGGGACGATCGTCGCGCGGCGCGAATGGCTCCTCGCCAACGCCGACGACATCCGCCGAAGCCTCACGCTCGAGCCGCGCGGCCATGCCGACATGTATCTCGGCTTCCTGACGGCCCCGGTCTCGCCCGACGCCGATTTCGGCGTCATCTTCGCCCACAACGAAGGCTATAGCGACCATTGCGGACACGGCGTGATCGCGCTGGCGACGGCGTCTTTGCTGCTCGGCTGGGTTCAGCGAGTTGTTCCGAAAACCCGGGTCGTGATCGACGCGCCGTGCGGGCGCATCGAAGCCTTCGTCGCCTGGGACGGCGCTCGCGTCGGCGCGGTGAGTTTCGTCAACGTGCCGTCCTTCGTCTGGCAAAGCGACGCCGAGGTCGAGACACCAAGCTTCGGGCGCGTCACCGGCGACATCGCCTTCGGGGGCGCCTTCTACTTCTACGCCGACGGCCGGCCACACGGGCTCGCGATCACCCCCGAGAACGTCGAAGCCCTGATCCGCTTCGGCCACGAGGTGAAGGTCGCGGCCAACCGCGCCTACCCCGTCGTGCATCCGGAGATCCCGGAGCTGAACCACGTTTACGGCACGATCATCCACGGCGAGCCTCGCCATGCGGGAGCGCTGCAAGCCAATTGCTGCGTCTTCGCGGACCGGCAGGTCGACCGCTCGCCCACCGGCTCCGGCACGGCGGGCCGCACAGCCATCCTCGCCGCGCGCGGGCTCCTCGCGGATGGGGAGGCCTGGGTCAACGAATCGCTCATCGGCACGCGGATGTCGGCGCGGGTTCTCGAACGTGTCACGTTCCACGGCCGGCCGGCGGTCATCCCCGAGGTGTCGGGCACGGCCCATTTCTTAGGCACGGCGAGTTGGGTCATCGATCCGTCCGACGAGATCGGCCGGGGCTTCCTCGTTCGCTGAGCGATCACGTGCCCCGCGGCTTGGCGCGGCGCGTCGGCGGCGCCGTCAGCGGGTCCTCGGGCCAGGGATGCTTCGGGTACTGCCCCCGCATGTCGGCCCGCACCGCCGCCCATGAGCCGCGCCAGAACCCCGGCAGGTCGCGGGTGATCTGAATCGGGCGCTGGGCCGGCGAGAGAAGGTGGAGGATGAGAGGAACGCGGCCGCCCGCGAGGGTCGGGTGCCGATCGAGGCCGAAAAGCTCCTGCACGCGCACGGCGAGCACCGGCCCTTCCTCCCCGCCGTAGTCGATCGGGATCGACGAGCCCGTCGGCACCTCGACATGGGTCGGCGCCTCGGCATCGAGGCGCCGCTGAAGCGGCCAGGATAGGAGCGCGCGCAACGCCTCGCTCAACGTGTCGGCGCCGATTGCTGCGACGCTGGTCGCGCCGACGAGGTGGGGCGCAAGCCAGTCCTCGATCGTGGCGGCGAGGGCCTCGTCCGAGAGATCGGGCCAGTCATTCCCTTCCGCGCGGCGCAGGAACAGGACGCGCTCGCGCCACTGCGCGAGGGCCTTGGACCAGGGCAGGACGGACAGGCCGAGAGCGGCGAGCCCTTGGGCCAGAATGCGCGCCGCCTCCTCCGTCGCGGGGACGGGCAAGGTGCGCTCGGCGAGCACGATCGCGCCGAGGCGGCGCGTGGCCCGGGCGCGCAACGCTCTTGCTGCCTTGTCGAACACGATCTCGTCGCGCTCGGTCATGCGAGGACCGGCGACGGCCTCGATCTCGGGAAGCGTGATCGGGGCCGCGGCGAGCACGCGCCCGCTCGCGGCGCTCCCGACGACCTCGGCGACGGCGAGGAACGGCTCGCGGGCGAGGCGGTCGTGCGCCTCGAGGGCGGCGCCCCGGCCGTTCGCCATCACCACTTCGCCCGGCTTGCCCCGCGCCTTAGCGATCCGATCGGGAAAGCCGAGAGCCACGAGGGCGCCGAACGAGAGGCCCTCCCCGCCGGCTCGACGGGCCTGATCCCGCGCCGCCTTGGCCCAGCCCTGCGCCATGCGGCGCATGTCCTCGGCCCGGCGCGAGCGGTCCCGGCGAAAGCGCTCGACGCGCAGCGCGAGGTCCGCCCCGTCGCCGCCGAGACCGCGCTCCACGAGCACGGCGGCGAGGTCGGCCGCGTCCATCGCCGCGCCGCGCCGGCCGGCCTCCGTCACCATGCGCGCGAGGCGCGGCGGCAGCGGCAGAGCGCGCAAGCTGCGCCCGGTTTCGGTGAGGCGCCCGTCGGCGTCCAGGGCGCCGAGTTCGCCGAGTAGCGTCCGCGCCTCGGTGAGGGCCGGCGCGGGCGGCGGGTCGAGGAAGGGCAGCCGCGTCGGGTCCGCAACGCCCCAGGCGGCGCAGTCGAGGAGGAGCGGGCTTAAGTCAGCGGCCAGGATCTCGGGCCGCGCATAGGGCTCCAGCGCCCCCGTCGCGGCCTCTTCCCACAGGCGATAGCAGACCCCGGGCTCCGTGCGCCCGGCGCGGCCGCGGCGCTGGTCGGCAGCGGCGCGGGAGACGCGCACGGTCTCGAGCCGGGTCAGCCCGAGGCTCGGCTCGTAGACCGGTACCCGGGCGAGCCCCGAATCGACGACGACGCGCACCCCCTCGATGGTCAGCGAGGTCTCGGCGATGGAGGTGGCGAGCACCACCTTGCGCCGGCCAGGCTCGCTCGGCTGCACCGCCCGGTCCTGCGCCTCACGGTCGAGCGCGCCGTAGAGCGGCGCCAGATCGACGGCCGGGTCGGCGATCCGTTCGCGGAGCAAAGCTTCGACGCGGCGGATCTCCCCCTGCCCCGGGAGGAAGGCGAGGATCGAACCAGGCTCGGCGCGCAGCGCCCGGAGCACCGCGTCGGCGACCTCGACGTCGACGCGTTTTCCCGAGTCGCGGCCGAGGTAGCGGGTCTCGACCGGGTAGGCCCGCCCCTCCGATTCGATCACCGGGGCGTCGCCGAGGAGCTTGGCGACGCGCGCGCCGTCGAGGGTCGCCGACATGACGAGGAGGCGAAGGTCCTCCCGCAGGCCCCCTTGCGCGTCGAGGGCCAGCGCCAGCCCGAGATCGGCGTCGAGCGACCGCTCGTGGAACTCGTCGAAGAGCACGCCGGCCACGCCCTCCAGCGCCGGATCGTCGAGGATCATGCGGGAGAAGACGCCCTCGGTGACCACCTCGATCCGGGTGCGCGGGCCGATCCGCGAGCCGAGGCGCACCCGCAGGCCGACCGTGTCGCCGACGCTCTCGCCGAGCGTGCGCGCCATGCGGTCTGCTGCCGCCCGGGCCGCCAGACGGCGGGGTTCGAGAAGGATGAGCTTGCGGCCCGCTGCCCAGGGCTCGTCGAGGAGCGCGAGGGGCACCCGCGTCGTCTTGCCGGCGCCGGGCGGGGCGACGAGCACGGCACTCGACCGCTCCCGCAGGCGGGCGAGCAGCGGGCCGAGCACCGCGTCGATGGGAAGGGGCACGGCGAAGGCGCGCATCGGCGCTCCCATGGACGCTGGCCGCGTCCGAGGCAAGGCGGTGCGAGGTCGTTGACTCCGTCAAGTATTCGGATGAGTCTTGGCGGAGGAGAGCCACCATGACGCCCGCGCCCGCCGATGCCGAGATCCACGCCGTCCGTCGCTTCAGCCGCTTCTACACGCGCCGGCTCGGCCTCCTGGAGGAGAAGCCCTACGACAGCGCCTTCACGCTGACGGAGACGCGGGTGCTCTACGAACTCGCTCAGCGCGAGGGCTGGACGGCGGGGGAGCTCGGCCGGGCCCTCGGCCTCGACCCGGGCTATCTCAGCCGCATCCTGAAGCGCTTTGCCGCCAAAGGCCTCGTGACCCGCGCGCCCTCCCCCGCCGACGGGCGCGCCAGCGTGCTCGCCCTCACCCGGGCGGGCCGTGACACCTTCGCGCCGCTCGACGCGCGCTCGCACGACACGGTCGCCGCACTCTTGGCCGATCTCGCGCCGGGCGCGCGCCAGGACCTCGTCGCGGCGCTCGGCACGGTGGAACGGGCGTTTGGCCCACCCTCCCCCGCCCCGATTGCGATCCGCGATCCCCGGCCGGGCGACCTCGGCACGGTCGTGGCGCGGCACGGCGCACTCTACGCGCAGGAATACGGCTTCGACGCCAGCTTCGAGGCGCTCGTCGCGGAGATCGTCGCCCAGTTCGTGAAGAGTTTCGACCCGGCCCGGGAGCGCGCCTTCATCGCCGACCGGGACGGGGCGGTGATGGGTTCGGCCTTCCTGGTCCGCCACGACGCGGCGACGGCGAAGATCCGCCTCGTCTACGTCGAGCCCTCGGCCCGGGGCTCAGGCCTCGGCAAGCGCCTCGTCGGGGAATGCCTCGATTTTGCGCGCAGCGCCGGCTACCGCGACGTGACCTTGTGGACGAACGATTGCCTTCACGCGGCGCGGCGCGTCTACGAGAGCTTCGGCTTCCGGCGGGTCGAGGCCAAGCCCCACCGCAGCTTCGGCCAGGATCTCGTCGGCGAGACCTGGACGCTGACCCTCTAACCGCGCCGGTTCAGCGGATCGCCTGGAAGCCCGGCACGGCGCGACCGACCTCGCCGAAGCCGGACGAGACGACCTCGACCGAACGGAAACCCGCGGCCGGGGCCGACTCGCTCAAGCTCGCGGTCTGGAACGGCGCGGCGTCCGGCGCGAGGCCGAGCGCCTGGCGGAAGGAGCGCAGGGCCGCTTCCTTGCGCGACACGTCAAGCATGCCGTCGAGGCGCGCACGGGCGGCGGGAGAAAGGGCGGCGGAGCGCCGGAAATCCTCGAGACGCGGGCCGGGCGCGCTGGCGACGACCCGCGCGCCGTTCAGGCCGACCACGACGTCGCCGCGGCGGAGCGTCTGGTCCTGGCGCAGGGGCAGGCGCGCGGCCACCGCCCCGTCGGTCTGGCACGAACAGGCCGCGACGCGGCGACCGCGGTAGAGGTAGGCCGTCGGCAGACGGCGGTAGGAGGTACGGTCCGAGGCGATCGCCCGGTCGAGGCGCTCGCTCGTCGCCGTGTAGAGGCGCGTCGCCGCGCCCGGACAGGCCGCGGCGCAGGCGGCCTCGTGGACCGGGCGGTCGGCCGCGGACTGCAACGTGCCGACAGGAAAGCTGTAGCCGTCGCACAGGCGCACGCAGACGCTACGCACGATTGGCGGGGGCACCGGCTTGCGGATCGGGGTCATCGCCGACGATCCGGCCGCGGCGGGCTTGCGCGGCGCGGCGGCCCGGGGCGTCGACTCAGGTTTCGGGTCCGGCGCCTGGGTTTTCTCGGCGGCGGGCGGCGCCGCCTGACCGAACAGCCCGAACCAGGGCGTGGCAGCAGCAATGGTCGGGATCAGGAGCGCGACGAGGCCCGCGAGACCCAAGATCCTGAGGCCGAACCGATCCCGTCCCTTCGCCTGCCCGTCCTGCACGATACGCCACCCTGTTCCCGTCGAGCGGGACCGTAGGGTAACGTTTCGTTAAGGGTCAACGGGCCGGGCGGGAATGGTTGATGTAGCGTTAACGGGCAGGAGGCCGAGGCGCGCGCATGCGGCGGCGAGGTCGTCGCCCGAGCGGTACTGGATCGCCGTCATGCCGACGTCCCGCGCGCCCGCGACGTTGGCCGGCGAATCGTCGATGAAGAGGCATGCCTCGGCGCGGAGCCCGAACCGCGCGAGGAAGAGCCGGTAGATCGCGGGATCGGGCTTCAGGAGCCCCTCGTCGCCCGAGACAACGACGCCGTCGAAGCTCTTGAGGAACGGGAAGCGGTCCTGCGTCTCGCGGAACAGGTCGCCGGCGAAATTGGTGATGGCGTAGACCGGGACGCCGGCCGCCTTCAGGCGCGCAAGAAGGGCGACGTTCGCGCCGATGGCGTCGGGCACCATCTCCTGCCAGCGGGCGCGGTAGGCGCGGATCTCATCGGCCCAGCCGCCGTGAAGGGCGATGCGCTCGGCGAGCGCCTCGTCCCAGGGACGGCCGCCGTCGAGGCTCCTGTTCCAGGTGTCGGGACAGACGTGCGCGAGGAACCACTCCATCCGGTCCGGGTCGGGGATGATCCTGCGGTAGAGGTGCCGAGGGTCCCAGTTCAGCAGCACCTGGCCCACGTCGAAGACCACCACGGAGGGCACCCGCGGCGCTTCGGCCGGTCGCTCTTGCAGCATCATGGCGCTTCGAGGCGGTCTAGAGGATCGCTCCGGGTCACGCCGCGTCGGACTGCCCCGCCTTCTCCCGCGCGAGGGTGAAACGTAGGACGCGCTGGGCGGTGGGAACGGTGAGCTGTTGGAAGGCCTCGAAGGCGTCCTTCAGCAGTTCGAGGGGTGGCACACGCCCGGCCTTGTAGGCGAGCAGCGTCTTAAAGGTCGTCCAGTTGAAGCGGACCGCGCGCACGACGATGAGCAGCGCGTCGTAATTCGCGGCATGGTAGGCGCGGGCCACGAGCTCGACGGGGACGCCGGCCAGTTGCGCCATGGCCGCGAGGCTGTCCTCGAGCTTGCCCTCGCGGATCCAGCCGACGACCTTCTCCTCGTTGAGCTGTCCCCGGCGCGCCCATTCCGCGACCCTGGCTTCGGCGCCGGTATAGTCGTCGACGAGACCGCGGCCATGAGTGGCGAGGGCGAGAGCCGCGGCGACCCGGTCGACGGTGGCGTCGACAGCGGCCTGCGAGTCCTCCCCCAACTCGGCCTTAAGAGTCTCGCGCACCTTCTCGCGGGCCACCTCGACGAGGCGGCTCATGTGCAGCGGGCTGACATCGGCGCGGCCCTTGATCGCCGATTGCAGCCGCTCGTCGCCGCGGGCGCGCTCGACGAGCTGGTCGAAGCCGTTGGCCGAGAACCGTGCGCCCTGGTTGCCTGCCACCGAGCGGACGACCCGGCCGTCACCGCGGTCGACGAGGATGTCGGTCACGCGCTCGGTGAGCGTGGTACGGCGCGAGAGGGCGAAGAGGTGGTCCTGTCCCTTCTTTGACGCCACCTCGACGAGGTCGTCCTCGGTGAGCCGCGCCGAACGCTCCAGGACGGGCTTGGCGACCGCGATGTTGTCGTCGAAGGCAAGATCGCGCACCACCTTGCGGGGCGCGTTCTCGACATCGGCAAGCTTGTCGGACAGCTCGACCCGGGCGCGGAACTCGAGGTCCCGGGCCAGGCGCAGGATCACCTCATCGAAGACGTCGACGTGGTCGTCCTGCAGGGCCGGCGCCTGCTGGACGAAGAGGGAGGTGACCTTGCGCAAGGTCTCGACGCGCTTGGCGTGATCACCGCCGCTGACGGCCTTCTCGACTTCGCCGACGACTGAGGTGAGGGTCTGCACGACGCGCTCCGAGGCTTCGCATGAACCCCGGAACGCTACTGGCCGCCGGTCAAGAAAGTGTTTCCGATCCCCTCATCCGCCGATGTTGAAGGCGGCGAGCGCCGCCATGTTGACGATGTCGGCATCGGTCGCCCCGAGCGAGACCACCTGCACCGGCTTGTCGAGGCCGACGATGAGCGGCCCCAGCACCATGGCGCCGCCGAGTTCCTGCAGCATCTTCGTCGAGATCGACGCCGAGTGGAACGCCGGCATGACGAGCACGTTCGCCGGGCCGGTGAGGCGGGTGAACGGGTAGGCGGCCAAGAGGTCACGGTTCAGCGCCACGTCCGCGTTCATGTCGCCATCGACCTCGAAGTCGACCCGCAGGCCTTCGAGGATGCGCACCGCCTCCTGGATCTTGTCCGCGCGCTCGGCCTTGGGCTGGCCGAAGGTGGAGAAGGACAGGAGCGCCACCCGCGGCTCGTAGCCCATCCGCCGGGCCGCGCCCGCCGCCTCGACCGCGATCTCGGCGAGTTCCTGCGCCGAGGGCATCTCGTGGAGCGCCGTGTCCGCGACGAGCACGGTGCGGCCCCGCGCGATGCAGACCGAGACGCCGATCACCCGGTGGCCAGGCTTGGCGTCGATGACGCGGCGGATCTCCTCCATCGCCGTCGAGTAGTTGCGCGTCGCGCCCGTCACCAGGGCGTCGGCGTCGCCGAGCGCCACCATGGAAGCGGCGAAGTGGTTGCGGTCCTGGTTGATGAGGCGCTGGCAGTCGCGGAAGAGGTAGCCGCGGCGCTGCAGCCGGTCGTACAGGAACTGGGCGTAGACCGCGTTGCGCTTCGACAGCCGCGCGTTGTGGATCTCCACGCCCTCGCGGCCGGAGAGCTCGATGCCCGCGGCCTCCGCCGTCTCGCGGATGCGGTCCTCGCGCCCCACCAGGATCGCGGTGCCGAGACCCTGGTTCACGTAAGACAGGGCGGCGCGGATGACCTGCTCCTCCTCGCCCTCGGCGAAGACCACGCGCTTGGGGAACTTGCGCACCCGCTCGAAGATGCGGTTGAGGGTGCCGGCCACCGGGTCGCGGCGCGCCGAAAGCTGCGCCTTGTAGCCGCGCGTGTCGACGATCGGTTTCCGTGCGACCCCTGAATCCATCGCTGCTTTCGCGACCGCCGCCGGCACGGTGTGGATGAGGCGCGGGTCGAAGGGGACAGGGATGATGTAGTCGCGCCCAAAGCGGGGCCGCGAGCCCTGATAGGCGGCGGCGACCTCGTCCGGCACGTCCTCGCGGGCGAGGTCGGCCAGCGCCTGGGCCGCCGCGACCTTCATCTCCATGTTGATGGTCGTCGCCTGCACGTCGAGGGCGCCGCGGAAGATGTAAGGGAAGCCCAGAACGTTGTTGACCTGGTTCGGGTAGTCCGAGCGTCCCGTCGCCATGATGGCGTCGTCGCGGATGCGGTGGACCTCCTCGGGCGTGATCTCCGGGTCCGGGTTCGCCATGGCGAAGATGATGGGCTCAGGCGCCATGGAGCGGATCATCGCGTCGGTGAAGGCGCCCCGCACCGAGAGGCCGAACACCGCGTCCGCCCCGTCGAGGGCGTCGGCCAGCGTCCGCCGGTCGGTCTCGGCGGCGTGGCCGGACTTCCACTGGTTCATGCCCTCGGTGCGGCCGCGATAAACCACGCCCTTCGTGTCGCACAGGATCACGTTGTTGGGCGCGAAGCCCATCGCCTTGAGCAGTTCCGTGCAGGCGATGCCCGCCGAGCCCGCGCCGTTCACGACGAGACGGGTCTTGGCCATGTCACGGCCGGTGAGGTGCAGGGCGTTGATGAGGCCCGCCGCCGCGATGATCGCCGTCCCGTGCTGGTCGTCGTGGAAGACGGGGATGTCCATCAGCTCGCGCAGGCGCTCCTCGATGATGAAGCACTCCGGCGCCTTGATGTCCTCCAGGTTGATGCCGCCGAAGGACGGCCCGAGATAGCGCACGCAGTTGATGAAGGCGTCCGGGTCCTCCGTGTCGACCTCGAGGTCGATGGAGTCGACGTCGGCGAAGCGCTTGAACAGGACGGACTTGCCTTCCATCACCGGCTTCGAGGCGAGCGCGCCGAGGTTGCCGAGGCCGAGGATCGCGGTGCCGTTGGAGATCACGGCCACCATGTTGCCCCGGGCCGTGTAGTCGAAGGCCGTCGAGGGGTTTTCGGCGATGGCCTTCACCGGCACGGCGACGCCCGGCGAATAGGCGAGCGAGAGGTCGCGCTGCGTCGCCATCGGCTTCGTCGGCACCACCTCGAGCTTCCCCGGCCGGCCCTGGCTGTGGAAGAGCAGGGCTTCCTGGTCCGTGAAGGTCGGGCGGCTGCGGCGTTTGGGGGGCTGGTCGGCCATGGGCGGGGCGTATCCTCGGTGAGAGCGGCGCGACGCTTCTGGGGCGCGTTGACGAAGCCGCGGCGGGCGTTGACGTGGTTAACGGTCTTAGACCGCCGGCTCGCTCCCGCTCAAGGGCGATGGCCGAAGCTGTGCATCGCGGGGACGACGAGGTGAAACCCGGCGCGCGAGGGGTTAAGGTCGGCGCCATGCTCGATCGCACCCCGCCCGAGATGCGCGGTTCCGTCCCCGACGAGGCCTCGCGTCCGACGCCCATGATGGCGCAGTACCTCGCCATCAAGGCGGAGCACCCGGACGGGCTGCTCTTCTACCGCATGGGGGACTTCTACGAGCTGTTCTTCGCCGATGCCGAGATCGCGGCGAAGGCGCTCGGCATCGTCCTGACCCGCCGCGGCAAGCACCTGGGCGAGGACATCCCGATGTGCGGCGTGCCCGTCGAGCGCGCCGACGACTACCTCCACCGCCTGATCCAGGCCGGCCACCGCGTCGCGGTCTGCGAGCAGACGGAGGATCCGGCCGAGGCCAAGCGGCGCGGGGGCAAGTCCGTGGTGCGCCGCGCGGTGGTGCGCCTCGTGACGCCCGGGACCCTCACGGAGGAGCGCCTCCTGGACCCGGGCCGGGCGAACCTCCTCGTCGCCGTCGCGCGCCGTCGCGCCTCGGACGGCGGCTGGTGCTACGGCATCGCCGGGGTTGACGTCTCGACGGGGCGCTTCACGGTGGCCGAAGTGCCGGCCGCCGGCCTCGCCGCGGAACTCGCCCGCCTCGACCCCCGCGAGATCGTGCTGCCCGACACCTTGCACGACGACCCGGCCCTCAGGCCCCTCTGGCAGGATCTGCGCGCGGCGCTCACCCCTCTGCCCCGGGATGGCCTCGATCCCGCGGCGGCGGAGCGGCGCCTTAAAGAGCATTACGGCGTCGCGACCCTCGACGCCTTCGGTGCGCTCTCCCGGGCCGAGATCGCGGCGGCGGGCGCGGCGCTCGCTTACGTCGAGCGCACCCAGGTCGGAACGCGCCCGGCCCTCTCGCCGCCCCGGCGCCGGGCCGAGGGCGGGCTTGCCATCGACGCGGCGACCCGGGCGAATCTCGAGCTCACCCGGACGCTCTCGGGCGAACGGGCGGGAAGCCTCTTGGCCGCCATCGACCGCACCCTGACGCCCGGCGGCGCTCGCCTCCTGGCGGAGCGCCTCGCCGGGCCGCTGACCGATGTCGCCGCGATCCGGCGGCGGCAAGACGCGGTGGCCCATCTCCTCGGCGACGGCCTCGTCCGGGAGCGGTTGCGCGCCGCGCTGCGGACCGCGCCAGACCTTGCCCGGGCGCTCACGCGGCTCCAGCTCGACCGGGGCGGTCCGCGGGACCTCGCGGCGCTTCGCAACGGGCTCGCCGCGGGCACCGCGATCGCCGCCCTTCTCGGGACCGGAGATCTGCCCGAGGAACTCGCCAAGGCCCGGGCCGCCCTCGACCGTCTCGACCCGGAGCTCGGCGCCATGCTCGGCGCGGCGCTCGCGGACGAGCTGCCGCTTCTGAAACGCGACGGCGGCTTCGTGCGCGACGGGTTCTCGCGCGAGATCGGCGAGGCCCGGGCCCTGCAGCAGGACTCGCGCCGGTTCATCGCCGCCCTCCAGGCCCGCTACGCCGCCGAGACCGGCTGCCGGACCTTGAGGATCAAGCACAACAACGTGCTGGGCTACTTCGTCGAGGTGCCTCAAGGAGCGGGCGAGGATTTCCTGCGCGGCGAGCACAAAGCCCTGTTTGTCCACCGCCAGAGCCTGGCCGGCGCCATGCGCTTCACGACGGTGGAGCTCGGCGCGCTGGAGGCGAAGATCGCCGGCGCCGCCGACCGGGCGCTGCGGCTGGAGCTCGAGGTTTTCGCGGCGCTCTCGTCCGCGGCGACGGCGCGGGCCGAGAGCCTTCTCGCCGCCGCCGACGCGCTGAGCGTTCTCGACGTTGCGTCAGGGCTCGCCGAGGCGGCGGCGGAGGGCGGCTGGACCCGGCCCCTCGTCGACGACGGCCTCGCTTTCTCAGTCGTCGCCGGGCGCCACCCGGTGGTGGAAGCAGCGCTCCGGCAGCAGGGCCAGCCCTTCGTCGCCAACGACTGCGACCTCTCGGGCGACGAGGCCGGGCGCATCCTCCTCGTCACCGGCCCGAACATGGGCGGCAAGTCGACCTATCTGCGCCAGAACGCGCTCTTCGTCGTGCTCGCCCAGATGGGCGCTTACGTGCCGGCGCAGAGCCTGCACCTCGGGGTCGTCGACCGGCTCTTCTCCCGCGTCGGCGCGGCCGATGATCTCGCCCGCGGCCGCTCGACCTTCATGGTGGAGATGGTCGAGACCGCCGCCATCCTGAATCAGGCGACCGCTCGCTCCCTCGTCATCCTCGACGAGATCGGGCGCGGCACCGCCACCTTCGACGGACTCTCCATCGCCTGGGCGAGCGTCGAGCACCTGCACGAGACGAACCGCTGCCGGGCGCTCTTCGCCACGCATTTCCACGAGCTCACGGCCCTGTCCGAACGCCTCGACCACCTCGCCAATGCGACCTTGAAGGTCGCCGAGTGGAAGGGCGACGTGGTCTTCTTGCACGAGGTGGTGCCCGGCGCGGCCGACCGCTCCTACGGCCTGCAGGTGGCCCGCCTCGCCGGCCTGCCGCGCCCTGTCGTTGCCCGGGCCAAGACGATCCTCTCCGAGCTGGAGCGCTCCGACCGGGAGCGCCCGCGCCGGGCGACCCTCGACGACCTGCCTCTCTTCGCGGCCGTACCACGCGCGGCCGAACCCTCGCCGGCCCCGGATCCGCTGCGCGCCGCGCTCGATGCCCTCGACCCTGACGAGCTCTCGCCGCGGGAGGCGCTGGAGGCGCTCTACCGCCTGAAGGCCGCGGCAGCGGAGCGCTGAACCTCCAGTTGTCGCCCTCGAACGGCCAAGCTAGGCTTCTGGTCGCTGAGGAGAGCGGTCCCCGATGGTCACGCGCGTCGCGACGGTTGCGTTCGAGGGGATCGAGGCGCGCGAGGTCGACGTCCAGGTTCAGATCAGCCCCGGAAACGTGGTCTTCACCATCGTCGGGCTGCCGGACAAGGCGGTGGCGGAATCGCGCGAGCGGGTCCGCTCGGCGCTGATCGCCTCAGGCCTGGCGCTGCCGGCGAAGCGCATCACGGTCAACATGGCTCCCGCCGATCTGCCGAAGGAAGGCTCTCACTACGACCTGCCCATCGCGCTGGGCGTCATGGCTGCCATTGGGGCGCTGCCCGCCGACGCGCTGACCGGGTACCTCGTCTTGGGTGAGCTGGCGCTCGACGGGCACATTACGGCGGTGGCGGGCGTCCTGCCGGCAGCGATCGCTGCCCATGCCAGGGGCCGCGGCCTGATTTGCCCGCAGGCCTGCGGCCCGGAAGCCGCCTGGGCAGGGGCCGACATCGAGGTTCTGGCGCCGCGGTCGCTCATCCAGCTCGCCAACCACTTCAAGGGCGAGCAGGTGATGGCGCGGCCCGAGCCCGCCATCGCCGTGCCCTCCGGCCCCCTGCCGGACCTGCGGGACATCAAGGGCCAGGAGAGCGCGAAGCGGGCCCTCGAGATCGCCGCGGCCGGCGGCCACAACCTGCTGCTCAACGGCCCGCCCGGGGCCGGCAAGTCGATGCTGGCGCAGCGGCTGCCCTCGATCCTGCCGCCGCTCGGCCCGCGCGAGTTGCTCGACATCTCCATGATCCAGTCGGTGGCGGGGCAGATCGCCGGCGGCGCCCTCTCCAACCGCCGGCCGTTCCGGTCGCCGCACCACTCCGCCTCGATGGCGGCCCTCGTCGGCGGCGGGATCAACGCCCGGCCGGGCGAAGTCTCGCTGGCCCATGGCGGCGTGCTCTTCCTCGACGAGCTGCCGGAGTTCCAGCCCCAGGTGCTCGACGCGTTGCGCCAGCCCCTCGAGAGCGGCGAGGTTTCGATCGCGCGCGCCAACCACCGCGTGACGTATCCCGCGCGGTTCCAGCTCGTCGCGGCCATGAACCCTTGCCGCTGCGGCCGGGGCACGGAGCCGGGCTACGCCTGCCGCCGTCAGCCGAACGACCGCTGCATGGCGCAGTACCAGGCCCGCATCTCCGGCCCGTTCCTCGACCGGATCGATCTCGTGATCGAGGTGCCGGCCGTGAGCGCCGCCGACCTCATCCTGCCGCCGCCACTCGAGGGCTCGGCGGAGGTCGGCGCCCGGGTCGCCGCGGCGCGGGCGCTGCAGGGGGAGCGCTACGCGGGCCTCGGCCTGCCCGCGAGCCTCACCAACGCCTCCTGCCCGGCCCCCATTCTCGACGAGGTCGCCCGCCCCGACCCGGACGGTGTCGCCCTGATCCGGGATGCGGCGAATGCCATGCGCCTCACCGCGCGGGGCTTCCACCGTGTCATGCGCGTCGCGCGGACGCTCGCCGATCTCGACGGCGAAGAGCGGGTCAGGCGCCTCCATCTCGCCGAGGCCCTCTCCTACCGCGCCGCCATCGACCGGACACCGGCAGCCGCGTGAGGGTGAACGAAGGCTTTCGAGATGATCGGCAAAACGCGCGCTTTCTGCCGATGATCCGCTAACCCCCTTTCTCAAAGGCTTTTTCAGCGCCAGCCCCGATCATGTCGCCCTGAGAACCACGGGACGGCGGATCGACATGACCATTCTCGCTTGGGGCCTCGCGGCCACGGCGCTCGCCTGCCTCGCGGTGCTCGCGGCCGTCGCGGCGCGGATCGTCCGGGAGCGGGGACAGCTTCGCCGGGCGCTCTCGACCAAGGACGGCGAGATCGAGCGCCTGCACGATCGGGTCTGGCAGTTGGCCGAGGGCGAGGAGCGGACCCGCGGCCTCGTCGAGGCCCAGGTCGACCTCATCGTCCAGCGCGACGCCCATGGACGGATCACTTTCGCCAACGAGCGCTTCGCCGCTCTCCTCGGCCAGGCCCGCGAGGACCTGATCGGCAGCGACGCAACCCTGAGCGTTCTCGAGCGCGGCCCGGCCGCCACTGCGCCTGGCGGCGGGCGCCGGATCGAGGAGGCGGTGGCGACGGCCGACGGCCCGCGCTGGATCGAATGGATCGAGACTCCCGCCATCGACGCGGCCGGACGCCCGGGCACCCTGCGCGCCGGCCGGGACATGACGGACCGCATCACCCTCGAGCGGAGCCTGGCCGAGTCCCGCAGCAAGGCCGAGGCCGCGAGCGACGCCAAATCCCGCTTCATCGCCACCGTGAGCCACGAGTTCCGCACGCCCCTCAACGGCATCCTCGGCATGGCCGAGCTCATCCTCGACACGCGGCTGAGTCCGGAGCAGACGACTTACGTCCGCGCCATCAAGACGTCCGGCGAGGCCCTTCTCACCCTCATCGACGAAATTCTCGACTTCTCGAAGATCGAGGCGGGCCGGCTCGACCTCGCCGCCGAGCCCTTCGACCTGCAGCCCGTCGTCGAGGGCGTGGTGGAGCTCCTCGGGCCGAAGGCGCAGGGCAAGGGCATCGAGGTCGCGGCCTATATCGCGCCGGACGTGCCCCGCAAGCTCCTGGGCGACGGCGACCGGCTGCGGCAGGTGCTCGTCAACCTCGCCGGCAACGCCGTGAAGTTCACTGATACCGGCGGCGTCGGCATCGTCGTCGAGCGCGCGGCCGACGGCGCGATCGAGCTCGCCGTTCGCGACACCGGCCCCGGCATCGCCCCGGAGCGCCTGCCGGCTCTGTTCGGCGAGTTCGAGCAGGGTGACGATTCGGCGACGCGCCGCCACGGCGGCACCGGTTTGGGGCTCGCCATCACCCGCCGCATCGTCGAGGGCATGGGCGGCGAGATCCGGGTTGAGACCGCGCCGGGCCAGGGCAGCGCCTTCATGGCGCGCCTGCCCCTGCCGGAGGCCGACGCGTCGCGCCCGCGCCCGAGCGTCCCCCGCGCCATGGCGGGCAAGGACGTGCTCATCCTCGCCCGCTCGCCCTTCGAAGCGCCGTTCCTGGCGCGGCGGCTGCGCGAGGCCGGCGCGGTCGTGACGCTGACCGGCGATCCGGTGGACGCCCTCGCGCGCGTCGCGGTCGCGCCCTGCGACCTCCTCATCGCCGATTGCGCCCTCGGGCTGGAAATCGTCCGGGAGGTCGGCCACGAGGCGCGCCAGGCGGGCGTCGCCCGCACCATCGTGCTGCTCTCTCCCTATGACCGGCGCGATTTCGGCGCGCCGACGGCCGCGGGCTTCGACGGCTACCTCGTCAAGCCCGTGCGCCCCCGCTCCCTCTACGAGCGCCTCGCCCGCAGCAAGGGGGAGCCGATGCAGGAGCCGGGCCCGAGCCGCCTCCCCGGTCCGCGCCGGCGCCGGCCCGAGACCACCGCCCGGGTTCTGCTCGCGGAAGACAACGACATCAACGCCCTGCTTGCCCTGAAGAGCCTGGAGAAGCTCGGCGCGATCGTGGACTGGGCGAAGAACGGCGAGGAGGCGCTCGCGCTGACGGAGGCCTCCTTCTCCGGCGTGCGTCCGGCCTACGACCTCGTGCTCATGGACATCCGGATGCCCGTGCTCGACGGCCTGGAGGCGACGCGGCGCATCCGCCGCCTCGAGGAGGCGCTCGGCCGCCGCGAGCCGTCCCGCATCGTCGCGCTCACCGCCAATGCGGGCAAAGAGGACGAGGTCGCGACGACAGAGGCGGGCTTCGACGGGCTTTTGGCCAAGCCCTTCGAATTCCAGGCCCTGTCGGGTCTTCTCGAGTCAGCCCGGCCGGCGCTCGCCAAAGCCTCCTGACACCCGTCGGCGATGGGATCGCGGGGCTGTTGCGGTTTCGCTCGGGCGGCTCACCCCGGCCCACGTGACAATTGTCACATTCCTGTCGGACGGCTATGTTGATGTCACGGACGAAGGCGGTCCACCGCGCGGAGCGCGCGGTCGACGAGGTCGCCGAGCGAGGCATCCATGACGCATCGGTTCGCGCGGGCCGCGTCCGACCGGCCGGCCCACCCGGCCCTCTCCTTCCTGAGGCCGCTGCCTTTCGCGCGGCCGGGTCTGGCGCGCATGCCGAGCTTCGGACGGCCGGTGCGCGATCACGGCGCCCTCGATCCCGTGCTCGGCCGCCTCGGCAGCCTGGAAGTCCGGCTCGCCACGACGGCCAAAGAGATTCGCCGCGCCCAGCGCCTGCGCTTCAAGGTGTTCTACGACGAGATGTCGGCCCTGCCGAACGGCACCGCCCTCTTCTCGCGCCGCGACGTCGACGAATACGACGCCTTATGCGACCACCTCCTCGTCATCGATCACGAGGCGCCGCGCAAAGCCTTCCGCAAGGCCAAGCCGAAGGTGGTCGGCACCTATCGGCTCCTGCGCCAGGATGTGGCCGACCGGCATTTCGGCTTCTACACCGCGGGCGAGTACGACATCGCGCCCCTGATCGAGGCGAACCCGACGGCGCGGTTCCTCGAACTCGGCCGCTCCTGCGTGCTCAAGCCCTACCGCACGAAGCGCACGGTGGAACTGCTCTGGCAGGGCATCTGGGCCTACGTGGTCCATCACCGGATCGACGTGATGATCGGCTGCGCCAGCCTGGAGGGCACGGACCCGAAGCGCCTGGCTCTGCCTCTCAGCTTCCTGCATCACTTCGCGCGGGCGCCCGAGGCCTGGCAGGCGCGAGCGGTGCCCGAGCGCTACGTCGCCATGAACCTCCTCGCCAAAGAGGCGGTGAACGCGAAGGAAGCGCTCCACGCGCTGCCGCCCCTCATCAAGGGCTATCTGCGCCTCGGGGCGACCTTCGGCGACGGCGCCGTGATCGATCGGCAGTTCGGCACGACGGACGTTCTCGTGATCTTGCCGGTGGCCGCGATCAGCAAGCGTTACATCGATTATTTCGGGCCGGGCGTGAAAGCCGCGGCCTGACCGCGCGAGTGCTGATCAAGCCTGTTTCAGCCGCCGTCGTTGCAGGCGCGGGCGCCGTGTGGGCGCATGACCTTCTCTCCGGTTCCGCTCCGATCTGGAGCGATGGGAGGAGGCTAGGCCCGGACGGAGCGCCGATCCGTGAGCCGGCGCACATGAGAAGCGGGCTAAGTCAGCCGCGCCCCTCCCCTTCGGACCACAGGGCCGCCAAGCCCTCCCGATAGGTCGGGTAGAGCAGGCGAACCCCGAGTTCCTCACGCAAACGTCGGTTCGAGACGCGCTTGTTCTCGCCGTAGAAGCTTCGTGCCATCGGTGACAGTTCGGCCTCGTCGAAGGGGATCTCGGGCGGAGGCGCGACCTCCATCAGCGTCGCCGCGTAGGCCACCACGTCCTGCGGCGGGGCGGGCTCGTCGTCGGCAAGGTTGTAGATGCCGCCCGGCCGCGGCCGGTCGAGGGAGGCCGCGAGCGCCGCGCCGATGTCGTCGACGTGGATGCGATTGAAGACCTGACCCGGCTTCACGATGCGCTTCGCCGTCCCCTCCGCGAGGTTCGCGAGCGCGTTGCGCCCCGGTCCGTAGATGCCGGCGATGCGAAAGACCTGGACGGGCGTTCCGGACCTCTCGCCGAAGCCGAGCCACGCGATCTCCGCGTCGAGGCGCGCCCGCGAGCGACCGCTCGACGGCCGCGGTGGCGTCCCTTCGTCGACGAGCCCTCCGCCGTGATCGCCGTAGACGCCGACCGTCGAGAGATAGCCGATCCAGCGCAGGCCCTTGGCCCGCGCGAGAGCGCCGGCGTGGGCTTGCAGGAGTGGATCACCCTTGGGCCCTGGGGGTGCCGAGACGAGGAGCGCTTCGGCGCCGGCCAGGATCTCGTCGAGGGCTGGGTCCTTCGCCTCTGGTCCGAAGGCGACGGCTGGTAGTCCCTCGGCCGAGAGCGCGGCCGCCTTCTCAGGGGTTCGCACCGTGCCGGTCACGGCGCTGAAGCGCGAGCGGTGGCGCTCGATGAAGCGCTGGGCGCTGTAGCCGAGGCCGATGACGACGAGCCTCATGCTGCAGCCTTCGTCAGCGCCAGCGCCGCCTCCCATTCCTCCCTCACGTCCGGATCGGTCTCGATCGGCGTGAAGCGGGCGGCAACGCCTGCGAAGCGGGCCGGCGGGACGAGCCGCGACAGGGCCCAGACCGCCGCGCCGCGCACCACCGGCGCGGGGTCGAGCAGGCAGCGCTCCGCCTCCGCGGCGAGGGCGGGGTCACCGGAATTGCCGATGGCGATCAGCACGTTGCGCAGAAAGCGGTCCCGCCCGGTGCGCTTGATGGGGGTGCCCGCGAAACGCTGCCGGAATGCCGTGTCGTCGAGACGGGCCAGCTCACGGAGCGGGGGCGCGGCCAGATCCTCCCGCGCGGCGATCTTGGCCTCGCGACCGGCTTTCGCGAACTTGTTCCAGGGGCACACGGCGAGGCAGTCGTCGCAGCCGAAGACCCGGTTGCCGATGAGCGGGCGCAGCGCCCGGTCAATCGGCCCGTGATGCTCGATCGTGAGATAGGCGATGCAGCGGCGGCTATCGAGGGCGTAAGGCGCAGGGAAGGCGTCGGTCGGGCAAATGTCGAGGCAGCGCCGGCAGGAGCCGCAATGGTCTCGGGCCGGCGCGTCCGGGGGGAGCTCCGCCGTCGTGAGGATCACGCCGAGCAGCAGCCAGGGCCCGAGGTCCCGCGAGACGAGGACGCTGTGCTTGCCCTGCCAGCCGAGACCGGCCGCCTGGGCCAGGGGCTTTTCCATGAGCGGGGCCGTGTCCACGAACACCTTGACGTCGGCGCCGGCCTTCGCGGCGAGAAAGCCCGCGAGTTCCTTGAGCTTGCCCTTGATGACGTCGTGGTAGTCGCGCCGCTGCGCGTAGGTCGCCACCGCTCCTCGGTCCGCCAGGCGGGTGAGGGCGAGCGGGTCGCCGTCCGGGGCGGCGCTGAGCCCGAGGACGACGGCGCTGCGCGCCTCGGCCCAGAGCCTCTGAGGCGCTCCGCGCCGCTCGGTCCCCTCCGCCATCCAGGCCATGTCGGCGTGGTGGCCTGCTTCAATCCAGCCCCTGAGGCGTGCGGTGAAATCGGTGCCCACGCCGAGAGTGGCCACGCGCAGGGCATCGAAGCCCAGCGCTCCAGCCCGCTCGGCGAACGCGCCTTTGAGCGCCACGCCGCTCAGAAGTCGAGGTTGGCGTAGGTCGCGGCCGGCGCCATGCCCGGCACCCGATCGCCCAAGATGGCGCGGAAGGCCGGCCGGGACTTCACCCGGGCGTACCAGTTCCTCGCCGTTTCGTCCTCGTCCCATGGCACGTCGCCGAGATAATCCGCGCAGGACAGGTGGGCTGCCGCGGCGAGATCCGCATAGGTCAGATCGTCGCCCGCGAGCCAGTTCCGGGTCGCGATGAGATAGCCGATGTATTTCAGATGATAGCGCACGTTGGCGCGCGCCGCACGGATCGCTCCCATGTCCGGCGGGCCGCCACCGAGATCGGGCGCCATGAAGCGCTTGTAGATTTTCTCCGTGACGAGATAGCTCGTGACCTCATCGTTGAACTTGATCAGGAACCACTCGAGAAGCCGGCGCACCTCGACCCGCTCCGCGGGACCGTTCGGCAGGAGCCGCCGGCCCGAGAGCCCGAGCCCCCGCGTCTCGTCGAGATATTCCGCGATCACGCCGGCGCCGGGCACCGCGAGGCCGCTCTCCTCGACGAAGACGGGCGTCGCCCCGCTCGGATTGAGCGCCAGGAATTCCGGACGCCGCTCCCAGGGGCGCTCCTCGACGAGGCGCGGCTCCATCGTCATCTCGGCGAGGACGAGGCGCACGAAGCGGGATTGCGGGCAGAACGCGTATTGGTGGAGGGTTGCCATGAACGGGGTCTGAACACGGGCAGGCGGGCGGCATTAAGGCCGGGTGACCTTAACGGCGGGTAACGGTCCGGGAACGCATCGGGTGATAGGCGTGCCCCTGGCCTATACACAGGCCGACGCCGGGGATCGATTCGCTCCCGCGTCCGATGCAGCGCTGAACCGGCTGGACCTCTCTCATGAACGTGACGCAGCTCCTGCAAGCCCTGTTCCTCGGCTTCATCGAGGGCCTGACGGAGTTCCTGCCCGTCTCGTCGACCGGTCACCTCCTGCTCGTCGGCCACTTCCTAGGCTTTCAGTCGACCGGCAAGACCTTCGAGGTGCTGGTCCAGCTCGGCGCCATCCTGGCGATCCTGCTCGTCTACTTTCACCGGCTCTGGGCGATCGCCAAGGCCCTGCCGAGCGATCCCAACGCCCGCCGCTTCGTGATCGGCGTGCTCGCCGCCTTCCTGCCGGCGGCGCTGATCGGCGCGGTCCTGCACGGCTTCATCAAGGGCGTGCTCTTCGACCCCTTCGTCGTCTGCATCGCGCTGATCGTGGGCGGCCTCGTACTCCTCATGCTCGACGAGTTCCGCTTCGCCGAGACGCATGACGACGCCACGCGCTTCCCGCTCTCGATGTACGTGAAGATCGGCTTCATCCAGTGCCTCGCCATGGTGCCGGGCGTCTCGCGCTCGGGCGCCACCATCGTCGGGGGCATGCTGCTCGGCGCCACGAAGCGGGCGGCGGCCGAGTTCTCCTTCTTCCTCGCCATGCCCACCATGGCCGGGGCCTTCACCTACGATCTTCTCAAAAACTACAAGCTCCTCAGCTTCAACGACGGCGCGCTGATTGTCGTCGGCTTCGTCGCGGCCTTCGTCTCGGCGCTCATCGTGGTGCGCGGCTTCCTCGACTACGTCTCCCGGCACGGCTTCGCGTTGTTTGCCTGGTGGCGCATCATCGTCGGCGCGGCGGGCCTCGCCGGGCTCTTGGTCTTCGGCTGAGCGGGCGCTACATCGAGGGTCATGACCCGGGACGAAGCGATCGAGGCCCTCCGGCGGGAAGCGGACGCCCTGCGCGCGCAGGGGGGCGACGGCCCTTTACCTCTTCGGCTCGACGGCGCGAGGCGCGGCGACGCCTCAGAGCGATTTGGACGTGTTCATCGGTTACGATCGCGGCCGGCCTTTCACCCTCTTCGATCTCGTGGGAATGCAGCACTTCTTGAATGACCAACTCGGCACCGTCGTCGATTTAACGACGCGGGACAGTTTGCATCCTCTCCTGAAGAGCGACATCGAGGCGTCGGCCATCCAGGTATTTTGAGAGCACATCTCGAATGACCACCCGCGACACCGCCATCGCCGTCGTGACCGCTGTCAGCGCAGGCCTCTTAGCCGCGACCCTCGCCGTCATCCTGGCTTTTGCCGCCCCGCGCGCCGCGGCCGATCCCGCGCCGGGCTGCGCCGAATGGACGGACGGGTGCCGGGTCTGCCAGCGCACGGCTCAAGGCCCGGCCTGCTCGACGCCGGGCATCGCCTGCCAGGTCGGCCCGACCCGCTGCCTGCGGCGGTCCTAAGGCGCCGGCGTCTTCGGCTCGAAGCGGCAGAGGTCGATGATAGGGCAGCGCCAGCACTCGGGCTTGCGCGCCTTGCACACGTAGCGCCCGTGCAGGATCAGCCAATGATGGGCGTTGAGCAGGTAGTCGGGCGGGACGATCCGCTCGAGCCCGTCCTGGACCTGGTCCGGCGTCGCGCCCGGCGCCAGCGGGATGCGGTTCGAGACCCGGAAGATATGGGTGTCGACGGCGATGCGGGGCTGGCCGAAGGCGACGTTGACGACGACGCTCGCGGTCTTGCGCCCCACGCCCGGCAGGGCCCGCAGGAGTTCGAGGTCAGGCGGCACCTCGCCGCCGTGCTGGTCGAGCAGAAGTTGCGAGAGCGCGATGACGTTCTTCGCCTTGTTGCGGTAGAGTCCGATGGTGCGGATGTGCTCGCGCACCACGTCCTCGCCCAGCGCCAGCATGGCCCGCGGGTGATCGGCCTTGGCAAACAGCGGCCGGGTCGCGAGATTCACGCCCTTGTCGGTGGCCTGGGCCGAGAGCACCACCGCGACGAGGAGGGTGTAAGGGTTGATGTATTCGAGCTCCGCGCGCGGCTCAGGCATCGCCGCGCTCAGGCGCCCGAAGATTTCGGCGACGGTGGCCGCATCGACGGGTTTCGGTCCGCGCCGGCGGCGCGCCTTGGGCTTCGCGCGGCCCTTGAGCGGCGCGACGAGCACGCCACTCGCTTCGCCCGTCGACCGCGCGGCCATTCGTCTCGCGCCCTTGGGGGGCCTCGGTGCCTTAACCTCGCTCATGAGCGCGTTATATTGAGCCCATGGAGAGCGGCAAGCGACCCGACGACGCTGCCGAGCGCTTCGAGCGGCCCGTGTTCAGCGCCGTCATCCGGCCGCACCGGTCGCTCGGCCAGGAAGCGTTCCGCACCGTCATGACCCTGTGCTGCCTCGCGACGATCGTCGCGAGCGTACCTTTCGTCGTGCTCGGCTTCTGGCCCGTGGCGGGCTTCTTCGGCCTCGACCTCCTGGCGCTCTACATCGCCTTCCGCGTCAGCTACCGCCGCGCCGACGCGTTCGAGGAACTGGTGCTCACGCCGATCGAGCTGTTGATGCGCCAGGTGACCCATCGCGGCGTCGCCCGGGAATGGCGCTTCAATCCGCTCTGGACCCGCCTCGACCGCGAGCAGGACGACGAGTTCGGGCTCCTGCGCCTCGCCGTCACCCATCGCGGCGAGCGCGTCGTCGTGGCCCGGGACCTCTCGCCCCACGAGCGTGAGAGCTTCGCCGACGCGTTGTCGAAGGCCCTGGCCGACGTGAAGAAGGGCGCCTGACCGCAGCCGGTGGACGGGCGCAGGAATCGGGTGTCGCGGGCGCACCGGTCCTGGTTTAGTTCGGCTCACGACCGGAGCCTGCCCCCATGCTCAACGCTCTTCGCCAAACCCTGAACGATGCCGTCCCGGACGGGATCGAGCCCGCCGGCTTCACCCCTGACGGCGCCGATTACGAGCGGGTCCGCCGGATCATCGCTTTCATCTCGGAGCGCTGGCGCGAGCAGCCCTCCCTGGAGGCGATCGCCGACCATGTCGGTCTCTCGACGACCCACGTCCATCACCTGTTCCGCCGCTGGTGCGGGCTCACCCCCAAGGCCTTCCTGCAGGCGATCACGCTCGACAGTGCCAAGGCGCTCCTCGCCGACGCGGCGAGCGTGCTCGACGCCACCTACGAGGTCGGCCTGTCGGGCCCCGGCCGTCTGCACGATCTCTTCGTCACCCATGAGGCCATGACGCCCGGTGACTTCAAGAGCGGCGGCTCCGGCCTCGTCCTGCGTTACGGCTACCACCTCTCGCCCTTCGGAGAGGCGATCCTGGTGGCAACCGAGCGGGGGTTGGCAGGGCTCGGCTTCGTCGACGGTGGCGATCGCGGCGCGGCGCTCGACGACATGCGCCGGCGCTGGCCGCAGGCGCACTACGTCGAGGACCTCTCGGCGACGGCGCCGCTGGCCCGGCGCATCTTCGACCCCCTCGCCTGGCGCCAGGATCAGCCCCTGCGCGTCGTCATGATCGGAACCGACTTCGAGGTTCGGGTCTGGCAGACGCTGCTGCGCATCCCGCTCGGCAAGGCCACGACCTACGGCGATATCGCGAACCGGCTCGGCCGCCCGACGGCCTCGCGGGCGGTGGGCGCGGCCGTGGGCAAGAACCCCATCTCCTTCGTGGTGCCCTGCCACCGGGTGCTCGGGCGCTCGGGCGCCCTCACCGGCTACCATTGGGGCCTCACCCGCAAGCAGGCGATCTTGGGCTGGGAGGCGGGCTGTCTCGCGCAGACACCGGCCGCGAAGGCCGGCTAACGGCCTCACGCCTGACGTCAGTAGAGCTGCCCAGGCTGGGCTGGGGCCGGCTGCGCCGTCGGACCGGGAGGGGCGACCGGCGGCCGGGGACGCGGCGGGCGCGGCCGATCCGGATTGGCGGAAGCTGTCAGCCCGAGGCGGGCGCCGAGGCTCAAGGCTCGCGCCTCCGTGAAGCGGGCGTGACAGAAGCCGTGGGTGCTTTCCCGCGCGTAGTCGCGGCAGAGCATCTCGCGCTCGGACGAGAAAGCGGCCTGCTCGCCGACGACGGTGCGGACCCCTGCGCCCGTCGCGCGCTGGCTGAGCACGCGGTAGTTCTCGCGCACGGCCTTGTCGGCGCCGCCGCGGGCCTGCTCGATCGTCTTCGCCTGGGGCACGAGGGCGCTGGGCTCCGGCCCCCAGAGCCCGCGCACGTCGACCCGGCATTCCGCCGCCTCGAACAGGCAGGCCTCTTTGGGCTGGGTCACGAGAACCCCGCCGTCGAGCACGTCGACGACCATGGGGCAGGCTGTCGCCTCGAGCGTGTAGCGGGGCGCGCCGTCCGGACGGCCCTGGCTCGCGAGGGGCAAGCCCGCCCCCTCCCCGAGAGTGACGGCGCAGGCCTCGCCCGGCCGCGACGGCTTGGTGCCGGCCAAGGTCAGGCGGGCCTTGAGATCCTTGCCCGCGCGCTCGAGGCGAAGCGAGCCCGCGCGGCCGTTGAGCTTGAGCTCCTTGCCCACGACCGCATCCTCGGACGGGGCTTTGATGGCGACCGGGCGGGCGACGGGCGGTCCGGGATCGGGCCGCGGAGCGGGCGGCGCGCCGGGCGCCGGCTGATCCGGACCGGGCGGCGCGCCGGGCGCAGGCTCGGCGGCCCCGGGGAAGCGAGCGCCGGGCAGCATCATGGGCTGCGCGAAGGCGGCGCCGCTCGCGGCGAGGGCAAGCCCCGCGCACAGGAGCCGAGCTCCGAGATCGTACCGCACGCCCATGATCGTGTCCGCTTGACTGCTGCCAGTGACCGCCCGCGACGTTCTTCGAGAGAAACCCGCAAGCCCGATGGTTAACGGGAACCTCTTTCGCTTTCGTCAACTAACATCCTTGGCGGCACCCGTGTAGGACATCGGTGCAACACCGCTGCGGCACGGTCCGCGGACCCGTCGAGCATGGACGAGGTTCGTCTTGCGGGGGGTGGACCCCCTCCTTATATCACCGCGGGCGACAGGGGCGGCTAAGGCTTCGGGCCGGTCGGCACGCGGCGGCCGCTTCCTGTTTCACAGAACAACATCAATCACCTGCCATGGGCCGAGCTGCTGTCTTGGGGCTCGGCGGTCTGCTTTGAAAGTGAGGGATCCCGCCATGGGTAAAGTCATCGGCATCGACCTCGGAACGACGAATTCCTGCGTGGCCGTGATGGAAGGCACGCAGCCGAAGGTCATCGAGAACGCGGAGGGCGCGCGCACCACCCCGTCCATCGTCGCCTTCACCGACGACGGCGAGCGCCTCGTCGGACAGCCGGCCAAGCGCCAGGCGGTCACGAACCCCGAGCGCACCTTCTTCGCGATCAAGCGTCTCATCGGCCGCACCTACGACGATCCGATGACGCAGAAGGACAAGGGCCTCGTGCCCTACAAGATAGCGCGCGGCGGCAACGGCGACGCCTGGGTCGAGGCGGACGGCAAGCAGCACTCGCCCTCGCAGATCTCCGCCTTCACGCTCCAGAAGATGAAGGAGACGGCGGAATCCTATCTCGGTCAGCCGGTGACGCAGGCCGTCATCACGGTGCCCGCCTACTTCAACGACGCCCAGCGCCAGGCCACCAAGGACGCCGGCAAGATCGCCGGTCTCGAGGTGCTGCGCATCATCAACGAGCCGACGGCAGCTGCCCTCGCCTACGGCCTCGACAAGAAGAAGACCGGCACGATCGCGGTCTACGACCTCGGCGGCGGCACCTTCGACGTGTCGATCCTCGAGATCGGCGACGGCGTCTTCGAGGTGAAATCCACGAACGGTGACACCTTCCTCGGCGGCGAGGACTTCGACAACCGGGTCGTCGAGTACCTGGCGGCCGAGTTCAAGCGCGAGCAGGGCATCGACCTGACCAAGGACAAGCTTGCCCTTCAGCGCCTCAAGGAGGCGGCCGAGAAGGCGAAAATCGAGCTCTCCTCGGCGACGCAGACCGAGATCAACCTGCCCTACATCACGGCGGATGCGTCGGGTCCGAAGCACCTCGCGCTCAAGCTCTCGCGCGCCAAGTTCGAGTCCCTCGTCGACGATCTGGTCCAGCGCACCATCGAGCCCTGCCGCAAGGCGCTCAAGGACGCCGGCGTGTCGGCGGGCGAGATCGACGAGGTGGTGCTCGTCGGCGGCATGACGCGCATGCCGAAGATCCAGGAGGTGGTGAAAACCTTCTTCGGCAAGGAGCCCCACAAGGGCGTCAACCCGGACGAGGTGGTCGCCATCGGCGCCGCGATCCAGGCTGGCGTGCTCCAGGGCGACGTCAAGGACGTGCTGCTCCTCGACGTGACTCCGCTTTCGCTCGGCATCGAGACGCTCGGCGGCGTGTTTACCCGGCTCATCGACCGCAACACCACGATCCCGACGAAGAAGGGGCAGGTGTTCTCGACGGCCGAGGACAACCAGAACGCCGTCACCATCCGCGTCTTCCAGGGCGAGCGCGAGATGGCGGCGGACAACAAGCTGCTCGGCCAGTTCGATCTCATGGGCATCCCTCCGGCGCCCCGCGGCGTGCCGCAGATCGAGGTGACCTTCGACATTGACGCCAACGGCATCGTCAACGTCACGGCGAAGGACAAGGCCACGAGCAAGGAGCAGCAGATCCGCATCCAGGCCTCGGGCGGCCTGTCGGACGCCGACATCGACCGCATGGTCAAGGAGGCGGAGAGCCACGCGGCCGAGGACAAGAAGCGTCGCGAGCTCGTCGAGGCCCGCAACGGCGGCGAGAGCCTGATCCACGCCACCGAGAAGTCGGTGAAGGAGCATGGCGACAAGGTGGCCGAGGGTGACCGCCAGGGCATCCAGACCGCCATCGATGCGTTGCGCACGGCGCTGGCCGCCGAGGACGTCGAGACGATCAAGGCCCGCACGACGGACCTGATGCAGGCCTCGATGAAGCTCGGCGAGGCCATGTACGCGGCTTCGCAGGCGGAAGGCGCCGGCGGCGAAGCCCCGGAGAGCACCACGAAGAAAGACGACGTCATCGACGCCGACTTCCAAGAAGTCGACGAAGGCGACAAGAAGAAGCGGGCGTGAGACGCGCGAGTCGTGAGTAGCGAATGGCGAGTGGCGGGGCGCTGAGGCGTCCTGCCGCTCGCCTTGCTCTATTCGCTATTCGCCACTCGCCATTCGCGCTCCGAAGGAACTGACGCGTCGATGTCCAAGCGTGACTATTACGAGGTTCTCGGCGTCGCGAAGGCGGCGAGCGAGGCGGAGCTGAAATCCGCCTTCCGCAAGCTCGCGATGCAGTACCACCCCGACCGCAACCAGGGGAACAAGGACGCCGAGATCAAGTTCAAGGAGATCAACGAGGCGTATCAGGTTCTCTCGGACGGCCAGAAGCGCGCGGCCTACGACCGCTTCGGGCACCAGGCTTTCGCCAACGGCGGGGGCGGCCCGGGTGGGCCCGGCTTCGGTACGGACTTCTCGGACTTCATGTCCGATATCTTCGAGAACTTCTTCGGCGACGCCCGAGGGCGCACCCGCGGGCCCGGCGGGCGGGAGCGCGGCGCCGATCTTCGCTACAACCTGGAGGTCTCGCTCGAAGAGGCCTTCGCCGGCATGACGGCGACGATCAAGATCCCGACCTCCGTCTCCTGCGAGGTCTGCGCCGGCACGGGCGCCAAGGCGGGCTCGAAGCCGAAGCCCTGCCCCACCTGCGGCGGATACGGCAAGGTTCGCGCCCAGCAGGGCTTCTTCGCCATCGAGCGCACCTGTCCGAACTGCCACGGCCGCGGCGAGGTCATCGACAACCCTTGCTCGAATTGCGGCGGCTCCGGGCGCCTCACCCGCGAGCGCACGCTCTCCGTCAACGTGCCGGCGGGCATCGAGGACGGCACCCGCATTCGCCTCGCCGGCGAGGGCGAGGCCGGCCTGCGCGGCGGGCCGGCGGGCGACCTCTACATCTTCATCGGGCTTAAAGCTCACGCCTTCTTCCAGCGCGATGGGGCCGACCTCTTCTGCCGCGTGCCGATCTCGATGGTGACGGCGGCGCTCGGCGGCGAGGTCACCGTGCCCACCGTCGACGGCTCCGACGCCAAGGTGAAGGTGACGGAGGGCACCCAGACCGGCAAGCAGTTCCGCCTCAAGGGCAAGGGCATGCCGGTGCTCCGTTCGCGCGACGTGGGCGATCTCTACATCCAGGTGATGGTCGAGACCCCTCAGAACCTGACGCGCCGCCAGCGCGAGCTCCTCGCCGAGTTCGAGCGCGAGTCCTCGAAAGAGACGCACCCGGAGAGTGCCGGGTTCTTTTCCCGGGTACGGGAATTCTTCGACGGCCTGAGTGGATCGACTCGGGCTTGACCGCCGTTGATTAATGTTGATGAGCTTCGCCGCGAAGCTTGACGCGAAGGGGTTGTCCGCTTGCTCCGCTCATTTTCCAAGCCGGCACGCAAGGCTCCGCTGGGCGACCGCTTCGACGACGAAGCCCGTTTTCTCCGCTCCTGGCTCGAACGCCCCCTCGTCACGGGGGCCGTCACCCCGTCGGGCAAGATGCTCGCCCGGGTGATGGCGTCCTACGTCGACCCGCGCATGACCGGCCCGGTGATCGAGCTCGGGCCGGGAACGGGCCCTGTCACCGATGCCCTGGTGCGCCGCGGGATCGAGCAGGAGCGCCTGGTTCTCGTCGAGTACAACCCCGACTTCTGCAAGCTGCTCAAGCGCCGCTTCCCGCGCGCGACCGTGGTGCAGGGCGACGCCTACGACATCAACGAGACCCTGGCCGACGTGATGAAGGAGCCGGGCGCCGCGACGGTGTCGAGCCTGCCGCTCTTCACGAAGCCCATGGAGCAGCGCCTCGACCTGCTCTCGGCGGCGCAGGACCTCATGCACCCCAACGCCCCCTTCGTGCAGTTCACCTACGCCGTCGTGCCCCCGATCCCCGCCCGCGGGCGCGGCTACGTGGCGACGCGCTCGAACCGGGTCTGGCTCAACCTGCCCCCGGCCCGGGTCTGGGTGTACCGGCGGCCGGAGAGCAAGAAGGCCAGCTAGAGCTTAAGTTCCGCTCGAGGGTGCCGATCAGGGCACCCCGTCCGGCGCGCGGGCGCTGCGCGGCAAAAGGAAGGTGAGAAGGCCGAAGGCCGGCAGCCAAGCGCACCAGGAGAACACCTGGACGATGCCGTACTGGTCGGCGAGCGCACCGAGCCCGGCGGCCGCGATGCCTCCTAAGCCGAAGGCGAGGCCGTAGAAAAGGCCACCCACCAAACCGACGCGGTGGGGCACGAGGTCGATGGCGTAGATCAGGATCGCCGAGAAGGCGCTCGCCA
Source organism: Beijerinckiaceae bacterium (assembly GCA_036563505.1). Taxonomy (GTDB): domain Bacteria; phylum Pseudomonadota; class Alphaproteobacteria; order Rhizobiales; family Beijerinckiaceae; genus DATCMH01. The sequence goes on from DATCMH010000001.1 coordinate 81,884, forward strand.
TCACGAAGCTGATGATCACGCTCAAGACGCCCGTCCAGAATAGGCTCGCGTGGGGCAGGAGGAGCGCGAAGGGCAGAGAGCCGAGGATCGAGAGCCAGATTACCCGATCGCGCCCGATGCGGTCGCCGATCATGCCGCCGATGATGACGCCCAGCGCCCCGACGACGAGGTAGACGAACAGCATGAGCTGCGAGACCTGGATCGTCACGCCGAAGCGCTCGATCAGGTAGAAGGTGTAGTAGGACGTGAACGCCGCCGTGTAGGCGTTCTTCGAGAACAGGAGCACGATGAGGATCGTCATCGCGACGGCGACATGGCCGGCGGGCAGGCGCTTCGCTACCGCTTTGGGGCTCTTGTCGGCGGCCTGCTCGCGCCGCATCGCGGCATAGCGCCCGGCGGTCCAGGACATCAGCACCATCGCGAGGAGCGCGACGCCGGAGAACCAGGCGAGGCTCGCCTGTCCGCGGGGCACGACGATGGCCGCAGCCAGCAGGGGCCCGATGGCGTAGCCCGTGTGCCCGCCGATCTGGAACACGCCCTGCGCGAGCCCCTGCCGCCCCGCCGCCGCGTGGCGGGCCATCCGGGTCGCCTCAGGATGGAACACGGCCGAGCCGAGACCGACGAGGGCTGCCGCCACCAGCACCATGCCGTAGCTCGTCGCGAAGGACAGGCCGAGCAGCCCCACGAGGCTCGCGCCCATCCCCGCCACCATGGCGTAAGGCCAGGGCCGGCGGTCGGTGATGTAGCCCAAGAGCGGCTGCAGGATCGACGAGGTGACTTGGAAGGCCAGGGTAATGAGGCCGATCTTCGCGAAGTCCAGCGCGAAGGCGTCCTTGATCACCGGGTAGATCGCCGGGATCATCGACTGGATCAGGTCGTTAAGGAGGTGCGCGACGCTCAAGGCGGCGAGCACGGGCATCAACGGCCGGCGCGCGGGAGAGGCTAGCGTGATCGAGCTCATGGGCTCAAGGCTTCGCCCGCTTGCGCCCCAGGGTCAACGGGCCGGGTGTTTGGGCAGCCATGCGGCTTTCGCGGCGCTGTCCCGCGATCCACGCCTCCGGTCTCTCGTCGCCGCGGGGCGCGCGGGACGTCGGCGGTGCACTTGGGGTCTGGCACCCTACCCCGCCCCGGCGTAAACGCCGGACGCCGAATCGGAGATGTCTCGCGTGATCAGGCTGCGGTCGCTGGCCTTCGACGTCGCCTTCGCCCTCTGGACGGGCATGTTCGGGCTCGCCATCCCCGTCCTGTGGCTGCGAGGCACCCCGCCTCGGGCCGTGCGGGCGGCAACCCGTGCTTGGGTGAGCGGCACCCTCGTTCTGCTCGATCGCATCGTCGGCCTGCGCTACGTCGAGCGCGGCCTCGAGCGGCGCCCCGACGGGCCCTGCCTCATCGTTGCGAACCATCAATCGACCTGGGAGACCCTAGCTTTCCTGGTGCTCTTCCCCGACGTCGCCATCGTCGCGAAACAGGAACTCATCACCATCCCCGTCTTCGGCTGGTACCTGCGGAACTCGCCGATGATCATCATCGACCGCGAGACGGGCACGAAGGCGCTGCGGATCATGATCGACCAGGCCCGGACGACCCTGGACGAAGGGCGCTCCGTGCTGATCTTCCCCGAGGGCACCCGTCGCGACGTCGCGGAGCCGGTGCGCTTCAAGCGCGGGGCGGAGATGCTCTACGCTCGGATCGGCGCCGTCGTGCTGCCCGTCGCCGTCGACTCGGGGCGCTTCTGGCCGCCGGGCCGCGGTCCCAAGCGGCCGGGCGTGATCACCGTCAACTACCTCGATCCGATCGAGGCCGGCCTGTCGGGCACAGCCTTCACGGAACGGGCCGAGCACCTGCTGCAGGAGGGCAAGACGTCCTCGCCTGCACCGAACGAGGCCTGCCGCGAACCTTGACGCGCACTGGGGCTGCACCCTGCGCCCCGACGGCTCTCATTGTGCAATGCAGCAACGATCACCAAATCTGGGCGTTCACCCCTCGCCGGCGCTCTCCGCCGCCGGCCGACGGAGGCCTTGTTTTGCGATCCATCTCCGACACGATCCGACGCCTTGAAGCCTTGCGCGCCGCTCAGGGCCATAAGCCCGGCGCCGAGGTGCCGAGCCGCCTGACCCCACTGACCGGCTTCGGCTCGAACCCGGGCGCGCTCAAGGCCTGGTCGTTCGTTCCCTCAACGCTCCGTAACGGCGCGCCCCTCGTGGTCGTCCTGCACGGCTGCACGCAGACGGCGGCGGGATACGATCACGGGTCCGGGTGGTCACACCTCGCGGAGGAGCAGGGCTTCGCGGTTCTGTTCCCGGAGCAGACGCGGGCCAACAACGCCAATGGCTGCTTCAACTGGTTCTCGCCCGAGGACATCCGCCGCGACGGCGGCGAGGCCTCGTCCATCCGCCAGATGGTGGCCCGCATGCTCGCGGAGCACCGGTCCATCGATCCCGCGCGGGTCTTCGTGACCGGCCTGTCGGCAGGCGGTGCCATGGCCAGCGTCATGCTGGCGACCTATCCGGACGTCTTCGCGGGCGGCGCGATCATCGCCGGCCTGCCCTACGGCACGGCGGCGAGCGTTCCGGAAGCCTTCGACCGCATGCGGGCCCAAGGCGGTCCTACAACGCCGACCGCGCTCGAGCGTCTGGTCCGTGCCGCTTCGCCCCACAAAGGCCCCTGGCCTACAGTCTCGATCTGGCACGGCAGCGCGGATCACACGGTGGTTCCCGCCAACGCCGACGCCATCGTGGCGCAGTGGCGAGGCCTCCACGGCCTCGGGGCAGCGCCCTCGCGCACCGAGACGGTCGACGGCCAGACGCGCCGCGTCTGGTCGGATGGAACTGGGCGCGACGTCATCGAGTCCTACAGCATCGCCGGCATGGGGCACGGCACCCCGCTCGACCCGGCGGGCGCTGCAACCGGCGAGGTGGCCGGCGCCTACATGCTGGATGTCGGGATCTCTTCCACCCGACGCATCGCCGCTTTCTGGGGCATCGCTTCGGCGGCGCCCGCCGGCGAACGGGTCCAGCCTCAGCGCGCGGTGCCGACCCCAACCCCGTCGGCCCGGATCGAGCGCGCCGCCGAAGACGCTGATTTTCGTCCTTGGCCCAAAGCGGCGGAGACGCCGCGCCCCGACAAGCATGCTTCCGGCCGCGCGGCGGCGATCGGCAAGGTGATCGAGGACGCCCTGCGCAGCGCAGGCCTCATGCGGTAAGGGCTCCGGCGACCCCGTGCAGGGCCGGGGTTCCGCGCGCGACGCCTTGCGCTAAACAGGCGGTCGCACCGCAGGTCGCCCCGCATGGATCAGCCTCTCGCCAAGGTCACACCGCCCGAACGGCCGCTCGGCTCGTTCGCGCTCATCGCGACCGTGGTGCGCAACCCGATCGAGGCCTGGCCGCGGGCGGTCTACGAGGCCCCGGTCTACCGCTCGGTGCTGTTCGGCCGCCCGACGCTGTTCGTCACCGAGCCGGACCTCGTGCGCGAGGTGCTCGTCGCGCAGGCTGACGCCTTCGACAAGGCGGAGTCGATGCGGCGGGCCTTGCGGCCGGCGCTCGGCGACGGGATCCTCACGGCCGACGGCGCGCATTGGCGCTGGCAACGGCGCGCCACGGCGCCGATCTTCCGCCACGAGCGTCTCCTCGCCTTCGGGGACGCGATGCTCGGGGCCGCGGACCGTGCGCTGTCCCGCCTCCAGGCCCGGAGCGGCACGGAGATCGATCTCGCCTCGGAGATGATGCACACGACCTTCGACATCATCGTCGACACCATGCTGTCGAGCACTGGGGACATCGAGGTGGCGCAGGTCGATCGCGACGTGACGCACTACCTCGAGTCGACGAGCTGGCTCGTCGCCTACGCCCTGCTCCGGGCCCCCCACTGGCTGCCCTATCCCGGCCAGCGCCGCGCCGAGCGCGCCCGCGACGACCTGCGCGCCGAGATCATGCGCCTCGTGGCCGAGCGCCGGCGGGGCGGGACCGCGTGGCCGGATCTCATCGCCCTGCTCCTCGACGCCCGCGATCCGGACAGCGGGCGGGCGATGGATGACCAGGAGATCGCCGACAACCTCCTCACCTTCATCACGGCCGGCCATGAGACGACGGCGCTCGCGCTGACGTGGACCTTCTACCTCCTGAGCCATCATCCGGCCGTCGAGCGCCGGCTCCTCGACGAGATCGAGACGGTAACAGGCGGGGGCGCTCTGCGCACCGAGCACCTCGAAGGGCTCGCCTACGCCCGCCAAGTGCTGCAGGAGGCCATGCGCCTCTACCCGCCGGCTCCCGTGATCGTGCGCGCCGCGAACCGCGACTTGCGCCTCGGCGGCGAGCCGATCGCCGCTGGCACGCCGGTCTACGTGCCGGTCTACGCGCTCCACCGCCACGTCCGGCTCTGGTCGTCGCCCGACAGCTTCGACCCCGACCGCTTCGCGGCGGAGCCGGCGCGGGAGCGCCACCGCTTCGCCTACCTGCCCTTCGGCGCCGGCCCGCGCATCTGCATCGGCACCACCTTCGCCATGCTCGAGGCCGTGGCGATCTTGGCGACCGTGCTGCGCGGCGTTCGCCTCTCGACCCGGCCGGGTCACGTGCCGCGGCCCAAGCTGCGGATCACCTTGAGGCCGGCTGACGGCATGCCGATGCAGGTCACCGCGCGTTGACGACACCTGAACCCGCGCCGCGACGCGGAGCCGAAAGCGATCCGATGCGACAAGTCCCGGTTTCGTCTTCCGCGATCGTCGTGCAGCCGTCCCGAACCTCCATCGGACGTGCCGTCGCCTGGATGGTCGGCGCGCTCCTGTCCTTCTCGGCGACCGCGGTCGCGATCCGGGCGCTGTCGCCCGCCTTCACGATCTTCGAGATCCTGAGCCTGCGCAACGCGGCGGCTCTTGTCATGCTCGTCGCCTACGCCGCGATCCGGCGGGAGTCGCTCCGGCCGCATCGCTTCGCGCTGCACGGCCTGCGCAACGTCGTGCATTTCGGGGCGACCTACGCGTGGGCGCTCGGCGTCACGCTTTTACCGCTCGCCACCGTCTTCGCCCTGGAGTTCACGACGCCGGCCTGGGTGGCGCTCCTCGCCGCGCCCCTCTTGCGGGAGCGTCTCGACACCGGCCGGCTGATCGCCGTCGGCTTCGGCTTCCTCGGGGTCCTCATCATCCTGCGGCCGGGCTTCGAGGCGATCCGTCCCGCCGCCCTCATCGTGCTCGCCGCGGCCTTCGGCTTCGCCGTGACGACCATCACGACCAAGCTCCTCACCCGCACGGTATCCACCCTCGCCATCATGTTCTGGATGAACGCGATCCAGCTGCCGCTGAACCTCATCGGCACGCGCCCGCGCTTCTGGGACATGATCGAAGTCGGCCAGGCGCTGCCCATCGCCGGCGTCTGCCTCGGCGGCCTTCTCTCCCACGTCTGTCTCACCAACGCCTACCGGCACGGCGACGCGGTGATGGTCCTGCCGATCGACTTCCTGCGCGTGCCCCTCATCGCGCTCGTCGGCTGGCTGCTCTACGCCGAGCGCCTCGACCCCTTCGTGTTCCTCGGCGCCGCCGTGATCGTGGCAGGCATCGTGTTCAACCTGCGCTCGGAGTCGCGCCACGCGAAGCGGTGAGCCCGTCGAGGCTCAGAGCACAACCTCGACGAGAAACGGCCCGGTCTCGGCAAGCCCGACGCGCAGGGCCGCCACGAGTTCGTCGGCGGTCTCGACGCGCCGGCCCGGCACGCCCATGCCGCGGGCGAGGGACACCCAGTCGAGGGCCGGATCGTCGAGGGAGAGCATGTCGAGCGCCTTGCGGCCCGGATTGTGCGCCCCGACCTTGGCGAGCTCGCCGGTCAGGATCGCGTAGGCCCGGTTCGCCCAGACGATGGTGAGCACGTTCGCCCGCACCCGGGCCTGGCTCCAGAGCGCCTGGAGCGTGTACATGCCGCTGCCATCGGCCTGGAGCGCCACGACCTTGCGGTCGGGGCAGGCCACCGCCGCGCCGAGCGCCAGGGGCGGGCCGATGCCGATCGATCCGCCGCAGATCTGCAGGAGATCGTGCGGTGGCGCCCCGAACGTCGCCGGGCCCGTATGGGCGCCCATGGTGAGGGACTCGTCGATGACGATCGCACCCTCGGGGAGAAGGGCGGCCACCGCGGCGGCGGCCTTCTCCGGCGTCAAAGCGCCGGTCGGCAGCGGCGGCGTCGCGAGTTGGGTGACCTGCGCCTCCGCGGCCCGGGCCCCCACGGCGTCGGCGAGGCGCTCCAGGGCGTCGACGAGGTCCTCGGCCGGGGTGGCCAGCGTCAGGATCTCGGCCTCGGGCGGAGCCAGGCGGCTCGGCTTGCCGGGATAGCCGAAGAAGGCGACGGGGTCCGGCGCGCCGACAAGCACGATGGTGCGAAAACCTTTGAGCGCATCGAGGGCCATGTCGACGGGATAGGGCAAGCGCGGCAGGGGCGCGCGGCCGGCACCCCGCTCGACCCGCGGGAGCGACGTGCGCCCCATGACCTTGGCACCCGTGCGGGCCGCGATGGTATTGGCAAGCCTGATCGTCTCGTGTCCCCCAGCCGCGTTCCCGAGGAACAGGAGCACCTCAGGCCCCTTCGCCAGCGCGGCGGCCGCGGCCTTCACCGCGGCCTCATCGACCTTGGGCCGCTCCGACTTCTGAGGAACGACGGCAGGGCCCGGCGCGTCGCCCCAGGCCGTGTCGGCGGGCAGGATCAGGGTCGCGACACCGCCGGGCGGGTTCAGGGCCGCCGCGATGGCGTCGGCGCCGTCCTGCGCGATGGTGCGGCTGTCGCGGCCGGTCCGCACCCAGTTCGACATCGGCCGCGCCACGCCCTCCGTGTCGGAGGTCAGGGGCGCATCGTAGGCAAGATGCCCCGTCGTGTGCTCGCCCACGATGTTGACGATGGGCGTGTGCGCCTTCTTGGCGTTGTGCAGGTTGGCGAGGCCGTTGCCGAGACCGGGGCCGAGATGGAGCAGCGTCGTCGCCGGCCGCCCGGTCATGCGCGCCCAACCGTCCGCGGCACCGGTCGCGACACCTTCGAAAAGGCAGAGCACACAGCGCATGCCCTCGACCCGGTCGAGGGCCGCCACGAAGTGCATCTCCGACGTGCCCGGATTGCTGAAGCAGACGTCGGCTCCTCCCGCCACCAGGGTGCGCACGAGGCTCTCGGCGCCGTTCATCGCGGTCGGCGGCGTGTCGGTGTCCATGGCGTCGATCCACCCTCGCGAGCCCACGACGGCGGGACTCTTGCCTCCTGCCTAGTATGGCGCGGGCTAAGGCTCAACGGCGCCCGGACGAGGGTCGGGTCTGCGTTCAGCTCCAGCCCAGGAAACCCTCGGCTCGCGCGATCGGCGGCGCACGGCGCAGGTTTTCGAGGTCCGGCTCCGGCCGGCGCGTATGCTCGTCGGCCGCGAACTGCCGCTCCAGGGCCGCCGCGATGCCGAGAAGCTGCGCGTCGCTGCCCGGCCGCCCGACGATCTGCAAGCCGAACGGCATCCCGGCCGCGTCGCGGCCGACGGGCAGGCTGACCGCCGGGTAGCCGACGAGGGTCACGCAATAGGCCACCGCGAGCCAATGAAAGTAGTTTCGGGTCGGCGCTCCGTCGATCTCGGCCGGGTAGAGCTCCCGCCAGCTGCGCGGCGTGATCGCGGCGGCCGGCGCGAGCAGCACGTCGCGGTCGCGAAAGAACCGCTCGAAGGCACGGAAGATGCGGGTCTGCACCGCGTGCGCCTGCGCCTGATCGGCGAGGCTCAAGGCGAGCCCTTCCGCCACGTTCGCGTGGAGGTTGGGCCCGCAGCGGTCCGGACGCTCGCGGACCCGCTCGGCATGGGCCGCGACGACCTGCGCCGCCCGGAGCGTGGCGAAGCTCTCGTCCGCGCCCGTGCAGTCGGGGTGCGCGGCCTCGACGCTCGCAAACCATCCCCGGCAGGCATCGGCGCGGGCGCGGAACGCCTCGCGAATGATCCTCTCGACGGGGGCGAGGCCGAAATCCTCGGTCGCGGCCGCCCGCACCTTTGCGAGGTCGACGGCGGGCAGCGGAAAGAGCGGAGGCGGCGCGACGCTCAACGGGTCGCGCGGGTCCTTGCGGGCGAGAACCGAGAGGAGGAGCGCCGTATCTCCCACCGTGCGGGCCATCGGCCCGAGCACGCTCAGGGGCGACCAGCCGAGCACCCGCTTCTCCGCCGGTACGAGCCCGGCGGTGGGCCGGAATCCAACGACGCCGCAGAAGGCGGCGGGCGTGCGCAGCGAGCCGGCCATGTCCGAACCGGTGGCGAGCGGCACCATCCCCGTCGCCAATGCCACCGCCGCCCCGCCCGACGATCCGGCGCAGGATTTCTGCGGGTCGAAGGGGTTGCCCGTCGCACCGTAGACGGCGTTGCGGGTGTTCGCCCCGAGACCCCATTCAGGGGTGTTGGTCTTGCCCAAGATGATCCCGCCCGCGGCGCGGACGCTGGCCGCGATGCCGCCGTCCTCGCGCGGCACGTGGTTTTCGTAGAGCAGGCTGCCGAAGGTGGTGCGAAGCCCCGCGGTCTCGTCGAGGTCCTTGATCGCGACGGGCAGGCCGTGCAGGGGCCCGAGCCGGTCGCCGCGCCGGATCGCCGCCTCGGCCTCGCGCGCCGCCGCCCGCGCGCCCTCGGCGTCGAGGGCGACGACGGCGTTGACGGCCGGGTTCACTGCCGCGATCCGCGCCAGGCAGCTCTCCACGAGGTCGACGGGCGAGATCTCGCGGGAGCGCAACCGGGAGAGGGCCTCGGCGGCCGAGAGATCGCAGAGGTCAGGCATCGCGCGGTCGGTCCTTTTGGCTCTCGAGGGAGGTCTCTGCCGTTGTGCGCGACGCGACGGCCGGCATCAATGCCGAGCCGGCCACGACGCACGGCTGTTTCGCGATCGTGCCTTGGCGACATCATCCGGCAATGCGCGTGCCTGATGCCGGAGCCATGACCTGCTCCGCACCGACCCAACCCTGCCTTGCTCGCGTCGAGGCTCCCTCGCCCGGACCGCTGGTCGTTGCGCTGCACTGCTCCGGCGGCACGGGCCGGCAATGGCGCTGGCTGGCCCAAAGCCTCCACGGCACCGCCCCGGTGCTGGCGCCGGATCTCCTCGGGACGGTGCAGGCCGGGCCCTGGGCCGGGGACGGACCGTTCGGTCTGGCCGACGAAGCGGCGCCGATCCTCGCGGCCATCGACGCCTCCTCCGCCCCGATCCACCTCGTGGGCCATTCCTACGGGGGTGGCCTCGCCCTGCACGTCGTCGCCGCGCGGCCGTCGCGGATCGCCAGCCTCTCGCTCTATGAGCCGAGCGCCTTTCACCTGCTCGCGGCCGCAACCGATCCGGACGGTCGGGCGGCCTATGGCGAGATCAGGGAAGTGGCGCGAGCCGTCGAGGACGGCCTCGTCTCGGGCGCCTACCGTCGGGCCGCGGAGCGCTTCGTCGATTACTGGAATGGGGACGGCGCCTGGGCCGGGCTGAAGCGCTCAGTCCAGGACGATCTCGTGCGCTACGTCCCGAAGGTCTGCCTCGACTTCCGCGCCTTGTTCGGCGGCTCCGTGACCCTCGACGCCTATCGCTCGTGGCGCGTCCCAACCCTGATCCTGCAGGGCGAGCACGCGCCCCGGCCGACGGCCCTCATCGCGCGAAAGCTTCGTGCGGCGGCGCCCGACCATGCGCTGCGCGTCGTCGTGCCGGGGGCCGGCCATATGGGGCCGCTCACGCATGGAGAAGCCGTCGCCGGGTTCGTCGCGAACCACGTCCGCTCGGCCATGGCATCGTCGGCGGTGCGAATCGCGGCCTAGCTAGCTCTGCGTGTTCCGGCGTGGCGGGTCGAGCGCCGGCGGCCGCTCATCATCAATGCGGCTTCCTGCCCCTGGAACGCCAGGCGGTTCCGCTCAATTGATGACAGCGACCTTTGACGATCCTTCGCAGCTTCCGGAGCGCCGAGTCCGAGGGCAAGATCGTTCTCCCGCCGCCGGATCGCCGCATGCCCCGTTTCTCTGCCAATCTCGGTTTCCTCTGGCCCGAACGCCCCCTCCTCGCACGCATCGAGGCCGCTGCAGCCGCAGGCTTCGAAGCGGTCGAGTTGCACTGGCCCTACGACGTCCCGGCCGAGGCGGTGCGGGCCACCTGCGCGGAGCGCGGCGTCAGGCTCCTCGCCCTCAACACGCCCGTCGGCGACGCGGCGGCGGGCGAGTTCGGCCTTGCCGCCGTGCCAGGGCGTGAAGCGGACTTCGCGGCGGCCTTCGACCAAGCCGTCCGCTACACCGTCGCGATCGGAGCGGGGGCGATCCACGTCATGGCGGGCGTCGTGGAGCCGGGTCAGCGGGACGCGGCGCGCGAGACCTTCCGGCGCAACCTGGCCCGGGCGGTCGATGCGGCGGACGCGCACGGCCTGACCCTGCTCCTTGAACCCATTAACCAGCGCGACAAGCCGAACTACTTCTACGACCGGGTCGAGGAAGCCGCCCAGCTCATCGCGGCGGTCGGGTCGCCGCGCTTGAGGCTGATGTTCGACTGCTACCACGTCCAGGTCGGCCAGGGCGACGTCCTGCGCCGGCTCGAAGCCCACCTCCCCGTGATCGGCCACGTGCAGATCGCCGCGGCCCCGTCCCGGGCGGAGCCCGACGAGGGAGAGCTCGCCTACGGCGCCGTTTTCGAGACGTTGGACGCCCTCGGCTACGAAGGCTTCGTCGGCTGCGAGTACCGGCCGCGGGGCGACACGGATGCCGGTCTCGCCTGGGCGCAACGCCTCGGCGTGCGCCTCGGCCCGGTCTCGCCTTCGGCCGCGCGCTGAGAGCGGCAGCGCAGGCGGCGAACCGGATGCGCGTCCTCGCCCTCTTGGGCCTCCTCCTGGCCGCACCGGCCTTCGCCGAGCCAGCCTCGCCGACCTCAGGGACGGAGACCGTGTCTCAGGCGATGTGCCGGCTCATCGAGGGCGCGGCGCCGGCGCGCAAGATCCCGGTCGCCTTCCTGACGCGCCTGATCTGGCGCGAGAGCAGCTTTCGTGCCGGCGCCGTGAGTTCGGCCGGCGCGCGCGGCGTGGCGCAGTTCATGCCCGGGACCGCGGCCGAGCGGCGCCTCGCCGACCCCTTCGACCCGGAACAGGCGATCCCGGAGGCGGCGGCCTTCCTCGACGAGTTGCGCACCCGCTTCGGCAGCCTGGGCCTCGCCGCGGCCGCCTACAATGCCGGCCCGGGCCGCGTCGCCGCCTGGCTCGACGGGCGCGGCGGGCTCCCCGAGGAGACGCGCACCTATGTCGCCCGCATCACCGGCCGAAGCGCTGACGATTGGGCCGAGGACAAGCGCCAGGGCCACGCCGAGACGCCGCCGGTGGACGAGCCTTGCCTGGTTGCGCTCGCGGTCCTGCGCCGCCCCGGTCGCGAGACGTTACCCGCGGAGGAGGCTCCGATCGCGCCCTGGGGCGTGCAGCTCGCGGGCAATTTCTCGAAGGACCGGGCGCTCGCCGCTTTCGCCCGCACGCGCCAACTCTATGCCGGATTGCTGGGCGAGGCGCGGCCGATGATCATCGGCACCCGGCTGCGCAGCCGCGGCACCCGGGCCTTCTATCGCGTCCGCGTACCCGTCCCCTCCCGCAAGGAGGCCGAAGCCTTGTGCACGCGGCTGCGGGGCGCAGGAGGCGCCTGTGTTGTCCTCCCGAGCTGATTTGCGTCGAAAGCAAGGTCAGGCCGCAAGATTCGGTCAGGCATCGCCATGCTTCCTGACCTAACGGAAAGGAATGACTTGCCTGCGCCGTAATCTCGCCACACGGTTTAAGTCCTGGTTAAGCGGGCGACAGCGGCGAAGTCAGCTAGGTCGCCCGCCAAGGGGAATGCGGCACGCTACGCCGCCCGGGGAGAAGTGAGCGGATGCGATCAGCAGCGATGGCGTCGTCGGGCGTCACCGGCCTCGTGGATTATCGCTCCAGCCCGGAGCGGGACTGGATCACCGCGTCGTCGCAGTCCCAGCCGCGCCAGGGGGCGACGCTCGCCCGCTCGCTCCTGATCTGCCCTCTCCTCGCCGCGGGCCTCGCAGCCCTCGTGATCAGCCTCGGCGGCGAAGGGCAGCCCGGCCTGACGCTCGCGGTCGAGCGGCCGGTTCTGATCCCGTCGCCGGGCTCGCGGGTCGCCCAGCGCCCGACGGCCTCCGAGAATGCGACGGACAGCGCCGTCTCGCCGACGAACGCCGACCTCCTCTACGCGCGCCTCGACCGCGTGCCCCTCGACTTCCTGGTTCCCGATCCGTCGCTGCCGACGGCCGGCGACCCGGAGGACATCCTCGAGTTCGGGCCGATGCGCATCCGGCGCCACTTGGTGGCGACTATCGTCAAGGCCGCCAAGGCGACCGGCGTCGACCCCGTGCTCTTGATGGCGATCGCCGACAAGGAGTCGAGCTTCGCCACCCACGTCAAGGCCAAGACGTCGTCGGCCACGGGGCTGTTCCAGTTCATCGACGCGACCTGGCTCAAGGTCATGCGCGATTTCGGCGCCAAGCACGGCATGGCGGCGGAAGCGAAGGCCATCGTCATCGTCGACGACGAGTTCACGGTGGTGGACGCCGCGGAGAAGACGCGGATCCTGGAGTTGCGCCGCGATCCGATGCTCTCGGCCCTGATGGCCGGCGAGATGCTCAACCGCGACCGGGCCCGCATCGCCCAGCGCATCGGCCGCGATCTCACCCACGGTGAGGTCTACCTCGCCCACTTCCTCGGGCCGAACGACGCCGAGCGCTTCATGGCCAAGGTCGTCGAGGAGCCGAAGACCGCCGCCGCCCGCCTGCTGCCCAGGCCCGCCCGGGCCAACAAGCCGATTTTCTTCGCCCGTGCGGGGCGCAAGGCGCGCTCCCTGTCGGTCGCGGAGGTCCACGAAAAGTTCGAGGACATGATCACCCGCCGCACCCAGCGCTACCGCGATGCGCCCGAGCGCCTCGGCGCGGCGGCCGCCTACGCCGAGATGCGTTGACGCTGCCGCGAATTTCGCCTCCGGAGCGACGATTGCGGGATGCGTTCGGCGCGCGATCGCGCTAAGGTGATCTTGCCGGGACCATGGCCGACGCGAGGGCGTGGCCGAAACACCCCGGTTTGGATCGATTTGACCGGACCCGCCGGGTTCCGCAACGGAAGATCTTGATCAACCGTTGCAGCGCGCCTATCGGATCGGTTGAGAGCACTTGGCACTGAGAGCATCCGATGGGGCGTGAGAGAGACGACCGCAAGCCGCGGCGCGGCGGTTCGGAAAAAGGTTTCGAATTCGGTGGTGGCGGTGGCGGCGGTGGCTGGGACGAGCCGCCGCGCTCGCCGTTCGGCGGTGGCGGCGGACGGCCCATGGGCGGCGGCGGACCGCCCCGCGGCCCGCGCCCGGCCCTCGTCGCCGGGCCGGAGACCCAGGCCGAGGTGAAGTGGTTCAACCCGACCAAGGGTTTCGGCTTCGTTCAGCTCGCCGACGGCTCGGGGGATGCCTTCCTGCACGCCCAGGCGTTGGAGGCCATGGGCCACGGCGCCGTGGAGCCCGGCACCACGCTCACCGTTCGCGTCGCGCAGGGTCAGAAGGGCCTGCAGGTGACGGAAGTCACCCACGTCGACGAGAGCACGGCTCAGCCGGCCTCCGCCCGTCCCCCCCGGGAGCCGCGTGCGCCTTACGGCGATCGCGGTGGCTTCGGCGGCGGTGATCGGGGTGGGTTCGGTGGCGGCGGCGATCGCGGCGGCTTCGGCGGCGGCCGGGACCGCGGCTTCGGCGGCGGCGGTGGCGGCGGCTACGGCGCGCCCCGCGGCGAGCCGTCCGGCCCGACCGAGGAGCTCCAAGGCACTGTGAAGTGGTACGATCCCGTCAAGGGCTTCGGCTTCGTCTCGGTGGACGATGGCGGCAAGGACGTGTTCGTCCACCGCTCCGCGCTGATGCGCGCCGGCCTGCAGGATCTGCAGGAAGGCCAGCGCATCAACATGGAAGTGTCCTCGACGCCGAAGGGCCGCGAGGCGCGCTCGATCATCGGCTCGTAAGCCGGACAGAATATCTACTTTTGAGCGGCCGGAGCGCGCGAGCGTTCCGGCCGTTTCGCGTTCGGCGCTCTTCGTGGAGTGCCCTTCTCCCTCTCCTCAGGGGAGGGCCGGGGTGGGGTATGCCGCGACCGCGGCAATCCTTTCCCGAGCCGATCGCCTACTATCGCGCCTTTGGCGCGTACTCCACCCTAACTCTCCCCTGAGGGGAGGGAGGCCGAGGTGTGCGGCAGACATCCCTTGTCATTCCGGGGCCTCACTGCGGAACCCGGAATCCATAGCAGACCGGCACCTTCCCTGAATCTCAGGCTCTCGCCTCCGGCGAGCCCCGGAATGACGGCGCCTCACACCGCCTCGGCCGCATCTTTCGCGAAGTAGAGCGCGTGCAGGTGCGCGAGGTCGACGTCGGCGGCCGGTGCGGAATAGGCGATCACGCCGGAGCGCATGAGATGCACCTCGTCGGCGAGCGCAACGGCCCGGTGGGTGTTCTGCTCGACGAGGATGATGGACAGGCCCTCGCCCTTCAGCGCGGCGAGGGTGCGAAAAATCTCGTCGACGACCACGGGGGCGAGGCCCAGCGACGGCTCGTCGACGAGTAGAACTTTGGGGTTCTCCATCAGCCCCCGCCCGAGGGCGAGCATCTGGGCCTCCCCGCCCGAGAGCGAGCCGGCGAGCTGGCGCCGCCGTTCCGCGAGGCGCGGGAACAGGCCGAACACCCGCTCCAGCCGGGGGCGCCAGCCATCCCGGGCGCCGCGCGGGTAGGCGCCCATGCGCAGGTTATCCTCGACGCTCATGTCGGCGAAGACGAGGCGTCCCTCCGGGATCATCACGACACCGCTCTCGACAACGTCCCAGGTGGGGGTGCCGGTCAGGGTGCGGCCGCGGCTCTCGACGGTGCCCTGGCTCGTGGGAACGACGCCCATGACGGCGCGCAGCAGCGTAGTTTTGCCCGCCCCGTTCGGGCCGACGATGGCAACCGTGCGCCCCTCGCCGACGGCGAGGGATACGCCCCAGAGTACGGTGATCGGGCCGTAGCCGGCCCGAAGATCCCGGATCGCGAGGGCCGGCGCCATCAGGCCACCTCTTCGATGAGCGGCAGCGCCGCGCCGGCGTCGCCCGTGTAGCTGCGCACCACCTCCGGATCGTCGAAGACGGCCCGAGGCGGCCCGTCGGCGATGACCTTGCCGTAGTTGAGGACGACGGCGCGCGGGCAGAGGTTCACGATCGTCTCGATGTCGTGCTCGATGACGACGACGGCGAGGCGATACCGCTCCCGCACCGCCGCGAGCATGGCGGCGAAGGCGCGCTTCGTCGCGGTCTCGAGCCCTCCCATCACCTCGTCGAGGAGGAGCAGCACCGGCTCGGTGGCGAGCGCCTTGCCGACTTCGAGCGCCTTCTGCTCGGTCAGCGACAGGCTCGTCGCCGCGTCGCGGTGCTGGTGAGCCTTGAGGCCGATGAGATCGAGGATCTCGTCGAGGCGGGCGGGATTGGAGCGGCCCGCCCCGAAGCGCTGGGCGACGAGGAGGTTCTCGCGCACCGTGAGTTCGTGCATCGGCTGAGGGATCTGGAAGGTGCGGCCGATGCCGCGGCGCGCCCGGCGCCAGTCCGGCTCCCGCGAGAGCGCCTCGCCCTGGAAGACGATCCGGCCGGCGCTGGGCACCGCCACCCCGGAGATGACGTTGAACAGGGTCGTCTTACCGGCGCCGTTCGGGCCGACGAGGCCCAGCGTCTCGCCTTCGCCGAGCGAGAAGCTCACGTCCTGAACCGCCTTCACGCCGCCGAAGGCGACGGAGACGTTCTCAACGGCCAGCATGGGCGACCTCCGCGGGGAGCACGTTCGCGCGGGCGGGCGTCGTCAGGCGCTGGACGAGGGGCGCGAGGCCGCGAGGGCTGAACAGGATCATGCCGCCCAAGAGCAGACCGAAGATGATCTGATGACCGCCCGGCAGCCATTCCTTGAAGACGAGCTGATCGACGAGGTAGACCACCACGGCCCCGATCGCCGGCCCCCATACCGTACGGTAGCCGCCGAAGATCGCGGCGGCGATGGGCAGCACCGTCCAGATGCTGGCGAAGGCGTAATCGGGCTCCAGGAAGCCGATCTGATGGGCGTTGAAGGCGCCGACCACGCCGGTGATGAAGGCCGAGACCATCAGCATGAGCGCCTTCAGCCGCGTGCTCGGTACGCCGACGACGCGGGTCGCAAGCTCGGAGTCGTGCATGGCGCGCAAAGCGAGCCCCGTCGGGCTGCGGCGGATGGCGGCATAGGCGAGGCCGGAGAGCACCACGATCGCGAGGATGAGAACGTAGGCGCCCGTCTTGGTGCCGAGATTGACGCCGAACACCGTCGGGAAGGTCGGGATGCTCAGGAGACCGCCCGCGCCGCCGGTCAGGGGCTCGGCTTCCACGGCGAGGATCTTGAAGATATGGGCGTAGGCGAGGATCGCCAGGGCGAAGTAGGGCCCGCGCAGGCGCAGCGCCGGCAGGGTGAGGACGGAGGCCAGAACGGCCCCGAGCCCGCCCATGGGCAGGCAGAGCAGCACCGGCCATTGCAGCTTCATGGCGAGCAGCGCGGAGGTATAGGCGCCGACCCCGAAGAAGGCGGCGTGGCCGAAGCTCACGAGGCCGCCGAGATTGCCGAGGAGCGCCCAGGCGACCGCAATGCCGGCGATGGTGAGCGACGCGATGACGAGGCTCATCACGTAAGCGGTCTGCCCCAGGATCAGCGGCGTCGCGACGGCGACGGCCGCGACGAGGAGCGCGGGCGCGTAGCGCAGAAGATTCATCGCCGCACCACGTTCGAGCGGCCGAAGAGGCCGGAGGGCTTCAGGAACAGCACCGTGAGGAAGATCGCCATGGCGGCGAGCTCTTGGAGCGAGGGCTTGAGGAAGGTGGCGGTGAGCTGCTCCGCCACGCCGAGGATCAGGGAGCCGATCAGCACGCCGGGCACCGAGCCCATGCCCGCGAGGACCGCCACGACGAACGCCTTGACGGTGAGCGCGTGGCCCAGCGCCGGGAAAACCACCGAGGCGGTGTAGAGCGCGCAGCCCGAAACGCTGGCTAGGAGCCCGGCGATGGCGAAGGAGAAGGCCTCGACCTTGGCCGGGTTCACGCCCATCAGGGTCGCCGCGGTGCGGTTCGAGGCGACGGCCCTCAGCGCCCTGCCCTGCCAGCTCTTGGCGAGCCACAGCGCGACGCCCGCCACGAGGGCCAAGCCCACGACGGAGAAGAGGAGCTCGCTCCTCATGGCGTAGAGCGTTCCGCCGAGCACTACCCCGTCCTGGAACCAGGCGTTGCCGGTGGAGCGGATGTCGGCCGACCAGCGCGCCAGGATGAGGTTCGTGAGGATGATGGCGATGCCGAAGGTGAGGATGAGGGAGTTGAGCTCCCTGTCCTCCCGGATGCGGGTCACCGCGCCGTAGGTGAGGAGCGCGACGGCGCCCACCACCACGATCGCCACGGGAATCGCGGCGAGCGGGTTCACCCCGGCCGAGCGCTCCATCTCGTAGGCGATGTAGGCCGAGAGCAGCACGAGCTCGCCATGCGCCAGGTTGATGAGGCGCATCGTCCCGAAGACGAGGGCGAGCCCCAGCGCGATCATCGCGTAGGAGCCGCCGGCGAGGAGGCCGGAATAGAGGGCCTGGAGGGTGAGTTCGAGCATTGAGGGTCTCGGAGGCCTAACCCCTCTCCCCGCGAGCGGGGAGAGGGTTCCGGCCCCCTTGCCGGGGCCGGAACGAGCGAAGCCGAAGGCGGAGCGGGGGTGAGGGGGAGGTCGAGGATGAGGCCCAGCGCCCCCTCACCCGCGCCCTTCGGGCTCGCTTCGCCTGCCGGTCCGCAGGCGAAGCCCTCTCCCCGCTCGCGGGGAGAGGGGTCTTAGTCACCAAGACACCGCCGGGAAGTTCATCTTCCCCGTAGCCCCGTTCTCCGGCCACACGATCTGGACCGTCTTTCCCTGGTGCTGGCCCATGCGGTGGGAGAAGTTCGTGTTGTCGCCCCCCGCGTCGAAGGTGACCGGGCCGATGAGCGTTTCCGACTTCGTCGCCCGCAGTTCCTCGGCGAGGCCGCCGGATTTTAGCGTGCCCTTGTCGCTCGCCCGGACCATCGCCTCGATGAGGAGCTTCGTCTGCACGTAGCCGAACTGGCCGAGATAGTCCGGCTCCTTGCCGTGCAGCTTCTTGTAGGCTTCGCCGAAGCGCACGGCTTCCGGTCCGCTGAAGGTCACGGGATAAGGCAGGAGCGCCGTGCCGTAGACGTTCTGCATCAGGTCGTTGAACTCGCCGTTCATCTGGCTCGTCGCCAGCGACCAGACGCCGACCATCGCCTTCACGTCGGGCTTGAGCACCGCCGCCGCGCGCAAGATTCCGACGTAGTCGTTCTCGTAGCCGATCATCGCCACCGCGTCCGAGCGGTCGCGCAGCTTCACGCGGTTGATGATCGGCTTGAAGTCCTTCGTCGAGTCGTCGAACTCCTGGCTCGCCACCTCGACGCCGATCTCCTTCAGATCTTTCTCGACCGAGCGGGCGATCGAGGAGGTCGCCTCCTTGTTGAGGTAGAGGACGGAGACCTTCTTCACGCCCATGCTCTTGAAGAGGCCGACCATGGCGCGGCCGTAACCGTCCTCGTTGTTGATGCGGAAGAACGTCTTGAGACCGCGCTTCGTGAGGCCGGGCGAGACGCCGCCCGAGGTGATGTAGACCTTGCCTGCCTTGTCGGCGGCCTCCGAAGCCGGTCCGATGATGTTGGAGCCGTAGCCGCCGGTGAAAGCGACGACGCCCTCGGAGGCCAAGCGCTCGACGGCGGCGACTGCCTTGGCCGGCGAGGTCTCGTCGTCGATCTTCCTCACCTCGAAGGTGTGCCTGCCCTTGTGGTCCTCGTTGGCCAGCGACACCGCGACCGCGATGCCTTCGTCCATGCCCTTGCCGACCCGGGCGAGGTTGCCGGTCAGCGGCACGTGCGAGCCGATGACGAAGTTCTCCGCGAAAGCCGTGCCGGCGAGCAGGCTTGCGGCGAGGGCGAGGCTCAAAGTGGCTGTCTTCATGGCGTCTCCTCCGTGTTGCTGTCTGTTCTTGTCGTTGGCGTTGATCCTAGCCGGAACCGAGCATCCGGCCCAGGCGATCCGCGAGCGCCGCGAGCCGGGGCCCGAGATCGTCGATCAGCCGCTCGCGCGGCATGAGAAAAGTCGGGCCGCCGCAGTTGAGGGCGAAGGCGAGGGAACCGGTGCCGACGGGCAAGGGCACGCCCACCGCGCTGATCTCCGCCTTCCAATCGCCGGCCGAGAGCACGAAGCCGCGGGTGGTCAGGTCCTCGATCGCCTGGTCGATGCCGTCGCGGATGGCGGGCCAGCGCGCGCCCTCGCGTTCCGCGAGCTGGTCCAGGAGGCGCGCCCGCTCGGGCGCGGGCAGGCCCGCGAGGTAGGCCCGCCCCATGGCCGTGGTGGCGAGCTTGATATGGGCGCCGGTGTCGAGGGCGATGTGCACGGGGCTGTCGCCCCGGCAATGCTCGACGTAGACCATCGTGAAGCGGTCGCGGGTGCCGAGCGCCGCCGAGGCGCCGGCATGGTCCGCGAGCTCCTGCATCAGGGGCCGCGCCACGTCGCGGAGCCCGAGGCTCCCGAGCGCCGTAAAGCCCAGCGCCAGGGCACCGGCCGAGAGGCTGTAGCGGGCAAGCTCCGGATCGTAGGCCAGGTAACCGAGGCGGCTCAACGTATAGGTCAGCCGTGACACGGTGGGTTTGGGCAGGCCGGTGCGGCGGGCGAGCTCCTGGTTGGCCAATGGCGGATCGCCGCGCCGGAAGGCGCGCAGCACGTCGAGGCCCCGGGCCAGCGCCTCGACGAATTGCGGATCCCGCTCCTCGTCGAGGGCGGCGGGACGGCTCGCCTCCAGGATGGCCTCGCGCCGGCGCATCGACATCCTCACGCCTCCGCGAGCGTCAGCGGCGCGCCGAGGAGCGCCCGGCGCTTGAGCCAGGGGCTCGGGCGGTAGCGCGGATCCCCGGTGAAACGGTGGAGCCCTTCGAGGATCGCCAGGATCTTTCGCGCGCCGAGGGCATCGCCGAACTCGAGCGGGCCTTTCGGATAGCCGAGGCCGAGGCGCACCGCTTGGTTGATGGCGTCTGGCGTCGCGATGCGCTGTTGGGCGATGTCGGCCCCGACATTGACGATCGCCGCGACGATGCGCTGGGCGATGAAGCCGGGCGAGTCGTGGATCACAGTCACAGGCGTGCCGTCGGCGGCCAGCAGCGCGTGGGCACAGTCACGTATCGCGGGCGCGGTGACCGGCGTCGTCATGAGGGTGCGCCGGCGGGCGAAGCCGAAGAGCGGATCGACGGCTACGGTGCGGGTGGGATCGAGGCCGGCCTCGACGGCCGTCGTCGTGGCGTCGTCGCCCAGCGGCGTGACGAGGATGAGCGCGCGCTCTGAGGGCTGCGCACCGTTCTCGAGGGCAGCGCCCGTTGCGGCAAGGATCGCGCGCAGGGCGTCATGACCCTCGCCTTCAGCGACCCAGACCGGCGGGAGAGCGGCGGGCAGCGGCGGCACGGGCCGCTCCGGCGGCTTCTCCGGCTTGCCCTCCGGATAGGCGTAGAAGCCTCGCCCCGTCTTGCGGCCTAGCAAGCCCGCCGTGACGCGCTGGCCGGTGAGCGGCTGCGGCCGGAAACGCGGCTCCTCGTAGAACTGGCGGTAAACCGTCTCCATCACCGCGTGGGAGACGTCGAGGCCGGTCAGGTCGAGGAGCTCGAACGGCCCCATGCGAAAGCCTGCGGCCTGCGTCATCACCCGGTCGATGTCGGCGAAGCCTGCCACGCCCTCGGCATGGATGCGCAGAGCCTCCGTGCCGAAGGCGCGGCCGGCGTGGTTGACGAGGAAGCCGGGCGTATCGCTCGCCCGCACCGGCTGGTGCCCGAGGCGGTGGGCCAGCGCCTCAAGGGCGTCGAGCACCGTGGGCGCGGTGAGCGCGCCGCCGATCACCTCGACGAGGCGCATCAAGGGCACGGGGTTGAAGAAGTGGTAGCCCGCGATCCGCTCCGGCCGCTTCGCGCCGGCGGCGAAGCCCGTCACTGAGAGCGACGACGTGTTGGTGGCGATGACGCATTCGCCCGACACAGCCGCTTCGACGCCGGCGAGCACCGCGTGCTTGACGTCCATCCGCTCCGCCGCGGCCTCGATCACGAGGTGGCAGGGCTGGAAGGCGGCGTAGCCCCGCTCCGGCCCGGCCTCCGTGGCGTGGATGCGGGCGATCGCGGCCTCCGCGGCCTCGGCCGCGAGCTGGCCCTTCGCGGCCTTGCGGCGGATCATGTCGGCGCAGAAATCGAGCGCTGCCGGCCCGGCCTTCGGGTCGGCATCGGCGAGCAGCACGGTGAGTCCGGCTTCAGCGGCGACCTGGGCGATGCCGCGGCCCATGACGCCAGCCCCGACGATGCCCAGCGTCAGATCAGGCCGCGAGGCGTCGAAGCTCATCGGCTCAGCGCCCCTGGAACGAGGGCTGGCGCTTCTCGGCGAAGGCGCGCATCCCTTCCTTCTGGTCGGCGGTATCGAACATGAGCTGGAAAGCCTGCCGCTCCATCAGCAGAGCCGAGTCGAGGGCAAGATCGGCGCCGGCGAGCACCAGCTCCTTGATCTTGCGCGCCGCGATGGGCGGCAGCACGGCGATGCTCCGGGCGAGGTTCAGCGCCCGCTCCAGCACCTCGTCGTCGGGCACCACCTCGGACACGAGGCCCATGGCCTCGGCCTCCCGCGCCGTGACCGGCTCGCCAGTGAGCAGGATCTTCATTGCCTTGAACTTGCCGACCGCCCGGGTCAGGCGCTGCGTGCCGCCAGCGCCGGGGATGATGCCGACCTTGATCTCCGGCTGCCCGAACTTGGCCCCCTCCCCCGCCACGATGATGTCGGCGTGCATGGCGAGTTCGCACCCCCCGCCGAGCGCCCAGCCGTTCACGGCGGCGATCAGAGGCTTCGGGAAATCCTTGAGCGGCGCCCAGGTGCGCTCCGAGCCGCGCAGCATCATGCCGGACGCGGTCATCTCCGCCATGGCCTTCACGTCCGCGCCAGCGGCGAAGACCTTTTCCGAGCCGGCGAGCACGACGCAGCGGACCGACTCGTCGGCGGCAAGCTCCCGGAACACGGCGGCCAACCGCTCGCGCATGGCAGGGCTCAGGGCGTTGCGGGCGCCCGGCCGGTTGAGGCGCACCAGCGCGACACCGTCCGCGCCGACCTCGACCAGAACCTCGTCGCTCCCGTCCATGCCGGCCCTCGTTCCAGGATGCGAAACCGCGTTTTGCAAGTTGACGAGGACGCTAAAGAATGACTTATTCCGGCGCAACCTGAAAATGAAAGAGCGTTCCGTTCTCTGGAACGGGCCGATGAGGCGGGCCGATGGCGCTGGACCAAGACACCCTGGATCACCTCCTCGACACGGTCGAGCGCTTCGTCGCGGAGCGGCTGCGGCCGCTGGAGGCGCAGGTCGCTGAGGAGGATCAGATCCCCGACGCCGTGGTCGAGGAGATGCGCCAGCTCGGCCTGTTCGGCCTCTCGATTCCGGAGGAGTACGGGGGGCTCGGACTCTCGATGTCCGAGGAGGTCCAGGTGGCCTTCCGTCTCGGCAACACCTCGCCGGCCTTTCGGTCGCTTCTTGGCACCAACAACGGCATCGGCTCTCAAGGTATCGTCATCGACGGCACCGCGGAGCAGAAGGCGCGCTACCTGCCAAAACTCGCGTCCGGCGAGATCATCGGCTCATTCTGCCTCACCGAGCCCGACGTCGGGTCGGATGCAGGCTCCCTGCGCACCACGGCGCGGCGGGACGGCAACGACGCCTATGTCATCAACGGCACCAAGCGCTACATCACCAACGCGCCGGAGGCCGGGGTCTTCACGGTCTTTGCCCGAACGGATCCGTCGAGCAAGGATGCCAAGGGCGTCTCCGCCTTCATCGTGGATGCCGACGCGCCCGGCATCACGCTCGGTCCCAACGACAAGAAGATGGGCCAGAAGGGCGCCCATACCTGCGACGTGATCTTCGAGGACGTGCGGGTGCCGGCCGAAAACATCATCGGCGGCCCGGATAAGGAAGGCCAGGGCTTCAAGACGGCGATGAAGGTCTTGGACCGCGGGCGTCTCCACATCGGCTCCGTCTGCGTCGGCATCGCCGAGCGGCTCATCGCCGACTCGCTCGCCTACGCCATGGAGCGCAAGCAGTTCGGCCAGCCCATTGCCGAGTTTCAGCTCATCCAGGCGATGCTCGCGGATTCGAAGGCCGAGGCCTACGCCGCCCGCTGCATGGTCGAGGAGACCGCGCGTCGAAAAGATGCCGGCTGCAACGTCTCGACGGAGGCGGCCTGCTGCAAGATGTACGCGACGGAGATGGTCGGACGCGTCGCCGACCGGGCGGTGCAGATCCACGGCGGGGCGGGCTACATCGCCGATTACGGCGTCGAGCGCTTCTACCGCGACGTGCGCCTCTTCCGCATCTACGAGGGTACGACCCAGGTGCAGCAGCTCGTCATCGCCCGCAACATGATCCGCGAGGCGCGAGCTTGAACGTCGGCGTGACGCTGGGGCCGGTGGAAGCGGGCGCCGTCGCCGCGGCGGAGCGGCTCGACCGGTTGCCGGCCCGCATCCACCACCTCGTCGAGCGCTGGGCCCGCGAGCGGCCGGACGACTTGGCGCTGATCGACTACGACGGGCGCCGGCTGACCTGGGCTGAATTCCAGGCGGCGACGGAGAGCGCCGCGCGCCACATGGCGCAGGCCGGCGTGCGCGGCGGCGACCGGGTCATCGTCGTTCTGGAGAACTCCGCCGCGGCCGCGGCGGTGCTGATGGCCTGCAGCCGCCTCGACGCCTGGGCGGTGCTCGTCAACGCGCGGCTGGCCTCTCCCGAGATCGCCCGCATCCGCGACCATTGCGAGCCCCGGGCCCTCGTCTTCACCGACGGCCCCTCGCCCGAGGCGGCGCGCCACGCCGACGAGGCCGGCGCGGCCTCAGTCGAGGACCCGCTGTTCGGATCGTTCCGGCTCGTCGGCCCGCTTCCTTGCTCCCCTGAGCCGGTGAAGCCCGACAACGGCGAGCAGGTGGCCGCTCTCATCTACACCTCGGGCACGACGGGCACGCCGAAGGGCGTGATGCTGACCCACCGCAACGTGCTCTTCATCGCGACCGTCTCGGGCGCACTGCGGGCGCTCGCCGCGGGCGACCGTGTCTACGCGGTGCTGCCGATCTCCCACGTGTTCGGCCTCGCCTCGACCTTTCTGGGCACCATCAATGCCGGCGGAACGCTGGAACTCGTCTCTCGCTTCGACCCGGCCCATCTTGCCGCGGCGCTCGCCGACGGCGTCACTGTGTTCCAGGGCGTGCCGGCGATGTATGCCAAGCTTCTCGAGCATCTCGATCGCCAGGGCCAGCCCCTCGTGGCGCCGCGCCTGCGCTATATGTCGTCCGGCGGCGCCCCCCTCGACATCGACTGGAAGCGGCGCGTCGAAGCGCGGTTCGGCATCACCCTCGCCAACGGCTACGGGCTGACGGAGGCCGCGCCCACCGTCGCCCAGACCCGGATCGACGGCCCGCGGGACGACGACAGCGTCGGCCCGGCGCTGCCTACTGTCGAGACCCGCATCGTCGGTCCCGACGGACGCGACGTTCCGCCGGGCGAGCCCGGCGAGCTCTGGGCCCGCGGTCCCAACCTCATGAAGGGCTACTATCGCGACGCCGCCGCGACGGGTGCCGTGATCACCCCCGAGGGGTGGCTGCGCACCGGCGATCTCGCCCGTGCCGAGCCCGACGGGGCGCTCTTCATCGTCGGCCGGGCGAAGGAGCTCATCATCCGCTCCGGCTTCAACGTCTATCCGCCGGAGGTGGAGGCGGCGCTCAACGTCCATCCGCACGTCGTTCAGGCGGCGGTGGTGGGTCGGCAGGTTTCGGGCAACGAGGAGGTCATCGCCTTCGTCGAGCCAGTGCCGGGGAGCGGGATCGACGCCGCGACGCTGCTGGCCTTCGCGGCCGAGCGCCTCGCGCCCTACAAGCGGCCGCAACACCTCTTCGTCGTGGAGCGGATGCCCGCGAGCGCCACCGGCAAGGTGCAAAAGCATGCGCTCGTGGCGCTCGCCGCGCAGATGATCGCGGCGGGTGAGCGCCCGTGAGCGACGCGGCGGCCGTCAACATCGCGCGCGAGGCGGCGAATCCGAGCCCGCTGCAGCAGCTCTTCGGTTACCGCCTTGCGGATTGGGGGCCGGACCGGGCCGTCGTTGCCTACGAGGTCAAGCCGGAGCACCTCAACCGCACCGGGCGCCTGCACGGGGGCGTGCTCGCCTCGCTCCTTGACACGGCGATGGGCTATGCCGGCTGCTTCGTCGACGAGCCGGGCGGCTACCGCGCCTGCGTGACCTTGTCCCTCACCACGAACTTCATCGCCTCAGTCAGGGACGGCCCGCTCACGGCCGAGGCGCGCCGCACCGGCGGGGGCCGCTCCGTCTTCTTCGCCACCGCCGAGATCAGGGACGCGGCCGGCGCGCTCGTGGCGTCGGGAACGGGAACGTTCCGGTATGTCGCTTCGCCGTGATGCGCTCAGCTCAAGATCGTGAGGTCACTCGCCCGGCGCAGGGTGCCGAGGCCCGTAATCCCGATCGAAGTTCCGGGCCAGACGGCGAGCGTAGAGGATACCGGCCGCCGACAGGGCAGCGGCGATGACGGCCACCTCGATGGTCAGAGCCCACGTCATGGGGTCAGTCCTCACTGCGCAGGTACCGGAACACGTACTGCGCCGACAAATGTAAGCCCGCCGCCACGAAAAACCAAACGAGGCGCTTCAGTTCCAAGAGTGAGCCCGGCTCGCTGACACCTGGAATGACGATCGCCGCGCCCGCGACACCCAGCGAGAGCGCGTTGAGCGACGACGCGAGAAGCTTTACGCGCTCGTTCGTCCGCTTGGCGGCGAGCTTTCGTGCCGAGGTTTCGGGACTGATCATCGAGAGGTCGTGCGGGCTGACCGATGTCATAGGTCATGAGACCCGATCGCGCGAGAGAAGGCGTGTTGTTCGGGACCTCTCCGCTTGCGATCAAGCCGATACCTCGCGCAAGGTGCGCGCGACGATGCCCGAGCCGACCCCTCTCTCCTCCGAGCGCCTGAAGAAGGCCGCCCGCCACCGCCTCATCATCGCGGAACTCACGACGCGCGCGACCGTGCGCACCTCTTCCCTGGCCCAGCGGCTCGGCGTGTCGGCCGAGACGGTGCGGCGCGACATCGAGGAACTGACCGAGCGAGGGCTCGTCAACCGCACTTACGGCGGCGCGGCGGGCCGGCACGTCGGCGTTCAGCCCGAGTTCCGCGACCGCAGCGCCATGGCCGTCGCCGAGCGCCAGCGCATCGCCGAGGCCGCCGCCGCCCTCGTCCAGCCGGGCGACGTGCTGATGGTCGATTCCGGCTCGACCACCACGCATTTTGCCCACGCTCTAGCCCATCGGGCCGAGAAGGTGACGGTGCTCACCAACAGCCTCGGCGTGGCCAATGCCCTCGCCGACCAGGGCGCGAGCCGGGTCGTGCTCTGCCCGGGCGATTTCTCGGCGCGCGAGCGCGGCGTCTACGGTCCCGAGACCACGGCCTTCCTCAACCGCTTCAATGCCGACCTCGCCTTCATCGGCGCGAGCGGCCTCACCCCGGACGGACCGTCCGACGTCGAGACCCAGGCCTGCTGGATCAAGCGCACCATGTTCGCGCGGTCCGAGCGGCGCATCCTGCTCGCCGATTCCACCAAGTTCGACCGTCGCGGGTTCGAGGTGATCTGCGGCTGGAGCGAACTCACCGACGTCGTCACCGATCAGGAGCCCGACGGCCTGCTCGGCGAATCCCTGCGGCAAGGCGGTCCGCGGCTGCACCTCGCGAGGGGCTGATCGCCCGCTTTTGAAACATAGTTTGTTTGACCTTCCACATCCCCGTGCCTATCTTTCCACACGGCGGCGGCGCGCGATTCCTTTACTTTCCCTGGAACAAACTTGGCCGTTGCCGGTTCATGGAACCTGTCACGAACGCGCGGCCAATGAAGAAGAACGAGCCTGACACCTGCATCCAGTACGGCGCCCTGCCCTTCGCGCGGGACGACGGCGGAGCCGTGCGCATCATGCTCGTCACGTCCCGCGAGACGAAGCGTTGGATCATTCCCAAAGGCTGGCCGCTGAAGAACCGACCGCCCCACGGCACGGCGGCGCGCGAGGCCTACGAGGAAGCGGGCCTCGTCGGCCGCATCGGCGAGCGGTCGATCGGAACCTACCGCTATGAGAAGCGGCTCAAGCACCAGCGCTCGGTGACCTGCGCGGTGGACGTGTTCCCGCTCGAGGTCGAGCGGCAGCTCAAGAAATGGCCGGAGAAGGCGGAGCGGGACTGCCGTTGGTTCTCCCCCACGGAAGCGGCCGCGGCCGTGGACGAAGAAGAGCTGTCGCGCATCATCGCCTCGCTCGGTGAACAGGCCGTCCCCGTTCCGGCTTAAGCCACTGCTTCCGTTACGGAAACAACCGCCTCCGCAACCTCGCCTTAACATAAGATGGTCTAGCGTCCGCCCAACAAGACCAGCGCCCGCCACGGGCGCGACAGGGGCAGGCGAATGACGTTTCTGGTCGGCGCCAACGAGTGCGAACGGCTTCGGGCCCTTCGCGACCTGCGCATCCTCGGCACGGGCCCGGACCCGCTTCTCGACCATGCCGTCGCGCTCACGCGCACGCTGCTCGGCACGCCGACTGTCCTCGTCTCCCTCGTCGAAGAGGACCATCAGTGGTTCAAGGCCCGCTGCGGCCTTGACGTCGACTCGACCTGGCGGGACGTCGCCTTCTGCAACTACACCATCCTCGACGACGAGCTTCTCGTCGTGCCGGACGCTCGGCTCGACCCGCGCTTTGCCGACAACCCGCTGGTGACCGGCGCGCCGCATATCCGCTTCTACGTTGGCGCCCCGCTCTCCCTCGATCCGGGGCTGCGGATCGGCACCTTGTGCGCCATCGACGACAAGCCCCGCGACCTCGACTCGCGGGAGCGGGCCGCGTTCCTCGACCTTGCCGCCCTCGTCGTCGGACAATTCCGGCGCCATCGGGACGCGCTCGCGGCGCAGGAACAGGGCCGGCTGCTCAAGCGCAAGGAAGCGGTGCTGGCCCAAGCCGAGCGCCTCGCCAATGTCGGCGGCTGGGAATTCGACTTCGCCACGCGGGAGCTCATCTGGTCGGATCAGATGTACCGGCTCTACGACCTTCCGGTCGGCCGCCCTCCCGCCGTGCGGGTGGCGCACGCCGCGTTCCTGCCGGAGGACATGGACCGCATCTTGGCCTTGCGCAACCAGGCCATGGCCGGCGGGGGCGGCTTCGAACTCGAAGTGCCCTTCACCAGTGCCCTCGGGCGGCAACGGCGCGTTCAGATCGCCGCGGATTGCGAGTTCGTCGACGGTCGCCCGGCGCGGTTCTACGGCATCCTGAAGGATATCACCGAGCACCATGCCGCGGAGCAGCGGCTCTGGAGCATCGCGAACAAGGACGCGCTCACGGGGCTGCCCAACCGCTCACTCTTTCAGACGCGCCTCGAGGAGGGCCTGCGGACGGCATCAGCGTCCGGCACGCGGCTCGGCCTGATCATCGTCGACATCGACAAGTTCAAGGAGGTGAACGACAGCCTTGGGCACGATGCCGGCGACGCGCTGCTGCGCCTCGTGGCCGAGCGGCTGCGGGCCTGCGTCCCGCAAGACAGCACCGTGGCACGGCTCGGCGGCGACGAGTTCGGGATCATCGTCCCCGATCTCGACGACCTCGACCACGCCCAGATGCTGGCGGAATTCATCATCGCACGCCTGCGGGCGCCCGCGATGCACGGTGACGCGCGGCTCACCTGCCGCGCCAGCGTCGGCGTGGCGGTCCATCCCGACCACGACGCGAGCCCGGCGGAACTCCTCAAAAGCGCTGATCTCGCGCTCTATGCGGCGAAGTCCGCCGGCCGCGACGGTTTCGTGGTCTATGAACCTGCGATGCGCGCCCGCATGCAGCGCCGGGTCGCGGTGCTGAACCAGGCAAGGGACGCCCTCGCGGAGGATCGCATCCTCCCCTACTACCAGCCCAAAGTGGCCCTCGACACCGGCCGGGTCATGGGCTTCGAGGCGCTCCTGCGCTGGCGCCACCCGACGGACGGGCTCAAGCGCCCGGCCACCATCGCGGAAGCGTTCGAGGATCCCGAGCTCGCCGTGGAGGTGGGGCGCCGGATGCTCGACCGGGTCGTGGCGGACATGCGCGGCTGGCTCGACCGCGGCGTTCCCTTCGGCACGGTGGCGCTCAACGTCTCGGCGGCCGAGTTCTCACGCTCGAACTTCGCCGAACGGGTCCTCAATCGCCTCGCCGCGGCGGGGATCGGCGCCGACCGGCTCGAGGTCGAGGTGACCGAGACCGTGTTCCTCGGCCAGGGCGCCGAGGCGGTCGGCCTCGCCCTTCAGAACTTGGATGCCCACCGCGTCGCGGTGTCACTCGACGATTTCGGCACGGGCTACGCCTCGCTGACGCACCTCAAGCAATTCCCGGTGCGCTGGCTCAAGATCGACCGCTCCTTCATCAAGGACATCGAGCACGACGGCAACGCCGCCGCCATCGTCCACGCGGTGATCTCGCTCGGCCAGAGCCTCGGCATCGGGCTCGTGGCGGAGGGGATCGAGACGCAAGGGCAGCTCGAGTTCCTGCGCCGGCGGCGCTGCGATCTCGGCCAGGGCTACCTCATCGGCAAGCCGATGGTCGGCAGCCGGGTGCCGCACTTCGTCGAAGCCGCGATGCCCCGCGACCCGCGGCTCGGGATCGCCGTCTAGGCGGGCTCAGACCCGGTAGCGGCCGTTGCGCTTCACGAGCACTGTCACGCCGGGCGGCACGCGGTTGTACAGCTCGACCACGTCCTCGTTGAGCATGCGGATGCAGCCCGAGGAGACCTGGTCGCCGATGCTCCAGGGCTCGTTGGTGCCGTGGATGCGGAAGAGGGTGTCGCGGCCGCCCTGGTAAAGATAGAGGGCGCGCGCGCCGAGCGGGTTGTCGAGCCCGGCGCTGCGATGGCGCGGCAGGTCGGGCTTGAGCTTCACCATCGTCGTGGTCGGGCTCCAGGCCGGCCAGACGCTCTTGCGCCCGACATAGGCGGTGCCCTTCCAGGAGAAGCCCTGGCGGCCGACGCCGACGCCGTAGCGGGTCGCCTTGCCGCCCTCCTCGACGAGGTAGAGGAAGCGCTGGTCGATATCGACCACGATGGTGCCGGGCCGCTCCGGGCCGGCATAGGCCACCTGCTGGCGGGCGAGCTCCGGCTTCATGCGGCTGCGGTCGACGAGGGGCACGTCGAACGGCTTGTCGGGCATCGAGCCGATGTACCAGCCGGACATGTCGTCGTCGGCAGAAGCCACTTGCGGCGGAGGCGTCGTGCTGCAGGCCGCCAACGGCGCGCCGGCAAGGGCGGCGAGGAAGGCGCGACGGGAGAAGCGGGTCGAGTCGTTCGAGGACATGGGTCCGTGAAACAACTCCAGGGCGGGGCTGACAACCCGCGGCGACCAGCCCGGGGCCATTCGCGAAGCCACCGTGGCCTTTGCGCAACGATGCCTGCGCCAGGCTGCCGCATCTCGCGCCCGTTTCGCCCTTCGGCCCGCTTGACGAGAGCCTGACCCGCCGCCGAAGCTCCGCTCCGCCAAACCAAAACGACGAACGGGAGGATGAGGGCATGAGGACGGGGTGGATCGCGGCGCTCGCGTTGACGGCGAGCATCGGCGCGGCGCGGGCCCAGGCGCCAGCACAGGGCGAACCGATCAAGCTCATCGGCGTGGTGGAGCTCTCGGGCGCCGGCGCCACGGCGGGCACGAACTGGCGCAACGGCATCGACCTCGCGGTCGAGCACGTCAACGCCAAGGGCGGCATCCTCGGCCGTCCGATCCAGATCCTGCACTACGACACGCAGACGAACCCGGGCACGACCCGCGCCGCGGTCCAGCGGGCCATCGACGAGGGCACCTACGCGGTGCTGGGTCCCGTCTTCTCCGGCCCGATCGCCGCCTCGATGCAGATCGCCCAGCGTGCCGAGGTCGCCCAGCTCGTCGGCGGCGAGGCCGCGGGCCTGACGAAGCAGGGCAACGCCTTCCTCTTCCGTACCTCGCTCTCGCAGGCGGACGCGATGCCCAAGCTCGCGAGCTACCTCAAGGAGCAGGTCAAGGCCGCCTCCGTCGCGGTGGTCTGGGTCAACAACGACTTCGGCAAGGGCGGCCGCGACGTGATGATCCCCGAGCTGCAGAAGCGGGGCATCAAGGTCGCGGCGGATGTCTCGACCGAGCAGGGCCAGGCGGATTTCGCCGCCGACGTCATCAAGGTGAAGAACTCGGGCGCCGAGGCCGTCTTCGTCTACCTCAACGAGGAGGAGAGCGCCCGGTTCTTGCGCGCCGCGAAGCAGGCCGGGCTCGACAAGCCCCTCATCGGCGAGACGACGCTGCTCGGCGCCAAGGTGATCGAGCTCGCGGGCGAGGCGGCGAACGGGGTCCGGGGCCACGTCGGCCTCTCCGTCGACGCCCCCGTCCCCGCCTTCCAGACCTTCGGCAAGGCATACGAGGCGAAGTTCGGGGTGAAGCCCGACCACAACGGCTTGAAGGGCTACATGGCCGTCCACGCCATCAAGGCGGCGACGCAGCGCATGGGCAAGGTCGACCGCAAAGGGCTCGCCGCCGCGCTCCACGGCGCCACCGTCACGCCCACGGACGAGCCGGGCATCCTCATCGAGACCACCTGGGACAAGAACGGCGACATCGACCGCGAGAGCTTCCTCGCCGAGGTGCAGAACGGCCGTCAGGTCATCACCCAGACCCTGCCGAAGCTCGGGCGCTAAACCCTAGCCAATGACCGAGTTCCTGCAGCTCGTCCTGGCGGGCCTCGCCACGGGCGCGATCTACGCGCTCGCGGCGATCGGCTTCACCCTCGTCTGGCAGACCTCCCAGACGATCAACTTCGCCCAGGGCGAGTTCGTCATGCTGCCGGCCATCCTGGTGCTGGCGCTGGTGCGCTTCGCAGGCTGGCCCCTGCCGGCGGCGATCGCCGCCGCCGCGCTCCTCTTCGTCGTGATTTTCGGGTTCGGCTTCAAGCGGATCGTCGTCGACCCGATGATCCGCCACGGGGTGCTGCCCCTCGCCATCGCCACCATGGCGCTCGCCATCCTGATGCGCGAGGGTGCCAAGGACGGCTTCTCGGCGGAGGCGCAAGCCTTCCCCTCCCTCGTGCCGACGGGCGCGGTGACCCTCTTCGGCGCCTCCCTCTCGCTGCGGGATCTCTCGATCCTCGCGGTCGCGTGCCTGGCCGTCCTCGCCCTGCACCTCTTCTTAGGCCATACCCGCACCGGCCGGATGATGCAGGCGACCGCGCAGAATCCGGACGTCGCCCGCATTCTCGGCGTTCCGGTCGAGCGGATGATCCTGCTCACCTTCGCGATCAACGCCGCGCTCGCCGTCGTCGCCTCCCTCCTGGTCTCGCCGATCTACCTCGCCAAGTTCTCGAACGGCGAGACGATCGGCCTCGCCGCCTTCATCGCGGCGATCGTCGGCGGCTTCAACCAGGTGCGGGGCGCCCTCGTCGGCGGTCTCCTCGTCGGGCTCGTCGACAACCTGTCGGCGGCCTACGTCTCCGCGTCCTATCGCACGGCGGTGCCCCTCGCCCTCTTGGTCATGGTCATCCTCCTCAAGCCCGAAGGCCTGCTCGGGCGCCGCGAGGAACGGGCCGTATGAGGCGGCTCGACCTCAACCTCTTCGTCCTCCTGCTCGGGGCCGCGATCCTGTGGGTCGCGCCCGCCGGCTTCGGCAATTACGGGCTCTACGTGCTCTCGCTCTGGCTCGTGACGGCGGTCGCGGCCATGGGGCTCAACCTGACGCTCGGCTATGCCGGCCAGGTGTCCCTCGCCCAGGCGGCCTTCCTGGGGCTCGGCGCCTATGCCACGGCGCTGATGACGGCGAAGCTCGGGCTGCCCTGGTGGCTGGCCTTTTGCGCCTCGGGGCTCTTGTGCTTCGCGATCGGCATCGGGCTCGGGGTGCCGGCGCTCCGGGTTCAGCACCATTACCTCGCCTTCGTGACGCTCGCCTTCGCTACCGTCGTCTACCTGGTCGCACGCAACGAGCAGTGGCTCACGGGCGGCGTCTACGGCCTTGCCAACATCCCGCGCCCGGCCGTGCTCGGCGACAAGCTCAACGGCAACCTGCCGTTCTACCGCTTCGTCCTCGCCGTCGCGCTAGGCTTGGCCCTCGTCCAGTGGTGGATCCTGCGCTCGCCCTGGGGCCGCGCCTTCCAAGCGCTTCGCGAGAATCCCTTGCGCGCCGCAAGCCTCGGCGTCGATGTCAGGCTCTACACCCTTCTCGCCTTCGCTTTGGGGGCAGCCTATGGCGGCTTCGCGGGGGCGCTCTACGCGCCGCTCGTCGAGTTCATCGATCCGGCCCCCTTCGCCTTGTCCCAGTCGCTCATGCTGCTCCTGATGGTGATCGCGGGCGGGGCGGGGTACTTCCTCTCCCCCTTCCTCGGCGCGCTCGTCGGTGTGGCGTTACCTGAATGGCTGCGCTTCACGGGCGGCGCCTATCTCCTCTTCTTCGCGGGCGCGGTCATGGTGCTCCTTGTGGTCTCGCCGCAGGGCTTGATGGGCCTCGCCGACCGCGCGGTTCAGCTCGTGAGGGAGCGCCGGCGGCGTCCCGAACCCGCGGCTGCGCCTCAGCCGAGCGAGGTCCGATGAGTCCCGTGCTCGCGGTCGAGAACCTGACGCGGCGCTTCGGCGGCCTCACCGCCGTGGACGACGTCTCGCTCGCCGTCCGGCCAGGCGAGATCCTGGGCGTCATCGGGCCGAATGGCTCGGGCAAGTCGACCTTGTTCAACTGCATCCTCGGCCAGCTCAAGCCCTCGAGCGGCCGGGTGCGCCTCGATGGTGAGGACGTCACAGGCCTCGCCCCCACCGCCCTCAACCGGCGCGGTGTGAGCCGCACCTTCCAGCTTCTCCAGGTTTTTCCGAACCTCACCGTGCGCGAGAACCTCATCCTCGCGGGCCAGGAGCACCGGGGCTCCCTCCTCTCCCGCCTCGCCGGGCCGCGGGACGCCGGCCTGTCGTCCGAGGCGGAGCGGATGACCGCTTTCTTCCGCCTCTCCCACCTCGCGGACGCCAAGGCGGGGCGCCTCTCCTACGGCCAGCAAAAACTCCTCGACGCAGCGATGGCCTTCATGGCCGGCCCGCGCCTCGTCCTCCTCGACGAGCCGGCGGGCGGCGTGAACCCTACGATGCTCGGAACCTTGCGGGACCGCCTCAAGGCACTCAACGCCGAAGCCGGCGCCACCTTCGTGGTGATCGAGCACAACATGGATTTCGTCATGGCGCTGTGCACCCGCCTCGTCGTGCTGGCGGAGGGCCGCGTCATCGCCGAGGGCGAGCCGGCGTCCGTGCGCGCCGACAAGGCCGTCATCGACGCCTATCTGGGGCACTGAGAGATGGCCTCCCTGCTTGAAGTCGAGGGTCTCGTCGCCGGCTACGGCCGCATGACGATCCTCAACGGAACGAGCTTCTCCGTCCGCCCCGGCACCATCACCACGATCGTCGGGCCGAACGGGGCGGGTAAGTCCACCGTGTTCAAGACCCTGTTCGGGCTGCTGCGCCCCCGCGCCGGCCGGGTCACGCTGGAGGGCCGGGACATCACCGGCCTCGATCCGCGGCGGCTGCTCCAGGCCGGACTCTGCTACGTGCCGCAGGGACGCAACCTCTTCCCCGAGCTCTCGGTGCGCCACAACCTCGAGATCGGCGGCGCGGCGCTCGCCGATGCCGGCAGTTTTCCTGCCCGGATCGAGGCGGCCTTCGACCGCTTCCCGGCCCTGCGCGCCAAGGCGGAGGCGCAAGCCTCGACCCTGTCGGGCGGGCAGCAGAAGCTTTTGGAGATCGCCCGCGGCCTGTTGCTCGAACCTAGGCTCCTCCTCATCGACGAGCCCTCCATCGGCCTCTCGCCCCTCATGGTGCAGGAGGTGTTCGGCCTCCTCGACGGGCTGCGCCGGCAGGACGTGACGGTGCTCATGGTGGAACAGAACGCCCGCTCGGCGCTCGCGCTCTCCGACGACGGCATCGTGCTGGAGGCCGGCCGCACGCGCCTCGCCGGCCCGGCGGCCGCGATCCTCGCCGACCCGCGCATCGGCGAACTGTTTTTGGGGGGCGGGCTCGCGGAGAGCGCGGCCTGATTAACGTGGGACGCAGGATCGTCGTCCAATCCACCCGCCTCATCCTGAGGTGCGAAGGCGAAGCCTGAGCCTCGAAGGAGGGTTCCAGGACCGGTTACGCCACTGGAGCCCTCCTTCGAGGCCGCGCGAGCGCGGCACCTCAGGATGAGGTGGGTAGGTTGGATCGGGGCCTACAGCCCGATGTGGCCTTCAAGCCCTGGCCGGAACGGGCCGCGTCCGCTGCATCCAGCGCACCAGCATCAGCACCGCCACGACGGCGAGACCCGCGGCGAGGCCGATCCAGATGCCGTTGCCGGCGAGTTCGGTCTTGAAGCCGAGCAGCACGCCAAGCGGCGCGCCGACGCCCCAATAGCCCAGCAGCGCGTAGAGCATGGGCACGCGGGTGTCCTGGAGGCCGCGCAGCATGCCAGCGCCGACGGCCTGCGCCGCGTCGGCGAGCTGGAACAGGCCGGCGAGCGCCAGGAAGCCGACGGTGAGTTCGACGACAAGGCGGTTCGCAGGGTCGTCGAGGTCAAGGAAGACGCCGATCAACAGGCGCGGGACCAGAACCATCACCGCGGCCATGGCAAGGGCGAAGACGAGGGAGAGGTTGAACGCCGTCCAGCCGGCGAGCCGCGCCCCGGCGAGGTCTCCCGACCCGCGGGCGAGGCCGACCCGCACCGTCGCCGCTTGGCCGAGCCCGAGGGGGATCATGAAGGCAAGCGACGCGATCTGGATCGCGATGGAATGGGCGGCCAGGGCCGTGGCGCTGATGAGCCCCATGAGGAGGGCGGCGGCGTTGAAGATCGTGACCTCGAAGGCGAGCGTCGCGCCGATCGGGGCGCCGAGCGCCCAGAGCCTGCGATAGCGGCTCCAATCGGCGCGCCAGAAGCGGCCGAAGAGGTGGTAGCGCCTCAGACGCCGGTCGAGGGTGACGACGGCGGCGAGGCCGAGCACCATCGCGAAGGAGGCAAGGCTCGTGGCGATCCCAGCGCCGACGAGGCCCAGCGCCGGCAGGCCCAGCTTGCCGAACATGAGGACGTAGGCCAGCACGCCGTTGAGCGGCACGGCGGCCGCGCCGACGATCAAGGCCCAGCCCGGCCGCTCGAGCGCTGCCAAGAAGGAGCGCAGCACGAGGTAGATGAGGAAGGACGGCCCGGCCCAGAGCAGGGCGCGAAGATAGATCCCGGCGGCCTCGGCGAGCCGCGGCTCCTGCCCCATGGCGAGCAGGAGCGCCTCTCCGAACCACAGGACCGCGCACATCGGCACGGAGATGGTGAGCGCCACCCAGAAACCCTGGCGCACGGTGCGGCGCACGTCGCGCACGCTGTGCCGACGGTGCCCGATCTCGTGGGCGACGAGGGGTGAGACGGCGTTGACGAGACCGATGCCGAAGATGAGCACCCCGAAATAGAGGTTCGCCGCGAGCGCCCCGGCAGCGAGCGCATCCGGCCCGATCCGACCCATGAGAACCACGTCGGTGGCGCTGAAGAGGGTCTGGGCCGCGTTGGTGAGGATCATCGGCCAGGCGAGGAGGGCCGTGGCGCGCAGCTCGTCGAGCCAGGGCCGTGCCCCGGACGCGGCAATGTTCTCTCCGGTCGCGACCGTCGTCATGGGCCGGGCTTGTAGACGGATGACGTTGGGTGAGCCACCCCGCCGCGGGCATGAGAGCCCTGCGGGGGCGGGGAGCATACGAAAAACCCGGCGCCATGGGGCGCCGGGTCCGAAACGGGGACGGGGTCCGGGCCTACTCGGCCGGAACGACGCCGCCGCGCCCGTGCGGGGCGGTGTAGTGGCCGCACCAATCCTGGTTCTTCACCACCGGCCAGAGGCCGTGGGCGTCGGGACCGGGCTGGGAGACCGGGGGGTTGAAGCGACACAAGCCGCCGTCCTGGATCGTGCGGCCGTCGTTGGCCACGTGGTCGTCGAAGAACACGCAGCTCGCGCAATGAGCGTTGGCGTCCATGGGATCACTCCTTCCAGATCAGCCTGAGGCTCGTTCTGGGAGGACAACGCCGCTAGTTTAGAGAAGGTCCAAACTAAGCCGGAGCCTGCGACGCCTCGCCTCGCGGGGTCTTCCCACTGTCATTCCGGGGCTCGGCGTCAGCCGAGAACCCGGAACCCACGACCGGGTGAGCGGCCGCGAGCAGTTCCCGGCCCGGTCATGGATTCCGGGCTCGCTTGCGGCGCCCCGGAATGACGGTGACGAGGAATAACGGAAGCTGTTGCTCTCAGCCGTACAGCCCCTTGTAGGTCTCCCGCAGCACGTTCTTCTGCACCTTGCCCATGGTGTTCCGGGGCAGGTCTTCGACGAAGAACACGCGCTTAGGGAGCTTGTACTTGGCGAGCCGCTGCTCGAGCGTCTTGAGCACGTCGGCCTCGGTCAGCTGCGTCTGCCCGTTGGTGACCACCACCGCCGTCACGCCCTCGCCGAAGTCGGGATGAGAGAGGCCGATGACGGCGCTCTCGACGACGCCCGGCAGGCCGTCGATCTCCGTCTCGATCTCCTTCGGGTAGACGTTGTAGCCGCCCGTGATGATGAGGTCCTTGCCTCGGCCCACGATGTGGACGTAGCCCCGGGCATCCACCTTGCCGAGGTCCCCCGTGATGAAGAAACCGTCGGCCCGGAACTCGGCCGCGGTTTTCTCCGGCATGCGCCAGTAGCCCTGGAACACGTTGGGCCCGCGCACCTCAATCATGCCGATCTCGTCCGCCCCGAGCACCGCGCCCGTCTCGGGCTCCGTGACGCGCAACTCCACGCCGGGCAGCGGAAAGCCCACCGTGCCCGCCACCCGTTCCCCTTCATAAGGGTTCGAGGTGTTCATGTTGGTCTCGGTCATGCCGTAGCGCTCGAGGATGGCGTGACCGGTCCTCTCCCGCCACTCGCGATGCGTCTCGGCGAGCAAGGGGGCCGAGCCCGACACGAAGAGGCGCATATGGGCGCAAGCGGTCTGCGTGAGGCCCGGTTGCTGCAGCAGGCGCGTGTAGAAGGTCGGCACGCCCATCATCGCCGTGGCCCGCGGCATCGC
This sequence comes from Beijerinckiaceae bacterium, assembly GCA_036563505.1. Classification (GTDB taxonomy): domain Bacteria; phylum Pseudomonadota; class Alphaproteobacteria; order Rhizobiales; family Beijerinckiaceae; genus DATCMH01. The sequence goes on from DATCMH010000001.1 coordinate 120,037, forward strand.
AGCCAAGATCGCCGCCGGGTCGAGCCGCGGCTGCAGGATCATGGCGGCTCCTGAGAGGAGCACCACGTTCGTCGCCACGAACAGGCCGTGGGTGTGGAAGATCGGCAGGGCGTGGATGAGCACGTCGTCGCTCGTGAACCTCCACGTCTCGACGAGCGTCCGGGCGTTCGAGGCCAGGTTCTCGTGGGAGAGCATGGCGCCCTTGGAGCGGCCCGTCGTGCCCGAGGTGTAGAGGATCGCCGCAAGGTCGTCCGGCCCGCGCGCGACGTCGTCGAAGGCGGGCGGCGCCGCGAGACCCCGGTCGGCGAGCGTTCCAGCCGAGATGTCGGGCGAGGACCACACCCCTAAGGTCTCGACCCTCGCGCCGGCTTCCGACGCGACGGGGCGAAGTACCGCCTCCCGTCCCGGGTCGCAGACGAAGAGCGCGGGCTCGGCATCGCCGACGAAGTAGGCGATCTCGGCCGGCGTATAGGCGGTGTTGAGGGGCAGGAACACGGCCCCCACCCGCAGGCAGGCGAGGTAGAGCATGAGGGCCTCGACGCTCTTCTCCACCTGCACCGCCACGCGGTCGCCGGGCTTGACTCCAAGGCTCACGAGTGCGTTGGCGAAGCGCCCCGAGACGTCCTCCACGTCCTGGTGCGTGTACACGCGCCTGTCGGGCAGATGAGCGAAGGGCCGCGCGGGATCGGCCGGACGGCGGGCGCGGACGAGGTCGTAGAGGTGGTTCGACATCAGAGGCTGGGGCTTGTGAAGGGTGTCAGTCGGCAAGCGCCGGGCTCGGCAGGCCCTGGCTCGGGAAGTCGTGGCGCAGAAGGCGCTGCACGGCGGAGGAGGCGACCACGGTGCCGGTGTCGGCGAAGGTCTCGTGGTTCCGCTCAACCTGAGCGAGGTCGTAGAGATAGTTCACCATCAGGCCGTGAGACTGCTTCAATCCCTTCGGCGAGAGGTCGCCGAGGTGGTCGAGGCGCTCGAGCCGGGCGCCGTTGCCGAGGTGGAAGCGGGCCACCGGATCGAGCGGCTTTCCGCCCTTCGTCTTCGCGCGCAGGAAATAGGCTGCGGCAGCCGCGAGCAGGGGCTTGCGCAGGGCCTCGACCTTGGCCGGCTCCTGCGCCCAGCCCTCCTCGTCGAGGAGGCGCAGCGCCTGGCGATCCTCGGGCGAGAGCCCGCCCCCGTCTGCGGCGCGGGCCCGGTCGAGCCAGGCGGCGAAGCCCGGCACCGGCGAGAGGGTGACGAACGTCGACAGGCCGGGCAGGTCCTTCTTCAGCTCCTCGGCCACCTGCTTGATGAGGAAGTTGCCGAAGGAGATGCCGCGCAAGCCCTCCTGGCAGTTCGAGATGGAGTAGAAGACCGCTGTGGTGGCGTCCTTGGCCGGCAGCGCCTTGCGCTCGGCGGCGAGGAGCGGCGCGATGGCGGCCGGGATCTCACGGGTGAGCGCGACCTCGACGAAGATCAGGGGCTCGTCGATCAGCGCCGGGTGGAAGAAGGCGTAGCAGCGCCGGTCCGAGGGTTCGGTGCGGCGGCGCAGATCGTCCCAGTCGCGGATGGCGTGGACCGCCTCGTAGCGGATGATCTTCTCCAGGATGTGGGCCGGCGTCGTCCAGTCGATGCGGCGCACCACGAGGAAGCCGCGGTTGAACCAGGAGGCGAAGAGGTGGCCGAGGTCCCGGTCGACGGGGGCGAGGTCGGGCCGGTGCGCCATGGCCTTCAGGAGGTCGGCGCGCAGGGTGACGAGGCTCTGGGTTCCGCCTGGCGCGAGGTTAAGCCGTCGGAACAGCTCCTGCCGCCGCGGCTCGGCGGCCTCGTGCAACCCCTGCGCCGTCACGTCCCCCGGCGCGGCCTGATAGGCCACGAGGGCCGCGTCGAGCTTAACCTTGTCGGAGCCGAAGCGGTGGCTCAGGGCCTCGTAGAAGGCGATGCGCGGGCCGGAGGTCAGGCCGGCGAAGGCGCTCAGGATCTCGCTCGCCAGCGCCACGCCGGCCGCCTCGCCGCGGCGAGACAGGAGCTGCTCGGAGAGATCGATCACGGTCGCGGCGCGTTGTGCGCCGGGCGAGCGCGGCTCGCGCCGCTCGATGAAGCTGCGGCCGCGCTCGGCGATGGTGCCCAAGAGATCGCTGAGGAAAGTGACGTTCATCGAGGCGTCCCGCTTCGCGCGAGGGGCACCATGGGGGAGCGGGCGGGGGGAGGCAAGGGAAGGAATGGGGGGTGCTGCAGGGAGCGTGTAGACACCCTTGTCATGGCCGGGCTTGACCCGGCCATCTCGGTTCGAGGTCTCGGGTCTTCGCGCCGAGGTTCGCGGGTCGAGCCCGCGAACGACAAAGGGTGGTTGTCCTGAACCAATCGAGCCTGTGCCCAACACCCCTCATCCGCCCTTCTTCGGAGGGCACCTTCTCCCGCGGAGGGGAGAAGGTGAAGCGCGCCCAACCCTCTCCCCTCTGCGGGAGAGGGTGGCCGGCAAAGCCGGCCGCGAGAGGGGGCGCTGCACCAGCAGCGCTCGGCCGCAAGGCCGCCCCACCGCATCCCTGAGACGCCCGGCCGCACGTGATTGCACGCAGCCCCGAAACACCCCACTTTTCGAGAAGACGCCCCTGACACGTCAGGCGCCTTCCCCAAGGACGACCTTCCTTCCATGTCTCTCACACGACGGGCCGCGCTCGGCGCGGCGATGGCGATGTCTGCGATCAGCACCCGGCCGGCCACCGCCGAGACCCCCCTCAGGCCCCTCGCCGACGGCTTCACGAGCGGCGGCAAACCGATCACCGTCGAGTGGTTCCTCGCGCCCCAGGGCGGACGCCGCCCGGGCGTGATCATGCTTCACGGTGCCGACGGCCTCGGCCCCAACGGTGAGCGCTATCGCGCCGGCGCCCGCGCGGTCGCGAGCCAGGGCTACCATGTCGCCCTCGTGCATTACCTCGATCGCACGGACGAGCGGCGCGCCTCCTTCGCGACCCTGTTCCGCAACTTCACGCCCTGGCTCGACACCTTGAGCGACGCGATCACCTACGTCGCCAAGCGGCCGGAGGTGGACGCGAGCCGGATCGGCGTCGTCGGCATCTCGCTCGGCGCGGCTCTGGCGCTTTCGGCAGCGGTCGACGACAAGCGGATCAAGGCGGTGGTGGACTATTTCGGCCCCCTGCCCCAGCCCGTGGCGGCAGCGGCGCGCCGGCTCCCGCCGACCCTCGTCCTGCACGGGGCGAGCGACCCGGTGGTGCCCGTGGCCAACGCCCATTCGCTTCGCGAGCTCCTGGAGGCTGGCGGCGTGCCCCACGAGGTGATGATCTATCCGGGCCAGGGCCACGGGCTCTGGGGCGAGGCCAGCGAGGACGCGAGCCGCCGCGTCGCCGCCTTCCTCAACCGCTACCTCGCTGGAAGCGCACGGAGCTGAAGCAGCTTGAGGGAGGTAGGCGCCGCATCGACGGTCATCCCACCCGCACCTCATCCTGAGGTGCGAAGGCGGAGCCTGAGCCTCGAAGGAGGGCTCCAGAGCCATTCACGTTTCTGGAGCCCTCCTTCGAGGCCGCGCGAGCGCGGCACCTCAGGATGAGGGGTTGGTTGGGATCAGCAGCCCTTCGTTCCCTACGTCTTCCTGCCGGTCACAAGGGCCACTAGATTCGGGCATCCCCCCTCCCCCGAACCGCAGGCCGCCGATGCTCCCGACCCTCCCGCCCGACAACCCCTTCGCGGCGCGTTGGGACACGCCGCATGGCGTGCCGCCCTTCGCGGCCATTCGTCCTGAGCATTACGAGCCTGCCTTCGCGGCCGCGATCGCTGCGCACCGGGCCGAGGTCGAGGCGGTGGCGACGCAAGGGGAGCCGCCCAGCTTCGCCAACACCATCGAGGCTTTGGAACGGGCCGGCCGGGCGCTGCGGCGCGTCTCGGCGGTGTTCTTCAATCTCTCAGGCTCCGACACGAACGACGCCCTGCAGGCGATCGAGCGGACGATGGCGCCCGTGCTTTCCCGACACCGCAGCGCGATCTACCTCGACGGCCGGCTCCACGCCCGGATCGCGGACCTCTTCGCCCGGCGCGAGTCCCTGGGGCTCACCCCTGAGCAGGACCGGGTGCTCGAGCGCTACGAGGCCTGGTTCCGCCGCGCCGGCGCCGGGGTCGACGCCCCGGCGAAGGAGCGGTTGGCCGCTATCTCCGAGCGCCTTGCGGTGCTCGCGACGCAGTTCGGCCAGAACGTGCTTGCCGACGAGAAGCATTATGTCTTGCCCCTCGACGGCGAGGCGGATCTCGCGGACCTGCCCGAGAGCCTTCGCGCCGCCGCGGCCATCGCCGCCGCCGAGCGCGGCCTGCCGGGCCACGTTGTCACTCTCGCCCGATCCCTCGTCGAACCTTTCCTGGTGTCCTCGACCCGGCCGGACCTGCGGGAGGAGGCCTACCGTGCCTGGACCCGGCGCGGCGAGGGCCGGCCGGAGACGGACAACTCAGGCCTGATCGCCGAGATCGTGGCGCTGCGCGCCGAGCGGGCCAAGCTCCTCGGCTATGACAGCTTCGCGCATTTCAAGCTCGATGACGCCATGGCGAAAACGCCTGAGGCCGTCGCCGGCCTACTCGACGCGGTCTGGACGCCGGCACGCGCGAAAGCCCTCGAGGAGCGTGAGGCGTTGGAAGCCCTGGCACAAGCGGAGGGCGGGAACGCCCGGATCGGCGCGGCGGACTGGCGCCACTACGCCGAACGCCGCCGCAAAGCCCTCCACGACCTCGACGAGGCCGAGATCAAGGCCTACCTGCCCCTGGACCAAGTGATCGAGGCGGCTTTTCATGTCGCGAACCGGCTCTTCGGCCTGTCCTTCGCGCCGCGGCCCGACGTGCCCGTCTACCACCCGGACGTGCGCGCTTTCGAAGTCACGGACGCGGGGGGCGGCCATGTCGGCCTTTTCCTCGGCGACTATTTCGCTCGCGCCTCGAAGCGCAGCGGCGCCTGGATGAGCGCCCTCCGCTCGCAGGAGGCCCTCGACGGTCCGGTGCGGCCGATCATCGTCAACGTGATGAGCTTCGCCAAGGCGGCAGCGGGCGAGGCCTGCCTTCTGTCCTTCGACGACGCGCGCACCCTCTTCCACGAGTTCGGCCACGCGCTGCATGGCCTTCTCTCCGACGTGACCTATCCGGCGATCGCCGGCACCAGCGTCGCGGGGGACTTCGTGGAATTGCCCTCGCAGCTCTACGAGCACTGGCTCTCTCAGCCGGAGGTGCTGCGCCGCTTCGCGCGTCACCACCGCACCGGCGAGCCGATGCCGGACGCCCTGATCGAGCGGGTCCTCGCGGCCCGCAACGATGGCCAGGGGTTCGGCACCGTGGAGTATCTCGGCTCCGCTTTCGTCGACCTCGACTTCCATCTCGACCCGGACCCGCGGGCCATCGACGCCCGCGCCGTCGAGGCCGCGACCCGCGCTCGGCTCGGGATCCCTGAGGAGATCGCGATGCGCCACCGGCCGCCGCACTTCGCCCATATCTTCTCGAGCGAAGGCTATGCGGCAGGCTACTACAGCTATCTCTGGTCCGAGGTGCTCGACGCCGACGCCTTCGAGGCCTTCGAGGAGACCGGCGACGTGTTCGACCCGAGCCTCGCGGAGCGGCTCAAAACCTTCATCTACGCCGCCGGCGGCCGGCAGGACCCCCGCGACGCCTACACCGCCTTCCGCGGCCGCCTGCCGACGCCCGATGCGCTCCTGCGCAAGCGCGGGCTGGCGTGAGTTTGCATCGAGACGACTTTTCTGTACCCCCAATAATCGTTGACGCTTCGGGTTGTAGAGGGCAGGTTTCAACCGTGAGCCCGCTCCACTTCGACCCACGAAAGAGCCGGCGCAACGCCGCGGAGCGCGGCTTGCCCTTCGAAGCGCTCGAACGGTTCGATTGGCTCACGTGCCTGATCGGCGTGTCGAAGACGCAAGACCCGACCACGACGCGCTTCACGGCGCTCGGCATGTTGGACGGGGATCTCGTGTTCGCGGTGTTCACACTGAGCCGCGCGGGAATCAGAGTGATCTCCCTGCGACGCGCCAGCCGCAAGGAAAGGAAGCGCTATGTTGAAGGCTAAGCGACCTCTGCCCCCGTCCTTGAGCGACGAGGAAGAAGCGGCGATTCAGAAGCAGATCGCGGCCGACCCCGAGAGTGCGGAATTGAGCGACGCCGAACTCGACGCCTTGCGACCAGCCTCTGAGGTGCTGCCTGAGGGCATCCTTCGGGAGTTGACCAAGCCCAAGAAGCGTGGCCGACCGCCGAAACAGAACGCCAAGATCGCTGTGAAGCTGCGCCTCGACCCCGACGTGCTCTCGGCTTTCCGCACCCGCGGACCGGGTTGGCAGACGTCGATCAATCAGATCCTGAGGGACGCCGCGTTCCCGGAACGCGCGGCCAAGAGCGGTCGACGGTGACGCCGGAGGCGGACCCCACTGCCTCGATCCGTCCCACGCCGCACAGCCACGGGCCCGGGCAGCCTCTCATGACAAGCGTCGTCTCGAGGTTGTTACCCCTCGGTCGACCTCGGCCTGCGGCGGCGCGGCATGGGGGTCGGCATGGGCTCGGAGCGCACCACCGCGTCGGCGGCGCTCGTCATGGCGAGGGTGCGGCGGGCGCGCGGAGCCTTCTGGTTCAGCACGTCGCGGAGAAACGCCAGCCCGTCCGGATCGGAGGTGAGGGCATGGGCGTCAAGGCAAGGCATGGAAGCCTCCGAAGGGCGTCCGAGTCCCACGGATACGCCGGACTCAGGTGTGGAGAAGAAACGGTGAATGTGGCGATTTAGTTGCGTGTGACCGTGTCGCCACATGTCTTTTTCAGCACGGGGCGAAGCCCGCCGAGACTTCACCGCAGAACCACTACCTTGGTGCCGACGCCGACGCGCTCGTAGAGGTCCTGCACGTCGTCGTTCGTCATCCGGATGCAGCCCGACGAGACCGCCTGGCCGATGGTGTTGGGCTCATTCGAGCCGTGAATGCGGTAGAGCGAGGTGCCGAGATACATCGCCCGCGCCCCGAGCGGGTTGTCCTCGCCGCCCTTCATGTGGCGCGGCAGGTCGGGGCGGCGCTTGAGCATCTCGGGCGGCGGCGTCCAGTCCGGCCACTCGGCCTTGCGGGTCACGGTCTTGACGCCGGACCACTCGAAGCCGGGCCGGCCGACGCCGACGCCGTAGCGCACGGCCTTGCCGCCGGGCAGCACGTAGTAAAGGCGGCGCTGGCTCGTGGAGACCACGACGGTGCCGGGCTCGTAGCCGCCGAAGGCCACCACCTCGCGCGGGATCGGGCTGAGGCGGACGACACCCTCCGGATCGGGCTCGACGAGCGTCGAGCGCTGGTCGACGTCACGGAGCGGCAGGGAGATGAATGCTTGGGCGGTGCCCGCCGTCAGGGCGGTGGCGGCGAGCGCGAAGGCGAGGGTCGAGAAGCGGCGCATGACACGGATCCTTGTCGTCAAGAGCTCTAGCGGCGGGCCATCTCGGCGGGCAGGCGGACGAGCACCGAGCCCGTCTCCGTGCGCTTCGCCTCGATGGTGATCTGGCGGACCGGGCGGCGCGTGCCCTCGACGCAGGACGGCGCGATGTTAGGCCAGGCCTGGAGCGAGCAGGCATCGGCCGCCGCCGAGGCGAAGCGGATCGGGGCCGTTTCCGGCTCCGGAGCGATCCGCTCGACGTAGCGCTTGGCCGGAGCGTCGCCGGGCTGGACCGGAGCGCGGTCGTAAGCGGTGACGACGCCCGCCGAGAGGGCGGCGCTCAATCCGGCGATCTTGACGATGGCAACCATGACACTCTCCCCTGGTGGGCCCGTGGCGTTTTCGCGTCGGGCCGTCTGCTGATGAGGATGTGTCTAGAGCTCCATGTTTTCGGTGCGGTGCCGCACGGCAGCGTCCGTGTTTCGCCGATGTTTCAGGACGGCACGAAAACAGGAGGATGGCGTCAACGCTTCGTTGACCACGCGGCCGGCCTCGCCGATGCGGGAAAGCGCGAGCAGGCCGGTGGAACCTGCGCCGTGCGCGGGGCGTCATCCCGGGGGCCCCTGCGCCCGCCTTCGAGGACCTGACCCGTCCGCAACCCGCGTTTCAAGCTCGCATGGCCCGGCCCCGCGTCAGAAGCCTCTCCGCCCTGGAAGCCGTGCGCCCGTTCCGCTGGCGCATCGGGGTCACTTACACTCTCAACTTCATCGAGGATCTGCTCGAGCTCTCCTATCCGTGGGCGACGGGCCTCGCCATTGACGGGCTTCTCGAGAACAAGTGGATCGAGGCGGTACCGATCATCGCCGCCTGGACCCTGCGCATGGCGATCGGCACCTTCCGCAAGATGTACGACACGCGGGTCTATACCTCGGTCTACAACTCCATCGTCACCGAGACCCTGATCCGGCAAAAGCGCGCCGGCGTGGCGATCACGGGCCTGGCGGCCCGCTCGGCCATGGCGCGAGAGTTCGTCACCTTCTTCGAGCGTGACGTGCCGATCATCGCGACCGCCATCATCGGCATCGTCGGGTCGGCCGCGATCCTCTTCACCTACGACCTCGTCATCGGCGCCCTCGTCACCCTGCTCTTCGGCCCCGTGATCCTGCTCAACCGCTGGTACAGCCGGCGCACGCTCGCCCTCAACACGGGGCTCAACAACCAACTCGAGCGCGAGGTCGGCCTGATCGACGCCGACGACGAGGCGGCGTTGCGGCAGCACTTTGAGAACGTGCGCGGCTGGCGCGTGAGGCTTTCCGACGCCGAGGCCCTGAACTGGGGCTCGATCGAGGTTCTCTCGATCTTCGTCTTCGTCGCGGTTCTCGCCCGCGCGACCTTCCTGCCCAACACGGAGACCGGCGACATCTTCGCCATCCTGTCCTACGTCTGGCGTCTCATGGAGAGCCTCGACCACGTGCCCGAGGTGGTGCAGCAGATCGCGCGTCTCACCGACATCCGCCGCCGCATCGAGGCCGGAGCCTCCGTCGAGGCCATCGGCGCCGAGATCGAGAAGGCCCACGACGAGGAAGCCGAGACCCCGACGACGGCGCAGACGCATGCGACCACGGAGCCGGACACGCTCCCGAAGGGGTGAGCGCTCGACCGTGACGGTAAGCGTCGGTCCGGGTCACAACGGTCAGTCCTTCAGCGGATCATGGCCCCAATTCATGAGGGAGTAGCGCCAGCGCGAATGCTCCTTGTCGTCCTGGGGCCCGCCTTGGGCGAGGTGCCGGTGCACGTAGCCCAACACCTTGCGCATGTGGGCGTAATCGTCGTCGGTGAGCTCGGTCTTCTTCTTGTGCTTGATCGCGACGATGCGCCGGCCCTCCTGATGGCCGACCGACTCGCCCTCCCCGTCATGGGTCCAGCCCACGGACCGGCTCTCGTCCGTGTCGAGGTGCTTCTCCAGTGCCGCGGGCGTCATGTTCACGGCTTCGCTGAACGCCTGCCAGATCGCGTCGCGATCCAAGGTCTGGCTCTCGGACATGCATGCTCCCGTCGTGACGTGTTGACCCACGGAGGAACAGGCCGCCGCAGGCCTCCGTTCCACCCTCGGACCCGCGCGCTACGGACGCGGGTGCGCGACCCACAGGAGCGATCGATGGCGAAGGCGTTCAAGAGCGGCGACAAGGTTGCTTGGGACTCGTCCGGCGGCCACAGCACCGGCAAGGTGGTCAAGAGGCAGACCACGCCGACCAAGATCAAAGGTCACAAGGTCGCCGCGTCGAAGGACAACCCGCAATACATCGTGAAAAGCGACAAGTCCGGCAAGGAAGCCGCCCACAAGGCAGGCGAGCTCAATAAGGGCTGACATCGGTCCCAGCCTGCCGCGTTGGTGAGCGACACCCCGGAAATCCTCTCCATGCGGCTCGCGGGCCGACGCGTCCTGGTGACAGGTGGTATACCGGCATCGAATAGGGCGCGTGGACTTATGTGGGTCGGGACTGGTTTGCGGCGCACACTCTGTTGCGAAGCCCTTGTCGCGTTGGCGATCCGGTGACAGCCCCGTGCTATGGGCTGGCCTATGACCCTTCTGCGGACTGCCCTGCTCATCCTGCTCGGCTGCACGGGTGCCGCCGTTGTAGCGATGGCGGCCCTGATTATGTCTCAGCCCAGGCCGATGTTCGACCGCGCGCATCCAGAGTACGCCACCTTCGCCGCACGCTTTGCGGAGGCACAACGTGCCTTTGCTGCCGGGGAGGACTGGGCCGTCATCGACTTGGCGCCCGTGAAAGGCGGCGCGTGGCGAACGGCCTGCCTCTTCGGGGGCTACACGCGGCCTGTGGAGCGCTTGGAAGCGCTGGGTGCCGTGGTGAGCCAGGCCGACCGGCAGCGTCTTGGCAAGGCCATTGGGTGGCGTGTGAGCCCCGTCGAGGAGTTCGAGATGCTGATCGCCTTCTCGGACGAGCAGGGGCGAGCCCACTTCATCCACTTCGATCAGGGCATGGGGGCCGAGGGGCAGCACTACGAGGCGTGCGTGACGAGGCCCAAGACGAAGGTGGCGGTTGCCCCGTGGCACACCGAACCGCCCGGCACGCCCCCACCCCTGCTCGACTGACGTTTCCAGGCGAACGGTGGGCGAGCGGGGCTTGCCTGACCCAGACGCGGAGCGCGGTCAACTCGATGAAGGCGAGGAACGAGGCGGCAGTCTGATCGTATCGGGTTGCCACGCGCCGGAACTGCTTCAGCTTGGCGACGAGGCGCTCGACCCTGTTGCGGGTCCGATAGGCGTGTGCGTCGTGGGCTGGGGGCTCGCGCCGCCGTCGCTTGCCGGGGATGATCGGCAAGGCCCCATGCAGGAGAAGCTGCGACCTCAGATGATCGGCGTCGTAGCTGGGTCTGCGATCACGAGAGTGCGGGCGATGGCCTGCCCGTCCAGGAGTTCGGGCACAGCCATGAGGTCGTGTCGCTCGCCCCCGGTCAGGGCGAAAGCGAGCAGCAGCCCGTTCGCGTCCGCGCGGATGTGGAGCTTGGTCGAGAAGCCGCCGCCCGAGCGCCCGAGCGCGCTTCGCGGCCCCCTTTGGTTCGTCTCGCGCCTGCCGCGTGTTGATGGGCGCGGATCACGGTGGAGTCGAGCATCTGCACGCGCGTGTCGGCCAAACCGGCCTCGGTCAGGGCCGTGAACGCCGCCTCGAACACGGCTGATCCCGCCAGCGCGCGAAGCGCCGCCAGACCGTGTTCCAGGGGCCGAACCGGTCAGGAAGTGCTCGCCACCGCGCCCCTTCGCCCGTCATCCACAGCAGCGCGTCGAGGAAGACTCGGGTCGCGATCTTCGCGGGCTGGCCGACGCGGCCTCGCTCGGGCGGGAAGAACGGGTCCAAGACCCCCCACTCGGCATCGCTTAACCCGTCGCCGGCCGCCATGGTCGTGCTCCCGTCCTGCACGGGAAAACGGCTCCTCGCCATGCAGGTTCATATGTCCACGCGCCCTAGGTTATCGCCACCGTGTTCGCCAGACCCGGCCCCGCTCTCTGAGACTGGGGTCCAGACGCATCGAAGCCCCGTCCGACTTGCGTCGAGCGGGGCTTTGTGTGTGCTGTGTTGTGGTTGCGGGGACAGGATTTGAACCTGTGACCTTCAGGTTATGAGCCTGACGAGCTACCGGGCTGCTCCACCCCGCGGTAAAGGCGAATGGCG
>DATCMH010000006.1:0-69695 GCA_036563505.1 Beijerinckiaceae bacterium
TCGCGTCGGCGGACCGGCCGACGCGACGAGCGCAACGCAGTGGAGCGGGGGTGAGGGGGGCTCTCCGCTATTCGAGACCATGCCCACCACCCCTCATCCGGCCGGCTCACGCCGGCCACCCTCTCTCACGAGGGAAGAAGGGACCGCGTCCATCACCGCGCCGCGAGCGCTTCGCGCACCAGGGCGCGCACGGCCTCTTCGGCCGCGGCGGTGGCGCGCTTACGGTCGCTTGCCCCGTCGAAGGGGATCGGCTCGCCCCAGGCCACGACCACGTCGAGGGGGCCTCCGCGGACGAAGGCCGCCAGATGCGGCGCTAGGTCCATGTCGCCGTACCAGGCGATCTCGGGTCGCTCGCGGCGGGTCACGGGCAAGCCGTGCCGGTGCGTATAGGCCACGGCGAGGGGTTGCAGGGCGATACGATCGAGCCCCTCGCCGAGCGCCGCGCCGGCCGCGCCGACGAGGGAGGAGCGGAAGGGCAGGAGGCGGTTGCCGTCCCCGGTCGTGCCCTCGGGAAAGAGCACGACCGCGTCGCCCGACGCCAGGCGCCGGGCGACCGTCGCGTTCACCTCCGCCGTGTGCGTCTTGCGCGCCCGCTCGATGAAGACGGAACGCTGGAGCTTAGCGAAGAGCCCGATGACCGGCCAGCCGGCGATCTCGGATTTCGCCACGAAGGAGAGGGGCTGCAGGCTCCCCATCACTGGGATGTCGAGCCAGGAGACGTGGTTGGCGAGCACGAGACCGGGGCCGCGCGGGGGGCGGCCGATCTCGCGAACGCGCACCCCGAAGAGCCGGAGCACCAGGCGATGGAACAGCACCGGCAGCCAGCCGGCGAGGCGCCAGCGGTACCGGATCGCCAGCCATTGCGGACCGACGATCATCGCGAAGAACAAGCCGACGACGAGGAGCCGCGCGGCGACGCCGACTCGGCTCATTCGGTCTCCGGCTCGTCGAGGGGGACGGCGTAGAGTTCGAGGCGGTGCGAGACGAGGCGGAAACCGAGGCGCCGGGCGATCTCCGTCTGCAGGGCTTCGATCTCCTCGGAGCGAAACTCGATCACGGAGCCGGTCTGGAGATCGATGAGGTGGTCGTGGTGCTGCTGGGAGGCGCGCTCGTAGCGCGAGCGCCCGTCCTTGAAGTCGAGCCTCTCGAGGATGCCCTCCGTCTCAAGGAGCTTCACCGTGCGATAGAGGGTCGAGAGCGAGATGCGTGGGTCGACCGCCGCGGCGCGGCGGTGCAGTTCGACGACGTCGGGATGGTCCTCGGCGTCGGCGAGGACACGGACGATCGCCTGGCGCTGGCTCGTCATGCGCAGGCCTTTCTCGCGGCAGGCTGTCTCGATGGCCTCCGCCCTGCGCCGCCTGCGTGCTCCCGCCGTTCCCGCCACGCCAGTCTGTCCTGCGCCTCTAACCCTTCGGCTCGGCGCCTTTATAGGAAAGGCGGAGCGCCCGCGCCATGGAGGATCGCACGAGACCCTGGCCTCACAGCCGAAGGCTGAGGGTCAAGGCCGCGGTTCGGGCCCCGTCGGGCTTGGCATAATAACCTTCACGCCGGCCGACCGGCTTGAAGCCGAGGCGGGTGTAGAGGGCGAGCGCCGGGGCGTTGCCCTCCTCGACCTCAAGGTGGACGATCCGCGCGCCGGCCCGCACGAGGCTGCCGAGATGGCGCAGGAGGAGCGGGCGGGCATAGCCCTGGCCTCGAACGCTGCGGGCGAGCGCCACAGTCAGGATCTCCGCCTCGTCGAGCACCCGGCGCGACAGCACGAAGCCGACGACGTCCGGCCCAAGGCAGAGCTCGTCGGCAAGGATGCCGCGCTCGCCGAGCAGCCGGAGAATCTCGTCCTCGCTCCAGGGCCGGGCGAAGGCCTCCGCATGCACGGCAGCGAGGTTTGCTGCTTCTTCCGCACGGGCCGGCCCGGTGACGGGCCTCGGGGCCTCGCGGCGCAGCCAGGACGAGAGAGCCATCGTCGATCCTACCGTCGCGGCAGCCGCGCCGCGTCCTGCGGCTTGGCGTCCGGTCCCCGCAGATAGAGCGGCTTCGGCAGGGCATGGTCCGGATCGGCGGCGAGGCCGAGCCGGGCGACAAACCGAATGTCCGGAGCGGGCGGGGCGTCGTGGACGGAGGCCGCGATGCCCGAGGCCAGCACTTCGGCGGCGAGCAGGGGCGCCGCGGGGCCCGACAGGGTCACGGGTCCGGCGCCGACGAGGCGCACGGCGTCGCGGATCGGCACCAGACTTGGCGGCGCGAGGCTGCGGCCGCCGGGCACGATCGCCTGAAAGTAGACCTGTCCGTGGCGGGCATCGATCGCCGCGGCAAGAAGCCGGCGGGTCTCGACGGCGAGGATCGCGCTCAAGAAAGCCGACAGCGTGCTCACGCCGACCACCGGCCGCCCGGTAGCGAGGCCTACGGCCCGCGCGGCGGAGATGCCGACCCGCAGGCCCGTGTAGCTGCCCGGCCCCACCGTCACCGCGATCCGGTCAAGGCTGCGAAAGCCGCCGTCGACGGCCGAGACGACCCGATCGAGCAGCGGCAGCAGCGCCTCGGCGTGGCCGCGCTCCATTGCGATGCTCTCGCCCGCGAGCGGCTCGTCCAAGCCGGTCTCGGTCACGCAGGCGCTGCAGGCGCCGAGCGCGGTGTCGATGGCGAGGATGCGCACGTCGGTCTGCCCCTGCGATCTGGCTCGCGGATCGCGCCTTCCTTGAACGGGGCGCTTCTTCGAGAGACCTTGCTACACGATGGAGCAGAACTCGTCGAAGGCCAAGCGCGGCGAGCGCGGGTGGAGCCGCGCCGGGTCGCCGTAGCCGAGGTTGCACAGCATGTTCGCCTCGACGCCCTCGGAGAGGAACGCCGCCTCGACGCCGGCCTTGTCGAAGCCGGACATCGGCCCGCAATCGAGCCCCAGCGCCCGGGCCGCGAGGATCAGGTAACCGGCCTGGAGCGAGGCGTTGCGGAAGGCGGTAGCCTGGATGGCATCTGGCTTGCCCTCGAACCAGGAGCGCGCCTCGGGCTGGTGTGGATAGAGGTACCCGAGCTTTTCGTAGAAGCGTAGGTCTTGGCCAATGATCGTCGTGACGGGAGCTTCCATGGTCTGGCGCACGTTGCCTTCGCTCAGGTAAGGCCGAAGCTTCTCCTTCGTTTCACGTGAAACGACGAAGACGATCCGCGCCGGCGACGCGTTGGCGCTCGTCGGGCCGAAGCGCATCAGTTCGGCCAAGCGGCGCAGGAGTGCCGGATCAACGGGGCGGGGCAGCCAGTGAGAATAGGTGCGGGCCTCGCGGAAGAGCCGGTTGAGGGCCGCGTCGTCGAGAGGGGTGAAGCGGTCGGACATGAAGACGATCTCGGGTGAAACCTCGCCTGCCGCCATGCCCTGGCTGGACCGCGAGGTCCTTGTCGCTGTTGCGGGAGCTTGGTCAGACTGAACGTGCCGCGGTCCTTAACCCGTCATTCCGGGGTGCCTAAGGCGAACCCGGAATCCATGACCAAGTCCAGTGCTGATCGCGGCCGCTCACCCGGTCGTGGGTTCCGGGCTCCGCTGCGCGGCCCCGGAATGACGACTCAGCGGACGATGACGAGCCTCACATCGCCCGGACTTCCTGCACGTCGGGCAGGAAGTGGCGCAGGAGGTTCTGGATGCCGTGCTTCAACGTCGCCGTCGAGGAGGGGCAGCCGGAGCAGGAGCCTTTCATGGCCAGGAAGACGATGCCGTCCTTGTAGCCGCGGAAGGTGATGTCGCCGCCGTCGCCCGCCACCGCCGGGCGCACGCGGGTGTCCAGAAGCTCCTTGATCGTGGCGACGGTGGGCGCGTCCTCCGCGTCGAAGAACTCCTCGCCGTCCTCCGCCGAGGGTTCGGTCGCCGCGTCGAGCACGGGGGCGCCCGACATGAAGTGCTCCATGATGGCGCCGAGGATCGCGGGCTTGAGGTGCTGCCACTCGCCCTCACCCTTCGTCACCGTGACGAAGTCGTAGCCGAAGAACACGCCGGCGACCCCGGGGATGGTGAAGAGCCGCTGGGCCAGCGGCGAGCCCGCAGCGCCGCCTGAGTCGCGGGCGTCGAACGTGCCCTGGGGCATGACGACCTTGCCCGGCAGGAACTTGAGGGTGGCCGGGTTCGGGGTAGCTTCGGTCTGGATGAACATGGTGCGAGATCCTCGTCCGCAGGCACCGGTTCAAGGCCGGCCGGGAAAGGTGTTTTGGACCTCGCCAATGTGGGGGTTCAAGGGCCCAATGTCCAACGGGATCGCCCTCGGACAGATCAACCGGCCAGCGCGTCGATCTCTTCGTCAGTCAGGGAGCCTGGCACGATGACGATCGGGATCGGAAACGTGCTCGCGGCCTTGCCGGCGAGCCCCGAGACGAGGGGCCCCGGACCTTCCTTGGCGGTGCCCGCGGCGAGAACCAGAAAGGCAATGTCCTCGTCCTCCTCGATCAGCCCCGCGATGGCGAGGAGCCGGTCGCCGGGGCGCACGATCTGCTCCGGGTCGACGCCGGCGACGGAACGGGCGCTCGCGGCCGCGGTCTCGAGCAGGGCCTGCGCCTCCTCCTCGGCCTCCTCGCGCATGGCGTCGCCGACGCCGAGCCATTCGAAGCTCTCGGGGGGCTCCGCGACGGCGAGCATGACGACGCTGCCGCCGATCCGGGCGGCGCGCCGGGCCGCGAAATGCACGGCCCGGTCCGATTCGGGGGTGCCGTCGATGACGACGAGGAATTTGGGGCGGTGCCCGCTCTCGTAGGATCGCCGCCGCTGCGCCGTCATCCGCGTTCCTCGACCTCGCCGACGGCGCGATCTGGCCCGAAAGCGGGAGCGTCGGCAAGGGGCGCTCACGTAGGGCTCGGGCCGAGGATGTCGGTCAGGGAGAGCAACTTGAGGCCCTGGAGGTCCGTCCTCGGAACTCCCGCCCAAAACTCACGTTCGCCTTGGGTCCATCGCCCTCAAGGAGGCCAATCCATGCGCACTTTCGTCATCGCGGCGTCGACCGCCGCCCTCTTGTCCCTTCCCACCCTCGCCTTCGGGACCGAGAGCGGCGCGGCAGCCGGGGCCACCACGGGCGCCGCCGCGGGCGCTGTCGTTGGCGGTCCGGTCGGAGCCGTCGTCGGCGCGGGCGCCGGCGCGGTCGTGGGCGGCGCGGCGAGCGGGCCCGACCGCAAGGACGTGGTCATCGAGCAGCGGGGTTCGACCACCGGCTCGGTCGGCTGCTCCACCACCACGAAGCAGACCTCGGATGCGAGCGGCACGACCACGAAGCAGCGCACTGACTGCTGAGCGATCTGCGGCCGCGAGCGTTCGACGCGGCCTCGGAACAGCGCCGGCCAGCGTGCGTTCGTCAACGGCAATCCCAGAACGGAGACGAAGCCATGGCCGGCGACAGCACCGACCTTTACCATCAGGCCTTCGGCGGTGAGACCAACCTGTCCTGGACGGAGCGGGGCATCTCCCTCGCCTTGGGTCTGGGCCTTGCTGCAGCCGGCGCCCAGCCGCGCCCGAACCCGCTTCTCAACGTGCTGGCGATCGCCGGGGGCGCTTATCTCGCCCTGCGCGGCGCCTCGGGCCATTGCCCGATCAAAGCGGCGCTGCAGGGCGGCGAGGGCTCGGACCGGATCGCCTCCGGCATGGGCCCCTCCGGACGCGGGACGGGTGAGCGCGCCCGGGTCCAAGCTTCGGTGCACTGATTTTCCAAACCTGGAAGGCCGGGACCGATATCCGGTCCCGGCCTTCCCTCACCAGGTCGCGCGCATGCCGGCGTAGATCGCCCGGCCTGTGGTGCCGTAGCCGCGCACCTCTTCGAAGCGGGCGTTGGTCAGATTCTCCCCGCGGGCATAAACGGAATAGGTCTCGTCGATCTTGTAGTCGGCGTAGAGATCGAAGCGGGCATAGGGCTGGAGCTTGCCCTTCTGTCCCGGCAGGTCGAAGCGCTCGCCGACGAAGGTCACGCGGGGCTCGAGCGTCAGTCCGGCATAGGGCGTCAAGGCCAGGGCCACGCGCCCCTCGTCCCGCGGCCGCCGCGCCAGTTCGAGCCCGGTCGAGAGATCGATCGCGTTGAGGTGCGTGTAGGCGAGCCTCAGGCGCGCGAAGCCTGGCACGACATCCACGTCGCCCTGGAGTTCGAAGCCGCGGGTACGGGCGCGGGCGACGTTATAGTAGCAGCCGAAGAACTGGGTGGGCTGGCACAGCGACACGTCGCCGGTGAAGTCGATGAGGTTGCGGTAGCGGTTGTGGAAGGCCGTGGCCGACAGCTTCACCCGGCCCTCGAACAGGCTCTGATCGATACCGGCGTCCACACCCCAGGAATGCTCCGGCGCGAGGCTCGGTGTTCCGAACTCGGAATAGAGTTGGAAGAGCGAGGGCGCCTTCCCGCCGGTGCCGACGCTGGCGCGCAGCTTCGTTTCCGTATCCGGGATCTCGTAGGCGAGTGTCGCGCGCCATGTCGCGAACTGCTCGACGCCGCGGACATCGTCGATCCGCCCGCCGAGGGAGAGATGCAGGCGGTCGGCCAGCGTGATCTGGTGCAAGGCGAAGAGCGAGCGCGTCGTCTGCTCGGCGGTGAAGTCCCGCCGCTGCGCCCGGAGCGTCGGCAGCACCGCACGGGAGAAGCCGTCAGCCTCCTCCCGTTCGACACGGGCGCCGAAAGTGAACTGGCCTAAGCTGCCGAGCTTGAGGTCGCCCTGGTACTCGGCGCCGATGCGCTCGCCCACGAAGGTGGAATCGGAGCGCGAGACCGACGGCACCCGGCCGAAATAGCTCACGTTCTCGCTCTCCCGCTCGGTGCGGTTAGCGAAGACCGTGACGGTGTTGCGCAGCAGGCCCCCGAAGCTGTCCGCGATGAGGCGTCCGTAAACGTTGCCGAGGCGGCTCGTGCCGAGCGACGGCGTGTCGGGGTAGCTGCCGAAGGCGGAGTCGAACTGGGCGCGGTTGTGGGAATAGCTGCCGCCGAACTCGAGGCGCACCCCGTCCGCCACGTTGAGCCCGAAGCGGGCAGTGAGACCGAGCCGCCGCGCCGCGTCCGGCTCCAGGCCCCAAGGCACGACGGTAGCGAGACGGGGAATGCGGTAGCCGTAAGCGGAAAAACCCGCCGTCTCGACGCCGGAGAAACCGATCGAGTAGTCGACCTTGTCGTCGCCACCGGTCAGCCCGCCCCGGACCTCTTTCGTGCCGTAGCTTCCACCCTCGACGGCGAGACTGGCCCGCGGCCGACCGCCGCCGCGCTTCGTGATGATGTTGATGACGCCGCCCAGCGCGTCCGATCCGTAGAGGGCCGATTGCGGGCCGCGCAGCACCTCGATCCGCTCGATGTCGGCCAGCACGAGGGTCGAGAAGTCGAATTCCCGCCCCGTCGAGGACGGGTCGTTGACCCGGATGCCATCGATGAGGACGAGGGTGTGGCGCACGTCGCCGCCGCGGATGCGAACCGTCTGAACGCGGCCGGGCCCGCCCGCCTGGGTCAGCGAGACGCCAGGCGATTGGCGCAACAGGTCCGAGACGTCCTTGACGCTGGATTTGGCGATCTCCTCAGCCGGGATGACGGTGATGGCCGAGCCGGCCCGCTGGATGGGCTGCGCCGTGCGGTTGGGCGTGACGACGATGTCGGCCGGCGCGCCGCTTCCGGGCGGTTCCTGCGCCAGCACGGATTTTGCGCCGGCAAACGATGTGGAAAGGGCAATAAGGGATGCCGCCGCCCGGAGGCGGCGCGACGCCGTGACCATGAGACCTCCTTCCGCCCCACCGGCGGAGAGATGAGTTGCACCTGACGGTGGCCGGTCTCCTGGCTCGCGGGTCAAAGCTGACGCGATCCGCCTTCCCAACCGGGTCCGGTCAGTGGCCGTCTGGATCGCCGCTCGCCGCTTACAGTTGCGGGGGCAGCCCCGGTTTCACACCGGGTTCCCGTTTCACCCCTCGTTCGAGGGGCACCAACGTCGATCGAAGTCGTAGCCCGGCGCGACAGCGGGTCGCAAGCGTAGCCGGGCGCCTGTCGATGGAGCGTTGCGGGAGACAGCCGGACCGTGGCACAGGGGACACAGCCGATGCGCTCGCTTCCCGCCCTTCTGCCCTGTCTTTTGATGGCGCTCGCGGCTGCGCCTCCCGCTGCTCAGGCGGAGGGGCCGCGGCGTGTCGTTTCCCTCAACCTGTGCACGGATCAGCTCGCGCTGGCGCTCCTCGACCGTGATCGCATCGCGTCCTTGAGCCCGCTCGCCACTGATCGTCTTTCTTACTTGCGCGAGAAGGCTTCGGGCCTGCCGCGCAACGCAGGCCGGGGCGAGACGATCCTGCTCACAGGTGCCGACCTTGTGCTGGCCGGTCCCTTCGAGGCCGGCGCCCGGCGCGACCTGCTGCGCCGCCAGGGTTTCGAAGTGATGGTGGTCGGCCTGTGGACGCGCCTCGACGAGGGCCGGGCGCACGTGCGGGCCTTCGCGAAGCGGCTCGGGATCGAGGCACGCGGCGAGGCGCTTCTCGCGGCAATCGACGGGGCGCTGGAGCGCAGCCGAGGCATCGCCCCTCCCCGCAGCGTTCTCGTCCTGCAACGGCGCGGCTACACGCCGGGCGACACCACGATCCTCGACGAACTCCTGCGGCACATGGGGCTCGCGCCCATCACCGTCGCGATGGGCGTGCCGCATGGGGGCACGGTGGCGCTGGAGCGCCTCGTCGCGAACCCGCCGGACTACATTTTGACGGGGTCGGGCCACCGCGGGGTCGTCGACCAGGGGACGGCGTTCCTCGCTCATCCGGCGCTGGCCCGGGTCGTACCGCCCGAGCGGCGCCTCGTGCTCGCCGACGACCTCACCATCTGCGGTGGACCGTCGACGCCGGCCGCGATCGACGCGCTCGCGGCGGAGATCCGCGCCAAGGTGCGATGATGGTAAAAAGAGGTACCGGACCGGCGGTCTTCACCGACGGGCGAGGGGGGCTGAACACCGTCGGGCGACCAGCCGGTCCGGCCACGGTTGAGCTAGGAACCGGATCGCTCCGGATCAACCGTTACCGAGACTTGATCAGAGCCGGCGCATGCGCGATGTGCGCCAGCGCACATGACGCTCTGCGAGCGAGGTATTGGGCGCCCCCGTCCGACCGTGCTAGGGCCAGGCGCGTCGAACGACGCAGCGGACGCTTTTCCATGAACCCGGTCTTCGCCAATCTGCCCACCACGGTCTTCGAGGCGATGTCGCGCCTCGCCCGCGAGACGGGCGCGGTCAATCTCGGCCAGGGTTTTCCCGACGATCCCGGGCCGGAGGACGTGCGGCGCAAGGCGGCCGAGGCCGTGGTGTCGGGCTGGAACCAGTACCCGCCGATGATGGGCTTGCCCGAACTGCGCGGCGCGATCGCGGCCCACTACGCCCATTGGCAGGGCGTCCAGCTCGACCCGGAGACGGAGGTGATGGTGACCTCGGGCGCGACGGAGGCGCTCGCCGGCGCCCTCTTTGCCCTCATCGAGCCGGGCGACGAGGTCGTGCTCTTCGAGCCGATGTACGATGCCTACCTGCCTCTCGTGCGCCGGGCGGGCGGCGTCCCGCGCTTCGTCACGTTGCAGCCGCCGACCTTCCGCCTGACGGAGGAGGCCCTGGCCCAAGCCTTCTCCGAGCGCACCAAAGTTGTCCTGTTCAACAACCCGCTGAATCCGACCGCCACGATCTTCCCCGACGAGGACCTCGCGCTGCTAGCCTCCTTCTGCCAACGCTTCGACGCGGTGGCGCTTTGCGACGAGGTTTGGGAGCATATCGTGTTCGACGGACTTCGGCACCGGCCGCTGATGGCTCTATCCGGCATGCGCGAGCGGACGGTGAAGGTCGGCTCGGCGGGCAAGATCTTCAACCTCACGGGCTGGAAGGTGGGCTTCGTCTGCGCCGCGCCGGAGCTCATGAAGGTTCTGGCCAAGGCGCACCAGTTCCTCACCTTCACGACGCCGCCGAACCTGCAGGCTGCGGTGGCCTACGGCCTCGCGAAGGACGACGCCTACTTCGAGGGCCTGCGCACGGAGCTTGCCCGCAGCCGCGACCGCTTCACGGCGGGGCTCGAAGAGCTCGGCTTCAGCGTCATCCCGAGCCAGGGCACCTACTTCCTCAACATCGACATCGCGCCCTTAGGCGAGACGGACGATGCCGCCTTCTGCCGCCGCCTCGTTCTCGATCACGGCGTGGCGGCGATCCCGGTCAGCGCCTTCTACGCGGAGGGCGCGGTGCGCAATGTCGTGCGCTTCTGCTTCGCCAAGCGCGATGCCACCCTCGACGCGGCGCTGGAGCGTCTCGCCGCGGTTGTGCGTCGGGCGGCTTGAGCGGAAGCCGCTCTCCTGTTGTCGGCCGGAGCGCGAAACTCACCATTCGACCGATGCGAAGGAGACGGACGGCTCGCTACGGATGAACTCTCGGATCGTGCCGAACACCCGCTCCGGATCGTCGCCGTAGATGTCATGACCGCAGTGACTGAGCCGCTCGAAGCGCAGCAGCTGGGCAGGGATCGCTGCGGCGGTGTCCTCAGCGAGCGGCAAGGGCACGATCGGATCATGCGCGCCTGCCATAAAGAGCACGGGGCAGCGCAGCGTCGTGAGGCCGGCCCGGAAGTCGAAGCGTCCGTGCTCGTTCTTCGGGCCGTTGAAGTGCAGAGCCACCTCCGTGCGCATGATGACGCGCGAGAAATCTGCCGGCGGGCGGTCGCGGCGATGCCGGTAGTAGGGCACGCAGGTCGCGAGATAGCGCGCCCGTCCCTCCGCAGTCGGGTTCATCCAGTAGCTCTCGGCCACCGCGCCGACCTCCGGACCGCCGACGCGGGTGAACGTCCTGAAAATGGTCGGGAAGTCGATCCTGGCTGCCGTGCTGAGCAGGATGAGCTTGCCGGGATGATCGGGGTAGCGCGTGGCATAGGCTTGCGCCACGAACCCTCCGAAGGAATGGCCACAGACGATGGGGCGCACGAGGCCGAGCGCGTCGCACAGGCCTTTCACATCGTCCGCCCATTGGGCAAGGGTCCAGGTCGCGGGGTCGTCACCCTCGCTGCGACCATTGCCGCGATGATCGTAGACAATGACCTGAGCGACGTCGTTCAAGGTCGCGAAGGCCTCCTTGAAGGCGGTGTGGTCAAAGCCCGGACCGCCGTGCAGCATGACAAGGGTCGGCTTCTCGCGCATCGCATCGCCGTCCGACACGAGGCCGTAATTCGCGACGTCCACGAAGAGCCGCACGCCGTTGACCTGGATCAGCATGAGGGGCTCCTGAATGCCTGTGGCCTGCCACGCAGCGGACGTTGGCACCGCAGCGGCGACGCTTGGACGGGAACGCGAATTTTACAATCCCAACACTCCGAGGCGGCGCAGGACGGCCAGCAGTTCGAGCAAGGGCAGGCCGAGGATCGTGGCGTGCTGGCCCTCGACGCGCTCGAAGAGGTGCAGCCCGAGACTTTCGATCTGGTAGGCGCCGACGCTGCGGGTTGCGGCGTCCCCGGCGAGAGCGAGGTAGAGCGCGACCGCGTCGTCATCGAGCGCGCGCATGGTCAGGCGGGTTTCGTCTGAGACCGCGGCGAGGAGTGAGCCGCCCCGGGCGAGGACCGCCGCCGCGGTGAGGCGGTGCGCGCGGCCCTGCAACCGTCCGATCTGGGCACGGGCAGCCTCCCGGTCGGGGGGCGTGTGGAGGATCTCGCCGTCGAGATCGAGCACCTGGTCGGCGCCGAGCACGAGGCGGTCCGGCCGTCGCCGGCTGACGGCCAGGGCCTTCTCCGCCGCGAGCCGTTGAGCGAGCAATTCCGACGCCGCACCCGCGAGTTCGGGGAGAGCTTCCACCGCCCGCTCGTCGACGCCCGGCGCCTCGGCCTCGACCGGAATCGCCACCGCCGCCAGCAGCGCCCGGCGGGTCGGGCTCGTGGAGGCGAGGAGCAGGGGCGCCGGTTCGCGCCAGAGCGAGGCGACCGCGTCCGTCACGTCGCGATGAACTTGAGCCGGTGGTCCCGGTAGAGGTCGACGATGGCCGCGGCGGTCTCCTCGATTGAGCGGCGGGTCACGTCGATCACCGGCCAGCCGCGGCGGGCGAAGAGGCGGCGGGACTGGGCGATCTCCTCCGCCACCCGGTCGCGGTCGACGTAATCCGTGTCGTCGTCCGCTTTGAGGGACAGGAGCCGGTTCTGGCGGATCTGGACGATGCGCTCGGGCGTCGCGAGGAGGCCGACGATGAGGGGGCGCCGCGCCCGCTCGAGCTTCTCCGGCACGGGCACGCCGGGCACGAGGGGGACGTTGGCCGTCTTGAGCCCGCGATTGGCGAGGTAGATGGCGGTGGGCGTCTTCGAGGAGCGGCTGACGCCCACCAGAACCACCTCCGCCTCCTCGATGTCGTCGGGCAGCTGCCCGTCGTCGTGCAGGAGCGTGAAGTTCATCGCGTCGATGCGCCGGAAATACTCCGCGTTGAGCATGTGCTGCGCGCCCGGACGCGCCGTCGAATGGGCGCCGAGATAGCCCTGGAACAGGGAATGGACGGGAGCGAGCACGGACAGGTGCGGCGAGCCGCAATCGCGGCAGGCCTCCTCGAGGCGGGAGGCGAGGGGCGCCTCGACGAGGGTGTAGAGCACGATGCCCGGCGCCGCCTCGATCTCGGCGATGACCCGCTCCAACTGCGCGGGCGACCGCACGAGAGGGTAGACGTGCTCGATCGCCGAGACGCCCTCGTACTGGGCCGCCGCGGCCCGGGCGACGGCGATCAAGGTCTCGCCGGTCGAGTCGGAGACGAGGTGAAGGTGGAAGTAGCTGCGGCCCAAAACGCGATGACCTTGGCCGCGAGCGGCCGGGACAAGGAGTCGATGAGTGTGGATAAAACGAAGGCTCCGACGGGTCCAGGGCGGGCGGGCCCTGATTCGTCGACTCCTCGAGTCACAGGCCTGCGGAGTCGGGAGAGTGGATTCGCAGCCCATGTGAGAATCGCCGCTCGGCAGCCGGCCGCCGTCCCGAAGCGGGGGTTAACTCCTCGTTAAACCTTAACCTCTCGTTAAGGTCTGCGGCCGCTTCAAGGCCAAGCTTGCGCCTCGCGCCCTGTGGACCTCCTGTGGACGCGGTTGCGGCCAAACGATTCAGCCCCCAAGAGGAGAAACAGATTCTTTGAATCAAAGAATGCTTTTCAGTTCGGGCCGGAGGGATCTCGCCTTGCGCAACGACCGTTCCCTGCTTCGGGTGCTCTCCGGCGAGCCGGTGTGGCCGCCTCCGATCTGGCTCATGCGCCAGGCCGGACGCTCCCTGCCGGAGTACCGCGAGACGCGGGCCAAGGCCGGCAGCTTCCTCGACCTTTGCTACACGCCCGAGCTCGCCGCCGAGGTGACGCTTCAGCCGATCCGGCGTTTCGGCTTCGACGCGGCGATCCTGTTCTCCGACATCCTGGTGGTGCCGGACGCCTTCGGTCAAAAAGTGAGCTTCGTTGTCGGAGAGGGGCCGCGGCTCGATCCCGTGACCTCCGCCCAAGAATTGGCCCGCCTGTCCCCGACGTTGCCCCTGGAGCGGCTCGCGCCCGTCTTTGAGACGGTGAGCCGCGTCCGGGCCGATCTGCCGTCCGAGACCACCCTGATCGGTTTCTGCGGGGCGCCTTGGACGGTAGCGAGCTACATGATCGCCGGCGAGGGCACCCCGGACCAGGCGCCCGCTCTCGAAGCCTGGCGGAACGACCGGGCCTTCGTCAGCGCTCTGATCGACAGGCTCGTCGAGGGGTCCATCGCTTATCTGGTCGCTCAGGTGGACGCCGGCGTCGACGCGCTCCAGCTCTTCGAGAGCCATGGCGGCTCGCTCGACGCCGAGACCTTCGGCCCTCTGTCGCTCGAGCCTCTCACCCGCATCGTCGAAGGCGTGCGGGCGGCACGGCCCGGCGTGCCGGTGATCGTCTTCGTGCGCGGCGTCGGCCCTCACCTCTCGCGGCTCGTCGAGGCCGGCATCGCCAACGGCATCGGCCTCGACTGGGGCCTGCGCCTGCCCGAGGTGCTGCCTCTCGTCCCGAACAGCATCGCCACGCAGGGCAACCTGCATCCTGATACCCTTGTCGCGGGCGGCACGGAGCTCGATGCCGGCATCGACGCGATCCTCTCCGCCGTGCGGGGCCGGCCGCACGTCTTCAACCTCGGCCACGGCGTGCTGCCCGAGACGCCGATCCCCCATATCGAACGGCTTGTCGCGCGGGTGCGCGGAACGTCGAAGAGCTGAGGCGACCGCGTGCTCTACCTCTGGCTCAAGGCCTTCCACGTCGTCGCGGTGATCGCCTGGATGGCGGGTTTGCTCTACCTGCCCCGGCTCTTCGTCTACCATTGCGACGCCGCAGCGGGCTCCGCGCAGTCCGAGACCTTCAAGGTCATGGAGCGGCGGCTCCTGAAGGCGATCATGAACCCAGCCATGATCGCCACCTGGGTGCTGGGCCTCGTCATCGCGGCGCAGGGGGAGTGGTGGCGTGCCGGCTGGCTCCACGGCAAGTTCGCCCTCGTGATCGGCCTCTCCGCCGTCCACGGCGTCTACGCCAAGCGCCTCAAGGAGTTCGCCGCCGACCGGAACACCCGGCCGGCGCGCTACTACCGCATCCTCAACGAGGTGCCGACGCTGCTCATGATCGGGATCGTGATCCTGGTGATCGTGAAGCCGTTCTGAGGACGGCCCGTTATTCCGCCGGCGTGTGGCGACGGTGCTCCCGGCGCGCGGCCCAGAGCAGGCCGGCGCCGATCACGAGGGCCGCGGCCGGTGTGAGGAGCTGAAGCCAAAGGTAGTCGGTCACTCGACCAGTTCCCTGAGCACGCGCTTGCCGGCCAGATGTAGGACAGCGCTCGCTGCGAAGCAAACGACGCTGATGGTGGCTGCGATCCATGGCGACGCCGTCAACGCTGCGGATGAGTAGAGGTTGAAGGGGATCGTCAGGCCGCCGATGCCGAAAACGGTGATCGCGATGCCGTTCAGGTAAGTGGCCGTCAGCTTGATCTGTTCGGTTCGAACGAGTGTCACGAACGCTGGGCCTCAAGCGGCGATTCGGCGATATCGAATGTGAACCGAGGCGACGTTGAAGTTCAAAGGTTCGTTGACGGACATCTTCTAGAGCGCGGCGCACTTCAATCCGACACTCCGCCCCCTGCCGCCAGCGCCCCGTCCACGAGATCAAGCAGAAGCCCTCCCAAGCGGTCGACGAAGGCCTGATCGAGGGTGAGGCGGAAGGGCTCCTCGACGAGGAAGGCGGCGTCGCGCACGAAGGGGCCGGTCTGGTTGACGAGCCAGAAGGTGAGGAGCGCCAGCTCCTCCGGTTCCGCTCGCGGCCGGTAGCGGCGCACGAGCTGCCCGGCCAGCGCGAGAACCGGCAGGGGTTCGGCCGCGACGAGCGCCCGCAGCACGGGGGTCGGACTGACGTTTTCCCAAGCGAAGAGGCGCACGATCCGGCTGAATTGGTCGCGCTTGACGAGCGGTTGAAGCTGCCAGGCGAGGTAGCGGCGCAGCGCCTCGCGCCGGTTGAGCGCGTCGATCTCGGCCTCCGTCAGCTGCGCCTGCGCCTCGAAGGCGCGGAAAGCGGCCCGCAGAACCTCCCGGTAGAGGTCCTCCTTGCCGCCGAAGTGGTAGGAGATCGCGGCGGGGTTGGCCTTGGCGCGCTGCGCGATCTCGCGCACGGAACCGGCCTCGAACCCCTTCTCGGCGAAGACCGCGGTGGCGGCAGTGACGAGGGCTTGGCGCGTCCGGTCGGCGGGACGGCTCACGGCAGGTTGCGCCACACCGCGCCGCCAAGCGTGTCGGCCAGGGCGACGACGGTGTCGCCGGCACCCGCAACCTGCGCGGCGACAGTTCCGATCAGGGGCCACCGGCGGGCGGGGGCGGCCGGGACGATCGCGGCCGGCACCGCGGCGATGGTGGCGGCGATCTCCTGCGGCCGGGCCGGCGGCACGGGGGTCGGGCGTGCAACCCGGATCGGCTGAGCCGACGGGCGGCCGGTCGACGGAGCGGAGGTCGAGTGCATCACCTCCGCGAACGGCCGGCCACTCAGGTCGAGCGGCAGGGCGAAAGCCTGGACCAAGTTCTCGCGCTGCCGCGGCCAGAGCTGATCGACCGTGACCGGAACGGGTGCCACGGCCATCGCCGGCGCGCTCGCGACAGGGCCAGCCTGGAGAGCGTCGGGGCCGGCGTGCTGCGCTGCGAGCCAGGACCCCATCGCGCCGATGGCGAGCGTTGCGAGACCGGAGACGAGCACCTCGCGAGCGAAGCGCCGCACGAAGGAGATAGGGAGTGAGGGGGAGAACATGAGGGCTCGTCCAGTCTGTAAACGCGTGTTTGAATCTCAAACGCCTGTTTAAGGCCGGATCGTGGCGATGGGCCATCCTTCTTGTGAGATCCAGTGTCGTGCGCCGATGACGGGCACGACGGGCTGGAGGGACTTGAGGCCCGTGGGAAAAAGCGCTACATGAGAGGTCTTCCCAAGCTAAGGACAGATGCGCCGCGCCGAGCCGTCACGGTTCCTCACGTTCACCGCGCGCTATTTCCAAGACCTCTGTCCGACGCGACCTCCCCCTCGATGACCCGTGCGCCAGCCGCCGGTTCCGTACCAACGAGAGCCCCTCCCCGATGCGGGAAATCAAGCTTCAGGACCTCAAGTCGAAATCCCCGACCGAGCTGACCGCCTTCGCCGAAGAGGTCGAGGTCGAGAACGCCAGCACCATGCGCAAGCAGGAGCTGATGTTCGCCATCCTCAAACAGCTCGCGGCGCGAGAAACCGAGATCATCGGTGCGGGCGTCGTCGAGGTGCTGCAGGACGGCTTCGGCTTCCTGCGCTCCGCCGACTCGAATTACCTGCCGGGTCCGGACGACATCTACATCTCGCCGAGCCAGATTCGCCGCTTCGGCCTGCGCACCGGCGACACGGTGGACGGCCCGATCCGCGGCCCCAAAGAGGGTGAGCGCTACTTCGCCCTGCTCAAGGTCAACACTATTAATTTCGAGGACCCGGAGAAGATCCGGCACAAGGTCCATTTCGACAACCTGACGCCGCTCTACCCCGACTCGCGCCTCAAGCTCGAGAACGAGGACCCGACGAAGAAGGACTACTCGGCCCGGGTCATCGACATCGTCTCGCCCATCGGCAAGGGCCAGCGCGCGCTCATCGTGGCGCCGCCCCGCACCGGCAAGACGGTGCTCCTTCAGAACATCGCGAAGTCGATCACGGCGAATCATCCCGAGTGCTACCTCATCGTGCTGCTCATCGACGAGCGGCCCGAAGAGGTCACCGACATGCAGCGCTCGGTGCGCGGCGAGGTGGTCTCCTCCACCTTCGACGAGCCGGCAACGCGCCACGTCCAGGTGGCGGAGATGGTGATCGAGAAGGCGAAGCGCCTCGTGGAGCACGGGCGCGACGTCGTCATCCTCCTCGACTCGATCACGCGACTGGGGCGCGCCTACAACACGGTGGTGCCGTCCTCTGGCAAGGTGCTGACGGGCGGCGTCGACGCGAACGCGCTTCAGCGGCCGAAACGCTTCTTCGGCGCGGCGCGCAACATAGAGGAGGGCGGGTCGCTCACCATCATCGCGACGGCGCTCATCGACACCGGGTCGCGCATGGACGAGGTGATCTTCGAGGAGTTCAAGGGCACCGGCAACTCCGAGATCATTCTGGACCGCAAGGTCTCGGACAAGCGTATCTTCCCGGCGATCGACATCACGCGGTCGGGCACCCGCAAGGAGGAGCTGCTCGTCCCCGGCGACATCCTCAAGAAGATGTACGTGCTCCGCCGCATCCTGAACCCCATGGGCGTCACGGACGCGATCGAGTTCCTCTTGGACAAGCTGCGCCAGACGAAGCAGAACTCGGACTTCTTCGACTCGATGAACACCTGAGCGGGGCGCCCTCGCCCCGTCCCGACCTGCCATGAGTGCTCCGCGTGCCTTCGTGGTCGGCCACCCAGTCGCCCATTCCCGCTCGCCCCTGATCCACAACCACTGGCTCGCTCAGCATGGGCTTGAGGGTTCCTACGAGCGGGTCGACGTGCCGCCGGGCGAACTCTCGGCCTTCCTGGCGAGATGCCGTTCGGAAGGGTACGTGGGCGGCAACGTCACGATCCCTCACAAGGAGGCGGCATTCGATGCTGCCGCCCTCCTGGCTGAGCGGGCAAGGCGGCTGCGCGCCGTCAACACCCTGTGGTTCGAGGACGGCCGTCTCCACGGCGACAACACCGATAGCCTCGGCTTCATCGCTCATCTCGACGCGAGCCTCGGGACCGGCTGGGACAGGGCAGCGCGCCGTGCGCTTGTGCTCGGCGCGGGTGGCGCGGCCCGGGCCGTGGCGGCTGGGCTCCTCGACCGAGGCCTCGACATCCTGGTCGCGAACCGGACCGAGGCACGGGCTCAGGATGTGGCGGCGCTCGACCCGGACCGAGCAAAGGTCCTCCCCTGGACCGAGATCGAGAGCCGGCTCGAAGAAGTCGATCTCTTGGTGAACGCGACCTCCCTGGGCATGGTCGGGCAGCCCTCCTTGAGCCTCTCCCTCGCGGCCTTGCCGAAGCACGCGGTGGTGGCGGATATCGTCTACGCGCCCTTGCTCACATCGCTCCTCGCCGAGGCCGAGGAGCGCGACCTGCGGGCAGTTGATGGGCTCGGCATGCTCCTCCATCAAGCCGTACCCGGCTTCGAGCGCTGGTTCGGCGTGCGGCCCAAGGTTACCGCGGAACTCCGCGCTCTGATCGTCGCGGATCTCGAGATCCGCCGGTGAGCTTCGTCCTCGGCCTCACAGGCTCGATCGGCATGGGCAAATCGGCGACCGCCGAGATGTTTCGCCGGCTCGGCATCCCGGTGCATGACGCTGATAGCACCGTTCACGCCCTCTACCGTGGCGAAGCGGTTCCTCTCATCGAAGCGGCCTTTCCGGGCAGCACCCACGACGGTGTTGTGGACCGCGCGATCTTGGGCGCCCGCGTGCTCGGGCACGCAGATGCGCTGAAGCGTCTCGAAACCATCGTTCACCCCCTCGTGCGCCAAGCGGAGCAAGGGTTCGTCGCGTCACAGGTCGCGCGGGGCGCGCCCCTCGTCGTGCTGGACATCCCCCTCCTCCTCGAAACGGGAGGCGAGACGCGCTGCGACGCCGTCCTTGTCGTGACAGCGCCGGCGCCCATTCAGCGTGCCCGCGTTCTCGCCCGGCCGGGCATGGACGCGACCCGTCTCGACGCGATCCTCACCAAGCAGATGCCCGACGCCGAGAAGCGCCGGCGCGCCCACTTCCTGGTGGATACAAGCCGCGGTTTCGCTTCCGCGGAGGGGCAGGTGCGAGCTATCGTGCGGGCGCTCGCCGGACGGCCCGGCCGCCGCACTTAAGGTTCATCATGCTGCGCGAGGTGGTGCTCGACACCGAAACCACGGGCGTCGACCCGACCAAGGGCGACCGGATCGTCGAGATCGGCTGTGTCGAGCTCCTCAACCATATCCCGACCGGGCGCAACTTCCACTGCTACCTCAACCCGGAACGGCCGGTGGCGGAGGGCGCAGTCGCGGTGCACGGGCTGACCGACGCCTTCCTCGCCGACAAGCCACTCTTTCACCATGTGGCGCAGGACTTCGCGGAGTTCATCGCCGATGCGCGGCTGATCATCCACAACGCCGCCTTCGACATCGGCTTCCTTAACGCGGAATACGCCCGCGTCGGTCTTCCGCCTCTGACAATGGACCGGGTGGTCGACACCCTGGCTCTTGCCCGCCGTAAACATCCCGGCGCGTCAAACTCCCTCGATGCGCTCTGTGCCCGCTACGGCATCGACAATTCGAAGCGCACCAAGCACGGCGCGCTCCTCGACTCCGAGATCCTGGCGGAAGTTTATATCGAGCTTATCGGCGGCAAGCAGGCCGATCTCGGCTTGGCGGTCCGCCGGGAGGGAGAAGGCGCCCGAGCCCGCGCGACGGCCGTCCGCGGCGAGCGCCCGTTCCGATCCCACCTGACGCCAGAGGAAAGGGCCGCGCACGCGAGCTTCGTGGCCGGCCTCGGCTCCGAGGCCCTCTGGCGAGCCTATCTCCGAACCGAAGCCTGAGGCTCGCCTGATCAGGCGACCGGCGCGCCCTGCTGCTGAGCCTCTGCCGCCTTTTGCTGATACAGGCCGACGAAGTCGATCGGGTCGATGTAGAGGGGCGGGAAACCGCCGTTGCGCACCGCGTCCGCGATGATCTGCCGCGCGAAGGGGAAGAGCAGGCGCGGGCACTCGATCATGATGACCGGATGCAGCTGGTCTTGCGGGATATTGCGGACCCGGAACACGCCCGAATAGGTGAGCTCGAAGGCAAAGAGCACCTCGCCGCGCACCTTCGCGTCGCCCTCGAGGGACAGGTCGACCTCGAAATCAGCGTCGGCCAGCTGCTTGGCGTTGACGTTCACCTGGATGCCGATCTGCGGCCCTTCCTGCTGCTGCGTCAGCGAGCGCGGCGCGTTGGGGTTCTCGAACGAGAAATCCTTCGCATACTGAGCGAGCGCGTTGAGGGCGGGGGCGTTGTCCGCGGGCTGCGCGCCGTTGGCTGCCGGGCTGTCGGCCATGGGAAAATTGCTCCGAATGTCGCTTGAGGCGGGTCGCGCTAGCACGGGCGGGCCGGGGCGGCAAGGTTTCGCGGGATCCCACGAAAATCGTCGCGCGGAACGGTTGTCCTCTCGTCTGTTCGGAGAGACCCGCGCGGGGTTTGCTTGTCGCCGCCGCGGGTGGATGTTACGGACCGGAATGCCCATATGCCGGTACGCCGGGCGCGCCCTGCCTCTTTCCTTCGGAAATGCCCGGAGCGGAGGAGGATCGGCAGGCCAGGGCGGCGGGGCGAAACCGGATCGGCCATGCAGGATTCTTTCGACATCACGACGATCATCTTCCTGGCGCTCGCGGTCTTCGTGATCTGGCGGCTGCGATCGGTCCTCGGTCAGAAGACGGGCGCCGAGCAGCCGCCCTTTGACCCGGCGGCCCGGCGCGAGCCGCCTGTGAGCCGGACGAACAGTGTCCGGACTGCTGAGGACAACGTCGTGCGTCTGCCCGGCGCCCCCGATCGCGGCCAAGCCGCGGTGGCCTTGGCACCGGACCGGTGGAAGGGCGTGGCCGAAGCCGGCTCCCCGGTCGCCCGCGGCCTTGACGCTATCGCTCAGGTCGAGCCGGCCTTTGACGCCAAAAGCTTCCTCGACGGCGCCAAGGCGGCCTACGAGATGATCGTGACGGCCTTCGCGCAGGGCGACCGGCAGACGTTGCGCAACCTTCTCTCCCGCGAGGTCTTCGAGGGCTTCGAGGGCGCCATCGCGGACCGCGAGCGCCGGGGTGAGAAGGTCGAGACCACCTTCGTTTCGATCGACAAAGCGGAGCTCGCCGGGGTTGAGGTTCGCCCGAGCGCCGGGGCCTCGACGGCCCAGGTGACGGTACGTTTCCTCTCCAAGCTGATTACCGTGACCCGCGATCCGCAGGGACGCGTGGTGGACGGCAGCCCCGACACGGTCGTCGACGTGCCGGACATATGGACTTTCGCCCGGCCGCTGGGGAGCCGCGATCCCAATTGGCAGCTCGTCGCCACCGAATCGGGTCAGTAGGCGGGAGGGCGCGGATCGGGTCGCTCGGCCCCGCCGCGTCTGCCTTTGCCGCCCTCCTGATGGGCCTCGCTTTGACCACGAGCCCCGCCTACCCCGCGGCCGATCACGGCGGCGCCCGTCTCGAGCCGCTGCCTTTCACGGCCCTGCAAGGCTGGGACGCCGACGATCACGCGGCCGCCTTCTCGTCTTTTCTTCGCACCTGTCGTGCCATCGCACAGGGCGCCCCGGCCATACGGTTGGCTCAGGCGACGAGTCCGGAACTGCGCGCCGTCTGCCACCGGGCGCTCGAATTTTCCGCGCCGGACCGCACTGAGGCGAGACGTTTCTTCGAGCGCTGGTTCACACCGCACCTCGTCCGGCCCGACACAGGCCAAGGCTTCCTGACAGGTTACTTCGAGCCGGAACTGCCAGCGGCGCGGGAGAGCAGTCCGGATTTCCCGATACCCCTTCTGAGCCGTCCCGACGATCTCGTAACCCTCGCGCCCGGCGAGACGATTCCCGGGGGCGATCCGGCCCTCCAGGCCGCCCGAACGACCCCGACCGGCCTCGTGCCATACCCTGACCGCGGGGCGATCGAGGCCGGCGCCCTCGGTAACCATGCCAAACCTATTGCCTGGCTGCGCGACGCCGTCGACCGCTTCGTGCTTCAGGTGCAGGGCTCAGGAGTTTTGCGCTTCTCCGACGGCGGCCAGATGCGGGTGTCCTACGCGGGGCGCAACGGCCATCCCTATACCTCGATCGGCCGCATCCTGGTGCAGGAGGGCCATCTGCCCCTCGCGGCGATGAGCCTCGAGAGCCTCACGGGTTGGCTGCGCGCGCACCCGGACGAGGGCGCCGCCCTGATGCGGCGCAACCGCTCCTTCGTGTTCTTCGCACCGGCGCCGGCGGCGGCCGACGCGGGGCCAATCGGCGGGGCCGGCGTGCCCCTGACCGCGGGGCGGAGCCTCGCCGTCGACCGAGCACGCTGGAGCTACGGCCTGCCCTTCTGGTTGGAGGGACGCCTGCCTGGGCCTGAGGGACATGCGCCGTTGCGGTCCCTTCTGGTGGCCCAGGACACGGGCACCGCCATCGTCGGTGCGGCGCGGGGCGATTACTTTGTCGGCAGCGGTGCGGCGGCCGGCACCCGCGCTGGGCTAATCCGTCACCAGACCCGCTTTATCGTCTTGCTGCCCCGGCTGGCCGGCGCCGGAGAGGCGCCGTGAGCCGCGTCCGGGCCGGGCGCGGCCTCGATTCGGAAGAGCGCCGGCTCTGGGCTCATGTCGCGCGCCAGGCGAAGCCGCTCAGGGGCCGCTCCCTACCGGAGCTCCCTCCCGAGACGCCAACGATGCCTGGACCGGACGCTTCGCGTACTGCCCCACTGCCCGCGCGAAGCTCGCCCGCGCCCTCTGCCAGCCCCCCGCCGCTCGCCCCGTTGGAACGCCGGCTCAAGACAAAGCTGCGCCGGGGCCAGCGCGGGGTTGATGCCGTGCTCGATCTTCACGGGTTGCGTCAGGACGAGGCTCATGGCGCTCTCCTCGGCTTTCTGCGCCGGATGCAGGGAGCTGGCGCCAGCCTCGTGCTCGTCGTCACGGGCAAGGGCGCGGCTGGCTTTGACGACCTGGGCCACGCTGAGCGTGGTGTGCTGCGCCGGGTCGTTCCCCACTGGCTGAGGTTACCTGAGCTGCGCCCGCTCGTCCTGGGTTTCGAGGAAGCGGCCGCTCTCCATGGCGGCGGTGGAGCGCTCTACGTGCGCCTGCGCCGTCCGCGTCACCACGGCCTGCGGTGAGGCTCGCATGACGCCTTTCGGCGAACGCGTGCGCCAACTGCGCCGGGAGCGCGGCCTTCTTCTGAAGGACATGGCCGGGCACCTCGGCGTATCCAGTGCCTACCTGTCAGCTCTTGAGCGGGGCGAGCGCGGCAAGCCCACCTGGACCTTAATGCAGGGCGTGCTGCAGTACTTCCACATTATCTGGGACGAGGCGGACGAGCTCGTTCGTCTCGCCGACCTCTCCGACCCGAAGGTACGCCTCGACGCCCGCGCCCTCTCCGCCCCGGCTATCCTGTGTGCCAATCGCCTCGCCCGGGAATTCCGCAGCCTTGGCCCAACCGACATCGCCGCGATCCTCGCGGTGCTCGACCGTGCGGCGGCCCGGGGTTCTGTGACTCACACAGGGGAAGCGTTGGCCTCAGCGAGCGCGGCGAAGCGCTAGTCCATCAGGGACGGCAACGAAATCCTCTTACCTTGACCCCGCCCGAGCCCGATGCGAAAGCCCGCGCTTTCCCTCCTGCGGTGACCTGATGCCTTCGCACGCCCTCGACGTTCTCACCCTCGGCAACGCCATCGTCGACGTGATCGCTCAGGCCGATGACGCTTTCCTCGTGGCGCAGGGAGTCCACAAAGGCGCCATGCAGCTCATCGACGAGGGGCGCGCCGAGGACCTTCTGGCCGCCATGGGACCGGTAGTGATCGTCGGTGGCGGCTCCGGGGCGAATACGGCGGTCGGCGCAGCGGCTTTGGGTGCTCGAACGGGATTCGTCGGCAAAGTGCGTGACGACGAACTGGGGCGCCTCTATGCCCGCGACCTCGCGGCCGCCGGTGTCGCCTATGGCGTCGCGCCTGCCACGGATGGTCCCGCGACCGCGCGCAGCTTCATCCTAGTGACGCCTGATGGGGAGCGCACCATGAACACCTACCTCGGCGCTTGCCAGAATCTCGGGCCGGATGACATCGATCCCGCGACGGTGCAGGGCGCACGCATCGTTTACCTCGAGGGCTACCTCTGGGACCCGCCGGCCGCCAAGGACGCTTTTCGTAAGGCCGTCGGCTTGGCGCATGGTGCCGGGAATGCGGTCGCTCTCACCCTTTCAGACGCATTTTGCGTCGATCGGTACCGCGACGAGTTCCTTACCCTGATCCGCGACGGCAGCCTCGACATTCTCTTCGCCAATATCCACGAGCTGAAGAGCCTCTACCAGACAGCCGACGATGGTGCCGCGCTGGCGGCTTTGCGCGAAGAAAACATCCTTGGCGTCGTGACCCGCTCGGCGGCGGGAGCCCTCGTGGTCAGCCGCGACGGGACCGAGGAGGTGCGCGCCTACCCCGTCGACGCTGTCGTGGACACGACCGGCGCCGGCGACCTCTTCGCGGCAGGCTTCCTCGCCGGCCTCGCCTTCGATCTCGATCCGGCATCCTGCGCACGGCTCGGCGGCCTTGCCGCAGCGGAGGTGATCAGCCATCTCGGCGCCCGGCCGCAAGCGAACCTGCGGGACTTGGCCCGACAGGCCGGTCTCCTCGCCTGATCATGGTCCCGGGCGAGGTCGATACGATCTTCGCCGCTGCGTCGGGCTTCGGCAAGGCGGCAGTCTGCGTCGTTCGGGTGAGCGGGCCTGGAAGCGCTGACCTCGTCACAGCTCTCGCCGGCGTGCTTCCTGCCCCGCGCCGCTTGAGCCTGCGGCGCTTGCGTGACCCCATTACGGGCGAGGTGCTCGACGAGGCACTCGTCGTCTGGATGCCGAGTCCCCACACTTTCACGGGCGAAGATCAGGCCGAACTTCATCTTCATGGCGGCCTCGCCGTGCGCGCAGGTGTCCTGCGCTGTCTGACCGAGCGTCCCGGCTGCCGTCCGGCCGAGCCCGGGGAATTCACCCGGCGCGCTTTCCTCAACGGCCGCCTCGACCTGACCCGGGTCGAGGGCTTGGCCGATCTCATCGATGCCGAAACGGAGGCGCAGCGTCGGCAAGCTTTGCGCCAGCTCGAAGGCGAACTCGGCCGTCAAGCCGAGACCTGGCGCGAGCGACTTTTGGACGTGCTCGCCCGGTTGGAAGCCGGGCTCGATTTTGCCGACGAGGCCGATGTTCCTGAAGAGGTCGACGCAGGGGCCATAGCTGAGGCTGCCGCGCTTGCGGACGAGATCGCGGTCGTCCTGTCCGATGGCACCCGCGGCGAACGCTTGCGTGAAGGCTTTACCGTCGTTCTCGCGGGTCCCCCTAATGCGGGCAAGTCGACGCTACTTAACGCGCTGGCCCGGCGGGAGGTCGCCATCGTCTCCGACGTGCCAGGAACGACCCGGGACGCCATCGAGGTGCGGTGCGACCTCGACGGTCTGCCCGTTACACTCGTCGACACGGCGGGTCTGCGCGACAGCCTCGATCCGGTCGAGCGCATCGGCATCGAGCGTACGTATCAACACCTGCGACGGGCCGATCTCGTCTTATGGCTCCATTCCGCCGAGGAGCGGAATGAACCGGCTGCAGCGGAGCCGGGCAAACTCCTGATCCTCACCAAAAGCGATCTACACCCAGGGCAACCAAAATCGACAATCGACATTGCTGTCTCGGCCAAGACCGGCGAGGGATTGCCGGCTTTGCTCGCTCGGGTTCGCGCCGAAGCCGAAATGGGTCTCGGGCACGGAGATGCCCTTGTCACCCGTGAGCGTCACCGCATCGCCTTATCCCGGGCCCGCGACGCGCTCCACCGTGCCTGCATGCCGGGCCTCGCGCCGGAACTGGTGGCCGAGGAGGTGAGAACAGGAGCGCGAGCGCTCGCGGCCGTCACGGGACGCGTTGACGTCGACGACGTGCTCGACCGGTTGTTCTCGTCCTTCTGCATTGGCAAATAGGCGCGCCTTCCGCAGGCCTGTCGCGTAACGGCCACGTTTCACGTGAAACAAAGACGCGGTTTGACGAGACTCGCTGGACCGCTTAATTGCGGCCTCAAAGGGCAGATGAACTGATTATGCAAAGCTTCGACGTGATCGTCGTCGGTGGAGGGCACGCCGGAGCGGAGGCGGCTGCAGCATCGGCGCGGCTCGGTGCACGTACGGCCCTCGTCACCCATCGCCTCGACACCATCGGGGCCATGTCGTGCAACCCCGCCATCGGCGGCCTCGGCAAAGGCCACCTCGTGCGTGAGATCGACGCCCTCGACGGCTTGATGGGCCGCGTGGCCGACGCGGCTGGCATCCAGTTCCGCCTGCTGAACCGCCGCAAGGGGCCCGCCGTGCGGGGTCCGCGCACCCAGGCCGACCGCAAGCTTTACGCACGGGCCATGCAGCGGGCGTTGGCGGGCACGAGTGGCCTAACCCTGATCGCGGGTGAGGCAGAGGATCTCCTCGCTGAACAGGGACGGGTCACGGGCCTAACTCTCGCCGATGGGCGTCGCTTGCAGGCCGGCGCTGTCGTCATCACCACCGGGACTTTTCTGCGCGGCGTGATCCATGTCGGTGAGCGGCGGTGGCCGGCGGGCCGCGTCGACGAGGCGCCATCCGTCGGCCTCGCGCGCCGCCTTGAAGATCTGACATTACCACTCGGCCGCTTGAAGACCGGAACGCCGCCCCGACTCGACGGCCGCACCATAGCTTGGCATCGCCTCGAGAAGCAGGCGGCCGATGACATGCCGGTCCCATTCTCCGCCCTGACAGACCGGATCACGGCGCCGCAGATCGAATGCGGTATCACCCGAACGACGAGTGCCGGACACGAGCTCATTCGCGCGAACCTGCATCGCGCGCCGATCTATGCCGGAGCGATCGAAGGACGCGGCCCGCGCTATTGTCCATCTATCGAGGACAAGGTAGTGCGCTTCGCCGATCGCGAGAGCCATCAGATCTTCCTTGAACCGGAGGGTCTCGACGATTCGACGGTGTACCCGAACGGCATCTCAACCTCTCTGCCCGAGGAGGTGCAGCGCGCACTCGTGGCCTCCATTCCGGGGTTGGAACAGGCCCGCATCCTGAGGCCCGGCTACGCGATCGAGTACGACTACGTCGATCCACGCAGCCTCGATCCGACCCTTGAGGTCCAGCGCCTGCCAGGCCTCTTCCTCGCGGGACAGATCAACGGC
The DNA here is from genome assembly GCA_036563505.1 of Beijerinckiaceae bacterium. Classification (GTDB taxonomy): domain Bacteria; phylum Pseudomonadota; class Alphaproteobacteria; order Rhizobiales; family Beijerinckiaceae; genus DATCMH01. The sequence continues at coordinate 27,305 of DATCMH010000006.1, forward strand.
ACGACGGGCTATGAAGAAGCAGCTGCTCAGGGCCTCGTGGCGGGCCTGAATGCGGCACGCCGCGCCGGAGGTCAGGACGGCGTCGTCTTCGATCGAACCACGTCCTATATCGGCGTCCTCGTGGACGACCTCGTGACCCGAGGCGTAAGCGAGCCCTATCGGATGTTTACCTCGCGGTCGGAGTACCGGCTGTCGCTTCGGGTCGACAACGCCGACGAGCGCTTGACGCCGCTCGGCATCGACCTCGGCTGCCTCTCGCCGGAGCGGCTGGCCCGAGCCAAAGCATCGCTCGATGCCCGCAACACAGCGCGGCAGCAACTCAACTCTCTCAGCCTGACGCCGCAGGAAGCGGCCCGCTATGGGCTAGCCTTGAATCAGGACGGGATGCGCCGCACCGGTTTTCAGCTTCTATCCTATCCCGACATCAGCTTTGAGCGGCTCGCGACGGTCTGGCCCGAGCTCAGCGTGGTGCCGCTGGCTCTCCGCGAGCGTTTGGAAACCGACGCGACCTATGCCGTCTACCTCGATCGGCAGGCTGCCGACGTCGCAGCACATCGACGCGATGAAGCGGTGCGGCTCGACGAAGGGATCGACTTTCGAGCCCTGCCCGGCTTGTCCAACGAGATCCGGGCACGGCTGGATCAGGTCCGGCCGCGAACCCTTGGCCAAGCCGCTCGAATCGAGGGCATGACACCCGCTGCTATTACCTTGCTCGCGGCTCACGCGAAGCGAGGTTATGGAAGTCGGATGACCAAGCCGCGATCCACATCGTGAGTGACGTTGACCTCGATCGTGCTCTATCCCTCGGGTTGGCCGATGTTTCACGTGAAACACGGGCCGGCCTCGATCTGCTCGTCGTAGAGCTCCGTCGTTGGCAGGCCATCAAGAACCTGGTTGGTCCGGCAACCCTGGACCAAGTCTGGACACGTCACGTCGCTGACTCGCTTCAACTGCTCAGTATCGAGCACGACGCGAGCCGCTACCTCGACCTCGGCTCGGGGGCTGGCTTCCCGGGCCTTGTCCTCGGGATCGCGCTACGCGAGCGCGCGGGCGCGCAGGTCCACCTCGTCGAGAGTAACGGACGCAAATGCGCCTTCCTTCGCCATGTCGCTCGCATAACGGGAGCGCCCGTAACGGTGCATCAGAGCCGCATTGAAGTAGCAATGGCGCCGTTTGCCGGCGGCGTCGACGTTGTGACGGCGCGAGCACTGGCATCAATGACTCAGCTTCTCGCATGGACCGCTCCGCTGTTGACAACAGGGGCACGGGGTCTCTTCCCCAAGGGCCGAAACGTCGCTGACGAATTGACCGAAGCACGGGAATCCTGGAGATTCGACGCGCGCCTCGTTCCGAGCCGGACGGATCCGGAGGGACACATCGTTCACCTGCGATCCGTTTCTGAGATACAAACCCGATGATCACCGACCCGCTTATTCCCCATCCGCGCGGTAGCGCCCCTGGTCCCCGAGTCCTGGCGCTCGCCAACCAGAAGGGTGGAGTCGGCAAGACCACAACGGCGATCAACCTTGGAACGGCGCTCGCGGCGATCGGCGAAGAGGTTCTGATTCTCGACCTCGATCCGCAGGGCAACGCATCGACGGGGCTCGGCATCGACCGGCGCCGGCGCAAGGTCTCGACCTATCACGTGCTCACCGGTGAGGCGGAACTCTCGCAAGCCGTGATCGAGACGGCGGTGCCGCGCTTGCATGTCGCCCCATCGACCCTCGACCTTTTGGGTGTCGAACTCGAGATCGCCGGCGCTCGTGACCGGGCCCAACGCTTGCGGTCCGCGATCGCCAAGCTCGCCACTGCGACGGGCACTCCCTTCACCTACGTACTGATCGATTGTCCGCCGTCGCTCAACCTTCTGACCATCAATGCGCTCGCAGCGGCCGATGCGGTGCTGGTGCCGCTGCAATGCGAGTTCTTCGCGCTGGAGGGCTTGAGCCAGCTGCTTAAGACGGTGGAGCAGGTGCGTGTGAGCCTCAATCCGCGGCTGTCCATCCACGGCATCGTGCTCACGATGTTTGATCCTCGGAACAATCTCTCGGGCCAAGTGGTCGCGGACGTGCGGCAGTTCATGGGGCCGAAAGTCTACGAGACCATGATCCCGCGCAACGTCCGGGTCTCGGAAGCGCCCTCGCACGGTAAGCCCGTGCTGCTCTACGACCTGAAATGCGCCGGCAGCCAAGCCTATCTGCGGCTCGCCTCCGAGATCATCCAGCGCGAGCGCGCCCTTCAGGCGGCCTGACGGGCATGGACCACGCGTCGAGAAAGGGGGCCGTCATGGCCGAGGAAGCAATCCGTCCGAGACTCGGGCGCGGACTCGCGGCGCTGATCGGCGACGTCGGCGACGAGATGACGGTGGTCGAGCGCTCCCGCGGCCAGCGCAAGGTGCCGATCGAGTTCCTGCGCCCGAACCCGCGCAACCCGCGTCAGGACGCGAGCGCCAAGGCCCACGATCTCGTTCCCTCGATCCGGGCGAAGGGCATCATCCAGCCCATCGTGGTGCGTCCCTTGCCCGACATGCCGGATGCTTACGAGATCATCGCCGGTGAGCGGCGTTGGCGCGCGGCGCAGATGGTGCCGCTCCACGAAGTTCCTGTTGTCATCCTCGAGGTGGACGACAGAACCTCCCTCGAGTTCGCCGTGCTCGAGAACGTGCAACGGCGCGACCTCAACGCCATTGAGGAAGCCGACGGCTACCAACAGCTCATCGACGAGTTCGGCTACACGCAGGAAGAGCTCGCTCAGACCATCGGCAAGAGCCGGCCGCATATCGGCAACATGCTTCGCCTGCGCCACCTGCCGGACGAGGTAAAGGCGATGGTGAGGGAAAACCTCATCACCGCAGGGCATGCCCGGGCGCTGCTCGCCGTTACGGAAACTGTCGCCGTGGCCAAGCGCGTGGTCGAGGAAGGGCTCACCGTTCGCGAGGTCGAGGAGATCGGCCAGGCGGACCACGCCGACCTGTCGCCCGCGCAAGAGGATGCGCCGCGCCAGCGACCGGGGCGTCCCCGACGCGAGAAAGATGCTGACACCCGCGCCGTCGAGCAGGCGCTCGAGACGGCGCTCGGCCTACGGGTCGCCATCGATCATAAGGGTGAGAAGGGCGAGCTGCGCATCCGCTACGCGAGCCTCGACCAACTCGACTCCCTGTGCCGCCGCCTGCACGAGAGCGTGGCGCGAGGCTGAGACGCCGAGCGAGGACGGTGATCCGTCAAGCGATTTCGCAGTGGTGCCGTAACCTCGTCTTCCGCGGCGACGCTAGGCCGAGAAACGTCAGTTCGCGTCGACCGCCCGCCGCTTGCGCGCGAAATCGAGGAGCATCTCATCCGGCTCCGCGGGAAGCGTGATCTCCGTCGTGACCAGGAGGTCCCCCGTGGCGGCCTTGCCCGGCAGGCCCTTCCCCCGGAGGCGGAAAGTGCGGCCGGAGCTCGTCATCGGCGGGATCCGCATCTCGACAGCGCCGGTCAGCGTCGGAACGCGCAAGGTGGCGCCGAGCACCGCATCTTCGAGAGGCACTGGCAGACGATGGCGCAAGTCAACGCCCTCGACCGTGAACTGCGCGTGGGGGGCAAGCTTGATCGTGAGCAAGGCGTCGCCCGGCTCGCCGCCCCGGGCCCCCTCGTGGCCGAGCCCCCGCAAGCGGACGACCTGACCATCGGCGACTCCGCGGGGGATCATCACGTCGACATCGCGGCCCGAGGGCAGAGTCACCCGGCGCTTGGCCTCACTGGCAGCCTCTTCCAACGTCACCGTGAGCGTCACCGACACGTCGTCTCCCTTGGCTGGGCGTCCACGGCCGGCACCGGAGCGCCCGCCGAAGATGTGGGAGAGAATGTCTTCTTCCGGCCGGCCGCGGCCGCCGAAGGGACCGCCCGCGCCGAAGCCGAAGGAGAAGCTCTCGAAATCCGACTCGCGGCCGCCGCTGCTCCGGGTGAAGCCTTCGAAGCCTTGGAAGCGTGGCTTGCCCTCGGCGTCGATCTCGCCCCGGTCAAACTGCGCGCGCTTTCCGGCATCGCTCAGGATCTCGTAGGCTTGGTTCGCCTCGGCGAACTTGTCTTTGGCTTTGGGATCCCCGGAGGCGCGGTCGGGATGGTGCTCCTTGGCGAGCCGCCGGAACGCCTTCTTGATTTCGGCCTCGCTCGCGGTGCGAGGCACGCCCAGGACTTCGTATGGGTCTCGCATGGGTCCGTTCGCGTCACGATGGGGCCGGTCCCCGTCGGTCCGGCCAGTCGGGCCTCATATGGGAGGAGTGTTGCCGGGCCGCAACGGTCAGCGGGGGCTCAGGCCCGTCTCCAAGGTTTCACGTCGCGGATAGCCCATTCCTCGCCCGAAGGCCGGCAAGCCGTCCCCTGGAGAGAGGTTGCGCTGCCTTGGCCCGTCACCGTGGCCAGGAAGGCGCGGCAGATCTCGTCGCTCTTCACGAAGGGCTGGCCCACGGGCGTGAAGGTGCCGCGCAGCGTGGTCTCTGGATTGTCCCAGTTCACGGTCGAACCGTTGCCGTGCGGGTCGAGGGCGACGCTGAGTGCGCCTTTGGCACGGCGCCAGTCTTCCGTGCCGAGATCGGGCGAGAGCGGCGACACGGCGCTGGCCGCCGTCGAGCCGGTGCGCTCCTCGTCGACGAGGGAGCCGACGGCGAAAGACCAGCTGCAGCCGCCGGCCGACAAGGCGAGAAGAAGGGTCAAGACCTTCAAGCCAACCGCGGTCGTCGCGTCGAGCCCTTCGCCGACGCCCGGACCTGCCCTATAAGCACGTCGCACCAGGGACCCTCGCACGCGTCCCGCTCCCCTCGAACTCAGACTTGGCTAGGATCAAACCTTGGAAGCCTTAACAACTGGTGACCTCACGAGTGCGGACGACCCGTTCGCCCTCTTCGCCGCTTGGCTCGAGGAGGCGTCGCGCACCGAACCCAACGATCCGAATGCCATGGCACTGGCCACGGCCGAACCGGACGGGATGCCGAATGTTCGAATGGTGCTCTTGAAAGGCTTCGATGCCGACGGCTTCGTGTTCTACACCAACACTGGGTCGGCCAAGGGCCGGGAACTCGAGGCCAACCCACAAGCGGCCTTGTGCCTTCACTGGAAGAGCCTGCGTCGGCAGGTGCGGGCGCGCGGGCGGGTCACGCGCGTCAGCGACGCGGAAGCCGATGCCTACTTCCAGAGCCGGCCGCGTGACAGCCGTGTCGGCGCCTGGGCAAGCGAGCAGTCGCGCCCGCTCAGCGGTCGACAGGCGCTTGAGGATGCGGTGGCGCGCTACGCGGCGCAGTTCGGTGAGGGCGAGGTTCCCCGCCCGCCGCACTGGACGGGCTTCCGCGTCGCGCCGCGCGCCGTCGAGTTCTGGCAGGACCGTCCCTATCGCCTGCACGACCGCCTTGTCTTCTCTCGCGACGGGAGCGGCTGGTCGCGCTCGACGCTCTACCCGTGAGGCGTCGGACTGCGATCAAGGCTCCCGCAATGGACCCATCCTCGCGAGTGTCGTAGGGTCGTCGCCTCTCCCCCGCCCAGGATCCCCCGTGCAAACATCCGCCTCCAACCAGACGCGCCGCGTCATGCTGCTGACGGGGGCGAGCCGCGGCATCGGGCACGCCACCGTCAAACGCTTCTCGGCGGCGGGCTGGCGCGTCATCACCTGCTCCCGTCACGGCTTCCCGGAGAACTGCCCCTGGGAGATGGGGCCGGAGGACCACCTCCAGATCGACCTCTCCGACGCTGCCGACACCCAGCGCGCCGTCGAGGAGGTGCGCGGGCGGCTCGATGCGGAGGGGGGCTGCCTTCACGCGCTCGTCAACAACGCCGGGATTTCGCCCAAGACCTCCGACGGGGGCCGCCTCAACACCCTTGACACTGAGTTCCGGGATTGGCTGCACGTCTTCCAGGTCAACCTCTTCGCCACGATCCTTCTCGCCCGGGGGCTCAAGGAAGAGCTCACCCGCGCCAAGGGCTCGATCGTGAACGTCACCTCGATCGCCGGTTCGCGCGTCCATCCCTTCGCCGGCGCGGCCTATTCCACCTCGAAGGCGGCGCTCGCGGCCCTAACGCGGGAGATGGCCTCCGATTTCGGACCGCTCGGGGTGCGGGTGAACGCCATCTCGCCGGGCGAGATCGACACCTCGATCCTGTCACCGGGCACCGAGAAGCTCGTGGAGCAAATCCCGCAGCGCCGGCTGGGTACCCCCGACGAGGTCGCCAAGGCGATTTACTTCCTGTGCACCGAGGCGTCGTCCTACGTGAACGGCGCGGAGTTGCACATCAACGGTGGGCAGCACGTGTGAGGGGGCGGCTTGGAAGGAGGCGCCTGGGCCGGTCCAGCCTCGCCGCCCTGCTGGTCATCGCGGGCGCGGGCGCTGCTCAGACAGCCTCCGTCAGCCTCGTCGACCTTCCCTTCGCCATCGAGGCCTTTCGCGGACCCGACACCGAGGTCGCCGCGACGCTGCCCACGACCTCGCTGCTAGGCAACGCCAAGCTAATGCCCGGACGGCCCCTCGTCGCAGTCTGGGGCAAGGGGGGCGGAGCGGCCCTCGTCGCGTCCGGCACTCAGGTGCGCGTTGTGCCCTGGCAAGGCCCGGAGGCTGCCGAAGGGCTCGGACCCGAGGCGCCGCAGGACGCCATTGCGCATGCCCGACGCCGGCGATCAGGTGCTTTCAGCGCCTACTTCGCCGAGCCGCGCACCACTTATCCGCATGGCGCTTTAGGCGACCGGATCGAGGCCGGTCGGCTCGTCATCACGGAGCGGAAGGCGCTTGGCGGTCTCACGAGTGAGGTTCGGGCCGTTCCCGTCACGACGGCGACGGTCGAGGCCGGCGAGGATCATGTCTTCGAGGATCTGGAGCCACGCTTCGCCGACCTCGACGGCGACGGCACTCCTGAGATCCTCGTCGTGCGCTCGCACACGGAGAGAGGCGCGAGTCTCTCGGTCGTGGCGCGGCGCAACGGCGCTTGGCGGATCGTCGCCGAGACGCCACCGATCGGCGCGCCGAAGCGTTGGCTCAACCCAGCCGCGATCGCGGCTTTCGCCGGCGAGGGCCAGGCGCTCATCGCCCTCGTGCGCGCGCCTCACCAGGAAGGCGTTTTGCAACTTTGGTCCTTCGCAAGCGACCAGCTCAGTCTTATGGCGGAGACCCCCGGTTATTCGAACCATGCTTTCGGGTCGACGGCCCTCGCGCTTGCCGCCGCGCTCGACCTCGATGGCGACGGCCGGCCTGAACTCGTTCTGCCGACCCTCGACCGATCTGCCCTCGCGATCCTGTCCCTGTCCGGAACCATTCGGGAGGTCGGGCGCGTCGCGCTGCCGGCGCGGATCGACCGAGGGCTCGCCGCTCTCGGTACTGGTCGGGAGGCGCTGCTCCTCGCCGGCCTGGAGGATGGGCGCGTCGCCCTCGTGCGCCCGTGACGGACGAGGCGCCCGATCCCTCGCGGCGCTATCCGTCGCGCCCTTACCTCGCCGCGTCCGTCGCCGTCGTGCGCGACGGCCGGGTGCTCGTGGCGCGCCGCACGCGCCCGCCCGCGGCGGCGCTCTACAGCCTCCCGGGCGGCCTCGTCGAACCCGGCGAAACCCTCGATCAAGCGGCCTTGCGGGAACTTCGCGAGGAGACGGGCGTCGAAGCCGAGACCTTGGGCCTTCTCGGCCCGGTCGAGGTGATTGATCGCGACGGGGACGGCCGTGTAAGGCACCACTTCGTGGTGATGGCGCACGCCGCGCGCTGGCGGGCCGGCGAAGGCAGCGCCTTAACCGAGGCCGATGCAGTGGCATGGGTGGATGCGGATGAGGTCGACCGCCTTCCGACGACCGACGGATTGCCGGCCCTGGTTCGGGCGGCGCTCCGGCGCGCCGGGGCCTGAGCGCCGCGTCATGACGCGCCCGCTCGCTGGCATCGTCGGCATCCTTCTCGTTCTGCCGCTGATCGCCTGGCCGTCGCAGGCGCCCGCCCAGCAGGTGCGCCGGCCAGCGCAGCAGCAACCTGCCAAACCCGCCGAACCGCCTCCTCCACCGCCGGAGCCGCCGCCACCGCCTTACGAGCGAGAGCTTCTTCGCTTCTCGGAAGTGATCGGCTCGCTCTCCTTCCTGCGCGGCCTGTGCGGCGCCGCGGACGCGGGAGAGTGGCAGAAGCGCATGCAGACGCTCCTTGAGGCCGAAGGCACGACGCAAGGGCGTCGCGAGCGCCTCGCCGGAGCCTACAACCGGGGCTACCGCGGCTACGCGCTCACCTATCGCACCTGCACCACCTCGGCGGGAGAGGCGACGGCGCGCTTCCTGGCCGAGGGCGATCGGCTGTCGCGCAGCCTGGCGAGCCGCTACGGCGGTTAAGCAACCTTAATGCGCCCCGGTTTTGCACAGGATTGCTGGCGCTCCGTTAACCTCTCCGAAAGAGGAGCGTGGCGACGCGCCCGGCCAGCGGCTAGGGTTCGCTCACCGCAGCGCGCGAACCGCCTGCTCGAACCCGCGGCCATGACCGACAGCGACGTCTTCGACCTCAGCGATACCAGCGCCGACAAGCGTGCGGCCCTCTCCTACGTCGTCGAGGCCTTCGCCGAAGCGGAACTCGACGGGCTCGATCCGGACTGCATGGCGCAGGCCGCGCTCTTCGCCGCCTTCCAAGAGCTGGTCGCCACCTACGGGGAGGAGGCCGCAGCCCAGTTCGCCGCTGGCCTGCCGGACCGCATCCGCGGCGGCGCCTTCACGACCGCGCCGCGGCATTGAGGTCCTGCACATCCCCTCTCCTCTCTGCGGGAGAGGGGTACGGCGAAGCCGTCGGCGACAGCCGATCAGAGACTCTCCGCCTCGACCATTCGCTTCGCGAGGCGCCGTGCCGGCGCCACCCCTCATCTCCCTGCCTTCGGCAGGCACCTTCTCCCTCAAGGGGAGAGGGGGGAGCGCCGTCACATATTCACGTAGTTCGGTCCGCCCGCGCCCTCAGGGACCTGCCAGTTGATGTTCTGGTTGGGGTCCTTGATGTCGCACGTTTTGCAGTGAACACAGTTCTGAGCGTTGATCTGGTAGCGGACGCCGCCAGACGCCGCCCTGTCTTCGACCCACTCGTAGACGCCCGCCGGGCAATAGCGCTGCGAGGGCCCACCGTAGACGTCGTGCTCGGAGCGCTTCTGCAACTCCATGTCCTTGACGTAGAGATGGACCGGCTGGTCCTCCTCGTGGTTCGTGTTCGACAGGAACACGGAGGAGAGCTTGTCGAAGGTGAGCACGCCGTCGGGCTTCGGATAGGCGATCGGCTTCGTCTCGGAGGCGGGCTTCAACGCGGCATGGTCCGGCTTGCCGTGAGAGAGCGTGCCGAAGGGCGAGACGCCGGCAAGCTCGTTCAGCCACATGTCAATGCCGCCGAGGCCGATGCCGACGAGGGTGCCGTACTTCGACCACAGCGGCTTCACGTTACGCACGCGCTTGAGGTCGTAGCCGATCTCCGACGAGCGCCAGCTTTCCTCGTAAGCGATCACCTCGTCATGCGCCCGGCCCTCCTGGAGCGCCGGGAAGAGATGCTCGGCGCAGAGCATCCCCGACAGCACGGCGTTGTGCGAGCCCTTGATGCGCGGCACGTTGACGAAGCCTGCCGAGCAGCCGACGAGGCATCCGCCCGGCATCGTGAGCTTCGGCACCGACTGCCAGCCGCCCTCCATGATGGCCCGAGCGCCGTAGCCGATGCGCTTGCCCCCCTCGAACGTCTCCCGGATCATCGGGTGCGTCTTGAAACGCTGAAACTCGTCGAAGGGCGAGAGGTGCGGGTTCTCGTAGTTGAGGTGCACCACGAAGCCCACCGAGACGAGGTTGTCGTCGAAGTGGTAGAGCCAGGATCCGCCGCCCGCCTTGTTCGGCAGGGGCCAGCCCATGGAGTGCTGCACCAGGCCCGGCCGGAACTGGTTCGCTGGCACCTGCCACAGCTCCTTGATGCCGATGCCGTATTTCTGGTGATCGCGGCCCTCGTTGAGCTTGAAGCGGTCGACGACCTGCTTCGTCAGCGAGCCGCGGGCGCCTTCGCCGAAAACCGTATAGCGGGCGCGCAACTCCATGCCGCGGGTGTAATTGGCGTTGGGCTCACCCTCGCGACCGATTCCCATGTCGCCCGTCGCGACGCCGACGACCGCGCCCTTGTCGTCGTACAACACCTCGGCCGCGGCGAAGCCGGGGTAGATCTCGACCCCGAGCGCCTCAGCCCGCCTCCCTAAGAACTTCGTGACGTTCGAGAGCGAGCCCACGAAGTTGCCGTGATTGCTCATGAGCCGCGGCAAGGCGACCGTCGGCAGCTTGAGGCCGCCGGCCGGGCCGAGGAACAGGAATTCGTCCTTCGTCACCTCGGTGGTGAGCGGCCGCTCGCCGTCTTCGCGCCAGTCCGGCAGCAGTCGATCGAGGCCGATCGGGTCGATCACGGCGCCGGAGAGGATGTGGGCGCCCACCTCCGAGCCCTTCTCGACCACGACGACGGAGAGCTCCGCGCCAGCTTCGGCCGCGAGCTGCTTGAGGCGGATCGCGGCCGAGAGGCCGGCTGGCCCCGCGCCGACCACGACCACGTCGAATTCCATCGCCTCCCGCTCGGGCAGCTCCATCGCATCCTCCACGCGCACAGTGTTCTGGCTTGATAGTTCACATATGAACCATTGGGCTCAACCCGGCAAGGTTCAGAGAGGTTTCGTCGCACGTCTGCTCGGGCACGTCACCTTCTCCCCTCGCGGGAGAAGGTGCCCTCGCGCAAGCGAGGGCGGATGAGGGGTGGTGGGCGGAGGTCCGAGTATCGGAGCTATACCCCTCACCCCTCGGTCGCTGCGCTCCCTTGCTTCGCCTGCCGGTGCGCAGGCGAAGCCCTCTCCCACAAGGGGAGAGGGGAACGCGCTCATGGATGTCAGACAACAGACAACAGAGCCGAGGCCCGGACGCCAACCCTCTCCCCTTGTGGGAGAGGGCAGGGTGAGGGGGTGCTGGGCACAGACCCGAGCGCCTCAGACCACCTCCCCTGTCCTTCGCGGGCTCGACCCACGAACCTCGGTCCGAAGTCATGCCCACCCCCGAACCGAGATGGCCGGGTCAAGCCCGGCCATGACAAAGATAGGGCGGAACGACGATCCCCTTGGCACCCCCGCAACTTGCCTCCAAACCCGCCTGATCCCATATAAAACCTATGCTGGACAAGGATTTCGACCGCTCGGCGCTCCTGCCGCTCCTCGATTTTTACACCGAGGCGGGCGTCGACTTCGCCCTCGACGAAGCGCCGCACGATCGCTTCGCCGAAGACGCCCGGCCCGCGCCGGCCGCCGTGCCTGAGACGACCCGGGCGCCAGACCCTGCCCGCGCTGCCGAGCAGGCTCTGTCGACGGCTCCTGCTCCGCCGGTAGCGGCTCGCCCCTTGCCGCGGCGGGCGGCCTCGGCGTCGGCCGACGAGGCGGCCGGTGCCGCGCGGGAGCAGGCGCGGACGGCCAAGAGCCTCGAGGAGCTCGAGGCGGTGCTCGCCGGTTTCGACGGCTGCGCCCTCAAGTTCAGCGCCAAGAACCTCGCCTTCGCTGATGGCAACCCGCAGGGCCGCGTCATGCTGGTCGGCGAGGCCCCGGGCGCGGACGAGGACCGGATCGGCAAGCCGTTCATGGGCCGTTCGGGCCAGCTCCTCGACCGCATGCTGGCTGCGGTAGGCCTCGACCGAAGCCACGTCTACATCGCCAACGTCGTGCCCTGGCGGCCGCCGGGTAACCGCACGCCGACGCCGCAGGAGATCGCGATCTGCCGGCCCTTCATCGAGCGGCAGATCGAGCTCGCCAGCCCCGACATTCTGGTGTGTCTCGGCGGTCCCGCAGCTCAGAACCTGCTCAACCTGAAGGACGGCATCCTGAAGAGCCGCGGCCGCTGGTACGATTACCGCACCGGGGACGGTCGCACGATCCGGGCGCTCGCGACGCTCCATCCGGCCTACCTCCTGCGCCAGCCGCTGCAGAAACGCCTCGGATGGCGCGACTTCCGCAGCCTGCGCCGGGCGCTCGACGGGCGGGAGTAGGGCCGCGCCAGGAACCTGGCGCAGCGCCGTCGCTTTACCTACATGGGCCGCTCGTGAAAGCTTGGCCCGATGAGGTCGGGTGCTTGAGGGACGGCGATGCGCTGGGAAGATTTCAGGGCCTCTGAGAACGTTGAGGACCGTCGCGGCGGCGGAGGCGGTGGACTCGGCGGCGTGGGCGGCCTCGGCATCGGCGCGACGATCATCCTCGGCCTCGTCGGCTGGGCGCTGGGCATCGACCCGCGCATCCTGATCGGCGCGGCGAACCAGATGTCGGGCGGCGGTTCGGGCTACAGCCGAGAGGCGCCGCAAGGGCGTCAGGGCGCACCTCCGGACGAGATGGGCCGCTTCGCCGCCGCGATCCTCGGCAACACGGAAGACGTCTGGAAGGACGTGCTCCCGTCACAAGCCAACCGGGAATATCGCCCGCCGGGCCTCGTGATCTTCTCCGGCTCGACGCGCTCGGGCTGCGGCGCCGCGCAATCGGCCATGGGTCCGTTCTACTGCCCTCTCGATCAGAAGGTCTACATCGACCTCTCCTTCTTCCAGGAAATGCAACGGCGCTTCCGCGCCGGAGGCGACTTCGCGTACGCCTACGTCATCGCCCACGAGGTCGGGCATCATATCGAGAACCTGCTCGGCATCCTGCCCAAGGTTCAGCAGCGCCAGCGCGAGCTCGGCCAAGCGGAGGCCAACAACCTCTCCGTCCGCGTCGAGCTGATGGCCGACTGCCTCGCGGGCGTCTGGGCCTACCATTCGAACGAGCGCTACCGCTCCCTGGAGCAGGGCGATGTCGAGGAGGCGATCGCGGCGGCGGAGGCCATCGGCGACGATCGTCTGCAGAAGCAGAGCCAGGGCTACGCGGTCCCTGACTCCTTCACCCACGGTTCCTCGGCGCAGCGCGTGCGCTGGTTTACGACGGGCCTGAAGAGCGGCCAGGTGAAAGCCTGCGACACGTTCCGGACGAACCGGCTCTGAGATTGCCGGCCCGGAGAAAGGCTTCCCAGGCGGGACATCCAACGCTGAATGCCGAGAGAAGGCGGGCCTCAAGCCCGCCTTCTCTCGTTTCATGGATCCAGCGTTCACAGCCATCCCACGAAGCAAAAACAAAACCCCCGGAGCGGGGCTCCGGGGGCGCTGAACGAGATGCCGGATTGCGGAGAACGCCTTAGCGGTTCGCCTTCTCGCCCTGGGCTTCCAGCATGAGGTACTTGCGGGTGACGGGCTCGACCTGGGCCATGACCTGGCGGGCCGCGTTCTGCTCCTCCTGGAGTATCTGGCGCAGCACGGGCAGGTGCTGGGTGTGGCCCGCCGTCTCCGTGATCGTGATGAGCGAGGTGTAGGCCGCGACCTCGTGATTCTCGAGGGCGTGGTTGGTGTAGAGGTTCTTCAGGATCTCGTCGTCGGCGAGCGAGTGGATGAGCGCGCCGAGGTTGCCCACCGTCTGCGTCACCGCATCCTTGAACAGGGACCGGTCCTCGCCGTGGCTGTGGAGGATGGTCTCCAGCTGCTCGATCTGGCGCAGGGTCTCCTGATGGTGCTGGCGGAGAACCTGCTGCATCTCCGGGTAGTGCTCGTAGCGCTCGATCTGGCGCTCGAGCATCTGCTCGGCCTGCTTCTCGAGGGCGTGCGTGTTGCGCAGGGCGGTGATGTAGATCGTCTGGACCGTCTCGTTCGAGGCCAGGTTGGTGGTGGTCGCGACCATGGTAAGGCCTTCCTCACGATTGCCGGGTGGAACGCGGCGTCAACGGGCGTCGGCGAAGCTTGTTCCGTCGACGGCCCGTCGCGGGCGTTGTGTCGCTCCTCCTTGCGGGGGAGCCCCGCCGGTCCGATCTCCGGCCTAGCGTCGAGAACCGATTCGTGTATGGTGCGCCCGCTCGACGCTGCGCCTTGGCGCGGCGAGAGGGCGTTCTCCCCCACACCATCGACCGCGCTGGACGACATCCCGGCCCGGCCGACCGAGAGCGCCGCCTCCCGGCCGCCCCTGACGGCGGCTGATCCTCGAACCCGAAAGGAAACCACGATGTCGATCACGGCCGAGCGCAAGACCGCGCTCGTGAAGCAATTCGCGCAGAAGTCCGGCGACACCGGCTCCCCGGAGGTCCAGGTCGCCATCCTGACCGAGCGCATCACCAACCTCACCGAGCATTTCAAGACGCACGCGAAGGACAACCATTCGCGCCGCGGCCTGCTCAAGCTCGTGTCCCAGCGCCGCTCGCTTCTCGACTACGTGAAGCGGAAGGACGAGGCGCGCTACCGCACCCTCATCGAGACGCTCGGCATCCGCCGCTAACCGTTTCGAGACGCCTTGCCGTCCGGGGCCCGGCCCCGGACGGCTTCTCCCGGCCGCCGAAGGCGGTGGCCGTTTCCCGGCGGAGGACGCGACGACCATGGCAGGATCGCCGGAGGCTCAAACTTCAAGCCTCTCGCCGTCTTGCTCATGGCGTCGGGTCCTTCGCCCGACCGCATGGAAGACAAGCGAATGTTCGACGTTCAACGCGAAGAGCTGATCTGGGCCGGGCGCAAGCTCGTGCTCGAAACCGGCAAGATGGCCCGCCAGGCCGACGGAGCCGTGGTGGCGACCTACGGCGAGACCACGGTGCTCGCCACCGTCGTGGCGGCGAAGGAGCCGAAGCCCGGCATCGACTTCATGCCGCTCACGGTGAACTACCAGGAGCGCACTTACGCTGCCGGCCGCATCCCCGGCGGCTACTTCAAGCGCGAGGGCCGGCCCACCGAGAAGGAGACCCTTGTCTCCCGCCTCATCGACCGCCCGATCCGCCCCCTCTTCCTCGACGGCTGGCGCAACGACACCCAGGTGGTCGTGACCGTGCTCTCGCACGATCTCGAGAACGACCCGGACATCGTGGCGATGGTCGCGGCCTCCGCGGCGCTCACCCTGTCCGGCGTGCCCTTCATGGGCCCGGTCGGCGCGGCGCGCGTGTCCTATGCCAACGGCCAGTACAAGCTGAACCCGCCGGTCCCGGAGATGGACGAGGCGAGCCTCGACCTCGTCGTTGCCGGCACGCAGGACGCGGTGCTGATGGTGGAGTCGGAGGCCAAGGAGCTCTCCGAGGAGGTCATGCTCGGGGCCGTGATGTTCGGTCACAAGCACTTCCAGCCCGTCATCGAGGCGATCATCCGCCTCGCCGAGAAGGCGGCGAAGGAGCCGCGCGACTTCACCTCGCCGGACCTCTCCGAGGTCGAGAAGGCGGTGCTCGAGGTCTGCGAGGCGGAGCTGCGCGACGCCTACAAGAAGACGATCAAGCAGGAGCGCTACGCTGCGGTCGACGCCGCCAAGACCAAGGTGACGGAAGCCCTGCTTCCGGCCGAGGGCGAGGCGCGCTTCACCCCGGAGCAGGTCAAGGCCGCCTTCAAGGAAGTCCAGGCCAAGGTCGTGCGCTGGAATATCCTCGACACCGGCACGCGCATCGACGGCCGCGACGTCAAGACGGTTCGCCCCATCGTGGCGGAGGTCGGCGTCCTGCCGCGCACGCACGGCTCGGCGCTGTTCACCCGCGGCGAGACTCAGGCGCTGGTGGTCACCACGCTCGGCACGGGCGACGACGAGCAGTTCATCGACTCGCTCGAGGGCACCTACAAGGAGACCTTCCTCCTCCACTACAACTTCCCGCCCTACTCGGTGGGCGAGACGGGCCGCATGGGCTCGCCCGGCCGTCGCGAGATCGGCCACGGCAAGCTCGCCTGGCGCGCCGTCCACCCGATGCTGCCGCCAGCGCATGAGTTCCCCTACACGATCCGGGTCGTGTCGGAGATCACGGAGTCGAACGGCTCCTCCTCGATGGCCTCCGTCTGCGGCGCCTCGCTTGCCATGATGGACGCGGGCGTGCCCCTGCGCCGTCCGGTGGCCGGCATCGCCATGGGCCTGATCCTGGAAGGCGAGCGCTTCGCGGTGCTCTCCGACATCCTCGGCGACGAGGACCATCTCGGCGACATGGACTTCAAGGTCGCTGGCACGGGGGAGGGCATCACCTCCCTTCAGATGGACATCAAGATCGCCGGCATCACCGAGGAGATCATGCGCGTCGCGCTCGATCAGGCGCGCGACGGCCGCTCCCACATCCTTGGCGAGATGGAGAAGGCGCTTAACGCGCCGCGCGCCGAACTCGGCGAGTACGCGCCGCGCATCGAGACGATGAAAATCCCCACCGACAAGATCCGCGAGGTCATCGGTACGGGCGGCAAGGTCATCCGCGAGATCGTGGAGAAGACCGGCGCCAAGATCGACATCCAGGACGACGGCACGGTCAAGATCGCCTCGTCCGACGGCAAGGCGATCACGGCGGCCTACAACTGGATCCGCTCGATCACGGCCGAGGCCGAGCCGGGCATGATCTACGACGGCACCGTGGTGAAGACGATGGAATTCGGCGCCTTCGTCAACTTCTTCGGCCCGAAAGACGGCCTCGTCCACATCTCCGAGCTCGCGCCTCAGCGCGTGAACAAGGTGACGGACGTGGTTAAGGAAGGCCAGAAGGTGAAAGTTAAGTTCCTCGGCACCGACGAGCGCGGCAAGGTCCGCCTCTCGATGAAGGTCGTCGACCAGGAGACCGGCGAGGACCTCACCGAGAAGCTCAAGGCCCAGCGCGAGGCGGACAAGAGCCGCGAGCGCCAGGCGGCGGGCGAGTAGGCGGCGGGCGAGGACGCCCGCCTCTCAACGACGAGATCACGAGCGGGCGGCCCGGCGACGGGCCGCCCTTTTCGCGCTCAGGGCTCGACCAGCCGCCAGACCAGAAGAGGAGCATTCTCCACCCGCTCCAGCCAGGGCACGGTCGCGCCGGCGACGAGCGCGCGGGCGAAGGTCGGGCCGGGGCCGTAAGTGGCGAGGTAGGTGGGGCAGACGACGAACAGGGTCGCGCCGGTCCGGCGCATCACCGCGCGCGCGGCTTCCTCGTCGCCGCGGAAGGCATCGATGCTCGCTTGCAGGCCCGCGACCGCCCGGTGATAGGGAGCCGCGACCACGGCGTGGCGGGTGCGCTGGAGCAGGACCGCCCCGAGGTCCGCGTCGGCGAGCACGGTGGTCGGCGGGAAGCGGTCGAGCCAGGCGATCGAGCGCGCGCAGGCGAGGGGCGCCGCCGTGTCCTCGGCGGGGGCGGACCGTCCGAAGGCGGCGGCAAGGCCGAGCGGAGCCGTCCAGATTGGTGCGAACAGGGCGAAGCTTGCGACGAGGATTGGGATGCGCGGGCGGCTCGCATCCCGCTTCAGCTTCCGCCAGACCCAGGCGAGGGCGGCGCCCGCCGCCAGGGGCATGACGGCCGAGGCAACCATCGTTGCCCGCACCTGTAGACAGCTGAGAGCAAGGCCGAGCCAGAGGGCTGCCGCGACCACGAGAAACGCGCGCCGATGCGTGTTGTCCCGCCAAGCCAGACCGCTCGCGAGAAGTGCCGCCGCGAGCAGCGGGCCCGCGGATCCGAGGGTAGAGGCGGGCCGCAGGCGCAGGCTCGTGAGGAGCGGCATAGCCTCCGTCACCTGATCGAGCCAGTAGGTCCGAAGATCCGGCGGCAAGCTAGCATAAGGGCCGGCGAGGCAGTGCGGAAAGGCGGCCCCAACAGCGGCGAGGAGACTCAAGCCGACGGTGCCTGTCGCAGCGAGGCGCAACCCGCCGGGAAGCCGTAGAGCCGTGAGGAGGACGGCCGCGAGGCCGCCGCCGACCGCGAGCATCAGCACCGGCGGAGCAAGCACGTCACAGGCGGCGACGGTCCAGGACCCTGGGCTGGTCTGGACGAGGAACAGCCCCGCGCTGCTCGCAGCAAGGCCTGCGCCGAAGTCGCGCAGGCGACGCGGATCGCCCTCCCGCACCCATTCGAGCGCGAGGACGACACCGGCCAAGGCGATGAAAGGAAGAGTTTCGAGCCCGATGGCGAGGGAGAGTCCGGCCGAGCCTCCGCCCAGGAGGCCGGCTCGATCCGGTGCCCCGGCCTGAGCGGCGGGCCACGCGACCGCCAGGAGGACGCCAAGCGCCAGGATCGCCTGAACGCTGTGGTGATCGACGCGCCCGGGCGCGAAAACGCCCGCGAGGTCCGGCACGGCCGCCGCGACGATGACCGCGAGCATGGCCGGCACGGACCCGAAGAGCCGGCGGGCTCCGGTCGCGAGAAGGCCAAGATAGGCGCCAAACAGGAGCGCCGGCCAGAGGGCGGCGGTGAGTCCTTCGGCGAGAGCCCGCCCTGTGACAGGGGAAAAGAGAAGAACGAGGGCCGCGATGGGCGCGTCCACGAGGCGCGACCAATGCATCGGGACGCCCTCGGGCGACCCGATCCGGCGCTGGATCAGATCGAACCAGCCCTGCCCCGCGAGGAGATCGCGCACGCCGACGAGTCGCATGGCATCGTCGGTGTCGGGCAGCGATACCGCCCCGACCACGTCGGGAAGGGTAGCGGAAGCTCGCAGGCCGTAGAGGAGAAGCGCGACGGCGCAAGCGGCGGGCAAGGAGAGGCGCGGGCCGGCGATGGCCGCGGCGGGGCGGGACGAGGCGACCATGCGACGACGAGGAGCCTGAGCGGGAAGCTCAGCATAGGCCCGCCCCGTCACGAGAGGCTTAACGGCCTTTACTGTCCCGTCCCCACGGGCCACAAGGACCCGCCTTCCTCACAGACGGAGCTTCGATGATGACCCTTGGACGCGCCGAGATCCTGCCCGACACCGCCGTGACCCGCATCGGGGCCGGCCCGCGCATGAGCAAGGCCGTGGTGCACGGCGCGACCGTCTACGTCTCGGGCCAGGTCGCGGACAAGACCGCCGGCGGCTCCGTGACGGAGCAGACGCAGGAGATTCTGTCGATCATTGACGGCCTTCTCGCTCAGGCCGGCAGCGATAAGTCGAAGCTGCTCCAGACCAGCATCTGGCTCACCGATATCGGCACGTTCCAGGAGATGAACGCCGTGTGGGACGCCTGGGTGGCGCCGGGCAATCCGCCCGCCCGCGCGACGGTGGAGGCGAAGCTCGCCGCGCCGCAGTTCAAGGTGGAGATCGCCGTCGTCGCGGCGCGCTGAACGCCCGTGCCGGGGTTCACCTTGAGCGATCTTGAGGCCCGCGTCGCAGAGCGCGCCGCGGCCTCGCCAACCGAGTCGTACACCGCGAAGCTCCTCGCCGGGGGCCCGGCCCGGGCCGCCAAGAAGCTCGGCGAGGAGGCGGTCGAGGCCGTCATCGCCGCCGTCCAGGGCGATCGCGCCGCGCTGACCGCAGAGGCGGCGGACGTTCTCTACCATCTCCTCGTCGTGTTGCGGGGTGGGGGCGTGCCGTTGCAGGATGTGCTCGACGAACTCGACCGGCGCACGAAGCAGAGCGGCCTGGCCGAGAAGGCGTCGCGCGGAGCTTGAGAATTCACGGCTCCGGCCGGACACCACGATGGACCTCGACCCGCGTCCCCTGCCCGAGACCGATCTCTCCCCCTACCGCACCTTCCCGCGGGAGGATTGGGCGAGGCTTCGCGCCGACACCCCGCTGACCTTGTCAGCGGACGAGGTGCTGCGCCTGCAGTCCTTGAACGATCCGATCTCTCTCGAGGAGGTGATCGCGATCTACCTGCCCCTGTCGCGGCTGCTCTCCCTCTACGTCGCGGCGACGCAGGGGCTCTTCAAGGCAACGCAGCGCTTCCTGCTCGCCGAGCACGACGGCAAGGTGCCCTACATCATCGGCGTCGCGGGCTCGGTGGCGGTGGGCAAGTCCACGACGGCGCGCGTTCTGAAGGCGCTGCTTGCCCGCTGGCCCAACACCCCGAAAGTCGACCTCATCACCACCGACGGGTTCCTGCTGCCGAATGCCGACCTCACCCGGCTCGGGCTCATGGAGCGAAAAGGCTTCCCGGAGAGCTACGACACGGGCAAGCTCCTGCGCTTCCTCGCCGACATCAAAGCGGGCAAGCGCAGCGTTGCCGCGCCCCTCTACTCCCACCTCGTCTACGACGTCGTGCCCGGAGAGGAGACCCTGATCGACCGGCCCGACATCCTCATCGTCGAGGGGCTGAACGTGCTCCAGCCGGCGCGCCTGCCCCGGGACGGCGCGGCGATCCCCTTCGTCTCGGATTATTTCGACTTCTCGATCTACCTCGATGCAGACGAGGAAGACCTGCACCGCTGGTACGTGAACCGCTTCCTGCGCCTGCGCCACACGGCGTTCCGCGACCCGCTCTCCTACTTCCGGCGCTACGCCGAGATCTCGGAAGAGGAGGCGATGAAGATCGCCGATGGCTTGTGGTCGCGCATCAACCTCGTGAACCTGCGCGAGAACGTGCTGCCGACGCGCCTTCGCGCGAGCCTCATCCTGCGCAAGGGCGCGAGCCACCGCATCGAGGAAGTGTCGCTGCGGCGGCTGTGATGGCTGCCTCGCCGTCATTCCGGGGCGCGCGGAGCGCGAACCCGGAATCTACGATGGGCTGCTCGCGGCTGATCACCTGGCCATGGATTCCGGGCTCCGCTGCGCGGCCCCGGAATGACAGCGGAGGTCCTCGCGGCGAGAGGCCGCCCTTCGGCGCATTGTCCCCGGTTCCAGAAGTCTTTAGCGTCCCCGCCCCGACCACCCGGAGAGCCCCGATCCGATGATCCGCGCCGCCCTCGCCGTCCTCGCGCTCACTTTCGCCGGCGGAGCCGTCGCCCAGCAGCGCACCGTCAACGTCTACAACTGGTCGGACTACATCGACCCGAAGGTGCTGGAGGACTTCACGAAGGAGACCGGCATCAAGGTCACCTACGACACCTACGACAACAACGAGATCGTCGAGACGAAGCTGCTTGCCGGAAAGTCCGGTTACGACATCGTGGTGCCGTCCGGGCCCTTCCTGCAGCGGCTCATCGGCGCCAAGGTTTTCCGTCCCCTCGACAAACCGAAACTGGCGAACTTCAAGAACGTCTGGCCCGAAGTGGCCCAGCGCCTCTCCGTGTTCGACCCGGGCAACCAATACGCCGTCAACTACATGTGGGGCACCACGGGCATCGGCGTGAACGTCAGGAAGGTGCGCGAGCGCCTCGGCGACCTGCCCTTCAACACCTGGGACCTGGTGATGAAGCCGGAGCTCGCGTCGAAGCTGAAGGATTGCGGCATCCACGTGCTCGACGCGCCCGAGGACATCTTCCCCGGCGTCCTCAACTATCTCGGCCTCAACCCGGATTCGAAGCGCAACGAGGACCTGACGAAGGCCGGGGACGCCTTGTTCCGCGTCCGCGGCGTCGTCCAGAAATTCCACTCGTCGGAATACATTAACGCCCTGGCCAACGGCGACATCTGCGTCGCGGTGGGCTACTCCGGCGACGTGCTCCAGGCCAAGAAGCGGGCGGAGGAAGCCAAGAACGGCGTCGAGATCGCCTATGCCATCCCGCGGGAGGGCGCCCTGATGTGGTTCGATTCCTTCGCCATCCCGGCGGATGCCCGGAACGTCGCGGAAGCCCACGCCTTCATCGACTACATGCTGCGCCCGGAGGTGGCCGCGGCCAATACCAACTTCGTCGCCTACGCTTCGGGCAATCTCGCGGCGAAGCCCTTGGTCAAACCCGAGATCCTGAACAACCCCGGCACCTACCCCGATGACGCCGCCTTCAAGCGCCTCTTCACCAACACAGCCTACGACGAGCGCGCCCAGCGCACTGTGACGCGGCTCTGGACGCGGGTGAAGACGGGACGGTGAGGGAAGCGGAGCGCCTCACGGCGCGAGATGCTGTGCTGGATCCCCTTCCCCTCCGGCGGACAAGCCGCCTCCGGCCGGGGATGACGGTGAGGGCTGATCTGAGCCGTCTCCGCTGTCATCCCCGGCCGGAGCGCGACAGCGCGCAGGGGAAGGGGATCCAGCACAACCCTCGTCGCAGAGCGACGCCGCTCAGTGTTTCACCCCAAGTTCAACTCGCGGAAGAAGTCGTTGCCCTTGTCGTCGGTGACGATGAAGGCGGGGAAATCCTCGACCTCGATGCGCCAGATCGCCTCCATGCCGAGCTCCGGATACTCCAGGACCTCGACCTTGCGAATGCAGTTCTTGGCGAGGCGCGCGGCCGGGCCGCCGATGGAGCCGAGGTAGAAGCCGCCGTGCTTCTGGCAGGACTGACGCACCCCGTCCGACCGGTTGCCCTTGGCGAGCATGATCATGGAGCCGCCCTGCGCCTGGAACTGATCGACGTAGGAGTCCATACGTCCCGCGGTCGTCGGTCCGAAGGACCCCGACGCGTAGCCCTCCGGCGTCTTGGCCGGGCCGGCGTAGTAGACCGGATGATCCTTGAGGTAGCCGGGCATCGCCTCGCCGCGCTCCAGGCGTTCCCGGATCTTGGCATGGGCGAGGTCGCGGGCGACGATCACCGGGCCCGACAGGGAGAGCCGGGTGCGCACGGGATGGCAGGTGAGCGTGCCTAAGATCTCGCTCATCGGCCGGTTGAGGTCGATGGACACGACCTCGCCGCCGAGCGCCGCATCTTCGACCTCGGGCAGGTACTGGGCGGGGTTCGTCTCGAGCTGCTCGAGATAGATGCCGTCCCGGGTGATCTTTCCGAGCGCCTGCCGATCGGCCGAACAGGAGACACCGAGCCCGATGGGCAGCGAGGCCCCGTGGCGCGGGAGCCGGATCACGCGCACGTCGTGGCAGAAATACTTGCCGCCGAACTGGGCGCCGACGCCGAGGCTCTGCGTCATGGCGTGGATCGCGGCCTCCATCTCCAGGTCGCGGAAAGCGTGGCCAGCCTCGGAGCCTTGTGTGGGCAGGGCGTCGAGGTAGCGGGTCGAAGCGAGCTTGACGGTTTTGAGCGTCTGCTCGGCCGTGAGACCGCCGATGACGATGGCGAGATGATAGGGCGGGCAGGCGGCGGTGCCGAGCGTGAGGATCTTTTCTTTCAGGAAGGCCGCGAGCCGGTCGGGGGTCAGCAGCGACGGCGTGCCCTGGTACAGAAAGGTCTTGTTAGCCGAGCCGCCGCCCTTGGCGACAAAGAGGAATTTGTAGGCGTCCTCGCCCTCGGCGTAGAGCTCGACCTGGGCCGGCAGGTTCGAGCGCGTGTTCCTCTCCTCGAACATCGAGAGCGGGGCGAGCTGCGAGTAGCGCAGGTTCTTCTTGGCGTAGGCGTCGAGGACGCCTTGCGCGAGCGCGCCCTCGTCGTCGCCGTCCGTCCAGATCAGGCGGCCCTTCTTGCCCATGATGATGGCGGTGCCGGTGTCCTGGCACATGGGCAGGATGCCGCCCGCGGCGATGTTGGCGTTCTTCAGAAGATCGGTTGCCACGAACTTGTCGTTCGAGGTCGCCTCGGGATCATCAAGGATGCGGCGCAGCTGCGCGAGGTGCCCCGGCCGCAGGAGGTGGTTGATGTCGATGAAGGCCTGCTCGGCGAGGATGCGCAGCGCCTCGCGGTCGACGGTGATCAGCTCGCGGCCGCCGAACCGCTCCGCCTGCACACCCTCGCTCGCGAGCTTGCGATAGGGCGTCGCGTCGGGCCCGAGGGGAAAGAGGGAGGGGCCGAGCGTCGGCGCGAGGGTGGCGGTCATCGAGGGGCTCCGGGCCGGCGTCGGGCGCGGCCGCGCGGGAAGGACGGCGCCTCTTAGCGTCTTGCCGGCGAAGGATAAAGGCTCAGCCGCTCAGGTTCAGCCGCGCCAGGCTCGGCACCGGCTCGCCGCGCAAAGCTGCCAGCACTTCAGCGACGCGCCGCTCTGTGGTCGCCGCCGTCTTGGCGGAGCCGATCCGGTGCGCGAGCGCCCGACGCTTGCCTGGGGTGAGGGCCTCCCAGGTGACGGCTGCCGCCGCGTCCGCCTAGAGCGCGCGCAGAAGGGTCGCGGGCGCATCGACCTCGTCCTGCGGCTCGAGGCGAAACCGCACCTCGACCCGGTCGCCGACGGCGAAGCCACCGTCGCGCAGCAGCTTCTTCGAGAGCATCAGGTACCAGCGCCCCTTCGACGGCTGCCAGGCGCCCGCGAACGGGACCTCGCCGATCTCGCCGCTCGCCCGCAGGCGGGGTTCGTCGCGGAAGGGAAGGGCGGCCGCGAGATCGGGCGGCAGGAACACGACGGTGTAGCGGTAGGTGCCGAGATCGTGGTGACGATCTCGGCCTCGAAGCCATGCGGGTAGTAGCTCATCAGGCTCGCCCGCGGCTCGGCTCTCGTCAGGCAGCCTGCGGCTCTTGTTCCTGGGTCATCACGGCGTAGAGCGCGCCGGCGTCCCGCGCCGCCCGGATAAGGTCGAGGCGGCCGGGCACGCGCAGGGCCCGGGCGACGCGGGCAAGCGCTTTGAGGTGGTCGGCGCCGGCGCCCTCGGGGGCGAGCAGCAGGAAGGCCACGTCGACCGGCTGGCCGTCGAGGGCCTCGAAGTCGATGGGGCGCTCGAACCGGGCGAGGAGGCCGACGAGACGGTCGAGCTTTGGCAGCTTGCCGTGCGGGATGGCGATGCCCTCACCGATCCCGGTGGAGCCGAGACGCTCGCGCTGAAGGAGCGCGTCGAAAATCTCGCGCTCAGCGAGGCCGGTGAGGCGGGCGGCCTGGGCCGCGAGCTCCTGTAAGGCGTGCTTCTTCGACGCGGTGCGCAAGGGGCACAGCACGGCGTCGGGCGAGAGGAATTCGAGCAGGGGCATCGATGGCACCGGGTCGGGGCACGCAGGCCCGCGGACGATCGTTCGTCAACCAGAGATCAAAGAGGCAAAGTCCAGGCCAGAACCGGATCGTCGCGCGCCACCTCGGAAACGAGTCGGCAGCGGGCCGCCATATACGCCGTAATCGATCGAGGGGCCAGCGCGGCGGCAAGCGGCCGCGTTCAACGGCTTCGTCACGGCGTCCTCCTCCCCGCGATGCAGCCCCGGTTCGGGGCGCTCGCGTCGTCCTCGTTGAAGCAACAGGTAGAAATCGCGGTGGACCAAGTCAACGTGGTCGGGGCACCCCGAAATCGGCGCCGGATCCGAGAGCGCGGCGAAGTCCGAAAGCTGATCTCGGGCGTTACTGGCCGCGGCCCTCGCCGCGATGGATGCGCGGCCCCGGATGACCCTTCCCCAAATCTTCGCCTTCTTGATCCTCGGCGCCATGATGGTGCTCTTCGTCTGGGGGCGCCTGCGCTACGATCTCGTCGCTCTCCTTGCCCTGCTCGCCGCCGTGCTGGTCGGCATCGTCCCGCACAAGAAGGCGTTCGAGGGCTTCTCCGACGACATCGTCATCATCGTCGGCAGCGCCCTCGTGGTGAGCGCCGCGGTGGCGCGCTCAGGGGTGCTCGAGGTGCTCCTGAGCCGCATCTCGCCCTATCTCGGCTCCGTCCAGGCCCAGATCGTGGTGCTGGTCGGCGCCGTGACCCTGCTCTCCTCCTTCGTGAAGAACATCGGGGCGCTGGCGATGATGATCCCCATCGCCCTGCAGATGGCCAAGCGCGCCGGCGCCTCCCCTTCCTACTATCTGATGCCGATGGCCTTCGGCTCGCTCTTGGGCGGGCTGATCACCCTCGTCGGTACCTCGCCCAACATTATCGTCGCCCGGGTGCGGGAGGAGATGACGGGGCAGCCTTTCGGGATGTTCGACTATACCCCCGTAGGCCTCGGCCTCGCCGCCGCGGGCGTCGCCTTCCTCGCTGTGGGCTATCGCCTGCTACCGAAGGGCCGCAAGGCTACCGCCGGCCTCGACGAGGCCCTCGACATCAAGGACTACGTCACGGAGGCCCGGGTCGCGCCCGGCTCCGCGGCCATCGGCCAAACGGTCGCCGACCTGAAAAGGCTTGCCGACGGCGACGTCGCCGTGACCGGCCTCCTGCGCAACAGGAGCCGGAGCGCCACGCCGCTGCCCGACGCCACCTTGCGCGCGGACGACATCGTCCTGCTCAAGGGCGAGCCCGACGCCCTGGAGCGGGCGGTCGCCCGCGGCGAACTCGAACTGGAAGGCGAGGACCGGCCGACCGAGGAGGAGGACCCGTCCGAGGAGGTCGGCGTCGTCGAGGCGATCGTGACGGGGAACTCCGTCCTCGCCGGCCAGTCCGCCGGGCGGATGGCACTGCACGAGCGCCACCACATCAACCTGATCGCGGTGAGCCGGGCCGGAGCGCGCGTCGTCGAGCGGCTGCGCGACGTGAAGCTGCGCGCCGGCGACGTCATCGCGCTTCAAGGCAACCTCCCCCGCATGCCCGAGCGGCTGCGCGATCTCGGCTGCCTGCCGCTCGCGGAACGATCCTTGCGCCTCGGCTCCGTGCGCCGCGGGCTGATCCCCGTGGCGGTGCTGGCCGGCGCCATGATCCTCACCGCCGTCGGCGTGCTGCCGGTCGGCATCGCCTTCTTCGGGGCGGCGGTGCTGATGCTTCTTCTCGGCGCCATCCCGCTGCGGGAGGCCTACGAGGCGGTGGAGTGGCCGATCCTGATCATGCTCG
Organism: Beijerinckiaceae bacterium; assembly: GCA_036563505.1. Taxonomy (GTDB): domain Bacteria; phylum Pseudomonadota; class Alphaproteobacteria; order Rhizobiales; family Beijerinckiaceae; genus DATCMH01. Next base: position 53,602 of record DATCMH010000006.1, read on the forward strand.
GGGCCCTGATCCCGGTGAGCGAGGCGATCCGCACCACTGGCGGCACGGATCTCATCGCCGGTTGGCTGTCCGTCGCGGCGCAGATGCTGCCGGCCTGGGGTGCGCTCGCCCTCATCATGGCGGCCGCGATGGCCGTGACCCCCTTCCTCAACAACGCGGCCACGGTTCTCGTGATGGCGCCCATCGCCGCGAGCTTCGCGGGGCAGCTCGGCTACCGCCCCGACGCCTTCCTGATGGCGGTGGCGGTCGGCGCAGCCTGCGACTTCCTCACCCCTATCGGTCACCAGTGCAACACGCTGGTCATGGGGCCGGGCGGCTACCGCTTCGGGGATTACTGGCGGCTGGGCGCGCCGCTCTCCGCGATGGTGCTCGTCCTCGGCGTGGGGCTGATCCTGCTCGCCTGGCCGCTGCGCTAGCGGCGGGAACCGCGGCCTCGCGGCTCGGGTTGCCCCGTCAAGGCACGAGGAGACCACCCATGAGCGTCGGACCGACCGGACCCTACGATCCCCAGCCCCAGCCGGACCAGCCCGTCATCAACCCGGTGCCGCCCGGCAACAACCCGCTCGAGATCCCCGTCGAGCGCCCGAGCGAGTCGCCGGCGCCATCGCCAAGCCAGCCGCCCTCGACGAATCCGCTCCCGCCAGAGATCCCGGGCGCGCCCTCGGCGTGAGAGCCTTCAGCCGCGCCGCCGAACCCGCTGGTCGAGGGCGCGCAGGTTCACCTGAATGCGCTCGTCGTCCGGATCGATGGCAGCGGCGCGGGAGAGGTCGGCGCTCGCCCGGCGCACGTCGCCGCGCAGCATGTAGGAATAGCCGCGGTTGTTGAGGAAGGCCGCGGTCGGGCCGGTGATCGCCAGCGCCTCCGCGTAGGCGCGATCCGCGAGGTCGAAGCGGCGCAGCCGGTCGTAGGTGGCGGCAAGGCCGAGCCAGGCCGCCCCGTCGCCGCGCTCCTGCTCGACCGCGCGGCGAAAATGCAGCTCGGCGAGCCCGAAATGACCGGCCCGGTAATGCTCCTTGCCGAGATCGAGGTCGGATTTCACCGCATCGAGCGGCTTCGACGGTGCGGGAGCGACCGCGACCGTCGTCGCTCCCGTCGTGGCCGCAGGCGAGAGAGCCTCGAAAGTCTGGCAGGCCTGCAGGCTCAAGCCGAGGAGGCCCAAGGCGAGCACCCGCGGCAAACGCCGGACGAGCAGAGACAAGGCGATCATCGTGGAACCCCCGAGGTGCCCTCCTCTTGTCACCCCTTCATCATCTCGGAAACCTTGACGACGACGGGGAGCATGAGGGTCACCAGCAACACAGGAAAGACGAAAAGCGTTAAGGGAATCACCAGCTTCGCCGGCAGCGCGTAGGCCTTCTCCTCGGCGCGGGACATGCGCTTGTGGCGCATCTCGTCGCTGTAGACCTTGAGCGACTGCGACAGGCTGGTGCCGAGCTCCGCGGATTGCTGGAGGAGGGTCGCCAGCATCTTGGCTTCCTCGATGGCGAGGCGGTCGCCCATGCGGTCGAGGGCCTCGGTCAATCCCTTGCCGGCCCGGATCTCGAGAGAGGCCATGTAGAGGTTCTCGGCGAGCGACGGGTAGCCCTCGACGAGCTCGCGGGCGATGCGCTCGATCCCGGCCTCCATGGAGAGGCCCGCCTCGCTGCACACGATCATGAGGTCCATGAAGTCGGGAAAGCCCGCCCGGTGCGCGGCGGCGCGGGCCTTGATCCGCTTGTCGAGCAGGAAGCTCGGCGCGAGATAACCGACGAGGGCGAGCGCCGTCCCGCCAGTCGCGATCGTGATGTCGTCGGCCTCGAACAGGAGCGCGGCCACGGCCAGGCCCGCCACGCCGAGCGCCAGCGCGCCGCCGAAGCGCGCCGCGAAGAAGGCGCCCACCGCCCGCGGGTCGTAGTAGCCCGCCTGGATCAGCCGGGCCTTGAGCACCTTGGTGTCGGCGGCATTGCCGGCGAAGGTGGATTCGAGATGCGTAACGAGGCGCTCCAGGGTGCGGCGGGTCTCCGCGCGCCGCGCCTCCGGCGAGGACCCCTCCGCCGCGCTGTCCGCCGCGCGGCGTCGCACGTCACGGTGGCCGCGCAGGGCGCTCCAGGCTGCGATGCCGCCGAACGTCAGTGCGCAGAGAAGGATCAAGCCAAGGACGAGCCCCGGCTCGTCCGCCGCGAAGTCGAGAACGGCGTCGATGAGGTCCATCGTCAGATCTCGAAGTTGATCATGCGCCGCATGATCAGGTTGCCGATCACCATCCACGCGACGGCGCCGGAGAAGCCCCAGACCGCGAGGGGCGCGTGCCAGATGTCGCCGTAGAAGCTCGGATTGACGGCATTCACGAGAAGGAAGACGGCGAGCGGCGTGACGTTGAGGATCATGGCGCCCGCCCGGCCCTCGGCGGAGAGGCCGCGGATCTTGCGCCTCATCTTGAAGCGCTCGCGGATCACCTTCGAGAGATTGTCGAGGATCTGGCTCAAGTTGCCACCGGTCGTCGCCTGGATCGACACGGAGGTGACGAAGAGGGGCAGATCCTCCTGGCCGACGCGGGCCATCATGTTGCGCATGGCCGTCTCGATGTCCGAGCCGTAGGCGATCTCGTCGGCGACGAGGCCGAACTCGGTACCCACCGGATCGGGCAGCTCGCGGCCCACCATGGCGATGGCGACGGGCACCGGATGGCCGGCGCGAAGGGAGCGCACGATGATGTCGATGGCGTCGGGAAAGCGCTCGCCGAAAGCCTTCTGCCGGCGCGAGCGCCGGACGCGCAGCACGAGATAGGGCAGCAAGGTGAGGCCTAAGACCCCGGCCAGAGACGCGTGAAGAAGGTTGTCGCGCCAGAGCCAGACGAGGACGAAGAGGGCGGTTCCGGCCAGCGCCACCATGGCGCCGTTGCGCAGGGGGTCGAAGCGCAGGCCCGACTGGGTGACGAGGCGGTTGAAGGCCGCGAGCGGCAGGGCGAAGCTGCCCTCCGCGTTGAGCCCGCGCTCGCGGCGCAGGGTCACCAGGACCCGCTCGCGGTCGGCTTCCCGGCCTGCGAGCTGCAGGCGTCGATTGACGCCGCTGCGGTAGCTCGACTGCTTGTGGAACAGGAGGTAGAGCGCCTCGCCCACGAGCACGGCGGCGACGGCCGCGAGCCCGTAGAAGAGGTAGAGCGGGTCGATCTCGGCCAGCATGCTCAGCCTCAGAGGGGCTTCGAGGGGTCGAAATAGGCGCCGGGGATCGTCACCCCCATCGCCACGAGGTCCTGCAGGAAGCGGGGGCGCACGCCCGTCGCGACGTGATGGCCGTGCACCGTGCCGTCGGCATCCGTGCCGGTGCGCACGTATTTGAAGATCTCCTGCATCTGGATGATGTCGCCCTCCATGCCGGTGATCTCGGCGATGGAGGTCACCTTGCGCTTGCCGTCGGAGAGGCGCGACAGCTGCACGACCATCCGCACGGCTGCGGAGATCTGGCCGCGGACCGAGGTTTGGGACATGGGCAGGCCGGCCATGCCGATCATTTGCTCGAGGCGGGAGATCGCCTCGCGCGGGTTGTTGGCGTGGATCGTCGCCATGGAGCCCTCGTGGCCCGTATTCATGGCCTGGAGCATGTCGAAGGCCTCCTCGCCGCGGCACTCGCCGAGGATGATGCGCTCCGGCCGCATGCGGAGCGCATTCTTGACGAGGTCGCGCTGCCGGATCTCGCCCTTGCCTTCGATGTTGGGCGGCCTCGTCTCCATGCGCGCCACGTGGGGCTGCTGCAGCTGAAGCTCGGCGGCGTCCTCGATGGTGATGAGGCGCTCCGTATGGGAGATGTAGGCGGACAGCGCATTCAGCATCGTCGTCTTGCCCGAGCCCGTGCCGCCGGAGACGATCGTGGTGATACGAGCCTTGACGGCGGCGGCCAGAAGCTCGGCCATCTGCGGCCGGATGGCGCCGACCTCGACGAGCTTGTCGAGGGACAGCTTCGATTTCGAGAACTTGCGGATCGAGACGAGGGGCCCGTCGACGCCGATCGGGCGCACGGCGCAGTTGAAGCGGGAGCCGTCGCTGAGGCGCGCGTCGCACAAGGGGCTCGACTCGTCGACGCGCCGTCCGACCGCCGAGACGATCTTCTGGATGATGCGCATCAGGTGCGCCTCGTCCTTGAAGAGCGACGGCACGGGTTCGAGCAGGCCGCGGCGCTCGACGAAGATGTTCTGGTGGCCGTTGATCAGGATGTCGGCGATGGTGGGGTCCTTGAGCAGGGGCTCGAGGGGGCCGAGGCCCGTCATCTCGTCGATGACCTCCGAGACGAAGGCTTCGAGCTCCTTGGCGTTGAGCGCCAGGCGCTCGGCCAGCACCCATTGCGCGATGATGCCGTGCACCTCGCGGCGCAGATCGGCTTCCGGCAGCTTCTCGAGCGCCGACAGGTTGAGTTCCTCGAGGAGGCGGCGGTGCAGGCGCACCTTGGCGTCGAGCATCTTCTCGCTCGGCGACGCGGGCGGTGCCGGCATGGCGGGCACGGCGGGAGCCGCGGGTCTTGGCACTTCAGCCGCCTTGGGCGTCTCAGGTTGCGGAGCGGCTTCGCCCGGCTCCGAGGATTGCGGCGGCTCCGCCGCGAGCGGCAGCGCGAAGACGGGAGGCAGGGGCGGAGGCACCCCGGGTTCGAGGGCGGGTTTCGCGGAGAGGCGGGCGGAGAAGCGTCCAAGCATCGGAAGGGCCGGTGGTATCGCCGCGGCGTCGCGGAAGGGATCAAGACGCCGTTGACGGTGCCAGACAGCCCGTAAAGGCCGGGCTTGGCCGATGTTTCAAATTGTTCGGATCGAGGTGTTTCGGGGCCGGTGTGCGCTTGGGTGAGGGCTGAAACTCCAGCGCGGCGATCCAACCCACCAACCTCATCCTGAGGCGCGAAGGCCCAAGCCTGAGCCTCGAAGGAGGGCTCCAGATCCGTTCACGTCACTGGAGCCCTCCTTCGAGGCCGCTGCGCGGCACCTCAGGATGAGGGGGTTGGTTGGATAGACTGAACGCGCTCGCGCGCCCAGTTACGCTGCCTTCGCGATGGGTGCCGCGTGCACGACTGGCACGGCGGGCGCTCCTTCCCATTCCGTGTGGGCGGGGATCGACTCGCCCTTCATCACGATGGTGAGCGGCCGCAGGCGCGCGTAGTCGCCGACATGGGTGTCGTAGAGCACGGTGGCGTTTGCCCCGACGCAGACGCCTCGGCCCAGCACCACGCGGCCGACCTTCATCACCCGGTCCTCGTAGAGGTGAGTCTGGAGCGCCGAGAGGGCGTTGATGGTGCAGTAGTCGCCGACGTGGATGCAGTCGAACTCCGTGATGTCGGTGGTGAGCATGCACACGCCCCGCCCGAACTTCGCGCCGAAGAGGCGGAGCACCCAGGGCAGGAAAGGCGTGCCCTGGAGGTGCTCCAGGAGCACCTTGCCCGCCAGCCCCCAGTAGAGCACGGCGACCGCCTCCGTGCGCATCGCCCACCAGGACCACATCGGCTTCATGAGGGGACGGTAGACCCCCATCATCGCCCATTTCACCGCGCAGCAGATCAGGGCCATCAGAACCGGGATGACGACGCTCGCCGCGAGGAAGCCAAGGGCGAGTCGCGTCCAGTCGCGAGCGAGGATCGCCGGGTAGAACACGTCGTCGATGGTGAGGATCGCGAAGCTGATGAACAGCATCGGCGGGAACGAGGTGTGGAAGGCCTCGAAGACGCCGCGGCCGAAGCGGGGCCAGAAGCCCGGCTCATAGGTGAAGTTCTGCCCGATGGACACCTTCTGACGGTTCGGCAGCTTGATCGGCGGCGAGCCGAACCAGGTCTCGCCCGGCCCGATGCGCTCGTTCTCCGGCGGCTTCGACTTGATGCCGATGAGGCAGTCGTCCGGGATCACGGCGCCGGGCGGCACCACCGCGTCGTTGCCCACGAAGACGCGGGCGCCGGTGCGCACGGGCTCGAGGCGCATCCAGCCGCGGCGGATGTCCTCGTCGCCGTAGACCACCTCGTCGGCGATGAAGTTCTTGGCCCCGATCTCGGTCAGGTCGTAGCGGCCCGAGAGGTTGGAGGAGATCTCCGCGCCCTTGCCGATGCGCGCCCCCATCAGGCGGTACCAGGCGCGCATGTAGAGGGTGGCGAAGAGGGAGGAGAGGGTCTCCAGCGTCACCTCCGTGGCAAGCGCCACGAACCATTTGCGCAGGTAGAAGGTGGAGAAAATGGAATAGGTGCCCGACCTCACCTTCGGCAGGATGATCCAGCGCACGAGGGCGATGAGGAGCACGGTGCCGGCGATCATCAGCATGGCGGTGGGCCAAGTGATGAGGGGCAGGAACCAGTGATAATGGACGTCCGTCAGCCCCGAGATCGTTTCGTCGATCTGGTCGAAGATGAAGAAGGCCGGGAAGATCGGCAGAAGGCTCACCGGCGGCACGGCGGCGAGCATCAGGGCGTAGAGCAGGCCGAACCAGCGCCGCCGAGCGACCGAGGCGGTGGCCGGGGCGGGCAGGGACGCGACGTCGACCATGCCCACCTTGCGGCCGGGCGACCCGTCCCACTTCTCCGCGGGGGCGACGACTGTGCCCTCTCCAAGGGCGGTGAGGTCGAGAAGCTCGGCGTGCTCCCCGACCGCCGTGTCGTGGGCCAGCACGCAGGACGTACCGATCACCGCGTCGGCGCCGATGGTGATCGTGCCGATGACGAGCTCGTTGCCGATGATCTCGGCGTTGGCGAGCTTCACCTTCGAGCCGATGGAAGCGCCGTCCCCGATGGTGACGAGGTCCGCCGCGCCGATGTCGACGTCGCCGATGATCGCGTCCTGGCCGACCTTGGCGCCGAGCAGGCGCAGGTAGAGCCGGATCACCGGCGAGCCCTGCAGCCACTTGATGTGGATCAAGGGCAGGAGGCGCTGCGCCAGCCACCAGCGGAAATAGTAGACGCCCCAGAGCGGGTAGCGCCCCGGCTTGGTGCGGCCTATGACGAGCCATTTGCCCGCGATGGCGATCACGCCCGTGACGAAGTTGATGGCGGTGTAGACGGCGAGCAGGGTCGCCATCTCGCCCCAGAAGCCGAAGCCTTCGCCGGCGATGAGGAGATAGGTGACGAAGATCCCGAGCCACTGCACCGTCGTCAGGAACAGGACGATGGGCAGGGCGATCGCCTGGGCGATGCCGCACAGGACGCGCCGCAGGAGCGGCGGCGGCTCGAAGGAGAGGTCGAGCGCCACGGAGGCCGCGCCGGCCCCGCCGGTGCGGATGATCAGCGCGGCGGCGAGCGCGCGCAGGGTGCGGTGGCCGTAGACGTCCTGCAGGGTGATTCCTGCGAGGGCCGGGCTCTCGCGCACTGCGGAGACGAAGCGGGCAGCGAGCAGCGAGTGGCCGCCGAGATCGGTGAAGAAGTCCGCGTCGAAGGGCACCGTGACGTTGCCGAAGACGCGCTTGGCCGCCACGAGCAGCGCGGCCTCCGTCTCGTTCGCCGGCTCCTCCTGGTCGCCGGTGGCGGCGCCCGGGGCGAGGGGAAGGGCGCGCAGGGCCTTGCGGTCGACCTTGCCGGAGGTGAGGCGCGGCAGGGTCTCCACGACCTCGAAATGGCTCGGGATCATGTAGGCCGGAAGCTGGTCGCGCAGCTCCGCCCGCATCAGGGCCTTGTCGACGGGCGCCCCGCGCTCGGGGACGAGGAAAGCGACGAGGCGGTCCATGCCGTCGTCCTGGCGCAGCACCACCGCCGCTTGGCCGATGCCGGCGAGGTTCTGCACCTTCGTCTCGATCTCGCCGAGCTCGACGCGAAAGCCCCGAATCTTGACCTGGTCATCGATGCGGCCATGGAAGAGGATCTCGCCGTCGGGTCCAAACGATACGGCGTCGCCGGAGCGGTAGAGCACCGGGTCGCGTCCATCGGAGGGGAAAGGATTCGCGATGAATTTTTCGGCCGTGAGCTCCGGGCGCTTGAGGTAGCCCTGCGCCACGCCCGGCCCGCCGATCAGAAGCTCGCCCTGCGCGCCCGGCGGCACCGGCGCCAGGTGCTCGTCGACGATGTAGGCCGTGTAATTGGCGATCGGCCCACCGATCGTGACCGGCTTCCCGGGCCGCATCTCCGCGGCGGTGGCCACCACGGTGGCTTCCGTCGGGCCATAGGTGTTGAAGAGCCGCCGGGTCGGGGTCGCCCAGCGCTCCACGAGGGCCTGAGGCAACGCCTCGCCGCCGAGCAGCACGAGGCGCAGGGACGGCACGTCCTTGGTGAGCAGCGCGAGCAGCGTCGGCACGGTGTCGATCACCGTGACGCCGTGACGGCTGAGGAGGTCTGGCAGGCTCTCCACGTCGCCCATCATCGCCGGGCTCGCGACGAAGAGCGTCGCGCCGACGAGGTACGGGATCCAGATCTCCTCCATGGAGAGGTCGAAGGCGACCGACGCCCCCTGGAACACCACGTCGTCCGCCCGGAAGCCGTAGAGAAGATTCGCCGAGCGCAGGAAGTGGCAGATGTTGCGGTGGCTGACGACGATGCCCTTCGGCATGCCCGTCGAGCCGGAGGTGTAGATCATGTAGGCCGGGTGGTCCGGCGTGAGACCGCGCGCCCTGGGGTCGACGGGCGTCGTGTCCGCGGGATCGGTGAGGGCGCTCGAGGTGAGCACCGGAACGCCGACCTCGGCCTTGCCGCTCAAGGCCTCGCTCGTCAGCAGCCCCTTGGCCTCAGCGTCCGACAGGCAGACGGCGATCCGGTCGACAGGCGCCTCGGCGTCGAAGGGCAGCCAGGCAGCGCCCGACCGCGTGATGCCAACTTGAGCGACGAGGAGTTCCGCGCCGCGGGGCATCCACAGGCCCACGACATCGCCTGGCCCGATGCCGCGGCGCATAAGGCCGCGAGCGACGGCGTCGGCGCGCCGGCCGAGCTCGGCGTAGGGGATCGTCTCGTCGCCGAAGATCAGGGCGGGGTGATCGGGCCGGGCCTCGACCGAGGCGGCGATGATGTCGCTGAGCACCTCGTCGCGCAGGAGGTCGGGCCGGGCCTCGCCACGCAGGACGCTGACCCCGCGCACGGGCGTTTCGCGCGCGAAAACCTCGCCGCTGCGGGGCGCCGCGCTCTCCACGACATCCATCCTCAACTCCGCCCTCGTCGGCCCCGTTCGACAGTGCTCGCGCAAGGCCGCGGCTGGCAGGCCGCCGCGACGTGTTCCTCGGCTCAACGGGCGTGAACCTTGCCAGGTTCGGCCTGTCATTCCCCTGAACGGCTGTCTAGCACGTTCCGGAATGGCTCAAAATAACGGCGATTTCAGGCGTTTTCGTTAAACCCAGCGGTGCCGGCCACCCTCGATCACGAGGACGCGACCCTGCCAGATGTCGATCCGGGGCGCCTGCTCGATCGGCACGCCGCAGGCTCGGGCGAGGAGAGCTCGCGCCACGCCGCCGTGGGACACCACCACGGTCGGTCTGGACAGGGCCGCGAAGACCGGCATGACCCGGTCCGCCAGCATGGCGTAGCTCTCGCCGCCCGGTGGCACGAAGCCCCACTTGTCGCGCTCGCGGGCAGCCCAGGCCTCGGGCTCGGCCCGGCGCACCTCGCGCCAGGTGCGGCCCTCCCACCCTCCGAAGGTGAGCTCGCGCAGGCGCTCGTCGGTGCCGTAGGCCGTCCGGTCGAGGCCGATGGCGGCCCGCAGCCGCTCCATCGTGTCGCGGGTCCGGTGCATCGGGCTGGCGAGATAGTCGAGCCCGGCGGCGTCGGCGACGAGGCCGCGCAGCTTCACCCCTGCCTCCTCAGCCTGACGGCGGCCGCGGTCGTTCAGGGGAACGTCCTGCTGCCCCTGGAGCCGCCCTTCCGCGTTCCAGGCCGTCTCGCCATGGCGGACGAAGTAGACGGTGACGCCGGTCACCTTAATCCTTGTCGAGCGACAGGTCCGGGGCGTCCGGGTTCTTCATGCCGACCACGTGGTAGCCGGCATCGACGTGATGCACCTCGCCCGTGACGCCGCGGGACATGTCCGACATGAGGTAGACCCCCGCCTCCCCGACCTCCTCGATCGAGACGGTCCGCCGGAGCGGCGAGTTGTACTCGTTCCATTTCAGGATGTAGCGGAAATCGCCGATGCCCGACGCTGCGAGCGTCTTGATGGGGCCGGCCGAGATCGCATTGACGCGGATTGCCTGCGGTCCGAGATCGGCGGCGAGGTATCGTACCGAGGCTTCCAGCGCCGCCTTGGCCACGCCCATGACGTTGTAGTGCGGCATCCACTTCTCGGCGCCGTAATAGGTCAGCGTGAGGAGCGAGCCGCCCTGGCCCATCAGCTTCTCGGCCCGCTGAGCGACCGCCGTCAGCGAGTAGCAGGAGATGAGGAGCGAGCGCGTGAAGTTCGCCTCGCTCGTATCGACGTAGCGGCCCGTCAGCTCGTCCTTGTCGGAGAAGGCGATGCAATGGGCCACGAAATCGAGCCCGCCCCATTGCCGCTTCACCTCGTCGAAGCAGGCATCGATGGTTTCAGGCACCGTGACGTCGCAATGGCCGACGACGAGGGCGTCAAGCTCCTTGGCGAGGGGCTCGACCCGCTTCTTCAAGGCGTCGCCCTGATAGGTGAAGGCGAGCTCGGCCCCGTGCCGCCGAGCCGCCCGGGCGATGCCCCAGGCGATGGACCGGTTGTTGGCCACGCCCATGATCAGGCCGCGCTTGCCGGACAGGATGCCGGGAGCCGGGGTCTCCGTCATGAATCACCTGAGAAAAAGGCTTGGTTCGGAACAAGAGGTTCGGCCTCTTTAGCCGAGGCGGTGGCGCTGCGAAAGGTGGGGCGAGCCCTGGCCTCACGCCCGCTCGCGCGAGCGGGCCGCCGCGCGGGCTGCGACGTCGATGAGAGCGCGGGAGGCGATCGCCTCCGCCATGTCGGCCTGGCGGCGGGTGGCGAGCACCGCCTCCTGGAGCCGGCCGACGAGGGCGCGAAGGCTGAGCGTGTTCCAGGTCGCGAGGTGCCGCCGCACCGCGTCCTGGCGGCGGAAATGCAGGCCGCGCCAGCCGCGCATCACCTCGTCGAGCCGCTCGCCCCGCTCGACCTGCGCGCGATAGGGCAGGAGCGTCAGCGCGTGGCGCAGCGCGCCGGCGAGCACGGAGCCGGGCGCGGCGCCCTCGGCGAAGGAGCGGCGCAGCGCCTGGTCGGCCGCGGCCATGTCGCCGGAAAAGGCCGCATCCACCGCGGCGTCGGAGGCGAGCGCCGAGACGTCGCTCAAGGCCTGGTCGATGTCGTCGAGGGTCACCTCGTTGCGGCCGTGAACGTAGAGGAGGAGCTTTGCGAGCTCGTTGCGCGTGGCAAGACGGTCGCCCCCAAGGCCGGCGAGGAGCGCCTGGCGGGCCTCGCGACCGATCGTGAGGCCGGCGCCGCGCAGGGTCTCGTCGACCACCGTGCCGAGATCCCGGCCCTCGTCGGCGTAGCAGGGCAGGGCGAGGGCCCGGGCCGAGCGCTCGCAGAGAACCCGCAGGGGCGAGGTCTTGGCGAGGTCCCCCGCCTCGATCACCACCCGCGCGCTGCCCGGCTCGAGGGCGAGCACCGGCTCGACGGCCGGAGCGATGTTGCGGTTCGTCGGCCGCACCCAGACCATCCGCTGGCCGCCGAAGAGGGCGACCGTGCCCGCCTCGTCCAAGAGGCGCGCCGGGTCTCCGGCGACCGTGTCGCCGTCGAGACGGACGAGCTGGAAGGGATCGTTCGGGTCCGTGACGCCGCTCTCGGCGACGCGCTTCGCCCGCTCGGCGACGAGGCCGGTATCGGGTCCGTAGACGAGGATGACGAGGAGGCGCGGGTCGAGGCGGCGCAGCGTCGCCTCGACCTCGTTCGCCCGAACCGCGGTCAAAGGGTCACGACGTGGCGAGCGCGAGCGCCAGCCGGGTGCGGATCTGCTCGGCCAACAGCTTGCCGACCCGCGTCTCGGCGTCGCGGGCGGCGCGCACGGAGGCGAAGCGCTGGATGCTGCGGTCGTAGACCGCCGAGCCCGAGGCCTTGCCGCTGGCGATCTCGCGGTCGCCGTCGATCGTCCTCAGGGTATAGTCGGCGTCGGCGAAGATGGTGGCGGAATCGGCGCGCCCGGTCGCCGCGTTGACGATCTGGGTCAGCACGCTCTGCGACAGGTCGATGGCGAGGCGGTACCGCTTGGGCGAAGGCGTCCCGGACCCGTCGAGCTGGAACATGAGCTCCTGGCGCAGGGCGTGGCCCGTGTATTCCTGGTTGATCTTGGTCTTGACCCGAACGATCTCAATGGCGGCGAGCTCGGCCGGCAGGCTCTTGCCGCTGGCCGTCGGGCCGTAGAGGGGCCTCAGGCAGGCGCCGAGCGGCAGGGCCGCCGCGCCGGCGAGCGAGAGGCGCAGGAAGCCCCGGCGGGAGAAGTCAGACGACGACATTCACGATCCTCTGGGGAACCACGATGATCTTCTTCGGCGCCCGTCCGTCAAGCGCGCGGCGCACCGCCTCGTCGGCGAGGACCGCCGCTTCCACCGCCGCCGCGTCCGCGTCGCGGGCCACCGACACATCCGCGCGCTTCTTGCCGTTGACCTGCACGGGCAGGACGATCGCCTCCTCGACGAGGAGCGAGCGGTCAAGCGCGGGCCAGGGCGCCTGGGCAACGAGGCCGTCGTGACCCAACGCCTGCCAGCACTCCTCGGCCAGATGCGGCATCATCGGCGCCAGAACCTGGACGAAGATGCGGCCGGCCTCGCGGAAAGCGGGCCCGAGCGCCTCGAGGCTCCCGTTGCCCCGCGCCGCCGCGAGCTGGGCCTGGAGCGCGTTGGCGAGCTCGTAGATGTGAGCGACGCAGCGGTTGAAGCGCAGGCGCTCGACATCCTCTTCGAGGCCCGCGAGCGCGCGATGCGCGGCTTTCAGGACGGCCGTGGCCTCCACGCTCCGGCCGGTGCCGTTCGCGCTGCTCCCTGACAGGTCCGCGATCTCGCCAACGAGGCGCCAGGCGCGCTGGACGAAGCGGGAGGCGCCCTGCACCCCCTCCTCCGTCCAGATCACGTCCCGCTCGGGAGGCGAGTCGGAGAGCATGAACCAGCGCGCGGTGTCGGCACCGTAGGACGTGATGATGTCGTCCGGGTCGACCACGTTGCGCTTCGACTTCGACATCTTCTCGATGGAGCCGATCTCGACGGTTGCCCCGGTGCCGAGATGCATCGCCCGGCGCTGGCCGCCCTCGCTCTCGATCCGGATCTCGGAGGGCTGCAGCCAAGAGCCGTCGGCGGCGCGGTAGGTCTCGTGGACCACCATGCCTTGCGTGAACAGGCCGGCGAAGGGCTCATCCAACCCGGCATAGCCGCAGGCCCGCATCGCGCGGGTGAAGAAGCGCGAGTAGAGGAGATGCAGGATCGCGTGCTCGATGCCGCCGATATACTGGTCGACGGCGAGCCAGTGATCGACCTCGGCCCGGTTTACCGGCGCGTCCGCGAGCTGCGGGTCGGTGAAGCGGGCGAAATACCAGGACGAGTCGACGAAGGTGTCCATCGTGTCCGTCTCGCGCCGCGCCGGGGCGCCGCAGGACGGGCAGGGAACGTGTTTCCAGGTCGGGTGATGGTCGAGGGGATTGCCCGGGCGCTCGAAGGACACGTCCTCCGGCAGGGTCACGGGCAGCTGGTCGGCCGGCACCGGCACGGTGCCGCAGGCCTCGCAATGGATGACCGGGATCGGGCAGCCCCAGTAGCGCTGGCGCGAGATGCCCCAGTCACGCAGGCGGAAATTCACCTTGCGCTCGGCGACGGGTGAGCCGTCGCGGGTCTCGGCGGTGAGGCGGCGTGCCACCTCCTCTTTCGCTTCGTCGATGGTGAGACCGTCGAGGAAGCGGGAGTTGATCATCCGCCCGTCGCCGTCATAGGCCACGTCGGTGACGACGAAAGTCGCCGGATCCTGGTCCGGCGGGCAGACCACGGGCAGGTTGCCGAGCCCGTACTTGTTGACGAAGTCGAGGTCGCGCTGATCGTGCGCCGGGCAGCCGAAGATTGCGCCCGCGCCGTATTCCATTAGGATGAAGTTCGCGACGTAGACCGGCAGCTGCCAGGACGAGTCGAAGGGGTGGATCGCCCGGATGCCGGTGTCGTAGCCCTGCTTCTCCGCCGTCTCGATGGCTTCCGCCGCCGTGCCGGTGCGTCGGCACTCCTCAATGAAAGCGGCGAGCTTCGGGTCGCGCGCGGCCGCGGCTTTCGCCAGCGGGTGATCGGGCGCCACCGCCATGAACTTGGCGCCGAAGAGCGTGTCCGGCCGCGTCGTGTAGATCTCGAGTTCCGGGCCGGGCCCGTCGGGCGGCAGGGTCTCGCTGTCCAGCGCGAAGCGGATCTTGAGGCCCTCCGAGCGGCCGATCCAGTTGCGCTGCATGACGCGCACCTTCTCGGGCCACCGCTCGAGGGTATCGAGGGCGTCCGTGAGGTCCTGTGCGTAATCGGTAATCTTGAAGAACCACTGGGTGAGCTCGCGGCTTTCGACCAGCGCCCCCGAACGCCAGCCGCGGCCGTCGATCACCTGCTCGTTGGCGAGCACGGTCTGGTCGACCGGGTCCCAGTTCACCTTCGCCGTCTTGCGGTCGACGAGGCCCGCTTTCAGGAAGTCGAGGAAGAGGCGCTGCTGGTGCTTGTAGTAGCTCGGGTCGCAGGTCGCGAGCTCGCGGCTCCAGTCGAGGGACAGCCCCATGGACTGGAGCTGCGACCGCATGGTGGCAATGTTCTCGTAGGTCCAGGCTTTCGGGTGGATGCCCCGGTCGATGGCGGCACGCTCGGCCGGCAGGCCGAAGGCGTCCCAGCCCATGGGGTGGAGCACGTTGAAGCCCCGCGCCCGCTTGTAGCGCGCCACCACGTCGCCCATGGCGTAGTTGCGCACGTGCCCCATGTGGATGCGCCCCGACGGGTAGGGGAACATCTCGAGCACGTAATATTTCGGCCGCGGGTCGTCGTTGCGGGTCTGGAACACCGCCTGGTCGGCCCAGGTCTCGCGCCACTTCGGCTCGGCTTCCTTGGCGTTGTAGCGCTCAGGTCTCATCGTTCGCGGCGCGTGCATTCATGCGAAAAGGGGGAACGCCGCGGCGCGCTTGCGCCGGGCCGGCTCGCCGGACTAGGACACCATAACCCCGCACGGGTCAACGGTTGGTCAAGCCGCGGGTCGGTCACACGGAGGGCGCGCATGACGGACGGGGCGGGGATCGTCGGCCGTCTCGAAGCGGTGCGTGGCGCCATCGCCCGGGCTGCCCGCGATAACGGGCGCGACCCCGGCGACGTCACCCTCGTCGCCGTTTCGAAGACGCACCCCGCGGAAGCCATCCTGCCCGTGCTCGAGGCCGGGCAGCGGGTGTTCGGGGAGAACTACGTCCAGGAAGCCAAGGGGAAATGGCCGGCGCTGCGCGAGCGCTTCCCCGACGCGGAGCTCCACCTCATCGGACCGCTCCAGTCGAACAAGGCGAGGGAAGCTGTCCTTCTCTTCGACGCGATCCACAGTCTCGACCGGCCTTCTCTGGCTGCGGCGCTGGCCAAGGCCATGGACCAGACCGGCCGCCGCCCGCGCCTCCTCGTTCAGGTCAACACGGGCGAGGAGGCGCAGAAGGGCGGCGTGATGCCGATAGAGGCGGACGCCTTCCTCGCCGCTTGCCGCGACACCTACGGCCTCGCGATCGAGGGGTTGATGGCGATCCCGCCGGCGGACGACCCGCCCTCGCCGCATTTCGGGCTCCTCGTCACCATCGCCAAGCGCCACGGCCTGCCGCTCCTCTCCATGGGTATGAGCGCGGACTACGAGGCAGCGATCCAGCTCGGCGCGACGCACGTGCGGATCGGCAGCGCGATCTTCGGGGCGCGGGGGTGAGAACCTCCGACCCTCACTCCGCGACGCCTTGAACCCTCTCCCCGCTCGCCGGGAGAGGGCGGGGTGAGGGGGTGGTGGGGGTTGGCCGGTGCTTCTGGAGAGGCCCGGGGCTGCCCCGGCGCTCACCCCACCCGACCCTCGCTGTCGTGAGGGCCACCCTCCCCGCGGGCGGGGAGGGGTGGGGCGCGGGATGCGCCCTCCTTCTCCCCTTGAGGGAGAAGGTGCCCGGCGTGAGCCGGGCGGATGAGGGGTGGCGCGCAGCGCCTCGCGAAGCGAACAGGACGTGTGAAGCGGAGAGAGCCTGATCGGCCTGTCGGCCGTGCGCCGCTTCGCGCCGCAC